>NZ_JBBUKU010000001.1:1649330-2860667 GCF_038066655.1 Pigmentiphaga sp. YJ18 | reverse complement strand
ACCCTGCCGCAAGGCCCCTTCTTTTGGTCGGCTGCTTCGCTGCGCCCGCTTATGCGTAACCGCTGCTGAAACTGCCTCCCTCACTCTTCGCTTGCTTCGCTGCGCCGTTCGCGTTGCGTTGTTTGCGTCGAGAAAGAGACTATAGCACGGTTTTTCTGGCGTGTGCAACTCGCCACCAGGAAAAGAGAAGAAAGCCGCCCCTGTGGCTCCCTTCCCTATATATAGCAACTATGCCGGCGTGTGATCCAGCCCGATGTCCAGCACGCCCACGCTGTGCGTCAACCAGCCGATGGAGATCAGGTCCACGCCGGTACGGGCCACGGCCGGAGCGGTCTGGGGCGTGATGCGCCCCGAGGCCTCGGTCACCGCGCGGCCGTCCACGCGGCGCACCGCCTCGGTCATCGTCTCGACGCTCATGTTGTCCAGCAGGATGGCGTCCACCCTCAGCTCCAGCGCCTCGTCCAGTTGCTCCAGCGTATCGACCTCCAGCTCTATCTTCACCAGGTGCCCCACGCCGGCACGCGCGCGCCGAACCGCTTCGGCGACGCTGCCGGCGATCGCCACGTGGTTGTCCTTGATCAGCACCGCGTCGTCCAGGCCGAAGCGGTGGTTGGAGCCGCCGCCCACCCGGACCGCGTATTTCTGCACGATGCGCATCCCCGGCATGGTCTTGCGGGTGCATACCACGCGCGACCGCGCATCGCCGATGGCATCGACCACGGAGGCCGTCGCCGACGCGATGCCGCTCATATGGCACAGGAAATTGAGCGCGGTGCGTTCGGCCGTCAGCATGGCGCGCGAATTGCCCTCCACCACCGCGATGACGTCTCCCGGCCGGATGCGGCTGCCGTCGGGCTTGCGCACGTCGACGCGGATGTCCGGATCGATCAGGCCGAACGCCACGCGCGCCACGTCCATGCCGGCGACCACGCCGGGCTGGCGCGCCACCATGGCGGTGCGGCCGCGATGGCCTGCGGGCACGATGGCGTTGGTGGTCACGTCGCCCGCGCGGCCCAGGTCTTCCAACAGGGTGGCGCGAACCAGGGGCTCGATCATGACCGAGGGCAGCGGCGCGATGTCCCAGGCCTCCTGGGCACCCCCGGCATGGGCGCTGAGATTATTTATGCTCATTATGAGTATTTTCCGTTGAAAAAAATCGCGGCTCTAGCCGTCCTCTTTATGCTAAGTATGAGCATAAGGGCTGTCAATACGTGGAAACCTGAAAAATACGTTCCCGTGGCTTCGGGCCTGTTCTCGCCAAAAGGAGGCTCGCACAGGCCCTAGTTGCCGCGAACCAGCGGGAGCTTGCTGCCGCTCAGGGCGCGCTCCAGCATCACGTCGCCGCGGAAGCGGAAGAGCTTGGCCGGGCGCCCCGGCGTCTCGGTGGACAGCGCGCCGGTTTCCTCGACCAGTTGCTGCTGTTCGATGAAGCGGCGGAAGTTCTGCTTGTGCAGCGACCGCCCGGCCAGCGCCTCGACGGCCTGCTGCAATTGCAGCAAGGTAAAGGCCGGCGGCATCAGCTCGAACACCACGGGGCGGTATTTGATCTTGGCCCGCAGGCGCGCGATGCCCGTGGCCAGGATGCGGCGGTGGTCGTGCCGCATGGGCTGGCCCAGGTGCGGCAGCCCGGTGCGGCCGGCGCGGCGGATGGCTTCGTGCACCAATCCCGCCTCGAACAGGAGTTCGTAGCGCTGCAGGACCAGTTCCTCGTTCCAGGTACGGCCGTCCAGGCCGAAGCAGACCTCGGCCCGCTGCTGCCGGGTCCGGCGCTGGGCGGTATCGGCGCCCGCCCGGCACCATTCGCGCAGCGCGCCGTCGATCAATTCCCCCAGTTCGGCCGACGGCGCGCGCCGGTCTTCCCATGGGAAATAGCGATACCAGCCATGCCAGGCGGCATCGGCGCCGGAAACCGGCCCTTGCCGCGTCAGGGCCAGGTAGCTGATGGAAATGACGCGCTGCTCGGTGTTCTGTTCAGTGCGGTCGCGGTCGGCGAAGGTATATAGCTGCTCGACGTAGCCCAGCGGGTGGTGCGTCTGCTCTTCCACCCAGGCGCGCAGCCCGGCCTGCAGCGAGCGGTGGCCGGACTCGAAGGGGCCGGACGGCAGCATGCGTCCATCGTGCGTGGTCAGGACCAGCGGCTCGGCGTCGGTGGCGGCGACCAGCACCGCGACCAGCTCGGCCGCCAGGGGATGTTTGCTGGCGACAGTCAAAGGTGTCTCATTTCCTGCGCAAGTCGCTCCAGTCGGCGGTGGTAATGGCCAGCACGGCCGCCACCCAGGTCACCATCATCGCCAGCCAGCCGGTATAGCTGGGGTAGCCCCTGGACAGCACGTAGGCGCTGCAGCCGATCGCCACCAGCACCAGCCACGGCGCGCGGCGGCGGGCATAGCTGCTGCGCGTGTCCTCGGGCTGCCGGCGGGGGTCCATGAAGAGTCCCATTACATCCTCCATCAAACAGCGCCGCATTTTAGAAGATATGGCGCCGTCCCCGCCGATCTCTTTCGTGACCTCGCCTCGGCCCTAGCGGTCGAGCAGCGACATCCCCAGTTGGGCCCGGCGTTGCAGCCACAGGCTGGGCCGGTAACGCATGTCTCCGGTCACGCGCACGATGTTGCGCAGGATCTCGACGATACGGGCGGCGCCCAGCGCGTCGCCCATGGCCAGCGGCCCCTTGGGATAGCCCAGGCCCAGCGTGACGGCGCGGTCGATGTCCTCGGGCGTGGCGATACCCTGCTGGGCGATCTCGCAGGCGATGTTGACGATGGTGGCGACGATGCGCTGGGCGACGAAACCCGGCGAATCCTGGACCAGCGTCACCGGCGCACCGTCGGAGGAAAAGCGGGCCAGGGCGGCGTCCCGCCACGCCTGCCCGGTCAGCGGCGTGGCCATGAGCGTGCGGCGGCGCCCTTCCGGCAGGCCGTGCAGGACGTCCACCGCCACCGTGCGGCGGGCATCCAGGCCCTGGTCGCAGGCCGCCGTGGTGGCGTCCTCGCCCAGTGGCGTGACCACGATCAGGGCATCATCGCCGGGGCGGTCGCCCTGCTGCACCCGCGCCCCCAGGCGCTCCAGCAGTTCAACCACCAACGCCCGGCCCTCGGGGCGCGCCGGCGACACCCAGACCTCGGGCATAGGCTCGACCGAAGGCGGCGGCGCCTCGGGCGCGACCTGCTTCTTGCCGTCGGCATAGGCGTAGAAGCCCTGGCCCGTCTTGCGGCCCAGCAGTCCGCCTGCCAGGCGCACGGTGGTCAGCGGCGAAGGGCGGAAACGCGGCTCGTCGAAGAACTGGCGGTAGATGGACTCCATGACAGGATGCGAGACGTCCAGGCCGGTCAGGTCCATCAGTTCGAACGGCCCCATGCGGAATCCTGCCTGGCCGGTCATGATGGCATCGACCTGGGCGCAATCGGCCACGCCTTCCTGCAGTACCCGCAGCCCTTCGGTGTTCAGGCCCCGGCCGGCGTGGTTGACGATGAAGCCGGGCATGTCCTTGGCGCGCACGGGCGTATGGCCCATGCGGCGGGCCAGTTCGGCCAGCGCGTCGCCCACCTCCGGGTCGCTGCGCAGGCCGTCGATGACCTCCACCACCTTCATCAGCGGAACGGGGTTGAAGAAATGGTAGCCCGCCACGCGCGCGGGCAGCCGGCACGCCGCGGCGATCGCGGTGATGGACAGGGACGAGGTGTTCGAGGCCAGGATGCAGGCCTCGCCGACGATATCTTCCAGTTGCCGGAACAGCCCCTGCTTGGCGTCCAGCCGTTCGACGATGGCCTCGACCACGAGATCGCAGTCGCGCAATTGCGCCAGGTCCTCGCACAGGGTGAGCGCCTGGAACGCCGCCTCGGCCCGGGGCGCTTCCAGCTTGCCCTTCTGCACCAGCTTGTCCCAGGTGTCGCGCAGGCTGTCGCGCGCCGACGCGAGCGCCGCCTGGGCGGTGTCGTACAGGTAGACGCGCAGCCCGGCCTGGGCCGCGATCTGCGCGATGCCCCTGCCCATGGCGCCCGCGCCGACTATCCCCACGCTATTGATCAGTGCCATTTGTCCCTGCCTCCCTTGGCGGCCCTCAGGCCGTGTATGCCTTGATGGTTTCGCGCGCGATGACGAGTTGCTGTATTTGCGAGGTTCCCTCGTACAGGCGGAACAGGCGGACGTCGCGATAGAAGCGTTCGACCGCGTATTCGGCAATGTAGCCCGATCCACCGTGGACCTGCACGGCGCGGTCTGCCACCCGCCCCACCATTTCGGTGGAGAACAGCTTGCAGCAGGACGCTTCCAGCGTCGTCGTTTCGCCCCGGTCGCGCTTGCGGGCCGCGTCCAGCACCATGGTGCGGGCGGCGTAGGCTTCGGTCTGACTGTCCGCGATCATGGCCTGGATCAACTGGAAGTCGGCGATGGCCTGGCCGAACTGCTTGCGTTCGGTGGCGTAGCGCACGGATTCGGCGATCAGCCGCTCGGCCATGCCGACGCAGACGGCCGAGATGTGCAGACGGCCCTTGTCCAGCACGCGCATGGCCGTGCGAAAGCCGTTGCCCTCTTCCCCGCCCAGCAAGGCGCTGGCGGGCACGCGGCAATCGTCGAACACGATGTCGCAGGTCAGCGAGCCGGCTTGGCCCATCTTGCGGTCCGGCTTGCCCAGCGTGATGCCGGGCGTGCCGGCCTCGACCAGGAAGCACGAGATCGCGCCCGACCCGCGCCCCTCGCCCGTGCGGGCCATGACGGTGTACAGGCCGGCGATGGGGGCGTTGGTGATGAAGCGCTTCGTGCCGTTCAGGACGTAATGGTCGCCGTCGCGGCGCGCCGAGGTCCGCAGCGACAGGGCGTCCGACCCCGCGTCCGGTTCGGTCAGCGCGAACGAGCCGATCAGTTCGCCACTGGCCAGGCGCGGCAGGTAGTGGTCGCGCTGCTCGGTGGTGCCCGCCAGCACGATGGCCTGCGAGCCGATGCCGATGTTGGTGCCCGCCAGGGACCGGAAGGCCGGCGACGTGCGGCCCAGTTCCATCGCGATCAGCACTTCCTCTTCCATGTTCAGGCCCAGCCCGCCGTACTCCGGCGCGATGGACAGGCCGAACAGGCCCAGTGCCTGCATTTCCTCGCGCACCTGTGGCGGAATCACGCCGGTCTCGGCCACTTCGGCCTCGAGCGGAACCAGGCGCTCGGCCACGAACGTGCGCGTGGCCTCGATCAGCAACTTCAAGGTATCGGCATCCAACGACATGACAGTCCCCATTAGGAAGTGGCGGCCGGCCTGACACACAGGCCGGCGGATAGAAGTTCGAAATAGTCGAGCGCGATCTGTTCGGCCGTGCTGCCATGGCCGGGCTTGAACCAGCGCGCCATCCAGTTGAGCAGGGACAGCACGGCGCGCCCCGAGGTCACGATCTGCCCCGGCCGGAATACCCCTTCGCGCGCGCCCTGCTCCAGGATCCGGCGCAGCAGGCGTTCGTAGGCGTCGCGCAGCCGCGAGGCGTCGTCGCGGTAGCTGGGGCTCATGCCGCTGAAGCCCACCAGCATGGCGACGAAGCTCCAGTAATTGCGTTCCAGGTAGGCCGCGTGCGCCGTCATGAAGACGCGCAGCTTGTCCAGCGGGTCCGGCTGGGCGTTCACCGCCGGCACGACGGCATCGGTCAGGCCTTGCAGCGCCTGCAGGATGATGGCGTCGTAGATGTCCTGCTTGGTGGCGAAGTAGTGATAGATGGCCGGCTTGGAAACACCGATGGCGGCGGCCAGTTCGCCGATGGAGCTGCTTTCGTAGCCGCTTTGCGCGAACAGCTTCGAGGCTTCCAGCAGGATGCGCTGGCGCGCGTCGGCCACCACGGGCGGGCGGCCCTGGCGGCGCCTGGGAGCGGGGCGGGAAGCAGAGGTAGGCATGAGCGATCGCATTTACTTACCGAACGGTAGGTAAATAATACCAGCCACGAAAAGGACCGCAACCCTGGCAAACCCGGGGGCGCGGTCCTGGCGGCTGATTACTTCAGCGATTTGGGCGCGGGGAACAGGTCCTCGAGCTCGATCCCGCGCTCTTTGAGCACAGCTTCCAGCAGGGGCTGGAGCTTGCCCAGGCTTTCCTGCACGGTCTCGCGCACGGTATCGACCACCACCTGCGTGCCGCGCTCGATCTCGATGTTGAGCCGGTCGCCCACCTGCTTTTCCTCGAACGTGGTCATGCGCCGCGTTTCGGGAATCAGCCAGACCTCGAACCAGCCCTCGGTCCGGTTGACCTCGGCCACGGTCAGGCTGGCGCCGTTGATGGCGATGTAGCCCTTGGCGAATACGTATTTGCGGAAGGCCTCGGGAATGGTGAAGCGCATGACGCGGTTCGTGTCCGAGCTGCGGATGCCGGCGATGGTGGTGGTGAAGTCGACGTGGCCGGACAGCGGATGGCCGCCGATCTCGGCGCCGTCCTTGGCGGCGCGCTCGACGTTGATGCGCGACCCCACGCCGTATTCGGACAGCGTGGTGATGTTCAGGCTTTGCAGCATGACGTCGAACGAGGCGGCGGAGGGACTGGCGATGTCGGTGACCGTCAGGCAGACGCCGTCCACCGAGACGCTGGCGCCTATGGCCAGGTCCTGGCAGAAGCCCGGCGGGAACTCGAGCGTGAAGGTGCGCAGGCCCTCGCGGTCGTTCATGGCGGCGATCTGGGCGGTGCCCTGGATGATTCCGGTAAACACGATATTCCTCGGCGCGTGGGGATGGCGATCCCCGCATTGGTCATGGGCGATAGCTTAACGCGACGCCGCCCGCGGCGATTTTTACGCCATTTTTATACCCGCCCGCCCAAGCTATACCCCGTTTTTACATCCGCATCCTTACGCTGGCAGGCGTCGGGCATGGGGACGAAAAGGCCGTCCCCGCCCATCGAGGAGTCCGCATCGGCGGGAAAAAATGGATCTCATCTACCTGTTGGGCCTGGTCGTCATCGCGCGCGCGACCATCGGGCTGATTCAGTTCTGCGCGGCTCTGTCGCAAGGAGAAACGCCATGACCTGGCTGCACCTGGCCGGCGCCGTGGCGGCCGCGGCCCTGTTCGTCTATCTGCTCGTCGCCCTGTTCCAGGCGGAGAAATTCTGATGGATACCAAGCTGCTCCTTCTGCTGGCGCTTTATCTCGCGGTCCTCCTGGCGGTCGCGCCCTTCCTGGGCCGCTACATCCGCCTCGCCATGGATGGCGGCCCGTCGCGATGGACCGCCTGGGGCCGCCCGGCCGAACGCCTCATCTACCGGTTTGCCGGCATCGACCCGGCCCTGGAAACGGGCTGGAAAGCCTATGCCGTGGCCGCCGTGGCCTTCAACCTGGTCGGCCTGGTCGGCCTGTATGCGCTGCAACGCGTGCAGGGATGGCTGCCGCTGAACCCCGCCGCGCTGGGTGCGGTGGCGCCGGACTCGGCCCTGAACACGGCGGTGAGCTTCGTCACCAATACGAACTGGCAGGGCTACGCCGGCGAGACGACCATGAGCTATCTGACCCAGATGCTGGGCCTGGGCGTGCAGAACTTCGTGTCCGCGGCCACCGGCATCGCCGTGCTGTTCGCGCTGATGCGCGGACTGGCGCGGCACAGCGCGGGCACCGTCGGCAACTTCTGGGCCGACCTGGTGCGCTCGACGCTGTACGTGCTGCTGCCCTTGTCGCTGCTGCTCGCGCTGTTCCTGGTCAGCCAGGGCGTGATCCAGAACTTCGACGCCTACCAGACCGTGCATACGCTGGAGGGCGCGTCGCAGACCCTGCCCATGGGACCGGTGGCCTCGCAGGAAGCCATCAAGCTGCTGGGCACGAACGGCGGCGGCTTCTTCAACGCGAATTCCGCGCACCCCTTCGAAAACCCCACGGCGGCCAGCAACTTCCTGGAGATGCTGGCGATCTTCCTGATCCCCGCCGCGCTGTGCATGGCCTTCGGGGAACTGGTGGGCAGCCGCGCCCAGGGGGCGGCGATCCTGGCCGCGATGACGGTGCTGTTCGTGCTGTTCGCGCTCGCCACCGGCTACTTCGAACAACACGCCAACCCCATGCTGGCGCAGCCGGGCATCGATGCCGCGCCCTCCGCGCTGTCGGCCGGCGGAAACATGGAAGGCAAGGAAAGCCGGTTCGGCATCGCCGCCAGCGCCCTGTTCGCGGTGGTCACCACGGCGGCCTCCTGCGGCGCGGTCAACACGATGCACGATTCGCTGACGGCGATGGGCGGTTTCTCGCCCCTGCTGCTGATGCAGCTGGGCGAAGTGGTGTTCGGCGGCGTCGGCTCCGGCCTGTACGGCATGCTGGTCTTCGCCATCACCGGCGTGTTCATCGCCGGCCTGATGATCGGCCGCACGCCCGAATACCTGGGCAAGAAGATCGAAAGCCACGACATGAAGATGGTGGCCATCGTGCTGCTGGCCACGCCGCTGCTGGTGCTGCTGGGCACGGCGGCGGCCGTCTCTCTGCCCGGCGGACAGGCGGGCATATTCAATCCGGGCGCCCACGGTTTCTCGGAAGTGCTGTACGCGCTGTCCTCGGCCGCCAACAACAACGGCAGCGCCTTCGCCGGCCTGTCCGCCAACACGCCCTTCTACAACGTGCTGCTGGCGCTGGCGATGTGGTGCGGCCGCTTCGGGATCATCGTGCCGGTCCTGGCCCTGGCCGGATCGCTGGCCGCCAAGCGGCGCATCCCCGCGGGCCCGGGCACCATGCCCACCACCGGGCCGCTGTTCGTCGCGCTGCTGATCGGCGCCGTGCTGATGGTGGGCGCGCTGACCTACATCCCCGCGCTGGCCCTGGGGCCGGTGGCGGAACACCTGCAACCCTGAACGCCTGGACGGGCATCATCATGTCTACGCATCTGGAACCTTCCCTTCCCCACCCCGCCGCCGCGGCGCCTGCCCCGCGCGCCCGGTCGGGCATCCCGCTCGGCGCGGCCCTGAAAGAAAGCCTGCTCAAGCTGCGGCCCTCGACCCAGGTCCGCAATCCGGTGATGTTCACCGTGTACGCGGGCAGCATGCTGACCACCCTGCTGTGGATCGCGGGCCTGTTCGGCCACGCCGATGCCGACACCGGCTTCATGTTCGCCGTCTCCGCCTGGCTGTGGTTCACCGTGCTGTTCGCCAACTTCGCCGAGGCGCTGGCCGAAGGGCGCGGCAAGCAGCAGGCGGCCGCGCTGCGCGGACTGCGCACCACCGTGATCGCCCGGGTCGTTGCCGGCGTGCCGGCCGGCACACCGGCAACGGCCGAGGCCTACCGCGGCCACGTCGCGGAACGTCCGTCGGGCAGCCTGCGCAAGGGCGACGTCGTGCTGGTCGAGGCGGGCGGCACCATACCGGGCGACGGCGAGATCATCGCCGGCATCGCCTCGGTGGACGAAAGCGCCATCACCGGCGAATCGGCGCCGGTCATCCGCGAGGCCGGCGGCGACTTCTCGTCGGTGACGGGCGGCACGCGCGTGCTGTCGGACTGGATCATCGTACAGGTCGCGGCCAACCCCGGCGAAAGCTTCCTGGACCGCATGATCGCGATGGTGGAAAGCGCGCGGCGCCAGAAGACCCCGAACGAGATCGCCCTGAACATCCTGCTGGTGGGCCTGACGCTGGTCTTCCTGCTGGTCGTCGCAACCCTGCTTCCCTTCTCGTTCTTCGCCATTTCCGCCGCCGGCCAGGGAACGGCCATCGCCATCACCGCGCTGGTCGCGCTGCTGGTCTGCCTGATCCCGACCACCATCGGCGGCCTGCTCTCGGCGATAGGCGTGGCCGGCATGAGCCGCATGATGCGCGCCAACGTGATCGCCACCTCGGGCCGGGCCGTGGAAGCGGCCGGCGACGTGGACGTGCTGCTGCTGGACAAGACCGGCACCATCACCTTCGGCAATCGCCAGGCCAGCGCCTTCCACCCGGCGCCCGGCGTGGCGGCCGACGTCCTGGCGCGCGCCGCCTGCCTGGCCTCGCAGGCCGACGAGACGCCCGAAGGCCGCAGCATCGCCGCGCTGGCGGCCCGCCAGTTGGGCCAGGCGCCCGAGGCGGCCGCCGGCGCGGTCTTCGTTCCCTTCTCGGCCCATACCCGCATGAGCGGCGTGGACCTGGCGGACCGCCGCGTACGCAAGGGCGCGGTCGACGCGATACAGGCCTGGCTGGCCGGACAGGGCGCCGCGCTGCCCGAGGCCGTCGCGCGCGCGGCCGACGATGCGGGCCGGCGCGGCAGCACGCCGCTGGTGGTGTGCGACGGCCGGGCGGCGCTGGGCGTGGTCGAACTCAAGGACATCGTCAAGCCCGGCATGCGGGAACGGTTCGGAGAACTGCGCCGCATGGGCATCAAGACCGTGATGATCACCGGCGACAACAAGCTCACGGCGGCGGCCATCGCCGCCGAGGCCGGCGTGGACGACTTCCTGGCCCAGGCCACGCCCGAAGCCAAGCTGGCGCTGATCCGCCGCTACCAGGCCGACGGCCGGCTGGTGGCCATGACCGGGGACGGCACCAACGACGCCCCCGCGCTGGCGCAGGCCGACGTCGCGGTGGCGATGAATTCCGGCACCCAGGCCGCCAAGGAAGCCGGCAACATGGTCGACCTGGACTCGGATCCGACCAAGCTGATCGAAGTGGTCGAGACCGGCAAGCAGATGCTGATGACGCGCGGCGCGCTGACCACCTTCAGCATCGCCAACGACGTGGCCAAGTATTTCGCGATCATTCCCGCTGCCTTCGCCGGCGTCTACCCGCAACTGGCCGCGCTGAACGTCATGCGCCTGGCCTCGCCGTCGTCGGCCATCCTGTCGGCCGTGATCTTCAACGCGCTCATCATCATCGTGCTGATCCCGCTGGCCTTGAAGGGCGTGCGCTACCGGCCGCTGGGCGCGGCCGCGCTGCTGCGCCGCAATCTGCTGGTGTATGGACTGGGCGGCCTGCTGGTGCCCTTCGCCGGCATCAAGCTGATCGACATGATCCTGGCCGCGGCCGGACTCGCCTGATCCTCCCGATTCCCGGAGACTTTCATGACCCCTGCTTCCTCTCCCGCCCGTCAACGCGTGCTGCGCCCCGCCCTGGCCGTGTTCGCGGCGCTCTCCGTCGTTACCGGCCTGCTCTATCCGCTGGCCACCACCGCCCTGGCCCGGCTGGCGTTCGCGCACCAGGCGGACGGATCGCTCGTCCAGTCGGGGGGAACGACGGTCGGCTCGGCGCTGATCGGCCAGTCGTTCACCGCGCCCCGCTATTTCTGGGGCCGTCCCTCGGCCACCGCCGACCGCCCGTACAACGCGCAAGCATCCGGCGGTTCCAACCTCGGGCCGAGCAATCCCGACCTGGCGCGCCTGGCCGGCGAGCGCGCCCTGGCGCTGCGGCGGGCCGACCCCGGCAACACGGCGCTGATCCCGGTGGACCTGGTTGCCGCTTCGGGCAGCGGCCTGGATCCTCACATCAGCGTGGCGGGCGCCCGCTACCAGGCGCCGAGGGTGGCACGCGAGCGCGGGCTGTCCTCGGACGAGGTGGAAAAACTGATCGCCGCGCATACGCAGCGGCCGTTCATCGGCATACTGGGCGAACCCGTGGTAAACGTACTCCAGCTCAACCTCGCGCTGGACCGGCTGCCCCGCTCCTGATCCGCCGTCCGCGCCCAGACCCCACACATGGCATCCGCCGCCCCCGGCCGTCCCGACCCCGATACCCTGCTCAGGAACCTCGATGCCGCCGGGCGGCCGGCCGCGCGCGGCCGGCTGCGCATCTATTTCGGCGCCTCGGCCGGCGTCGGCAAGACCTACGCCATGCTGGAGGCCGCGCGCCACCGGATGGAGCAAGGCGCGGACGTGGTGGCCGGCGTCGTCGAGACGCACGGGCGCAAGGAAACGATGGCCCTGCTGGCCGGCATCCCTGCCCTGCCCCTGGCCGAGATCCGCTACCGCGAACGGGTGTTGAAGGAATTCGACCTGGACGGCGCGCTGGCGCGGCGGCCCGCCCTGGTGCTGGTGGACGAACTGGCTCACTCGAACGTCCCCGGGTCGCGCCACGACAAGCGATGGCAGGACGTGCACGAACTGCTCGCCGCCGGCATCGACGTCTGGACCACGCTGAACGTGCAGCATCTGGACAGCTTGAACGAAGCGGTGGGCGGCATCACCGGCGTGCGGATACGGGAGACCGTGCCCGACGCCGTGTTCGACGGCGCCGCCGAAATCATCCTGGTCGACACATCGGCCGACGAGCTGCTGCGCCGCCTGCGCCAGGGCAAGGTATACCTGCCCGAGCAGGCCCGGCACGCCGCCGGCCATTTCTTCCGCAAGGGCAACCTGATCGCGCTGCGCGAACTGGCCCTGCGGCGTACCGCGGAACACGTGGACGACGACGTCCAGGCCTACCGGCTGGACCGGGCCATCACGGATATCTGGCGCACCCGGGAAGCCGTCCTTGCCTGTATCGCCGCCGACGATGCCGGCCACGTGGTGCGCAACGCGCATCGCCTCGCCCAGCGACTCGATTGCGAACTGCACGTGGTCACCATCGAGAGCCTGCGCGTCCAGCCCCAGCCGGCTTCGCGGCACGACACCCTGCGGCGCGTGCTGGCGCACGCCGAGTCGCTGGGCGCCCGCACCGAGGTCCTGGGCGGCACCGATCTGGTCGAGGCCGTGGTGCGCTACGCGCGGCGCCACAACATCACCAAGGTGGTGCTGGGCCGCACCGCGCCGGGTGGCCTGCGGCGCCTGCGCCTGTCGCTGTCGGGCCTGCTGTCGCGGCTGCTGGCGCCGGGCTGGATCTGGCACCGCCACAGCTTCGCCGACCTGTTGGCGGCCGCCTGCCCGGAAATCGACGTGATCCGCATCGCCGCGCCACCCCTGCCCGCGCCGGCGCGCGCGGCGGCAACGGCGCGGGCCGGCGAGCGACAGCCGCGCGGCGCCTCCCGCCTGCCGGCCTATCTCTGGGCGCTGGTGTATTGCGGCGCCGCGGCCGCGCTGTCCTCGCTGGCCTTCCCGGTGCTGCACCAGACCAACATCGTCATGCTGTTCCTGCTGGCGGTGATCGGGGTGGCGCTGCGCCACGGCCGCGGGCCGGCCGCCCTTGCTTCGCTGGTCAGCGTCGGGCTGTTCGATTTCCTGTTCGTCCAGCCCCTGTGGTCCTTCGCGATCTCCGACATCCAGTACGCGCTGACCTTCCTCGTCCTGCTGGCGGCGGGGCTCGTGGTCGGGCAGTTGACCGCGGGGCTGCGCCTGCAGGCCGAAACCTCGGTCCGCCGCGAGGCCGAGGCGCACGGACTGTACGAATTCGCGCGCGAGCTGTCGTCGGCGCTGCAGCCGGAACAGATCGTCGAAGCCACGTCCTCGTATGTCCGCGCGGCCTTCGACACCCACTGCGTGCTGTACGTCCTGGACACCGCCGACCGGCTGCTGTCCGCGACCCCGGCCGATGCCTCCACGGGGCTGGAGCCGGCTCTGGCGCAATGGGCCTACGACCACGGGCAGCCCGCCGGCGCCGGCACGGCCACGCTGTCCACCAGCGCCTTCTACTACCTGCCCCTGCAGGCTTCGATGCGCACGCGCGGCGTGCTGGCGATCGCCTGTGGCGGCCGCCCCGACCTGGACGACGCCGAAAGCCGCCGGCAGATGGCGGCCTACGGCACGCTGGTGGCCATTGCGCTCGAACGCCTGCACTATGTGGAAGTCGCCCAGCATGCGCTCTTGAACGTCGAGTCCGAGAAACTGCGCAACTCGCTGTTGTCCGCCGTCTCGCACGACCTGCGCACGCCGCTGACCAGCCTGGTCGGCACATCGGAGACCTTGCAGCGGCAGCATCCCGAACTGCCGCGCGGGGTGCGCGACGCGCTGCACGGGCTGACGGTGCAGGCCCGCCGCATGCACGCCATGGTGGACAACATCCTCGACATGGCCCGGCTGCAGAGCGGCGATGCGCCGCTGCACCGCGAATGGCAGTCCATCGAGGAACTGGTCGGATCGGCGCTGGCCTACATGCGCGATGCCCTGGGCCAACGACGCGTCGCCGTGGGCCGCCTGTCCGACCTGCCATTGGTGGAATGCGACGGCGTCCTGATCGAACGCGTGCTGTGCAACCTGCTCGAGAACGCCATCAAGTACACCCCCGAGTCCAGCACCCTGCGCATCGACGCCGAAATCCGCGGCGACCGGCTTGCCACGCTGGTGACCGACGATGGCCCCGGCGTACCGCCAGACATCGCGGACCGCATCTTCGACAAGTTCGCCCGCGGCGAACGCGAATCGTCCACGCCAGGCGTAGGCCTGGGCCTGGCCGTCTGCCAGGCCATCATCCGCGCCCACGGCGGCGACATCGGGCTCGAAGCCGCGCCGGGCGGACGCGGCGCGCGTTTCGCGTTCACCCTGCCCCTGGGCACGCCGCCGGACATCCATCCCGAACCGGACACGCCATGTTCGACTACCGACCCAACATCCTGATCATCGAAGACGATGCGGCCATCCGCCGCTTCGTTCGCACCGCCCTGGAGGGCGAAGGCGCCGCGATCTTCGAGGCCGAGACCGTGCAGCGCGGACTGATCGAGGCCGGAACCCGGCACCCCGACCTGGTCATCCTGGACCTGGGCCTGCCCGATGCCGACGGCATGACGCTGATCCCCGAGCTGCGCGGCTGGACCGAAGTGCCGGTACTGGTGCTGTCGGCCCGCGACGCCGAAAGCGACAAGATCGGCGCGCTGGACGCCGGTGCCGACGACTATCTGAGCAAGCCCTTCGGCGTGGGCGAACTCCTGGCGCGGGTGCGGGTTCTGCTGCGCCGGCACGCGCGCGGGGGAGCCGGCCAGCCGGCGGAAATCCATTTCGGCGAAGTCACCCTGGATTTCGCCCGGCGCACCGTGACCCGCGGCGGCGAGGCCGTGCACCTGACCAACCGCGAATACCGCCTGCTCGCCACTTTGGCGGCGCACCGCGGCAAGGTCCTGACGCACCGCGAACTCCTGCGCGAGGTGTGGGGTCCGGCCTACGTCGGCAACAACCATTATCTGCGCATCTACATGGGCCATCTCAGGCAGAAACTCGAGGCCGACCCGGCTCAGCCGGCCTACCTGCTGACGGAGGTCGGCGTCGGCTACCGTTTCGCCGGCTGAACACCCTGGCGGCATCGCGCGCGCAAACGTGAACGATTCTTTACAAGCAGTTTCATTCCTGGGCGTCCCTTCCTAAGATACGGCTACCTGTCCCGGCAAGGCTTCATAGACCGGGTCGTTCAGGAGTGCCAAATTGGACTCGTCCCTGCCACTTACCGCCAGCCAGGCCCTGGCGCTCGGCAATCCCGCGATGTGCCTGCTGTTCGCGCTGGGCTTCGCCTGCCTGTGGGCCCACGAGCGTCCGCGCGCCTATCTGCTGCTGTACGCCGCCGCCTTCGCCGTCTACGCCGCCGGTACCCTGTTGCGCATCTTCGATCACGCCGATATGACGGGCGACGACCTGGCCGCCGCCGTGCTCTACGTGGGCAGCGCGCTGCTGCTTGCCCGCGGCCTGCTCGCGCGCTGCGGCATCGACGCCGACGGATCGCCGCTGGGCGCGCTGGGCATCGCCATCCTGGTCCTGCTGCTGCACTTCCACATCATGCAGAACGACGTCCCCGCGTTCGCCTATACGCTGGGCGTCGGCCTGGGCGCGCTGCTGCTCCTGGCCTGGATGCGGCTGGGCACGCTGCGCCGCGGGGGCATAGCCGACCAGGTCCTGTACTGGATGCTTCCGCTCGTTTGCGCCTGCCTGTTCCTGGGCATTTCCTGGGTCGCGGGCTCGACCCCGCCCCAGTCAGGCGAGTTCGTGCAGCCCAACGCCTGGCTGCTGGCTCTTCCGCCCGCCGCCCTCGTCCTGGTGCTGGGCGGGTCGCTGTTCGCCAGCGCCCTGTCCGACATCATCGCGCCGCTCAAGCACGAACGCGTTACCGACCCGCTCACGCAACTGAAGAACCGCCGCAATTTCGAAGACCTGAGCCTTGGCCGCCCGCAGCGTCACCCGGAGTATCCGTTCAGCCTGGTGCTGCTGGACCTGGACACCTTCAAGGCCATCAACGACACCTATGGCCACGCCGCGGGCGACGCGACGCTGGCCGAGATGGGAAGGATCATCCGCGACTGCACCCGCACCGGCGACATGGCCTGGCGGCTGGGCGGCGACGAGTTCGCGATCCTGATGCCGGGCACCCCGGCGGCCGGGGCGGTCCAGGTGGCCGAGCGCATACGCGCGCAACTGGCGCTGACGCGCCTGGAAAACCCGCGCGGCGATTTTTCCGTGACGGCCAGCTTCGGCATCGCGCAGTCCCGGGTGGACGAACCGCTGTACGAACTTTTCGCCCGCGCCGACATCCTGCTGTACGCCGCCAAGCGGCAGGGACGCGACCGGATCTCCTGTGCATCCGGACAGGAACGGGGGGACGCCCGCGACGCCGCGGCGCCGCGCGAGGGCGAAGAAATGCTGTCGCTCTAGCTAGCGGCCAGCCAGCCTTCGGAGCATCCGATTGTTGGTGAAACTGGAAAAGTCATTTCCAAATCTTCGGTATTTAAAAGGATTCTTGCGCGCCCATCTTCAAAGCACGGCGGTTGACACGACGTCCAGCCGCCCGACACCCCACACTTTGGAGATATGCCATGAAAGCCATTGCCTACACCGCCCTGATCGCCGCGACTCTGTTCGGCGCCGCCGCCCATGCCGACCAAGGCAACAACTACGGCAACGATTTCCCGCCCCCCGACATCTCGACCACGTCCCAGTTGACCCGCGCCCAGGTCCTTGAAGAACTGGCGCAGGCCAAGGCCAACGGCGGCATCGTCTACGGCCAGGAAGGCTTCCCCGACCAGGCCGTCCAGCAAGCCAGCAAGCCGGTTGACCGCGCGCAGGTCCGGCAGGAGCGCAACGAATACAAGGCGGCCAATCGCGTCGGCGGCCCGGGCGAATACCCCGCCAACCTGTAAGCAGACAGCCGCTGTTTCGCAAGGCGTGCCGGGGCAAGCCCCCGGCACGCCGTCATTCGGCCCAGAGACTGGCCGGCGCGCCCAGCAGGCGCGACAACGCCCTGCCCTTTTCCCGTAGCGCCCGGACCTGCGTACTGTCCTTGCTCGTGTCCAGCAGCGACATGGGCGACGTGATCGTCAGGCCATAGGCCACCTCGCCGTGCACGTTCCACACGGGCACGCTGACCGCCAGATAGGTCGGCAAGGCACGCAGTTCCACCACCGAATACCCCCGCTCCAGCACCGGGGCGCGCATGGCCGCGAGCCTGGCCTCGGTCTCCTGCGGCGTGGGCGCCAGCCCATTCGCCTCCAACTCCCTCTTGAGCACGGGCAGCACCGCCTGGTCGGCAAGATGCGCCGCGAACACATGGCCGGCGGCCGTGTGCAGCATTTCGACCGGGCCGTTGCGCAGCTCGAAGACCCGGCCGCGCACCGCCGACTGGTTGACCAGGATGACCGGGCCGTTGCTCCAGATGACCACCGCCACGCCCAGGCCGGTTTCCTCGCTCAGCGCGACGGCGGCCTCGCGCACCAATTCGAAGTGATCGACGTCGCGGGCGGCGGTCATGCCGAGCGCCGCCAGGCTGGGACCCAGACGGTACAGGCCGCGGCCGTCGCTCTTGACCATGCCGACGCGCACGAAGCTGGCGAGATAGTTGTGGGCCGCGCTGGCCGTGATGTCGGCGCGCGCCGCGATGTCTTTCAAGGCCACCGCGCCGGGGCCCATCTGGATGGCCACCAGGATGCGATAGCCGATTTCCAGGGATTGGATGCCCCGAGGCCCTGGGCCGGGTGCCGGAGCGGTGCCTGCCTTCATGGGTGTCATGGATCCGATAGACCGATCAGGAAATACGCGCCGCGTGGGGCCGAGCGTGGCGCCGATTGTACCTGCCGCCCCCCGGCCCCTCTTGACAGGGGGCCGTCGCGCCGCCTACGATAAATTTAACAATATCAAATTATTCAATAATATTGAATATAGGAGACACCCTAATGGGTATGTCCGACTCCGCAGCCTTCAAGACGGCCATGCGGCGGGTTCCCGCCCCCGTCACGGTCATCAGCGCCGCCCATCGGGGCGAACGCCGGGGCCTGACCGCCACCGCCGTCTGCAGCGTCAGCGCCGAGCCGCCGCAATTGCTCGTATGTGTGAACAAGCGGGTCCGGGCCCACGACGCCATCGGACAGGCGGGCTATTTCGGCGTCAATTACCTCAGCCATGGCCAGGCCGACGTCGCGCACGCCTTCTCCTCGCCGTCGGGCGCCCCGGGCGGGCGCTTCGAGACCGGCGACTGGACCGAGGGCGAAACCGGCGCGCCGCTGCTGCGCGATGCGCTGGCCACGTTCGAATGCAGGGTGGTTCAGGCCGTCGACAGCGGCACCCACACGCTCTATATCGGCGAGATCGTCGGCATGACCGACAGGGACGATCTGTCCCTGCTCTACAAGAGCGGCCTGTTCAGCGCCGCCTGACACCCATCTGGAGGAAAGACCGATGACGGTTTCTTCGATACGCATGGGCTACCACGTCGCGCGCGACATGGCCGCCCTGAGCGCCTTCTACCGCGATGCGCTGGGACTGGCTCCCCGTTTCGCCGACGGCTCCCGCTGGGCGGAGTTCCAGGCGGGCGCATCCCGCTTCGCCCTGGCGGCGCCGCAGGAAGCCCCGCCCGATGCACGCGGCGCGGTACTCGTATTCGCCTGCGACGACCTGGACGGCATCCGCGCCCGGGTGCTGGCCCAGGGCGGCCGGGTACTCGATCAACGCGACATGGGCGGCCATGGCCGGGTCGTCACCGCCGCGGATCCCGCGGGCACCGTGTTCCAGCTGTTCGCCCGCTAGGGCCCGTTTTCCCTAGCCGCCGGTTCGAGCCGGCCCGCTTTCCACGCCTACAAGGGAAATCCCATGAAGTTCGCCGTTTTCGATCATATGGACCGCGGTACCGTCCCCCTCGCCCAGCAGTACGAAGAAAGGCTGATCCTGACCGAAGCCTACGACCGGGGCGGCTTCCACGCCTATCATGTCGCCGAGCACCACTCGACGCCCCTGGGCATCGCGCCGTCGCCCAGCGTCTATCTGGCCGCCGTCGCCCAGCGCACCCGCAGGCTGCGCTTCGGCCCGCTGGTCTATACCCTGGGCATGCACCACCCGCTGCGGGTCATGGAAGAAATCTGCATGCTGGACCAGTTGAGCCGCGGCCGGCTCGAAGTCGGGTTCGGACGCGGCATCTCGCCCTACGAGCTGGGCTACTACGGCGTCGACCCCGAGCAATCGCAGGGCATCTACCACGAGTCCTACCAGATCATCATGCAGGGGCTGACCCAGCCCGTCGTGAATTTCCAGGGCAAGCACTTCGACCTGCGCGACGTACCGGTGGAAATGCAGTGCCTGCAACGGCCCACCCCGCCGATCTGGTACGGCGCCGGCACGCCGGCCGCCACGCAGTGGACCGCGGCCAACGCCATCAACATCGTCTGCAACGGCCCCGCGACGCAGGTCCGCGCCATTACCGACCAGTATCGCCTCCACTGGCAGGAACTGGGCCATGCCGCCGAGGCCGTTCCCTGCCTGGGCATGAGCCGGCACGTGGTCGTGGCCGACACCGACGCGCAGGCGATGGACTCGGCCCGGCGCGCGTACCGGCGCTGGTACACGCACCTGATGCATCTGTGGGTCAAGCACGGGACCCTGCCCAGAACCCTGTCCTTTCCCGACAACTTCGACGACGCGCAACGCGCCGGCCTTTGCATCGCCGGCTCGCCCGCCACGGTCCGGGACTGGATCGCCGAAGCGGCGGACCAGGCCGGCATCAACTATTTCGTCTGCCGCCTCGCTTTCGGCGATCTCACCCTGGCCGAATCCCTGCGCTCGACGACACTGATGGCGGAGTCCGTCCTGCCCGCGCTGGTCAGCCCCGTGGCCACGGAGGCCTGATCCGATGCCCGCCCTGTCAGCCGTGGACCGGCGCCTGCTCGAATCGGACCTGCCCCCGCTGCGGCACGCGCTTCTGCCTTCGGGAAGCACCCTGGAATACCGCGACACGGGCCACGGCGCCGACGCGGTCCTGCTGCTGCACGGCATCGGATCGAGCTCGGCCGGCTATCGTGCGCAACTGGCCGGCCTGTCCACGCAACTGCGGCTGCTCGCGTGGAACGCTCCCGGCTTCGGCGCCAGCACGCCGCTCGCCTCCCCGGCGCCGGACGTGCATGCCTACGCCGCGGTGCTCGCCGCCCTGCTGGACGCCTTGTCCCTGGACCGCGTGCATCTGGTCGCCAGTTCCTGGGGCACCTTGATCGCCCAGGCCTTCGCCGGGCGATATCCGGAGCGGACACGGGCAATGGTCCTGTCGGTGCCCACCCGGGGCTACGCCCACCTCCCCCTGGACGAGCGCGCCCGGCGCATGGCCGAACGGCTTTCGCCCGGGGCCAGGGCCCAGCCCCCCGAGGAACGCGCCCCCCGCTTCCTGGGCCCCGCCCCGGACACGCTGGTGGTCCGGCGCTTCGGGGAACTGCAGGCGGCGGTGCACCCGGCGGGACTGGCACAGGCCACGCACATGCTGTTCGACTGCGACGCGCTTGCCCTGGCGGCCGCCGTCCATGTGCCCACGTTGATCCTGGCGGGCGGGGAAGACCGCGTCGCACCGCCCGGCGAACATGCCGAGCGCCTGCGCGGCGCCCTGGACGGCGCGGCGCTCGAAACATTCGCGGGTTGCGGCCATCTGCTCAAACTCGAAGCCCCGGACCGATTCAACCGCAGCGTCCACGACTTCCTGCGCCACCATTGATTGCACGACGAACACCACCGAGGAGACACCCCATGAAGCATCGCTGGTTCCACCTGACCTGGGCATGCGCCCTGGCCGTCGCCGCCGCTCCCGCCCATGCCCAATCCCAGTCCTGGCCGGACAAGGCGGTCCGCATCGTCCTGCCCGGGCCGCCAGGCAGCAGCCCCGACCGGATCACCCGGCTGCTCGCGGACCATCTGAACAAGAAATGGAAACAGCCCGTCGTGGTCGAGAACCGCCCCGGCGGCACGACGCGGATAGGCGCGGAAATCGTCGCCCGCGCCGCGCCGGACGGCTATACCCTGCTGTCGACCTTCGTCTCGCACGGCATGGTCAAGCTGCTGTATCCCGAAACACCCTACGACCCCATCAAGGACTTCACCCCCGTCGCGCAACTGGTCGACACGGAAACCGTCTTCGTGGTGCGCGCCGACTCCCCCTACAAGACGCTCGCGCAACTGGTCGAAGGCGTGAAGACGCGCGGCAAGCCGCTGGGCGTGGGCAACTTCGGCACCGGCTCGAGCTTTCATTTCTACAGCCTGATCCTTGGCCAGGGAGCCGGCATGGAAGTGCTGCCGGTTCCCTACAAGGGCGAGGCGCTGTCGCTGGCCGACATGCTGGGCGGACACGTGGAATCGAGCTTCAACTCGGTCGGCACCGCCCTGCCGCATATCCGTGAAGGCAAGGTACGCGCCCTGGCAGTGCTGGCGCCCAAGCGCTCGAAGGTCCTGCCCGAAGTCCCGACATTCACCGAGCTGGGCTTCCCCCGCCTGCGCGAGGGGGGCTGGTTCGGCATCCTGGCGCCGGCCGGCACGCCGCGGCCGATTATCGACAAGCTGCACGCCGACATCCAGACGGTGCTGCGCGATCCCGAGGTGACGGCATGGCTGCGCAACCAGGGGCTGGAGCCGGCCTTCGTGAGCGCGGACGCCTTCGGGCAATCGATGCAGCGCGAGGCCGGCGAGTGGGCCAAGCTGATCAAGGAGTTCAACGTTTCGGTGAACTGACGCCCGCCGCGCCGGCGGCCCGCTTCCTCAGCCCGCCGGCGCGGCGCGCGGCACCAGCAGCGTCGCGCGCCGGGGCAGGCGCATGGACAGCAGCGCGGCCGCCACCAGCAGCGTGCCGGCCGCGCCGAACGACACCCAGTGCGTACCGAAGGTCTCGTAGCCCCAGCCGCCCAGCCACGAGCTGATCATGCCGCCGAACTGATGCCCCAGATAGGCCCAGCCGTACAGGATGCCCACCAGCTTCACGCCGTAGATGTCGGCCAGCAAGGCCGACGACAGGGCGATGCTGCCCGACCAGACGATGCCGCCCAGCGTGGCGGCCGTGTACAGCTCCCAATGCGTGCCGACCACGACCAGCGCGAAGAAGCCCAGGCCGCGCACGAGATAGATCGTGGCCAGGATGTCGCGCCGGGGCAGCACGTCGGCCAGGCGTCCCAGCACCAGCGTGCTGAACACGGCCACCGCGCCGATCAGGCCGATGCCCAGCGCGCTGGTCATCGCGTCGAAGCCGTGGTCCATCAGCATGGGCACGCCGTGCGATCCCAGCAGGTTCATGCTGAACCCACAGGCGAAAAGACCCAGCGCGATCTGCCAGAAAGGCGCGGAGCGCAGCGCGTCGCCCACGCGCAGGCTGGCCGCGGCGGGTCCGGGCTGCGTGGCCTTGGCGGTGGCCCGTGCCGCGAGGTCCTCGGGCCGCAGGTCGGACTCGGGCGGGGCATTGTCGCGGAAGATCAGCAGCGCGGCGGGCACCGTGAACAGGGCGAAGGCCGCCGCGAAGACCAGCATGGTCGTGCGCCAGCCCAGCCAGGCGATGAACGACGTGAACACCGGGGTCATCAGCGCGATGCCCGCCATCGACCCGGTGGATAGAAAGAACAGCGCCATGCCGCGCTGGCGCGTGAACCAGCGGGTCAGGATGGGCGTGAGCGCCACCGGGCTGGTCAGCCCCAGCCCAACCGACTGCCCCACTCCGAACGCCAGGAAGAACGCCAGCGGATGGCGCGCCAGGACCGTGGCGATGGATGAAACCACCACCACCACCATGCCCGTCAGCAGCACGAAGCGCGTGCCGCGCGCAGCCACGAGATAACCGGCCAGCGGCATCGCCAGGCCATAGCAGAGCATGCCGATCGCGACCATGCCGGCCAGCATGCTGCGGCTGAAGCCCAGGTCTTCGATGATGGGAAGGAAGAACGGGCCTATGCCCATGCGCATACCGACGGTCAGCAGCGTCAGGCCCGTAGCCGCCGCCACGATGGTCCAGCCGAAATACCAGTTGCCGATGCGTTGCCCAGCCAATTGTGTCCCCTTGCCTTGATTCGAGCCGCCACGGCGCGCTGCCTGGCCTGCCGCAAGGATACCCTCAACCGCCGGGCATTGCCGTCCGCTGTCCGGTCAATGCCTTCTTTCCTAAGGGTGCACCAGCCTGTCTGCCGCGGTGACCAGGGATATCTGGCCGCTGTTGACGATCTGGCCCAGCGGCACCGGACGGCCGAGCAGAAAGCCCTGCACTTCGTCGCAGCCTTCCTTGCGCAGCAGCGACAACTGGCCCTGCGTCTCGATGCCCTCGGCCAGCACGGGAATGTCCAGGCTCTTGCCCAGAGCCAGGACCGCGCGCACGATGGCGCGGGCCTGCGGGCTGGATTCGACCTCGCTCACGAATGAGCAGTCCAGCTTGATCTTGTCGAACGGGAAGGTACGCAACGTCTCGAGCGAGGAATAGCCGGTGCCGAAATCGTCCAGCGCGATGCTGACCCCCAGCGCCTTGATCTCGCGCAGCATGTACAGCGAGCGTTCGCGGTCCGCGAACAGCGTGGACTCGGTCAACTCGAGCTCCAGCCGCTCCGGCGGCAGCCCGGTGTCGGCCAGCACGTCCTGGATCAGCGTCGGCAGGTCGGCGTGGGCGAACTGCGCGCGCGACAGGTTGACCGCCACCTTGTAGGGAGGATCCCACGAAGCGGCCCGCGAGCACGCGTTCCTGAGCACCCATTCTCCCAGTTGCAGGATGAGGCCGTTCTCTTCGGCCAGGGGAATGAACTCGACGGGCGGGACGTAGCCGCGCCGCGGATGCAGCCAGCGCAGCAATGCCTCGTAGCCACGGATCTCGCGGGTTTCGACGGCGGTCTGCACCTGGTAGTGGATGTCGAGCTGGCCGCTTTCGAGCGCCTCGCGCAGTTCGCTGGCCAGGGTACGCCGGGCGCGGATCGCCTCGTCCATCGACGGCTCGTAGAAACAGACGTTCTTCAGCATGTCCGACTTCGCGCGGTACATCGCCAGGTCGGTATTGCCGATCAGCATGCTCTTGTCGCGGGCATCGTCGGGGTAGATCGCCACGCCCAGGCTGGCGCCCGGCACCGCTTCCCAATCCTCGACCTGGATGGGGGCGAACAGCGAGGTTTCCAGCCGCGACAGGAAATCTAGCAGCGAGCCCTCGCGCATGCGGTGGATGGCCACGAACTCGTCGCCGCCCAGCCGCGCCACGAACTCGCCTTCCTGCAACAGGCTGCGCATCCGCTGGGCCAGCACCACCAGGACCCGGTCGCCCGCGGCGTGGCCGTGCAGGTCGTTGATTTCCTTGAAGCGATTCAGGTCGATGCCCACCAGCGCGATGCGTCCGCCCGTCTGGTCGGCCAGGTAGATCTCGTTGTCCAGGCGATCGTTGAAGCTGCTGCGGTTGGGCAGTTCCGTCAGGCTGTCGGTCAGCGCCATGCGGCGCAATCGTTCAAGCGACTCCGAACGCACGCTGTCGTCGATCAGATAGCTGGCCACGCCGGCGCCCACGATCACCAGCGCCACGCCGGCCACCGCCAGGCCCAGCGCCTGCAGCGCCTGCGGCTGCGCGAAGATGCCGTCGACCAGCATGGGCGAGACCTGGAACGCCGTCATGCCGGTGAAGTGCAGGCCGGCGATGGCCAGCCCCAGCAATCCGCCGGCGGCATACCGCATGGCGGGGCGATCGAGACGCGCCGCGGCGTGCAGCGCCAATGCCGCAAATGCCACGGAGATCAAGACGGACGCCACCAGGTAACCCGGATCCCACGACACGAGGCCCTGCACCCGGTACGCCATCATGCCGATGTAGTGCATGAG
Organism: Pigmentiphaga sp. YJ18; assembly: GCF_038066655.1. Taxonomy (NCBI): domain Bacteria; kingdom Pseudomonadati; phylum Pseudomonadota; class Betaproteobacteria; order Burkholderiales; family Alcaligenaceae; genus Pigmentiphaga; species Pigmentiphaga sp. YJ18. The sequence continues at coordinate 2,835,881 of NZ_JBBUKU010000001.1, read as the reverse complement.
CACGATCGCGACACCCACCACCGCGCCACCCAGGGCTGGCGCGAACCTCAGGCGCCGGCTGCAGGCGAGCGCGAAGCCCGGCGCGGCGCCGACGACGGCCACCAGCAGGGACAGCACGGTCAGCACGGGATCGAAGGCGACCGGCGTTCCAGGCTCGAAACCGATCATGGCGATGAAGTGCGTGCACCAGATCGCGGCGCCGGCCGCCACCGCCGTCAGGACATGCCATCCAAGGCGCTGTACGCCCGAGGTGCCAGCCGCCCGCTGGAACAGCCGGACGGTCACCCAGGAGCCCGCGCAGCAGATCAGGACGGCGACGAGCACCAGCCAGGGATTGTGGCTGTAAACGATACATCCCAAGACGGTCATCATGGCGGGTCGCGTTTCCTGCGCGGCGATGGCCGCGCCCAATAAAAAAGCCCATGCGATCACGGGCTGGAACGACGTTGCGACGCAAGGGTTGGCGGGGGCTTCCCCGGGCTCGCATGGCCAGCGATTGTAAGTGATTTTGTCTGCCGGACTGCATCGGTTCGCGCCAAATGTCAATAGTTGCAGTTCCGATGACTGTTTGTAAAAACGGTAGGCCGCCAGCTCGACCGGGAATCGTGGCACCGCTCAAGCAAAGGCACGCGCAGCCACTAAAATGGCGCCTCCTCGCCAACGACGGCACCTTGCGCAGCCCTTCATGAGTACCCACGCCTCCACACGCTCCGCCCCCCACCCCGCCTGGGCCATCGCGGTGTTCGCGCTGATCGCGATCGCCGGCCTCTTCTACGTGAAATGGTCGCCCTACTACGACCGCGCCTTCGTGGCGGCCGACACACACTCCATCGGCCAGTCCATCCTGATGGGCAAGCAGTCCGCCCCGCCCGCGCCGTCCATGCACGCGGCGCTGGACTATGCGGTGGCCTACGGCCTGGCCATCTGGAAAGCCATGGTGCTGGGACTGCTGCTGGGATCAGGCGTGCAGGCCCTGCTGCCGCGCGCCTGGATACTGCGCATGCTGGGCGGCACCGGCCTGGGCAGCGTCGTGGCCGGCGGCCTGCTTTCCCTGCCCGGCATGATGTGCACCTGCTGCGCCGCGCCGGTCGTGGCCGGACTGCGCAAGTGCCAGGCCGCGCCCGGCAGCGCGGTCGCGTTCTGGCTGGGCAATACCGTGCTCAATCCGGCCACGCTGATCTTCATGGGCTTCGTGCTGGGCTGGCACTGGATGGGTCTGCGCCTGGGGCTGGGCCTGGTGATGGTGTTCGGCCTGGGCTGGCTGCTCAACCGCATGAGCCGGGGCAGCACCGACACCTTCGACGGCGCGCAAATGCAGGCCATGCAGGCCGCGGGCGGAACGGACCTGGACGACGCGCACGTCTTGCGCCGCTGGATGCGCATCCTGGCCCGCATGACGCTGCGCCTGCTGCCCGAGTACATCGTGCTGGTCCTGCTGCTGGGCGCCGCGCGCGCCTGGCTGTTCCCGGAAATCGGCGCCGGCGTGGACAACAGCGTGCTGTGGATCGTCGGCCTGGCCGTGGCCGGCATGCTGTTCGTCATTCCCACCGCCGGCGAAGTTCCCATCGTGCAGGCGATGCTGTCGCTGGGCATGGCCGCCGGCCCGGCCGCCGCGCTCATCATGACCTTGCCGCCCATCAGCCTGCCGTCGCTCGCGATGGTGGCGAAGTCGTTCAGGCCGGTCGAGCTGGCCGTGCTCATGGCGGGCGTGGTCGGGATCGGGGTGGTGGGCGGAGGGCTGGCGGTGGCGCTGGGGTTCTAGGAAGCGCCAGCAAACGGGGGGATTCTTGTATGGCTAGGGGCCTATCTTCTCCTGCAGATACGCCGCGATCGTCTCGAACACCACCCGGATATGCGGCAGATACTGCATGTCGCGCTGCACGCTGGCGAACAGCGGCACCTCGGAATACCGGTCCTCGATGATCTTGACCAGTCCCAGCGATTCCGCATTGGCGTAGGACGGCAGCATCACGATGCCCAGACCTTCCTGCGCGGCGAACATCTGCGAGAACATGCTGGTCGCGCGAAAGCCTATCCTGGGCTTCTCGATGATGCTCTCCAGCCAGCGCGCGGCGGGCAGGTACATGGGGTCGTCGATATAGCCGATGAAGAGATCCTCGGCCAGGTCCTCGGGACCGGCAATCCGGCGGTCGCCCAGGTAGGCCGGGCTGGCATACAGCTGGAACGGCACCTCGGCCACGCCGTGCGTGGTCAATGAACCCGAAGGCGGTTCGAAGAAGCTGACGAAGATGTCGGCTTCACGCCGGGCGATGTCGACGAAATTGGACGTGGTGACGAGATGGACCTCGAGCGCGGGATGCCTGTCCAGCAAGGCCTTCGCGGCGCGGGCGATGAGCAGCGCGCCCACGCCTTCCATCGAGGCGATCACGACGCGGCCGCTGACGGACTGCCCCTGCGCCGTGATGCCCTGGATCTCGTGGAGCATGGCTTCCATGCGTTCCAGACGGACCAGGACGTCGCGTCCCATGGGCGTGAGCTGCAAGCCCTTGCGGTCGCGCTTGAACAGCGCGGAGCCGGCGCTGTATTCGACCTGCGCCAGCCTGCGGCTGACCGTGGACTGGTCGACGCCCAGGCGCCTAGCGGCCGATTCCAGCGAACCACCCCGGGCAACCTCGAGCAGGGCACGCAGCTGATCCCAGCCGAGCTGCTCGAATGAGAAAGACTTGGTGGCCATGGTCTCATGCATAGCATTCCCGGATGCCTGGCAGCCACCAGGCAAACCGGCTCGTGTGCCTTACGCTCGATGGAGGCGGCTGCAAACACAAGGCACGACAGGACGTAGCGGCCTTATGTTATCAGACGCCCTGCGGACCTTCGGTCAATGCGCCGCGGCCTCGGCACCGAAATAGGCGTTGCCCACCTCGGCGCTGTCGCGCAGGCGCTCGCTCGTGCCCTCGACGGCAACGGCGCCCTGGGAGATCACATAGCCGTAGTGCGAGACCTCCAGCGTCTGCTTCACGTTCTGCTCCACCAGCAGGATCGCGCAGTCGTCGCAGCACAGTTCGCGGATCAGCCTGAAGTTCTCCTTGACGAACAAGGGCGACAACCCCAGCGACGGTTCGTCGATCACCAGCAATCGGGGATTGCTCATCAGGCCCCGCCCTATCGACAGCATCGAACGTTCGCCCCCGGACAAGGTGCCGGCGAACTGGCCGCGCCGTTCGGCCAGCCGGGGGAACAAGGCCATGACCCGCTCCAGGCGGGCGGCGATTTTCGCGGGAGACCGCTCCAGGTAGGCGCCCGCCATCAGGTTGTCGAGTACGGACATGCGCGGAAAGACGCGATTGCCTTCCGGAATGGCCGCCAGGCCCTGGGCGACGATGCGGTGGGTGTCCCACCCCGTGATGTCTTGCCCGCGAAAGCGCACCCGGCCCCGGCGGACCGGGATCAGCCCGAAGATGGCCTTGATCAGCGTGCTCTTGCCCACGCCATTGGCCCCGAGCAGGCAGGTGATGCGGCCTTCTTCCGCTTGCACGGAAACGCCTTCGAGCACGTTCGCGCTGCCGTATCCGACGACCAGGTCTTCCACCGCCAAGAGCTGGGTGTTCATGCGTCCTCTCCTAGATACGCCTTGCGGACCTGGGGGTCGGCGACCACGGCGCGATAGCTGCCCTCGCAGATCTTCCTGCCGAAGTTCAGGACCACGCACCGCTGGCTGACCCGCTCGATGACCTGCATCTCGTGTTCGATCAGCACGATGGACAATTCCGGCGACTCGCGCTGGAAACCCGTAACGTCGTCCATCAGGCGGAAGGTCTCGTCGTGCGTCATCCCGGCCGACGGCTCGTCCAGCAGCAGGAGCCGGGGCTCGCCCAGCAGCGCGCGGCACAGTTCGATGCGCCGCCGGTCGATCATGTTGAAGCGGCCCGCGGGTTCGAACAAGTGGTCGGCGATATGGGGGTTGAAGCGGGCGCACAGATCGCGGGCCGCGCCCATGAAGGCCGCAAGGGACCGCTGCGCCGCCCCGCGTGCGAACAAGGTGCGGAACAAACCGTTGGGCAGCCGGTTGTGCGCGCCCACCAGCAGGTTGTCGAACACCGACAGCTCCAGCATCAGCCGGCAGCGCTGGAAACTGCGAGCGATTCCGGCGTGGTTGATCTCGCTCGGCGCCTTCCGGAACAAGTCCTTGTCGCCGAAGCGGATGGCACCCGAGGCGGGTTTGTAGAGGCCGGTCACGACGTTGAAGAAGGTCGTTTTGCCGGATCCGTTCGGCCCCAGCAGCCCCACCACCTCTCCCGGGCGCACCTCCAGGCTGAAGGCGTCCAGGGCCACCAAGCCGCCGAAGCGCATGGTCACGTCGCTGCAAACCAGGGTCCGGTCATTCATGAACGTTCCTCCATCACCGAAAAATCGCGCATCCGGCGCGGCACCAGGCCCTTGGGACGGAACAGCAGAACCGCGACGACGAACACCGAGAAGATCAACACGCGATACTCCTGCAGCGAGTGCAGCTTTTCGGGCAGCAGGATCACGAGCACGGCGGCGATCAGCGAGCCCCAGCTGTTGCCGATGCCGCCCAGGATCACGATGGAGATCAGCAGCAGCGACTGCTCGAAGGTGGCGCCGGCCGGGCTGACGAAACTGGTCAGCCCCGCATACACCGCGCCCGCGATGCCGATCAGGAAATTGCCCAGCAGGAAAGCCGTGATCTTCCAGCGCTGCGGATTGACGCCGAAGGTCGAGCCGACCAGTTCGTCGCTGCGCGTGGCGTCCAGGTTCACGCCTATCGCCGACCACTCGATCGAGTGGGCCACCAGCGAAGACAGCAGGAAAACCGCCAGCGCGAGCAGGCCATAGGCGAAGTAGAAGGACACCTCGCGCCCCGCCACCTCGAAGCCGCTGCCCATGTCCCAGCCCAGTATCGTCAACGGCGGAACCTGCAAGCCTTGCGCGCCGCCCAGTTGTTCGTTGACCTGCAGGAAGGAGCTGCACAGGATGCCGAAGGCGATCGTGACCAGGGCCGAGTAGTAGCCGCGGGTCCGCAGCACCGGCAACAGCAGGACCGCGCCGATTGCGGCGGCCACCACGCCGCCGGCCAGGATGGCCAGGAAATGCGGCAGCGCCGTGCTCTTGGCCAAGACCGCCAGTGTGTATCCGCCGCAGGCGAAAAAGGCAGCGCCCGCGAAATTGGCCAGGCCGGTCAGTCCGGTCTGGATGTTGATGCCGGCACAGGCCGCCGCGAACAGCAGCACGGTGGAGATCATCAGCAGCACGTAGTGTTCGCCGTGGAAGGCGACCAAGAGAACCGTCGCGGCCCCCGCCACGACCAGCCGGGCGGCCCATGGGCGCCGGTCCGAGAACGCCCCCGCCTCGGCGATGATCCCGGCGCGCAGGCCCCACCACCAGAGTCCCCCGGACGCCACCAGCGTGCCGGCCAGGGCAAGCTCCGACTCCAGGGCCAGGATGCAGGCCAGCACGAGCACGCCCGCTACCGCCACCATGAAGAACGCCACGGCCCGGCGATCAGACCGTGATGCCCGCGAGGCGAGCGGTTGGGGAGCCGGCAGGCGCCAGTCGGCTTTCCCGACTTTCCGGGCCGAAAGTTGGTGGTTCATACGCGCTCCTCGAAACGCTCGCGCAGCAGGCCCGTCGGGCGGACAGCGATGATGCAGATCATCATGGCGAAGGCGAACACGTCCTTGTAGGCGCTGGGAATGGGCAGCGCGACGGTCGCCAGGATCTGCAGGCCGGAAAACAGGAAGCCGCCGACCACGGCGCCCATCAGGCTGCCCAGCCCGCCGACCACCGCGGCGCAGAAGCCGATCACGCCCAGCATCAGCCCCATGTTGAACATGACCTGGCGGTAATAGAGCCCGGACATGATGCCGGCCAGCGCGCCCAGGCACGATCCCAGCACGAAGGTCAGGATCACCACCTGTTTGAAGTGGATGCCCATGAAGCGCGCGGTCTCCTCGTCCTGCGCGACGCCGCGCACGGCCAGCCCCAGCCGCGTACGGCTCAGCAGGAAGTGCGTACCGAAGATGGCCAGCACGCCCGCGGCCAGGATGATCAGGCTGCTGACCCGCAGGCTGACGCCGGCGAAGGTCATCAGTTCGTCGGGCAGCACCATGGGAAACGGACTGGGGTTGGAGCCGCCGGGCACGAACAGGCGCAGCGCCTCGCGGATCGCGGTGCCGGTCATCAAGGTGATGAGCAGGACGTTGATCGGGGACGCCTGCCGCAGCGGCATGACCAGATAGCGTCCGATCAGCGCGCCGGCGGCGCCGGTGGCCAGCACCGCGAGCGCGATCATGCCCAGGACCGGTCCCACGCCCGTGGCCCCCGCGGCGACGGCCAGCAGGATGCCGGCCAGGCCGGCGTACCCGCCCAATGCCACCACGTCTCCGTGGGCGAACTGGACGACGTCGACCACGCCGAAGTAAAGCGAGAACCCCACGGCAACGATCGAGTAGATCAAGCCCAGCATCAGGAAATTGACGAGATGCTGGAAAGCGAACGAGATTTCCATGTCTTGCGCCTGCCTGTTCCGGTTGATCGGGGGACGCGCTACTTCGCCTCCTTGGCGTACTTGCTGTCGGGCCAGTACACCCACTTTCCGTCCTGCACCACGTACTGGTGGGCATTGGTGATGTTCTGGCGGTGGTCGTCGAAGTTGATGACGCCGACCAGGCTGTCGTAGTTGCGGGTGGCGTTCAGCGTGTCGCGGACCTTCGCGCGGTTCGGCCCCACCTTCTCGATCGCGTCCATCAGCAACTGGGCCGCACTGTAGGCGAAGGGACCGTACGCATCCGGCTCCTCCTTGAATCCCGCGGCGCGATAAGCCGCCAGAAACTCCTTGCCCTTGGCGTACTTGTCGATCGGCGCCCCGTTGTGGAAAGACACGACGCCTTCGGCGACCTTGGGCCCCACGCCGGCGATGAACCCTTCGTTCAGGATGCCCGACACACCGATGAAAGGCGTCGAGATGCCGATGCGCTGCATCTGCGCCCGGATCGCCACGCCCTGCGGCGTCAGCCCGCCGAACCAGATGACGTCCGGCTTGCCGCCGGCGGCCGCGGTCAGCTCCGCCGAGAAATCCTGCTGGGTCACGTCGACGCCGTAGGATCCGGTCACCGTCACGTCCGGGTACTGCTTCAGGAACTCCGTGAAGTGCACGCTCTGGCCCTTGCCGTAGTCGGTCGTGTCGTAGATGACCGCCACCCGCTTGAATCCGGACTTGTGCACGTACTCGGCCGCGAGCTTGCCCTCGTTGATCATCGTCCCGTTGACGCGGTGGATTTCCTTGTGGTTGTTGCCGTAGGTGATCTCGGGCAGGACGGCGCCCCACACCACCATGGGCAGGCCAAAGCGATGGAAGGTGTCCACCGTCACGATGGCGACCGCCGAGCAATAGTGGGCGACGGCACCGATAATGGAACGATCGGTGGCCGCCCGGGTCACCACCTGCACCCCCACGTTGGGCTTGCATTCATCGTCCAGCTTGACCAGCTCCACCCGGTACTTCCTGGACGGATCGGCGTTGTGCTGGTCTACCGCGAGCTGGGCGGAGTTCCTGCCGCCCAGGCCGGTGGACGACACGCCACCGGTCAGCGGCCCGATGAAAGCGATCTTGACGGTGTCCTTGGCCAGGGCGTGCCCCGTGCCCAGGACGAACAGCGCAGCCATGGCGCAGCGCGCCAGCCTGCCGGTGATGCCGGGTTCCTCGCGATTCATGTTGTCTCCTTGGGTGGTCCGGTGCCTGGCCCGTCTGCGCGGGCTGCACCGGTGGGATACGCTCCTTTACTTCCTGATGTCGGCCACGAGCCTGGCGACCTGTTCGGCGCTGGCTCCCCTGACCCGCGCATTGATCCGGACCGTGCCGAAGCCGACGAAAAGCACCAGCTCGTCGGGCAGGGGCGCGCCTGGAACAGATACCACGATCCCGTCCATGGCGTCATAGTCCCAGGCATCCTCGGCGCCGCCGAACACCACGTCGATCGACGCCCCGGCGGACGCGACCTTGGCATTGCCGGGGATCAGCGCCGGGCCCGCGCCCAGGCCCTTGCGCATCGACAGCCCGAGCCGCGGGTGGATCATGGCGGCGCCATGCTCGGATTCGCCGTTCACGCCGACGATGATGGCCTTGCCGTAGGCACGCGGACGCTCCTGGCCCGCGAAGCGCGCCAGCACGCGTTCGGTCAGCAGCGCGCCGATCTCGGTCGAGATGTCCACCAGGTGATCCAGGTCTTCCTTCGAGGCCGCGCCTCGTCCGGCATAGGGATTCTTGAAGACCGCCGCCGCCACCACGTGGCGGGAAGGCCGGCTGGCGCCCTGCCCGGCCTCGCTCAGGATTTCTCGTTCGAATACGTGCAGTTGCCGGATGGTCGGCAAGGCGGAGGGGTGCCCCATGTGTCTCTCCAATTCAGGTTCTGGTCATGGCCGGGAAGGCTGGACAGAACCTTATGCCTGGAGCGGCGAGGCGTCACGCTGCATAGATGCAAGGAAGCTTGCACTTTTCCGCGTATGCGAACGGGCCGTCACGGCAGGTGCGGGCCCTTCTCCAGAAACAGGTCCGCGAAAACGCCGCGCACCCAGCGGGTGCCGGCATCCTGGTGGCTGCGCTCATGCCAGAACTGCTTGACCTCGAACTCCGGCACCTCGAAAGGCAGCGGCAGCATCTTGACGTGACGCCAGGGCATCATGAGACGCGCCACGGTACCGGGGATGACCACCAGCAATTCGGTGGCGGCCAGGATTTCCGGCACGATGGTGAAATGCGGCACGCGCAGGGCGATGTGGCGGCGCAGCCCGTTCTTCTCCAGGTATTGCTCGATCAGCGTCGTGGTCGAGGAATGCAGGGAGGCGCGGCTATACCGCGTCCCCGCCGGTTCGATCATGATGTGCGATTCATCACTGAAGCTCTGGAGGCTGAGCGATGCCCCGATGCGCGGGTGGTCCGACCTCAACAGGCAGACGTGGCGATCGCTGAATAGGCGTTGCTGGTAGAAACCCGCATTCAAGCCGGGCAGGAACCCCACCGCAAGGTCGGCATCCCCGGATTCCAGCGCTTCACGGTAGCTCTCGCGCGGCAGTTGCAGTATGCGCAGCCCGACACCCGGCGCCACCTTCTTCAGATGCTGCATCAAGCGCGGCAGGTAAACCACTTCGCCGATGTCGCTCAACAGGATCTGGAAGATCCGCTCGGACCGCGCCGGATCGAACGCCACGGCCTCCTCCAGCCCCGCGCGCATGATGGCCAGCCCCGCGCGCACGCTGGGAGCGATGCGCTGCGCGAACGGCGTGGGTTCCATTCCGGTCTTGACGCGGACGAACAACGGATCGCCGCACAAGTGCCGCAAGCGGGTCAGGGCATGGCTCATCGACGGCTGGGACAGGCCCACCCGCTGGCCGGCCCGGGTAACGTTGCGCTCCTGCATCATCGCGTCGAAAGCCACCAACAGGTTCAGATCGATGCTCTCGATGTTCATTGCCGCCCTCCGTGGAATGCGATCGATCGCTGGCGGCAACACGGCCTGTTCAAGTCTCGAAGCGATTGGCTCCGTACCGGCCGGACAGCGCTCCCGACGCAATGATCATCCGCTGCATTTCGGAAGAACCCTCGGTAATGGTGCGGCTGCGCGCATCTCGATACATGAGTTCCAGCGGCAATTCGCGGGACAACCCCAAGCCGCCGTGGATCTGGATGGCCCGGTCGACGACGCGTATCAACATTTCGTCCGCGTAGAGCTTCACCGCCGACGCCTCGAGATGATAGTCCAGTCCGCGGTCGGCCTTCCATGCCGCATGCAGCACCATGGACCTGGCGGCATGGAGTTCCACCATGGAATCGGCGATCATCCACTGGATGGCCTGGCGCCGGGCCAGGGGCTGCCCGAACGTACTGCGTTCGTTGGCATAGGCGATCGCCATGTCCAGGGCCCGCTGCGCGCGGCCCAGCGCTTTCGGGCCGTGGATGAGGCGGCCCATGTCGAGGAACTCGCGCGCCAGCTCCCAGCCCTGGCCCGCCGTGCCCACCATCCGGTCCGCCGGGACCCGGACATTGTCGAATAGCAGTTCCCACGGCCGGTCCGGCGACATCAGCTCGAAGCTCTGGCCCAGCCGCATCCCCGGCGTGTCACGATCGACCAGGAAGCAACTGATGCCCAGTTCCTGCCCGTCCTTGATGGTCCGCGCGAACACCTGCGCGAAATCCGCCTTGTCGGCGCCGGTGATGAAGATCTTGGCGCCGTTGAGGACGAAGTGACCGCCGTCGGCGACCGCGGTCGTCCGCATGCCGGAGGGATCCGATCCCGCTCCCGGTTCGGTCAGCGCGAAACAGGTACGTTTCTCTCCCCGGGCAACGGGCAGCAGGTACGCCTCTTTCTGCTCCTGGCTGCCATGGAACAATACCGGCCCCAGGTAAGGCGTCAGCACCGTGGGAGCGCGGAACGACGGCACGTTGCACCGGGCCAGTTCCTCGAACACGACACACATGCCGACCACGCCGACCCCGCCTCCTCCCACCTCTTCCGGCAGGTCGAAGGCCCAGAAGCCCAGGTCCTTGGCCTTGTCCTGCAGCCGCTGCCGGACGTCGTCGGGAATGTCATGCTCGTTGGCGTAGCTTCCCTCCAGCGGCAACAACTCCTTTTCCACGAAACGGCGCACGGCGTCGCGCAGCATGCGCAGTTCCGGTTCCAGCTCGAAATCCATCGGTCTTCTCCAGCTAGTCCAGTTTCACCTTGGCATTGCGGATGCTCGCCTCGTACTCGGCCCTGTCGCGGGCCAGGAAACGCCCGAACTCCTCGGGTCCCTGGTTCAACGGCTCGAGCCCGACGCCCGTCACGTACTTGTCCAGGAAAGCCGGCTGCGAGACGACGGCCGACACGTCGGCGGCGATCCTGCTCACGATGCCGTCCGGCGTGTCCCTGGGCGCGACCAGTCCGAACCAGGCTTGCGAAACCATCTTCGGAAACCCCAGTTCCGCGAACGTCGGCGCGGCGGGAAAAGCGGCGATCCGCCGCGGCGCCGCGACCGCCAGCAGCCTGACCTTGTCTCCCTCGACCATGGGAATGGATGGCGGCACGCCTACCCATGCCACGTCGATCTGGCCGCCGACGAGGGCGGCCATGACGTCGGCGACGCCCTTGTAGGGAACGTGATTCATCCGGATGCCCGCCAGCGAAGAAAAGGTCTCGGCATCGAGCTGTGCCTTGCTTCCCACGCCATACGAGCCGTAGGTCACCTCTCCCGGACGCGCCTTGGCGCGTACCACGAGCGCCTCCACGCTGGCCAGTCCGGACTTCCTGCTCGCCAGCAGGATTTCCCGCGTCTGCACGAGATTGACCACCGGCACGAAATCCTTGACCGGATCGTAGGAAAGCTTGCGATAGAGATACTGGTTGGAGGAGAGCGTCGGGTCGTTGGCCATCAGCAGCGTATAGCCATCCGGTGCCGCCCGGGCCACGTGTTCGGCGGCGATGATGGTGTTGGCGCCGGGCTTGTTCTCGACGATGACCGGCTGCGACCAGCGGGTCGTCAGTTCCTGGGCGACGCCCCGCGCCACGACATCGGCCAGGCCGCCGGCGGTGAAGGGCACGATGATGCGTACCATTCTGGCGGGAAACGCCTCGCCATGCGCCGCTCCGGCTGCCGCGCACCCTACCAGCGCGGCAACGCGCGCGAGAATCCTGCGTACGTTCATGTTCGTCTCCTTGGTCTGTCTGCTCAGGCGACCTGCCTGGCCTTGTTTGCCCAGTACGGCGCGCGCAATGCCTTCTTGTCGATCTTGTTCGTGCTCGGCAGGCGTGGCAGCGCAGCCATGAATTCGATGCTGCGCGGCTTCTTGTAGCTGGCGAGCCGCTGGCGGCAATGTTCGATCAGCGTGCGCTCGTCGGCCTGCCCGCCTGCCTTCAGGGCGACGAAAGCCTTCACCGACTCCCCCCACTTCTCGTCGGGCACGCCGATCACCGCCGCCTCCAGGACCGCGGGGTGAAGCAGCAACGCCTCCTCCACTTCCCGCGAATAGATGTTTTCGCCGCCGGAGATGATCATGTCCTTCTTGCGATCGACGATGAACAGGTAGTGGTCCTCGTCGAAGTAGCCGAGATCGCCCGTCTTCATCCACCCGCCGTCGAGCGCCGCCGCGGTCTCCGCCGGCTTGCCCCAATAGCCTTGCATGATGGCGGCCGAGCGCATCGCGATTTCCCCGATGTCCCCCTGTTCCTGTTCCCGGCCCTGCTCGTCGACGATCCGGATCTCCACTCCGGGTATCGGCTGGCCGGCCGACGCCATGCGGCCAGCCTGCGCCGAGTTTCCCTCCGGCTCGTGCTGGTGTTTCAGGAGCGCGCTGCCGGGCCCGTGCTCGGTCATCCCATAGACCTGCATGAAGATCCGGCCAAGCGCGCGATGCGCCCGCCGGGACAGCGCCACCGACATCGGCGCGGAGGCATAGCAGACCGTGTTCAGGCTGGACAGATCCACGGCCTGCCTTTCCTGCTCGTCCAGCAGGGCCTGGATCATGATCGGCGCGAAGTGGGCGGCCGTCACGCGATGGCGCGCCATGCTGTCCAGGATCTCGCGTGCGTCGAACCGGCGGTGCAGCACGATCGTCGCGCCGCAGATCAGGTAGCTGAGCAACTCGGTGGTGCCCCCTATGTGATAGGCGGGCATGACGATGAGCATGCGATCCGCGGGCTGCGCGCCGTGCGACAGCGCCAGCATGCGGGCCTGCTCCACCTGCCCGGCGTTGCCCAGCATGACCCCCTTGGCGGCGCCGGTGGTGCCGCTGGTATAGATCAGGAACACCGTGTCATCGTCCCGGGCGCGCAGCGGCGGCGGCGCGGCGTCCGCGCGGGCGATGGCCGCCTCGTAGCCCGAATCGCCCGCGTCGCCGCCCAATTTCATGATCCGGGCCTGCGCAGGCAAGGCGGTGCGCAGTTCCCGCACCCGGTCCTCGTACTCCGGGTCATAGACCAGCAGGGCGGGAGCGCAATCACGCAGGATGGCCGCCTGATCCGCCGCCGACAGCCGGTAGTTCATCCCGACCGCGATGAATCCGCACAGGCCCGCCACACAGTACATTTCCATGTACTCGGGACAGTTCTGGGCCAGGATCGCAATGCGGTCGCCACGCGCCAGGCCCTGGGCGAGCAATGCATTGCCGAGCCGCCTGACCCTTTGCCCGAACTCCCCGTGCGTGATGGCGCGGCCTTCGAAAAGAAAGGCCGGATGGTCGCGCAGACAGCGTGCGTTGTGGTCGACGATGTCGCCGAGAATCATGATTGTTCCCCCCTGGATGAGAGCCGCAGCATGGTTCCTCCATGCCCTTCCTGAAACAACTCCCCGTCCGGGCCGAGCAGCTCGAACCGCCTGTCCACCACCGCCCGCAGGCCATCGGAAGTCACCCGTTTGCCGCTGATCGTCGCCCGGACGCGCACCGTGTGCCCCACCCGCAACGGCCGCCGGTATCGCCAATCGGCCAGGCCGATCGCGCCGACCACCGGATCCGCGAACGCGGGCAGTTGCGTCGCCATGCCCATCGCCAGCAGGATGCCGTAGGGGCCCTGGAACATCGGCCCCGGCATGCCTGCCGCACGGCAGAACTCGACGTCGGCGTGTATGGGGTGCCAGTCTCCGCTCAACATGCAGGCCAGGGAAAGATCGGTCTGCGTCAACGTGCGGGCGCTTCCCTCGTAGCGCTCGCCCACGACCAGTTCGTCATAGGCGATGGCATGCATGCCCCTCCGGATATCGCTCATGACGGCACCTTGAAATCTTTCATGGCTTCCCAGTCCACGAGCTCCGCAACGGACGGCGTCTCGGGCAGGGCCACCACGCCGTCGACGATCGCCGGCACGTGCCCGACGTACTGCTCCCGCATGGACAGGAACCAGCTCAGCTCAGCGGGTAGCGAGCCCGCCGGCAGCGTCGCGGCGAACTGCAGGCCGCTCCACGTGCCCATGGCGCTCTCGCCCATGAGGCCCGCTACCGTGCCGGCCCGTGCCCGGGCGGCAAGATCGCGCATCGCCTGCGCATCCGAAAGGCCGAAGCGCCCCGGTTTCGCGCTCAGGATGCCAGCGCCGCGCTCCAGGAAAAGCCGGGCGTCCCGCGTCGAGGCCATCCCGAAATCGACCAGCAGCGGCAGGCCCGCGTCCCGCTGCAGGGCCTGGAACGCGCCATCCGGGGACAAGGGCGAAGGATCTTCCACGACCTCCACGCCTTCCTGCGCCATGACCCGCACGTAGTCCGCGGCTTCTTCGAACGGATAGGCGCCATTGGCATCCACATACAGGCGCGTGGCATCGCCCAGTTCCCGGCGTACCGCCGCCAGGCTGGCCCGGTCCAGATGCAGCCCCTGCCCTCCCTTGATCTTCAGGGTCCGGAAACCATGGGCCTGCACCATCGCGGCGGCCTCGCGCGCCATGGCGTCGGGCGCCTGCCGGGTAACGGCCCAGGACAGTTCGACCTCGGACCGCCCTTGCCACAACCGCCACAATGGCCGCCCCTGGCGGGACGCTTCCCAGTCCCAGCATGCGTTGTCGATCAACGCCTTGGCGACGGTGTTTCCCGGGATGGCATCGAGTACGCCGCGCAATGGCTGCGGACCTGACAATCCCGTTTGCCGGACCAAGGGCTCGAACACCTCGCGCAGCGTGGCGACGAGACTGGCTGCCGTGGCGCCGACCCACGTCGGCTTGACCACGACCTCGGCCGCCCCCGCCGCGCCGGACTCGGTCTCGATGCGCAGGATCACGAACTGCGCGACCGCCTCGGTCATGTCGCTCCAGCGGACCTCGCGTCCATAGGCAAGGCTGCGGACGAACACCTCCCAGCGCACGATGCGCTCGGCCCGACGGCTCCCGTCCATCAGTCCACCCTTGCGCCCGACGCCTCGATCAGCGCCTTCCACTTCGGCGATTCGGCCGCGACGTAAGCGGTCAGGTCTTTGGCATCGAGGTAGTGCGGTTCCGCGCCCAGCTGCTGGAGTCTTTCACGCACGTCGGCCTGGGCCAGGATGCGCTCGACCTGCGCACTCAAGCGGTCGACGATCTGCGTGGGCGTATCCTTGGGCGCGAACAGGGCGTACCAGCCCAGCACATCGAATCCCGGATAGCCTGCCTCGGCTACCGTGGGCAGATCGGGAGCGAGCGACGTCCGTGCGCTCGACGTCACGGCCAGCGCGCGCAGGCGGCCCGCCTGCACCTGCTTCATCACGGCAGGCACGGTAAAGAAGGTCATGGAGACGTCGCCGGCGATGACGCTCGTCACCGCGTCCGGTCCGGTCTTGTACGGCACGTGCTTGAAGCGAACTCCGGCCATGCTCTGCAACAAGGCCCCCGCCAGGTGTCCCGACGTGCCGTTGCCGGCCGACGAATAGGTCAGCTCATCGGGCTTCTCGCGCGCCAGCGCGACGAGTTCCGCCACCGATCGCACGGGCAGTTCGCGATTGACGACCAGCAGGTTCGGCGCAATGGCGACCATGGCGGCGGGCGGCACGTCGCGCATCGGGTCATACGGAAGGTTCTTGTACAGATGCGGCCCGACCGAGTGCGTCGGACTACCGCTCATCAGCCATACGTAGCCGTCCGCCGGCGAACGGGCCACCTGGGCCGCGCCCACATGCCCGCCCGCCCCCGGCTTGTTCTCGACGATGAACGGCTGGCCGAAGGCTGCCTCCAGTTTTTGCGCGAGCAGGCGGGCGACGATGTCGGCGGTTCCGCCCGCCCCCGACGAGACGACGATGCGTACCGGCCGATCCGGCCACCCGGCCGCGCCCGCCTGGCCGGCGGCAACCGCCAGGCCCAGCGCGCACAGCGCCCCCGTGAAGCGTGCCAACTTCATCGTCATCCCCTTCGTGCGGAAAGATCCGCGTTAGATGATTCGGGCCTGCCTGAGCTCGGTCATGGCGGCTTCGGAAAAACCTGCCTCCCGCAAGACTTCTTCCGTGTGCTCGCCCAGGTCGGGCGGAGGCAGGAAATTGCTGTCGTGGTCGCCGTCGTAACGGATCGCGCGATGCGCGGCGCGCAGCGTGCCGTGGCGCGGATGCTGCTGCGTGTAGAAGACGCCCAGGTGACGCACCTGCGGATCCTCGTCCAGTTCACCCAACGTTCGTTCCGGGGTGAACGGAACGTCATGGGCTTCGAGCCGAGGCAGCCAGTACTCCCGCTCCCGCTGTGCGAACACCTCGGCCAGCGTGCGCGCCAGCTCGTCGTAGCGTTCCACGCGGTCGTGGCGCGCAGGATAGGCCGCGAGCAGGTCCGGGCGGTCGATCGCCTGGACCAGGCCGCGCCAGAACTTGGCGGGCGACGAAAGATGCAGGGCAATGCGGCGCCCGTCCTGGCAGGTCAGGATGTACGACTGCGACATGGCCGCCCGTCCGTACAGGCTGGGCGGCTGGCCCGTTGCCAGCATCGAACCCAGCGGCTCGCAGGCCATGGCGATCATCGCCTCAAGCATGTTGACCTCGACCTTGCGCCCCTGGCCGGTCGATGCCCGCTCCACCAGCGCGCCCAAGATCCCCAGGCAGGCGTAGATGCCCGTCACGGCATCGGACACCGCGGGGCCGGCCACCCGCGGGTCCTCGCCGCGGTGGAACATGGACAGCCATCCCGAGACGGCCTGCCCCACGTTGTCGTAGGCTGGCCGGCCGGCATAGGGGCCGCTGGCGCCGAAGCCCGTGATGGCGCAATAAACAAGGCGGGGATTGAGCCGACGCAGACGCTCGGCGCCCAGGCCCAGCCGCTCCTCCACGCCCGGACGCATGTTCAGGAGCAGCACGTCGGCATCCTCGACCAGCTTGTCCAGCACGGCCCGCCCCTCGGGGCGGGTGTAGTCCAGCGCCAGGCTGCGCTTGTTCCTGTTGTGCGCCTGGAACTGGGGACTGTAGAGCCCCCCCTTGAATGCGCGAAACGGGTCGCCGCTGCCCGGCCGCTCGATCTTCACGACGTCCGCCCCCAGTTCGGCCAGCGACATGCCGGCCAGCGGCGCGGTAATGAAATTCCCCAGGTCGAGCACCCGGATCCCTTGAAGGACTTTCATCGATTGCCTGCCCCCAAGGCAGTCCGCAGGAACGCCGTGGTCCGATCGTGGGCCAGCGCGGCCGCCTCCGGTTCGCCCCGTGTGTAGAAACCGTGACCGACCCCGGGATATCGGTAAAAGCCTCCGCCCGCCGTGGGTGGCAGCGCAGCTTCGATCCTGGCCTGCGCCTGGGCGGACGCGTAGCGGTCCTGGTCGCCGTAGTGCAGCACCACCGGGCAGCGCAAGGCGGCCGCCTCGTCCAGATGATCCTCCACCCCCACGCCATAGAACACGGCCGCCGCATCGACCTCCAGCCTGGCAGCGCAGCGGAATGCCAGCTTTCCTCCCAGGCACAGGCCCACCACCGCCACGCGGCCCCGGAAGCCCGGCATCGCACGAATGTGCGCGGCAACCCTGCCGATGTCGGCCAGGCCCGCCTCTTCGTCGAACCGCTCCAGATACTGGAACGCGCGCTCGATGTCGGCCTTGGCATGGCTCAGCTCGATGCCGGGCTCGATGCGCCAATAAAGGTCGGGCGCCAGCGCGAGATAGCCTTCGGCCGCATAGCGATCGGCCACGCCGCGTATCGCATCGGTCACGCCGAATATCTCCTGCAGGACGATCACGGCGTGGCCGTTCGGTTTCTCCGGCCGACTGACATAGGCGGCGAAACCGCGCCCGTCGCCGGCGTCGATGGTGGTCTTTGCTTCTGACATCATGGTCCTCCTGCGCGTCAGGCGTCAGACGAGGTAGCTGCCCTTGAGCAGCTCCCGCGCGATGGAATTTCTATGGATCTCGGTCGTTCCGTAGCCAATGGACATGCCGCGCGCGTCGCGGAAGTAGCGCTCGAAGGGATATTCCTCCGACAGCCCGTATGCGCCGGCAAGCTGCATGGCCTGGTTGGTCACGCGCACCGCCATCTCGTTGGCATAGGTCTTGGCGATGGAAACCTGCGCCACCGACTGCCGCCCCTGGTCAATGGCCTGCGCGGCCCCGTACACCAGCGCGCGCGCCGCCTCGATGTCCATCGCCATGTCGGCCAGCTTCCACTGCAATCCCTGGTTCTCCGCAAGCGGGCGGCCGAACTGGGCACGGTCCTTCAGATGCTGGACGGCATGGCCCAACGCCGCCTGGGCCAACCCCAGGCAGATGGGAGGGTTGCCGGTGATGCGATCGGCGTCCAGCACCTGCAGCAGGTCCTTCATCCGTCCCGCCGGCAGGAGCAGGTTCTCGGCCGGCACGCGGCAGTCCTGGAAGACCAGTTCGGCCATGCCCGTCCCGCGCAAGCCCAGCAGATCCAGATGCTTGCCCACCGAAAACCCGGGTGTGCCGCGCTCGACCAGCACCGCCCCCACGCCCTTCATGCCGGGCTCGTCGGTCAGCCGAACCAGGACCAGGAACACGTCGGCCACCTGGGCGGCGGTGCACCAGAGCTTGCTGCCGTTGATCACGTAATGCTGGCCGTCGCTGACGGCGCGGGTCTGGACATTGCCGACGTCGGAGCCCGCATTCGCCTCCGACATGCTCCAGGCCGCATACCGCTGCGCCTGGGCGAAGGCAGGCAGATAGCGCTGCCTGAGCGGTTCGGATCCGATGTGCAGGATGGCTCGCGGCGTCGCGCCGTCGGTGCAGGAATACAGCATGGCCGTGTTGGCGCAGGAACGCGCCAGTTGCTCCACCACCAGCACCGTCTCCAGCAGCCCCAGCCCCGTCCCGCCATAGCATTCGGGCAGAAAGATGCCGGTATAGCCGTGGCCGGCCAGCACCTTCAGGTTGTCGAGCGGAGGCCGATACTGCCGGTCGGCCGCCGCCGCGCCCGGCGCGAACCGTTCGCTTGCCAGCGCATGGACCGTGTCCCGGATCAGCCGTTGTTCCTGAGTCAATTCCACTATTCGCCCTTTGCGCCGGTCAACTTGATGATGTGCTGGTAGTGCGCCGATTCCCTTTGCAGGAAGGCACCGAACTCCTCCGGCGTGGATGGCGCCCCTTCCACGCCCAGCTTCACGAACTGTTCCTTGACCTCGGGGCTCTCCAGCGCCTTGCGGATCTCTTTGCTCAAGCGCCCCACGATCCCCGGCGGCGTGGACGCCGGCGCCACCACCCCGTACCAGGTCATGAAGGAGAACTCCTTCAGGCCGGACTCGGCCACGGTGGGGATCTCCGGCGCGATCGCCGACCGCTCCTTGCCCGAGACGGCCAGCCCCTTGAGCCGGCCCGAACGCATGTGCGGCACGCCCGAGGACATGCCGGTGAACATCACGTCCACCTGTCCGCCCACCACATCGGCCAAGGCCGGAGCGACCCCCTTGTAGGGAACATGGGTCAGATCGATGTCGGCCAGCGCCTTCACCCACTCCATGGCCAGATAGTGCGGCGTACCGTTGCCGATGGAGGCATAGGTGATCTTCCCGGGCCGGGCCTTGGCGGCGGCGATCAGCTCCTGCACGGTGGACACCTGCGCCTTGGGATTGGCCACCAGGATGAAAGGCACGAAGACCAGTTGGCTGACCGGCGCGAAATCCTTGACCGAGTCGTAGGACAGCTTCTGCCCGAAGAAGATCGGGTTCAACGCGTGGGAATCCGTCACCAGGCCGATCGTGTAGCCGTCCCCCTCGGCCCGGGCCACCGCCTCGGTCCCGATGATGGTGCTGGCCCCGGGCCGGTTCTCGATGATGACGGGCTGGCCCAGGTTCTCCGCCATCTTCTTGCCGACGGCGCGCGCCACGATGTCGGTGCCGCCTCCCGCCGGATAAGGCACGATGAAGCGGATGGGCTTGTCGGGCCACTCCGCATGCGCGGTGGCCGGCCCCCACCCGGCCAGGCCCGCCACCGCAACCGCCAGCCATTGCATCGATAGTCGCCGCATGTCACCCTCCTTGTCGTCCGCCCGCGGGCGGCGTGTCATGTTCGCCAGCTTCTTCCTCGGTGCGCAGCCAGATCTCGGCGGCGACCGGATTCGCCTGCTCCTCGACCAGATGGCCGACCAGCCCCACTGCCCGGCCCATGACCGCGATCCCGCGCGCCGCGCGCCAGGAGATCCCAAGCTCGCAGCACAGCGCGCCGATGGCGCCGGTGGCATTGACGGGCAGGCTCTTGCCATACGCCGCTTCGGCTTCCTGGCCGATGGCGCGCATCAAATCGACATAGCGGCCGGCATGGCCCTCTTCGGCCGCGACCTGGAACAGACGGCTTGTGCGCGGATCAACGGGCTTGTGCAGGTTGTGGCCGATACCCGGAACGGACTGCTTGCGGTTGCGGAAATCCGCGACCACTTCGCGCGCCAACTCCCGCGGCGAACCCTCCGGCGTGGCGGCCCAGGCGGACTCCAGCATCCGCGCCGCGCCTTCCGCCGTACCCGCGAACGTGGTTCCCATCCCGCACAGCCCCGCGGCCACCGCGGCCTGCAAGGACTCCGGAGCCCCCAGGTAGGTCAGCCGCGCGACGATGGCCATGGGCGTCATGCCGTGTTCGACCAGGGTGACGAGGATGGCGTTGAATACCCGGGACTGCCGCGCGTCGGGCAGGCGTCCGGTCAGTTCCAGATACGCCATGTCGCCGAAGTTGAGGGTACCGATGATGTCCCGGGCCAGGTCCAGGCCCTGGACGAAAATGCGTTCGGGGGTGCTGCGGCCCATGCCGCTGCGTATTGGCCGCTGGTTCCGGCTCATGTCGTCTCCTGCTCCACTTCGGTGGATGCTTGTGGGGGCGGCATGCGCCGCCTCTTGGAGACGAAAGATAGGCGCTCCTATCGGCCCGCGTCCAATAGAAGGCGGTCATTCCCTGTATGCGGGAGACTAATAGTGGTGCGCGGAGGAATGGGGGCCTGGCGAGGAAAAACCCGGCCCGGTACGCGCGGCTCTCTGGCGCGCCGGCCCGGCGGCCCGCACCAGGTTGAAAGCGGTATTGACCAGGCCCACGTGCGAAAAAGCCTGAGGGAAATTACCGAGCAACACCCCCGACGCCGGGTCGTATTCCTCCGCCAGCAGGCCGAGGTCGTTGCGCACCGACAGCAGCCGCTCGAACAGCGCCTGGGCCTTGTCCATGCGTTTGGACATGACGTAGGCGTCGGCCAGCCAGAACGAACAGGCCAGGAAGGTACCCTCGGGCTGCTTGCAGGGATCGACGGTGCGCGCGGGGCGATAGCGGAGCACGAATCCGTCCTGCAGCAGATCCCGTTCGACCGCTTCCACGGTCCCCAGGATATGGGGATGATCATCGGGAAGAAAGCCGACCTGGGAAAACAGCAGCAGGCTCGCATCGAGCGCCGTCGAACCGTAGGACTGGACGAAGCTGCCGATCCGCGGATCGAAACCCTTGGCGCAGATCTCGGCATGGATGGCGTCGCGCTCCTGGCGCCATCGATCGACGGGGCCGTCCAGCCCGTATCGTTCCACGGCCTTGACGGCGCGGTCGAACGACACCCAGCACATGAGTTTCGAATGCGTGAAATGCCGCGCCGGTCCCCGCATTTCCCAGATGCCCTGGTCCGGCTTGCGCCAGATGTCGACCAGGTGCTCGAGCATGACCTTCTGCAACTGCCAGGCATCGGGTGCCGCGGCAAGGACGCCCTCCCGCGCCGTATGCAGCGTGTCCAGCACTTCGCCAAAGATGTCGAGCTGCACCTGCTCGGCCGCGCCGTTGCCGATGCGCACGGGCCGGCTGCCGCCATATCCGGCCAGCCAGGGAATCTCATGCTCCGGTAGCCACCGTTCGCCCGCCAGCCCGTACATGATCCGCAACTGATTCGGCTGCCCGGCGATGCTGCGCAGCAGCCAGCGCCGCCACGCTTCGGCCTCCTCGCGATAACCCGCATTCAGCAGGGCATAGAGCGTGAGCGCGGAGTCGCGCAGCCAGCAGTAGCGATAGTCCCAGTTCCTGCCACCGCCGGGAGTCTCGGGCAGCGACGTGGTCGGTGCCGCGATGATCCCGCCTGTAGGCCGGAATGTCAGCAGCTTGAGCGTGATGAGGGAACGCACCACGGCGTCCCGCCAACCTTCGCGGGCTGGATCGAAGGCGCAGCGCTTCGACCATTCCTGCCACCAGCTCACGGTGTATTTCAACGCCTCTTCGCGGTCGGGCACGAAATGCGGCGTCTGGTGCGACCGGTGGTAGGACAGCGTGAACGGCACGCTCTGCCCTTCCTCGACCTCGAAGCGCGAAACGGTCTTCATGTTCCGCCCTTCCAGCGGCGCCTGCGTATGCAGCTCGACCGCATCGGGGCCGGCCACCGCGCTCAGGCCGTAGTCGCGCCGCCGGACCCAGGGCACCACCAGCCCGTAGTTGAAGCGCAGGACCAGCTCCATTTCCACGGACACGCGCCCACGCTTGCCGCGCACGATGCGGACGATGTCGCTGCGCTCCTCGTCGTCGGCCAGCGGCATGAAGTCGATCAGTTCCACGGCGCCGTCTGCGGTCTCGAACGTCGTCTCGATGACCGCCGTTCCGGGAAGATAGCGCCGGCGGCTGCACACCGGCGCTCCCACCGGCGCGATGCGCCAGCGGCCGTTTTCCGAGGTTCCCAGAAGCGATGCGAAACATGCCGGCGAATCGAATCGCGGCAGGCAGAGCCAGTCGATGGAGCCGTCGCGGCCCACCAGCGCGGCCGAGATCATGTTGCCGATCAAGCCATAGTCGGCGATCCGCCGGCCGGGGCTTGCCGGCGCTTCCGAGGTCGAACGATTCAAGGCCATCGCCGTCAGCCGTTCGTCAAGAGGACGTCAGTCCATTCTAGTACGAACCCTCGCGGCGTTCTCGAAGGCCGGCCGCCGGCTCATTCCCCCAGGAAGAGCTCGCCCATGTCCGGCCGGCGCGGGATGAGCCCCTGCTCGTGCGACCAGCGGATCTGCGTCTCGATCATGTCGCGATTGGCCTCGAAGCCGTAGGGCCAGAAGTCCTGCCCCATCAGCGCCTGCGTGCTCTCGGCCTCGGCCTGCATCCACGGCAGCATGATGGGCAGCGCCTGGTGGATGGCCAGGCGGTCCTGCGCCACCTGCTTGGCCTGGTTGAACGCGGCCAGCAGGGCCTTGGGCAGGCCGGGGTTCGCCTCGGCCACGTCGCGCCGCAGCGCGATCACGTGCATGATGGGAAAGCGCCGCGTGCGCGCGTAGTAGTCCTTTTCCACGTCGCGCCAGTCGGGAAACAGCCGGCCCGCGCCCGCGCGGCCGAAGGCCACCGGCGGCGTATAGGCGATCAGCGCATCGAGCTGGCCGGCCTCCATCATCGACGACAGCGTGCGGCCCTGCACGGCCTGGATCTTCACTCCCTCGGGCCAGTTGCGCGGATCGATCGTGTCCCGCTCCACGTGGTCCACGTCGCCGGCAAACCATTCGCAACGGCCCGGATCGAAACCGTACTCGTCCGACAGCATGCCGCGCGCGACCAGCGCCACCGTGTTGGAATACTCGCGCAGACCGATGCGCTTGCCGGCCAGGTCGGCCGGCGTGGCGATGCCGCTGCCGGCCCGCACGTAGATGGCCGAGTGGCGAAACGAGCGCGACGGGAAAATGGGCAAGGCCACATAAGGGCAGCCGCCGCGTACGCTGGCGATCAGGAAATTGCTGAACGACAGCTCGGTGACCTCGTACTCGGCGGTCTGGAAAGCCTGCGAGAAGATGGCCTCGAGGTCGCCGGTCGCGAACCGGGTCTCGAAGCCCTGGACGCCGACACTGCCGTCGACCAGGGCGCGAGTGCGGTCGTAGTCGCCGACGGCGATGCGAAGAGAAGGTTGGGACATGCGGAGCCTCGTGGCGGGGATGGATCGACGGACTATATCTTGGCGCCGGACGCCTTGATGATCTTTGCCCATTTGACGATCTCCGACTTCGTGAACTCGCCCAGGGCCTGCGGCGTGCCGCCGGCCGGCACGGCGCCCTGCTCGGCCAGCGCCGCCTTCACGTCGGGCATCTGCAGGATCTTCACCATGGCCGCGTTCAGCTTGTCGATCACCGCCCGGGGCGTGCCGGCGGGCGCGTAGATGGCGGACCACGCCGCGGTCTCGAAGCCCGGCAGGGTCTCGGCGATGGTGGGCACGTCCGGCACCTGCGGCGCGCGCTGCGCGCTGGTGACCGCCAGGATGCGCACCTTGCCGCCCTTGACCATGGGCAGCCCGGTGGGCATGTTCACGAACATCATCTCGACCTGGCCGCCGGCCAGATCCACGATGGCCGGCGCCCCGCCCTTGTACGGCACGTGCAGCACGTCGATGCCGGCCACCGACTTGAACAGCTCGGACGACAACTGGCTGGAGGTGCCCAGGCCCGTGGACGCATACGACATCTTCTTGCCCGACCTGGCATACGCGATCAGTTCCTGCGTGGTCTTGACCGGCAGCGAGGGGCTGACCAAGAGGATGTTGGGCACGGTGCCGACCAGCACCACCGGCTCCAGGTCCTTCACCGGGTCGTAGCCCAGCTTCTCGTACAGCGTGATGTTGATCGAGACGATCTCGGACCCCATCAGCAGCGTGTAGCCGTCGGCCGGCGACTTGGCCACCGCCTCGGCCGCGATGTTGCCGCCCGCGCCCGCGCGGTTCTCGATCAACACCGGCTGGCCCAGCGCCTCGGCCAGCCGCGGGCCCACCGTGCGGGCGAAGAAATCCACCGTGCCACCCGCGGGAAACGGCACCAGCATCTTGATGGGCTTGGCGGGATAGGTGTCGGCGCGGGCGGCGCCCGACAGCAAGGCAAAGGCAGCGATCCCGAAGAATACGGTCAAGCGTTTCATGGACAGGCTCCTGGCGTCTGTGCGGCAAGGGAAAATCAGGCGTAGTTGATGACCATCAGGCGGATCTCGGACATCTCGTCCATGGCGTAGCGCGTGCCTTCGCGGCCGGTGCCGGACTCCTTCCACCCGCCGAAGGGCATGTTGTCGATACGGTAGATGGGCACGTCGTTGATCATCAGGCCGCCGACCTCCCAGTCCTCGATCGCGCGGAACGCGCGGCGTAGGTCCTGCGTGAAGATGCCGCCCTGCAGTCCGTACTTCGAATCGGCGGCACGCCGCACGGCCTGGTCGAAATCCTGGTAGCGATTCACGGTGACGACAGGCCCGAAGATCTCCTCGTCCTCCACCTTCATACCGGGCCGCGTGTCGGTCAGTACCGTCGGCATGACCACCGCGCGTTCGCGCGAACCGCCCGCCAGCACGCGCGCGCCCTGCGCCAAGGCCTCGTCCACCCACGACTGGATGCGCCGGGCCGAGTTCTCGTCGATCACCGGGCCGACGTCGACGCCCTCTTCCATCGGATTGCCCACGCGGCAGGCCTCGACCTTCGCGACCAGCTTCTCGATGAAGGCATCGGCCACCGACTCCTGCACCAGGATGCGCTGCACCCCTATGCAGTACTGGCCGCCGTACACCACCCCGCCCCGCACGCAGCGCGCGGCGGCCAGGTCCAGGTCCGCATCCTCGGCCACGATCACCGCGCCGTTGCCGCCCAGTTCCAGCGCCACCTTCTTGCGGCCGGCGATGGCCTTGATGTGCCAGCCTACCTTGGCGCTGCCAGTGAAGGTCACCATCGCGAAGCGCTCGTCGCGCACCATGGCCTCGGCCAGGTCCACCGGGCAATGGACGACCTCCAGCGCGCCTGCGGGCAGCCCCGCGTCGGCCAGCAGCTTTTGCAGCAGCAGCGCGGTCAGCGGTGTCTGGGGCGCCGGCTTGAGCACCACGCTGTTGCCCACCGCGATCGCCGGGGCGACCTTGTGCATCACCAGATTCAGCGGGAAATTGAAGGGCGCGATGGCCAGGATCGTCCCGATCGGAAAGCGGCGCGCGATCCCCACGCGGCGGCGCATCGACGCCAGCGCCGCGTGGTCCAGGTCCGCCAGCGAAGCCGGACGGCCATCGGCGTCCGTGGTCTGGTACTCGAACACCCCGGCGTCCGCGTCCAGCGGCACCTCGTCGCCATGCTGGAGCCGGGCCTCCGCCGCCGCGTTGGTCAGGTTGAAGATCGCCCGCGACACCTCGCCGCGCGCATCGAACAGCGGCTTGCCCGCCTCGGCCGCGATGGTGCGCACGAACTCGTCCCGGCGCGCCTTCAGCAGTTCCGCCGCCCGCGCCAGGATGTCGGCGCGCGCGAAACGCGGCAGCTTGCGCATGATCTCGAAGGCGCGCTGCGCCCGGCCTATGGCCTGCTCCACGTCGGCGGGGCCGTCAACCGGCATTTCGCCCACCACGCTGCCGTCATAGGGAGACAGGATTTTCTCTAGGGTCATGCGGCAGGCTCCAGGCGTTCCATGAAAGTGCTTTCATTAAACGCGGCGGGACTGTCACACGGAAGCGGGAAAAAGTGATGGCAGCATTCTGAAAAACAGAACACTCGGGGTGAGATCACCGCCCCTTGCACATCCCCAGCAGGGGCTCGAGAAAAGCCCGGGCCGCGGCCGAGAGCTTGTGATGGCGCGCCGTAATGATGTCCAGGCTGGCCTGCCGGCACGACTTGTCCGAAACCGGCACCCCGGCCAGCAGCCCGGCCGCTTCTTCATTCGCGAACGTCAGCGGCGGCATGCACGAGATCACATCCGACCCCGCCACCAGCGTCTTGAGCAATTGCAGCGAATTGGCCACGCAATGAACCGACAGCGCGACGCCGGCCCGCGCGGCGGCGTGATCGATCAGATAGCGGGTGCCGAAGGTCTCGTCGGGCAACACCATCCGCTCGCCGGCAAGATCCGCCATGCGCAGCGACTTGCGGCGCGCCAGCGGATGCGACGGACGGCAGATCACCTGCAACGGCTGCGCCAGCCGGCCTTGCAGCACCAGGTCCTCGCGGCTCAGCACGTCGAACGCCAGCCCGATCTCGGCCGACTCCTCGACCACCCGGTCGGCGATCTGGTGCGTGCCGCATACCTCCACGTGGAAATCGATGCCCGGGTAGGAAGCGCTGAAACGCGTCATCAGCGCCGGCAGGAAATCCCCGGTCACGGCCTCGATCACCGCCAGCCGGACCGTACCGCGCCGCAGGTCGGTCAGGTCGTGCAGATCCGAGCGGATGCGCTCGATGCGATGGTCGCTGTCGCGGACGAACTCGAACAGCATCCGCCCCGCCTCGGTAGGCAGCATGCCGCGCGGCGAACGCTCGAACAGCGGCGCGCCCAGTTCCTGCTCCAGGTTCACGATCTGGCGGCTGATGGCGCTGGGGGCGACGAAGAAGAGTTCGGACGCCCGGCGCAAGGAGCCGGTGCGGACGACTTCGGCGAAGTAGCGAAGGGCCTGGGGCTGGAGCATGGGGGCGGCGGGGAGTGGCGGTTTCGGAAGGATGATTGCACATCCATTGCCCGCTTGGCTCCATGGCGATCCGCGTTTCGTTACACACGATACGCCTTGACGGCGGGAGCCTCAGGACCGATAGTGGCGAAAGATCTTCAAGTGTTGCGATTTCTGCGGTTGTGTGCGGTCCGATGATGCGCCATAAATTGTTCTAGTCCCTCCTTGATCGTCTCGTCCCGGGCATGAGCCCATCTCTCCATCAAGGAAACAATTATGGAAACCGGTATCGTCAAGTGGTTCAACGCTGAAAAGGGCTTCGGCTTCATCATGCCGGACAACGGCGGCAAGGACCTGTTCGCGCATTTCTCCGAAATCCAGGGCAACGGCTACAAGTCGCTGCAGGAAAACCAGCGCGTCAGCTTCGTCTCTGGCCAGGGCCCCAAAGGTCCCCAGGCGACCAAGATCACGCCGCTGTAATTTGCGGAATACGCCGGTTGCTCCCGGCGTAGTTTCAAAACAACAAGCCCTCTTTCCGAGGGCTTGTTTGTTATGGGCAGAGTTTGAGCCTCGATTCAGATCCCAAGGAATTTGAAAGGCGCCGCCTGCTTGAACCCGCCGTTGGCCATACCCGAATAGATGTTCGCCTGATTCGGGCCAAGGTCGAGTTTCATCACTTTTCCGGTTTCGCGCGAGAAATCCAGCTTCGTCAGGTCGACCCAGAAGACGTTGGGCGTCAGCGCCGATTCGAAGAAGTAGCGCTTGTGCTTGTGGTCGGCGACGGTGCGCCAGCGGGTCGAGGAAATATTGGGCTGGTCCGGCGTGGTGATACCCAGGGGCACCGAGACGTTGCGGATGACGCTGAAGACGCTGGCGATCGTTTCCCGCGGATCTTCCGTCTTGGGAATCGCGTTGACGTAGAAAGCCGCCCGGGCAAACCGGTCGGATGCCCGGTTCGTGCCGGGCAGCATGACCGTCCCGCCGATCTGCTTCCAGTATTCCTCCATCGCCAGCTGTTTGTCGAAGGTCGGCGAGTTGGTCATGACCTGGTAGTCGCGGCTGTGGTGGATGACTTGCTTGCCGTCGATGTACTCGATGATGGCGCTGTCGCCGCCGGCATCCGAGAGCGAGAGGTGCAGGGTCGCCAGACGGGCTTCGCCGGGAACGTTGTCGGTAACGACGGTGAAGGGCTCTTTCGCCAAAGTGTCGACCGCCTCCTGGACGGTGGCGAAGTTGTCGAGCGCGTATTGCGCCCAGGCCGCAAGCGTCAGGCCGGGCGTCTTGCCGTCGTAGGCCGGGTAGGAGGATTCGACCAGCCACAGGACGTTGGCCACCAGCCCTGCTTCGTTCATCCCGTCCGTTGTCGAGATGTCATAGCCCGAGGCGATGACGCTTCCGTATTTCGAGGTCCATTGGGCGGAGTTCGGGCCGGCTTCGCCGGATCGCTTCATGCCGCGCGGAAACACCCATAAGTTGGTGCCGACGTCGACCTTCCAGTCCATCGAGCGCGCCGTGACGACTTGGCCGCCGGCGCCGAGATAGACAAAGCGGGTGCAGGCTTGCGCCGTCGAAACAGCCAGCATGCTTGCGCAGGCAAGCAAGGCGGCGCAGGCGGACGCGTAAAGGGGCATGCTCGGGTTCATCAAACGCTCCATCCGAAGTGTCGATGGACTTTACCGCATCGGAACCGGAAGCAGGCCCCGATGCGGCGGTCGGATGGCGTGTCAGAAGGGAAATCTACTGCGGTTCTATTCCCGCGTCCTGAACGATCTTGGCCCAGGTCGGAATATCCGATTGGATCAACCTGGCGAAATCCGCTTGCGAGCCGGGCATCATTTCTATACCGACAGGCGCGAATTTCTCGTGCGTGGAAGGCAGTTTCAGCATGGCCTGCACGGCGGCGTTCAGCTTGTCCGCGATCGGCTGGGGTATGCCGCTCGGCGCGACCAGGCCGATCCAGACCGTCATCGAGAACCCGGGGATGATTTCGTTCAGCGCCGGCAGATCGGGCATGGCTTCGCTCCGCGTTTTGCCGGTGGAGGCCAGGGCCCGCAGCCGGCCGGCCTGGACGTAGGGAAGCGTCGAGGTTCCGCCTTCGAACATCATGTCGATCTGACCGCCCAACAAGTCGTTCATGGCCGGGGCGCTGCCCTTGTACGGCACGTGCAGGATATTCGTGCCGGTGCGGCGCGTAAGCATTTCGCCCGCCAGATGGTGGGTGCCGCCGCGGCCCAAAGAACCGTAGGTGAGTTTGCCGGGTTTGGATTTCGCCAGCGCGACCAGTTCCTGGACGGATTTCACCGGCAGGGAACTGTTGACCACGAGATAGAACGGCGTGGAGAACATCGTGGCGACAGGCGTGAAATCCTTCGCCGGATCGACGAGCAGACCCTTGGTCGTCAGCGGGTTCAGGATCATGCCGGTTTGCGAGCTGACGAATAAGGTGTAGCCGTCGGGCGCGGCGCGGGCGGCGGCATTGGCCCCGATGGCCTGGTTGGCGCCCGGGCGGTTCTCCACAACCACGGGTTGCCCCAGCCGGCTGGCCATGTCGTCGGCCAGGGCACGGGTGAACGTGTCCACCAGGCCGCCGGGTGTATAGGGCACGATGAGCTTGATCATGCGGTCAGGGTACCGGCCGGCCTGGTCCTGGGCGGACGCGGCAGCCGGCGCCAGCGCCATGGCAGCCAGGGCCAGCCAGGTCCTGGCTCTTGTTCCAAAGCGTGTCTTCATATCGTCTCCTCCTAGTGCAAGGCGGGCGCTTCATGCGCGTCGCGGTTACGCCGCCATCTGCGGATGGTCTTGGCCTTTCTCTGTTGCCGAGATTAATATAAGCATATTTTATATAAACAAAGTTTACAAATATTCCATCGCGACAAGGAGGAGAAACATGAACGCATCCCTTTCCCGGTCAGAGAGCCGTCCCGATCTACAGCGATTCGGCCTGCGTACCTTTCTTGCGTCGTTGTCCGACGATGGCCTGGAACGGCATGCCGCGCCCGTCGCGCTTGCCGATGTCGCCGCCGGCCTGGAGGGCAATCCGCGCGCGGTATGTTTCGAAAACATCGAAGGGAGCCGCTTCGCCTTGTGCGGCAACGTCGCGGGCAGCCGGGCCCGCCTGGCCGCCGCCTTCGGGACCACGGCGGACAAGGTGCTGTCCGAGGTGCTCGCGCGGCTGCGCAAGCCAGGCGAACTGGTGGAAGTACCGCGCGCGCATGCGCCGGTCCAGGCGGTCGTGCTGACCGGCGACGAATGCGACTTGACCGCCCTGCCGGTGCATCTGCAGCACGAGTTCGACGGCGCGCCGTACATATCGGCGTCGATCGACTTCGTCCACGATCCCTTCGCGGGGCATACGAACGTGGGCATGCGCCGCCTCATGCTGCGCGGCCGCCGGTCGGCCGGCGTGGATCTGGTCGCGCCTTCCGATTTGCGCGCCATCTACATGGCGCGCGCGGAACGAGGCGAGCGCACACCGGTGGCGTTCGCCATCGGCAGCCATCCCATCGATCAACTCGCCGCCACGCTCCGCTTTCCCGGCGACGAGCTGGCGCTTATCGCGGCCTTGCGGGCCCAGCCTTTGGGCGTCGTCAAGTGCGTGACCAACGATCTGATGGTGCCCGCCGATGCCCAGTTCATCCTAGAAGGCTATTTCGACGAGCGCGGCCATGTGGAACCCGAAGGTCCCTTCGGCGAGTTTCTTGGTTACTACGGCGCGGTAAAACGCAATCCGCTCTTCCACTTGACCGCGATCACCCACCGCCGGGACGCCATCTTCCAAACCTCCTCCATCGGCGGGCCGAGCATGCACTGCACGGATACGGCGCAGCTTTGCTCCCTGCGCACGGAGGTCCTGGTCTGGAAAGCGCTCGAGTCCGCCGTGCGCGAAGTGCGGGCGGTCTACGCGCCCCCCGCGGCGGGAGGATCGTTCAACGTCCGTATCGCTTTGCAGCAACGCGTGCCGGGCGAAGCGCGCAATGCCATCGCGGCCGCATTCGGCTGCCTGGGCAACGTCAAACATGTGTTCGTCGTCGACCCGGACATCGATATCTATTCCGACGCCCAGATGGAGTGGGCGCTGGCGACGCGTTTTCAGGCGAGCAGGGACCTGGTCGTCCAAAGCGGCTTGAGGACGGTTCCCTTGGATCCTTCGTTGGACGGTTCGCGAACGACCGACAAGGCGGGATTCGACTTGACGCTGCCATGGCTAGCGCCTGGGGCCAGGCGTCCCATCGAGCATGAGGTTCCGCATCCCCCAAGGCTCGACGCTTCAAGCCCTGCTTCCCTGGAGGCCGCGCTGGAGAGCGGGCCCAAGTTTTTCGCGGAGCTCATGGCGGCGGTCGGGACGCGCGATGGGCGGGAGCTTGTCCGGGTGCTGGAAGATATCACCACCCAACGCGCGATTGTGCGTGATGATCAGGGGCGCTATCGGTTTGGTTGATAGCGGGTCGCGTGATGCCGTGATTATTTTGATCGTGGCAACAAAAAACCCCTTGATCGATGAAATCAAGGGGTTCTTGCAATGGCTGGCGGGCCGAGAACGACGAAACGCAGAACTGTGTCTACTCCATTCCCCTCCATGGCCCTCGCTGGAAGCAAACGGCACAAATCGGATCAATTTCTGCCTGTCCGGTTCTGGGTGCGGAGCTGTGAAAGCGGCCATTCAGGTAGTCGCTGCACTTCAACCGCAAAGCGCCCGCCCCACGCAATTCAGGGCTGCCCGTAGCAGACATCGAGTTCCAATCTGCCAGCGTTCTACTAGCGCCTAGCCGCAGTCGCCAGGCGACGGAAGATTGCGCTTGTAGAAAGTGCAGGATCAACCTTCAAAATCTGATCCAACGCATCGGTAAGATCGTGAGGAATGACAGCCCCCTCCGACGTGCCCACCGTCAGATCAAGTAGCTTCAGAAGAGCCTGAGCCTTCGTCTCGTCATTGATGATCGCGAGCTTCTTTGCTCCGCCTTCATCGCCATAAAGGCCGTAGTTAAGCATCGACCAGCACTCGAACGGAACGAGAAAGCGCGCGATCGTGTCCACAGCTTCGGCGAATGCCTCGCCGGAGGTCGCAGGAAGATCAGCGAGCGCTCCGCCGACCCCAGGCGTCGCCAGCGACCGTTCCTGTGGCCACACCTTACGAAGAAACGGCGCGGCGGCAGCTCGGAAAAGGTCATCTCGCGTGCTGCCGAACTCATCGGGCGGCGGCTCCTTTGAAAGGTCTCGGACAAACATTTGGATAACATTCGCCGCTGATGCGCGCACTTCATCGTCGAGCGTTCGTAGCATTTGCTCAATACGCCGGTTGGGGACCGCAGGCTGGCGGCCTTCGCGAAAAGCATGAAGTGATTCAATCACGAGACTGAAAACGAGCCGGCGGCGCGTTTCCCGGCCCAGTCTGCGATCGTTGGCGCGTTCGGTCATCGCCGAGCCGATGATTTCCAAGACTTTGTTGAAGTGCGTGCGTCTTGCAACCGCTCGCCACAGCGCCAACGCGTCATCATCATCCTTGAGCAACGGCGTGACGAGATGCTCCTGTGCCCAATCGGGATCAACGTAAAGAAAATCAGGCAGATACTCGATTAAACGGTATCGCACGAGCAATCCGCTCCGACCATCGGTCGCGATCGAGGTGTCCCGCATCTGGCGCAACCCACTCCCGTCATGAAATGGTTTCTGCGGACCTACGTGTGTTCGCCAAGCGGCAAAGAAAAAGCCTGTAAGCTTGCCAGCAGGGGCATTTAGCGCCGCGCTTCCGTGCCGATCATTTTCATTATCTTTTGCGTCAACAACAACCGTCAATTCTTCATCGCTGTTCTCTTCAGGCGTACGGTTGGTCGCTTCTACGGCGATAGGCCAAAGACGAAGCCAGATCGGCAAGGCAAGCGGCAGCTTAACGGCGTGCTTTTCCCAGGCATCCAGCCAAGCACAAATACCCTCAATCGCACTTGAAAGCGTTACGTCGGATAGTTGGTTCAACAGGCCGAGCACCCTTCCAGCCTCTCCGATTCGGTTCGTATCCTTCGCGTCCTGGCCGTCCTGTGGGCGTGGCCTATGAGCCCAGCCAAAGCGGTTCCAGACTTTCGGAAAGTCGTCGCCACCGTTGTTCGTCGTCTCGAAATCGGCAAGTACCCTCTCGGCACTGCCCTGCTGGTTGATCCAATCATTTGCACGTTCCGCCGGATCATCGTCCCAGCTACCGCGACTAGCTGCCAGTGCAGCTTCGAGCGTTTGAAGACGTGAAACGCCTTGAAGATCATCAAACCGGCTATCGGGTTTCGGAGAGCTCCACCCCGCAGTGGCGCCCTCGGGGAAGCCCGTATCGATTGTCATTTTCGGTAAGTCGGCAAACTGCTGTTGCCGCACATGCAGCCAGTTCTTCGTACCGGTCGGCAGCGTACCGCCTGCGACCTCAATTCGTCTCAACTCGCGAGCAGCTTGGTACAGTCGCGCGTTTGCGATTTTCGCCCTATCGGCCTTCTTCGGCCAGTGATTGCGCGGAGGCCCCTTTCGGAGACGGGTCGTGATCTGAGTTTGCGACGAGCGGTCAAACTCATCGAACCGAACGGCGCGAAGTTCGGCAATCTCTGGAAACGAGTGCAAGTTCCAGAACCACCGATCTTCAAGTGACTTCAGAAACGATGCGACGACGTCAGGAGTGACGAGGTCGCTGCTACGGGACATTGCGGACCAAAGGCGGACAAAGACTGAAGACCCGTCCACTTGCCATCGTCGAACGAACGATTGGGCCGCGACTAGTTGAATTTCCGCAACTCGCGTCACAACGGCATGCAGCAACTTCACTGACGGCGCAATGCCACGATGGTAAGCATCCGGTTCGCCATCCTCCCCGCCCCGTCCCGTCGGTTGTGTGTAATAAACTCGATTGATCAACCCTAGACGGAGGAACGATTGCGACTCGTCCCAACCCAACCGACGCGCAATATCGAGTCCCCGACTGACGGCTGCTTCCAATGCATTGGCCAGTGAAATCAGGAAAGCAACGTCGTCAAGCTTCGCGAGTTTGAGCACATTCAGATCAATCAGTTCGCCGCTCGTTAGGCTAGCGGACAGGATGTGCTCAACCGTCTTCGGCTTGCGCGGCTTTTTGATGTAGCTCCAACGCCACACATCAATTGGCTCCACTTTGAGTCGAGGTGCAACGACGTCAACAATGGCGGCGACCACCGCGCCAGACCTATCGCCCGCAAGTAGCCGCCTCTGAATGCTGTAAATGGCAGTTCCGTCGCATGCTTCGGAATGAGGCGCTGACCAGCTTTCTTCGATCAGCCGCCATGCGGAGGCCCATGGCTCTACAAGATCGCGCGCACGTGGACCGGTCAATAACTCCTCGACCGCGGTGCGCTCGACCCGCTGGCCTGGCTCGAGCTTCAGCGCCCAGTCGACGGTTCCTTGCTCAGCAAGACGTTTGTCCAGAAAGGCTATTATCGTTCGGAACGTGTCACGGTCTTGCGAATCAAGATAAGCCCAAGGCCGGATCATAACTTCCGTCCCCGCTCGGCTTCAGCACAAACCTTTACAACTGCATCGAGCCAACCGATCTCTGCTTTTGCGTCTGAAACCAGCGCGGAAAGACGTACGCGTTCACTTGCGTTGCTTCTCCGGAAGAAATGGTCGAAGAGGTCGCGGTCAGATTCCTTAGCCGCAGACCGCGAAAGTTTCACAGTCCTCCGCAGTTCGGCATCGATTTTTTCCTTTTTTCCATTAATCGCAGACAAAGCCGCCCATTGTTCGAGGGTTGCTCTTAGCGCAGTGTGACCGTTTGTTGAGTCGTAGTGGACCGGCGTTATACCGCGTCCATTCCAGTCCGCGAGAGCGACCGCGTCAGGCGAGGTTGTGCCGAAAAAGGCGAAACGCTCTTTCAAGTCGTCGAAGCGGTTGCCGTCCGCCGCGACCGCGTTCAGGAGATAGCGCATTGGCGGATCGTTAGCGCTATAACCAACAAGCACCAGATGATACAGGCGTGCAGCATCGTAAATAAAATCCGGAACAACGCGGCGACGCAGATAGAATTCGCCAAAATCCTGGTCTGACAGAACAAGCTCAGATGTTCTCGCTGGACTCTTGTCGAGTGCCCCATGGATATGGAGCACGCCAGAGAACTCAGAACTCCGCGATGGCCTTGGGATCGAACCAAGAGAATAGGTTTCAACGGGCGACCGAAGGCGTTGGGCAGCGACTTGAAGCAGGAGATCGAAGTTTGTTGTCACAATGGTTTTGGCTCCGCCGCGGTCGGCAAGGGCTATGAGCGCCCTGTGGATCGGGGCTGGGCTTGCTGCGCCTGAACGCAGAATCGTCGCGACTGTCCGCCTAACTTGGCTATCGCCACGAGTCTGATCGTCTAGTCGGCGCTCGAGCATGCCGAGGACTACGTCATAGTCCCCTTGGATAAATCGCCTAACTTCAGCAGTTTGCCGATCGGTCAGGCCAGCACAATTGGTCAGCCACTGGTTGCAAGCCCTAGCTGGCAATTCCATCAAGACGCTGTGCGTCGACGTATCGAGTGTGGCGTAGACGTCAAGGACAAGCTGACGAAAACCCGGCAGCCCCGCAGGCTGGGATACGCCTGCGCCGCAAATAAACAATACCTCCCCTCGTGCATGAGCCAAAAGGAGCCGCTCCGGGATTGCGGAGAGCCCTGGGCCCAGTTGAACAACTCTATCTTCAATGGCGGTGTTAGCAGCCATAGCCTTTAAACCTTAAGATCTCGAATCGTTTTCTTCATTTTATTGTCCGGTTTCCCGGTTGAACAACGAACTGCGACCCGTTCCCTTCCGGCCCGATCGCTCCAATAGCGAGGTAATTTTTTAAGAATGGCAGGTCTCGGGTCGCGGCAAAATTGGACAAAGCGGATGCAATGGGATCGGAAGCTGCCGTTTCGGCTCTCAAGATATATTGGGCTGTAGCGTAGAGTCGGCAGTTTTTCTTGCCAATTGGTCGGGCGGTGATCGGCGGCACTATCGCATTAGAGAGGGCAATCGGCGGTGTTTGGCGGGACGTGCGAGATAGCGATGAGCACTACGTCTACACTATTTCCCTCCATAGCCCTCCAGAATAGGCAGGTTGCGAAATAGCGGCCATTCACCGAATGGCCGTCAATATCTATTAGGTTGCTCGTTCCTAACGGCCATGACATCTCTTGTACTTTACACCGCTACCACACGGGCAGATCATTTCGCCCCGGCTTCCTAATTTTCACAGGAGGGATGATATTTTCGCCTGATTGAGATTCACCGCCTACGTGCGGGTTGAGCCATTCGGGCCGCGTCCTCGTAAATGTGAACGTTTTCTTCCGTTCGCTCTTTAGGTACATGGACCACGAAGGACTGCGCCCGGTGATAGGTTCCGTCGGCATTAACCTCTGAAACAATGCCGATGGCGTTAGAAGCCTTGACGGCCAACCCGACTGCACTGGCCTCGTTATTCACCTTGGCCCAATCAATTTGGTGGTCTTTTTGTTGGAGCCAAACGAAGAGCGGACTACCGTCCCCAGCCAAGATAGAATAACGAGCGGGATGCTGGTTGGGGGTTTTGTGCTGGTCGGGCAGCACCTTGGCTAGATTACTCCGGCCTTCGCCATCAAAGTCACGGATATGGCTCTCCGCCGAAAGCCACCCGCGTACTCGAGTAGCATCGAGCGCCTCAAGTAGCTTCAGCCCCTCCTCCGGGAGGTCCTGCCTCCGAAGCGGTCGGCTTTCCCAGTCTCCCCCTCGAAGCTTCTGTCGACGATGTCGCTCATGCCGTCCCAGACAAGCATGTTCGCCTTGCCGCCCTTCAGCTGCTCGGCAATGGCCTGATTGAAACGGTTCTTCTTCAGGTACGCGCCTAGGTGGTCGAACTCGCCAAAGAGATGAACGTGGCGCATCCCTGCCACAGCCTGCCGTACCTCCATGTAGTGGACGAACTCACCGGGTTGGGCAGAAGACGCTTGAGCACAAATAGGTCGTCGATGGACAACGAAACAAAGGCATGCCTTCCAAGCATGCGGCTCAACTTGCGTCAGTTCCTTTCAGTATGTGGAAAAGGGCGAGAACAACTCGACCGTCAGCCCGATCGGCACCATCACGCGGTAGTCGGAGCGGCGGGCACGGCTGCACTCTTCGTATTTTCCTTCCGACAAGTGGTAGAGCGGCACGTCATTCGCCGAATTCAGATAATTAAAGAAGCGCTCACATTGCTTGTAGGCTTTGAATACCAACTCCTGAACGGACTGGGCGTGGCGGCCGAAATCAAGTGCTGGCGATGCGATGATCACAGCCTCGTACGTTTTGGTCACAACCGGCCGAAGAAGGCACGCTGAAAACAAAAACGCCACCTGGCGGGGTGGCGTTAAGTGCTTGATTTACAAGCAAGACTGGCGGAGAGGGTGGGATTCGAACCCACGGTACGGGGTTACCGTACGCCTGATTTCGAGTCGAACGTGCGCAGCTCGCACTCAGAATCTACGCGGGGAATAATCGTGCGTAGGATGCGATATCTGCACCGAATGCACCCAGTGCGCCAATATTTCCCCCACCACTCAGGCGCGCTTTTTTGTGCCCATTTTCCCGATAGCCTCGGCCAATCTATCCTGCTCCAGATGGGCATATCGCTTGGTACTACGGGGGTCCTTGTGCCCGAGAATCGTTCCCACGGTGTAAAGGTCCACAGAGTTGTTGATCAGTTCGCTGGCTGTTCCGTGCCGGATATCGTGAAACCGGATGTGCTCGAGCCCAGCCTTGGCGCGTGACGCCCTCGCCCACTTCTGCACTGTGCTCTTCGCGCATTCGGGCGGCCAATGCCCGACGTGGCGGTCGATATAGCGGGCCAGCTTCGGATGCATCGGCACACGGCGCACCATGTCACCATTCTTCGTGTCATAGACCACCAGAGCTTCATCCTCGATCTGGGAGCGCAGGACTTCGCCCAACCGCATGCCGGTGTAAAACGCCGCCACCTGCGTGGCCCGCGCTCCCGGGTTCCGGCAGTGCCGCATCATGCGCAGCATCTGGTGGACCTTCGGATACACGTGACGCTCGTTGCGCACCACAGGCACCTGCACACGTTCGCCTGGGTCGTGCTCCCCTAGCCCGTGCTTCTTCCAGGCCCAGCGCCCAGCGGCACGCACGAGAGAGATTTCGTATTTGATGCTGGCTGGCGCCTTTTCCTGCTTCGATATCTCTGCCGCAATTTCAGGCAGCTCGTCCAAATAGCGGCCGTGATAGTAGCCGTATAAAGACGCCAGAACCCGGGCGGCTTCCTTGTGAGTCTTCAGGTGCGTCTTGTCCTGCAGGTACAGTTCAATGGCACGCTCTACCGTCGGGCGATCACGCGCAATTCCGGTCGCGACGGCGTAGAGGCGTGCCGACTCTTTCCTGTCGTAGGCGTCAGCTTCGGTTCGAGTCCAAGCTTTCGGAAGGCGGCTACGAGCCCGGATCCGCTGGCCCTCAATGGTGCGGTCGAACTCAAAGATAAATTGACCGCGAGTTTTGTCTCTGTGGATCGACATGATTGCTTGTATTCCAGGACATCGGACTCTTCAAAGGACACCCGCCGCCCAATGCGCACGCACGGGATCGGCCCAGCGGGCGCGGCCAGCTCGTACACTTTCCGGGCGCTGACGCCCAGGATCTTGGCGGCCGCATCGGCGGAAATCATAGCTCGCTTCCTCCCTCCGTCTTGCTTGCAGGGGCGGGGCCGCCCGGAGGCGTGAACTCGTGGTCGTAGGGCGCAGCATCGGCATGCGCCCCGTGCGGCGGCCTGTGTACTGCGGAATCTTTCGGCCAGCCGCAGACGATGCAGCAGATCCGGTTCTTTTTGCGGGGCACGGCAGGTTTGCCGGTCCATGGGTAGAGGCGGCTCATCACTCCCCCTTCTCGGTTGCAAGGGTGCTGGCGCTGGGACGCTTCATGCCTCGGATAGCGTCGGCAGCCGTGGCGCGGATGTTCTCGTAGGCATATTCCAGCGCCTCTTCGAAGTCGAGCCCGTACTTCTCGGCGGATTTGCGCAGTTGCGTCGGCGTTTCGTAGCCCTTGGCGATCAGCTTCAGCGCGTCGTACATGCGTTGCTCGCGCTCCAGTCTCTTGTCAGCCATGCTCACCTCCCTTTGCAGGGGTGCTGCGGGCGGCGACAGCCTCGTACACCTGATCGAATTGTTCGACACCGATGGGGTGCATCTTTTCCCTCGAAGCGATGAACTTGCGAGCGTGCCGCATTTCGACCTCGATTCGATCCAGTAGGTCATCGGCTGTGCTGGCGTAGTTGAACGCGATATCCGCGTGCTCGCCGCACCGCCGGCAACGCAGCGTGGCGCCGCTGGGTCGCACATCGCCCTGCGGGGAAGGGGCGCGGCTCGCGCGGTCGGCCTGGAGGACGGCGAGTTCGATGGCTCGACCGGTTTCGATATCGGGTATCCCGAAATCCATCAACTGGCGATCCGTGAGAACGGGCTTGATATCGTCGTCGCTCATTGGGCGGTCTCCATCGAAGGTTTCCATGGCATCAGTGGGGTGCTGTAAGCCAGCATGAGCGGGTGCTTCGGATCTCCGCTCTTTGTCAGGCCGAGGTGCATCACAGGCTTACCGCTGTTCAGCAGCATGGCCAGAAGCCGGTCGACGTCATCGTGCAGAACATGCGGCACCTTGCCGCGATCTCCCCAGCACGGCACTAGCACGTCGGCCTCGGCCACGATGCTTTCGAGATGACGCAGGTTGTCGGCGTAGGCTTGCGTGGACAGCAGCCGTCGCTTGATCTTCCGAACATCGGTTGCGCGCAACGGCGAGACGTTTCCCACGATGAATCGACTCCCACCCCATGTCTTGACGAACCCTGTCCATTTGCGGACGGTGGCGTCGTCGTCACGGGCATCGGCTGTGCTCGGGTTGATCCCGAAGAAGGCATAGACCGGGCCTACCATGCCCACACTGCGCTCCAGGCGGTAGCGGTACAGGCCGCAGGGACTGATGATGGCGCTCATCGGGCGATTCCCTCAATCTTGCCGGTCAGTTTGATCATGAATCCGTCGTAGTCGATCAGGCCAAGGGCCGCGAACTGCTCCAGGAGGAACTGGGCCGCGGTCAACGTCCACTCGGGGACCCAGTTGCGCACGGCAACCCGGCACTCCCCGTCAGGGTCACCGACGTACACGGGCACAATGCCAAGGAACAGCCCGTAGTGCGTGAACTGCTCGCGGATGGTTTCGCGCGGGATTCGCTGGAAGATCGCCATCACTCGCCCCCTTCCCGCAGGGGCGCTGCAAGATACTCGGCAGCAGCGTCACGCTGCCGCGCGGCCTCATCTGCGCCATCGGCCAGGAACGGCGGTTTTAGCCCCCTCCTGATGATGTCGGCCGCGCAAAGCGGAATGACCACGAGGGCCATGATGGCAACAACTATTGCGGCGGTGGTCATGAGCCACCCCCTTCCCGCAGGGGCGAGCTCGCAACGGTGGCTGCCTTCGCATGATTTTCGGTTTGATAGATTCGGCCTCGGCAGTACGCCCGGCGAGCCCATAGCGGCCATCCCAGCGTAGCTGCGCGCAGATACGGCAGGCCCAGCGATTCATGCCGGCGCCCCAGCGCCTCGAAATAGCGTTTCCCGGCGAGCGGTTTAGTCATGATCGCTCCCGGTGGTGCGCTGCATGTCAGAATTGATCGCAGCCCGTTCGTCGTTTAATGGCACAGGCGAGTCAGACCAGCGGCCGCATTTACAGCATCGCCAGTTGATGCGACCGCTTGAATCTCGCTCGATCGTTCCGCCACCGTGAAACAAGTCACAGATGAAGGTGCGAAGCCATTTCATGTTGTGCCCCTATCGGTGGTGCGCTTAATGTCGGCATCGACGGCGGCGTCGCAGAACTCGGCCACTTCGCCCGGCTCCGGCCAACCCCGGATGGCTGCTGGCAGGTTGATCGCGTGCATTGCGCACGTCCCATCCCCGTTCCCGGTCAGACAGAGTTTGCGGCGCATGTAGCGCCACCGCGCCGCATCCAGCGCATCCCCATTGGCGGTCGGTGCCTGGGCAGCCTCCAGGTATTGCAGTGCCTCCGTCATCGTTGACCGGCTGAACGCGGTATTCATCGTGTCCGTAGCGTGGTAGCGCAGGCGCTCTAGCAGGTGAGTCGGTACCTGGGCGCACACCTTGCAAACTACGCGCCTCTTGTGCCCCATGAATGTCTGCCCGCAGTCCGTGCACTTGCATTGGTAGTTACCGTTCTCGTGTCCGGCGTCCTCTATCCAGTCTCGGGGTGAACCGGCTGCCCGTGCCGGGGCGGCAACGGGGGCGGTATCGAGGAACCCCAGTGCTCGGCGTCGCCCGCTGTCGATGTCTGCGGGGGATTCGGTCAGGTAGTGGCCCCGCTCGGGCGTGTCGGGCCAATCGACGAACCACGCCACCGGCTCTGCGCTCGCGGCCGGTGCCTGCCCGTAGCCCCGTCGTATATCCCGAACCATCTGAGCAGCGCGCTCCCGATCCTCGTCAGGTGCATTGCTCTCTAGGACGCGTTGTATGTATTTCAGATCGCTATCATTCATGGCTCTCTCCTTGGGTGGTGCGGCCTATAGCGACGCGGACGAAGCGCATTACCTCCTCATCAGAAGCCCCAGCCATTCCCAAGCGTGCGCATCCGAGAAAGATGGCGTCGCTTATCTGCGGCACGGCTGGCGCAGCCTGGGCTGCATGTTCAGGCGGCTCGACGCCTGCCTCCGTCACGATGCTCTCGATGTTGCCGAACTGATCCTCGTCCAGCAGGTCAGCAAGGCGCGCCATGATTTTCTGCATGGCGCGGCGCAGGCGATGGTTCTCCACGTCTAGGTGCTCGACCTGACTGGCGGCATCCTCTCCTACCTGCGGCGCTGCCTGTACGGCAGGGGCGGCTTTCAGCGCGGCATTGGCATCGCGCAGCACGTCGCGCACGGTTGCGCCCGTCGTCCAGATCGGGTCGCCGTCCTCGTCCCTGGTGCTGCACATCTGCTGGTCGCAATGGAACAGCTCGACGTAGAGGCGCCGGGCCAGCTCGCGCCAATCGAACGGCGCGGCAGGGGCTGCCAGGGCGGCGCTGGCTTGCTTCGTAGCCGCAGCCATCCTTGCGGGCATATGGAAATGGCTGGTAGTCACATCCAGAAGCTCGCGTAGCGCAGACCTCAGCGCTTCGCGGGTCACGTCATTCGCCATGGCTGTTCCCCTTGAGAGCGCGGATGCGGCCAGCAGCCTCGCGAGTGATGTTTCCCCACAAGCTGTCGGGCACCCAGGAGCGACCGGTGCGGTCGTGTT
The DNA here is from genome assembly GCF_038066655.1 of Pigmentiphaga sp. YJ18. Taxonomy (NCBI): domain Bacteria; kingdom Pseudomonadati; phylum Pseudomonadota; class Betaproteobacteria; order Burkholderiales; family Alcaligenaceae; genus Pigmentiphaga; species Pigmentiphaga sp. YJ18. The sequence goes on along the minus strand of NZ_JBBUKU010000001.1, from coordinate 2,793,441 downwards.
GCTCAACTGCTGCCGCCGCTTCCTCCAGCACCGCCTTGCGGATCACCTGGGCGTCGGCCGGCTCCGTTGCATCGGCAGGCTGCTCACCCCGCAGGACTTCGGCCGGGATATGGATCTGCCGCCCGTCAATCTCGACGTAGGCCCCGACGCCGTGCGCAATCGCATCGCGGAGAACAGCATCTGCGGATACCGTTGCAGTGGCAGGTTGAGCGCGCACGTATTCGATGTCGGTGTTGTTCACCCGGTCTGGGCACCAGGTCACCTCCGCCAACGTGCCGAACGGGGTATTCGCGGGTGCACCTTCGCCGATCACCAGGAATATGCGATCGGGGGCGCCCACTGGCGCAGCACTCTGCCCGCTGGGCGGTTGCTTCTTCCCCGCGAGCCAGAACACCGCACACAGCGCGCTTTCAGCCCGGCCCCATATGTCATGCTCGCGCGCCAGGCGCTCGAACGCCAGGTCGTCGTAGGGGTCGCCTGCGCGGATGTTTTCGGGTGCGCCGCCGGCGTACGGCCGCGCCTCGGCCTCGCTGGTCTCGATGGGCGGATCGTTGAATTGATCGTCACATGCTGTCGTGGACATGCTCTAACTCCTGCTGCGCCTGCCGTATCGCGGCGCGCCATTGGGCAGCCGGCCACTTGCTGGCCAGCCTGCTGATTTCGGGATCCTGCGCGGCCAGCACGCGTCGGGCGTCGGCCAGGCAGGCGGCGGGGATGTAGATGTCAGGCACGCGCTTCTGCCCTCTTCATCGCCTTGAGTACCTGCATCGACGCATACAGCCGCGTCACGTCCAGCTTGCCGATCAGACCATCAATGGCGTTCACCCCGGCGCGGATCCTCTCCAGCAGCTCGGGTGCAGGCACCTGGCCGGCCGCCACAGCATCCTGAGCCGCGATCAGCGCGCCCGCACCATCCGAGATAACCGCTGCTACATCCGACCGCCGCGCATCGTTGCGCAGGTCCACCTGCAGCAGGTTGAACACCTCGGCCAGAGCATCGAACGCCTCAATGCTGGGCGCCGTCTCCAGGCCGCACAGGGCCAGGTGGGCGACCATGCCGAACTCGTCGCGCAGCTTGGCCATCACGGGCAGCTTGCCGACCGGACGCGTGCGGTGGGGGATGAAGGGAGGGCGGGGCATATCAGTTCTCGGTCTCATCGAACATCGAGCCCTGCGGATCCACCGGCGGCGTGACTGTGATGTCGATCTCGCCGCCTAGTACCTCATACAGCCGCGCGATCTGGTCCGCCGTCGGCGCGCACTTGACCCGGAACGTGATGTTGACGCTGCCGCCCTCCAGCAGCTCGGCGGTAAATCCATCAACGTCTACCGTCTCCAGCTCGATATCCGACGCGCCCCCTACCCCGAAGCCGATCACGACATTGGCGCCCGTGATGGTGTGCTTCAGGCGCAGCGTCTCGATCAGGTTGCCGAAGCGGCGCACGGTCAAGGCGTCGGGGTCGGGCTTGAAGATCTCTTCCTGGTCGGCGGGCGTGTCGGCCGGCTTGTACATGGACGAGCGCAGCACCGGGTGGAACTCGGACAGGATGCCGTTGCCGGCGGTGAACGTGATCTTCAGGTCGGCCGCGCCATGGTCCTCGTCGCCATGTTTTTCGGCACGGACGTTCAGATGGGCCAATGTCGCGGTCTGCTGCTGGATGGAGAACATAGTGGCTCCGTGGTGGTTGATCGTTGCCCGTAGCGCAGGGCCAGCGGCCGAGTACCCGTCGGCGTGGGGTGATGGCTGCGTACGCTTGCGACGTTCGGCTTGCGGGCCTATCGCTTCACACCCTCGCCAGGGCCGGGGCTGATTACCCGAGTGCTTGGAACCATCAGTGCAGCGCACCGTTGCTTTGGGCTACCTTTCGGCGTTACCGCGGCGGGACGGCTCTCCCCGATGCGCTGCATTGATGGCCCCGGCATTGCCCGGCCGGGACGGGTGGAGATGGACAGCCGCGGGAATGCCTCCGTTGGTTGTGCGGCTGCCCTGGGGGAAATCAGAGCGCCAGGCGCTGGCCGATGTCATCGACCTGGCGGCGCAGATCGCGCGCGCGGCGGATGAAGTCCTGCAGGCCCTCCACGATGGGCGGTTCGCTCGCAACCGCCTGCATGCCACCGATTCCGCTGGGCGCCGGCGGCACAGATCGCAGGGCCGGTGACGCGGCGTCGCGCAGGCGGCCGATGGATCCTTCGAGGGCGTCGAGTTCCTGGCCCAGCTCAGGCAACAGGCTCATGACGGTGACGGAAGGACGCGGCACATTGGGAACGCCCAACTGCGCCGGATAGGCTTGCATTTGTTGGTCAGCAGACATGCTCATTGCTCCTGTGGTGAATAAAAGAACGCGCGGCGAAGTTGGGGGAGGATGGAGTTAAAGAGCGAGGCCGCGCGCCGTGAAACCTACGCTGCGGCCTGCTGGGCCTGCCAATCCTTGATGGCGAAGTACACGTCGATGCAGCCCTGCACGTCGGCCATCGCGCTGTGCGCGTTCACCAGCGGGCGCTCGAGGAAGAACTGGTGCGCCTCGCCTAGGTTCGGCGTCTTGGGATGGTGGCGGCCGGCGGCGACCATCTTGGGTGTGGGCGGCAGCTTCATGATGGGCGTGGCCAGGGTGGCGGTGCATTCGGCCGAGGCGCTCTTCCAGTCCTCCAGGTACGGGGGCAGGTGCCGATGCAGGGCGATCCGCACGATGCGCCGGTCGAATTGTTCGTTGTGAGCTACCAGCTGACGCTGGCCGCCCCACATTTCCAGCAGCATGATGACCGCGTCTTCTTCGGGCACGCCCACGTCGCTGGCCATTTCGGTCGTGATGCCGTGGATGGCGGCCACCTCGTCGGGGATCGTCCAGCCATCAGGCCGCACGATCACGTCGATGCTGGCCACTACCGCCCGGGACTGCAGGTCCACCAGCGCGGCAGCCAGCTGCACGATGTGGGGCTGCCTGGGGTCCTCGGACGGCTCGCGGAACAGCGGCAGGCCGGTGGTTTCGGTGTCGTAGAACAGAGCGTGCATGATGTCTCCAGGGTTCAAGCGGCCCGCCGCTCAATGCGCTCGATCAGGGCCTTCAACTCGATTTCGAACTGCAACAGGGCCGCCAGCAGCGTCTGGCAATACGCCTCGTCTCGCGGGATCCGCTGCACGTAGAGCCGGTAGGGCTCGCGCTGGCGAGGGTCATAGCTGATGAAGTCCCACCAGGCGCGGCCGGTCACCAGCAGGTTTCCCTGCACCTGCGGCATGTGCTCGGCAGGCATGCCATCCAGCAACGTCTGGATGTGGACGGTTTCGTCGTGTGGGCATTTGCACTCGAGGCCCCCCTCGTCGCCGATCAGGCTGTCCGGCGATGCACCGATGAACGGATACGAGGGGTGCGTGAAGAATCCGCCCGGGCGCACGACGTTGCCGGTCTCGACCTCGTAGGCCGCGACGGCATGCGGCTCTGCCTCGATGCCCCACTCCAGCGCCTTGGCGCTGATGCCCTTCGTCGGCACGCCGGCCAGGCGCTCGAACGCCTTGCGGCGCAGCAGGCGGCCGCGTGCCTCCGTCGGCTTGCCGTCCCGCTTGACCGCCACCACGTCGATGAAGTCGGACGCGGTGATGCGGCCGGAGCGGGCGGCATACCATTCGTCGGTGCGCTGCTCGATCATTGCTGGGCGCCTTGTTCGCCGCCGGCGGCCTGGGCTTCGTGCTGCGCTTCCTCGGCCGCGATGGCGCGGTCATCGTCCGCGTTCTGCGCGATGTTCTTCAGCCGCTTGAGCTCTTCCTCGCCGATGGCCTTGCGGTCTTCCTTGGTCAGGGTGCCCCACACCTCGCCGAGCAGCTTGAGGCCCTTCATGCGCGCAACCTCTTCCAGGTCCACGATGAGCTGCTTCTGGTGCTCGTTCAGCTCGGGGGCCGCAGCCGCCTGCGCCTGGGCCAGCTGCGTGGGCGTGGCGTTGCGCTGGGGCGTGATATCGACCTCGCGGGGAATGTCCATGATCTCTTCGGCCACCGGAATGCCCTTGAGCACGTCGGGAAACACGTCACGCAGGGCAAAGGCGCGGGCGCGCATCTGGCGCATGCGGGCCGGGTACTGCGTCCAGGGACCACCCTTGCCCACCAGGCCGGCGATGCGCGCATCCTCAACCGAGAACGTGCGCACCTGCTCGGGCTCGCCGCGGCGCTTCACGCGGCAATAGGCCACGGTGCCGTCGTCTTCCTCGACCACGTATTCGCAGATAGGGGACGAGCGCACCAGCGCGATCAGGGCATCACCCCACAGCGCCGGCCGTCCGTTGATGACGGCGATGTTCTGCATGGCCTGCATGGGCTTGAGGCCGATTTCCAGGCCCCACTGGATGGCGATCAGGCAGTTACCCGGCTTGCCCTTGAAGTCCTTGGGTACCAGGTCGCTGTCGGACATGAACTTGGCCAGTTCCATCGCCTGGTCCAGGCTCTTGGGCGACAGGTCGAAGGTGGCCACCGCAGTCTGCGTGATGGTGGCGGTCAGTTCGTTGGACATGCGGATCTCCTGCCCGGCGCGGCCGGGCGATGTGGTTAAACGGTGGCGGGTTCGGGCTGCGTGGCGGCGGCGATGGCAGCGTCGCGGGCATTGCGGGCGCACTCGAGTTCGTCGGCATCGCCTGATGCCTCGGCGTGCCGCCAGTCCAGCAGCGCGTCCAGCATGGCCCTAGAGGCGCGATGCAAACGGTCCTGCTCGGCCTCGCGCTCGCGGCGCTCCGCCTCTTCCCGTTCGCGTTTCTGGCGGGCCTCTTCCAGCGCGGCGCGGGCGCGGGCTTCTTCCTCGGCCTGGATGCGGCGCTGCTCAGCCTCGGCAGCCTCCCGCTTCTGGCGCTCGAACGCCTCGCGCTCCTCGTCCAGCTTGCGCTGCGCGGCTTCCTGTTCGGCCTTGGCACGGGCCGCGGCCTCGGCCTGGCGCTGTTCAGCCGCGCGGCGTTCCGCGGCCAGGGCTTCGCGCTCGGCCTGCAGCTTCGCTTCCTCGGCGGCCCGGGCCTGCGCCGCCGCTTTCTCTTCGGCCTCGCGCTGCTCGCGCGCGGCGCGGTCGCGTTCGGCCTGCTCGGCGCGCAGGCGCTCGAGTTCCGCGCGTTCGGCGGCCAGGCGTTCGGCTTCGGCCTTGCGTTCAGCCTCGAGGCGCGCGGCCTCGGCTTCCCGCTCCTCGGCCTGGGCCTTCATGTCGGCCAGACGCCTGCGGGTCTCGTCCAGGGCCAGCTGCGCCTCGCCGGTGCGGTCGCCGAAGATCTCCAGCGATACCTCGGTGCCCCATAGAGCGAGGTCGCTGATGATTTGCGCGATGTATGTGGACGGCTGGCCAGCGGCCTCGGCCACGGTCTGGCGAATGCCCGAAATCTTGCGCGTCAGTTCCTCCTGCCGGCGCACCTCGGCCAGGCGCTTGGCCTCCTTCTCGGCCTCGATGGCCGCCTCGCGGGCCTTGATCTGCGCCTCGATGGGATCGGCCAGCTTGCGCAGCGCCGTATCGATTTCCTTGGCATCGCCGTCGATGCGTTTGGCGAACTCCAACGCCGGCGCCTTCAACTGCTTGCGCAGCTTCTCGGTGGCGTATACCGGCTCCAGGATCTCGCGCCGGGCGGCCTTGGCCGCCTCCAGCCCCTTCGTCGTCTCGACGTCGAACTGCACACCCTGGTACTTCTGCGTCAGCTCGGCGATGGCGGCTTTGTAAGGCTTGTAGGCGACCAAAAATCGCTCGGGGTCGAGGACTTCGACGGTGGTGGCTTCGTTGGGGGTATTCATGCCCGGAACTCCGCATTAACCACACCTTCGTCGGTTCCGCGTGCTTGATTCACCATGCGAGCGCGGCGCGCGTCGTGCTCTTCCGGGGTCAGCATGGAGAACCGGCCAGTTCCCAACCGGGGATGCGTGATTTCCACCAGCTGGCCGAGCATTTCCTCCCACGTCAGTTCAGGGCAGAGTCGCCCGCCCTCTTCAACCTGGTACGTGTTGCGCTCCGAATCGAAGCGAATGGTTATCGAACGAATCACATTGCACCTATAGGGTTGTCGAAGACCGGGCGCGCGATGGCCTGGCCGTCGGGGTTAGCGAAAACGCAGAAGCGGGCGCCGTCACGGCGCTTGGCGACCAGGGCATGCCGGCCGCATTGGATGGCCGCGATCTTGTCGGCGCGGGCCTCGTCGGCGTACAGGTTCTCGGCGTCGGTGCGGCCGAGGTGCATGCCGTACAGAAGGACGGCGGCAGGAGCAGCCGCGACCAGCAGGATGGCGAGGGCTTTCATTCGCTGCGCTCCAGGCCCAGGGCGTCTTCGATGTCGCACACCAGTTCCTCTGGCTCGGTCCGGGGCCAGTCGCCGATGATTGCGAGGTTGAGCGTGTCGCGGGCGCGCAGCAGGAGCGCGCGCAGGCGCGCGATTTCGACGGTTGGGTCAGCCATGGCGCCGCCCTCCTGCGAACGTCTTGCCGCCCTCGCCGTCCTGGGCGGCCTGCCAGTTAATCTCGGCAGCCAGGCGCACATTGCCCCGCACAAACTCGCGGAATGCCGCGCCCAGCGACACATCAGGCTCGCCCGCCACCGTCATGCGGTACAGCTCGCACAACAGCCGCTGAAGCGGCGTATCGTCCGGCGCCATCACAACATCGATCATCAGCGCCTCGGCAGCGCGGCGGACGTGCGCATCCTCGGCGGCCGTACCGTCGGTCAGCAGCGCGTGCTCGATGGTGTGACGCTGGCAGGCCAGCCAAGTGCGGCGTTCGGCGATCTGGCGCGCCTGGTCGGCCGCGGTCATGGGGTTGGTGGTGGCGAGCATGGCTATTCCCCCACCGGCACCAGCGTGCCGAAATCGTCGAGGACGTGCGACCGCAGGTCACGGGTGACAGACCAGAACCGGCGGTCCAGGGTATTGCGCCACCACACGCGGATGCAGTTGCCGCGTTCGTCGTAGAGGAGCCCGCCCACGTCGTCCGGGGTGTCGATGTAGTTGGTCAGCATGGCGGGCCTCAGGCGGTGGCGCGAGCAATGGCGGCGCGGGCGGCGACAGTGGCCCGCTCAAGGTCCACTAACCAGGGAGGGACGACGCTTCCCTCTGGGATTTCATGAAAGACTTCATCGAACGCCTGCCCCATTGCTTCTAGCGCCAATCGCGTCACATCCAGCAGCTCGGGGGCGGCCGCGATCAGTTGGCCATTGGCCGGCGAGTAGTCGCCATCCGCGGCGCGCGCGACATTGGCGATCGTGAGGTTTTCGCGGTCCGTGGCGAAGATCCGCCCATTGCGGTGCGTCCACGGTCCCGGTGTGTGCTTCGCTTCCATTCCCCATCCTCCTTGCCCTGGTGGGCGGTGGTTGATGGGGCGAATTATGCGCAATCGAATAATTCAAGTCAATACGAAAACGCATAATTTTGTGCAGACGGGGACGCGCTGGTTATGCGGCAGCGAACTAGAGGGGGTGGAAAGGCCTCAACGGGTAGCCTTGCGGTACCTTATGGCTCGACGTATGTCGTAAAAGCCGATGAGCAACACCGGACCGGCAATTTTTCCGGCTGCGTCACCGTTGAAGAAAAGAGACAAGAACAAGCCGAAGGCAACGCCGATGGCGGGCCATAGGAGAAAGAGCGACCACACCGGCAGCTTTGGGAAGAATGGCGGCGGCGGAGCCACCTGGGACCGTTCGTTCACAGCTAGGCCCGGCTTTGGGTCTGGGGTTCGCAGGACCGCAATGATGGCCACAACAGCGGCGACCAGCAGCAAGACAACGATGATCACCTGCCCGGCTGGCGCGCTCATCGCCGCTTCACTCCGGAAAAAATAACGACGCCGCAGAACACGGTACCTTCAGGCACCCGGATGATCTTCTTTCCGTTGAGCCCGAGAAGGTACAAGCCTTCCGTGTCCTGTTTCAGCCGCTTGAAAGTCATCTTGTTGTCCGGCGTCCGGACCACCACATCGTCCCCGGGCTGAGCGTCTACTTCAGGATCGACAAAGATGATTTCGCCGTCGCGGTACCCGTTCGGTGTACCGTCATCCTGGCTGTCCCCTACCACCTGCAAGCAAAAGGTCGATGCGCTATGCGGTACCGGGCAGTAAAGCCATTCCTCGGCGTCGCCCGGTTGAAAAATATCCGGTGACTCGCACAGCTCGCCAGCACGTACCCATGAAATCAATGGAACCTTCCCCCTTATATCTGGACCTGAGGCTACGTTCGTTTGAGTAGGTTCTTTCTGCCCCAGCACGATAGCGGCCACCCCCGTGGCCAGTTTTTCATCGAACAGAGCCTCGACCGCGATGCCGTAGTGCTTGGCAATCGGTTCCAACGTGCTGCGCCGCGGTTCCTTGGCGGTCCCGGTGATAAAGCGGTAGATGGTCGGCTGCGGCACTTTGGTTTTTTGCGACAAAGAATTCGGGTTGTCGCCGTGCCGATCCATCAGCAGTTGAAGTAGCTCTCTCGGTTTCATGGCCGGCACTATGCACGAATGAATAATGCGATTGGGTATTGCCTAGTTATGCGAAAGCGTATAAATTCGCCGCCATGGACACGACCCTCGACCTCATCAAGAAGCTGCGTGCCGCAGGCCTCTCGCAATCGGAGATAGCCCGCCGCTCCGGCATCCCACAGCCGCGGATCTCCAGATGGGAGGGAGGCGCGACGCCGACCGGCGCCGATGACGCCCTCCGGCTCGCGCAATTGGCTCGGGAAGTGCTCGATGCTCAGCCCTCCCTCGCCCCCGAGCCCACCCCCGCCGGGGAGGTGGCCTGAGATGCGCGAGGTCATACGCCTGGCTGGGTGGGTTCTCCTGTATGGGGCGCTGGCTCTTGGTGCGATTGCGCTGTTCGCGGAGGCATCTCTGAAATGCGCCTGAACAGTGAAAGCGACTGCAACAAGAGCATGTTCATGCCGATCAGGACCAACATGAATGCCCCCAGGCCGTTCATGAAAGGCCGCGGGCCTTCGACGACATGGGGTATTGCGAAGGCTAGCACGGCGAGCACGGCGGCGACGACGAGGCATATGCCCTTCAACTGCGATTCGATCACTCGATACAGCGGAGGATCTTCGCGCGCCGTCTTGATCAGCCAGATGTATCCGGCGCCATATGCGGGCAGTAGCAAGCCCAACAAGAATTCCCAGTTCATGGGGGTCCCCTCCTGGGGTCGATCGGTGTGTGAGAGCTTCGATCGTAGCCGCGCCGCGGCGCCCTCGCCAATCATCGGCGCCGGCGAGCTCCTCATCGCCGGCGCCCCCGATCAGTTCTGCACCTTCTGCTTCTTGAGCTCGGTGTATGCCTCCATGAAGCCTAGGTACGCCTGCGCCAAGTGCTTGCCGCCTTGTTCCGTGGCTGGTACCGCAGCAAACAGGTTCTCCTGCTTCTCGAGCAGGATGATGAGTTCGCCGCGTGCTTCCGCAAATTGCTCTTTCGTCATGAGGGTTCCTTTGGGTGGTGGTTACGGGTTGGTGGCCCAAACCGCTTGTACCGTCCAGCAGGAACCCTCGCCTATTCAGGGAAAAGCCTAATGCAGCGCTTCTCCCGCATACCCCTGCGCCAGATCCTGTTCTGTGCAAAGCCGGTGGAACACCGCCAGCACCAGCTCGTCGGGCGCCGTGCCGTGCACGCGCAGGCATATCTCTCTGGCCTCGGCCAGCAGTCGTTCGGTTTCGGTCATCAGCGAAGTATTCACTCGCACCGGCAGGGCCGGGAATTGTGGGATATGCGTAGGTCGGCATCAAAAAATTTTCGGCGTTTTTGCCTCTCAACGCCTCTCAACAGGGTTGTGACGAGATGAGTACCCAGCTGGCATTACCGGCCATCGTGACCCCGCAGGAGGTTGCGCGCGAGAAGACGCTCGGGGGTGCGATTGCCCTGTGCGCCAAGGCCGCGGGCTACGACCTGGACAAGGAACTCCAGATGCGTCTGGGCGTGGACAAGGGCCAGTTCTCGCGCTGGCAGTCCGGGCAAGAGGGCATCAAGTGGGACCGATTCGTGGATCTCATGGACGCCTGCGGGAACGACGCGCCGCTGCTGTGGATGCTGCACGCCCGCGGCTATGACCTGAACTCGCTGCGGCAACGGGAAACCGAGGTCGAGAAAGAAAACCGGGAGCTGCGCGAAGAAGTCGCCGCGCTGCGCCGCGTGCTGGGGAGGGCCGCGTAATGGCACGAACATCCTTTACGGCCGTCAAGATGGGCCAGAACCCCGCCTTCCGCGCCTATCTGGGCGCCGACACCGAACAGGGCGCCCGCGATGCGCTGTGCCGGCGGTGTGGCATCCAGAGCCGGGCCGAGCTGGATACGAACCCGGATGCGGCGGAACGGTTTCATGCGATTCGGCGGGAGTTTGCGTATGGGGGTGGGGATTGAGCGATCTACCCGTGCCCCTCACGCCGCCCGATTGCGAGCTGCGCGATTTTGCCTTCATGCCCCTGGACGTCGTGCGCCTGCGCGATAGCGACCTGGCCATCCAGGTGACCGGCGAGGAGTTCCGATGCGCCGTGCTGCTGTGGTGCGCCGCTTGGCACCAGATCCCGGCCGCGAGCCTCCCAGACGATGACAAGACCCTGGCGTCCCTGGCCGGCTTCGGCCGCGCCGTGGGCGAATGGGAAAAGCACAAGGCGGGCGCGCTGCGCGGCTGGATCAAATGCAGCGATGGCCGCCTCTACCACCCCGTGGTGGCCGAGAAAGCGAACGAATCCTGGGCCGCCAAGCATGCCCACGCGCACCGCAAGTTGCTGGAACGCCTGCGGAAAAAGGGAGTGCCGAAGGAAGGCATTCCGAGCTTCGACCAGTGGTTTTCCGCCGGAATGCCGAAGGATTGGGGCGCGGTTTCCGCCGGAGATCCGAATTATTCCGGCGGAAAAGATGAATCTTCCGGCGGAAGAAATGCTGATTCCGCAGGTAGTGGCGCCGGAATTCCGGCGGAAAACGCTCTTAAGGGACAGGGACAGGGACAGGGACAGGGACAGGGAGAATATAAAAACCAAACCAACGGCGGCGACACCTCGGATCAGGGTGGCACCGGGTCGGGGGAGTCGCCGCCGCCCGACTCGGCTGAGGAAGCCCTCCAGTCCCGAACCATCGAGATCGCAGGACTGCTGCGCAAGCGTGGCGCCGCCCTCCAGGGTAGCGACCCCAGGGTACGCGAGTGGGCAAAGCGCGGCTACAGCGACGCCAAGCTGCTGTCCGCCCTCGAGACCGCACAGGAGCGGCGCGCCAGCGCCAAGAGCACCCAGCCGATCAACGCCGGGTACCTCGAGTCCATCCTGGCCGACCCGGAGCCCGATGCCGCCACAGGCGGAAAGCCGCAACCCAAGGGGCCGCCCTGGTGGTCCTCGGATGCCCTGGTCATCGCCAAGGGTCGCGAGTACGGCATCGAGCCTCGGCCCGGTGAATCCATGTCCGATTTCAAAGGCCGCGTGCAGGCCGCCATCGACAAGCGCGGCAAGGAGGCAGCATGACCGACACCACCGAAACCTCGGGATACGCGTGCAGCGCCTACGGCTGCCCGGCCGCGGCATCGCGCAAGACCGGCGCCGACTGGGTGTGCATGTACCACGGCCTGGCGCAGTCCGCCGGCGCGTGGCAGAAGATCACGAACCGCCTCAACCTGCGCAAGGCCATCCTCAACGCCATCGCCCGGACCGCCGCCATCGGCCCGTACGACTGGGCGAAAACCCGCCACATCGGCGCGGCTGAGGCCATGCGCAAGATCGGCCGCGAGGATCTCGCCCCACGCATCGTCACGCGCGTTCACGCCGTCTACGGCATCCAGGTGCAGCGCGACGAGCGCGACTATCTCGCCCTGTGGGTGGAACGGCTCCAGAACACCCTCATCGCCGAGTGCGTGGACGCGGTACCAGAGCCCCAGCAGGACGAAACCCGCACCGGCGAGGCCGAGCCTCGGACCGTGGGCAACCTGTTCCCGAGCACCGCCAGCGTGGCGGCGTTCGTTTCCGATGACGTCGAGGTGCATGCATGACCCAGTTGTCCGCCGATCACACGCAACACCTCGCGCCCGCGCGCGCGTTTTCCGACCCAGACGAGTCTGAGCTGGCTGGTGCTGAAGTCGCCCGCACCCGCCCGGAAATCCGCGTGGATGCAGGCGGGCAAGGTGGCGCCGAAGTGGACGACACGCCGCGCTCCATCACCCTGGTCCTGCCGTACCCGATCAGCGCGAACCGGTACTGGACGTCGTTCCACCTCGGCAACCGTATCGCGGTCGGTCGGTCGAACGAAGCCAACGCCTACAAGCGCCAGGTGGCCAAGCTGGCCCAGGCAGCCGGCATTAGCAAGCCGATCTCCGGCCGCGTGCAGATCGACATTCGCCTGTGGCCAGCGCGCCCCCAGGACTGGGCAAAACGGTATGCGCGGGACCCGTTCACATGGGATGACACCGTGCGCTGCCTGGACCTCGATAACGCCAACAAGGTCCTGCTCGACGCCCTCAAGGGCATCGCGCTCGATGACGACAAGTGGGTGCGCCGCATGACCAGCGAGCGCATGCAGCCCGATGACGGCGGCGCGCGCGTGGCGGTTCGCATCACGCCGCTGGTGACCGTTAAACCGCAAGGATCCCTGCTATGACCAAGCGCCGTGGCCATTCCGTCATCTCTCCCAACGCCAAGCCCACGCCGGCGCGCGAGCCCAGGCTGGACGCCCGGCCGCTGATCTACGACCGCGCCATGCAGGTGGCGCTCGACCGCGCACGCGCTGCGCAGCCGCCCATGACGCCGCTGGCGGGGAAGGCAGGGATGCCCTGGAATTCATCGCACGACAAGTAGGAGGTAGCCATGACCATTGCCACAGCCATCAATCCCGGGATGACCTGGGCCGAACGCCGTCGGTGCGGCCAGGTGCGTGCCGCGGCCGCTGCCAAGTTGCGCCGGCGTGGGCTGGCTGTCCCGTGCAATGTGACCATGGACCGACTGGTAGAGCTGGTCGAGGAAGTCACTGGTCAACCGCCCGGACGCGACCCCGTGCAGTACCTGCTCGACTACTCAAACCGCCCAGAAGGGGCTGCGCCTCGCACCCTGAATCTGATGGGACGCCCCGAGTGGAACCCGCTGGCTGATCCGACGTGGCGGCGCATGCTCGAACGCCTGTCTGAACCGCTCACGCTTGCAAAACGCTAGGTTCGATACCTACATTCGCCCGTGTCAACCCTCCCTCACGTGAAACAGGAGCAGACCATGTCCAGCAAGGAACTGAAAGGCGGCAGCGCGTCCACCGGCGCCGGCTATGCCGAGCGTTGCCGTACCGCCCCGGCCAAGAGCATGAAGATGACGCCGCCCCCCGGACCCAAGGCCGAGCCGGTTCGGCTGAATGGCGTACCTCGCGTGGGCGGCAACGGCATCAAGTGACCCACGGCGGCGTAGCGCAGCCTGGTAGCGCGCCTGCCCCCTACGCAGGAGGTCGTTGGTTCGAATCCAACCGCCGCAACCATTTGCCCCACCCCGTTGTGTCAGGCGACGCCGCCGAGGGGAAAGTCGGCGGAACTTCTCTACCGCTCGCATCGGCGGACCTGACGAGATGAGAACCGCAGCCTATAGCGCGAAGATGCGCAGCCGGATATGGGCATCACGAAGGAATCATCGCATGATCTTACGCATTCGCCCTTTTGTGGCAATTCGAACGGACCGACAGCGTGGCCTAGGGATGTCTTACCACTTCTGGCTGGCATTGCTTCCGTGGTTCGGTAGCTACTACGACGTCATGGATGATGAAATGCGGCGAGGGTGGCATCTGAGAGGGATGCTTTTCGCTTCAGGGTGGTGTGGCAACGGTGGGACATTTTCTGCTTGGCATGCCGCCGCCTACGGCGGTCGTTCAACATCTCCGCGATTCGAGTTCAGCAGATAGGAGATCTCTATGACCTACGCCGACACCGTCAAGCGTCGCGCTGAGCTGCGCGACAAGTTGGGCAATGAGCGCCTGACTGACCTGCTTGCCCGCGAGGTTGAACGCCGTCGACTGGAAGCGACCTGCCAGCATATCCAGATGCGGGCGCGGAGGATGAGGGCTACCCCATGGCTGCTCGTAAACGGCCGGCGAATCTGACGGACGGGTCCGGCACCGGCGCATTCGACTATCCCGGCGCACTGGACGAGATCTGCGACCGGATCGAGGGTGGCGAGACGATGGCGGCCATCGCAGCCAGCAAGGGGGTGCATCGAAGCCAACTGACCCGCTGGGCTGCTGCCAGCCCCGACCGCAAGGCCCGAATCGACATGGCCCGCACTGCATCCGCCGACGCGCTGGCCGAAGCGGCCGATGAGGACATCCGAAATGCGAAGGATCAGTTCCAGTTGCGCAAGGCCGAAGCTCGCGCCCATCACCTGCGGTGGCTGGCCAAGGCCCGTGATCCCAAGCGGTTCAGCGATCGTATGGTCCAAGAACATACCGGCGAAGGCGGCGGCCCCCTGCATGTCAACATCGTGAGGTTCGGTCAGGGCAGCGATCAATCTTCCGAATAACTGGACGCCACGTGCGTACCAAATGCCTGCGTGGACCTACCTGGAGAACGGGGGCAGGCACGCCGAGTTGGTATGGCATCGCCGCTCCGGCAAGGATGACCTGGGGCTGCACTGGACTGCCGTGGCGGCGTTCGAGCGCGTCGGTACCTACTGGTACATGCTCCCCTTGGCGGCCCAGGCCAAGAAGGCGATATGGAACGCCGTCAACCCGCGCACTGGGTTGAAGCGGATTGATGAGGCGTTCCCCGCCAGCATCCGGCGGCGCAAGAACGACCAGGAAATGTACATCGAATTCGCGAGCGGTTCGACGTTCCAGGTTGTTGGCTCGGATAACTTCAACTCGCTGGTAGGCTCGCCGCCTATCGGGCTCGTGTATTCGGAATGGGCGCTGTCGAACCCCGCCGCGAAGGCGTACCTTCGCCCTATCCTGGCTGAGAATGGCGGCTGGCAGATCTTCAACACCACGCCGCGCGGCAAGAACCACGCATATCGCACCCTGCAGGCGGCCAAGGAAGATCCCCGAGCGTTTGCCCAGGTCCTGACGGCGCGCGATACAGGTATCTTGAGCGATGAGCAGCTGGACGGGTTGCTGGCCGACTACATCAAGGACTACGGGGAGGCGCTAGGGACTGCCTATTTCGAACAGGAGTTCATGTGCTCGTTCGAGACGCCCGTCATGGGCGCGGTGTATGCCAAGGAACTGCGTGAAGCGGCTCAGCGTATTCGAGCAGTCCCCTACGATCCGTCCAAACCCGTGCACCTGTTCTGGGATCTGGGGCGCGCCGACAAGACGGCCGTCTGGTTTGCCCAACTCGCCCCTTTCGAATATCGGGTCATCGACTACCTGGAAGGTGTCGGGAAGCACATCGGTGAATACATCGTCGAACTACAGGCCAAACGGTACGTGTATGGCGATTGCTGGCTCCCGCATGATGCCAACAACGAACTGCTGGCGGCCGAGCGCACCGTAGCTCAGCAATTGCGTGCTGCGGGGTTCAAGACGCGCACAGTCACCAAGACCTCGGTGGATACCAGGATCGAGGCCGCTCGGCTTATGTTGCCGCTCGTATGGTTCGATGAACGTCGGTGCGAAACGGGCCTGGATGCCCTCAGGAACTACCGCTATTCGGTAGACGAAGACACCAAGCAATTCAGCAAGGAACCGCTGCACGACTGGGCCTCCCACGCCGCCGATGCATTCGGCTACATGGCCATTGCCCTCAAAGAACCCAAGCAGCGTGCGGAAGTAAAACCCGCGCGCCGCGTCGTTGCTCCCGCCTCGCGCAGCGCCGGCGGCTACTGGATGTAGGAGAGAATCAGGCCCCGTCAAACCAAAGCAGATCAGGACGTCGTCGCACGAGCCCATCGCAACTTCGACAAGGCCGTCGTGTGGGAGCGCACCGCACGACAGCTCTACACCGACGACATGAAGTTCCTGTTCGCCGACAGCGACAACCAGGAACAGTGGTTGCCCGCGGTGCGCGCGCGGCGTCAACTGGAAGGCCAGCCCATGCTGACCGTCAACAAGACGCACACGCACTGGCTGCACGTGGTCAACCAGGCCAAGGCGAACCGGCCGGGACTGCACGTCCATCCGACGGGCTCCGAGGCGACGTACGAGGCCGCCATGGTGTTCGAGAACGTCATCCGGCACATCGAGTATGCCTCTGACGCACAGACCGCCTACATGAACGCCTGCGAGTGCCAGGTGGGCGGCGGTATAGGCTACTGGCGCATCGTCACGGACTACGCCGACGACAACGGGTTCGACCAGGAGATATTCATCCGGCCGGTGCCGGACCCGCTGGCGGTCTACATGTCGCCGGTCAAGCGCAAGGACGGGTCGGACGCGACGTTCTGCATCATCTACGACGACATGCCACGCTCGCAGTTCGAGGAGAAATACCCCAACGTTGCGCCCTCGCTGGTCGGCATGAACGTGACCGAGTCCGGTTGGCTGACCAAGGATTCGGTGCGCATCGCCGAATACTACGAGGTCGAGGAAGGCAAGGAATGGATGTACGCCATTCCGAACGAGGGCGGCGGGTTTGCATTCAAACGCGAGTCTGAACTGTCCCCCCTGGAGCGCGACCTGCTCAAGGAACTGGCCACCAGCGGCGAAGAGGTGCGCCGGCGCCGCGTCGACAAGCGCACTATCCGCTGGTACCTGATCGCGGGCAATCAGGTCCTGGAGCGCAATACCTGGGCCGGCAAATGGATCCCCGTCATCCGCGTGGTGGGCGAAGAGATCGTCATTGACGGCAAGATGGATCGCAAGGGTCTGGTGCGGTACATGAAAGACCCGCAGCGCATGTACAACTACAACACGTCGGCGCAGGTAGAGTTCGGCGCATTGCAGACCAAGACCCCCTGGGTGGGCCCGCTGGAGGCGTTCGAGGGGCTGGAGAACTATTGGGCCACCGCGAACCGCGAGAACCATGCATACCTGGCCTACAACGGGATGGACGAGAACGGCAACCCCATCCCGAAGCCCGAGCGGCCGCAGCCCCCCCAGGCGGCCGAGGCGTTCACCGCGGGCATGCAAGCTGCCGCCATCGAAATGATGATGGCCAGCGGTCAGTACGAGGCCACGTTCGGCAAGCAGACGCAAGAATTGTCCGGCGTGGCGCTGGACAATCGCAAGGACCAAGGCGAGCGCGCGACGTTCCACTACCTCGACAACCTAGCCAATGCGCTGCGGTTCACCGGCAAGCAGTTGATCGACCTGATTCCCAAAATCTACGACACGCGGCGCGTCATCCGGATCATGGGGGAGGATGGCCAAGAATCGCAGATCCAAGTGGATCCGCAGGCACGGCAAGCCCTCCAGCAGGAGCGCGACGCCGAGAACAACGTCATTCGTTCAATCTTCAACCCGGCGGTGGGCACGTACGACGTGGTGGCCAAGGCCGGCCCAAATTTCGACACGCGCCGCGAAGAGGCATTCCACGCGATGAAGGAGCTGATCACCGGCGTGCCGCAGCTCGCGCAGGTCATCGGCGACCTGTTCGCCAAGATGGGCGATTTCCCAATGTCCGATGCCATAGCCGAGCGAATTCGCAACTGGATCCCGCCCGAGGTGCGTGGCGATGGCGCCACCGCGTCCGAGAAACAACTGATGGGCCAGCTCGAACAGGCGGCCCAGATCATTCAGCAACTGCAACAGGCGCTCCAGGACCGCACCGAGGAACTGAAGATCGCCAAGCAGCAGGTCGATACCGACGCGCTGAATCATCTGGCGCTGCGCATGGAGAACGAACGCAAGTCCACCATCGAGGCGTTCAAGGCCGAAACCGACCGGATGGCCAAATTGATCGCTGCCATTCCGCCCGAACTGCTGGCAGCCGTCGGAGCGCAAAGCACAAGCGACGCCCTGGATATGCCATCCCTTGCCGACGGCGAGAACGTTCCGGGCCTGTCCGGCGCCGAGGCATACGCAACCGGCCTGGTCGTCACCGACCTGGGCAAACCAGTAGGCCAACCCTGAAGAGGAACACATGAGCGAAACTGCCGTGGAACAACCGGCTGCCACTCAGCAGCAACCTGGCGCCGAGGGCGCGACGACGCCCACCGAAACGTCCACCCCAACCGAAAAACCTCGGGCCGACCCGCCCGAATGGGCGATTCGCCGCTTTGGCGAGCTGACCGCGGCCAAGAAGGCGGCCGACGAACGAGCCGCAGCAGCCGAACGCCGCGCCGCCGAACTGGAGCAGAGATTGGCGGCCCCTCCCCAGCAACAACAGGAGGGTCAGACTCAGCAGCAGACCCAGGTTCACCCCAATGTGGTAGAACTGGCGCGCACGATGGCCCTCCAGGAGGCGGAAACAATCGTCAATCAGCGCTCCATGGCGAAGCGGATTGCCTCCATCGAGGAAGCCGGCCGCAAGGAGTTCGGCGGCGAGTTCGACCGCTCCATCCAGAACCTCCAAATCGCCGGAATCGGCTCGCCGGAGTTCCTGGAGGCGCTGACGAGCATGCCCAACCCCGAAAAGGTGGTCCGGTTCCTGGGGGATGCCGTCAATATCGAAGAAGCCATGCGCATTTCGGGGCTGCCACCGGTGCAGATGGCCATCGAGATGGCCAAACTGGCCCCCAAAGCGGTCCAGGCGTACACCAAGGCAATTTCTTCGGCGCCGGCCCCCATTGCCCCGATCGAAGGAACCGGCCGCGCGGAGGGTGCTGAGCCAGACCCGAAGGCCGATCCGAAAGCCTGGATTGCATGGCGCAATCAGACCGCGCGGCGCAAGTAGTTGCAAAAGCCCGGGTTTGAGGCCTACATTTGCCGCACGTGCCGCACGGCATGGGTGGTAACCCGCAAGGGGCAAAGGGTGTAGGCGAGCCCGGCAGTACAAATCGTCGGTTGGCCCGGAATCAGTCTCCCGAGGGCAGAGACAGCAAGCGCAATCCCGCGCTTTCTCTCCCTTTGCTCAACGGAGGCTATCAGGGCCAATTCGCTTCTCACCATTGACATGATCACCAACGAGGCGGTGCGTCTGTTCACGCAGACGAACGCTTTCCTGCGGACCGTGTCGCGTCAATACGACGACCAATTCGCACGCACCGGCGCCAAGATCGGCAATACGCTGCGCATCCGCCTGCCCAACGATTACCTAGTCGGTACCGGCCCGGCGATCACGCCCCAGGGCACGAACGAGCAGAACACCACGCTCACCGTGGCCACCCAGAAGCACGTCCCCGTATCGTTCGGCACTGCCGAGAAAACGATGTCCCTGGACGACTTCTCCGAGCGCATCTTGGCGCCGGCGGTCAACCGTCTGGCGGCTGCGGTGGCCGGCGACCTGATGAACGTGGCCGATTCGTCCGCCAACCTCGTGTTCAACACCAGTGGCGGCAATATGGCGAGTCCGGTGCCCGGCACGTGGCTCGATGCCGGCGCGGCCATCGATTTCAACCTGGCGCCGCGCATGGACCGGATGATCATCCTGGATCCGCGTACCCAGGCCCGCACCGTCGGCACTCTGGCCGGCCTGTTCAACCCGCAGCAGAAGATCTCGGGTCAGTACGAAACCGGCCTCATCACCAAGGACACGCTGGGCTTCGACTGGATGTACGACCAGACGACCAAGATCCACACGGTGGGCACTTTCTCCGCGGGAACGGTCAATGGCGCCGGGCAGACGGGCAACACCCTGGTGGTCAATGCCATCACCGGCACCCTGAACAAGGGCGACATCATCACGATCGCCGGCGTGAATGCCATCAACCGCCTGACCGGCGAAAGCCAGGGCGAGTTGCGGCAGTTCGTCGTAACAGCCAATGTGGCATCCGGGGCGACCTCCATTCCGATCTACCCCGCCATCGTGCCCGCCCCCGCGGCGTACAACACCGTCACGGCATCGCCAGGCAACAGCGCGCAGATCAGCCTGGTGGCCGCTGCCGGGTCGCAGTATCGCCAGAACCTCGCGTTCTACCCGGAGGCATTCACGCTGGCCACCGCCGACCTGGAAATGCCCACCGCCGGCGTGGTTCAGGCGGCTCGCGCGGAGTTCGACGGCGTCAGCCTGCGCATGATCGAGGCCTACGACATCATGAACGACGCGCTGATCACCCGTATGGACATTCTGTACGGCTATGCGGCCATCCGGCCCGAATGGGCCTGCGTCGTCGCCGACGTGGTCTAAGTCAACGGGGAGGGCTTCGGCCCTCCCTCCCCGGGAGATCCCATGAACCACCGAGATTTCACCGCACCGTACGTGTTCCAGGAGTTCCCCAAGTGGGTGACCCTGGCTGACGGCTCTCAGATCCTGGTCGAGAATGCCGAAGAAGAGGCGATCGTGACCGAGGGCAAGAAAGAAGACGATGCCCCCGATCCCGAGCGCGATGTGCTGCTGGCGCGGGCCAAGGAACTGGGCCTGAAGGTGCACCCGGCCACCGGCCTGGATAAGCTGCGCGAGAAGATCGCCGCAGCGCAGGGGTAGGCCAGGTCTGTTCCGCTGCCTACCACCCCAAGCGACATCATCGAGTTGGCCTTGAAAACGGCCAACGTGCTGGGTGTCGGCCAGACGGCGGACGCCGAGGACATGAACGACTCGTTCAACCTCCTGAACATGATGATGGCGCAATGGCAGCGGCGCCGCTACATGGTGTACGAACTCGTGACGGCATCGAAGGTCGCCACGGGTCAGATCTCGTACACGGTTGGCCCGGGCGGCGACTTCGATATCCCACGGCCCTCCAAGCTGGAATCGGCGTTTTTCCGCCAGCAGTTCAATCAACTGTTGCCGGTGGATTATCCGTTCACGATCCTGCGCGCGCGCGAGGACTACAACCGCATCGGTCTGAAAACGCTCAATGCGTTCCCGCAGTTCATCTTCTACGATGCCGCCAATCCGCTGGGCAATCTCTTCCCCTGGCCGGTCCCGAACAATCAGTACGAGATCCACATTACGGTCATGCAGCAGTTGCAGCAGTTCGCCGGCATGGACGAAGAGATCACGCTGCCGCCGGAGTACAAGGCAGCGCTGATGTGGAATCTGGCGCTCGAGCTTTACCCCTTCTACGGGTTGCCGGTGAACGAGATCGTAGCGAAGAAAGCGGAGGCCTCGATGCGCATCATCGAAGAGGCGAACGCCCAGATACCTCGCCTGCAAATGCCTGGCAGCCTCCAGGGGCGCGGCGGCTCGTACAACATCTACGGCGATTACTACATCGGGAGCGCGGGCTAGGGCTAAGGTTGCACTCACCACCGGCGCTTACATGGCGAAGAGCATCATCGCCAGCGCGCAGCGGTGCGTGAACCTCTACATGGAGCTGAATCCGAAAGATTCGACGTTCCCCACGACGCACTATCCCACTCCGGGGATGGTGCGGCTGGCGCAATCCGCGCGCGCAGGGTGGCGATGCCTCTACACCGCGTCCAACGGAACGCTTTATGGCGTCTGCGGCGCTGGCGTCTATGCCATTGCGGAGGACGGGACGCTGACTGAGCTCGGCATCATCAATTCGTCGTCTGGCCCGTGCTCCATGGTCGACAACGGAACGTCCATCGTGCTCGTGGACAATACGTCGGCCGGCTACACCATCGGCCTGGACGACAACCTGTTCGCGCCCATCACCCAGGATTCGTTCTACGGCGGCAACACGGTGCAGTATTCGGACGGGTTCTTCGTGCTGCCGCGCCCGGGGACCACGCAGTTCTACATCTCGCTGGCGTTCCAGACCGAGTTCGATGCGACCGATTTCGCCAGCAAGGTGGGATTCAGCGACAAGCTCGTCACGCTCGCAATTACCAAACGATACCTGTTCCTGCTGGGAACATTGACCACCGAGGTTTGGTACAACGCTGGCGGAGACCTCTTCCCGTATGCCCGCATGCCGGGCGCATTCATCCAGCACGGCTGCATCGCTCCATTCTCCGTCGCGCAGATGGACGGCTCGGTGTACTGGTTGTCGCAGTCGCCGCAAGGCAAGTGCATCATCGTGCGCACGGAGGATTATGCGGCCGCCCGGATCTCAACACACGCGATCGAGAACGAAATCCAGAGCTATCCCCGCGTGGACGACGCACAGGCATTCACGATGCAGATCGACGGCCACTTCTGGTACGTGCTGACGTTCCCGACGGCCAACAAAACCTGGGTGTTCGACCTGAGCACAAACCAGTGGCATGAATGGTTGTGGCTGGACGCAGATGGCGCGTTCAAGCGCCACCGCGCGGGATGCTTCGCCTTCGCCTATGGGCAACCCATCGTTGGTGACTGGGAAAATGGCAACCTGTACCGCCTGGACCCGCTGGCCATGACTGACGACGGTGGACCGGTGGCGCGCATTCGCTCCTTCCCGCACATGGTGGACGACGACTCTAGCCGTGTGATGTACCGGGAGTTCATTGCGGCGTTTCAGGTCGGGACCGGCGCGGAGAATCAGGAAGTGCCCGTCTTCCTACGTTGGTCCGACACTGCTGGACGCACATGGGGCAACCCCATCCGAGCCTCTTTCGGGGTTGAGGGCGACTACCTGAAATCGATCCAATTCCAGCGCCTGGGCATGGCCCGCGATCGTGTGTTTGAGCTGTCCTGGTCGGCCCCCGTCAACACCGCACTGAACGGCGCGTTCGTGCAATATAAATCGGCGAACCAGTGATGGATACCCGGAGCGATATTCCTCTTCCTCAATCGGCCGCCTTGGCGCCCGGCGGCCGCTTCGCCGAGGTCTGGTGGCGGTTCTTCCTGACTCTATGGAACCGGACCGGGGGCGCAGACGGAGAGGACGCCGACGCGCTGCGCAAATTGATTCTTGACCTGCAGGCAGCTGTCGAGGGGCAGCAATACGGCAATGCGCTGGCACAGATCCAGGCCGCACTCGATGAGGGGCAAATGCCGACAGACGTTGCGCAGGTGGCGGCAACGGGCGTCATCGGATGCATGGCGGCCGAAGCGCTGCAACGGTGCGAGTCGCTGGTGCCGATTCAGATCCAAGTGCCCGGGAGCGAGCCTATCAACGAATCGCCGGCGCAGGCCCGGGGAGAGTCTCTGGCGCCGGAGTCACCAGTGCGTCAATCGCCGCTCGTACTGCCGCCCGAAATATGGGTTCACGGCATCCACGACGATTCGGATCTCCACGCTCTGGCCACGCCAACATCCGCCGGCTTCATGAGCGCCGCGGATAAAGCCAAACTCGACGGACTATGAGGAAATCATGGCAACCAACTGGAAAGAACTCGTCAAGGGCGCCACGCTGACCGGAACGGCGGCCAGCGTATACACGGCGCCAGCGGCAACCCAAGCCACGATTCAAGCAGCCAGCGCCACCAACGCCACGGGGGCGCCCATCACTGTTGCGATCTATGTGGTGCCCTCCGGCGAGGCGTTCGACGCGAAGTACCGTGTTGCGCTATGCAACGTCCCCGCCGGCGGTGTTTCGACCCCCTGGCAAGCCATCAACCACAAGCTGGAAGCCGGGGCGCAGATCTATGCCGATGGCAACGGCGCGAACCTGACCATCAGCGGCGCAGAGTACCTGCCCAACACCTAAAGGAGGCCAGCATGGCACTCAACGGCAATGAACAGCTTTACATCAGCCACGGCGGAACGGGGCAAGCTACCACCTCGGTCAAGGAGGTGGCAGCGTACGCGAGCGCCAATGCGACGCCGGCCACCACCGGGACTGCCGGAGTCGTCAAAAAGGGCGCCAGCGTTCCGAATCTGACGGATAACAGCGGTGGCACGTCGGGCGGCAACACAATCGCCGCGGTGACCGACAACGCCACTGCTGCGAATGCCGTTGCCACGCTGGCCGCCAAGATCAACGCCTTGCAGACCGCTCTGCGCAATGCGGGGATCCTAACGTGATGCTGGTCCAGGCGAGCCCCGAATTCGTCACTCGCGTCATGCGCGACCCGCGCGTATGGCACTGGGTGGCGGAGGATGGGGTTTCGCCTGAAAGCTACATATGCAGCCCCCGCGCAGTGTGCTTCGCGCATCAGGGGCGCGGGTTTGCGATGTTCAAGAATTGCACGCGGACAATGTACGAAATCCATGTCGCCATGCTGAAAGGTACTACGAACGTGCAACCCTGGGTGATGGAATGCATCGCCGAGATGCGACGCCGGGGAGCCAAGAAGTTTGCCGCGCCGATCGCCGAATGGAATCGGGCCGCACTGCGTCTGGCGCGCTCATGTGGTTTCATCGAGGAGGGGCGCATTTCCGCGGCCCTGATCCGAAATGGACGGCCTCATGCGTTGATATTTATGGGAGCTTGCTAGGGATATCGTTGGAGACATACTCGGTACCGGCGACCAAGCCGATGCCGCCCTAGAAGCGGGCAACCTTTCTGCTGAAGCCACGCGGTACGGCATCGATAAGCAGATGGAGATGTTCAACCGTCTCCAGGAGAATCTGCAGCCCTACATGCAGGCTGGCGGTCAGGGTCTCCAGGGACTGCTTGGCATGCTGGGCGCCGGCCCTGGCGTCGGCAACTCGAACGCCATGTCGTCGTACCTGACAACGCCCTTCCAGTTCGATGCCTCGCAGCTCGAACAGACGCCCGGCTACCAGTTCACGCTGCAACAGGGCCTCAAGGCGTTGAATAACCAGGCATCGGCCCAGGGTATGGGCCTCTCGGGTGCCCAAAGCAAGGGGCTGCTGAACTTCGCCACCGGACTGGCGAATCAGACCTACGGCGACCAGTACAACCGCGCGCTGCAGCAGTTCCAGGCGAACTATGGACTGGCCTCGGACCAGTTCAACCGCTTCTCCGGGCTCGCGGGTCTCGGCCAGAACGCTGCCGCCGGCGTGGGCAATGCCGGCATGCAGACAGCCTCCAACATCGGCAACCTGGCCCAGCAAGGCGCGGCCGCGCAGGGCTCGGGCCTCATTGGCGCGGCGAACGCGAACGCGAGCACGCTGGGGAATCTGGGGAATCTCGGGCTGTCCAGTGCTGGCATCTACTCGATCCTGACGAAGGGCCTGCCGATGATCGGGCTGTCCGATGCGCGCGCGAAGGAAGACATCGAGCCCATCGGTACGACGAAGCGTGGCCACACGCTGTACCGCTATCGCTACAAGGGCGACCCGCAATTGCATATCGGAGTCATGGCGCAAGAAGTCGAGCAAGTCGACCCTGACGCCATTGTCGAGGTCAACGGCGTGAAATACGTCGACTACTCGAAGGTGCACTGATGGTCGATTACGCTTCCCAGATCCGACTACCGGACTACTCACGCCTCGCCAGCGGCGTGCAGGGCCTGATTGGCTTGCAGGGCAACCTGCTGCAGCAGCGGGCGCTGGACCAGCAGTTCGCGGCGAACCGCGCAGCATCCGAGGCGGCCAAACAATCCTGGAATCCCCAAACCGGCGAAATCGACGTTGCAAAGTTCACAGAACTGATGTCGCAAGGTCCGGGCGCCTACAATATTCCGGAATACCTGAGTAAGTTCCAGCAACTATCGAACTCCCAACTGGACGCTCGGGCGAAGAAGCTAGACATTGCCCAAAAGCAACTCAGCTTCTTCGGCGGCCAGCTTGGCTCGCTGGTGAACATGGGCGAGCGCGCCACACCTCAGGACGTTATCCGCACGTTGGCGAACGGCGTCCAGCTCGGCATGATGACCCCCGAGCAGGCGCAGCAATACGCGACGCAGATTCCTTCCGACTCCAAAGAGCTGCAGCCCTGGCTGCGTCAACACTGGATCGGCCTTCAGCGGACGCAGGAGCAGATCGGGTTGCTGCCCCAGGGCGGCGCTGTCGACACAGGCGGCGCGCAATTGCTGACGAACCGGGATCCCATCACCGGCCAGATCTCGACCGCGGCAGTTGTGCCCAAAACCCTTTCCCCGGGCGAAGCGGCAACGCGCGTCCCCGTGTTCGTCGATGGCCAGCAAGGCACCGTACCGCTTGGCGCAACCGTGGGAGGGGCCGGCGCGCCTGCTGGTGGTCAGGGACAACCCGGGGGCGCTCCTAATGGATTCCTCCCCACAGCGCCAGTGCTGGGGCAGGAGAAGATCGCCGCCGCCGCGGCGGATCGGTATAACTCGCTGGTCGAGTCTGCCAACAATGCGCCCACGGCGATCAACGGCTACGACCGTGCCCTGGAGGCGCTGGCGGGCGCAGGCACTTCGGGCGTCGCGGCAAATGCCAAATTGGTTTTGCCGACCATCCTGCAATCGCTCGGCCTCCAGGACGAGGGCGGCGCGGTCCAGAACTTCCAGTCCCTCAAGAAGTATCTGGCCAATGCTGGCGCGCAGGCTGCCTCGGCCGCCGGGTATTCGGGCTCGGACGCACGCCTGTCCACCTTCACGCAGGGTCAACCCGACCCGCAAAACATGAACCCTGGCGCCCTGCGCGACGCCATCCAGTACGTCAAGGCCCTCCAGACCGGCGTCATCGCCAAGAACAACGCGGCACAGACGTGGGTGGAGCAACACGGCGGCAACATGGCCAAGCTGCCCGAATTCGAGCGCCGCTGGTCGAACGCCTTCAACCCGGACGTCATGGAACTGCGCAACCTGCCGCCTGAGCAGCAGCGGTCCTATATCGCCTCGCTCAAGCCGGAGAAACGCAAATCCCTGATGGATGCGTATCGCAAGATGTCCGAGGTGGGGGCGTTCTGATGGCCCAGTTCGAAGCGCTCGCGCCTCAGGTGGCTGCACGCCTATCCCAGGACCTGGGTATCACTCCCCAGCAGGCCGCCGGCATCGTCGGCGCCCTGGGCTACGAGAGCGCGGGATTGCAGGCCATCAACGAGCGTCAGCCGGTTGTTCCCGGATCGCGTGGCGGCTTCGGCTGGGCGCAGTGGACCGGACCGCGCCGCCAGCAATTCGAGGCGTTCGCCAAGCATTTCGGCCTGGACGTGAAGGACCCCGAAGCGAACTATCAGTTCCTGGTGCACGAGTTGACCAACACGCCGGAAGGTACGGTGCTGGACTCCATACGAGGAACCGATGACCCGAAGGCAGCCGGTCGCCTGTTCACCGAACAATTTCTGCGCCCCGGCGTCCCAGCCATGGCCAAGCGTGATTCCTGGGTGGAGCGCGCGGCCGCCGCCATCTTTCCTTCTGCCGAGGCTGCGCCCATGAACGACAAATTGGCGTCCGACCCGCTTTGGCAAATGCTGAACGAGCAACCGGCCGCCGGTGGTGGGCGTGAGGTGTCCGAGCGGCTTGCGGCAGATCCCGTATGGCAGATGCTGAACCAACCCGGCGGGACCACCCAATCGCGCGCGGAGGACGGCGCGCTGGTACTGGAGATGGGCGGCACGACGCCGGCGCCGGAGAAGAACCCAGCAATTGCCGCGATCGAGGGGCTGGGGCGTGCGACGAAGAACTTTGTCCGCGGCGCCTATCAAGGCTTGACTGACCTGCCGGCCGGGGTGGGTCAAGAATCCGTCCACACGGGCGCCAAGATCCTGGCGGATCTCGGGTACGACAAGGCGTCTCTTGCTTCAATCCTGGGCGCCAGAGACGCCGAAATCGCGCGACGGGAGTCTGAGTACCAGACCGCCACGCCGGGCTCTGCTACGGCCGGCATTGGCCGTTTGACGGGAGCGGTTGCGCCAATGTTTGTCGCCGGCCCGGCGGCGGCCGCTGCGCCGCTGACGCAGGGCGCCCAATTGGCAGCACGCGTTCTTCCAAACGCCCCGCGGCTGGCCAATCTGCTAGGGGCGTCTGCCGGCAGCGGCTTGCAAAGTGCCGCTTATGGTAGTGCGATTCCGGTAACGGAGGGAGATTACCAAGAAGGCCAGCGACGGAACATTCGGGGGGGCGCGCTTATCGGCGCGGCTTCGATCCCAGTGGGGGCTGCCCTATCTGCTGGGGGCGGATATCTCGGGACTCTAGCGCATAGCGTTGTCGATCCATTCACGCAGAAGGGGCAGCAACGCATCGCGGCAGGCGTCCTGGCTCGCGCGGCAGAAGGCGGCGCGCCAACCGCGAATAGCTCCCAGATCGTCTCAGGATCCATTCCAACGCTCGCCGAGGCTACAGGCAACCCAGGAATCGCAACCCTTCAAAGATCGATGCGCGACATCAACCCATCGCCATTCGTTGCTCGCGAGCAAGCAAATGCCAGCGCGCGCCTCAACGAGCTGGGGCGCGCTGCGGGGGTGTCGAGCGATATCGCAGCCGCAGAGGCGGCTCGCGATCTGGCTGCCGGGGCCAAGTTGGCCGGAGTGTTCAAAAACGCTGGGCCGGCGAATGCCGCGCCGGTCGTCGGAGTGATCGACAGCATATTGGCCGGCCCCTCCGGCAAGCGGACCGCAGTCACCTCAACCCTGGGGGACATCCGCCGGAAGCTTGTCGATGCTAAGGGAAACATTGAAGCAGATCCCAACGTTCTTTATCACTCCGTCCGCAAAGAAATCGGAGACCTGCTTGATGCGAAGATGGCCGCCAGCAAGCCAGCAGGGCTTCAAGCCGCACGCGAGCTGCTGCAGGTCCGCGACGAACTGGACAAGGCCATTACGGCGGCGGCGCCTGGCTTCGACCAGTATCTACAAGCCTACGCCTCCGCAAGCAAGCCGATTGAGGCGATGAGGTACTTGCAGGGACTCAATCTCACGGACCAAAACGGCAACATTACGCTTTCAAAGATTCAGGGCGCAATTCGATCGCTAGAGAAGGATATCGTCAAGCCGGGGGCGAAGGCGGCTAAATCCGTGGATACCACGCAACTGGCGTCCCTTAAGGCAATCCGAGACGATCTCCTGCGCTCCCAGAACATCAATCTTGGACGCTCTCTTGGTTCGAACACGGCACAGAATCTTGTCACGCAGAACATGATGGAAGCCATGCTTCCAGGCCGGTTGGCCGCCTTGGCAGGGAAAGTGCCTGCAGGGGGCGTAGGAAGTGCTGTCGGTAGTGGTTTGGGCTATATGCTCGGCGGTCCGACGGGTGCGATTGCTGGCGGCGTGGCTGGTGGCGCTGCGGGGAAGCTGGCCGGAGGGATGTTATCGAGTCAGAACGATGCGGTGCAGGCGTCTTTGACGCATATGCTACTGAACTCGAATGCTGGGCTCGCGGCGCTCCAAAGTGCACCCCGTGCGGCTGCTCCATTCCGCCAAATCACGCCTTTGCAGCGGCTCCTGTACCCATCCATCAATGCCGGGGGAAGCGCCAGCCTGCTGCGTCTCGGTGGCGGGACCAACAGATGATCCACGCCAGCCCTCGATAAGACCTTTTATGAAGCAGATCGCCCAGTATATGCAGGGCAAAACGAGCCACTTTTCCATGCCGCGCGCTCAGTAGGAGATTGACAGGAGCACTTTACTACCAAACGGAGTCCAGTACTTCTGGGACAACAATGGACGACCGATCGTCAGTGGC
Source organism: Pigmentiphaga sp. YJ18 (assembly GCF_038066655.1). Classification (NCBI taxonomy): domain Bacteria; kingdom Pseudomonadati; phylum Pseudomonadota; class Betaproteobacteria; order Burkholderiales; family Alcaligenaceae; genus Pigmentiphaga; species Pigmentiphaga sp. YJ18. The sequence continues at coordinate 2,764,238 of NZ_JBBUKU010000001.1, read as the reverse complement.
AAGGTTCACTTCTACGTTCCGAATACTACGACGCCCAAAAACACCTATCAGGATGTCGAACAGACCATCCTGAACCCCAATCCCGTCGTCCTGAACGCCCGGGGCGGCGCAACGATCTGGGGAACGGGGGCGTATCGGCAAGTGGTGTACGACCAGTTCGGCAACTTGGTGTGGGACCGGTACGTCACCGACACCTCGTTCGCGGCGACACAAGTAGCGGAGGGCGTTCAGCAGAATCTGGAGACCTTCCAGGGTGAACTGGAGAGCTCCCCGGGTGCGCAACTCGTTGGGTTCCAGCAGGTGGGCACGGGAGCCGTGCTGCGGCAGGCCTTGGAGAAAATGCGGGAATGGGTAAGCCCCGAGGACTATGGTGCAGCGGGTGATGGAGTCACCCCTGATGACGCGGCATTTGATCGCCTGGCCACTGCGCTGGCGTCGGGTGTAGTGCAAAACGTCCGCTGCCAAGCCAAGACCTATCTATTTGAGTCGCCGACGCGGTTCGACGTGAATGCGGCACCTGGGGAAATCACCTTCGTTGGTGATAGAACGATATTCAAGTTCGGTGGGCTGACGGGGGCGAGGCCCTTTGTGTTCAGGAACGGAAGCGGGTTGACGGTACAGGGGATAAATTTCGTCTGCACCCGTACCGATATTTCGCAAAATTGCCTGGACATCATGAATTACAGCAATGTGTCCGTTGAGCAATGCTCATTCCAGGGCGCTACCTTCTATGGACTTGGCATCTACGAGGACACAATCGGCGGCACAGCCACGGCTTGCAACAACATCACGGTTAGGGGAAACACCTTCCGTGACGTTGGTGTTTTCGGATTTGAGCACTTCCCCAAAGTCACGTCTGACGGTTGCGAGATATACGAAAATATATTTATCAACTGCGGCATCAACCCGCTGGGTATTGCCACTGATCCAGCAGCCATGAAACCCGGGCAGGCCACAAAAAACGCCCGTGTCCATGACAACAAGATTTTGGGAGCCCCGCATGGTGGGATTTTCCTCGGGCAATACGAAGATATTGAGGCATACAACAATACGATTGTTGATCCGGTTTCTTATGGAATATCGCTAGGGGTGTACGCGTCGCACTCCAGTGGTTACATCCCATCTAATCGAATGGCGCTCGTGCGGGACAATACCGTAAGGTATTCCCCTGGATTTGCGAACGACGCGGCCTCTATCAACGTGAATGGAACTGCAACCGAGAACGGCCCCGTCATTGTGTCTAATAACACAGTTATTGGGGGCGGCCAGCGGGCGCTTGAATGCACGCCAGCCACGGCAATTCCCAATATTTCTTTTGTTGGGAATACAGTTGATGGAAACACTGGCTTGCTGCCCGTTCGAATTACTTCCGCTGGTGGGGCCGCGCCTGTCGCCGTTGCATTCACCGACAACACGGTTATCAACCGAAATTATTCCCTAGCAACTCATCGAGTTGAGTTCAACGGATGCCCAAACCCGACCATTCTCCGGAACAAGTTTGTCGACATGGGGACCAATGCACTTCAATTGACCTCATGCTCTGGTGTTGTTAGCGTCGAGAGCAATGTTTTTGACGGCTATAACGTAACGAACGCGTCGAATGTGGGGGCAATTAATGTCAATGACACCTCCTCAACGACGTACTCCGTACGGAACAATACCCTGAAAAACGGCAACGGATACCCCAAAGCTTTATACAACGGCAATAGTGCGACTCCAGTTGTAAATATGAGTGGCAACGCTATCCCGGGCGGCGGCGTTGCGATGCTAATTAACTCGACTCCTACCATTTCCGTCAATGGTGCAATGCCGGTGGCGCAACGTGGGCGCCTGAGAACATTTCAAGGGACAGCCGCCCCAACGACGGGCGGAGTTTATATAGCGGGGGACAAGGTAGAGAACACTTCCCCCGCGGCAGGCGGAGTGGTCGGGTGGGTATGTACGGTTGGGGGTTCCCCTGGAACCTGGAAGTCGTACGGTGGTATTTCTTCATAGGGAGAATTGGCATGGCGTTGATGAAGACCGTTTCCACGGCGCAAGGGTTTGAGGCGTTAGACGCGTACCATCGCGTTGAGGCACCCGCAATGGAGGGGAAAGACTTGATGCAGTTCACGTTGCGTTCCTATGTCAGACGTGAAGGGCTGCCTTTCTTTGCGGAAAAATACTTCCGGTGTCCATTCGACCTCGGCGGCTCCAACCCGTATCAACAAGCATACGCGTACTTGAAATCATTGCCCGAGTTCTCCGGGGCAGCGGATTGCTGATGGACCGGCAAGAGCGGTTCCGTCTGATCGACCCACGTATACCGCTTTCCTGGCTTATCGGAGGCGCGATCTTTGTCGGGTGGGGTTTGATCCAGATGTGGTTCACGCTGAATCAACTCGTGTCCGACGTTGGCAAATTGTCGGAGGCCATCAAGAACTCCAGCGAGGCATCGATGGTGACGCAAAACAAGCTTGCCATTATCGAATTCCGCCTGGGTAACGTCGAATACAACCTAGGGCTGATCGGCAGGAAGCCCAAGAAGCCGGTGGACAAGGAGGACGACAAGCCATGAGGGAAGAACTCACCCGGCTTCTTCGCGGTGACGAGGGCGAAGTCCTGCACGCCTACCAGGACCATCTCGGCTTCTGGACGGTAGGGGTTGGACGTTTGATCGACAAGCGCAAGGGCGGCGGAATCACGCCCGACGAGTCGGCCTACCTACTGGCCAACGACATCGCGAGGCGAGAGGCCGAGCTAGACCGCAGGCTGCCATGGTGGCGCAAGCTGGACCCAGCCCGTCAAGGCGTGCTGCTCGCCATGGCCTTCCAGATGGGCATAGACGGCCTGCTGAGCTTCAAGAACACCCTGGCGGCCGTGCAGCGCGGTGACTATGCCGCCGCCAAGGCCGGCATGCGTGACAGCCTATGGGCTCGGCAGACACCTGAGCGGGCGCAACGAATGGCAGACCAGATGCTGACCGGCACCTGGCAATTCAAATCGGGGACATGAAATGCGCCTCATCGACGATGCCCATACCGTCTGGCACCGCCTCTGGTCGGTGCGCCTTGCGCTGCTGTCGGCGCTCTTCGCGGCGGCCGACGTCGCCCTGCCGCTGTGGCAGGGTCTCCTGCCGGCGCGCACCTTCGCCGCGATCTCGACGCTGCTGGCGGTGGCCGCGGCGATCGCGCGGGTCATTCAACAGCCGGCGCTGCGCGGCGATGGCGATACGGAGCGGCGGCCGTGAGCATCCTGTCCGCGCTGGCCGGCTGGAAGGGCTACGCGGCCGTGGCGGCGATTTCCGGCGTCGTCGCGGGCGCTGGGGTGGGTGTGGTCCAGAAATGGCGCTACGGGGCTGAAATCTCGGCCCTGCAGGCCACCCGCGCGCAGGAACTGCAGGCGGCGAGTGACGCTGCGTATCAGGCGTCCGAGAAATACCGGACGCTGGAACAGATCCAACAGGAGGCAGCCGATGCTGCACGAGAGCAATTTCAGGCCCAGCAGGCTGCCGCGTCGGTCGCTGCTGCCGGCGCTGCTGCTGAGCTTGGCCGGCTGCGCCAGCAGCTCGACGCCCTTGCCCGCCGTGGTGGTGACCCCGCCGAAGCTCCCGACGCCGGACCTGGCGCTGATGGTGCCACCGACGGCGCCGCCGTGCTGCGGTTCGTGGTCGGCCAGTGCGTCGACCGATATATCGACGTGGCGGCAGAGGCTGACCGGCTCGGGGCCAGACTGATGGGGTTGCAGGGGTACGTGCGGGCTATTCGGTAGTGACGCGCTCGGCCCGCACGGCCGACCAGAAATAGTGACGGTGCTTGTTGTGTCTGGCCTGCTTTCGGACGAATCGGATCCGGACCCGGCCGACATGCTCGACGGTGATCAGCACGCTGGGGTTGAGGTTCGTGGCGGTTGCGGGGTCGGGCAGCGCATTGGTCGCGTGGGCGATGGCCTCGCCGTGGATCTGGCCAAGGATGCCGTTGTCGTCTTTGTCCATCACTTCGGTTTCCTACATGGACAGAGAGTATAGGATGCTGGGAAACGGCCTCGACTGGATGCGAGGCGGCCGGTCAATAAATCCCCCACCACCCCAACAAAAAAGGCCGCCGTAGCGACCTTTCAGGAATGACGTAAGTCATTGATTAGACTGGCGGAGAGGGTGGGATTCGAACCCACGGTACGGGGTTACCGTACGCCTGATTTCGAGTCAGGTACATTCGACCACTCTGCCACCTCTCCGTGCACCTTTCAGTGCTTGCCTGGCCCGTGGCCGGAACCAGACAACAGCCCGCAACTATAGCACAGAAATTTGCGCTGTGTCCTGCCGTCGCTAATCCGTGATTTTCTTGTACACCGTGAGCCCCAGCACCAGAAAGATCACGAACAGGATCAGGAACAGGAAGAACAGGAACTTGGCGATGGCGGCCGCGCCGGCGGCGATGCCGGTGAATCCGAACAACGCGGCGATGATCGAGACCACGAAAAAGATCAGTGCCCACTTCAACATGGCTGGCTCCTCCGGGATGTAGGTTTTTCAACCGTAACGCACCCCGGGGGATCAGGCAGGCGACGAATGTTACGGAGTGAGTCGCTCTACCCCGCCCATGTAGGGCCGCAGGGCCTCGGGCACGACGATGCTGCCATCGGCCTGCTGGTAGTTCTCCAAAACCGCGACCAGCGCCCGTCCCACGGCCAGGCCGGAACCGTTGAGCGTATGCAGCAGTTCGGGCTTGCCCTGGGCGTTGCGGAAGCGCGCCTGCAGGCGGCGGGCCTGGAACGCCTCACAGTTGGACACGGAAGAAATCTCGCGATACGCGGCCTGGGCCGGCAGCCAGACTTCCAGGTCGTAGGTCTTGGCGGCGCCGAAACCCATGTCGCCGGTGCAGAGCAGGACGACGCGGTACGGCAGGCCGAGCTTGCGCAGCACGGCTTCGGCGTGGCCGACCATTTCCTCGAGGGCGTCGTAGGAGCGCTCGGGATGGACGATCTGCACCATCTCGACCTTGTCGAACTGGTGCTGGCGGATCATGCCGCGGGTGTCGCGGCCGGCGCTGCCCGCCTCGGAGCGGAAGCACGGGGTATGCGCGGTCAGCTTGATGGGCAGCGATTCGGCGCTGACGATCTCGCCGCGCACAGTATTGGTCAGGGTGATCTCGGAGGTGGAGATCAGGTAGAGGTCTTCGCGCGGCACGGCGTCGCCGTTCTCGTCGACCGATTCGCCGCCCTTGGTGACCCAGAACATGTCGTCCTTGAACTTGGGCAGTTGGCCGGTGCCGACCAGGGTGGCGGTGTTGACGATGTAGGGCGTGTAGCACTCGGTGTAGCCGTGCTCGCCGGTCTGGACGTCCAGCATGAATTGCGCCAGGGCCCGGTGCAGGCGGGCGATGGGGCCGCGCATCAGGGTGAAGCGCGAGCCGGACAGTTTGACGGCGGTCTCGAAGTCCAGGCCCAGCGGTTCGCCCAGAGCGACGTGGTCCCTGGCCTCGAAGGGCAACGGCGCGGGGTCGTTGCCGTCGCGGCTCCAGCGGCGCACCTCGACGTTGTCGTCGCTGGAGGCGCCGCCGGGCACGCTGGCGTGCGGCAGGTTGGGCACGGCCAACAGCAGGTCCTGCAAATCGCGCTGGATGCCGGCCAGGTCTTCCTCGAGCGCTTTCAGGCGGGCCGGGATGGCCTGGGATTCGGCCAGCACGGCGGAGGCGTCCTCGCCCTTGGCCTTGAGCATGCCGATCTGCTTGGCCAGCGCGTTGCGGCGGGCCTGCAGGGTTTCGGTCTCCGTCTGCACCGACTTGCGCCGCGACTCGAGCGAGTTGAAGCCGTCGAGGTCTAGCGTGTAGCCCCGGTCCTTGAGCCGGGCGGCCACAGCCTGGGTGTCTTTGCGCAGCAGAGCGATATCGAGCATGGGAAAAAGCCGTGTTGGGAGGAGGAAAAAAGGTCGCCCCGGCGGGCGGCGCGCGAGGCGGCCTGGCCGGGGTATTCCGATTTTAGCCTCCCCGGCCCGCCTTCACCCCACGGGGGCCTCCAGCCCGGGCAGGCTCGCTGCCGCCCCGGTGTTCTGCTCCAGGGTCAGCAGGCGCCGGAGGGTGTCGCGCAGCGCCGGTCCGGCGGCGCCCTCGGCCTGCGCCGGCAGGCGGCGCGCGACGAATCCGTCGGGCCGCACGAGCACGGCGCCGCCGTCCGCCACCGGATACAGCCGGCCGAACTTGGGTTCGTCGGCCCGGTAGTGGCCCTCGGGGCCGACGAGCACGACGCGCAGGGCCACGCCCAGTTCCCGCCCCACGGCGCGGGCGGCCTGGGTCCAGGCCTGGGCATCGCGCTGCACGACCAGCGAGAAGGCGGTGCCCCACAGGTCGACGGTGGACAGCCTGCGACCGGCGGAGTCGTACAGCCAGACGTGGGGTGCGCGCACGCCGGGCACGGTGCTTTCCTCGTAGTGTTCCAGGGTGGCGCGCGGCGGCTCGTCGCCATCGCGGATCACGGCGGCGGAGTCGTAGACCGTGCCGAGCTGGAAGCCGGTATGCAGCACGCTGTTGTCGCCGTGCGGCGCGACGCATTCGCTCAGGAAGGCGATGGCTTGCGGGCTGAAGGTCCCGTTCAGGCTGACGCCGGGCTCGCCCACGGCGATGGCCGCCGCGATGGCCTGGAAGTTGAGCGAGTTGTAGGTGGCCGCCTTGACGGTAAGCAAGGCCTTGCCCTTGCGCTCGACCTCGTAGGTGTCGAGCAGGGTATCGGGCGCGGCGCCGCGCAGCACCAGGCCCAGCTTCCAGGCGAGGTTGTTGGCGTCCTGCACGCCGGTATTGGCGCCGAAGCCGCCCCAGGGCGAATGCCAATGGGCCGCGTCGCCCGCGAACAGGACGTTGCCTTCGCGCCACTTGCGCAGCAGGCCCGTCGTATAGTCGAAGCGGTAGACGCGGACGATCTCGACGGGCAGGCCCGGCATGCCCAGCGCGCCGCGTATCCGCTCAAGCAGGGCATCTGTATCGGGCAGCGGATCCTCGTCGTGGCGGAAGCTGTACCGCCACAGCCCCGTGTCCGGATGCTTGCTGCCGAACCAGCCGGCGTAGCGTGGATCCAGCACGAAGGAATGGAAGTAGCCGTCGCGCCCCAGGGTGTCGTCCAGGTCGGCGCGAAACTCGGCCAGCACCTGGTTGCCGAAGGTCGGCCCGTGGTCCTCGCCCCGGCCGATGCGGTTGCGCACGAAGCTGCGGGCACCGTCGCAGGCCACGAGGTAGCGCGCGCCGACCTCGCGCTGCGTGCCCGCTTCGAGTTCCTTCACCGACAGCCGCACGCCGCCGCCCAGGTCCTCGACGCCCACCACCTGGGTGCCGAAGTGCAGCGCGACGCTTTGCCAGGCGGCCGCCTGGTGGCGCAGCGCGGCCTCGTAGTCGGAGGCCGGGACCTTGCGCGGATAGACGGGCGCGAGCTGCGCCCACTTGTGTTCGTATTCCGCGTCGGTGCCCAGCGAGGAGCGGACGTCGGCCACCGGCCCCTGGGCCACGCGCACGTAGAAACCCTGGCCATTGGAACGAGGAATGGACCACCCCTTGCCTTCCAGCAGTTCCCAGACGCCCCATTGCCGGTAAAGCTCGGCGGTGGAAGCATGGACGTACTGGCCCTTGGGCAGCACGGTTGTGCTGGGGCGCTTCTCGAACAGCGCGACACGCAGCCCTTCCCTGCCCAGCAGATAGGCCAGCGCGAGGCCGACGGGGCCGCCGCCGCAGATGGCGACGTCGACCTGCATCACGGACGCGCTCATGCTTGTTCTCCCACCGCGCTGCGGCGCATGCGTTCCGGGTCCTTGTTCCATTCGGACCACGATCCGACGTACAGCCGGGGCCGGATACCGGCTTCGGCCATGATCATCGCGACCAGGGCGGACAGGACGCCGCCGCCGCAGTACACCACGGCCTCGCCGTCGGGCTCGAGGCCGGCCTGCGCCAGCAGGCGGGCCCGTTCGCTGGCGGGCCGCAGCCGGCCCGATGGGGTCCAGAACTCGGAGGCGGCCAGATGCCGGGCGCCGGGAATATGCCCGGCCAGGTAAGACGCCTCGTCCCGCGCATCGACCAGCACGGCGCCGTCCGGCAGCTGCTCGACCTCGTCCACCTCGATCTGCGGCAGATCTCCTCCGGCCAGGGCCAGGACTTCGGGCAACCGGCGCCGATGGGGTTCGTCGCCGCGCGCCAGCGCGCCGCCGGCGGCGATCCAGGCCTTCAGTCCGCCATCGAGCAGGAACACCTTGGCGAGTCCGGCCCAGCGCAACACCCACCAGCCACGGGCGGCCAGCGCCGGGGTGGGGCCGTAGACGACGATCTCGGTGTCTCGGCCCACGCCCCAGTTCCGCAGGGTGTCGGCCAGTTGCCCAAGGCCGGGTAGCGGCAGGTTGCCGCTCGCCGGGGTGGGTTCCGCCGCGAATGCATCGCGGATCTGGCCATGGACGGCGCCGAAGATGTGGCCATCGCGGTACGCGCGGTATTCGATGTCCGGGTCGCCCAGGCGGACATCGACGAACAGCCTGTCGTCGTTCGGGCAGGCCAGCAGGTCCTCGGCCTGCACGAAGGCCGGCTCGAGGACGTGTCCGCCGCGAACCGATACGTGAGTCATATCCATAGTTGGAAAAGTCATTGGCATGTTGTTGGAAACGGCCCGAGCATTGTTGGCGAGCGCCCGGCCCGGGGCGTTACCGCCCGCTGAACAGCGGGGCCGGACGCGAATGGGGGTAAATGCTGCCCACCTGTTCAGTCCAGGGTAAGCCCGCCGCGGCGGCCGCTCCTAGAATGAAACCGCCCCATACGGCCCCCACCGAACAACCGCCAGGAGACAACGACAAGTGGTGCCGCTCCGCCTTCTCCCGACCCGCCCCCACGCCTGGGTGGCCGCCGCCCTGCTTGCGCTATGGCTGCCCCAGCCGGCCGCCGCCCAGCCCTATCCCAACCGCCCCATCAAGGTGGTGATGGCCTGGAGCGACGGCTTCCCCGCCAACTCCACGCGCCTGTTCGCCAAGGAACTGTCGGAACGCCTGAAGCAGCCCGTCGTGGTCGAGATTCAGCAGGGCGCGGGCGGCGAAGTCGCGGCCCGGCACGTGAAGAACGCCGCCCGCGACGGCTACACGCTGCTGGCCACGGGCACCTCGGTCACGACCTCGTGGGCGCTGCGCCCGGGCAACGTCGATCCGGGGGCCGACCTGCAGCCCATCGCGCAACTGGTCGCCACGCCGTACGTCATCGTCGCACGCGCGGGCGCCTACGCCGATTTCGACAAGTTCCTGGAAGGCGCCCGCAACAGCCGGAAGAAGCTCAACTATGCGTCGCCCGGCGTGGGCTCGGGCATGCATTTCCTGGGCGAGATGATCAAGACCTCGGCCGGCATCGACATGGTCCACATTCCCTACGCCTCGGGCGCGCGCCAGTTGCAGGCCCTGCTGGCGGGCGACGTGGACATCGCCATCATTTCACTGGTGACAGCGCTGCCGCAGATCAAGATCGGCAAGCTGGACGCGCTGGCGGTCAGCACCGCGGCGCGCAGCCCGGAGCTGCCCGCGGTACCGACGCTGACCGAGAAGAAGCTGCGCGGCGTGCCCGCCATCTCGTCCTGGATCGCACTGTTCGGTCCGGCCGGCCTGCCCGCCGATATACTGGATGCGCTGTCCTCGCAGATCACCGCCGCCGCGGGCAACGACGACGTGCGCAAGCTCGTCGCCTCGTGGGGCGCCGAGGTCCCGGACACGCGGCGGGCCAGCCTCGAACAGGTCGTGCAGACAGAGAAGACGCTTTGGTCGAAGGTGGCGAAGGAGAAGAATATTGTCGATCCCAACTGACGCCCACGATTCGCCCCACCTTTGCTATTGCGGCGGGGACTACGGCCGGGTCTCGGTCATGGCGTCGGGCGTCGAGCTGGCGGACCACGCCCGCGACTGCGTGCAGGTGCTGGTGAACATGCACCAGGAACCGCTGCCGGTCCGCCTGAACGGCGGCTTGCACCGCCTGGACCAGTTCCGCGCGCTGGTCATCCATCCCCGGCAGACCTATGCCATCCCGCCCGCGCCGGGACGCGCGCGGCATCCGGGACAAGTCGGATCCATCCTGATCAAGGCCTCGCCGCTGTTGAACGACAGCGCCGGGCCCGTCGGCCATGCCGGGGACGACGATCCGGTCGACATGATCACCTTGCCCGGTCCGCTGCGCACCGACGCCATGCAACTGATAGCGGAACTGTTCCGCGCCGGCCCCGACCCGCGAACGGTGTCGCAGGGCGTCCGGGCGCTGTACCAGGCGGCCGTGGTCCGTTCGCTGGAGAAACGGACGCGCGACGCCTCCCGCGACGTGGCATTCCAGGCCGACAGCCTGGAAGAACGCGTGGGCCGCGACGCCCGTGCCGGCCAGTTGCGCGACCTGGAGGACTTCGCCGCGTTCCGGCGCGGCGCGGACACCTATGGCGTGTCCGAGCGCTACTTCTACACCCTGTTCCGGCGCGCGACGCGGATGACGCCCCGCGCCTACTACAACATGCGGCGCCTGGACGCCGCCTTCGCGCTGCTGGCCGGCGAAGCGAAAAGCATCTTCGAGATCACCTACGATCTGGGCTTCAGCGCCCCGCCCCACTTCACGCGCTTCATGAAAAGCAACACGGGCTGGACGCCGTCGGAGTACCGGCGCCGGGTGCGGGGCATGCCGCCGTCGCTGCGGCCGCATTTCGCCTGCGGAGCCGCCGCCTAGCCCTTCTTCGCTTCCTTGTCCAACTCACGCAGGAAGGCGAGCTTCTGGCCGATCTTGGCCTCCAGCCCGCGGTCGGTGGGCTGGTAGAACTTCGCGCGCACGCCGTCCGGAAAGTAATCGACGCCGGCCGCATAGGCATGCGGTTCGTCGTGCGCGTAGCGATACTGCTTGCCGTGCCCCAGTTGCTTGAGCAGCTTGGTGGGTGCGTTGCGCAGGTGCATGGGTACGGGCGCGCTGCCGTTGTCGGCGGCGAAACGCCTGGCCATGTTGTAGGCGTTGTAGACGGCGTTGGACTTGGCGGCGCAGGCCAGGTAGACCACCGCCTGCGCCAGCGCCAGTTCGCCCTCGGGCGACCCCAGGCGCTCGTATACGTCCGCTCCCGCCGTGGCGATGTCCAGCGCGCGCGGATCGGCCAGGCCGATGTCCTCGACCGCCATGCGGATCAGCCGGCGCGAGAGATAGCGCGGGTCCGCGCCGCCGTCCAGCATGCGGCAGAACCAGTACAGCGACCCATCCGGATCCGAGCCGCGCACGGCCTTGTGCAGGGCGCTGATCTGGTCGTAGAAGGCGTCGCCGCCCTTGTCGAAGCGGCGCAGGTTCTGCGACAACGCGGTCTCCAGCCATTCGGCGTCGACCTGCGTGCGCCCCGCCCCGCGCGCCGAATCGGCCACCACCTCGACCGCGTTGATGACCCGGCGGGCATCACCGTCGGCCCAGGCCGCCAGTTGCGCCTGCGAGGCTTCGTCGAACTCGATGTCGCCCAGCATGGCGATGGCCTTGGCGATCAGCAGCCGCAATTCGTCGGCGGTGAGCGATTGCAGCACGTAGACCCGCGCCCGCGACAACAGGGCGGAGTTCACCTCGAAGGACGGGTTCTCGGTGGTGGCGCCAATGAAGGTGAACAGGCCGCTTTCCACATAGGGCAGGAAGGCGTCCTGCTGGGCCTTGTTGAAGCGGTGCACTTCATCGACGAAAAGAATGGTGCGGCGCCCCTTCAACTGCGCGGCCTGGGCGGCGACCACCGCGTCGCGGATGTCCTTGACCCCGCCCAGCACGGCCGACATCGCGATGAACTGGGCATCGAAGGAGTTGGCCATGAGCCGCGCCAGCGTGGTCTTGCCCACGCCCGGCGGCCCCCAGAAGATCATCGAATGCGGCCGCCCCGACTGGAAGGCCACGCGCAGCGGCTTGCCCGGTCCCAACAGATGGCTCTGCCCGACCACCTCGTCCAGCGTGCGCGGCCGCAGCCGCTCGGCCAGCGGCGCGGCGGCGTCGGGCACCTTGGCGGCCGGGGGCGTATCGTCGGGGAACAGGTCGGACATGGATGAAAAATGCCGGTCAGCGGCCGCCGGCAGGCGCCTGTCCGCCCATGCGCACCACGTCCACGCCGGCGGGCGCCGTGAAGTGGAAGCTGTCCTGCGGCAGTTGCGGATTGCGGGCGATGCCGCTGAAGGTGATGGCGGTGGTCTGGCCGAAGGCGTCCAGCAGCTCCAGGCGGGCCGGCAGGCCGTCCTTGAAGGCGATGTCCACGCGCGAGAAGCCCGCGTCCGGGGTCTTGGGCGTGGCGCGCAGCCACTGCAGGCCGTCGCGCTCGGGCTGCTCGGCCACGTTGAAGGATTGCTCCAGCGAGCCCGATCCGAACAGGATCTGCGCCGGCGAGGAACCGATGGCCTGGCCCACGTCGCGAACGGTGACCTGGCTCAGGTCGGGGTCGTACTGAAACAACTGCTTGCCATCCGAGACAATCAGTTGTTCGTACGGCTTGGCCACTTCCCAGCGGAAGCGCCCGGGGCGCTGGAACGAGAAGCTGCCGGACTGCGCCGGCGCCGCCTGCCCCGAGGATCCGCGCGTGACCTGCGAGAAGCTGCCGCGCGCGGACTGGGTCTTGCTTGCGAAGGCATGCAACTGGTCGATGGCGCCCGCCAGCGCGGCGCCCGGCAGGGCCAGGGCCGCGGCCAGGCCGGCGCCGGCAGCGGCGCGGGCCAGGAAGGCGGTGGTCTTGGAAACAAACGTCATAGGGGACTCTCCGTAGCGCAGCGCGGCAGGACCGGTCATTCGTCCTGGCTGGCGGGGGCGAGGATTTCCCGGTTGCCGTTGGACTGCATGGCGGAAACCATACCCGAACGCTCCATCTGTTCGAGTAAGCGGGCGGCACGGTTGTAACCGATGCGCAGGTGGCGCTGCACCAGCGATATCGAGGCGCGGCGGTGCTTGAGCACCACTTCCACCGCCTGGTCGTACATGGGGTCGGACTCCGCGTCGCCCATGCCGGTCACGCTGCCCAGGCCATCGCCGGTCTCGCCCTCGATGGAGCCTTCCAGGATGCTTTCCTCGTAGTTGGGCTCGCCCTGCGACTTCAACTGCTCGACCACCCGGTGCACTTCGTCGTCGGTCACGAACGCGCCATGGACGCGGGTGGGCAGGCCCGAGCCCGGCGGCATGTACAGCATGTCGCCCTGGCCCAGCAGCGCCTCGGCGCCCATCTGGTCGAGGATGGTGCGCGAATCGATCTTGGACGAGACCTGGAACGAGATCCGGGTCGGAATGTTGGCCTTGATCAGGCCGGTGATCACGTCCACGCTGGGCCGCTGGGTGGCCAGGATCAGGTGGATGCCGGCGGCGCGGGCCTTCTGCGCCAGGCGGGCGATCAGTTCCTCGATCTTCTTGCCCACCACCATCATCAGGTCGGCCAGCTCGTCGATCACCACCACCACCATGGGCAGCGGCTGGAGCGGCTCGGGCGAATCGGGCGTGAGCGAGAACGGATTGGGGATGGGCTCCTCGCGCTTGATGGCGTCGTGGATCTTGGTGTTGTAGCCGGCCAGGTTGCGCACGCCCATCTTGCTCATCAGCCGGTAGCGCTTGTCCATCTCGGCCACGCACCAGTTCAGCGCGTTGGCGGCCTGGCGCATGTCGGTCACGACCGGCGCCAGGAGATGCGGGATGCCTTCGTAGACGCTCATTTCGAGCATCTTCGGATCGATCAGGATCAGGCGTACCTGGCTGGGGTCGGCCTTGTACAGCAGCGACAGGATCATGGCGTTGATCCCCACCGACTTGCCCGAACCGGTCGTGCCGGCCACCAGCAGGTGGGGCATCTTGGCCAGGTCGGCCACCACCGGCTTGCCGGCGATGTCCTTACCCAGCGCCATGGTCAGCACCGACGAGCTGCCGTGGTAGGTTTGCGAGCCCAGGATCTCGGACAGCTTGACGGTCTGGCGCCGCAGGTTGGGCAGTTCCAGGCCCATCAGGTTCTTGCCGGGGATGGTCTCGACCACCCGGATGCTGACCAGGCTCAGCGCCCGCGCCAGGTCCTTGGCCAGGTTGACGATCTGGCTGCCCTTGACGCCCACCGCCGGCTCGATCTCGTAGCGGGTGATGACCGGACCGGCCTGCGCGGTAACGACGGAGACCTGGACGCCGAAGTCGGCCAGCTTCTTCTCGATCAGGCGCGAGGTGAACTCCAGGGTCTCGGTGGAAACGGTTTCCTGGGCCGGCGGCGGCGGATCGAGCAGGCTGAGCGGCGGCAACTGGCTATCGGTGATCTCGGCGAACAGGGCCTGCTGCTTTTCCTTCTCGACGCGCTCGGACTTGGGTACCACGGTAACCGCCGGCTCGATGCGCACCGGCTGCTCGTGGACCAGTTTTTCCTGCTTGGCGACCACGACCTCGGCGCGGGCCTGCACGGCCACCTCGCCCACCTTGCGGTCTTCGCGGGCCTGCCAGGAGTTCCTGACGCCGCGCAGCCCCAGCTCCAGCCAGGAGCCGATCTTCTCGGCCACCACCAGCCACGAGAAGCCGAAGAACAGGCTGGCGCCGATGGCGAACAGGACCAGCAGCAGCAGGGTCGCGCCGGTATAGCCGAACGAGGACGAGGCGTACTTGGCGATGCTCTCGCCTATCATGCCGCCGCTGCCGTGCGGCAAGGATTCGCCGAAGGACCGCAGGCGCAGCGCCTCGAGCCCGACCGAGCCGGTCATCAGGGCGCAAAATCCCAGGCCCTGCTCCCAGCGCACCCGCTGGGGCACGTCGGATTCGGAGCCGCCGCGCAGGAACTGGTGGGCCAGGCGCAGGTAGCTGGCGTAGACGCGCTGCAACAACAGCACGACGAACCACCAGGCCGAGGCGCCGATCAGGAACAGGATGAGATCCGCCAGCCAGGCGCCGAAACGGCCCCCGCTGTTGTGGACATGGTCGATCTGCACGGCGTGCGACCACCCCGGATCGCCCGAGTTGTAGGTAGCCAGCACCAGGGTCAGATAGACCGCCAGGGCGGCGAACAGGATCCAGCGCGCCTCGCGGAACAGGCGGGACAGGCGGCCGGGCAAGGCACCGGTCGAATTGCCGGTGTTCTGCGAATTGCGGGTATTCCCCGCGGTAGCGGTACGTGCCATGGGCTGATTATAAGTGGCAGGCGCCCGGTCAAGCTCCCCGGGCGCTATCGCAGCCATAGAAATATACAATTCCGTTCGCCCCGCCCCCGGCAGGCTCCGGGGTTGAAAACGCGCCGGGGCGGGATCACCTATGATGACGGTTGCAAATCGGGCGCTCGGCGCCAGGAAATTGTTGAGATCATGAGCCAAGACAAACACGCCAAAGTCCTCGTCCTCGGGTCGGGGCCGGCCGGGTATACCGCCGCCGTCTACGCCGCCCGGGCCAACCTCTCGCCCATGCTGATCACCGGTGTCGAACAGGGTGGCCAGCTGATGACGACGACCGAGGTGGACAACTGGCCCGCCGACGTCAATGGCGTCCAGGGGCCGGAACTGATGCAGCGCTTCCAGCAGCATGCCGAGCGCTTCAACACCGACATCGTCTTCGACCACATCCATACCGCGCACCTGGACCAGCGGCCGTTCAAGCTGGAGGGCGACTCGGGCACCTATACCTGCGACGCGCTGGTCATCGCCACCGGCGCCTCGGCCAAGTACCTGGGCCTGCCGTCGGAAGAAAACTACAAGGGCCGCGGCGTCTCGGGCTGCGCGACCTGCGACGGGTTCTTCTACAAGAACCAGGACGTCGCCGTGGTCGGCGGCGGCAACACGGCCGTGGAAGAGGCGTTGTACCTGGCCAACATCTGCCGCACCGTCACCCTGATCCACCGCCGCGACAAGTTCCGCGCCGAGCCCATCATGGTCGACAAGCTCAACGAGAAGGTCCAGGAAGGCCGAGTGATCCTGAAGCTCTTCAACGAGCTGCAGGAGGTGCTGGGCGACGATTCGGGCGTGACCGGGGCGCGCCTGCGCGACAACCAGACCGGCCAGACCGAGGACATCGCCGTCACCGGCGTGTTCATCGCCATCGGCCACCAGCCCAACACCGGCATCTTCAAGGGCCAGGTGGAAATGAAGGACGACTACATCATCACCCGCAGCGGCCTGAACGGGCTGGCCACGATGACCTCGGTCCCCGGCGTGTTCGCCGCCGGCGACGTGCAGGACCACGTGTACCGCCAGGCCATCACCAGTGCCGGCACTGGCTGCATGGCGGCCCTGGACGCCCAGCGCTGGCTGGATGGCGAAGCTGTATAACCCCCCCTACGCGCTTACGCGCGCCCCCCAGGGGGCGATGCCAGCGGACCGGCGGAGCCGGATCCGCGGCATCCTGGAGTAAACATCGGCTGGCGGACGATGGGGCAGTAAAAAGGGGGCTGAAATGGGCAAATCCAGTAGCGGTAGCGGCCTCTCAGGTCTGAAGGCGTTGCAGCGGGAATTGCAGGAGCGGCGGCTGGCGGCGGAGGCCGCTGAGCGGGAAGCTCGGCAGAGGGCCGAGGAAGCCCGGCGGGCGGCGGTCGAATTTCGGGCGCTGGTGGGCGGGGTGGTGCCGCTGAAGGACACGGGCAGGGTCGATCCCTCGCCGGTCGCGCCCGCCCCCCTTCCCTACAAACGCTGGGAAGACGACTCCGAGGTGCTGCGGGAATCCATTTCCGACGACTACGGCGCCGACTGGCTGATCGATACCGACGACACGCTGTCCTACCGCCGCACCGGCCTGGGACAGGACATCGTGCGCAAGCTGCGGCGCGGCCAGTGGACGGTGCAGGCCCAGCTCGACCTGCACGGCCACCGGGTCGACGAGGCTCGCGAGGCGCTGGGGGAATTCCTGCGCGCCTGCGTGAAGCAGGAGATGCGCTGCGTGCGCATCATCCACGGCAAGGGGCTGGGGTCGAAGAACCGCACGCCCATCCTGAAGGAAAAGGTGCGGCGCTGGCTGGTGCAGAAGGAAGAAGTGCTGGCCTTCGTCGAGGCCCGGGCCAACGATGGCGGTTCGGGCGTGGTGCTGGTGCTGCTGCGGGGCCCGGACCGGCCGGCCTGACCCCGAAGGTTTTCAACGCTTGGGCATTGCCTCGGGCGAGAAATGCGCCGGTGCGTCGTCGCGGCGCTTCTGGCGCCATTCCATGATGGTCTTGAGCAACAGCGTCAGCATGGCCATGCAGGCCAGCAGCGCCGCAGCCGTGAAGGCGGCGGCGGTCTTGTAGTCGTTGTTGAGCTGCTCCACCAGCAGCGGCAGCGTCAGGGTCTGGTTCATGATGGTGCCGGACACCACCGACACCGCGCCGAACTCGCCCACCGCCCGGGCATTGGTGATGACGATGCCGTACAGCAGCGCCCACTTGATGTTGGGCAGGGTCACGCGCCGGAAGATCTGCCAGCCGGACGCGCCCAGCGACAGGGCCGCGATTTCCTCGTCGGCGCCCTGGGCCTGCATCAGCGGGATCAGGATGCGGGCCACGTAGGGCGAGGTCACGAACACCGTCACCATGATGATGCCGGGCCAGGCGAACATCAGCTGGATGTCGTGGCTGTACAGCCACTTGCCCAGCGTGCTTTCCAGCCCGTAGACGACCAGATAGCACAGGCCCGCCACCACGGGCGAAGTCGCGTAGGGAATGTCGACCAGCGTGGTCAGCAGCCGCCGGCCGAAGAAGTCGTAGTGGGTCACGCACCAGGCCAGCAGGATGCCGAACACCAGGTTGATCGGCACCGTCGCCAGCGTGGTCAGCACGGTCAGGCCGATCGCGTGCTTCATGAAGTCTTCGTCCAGGTTCTGGGCCAGCAGGCTCCAGCCGCCCGACAGCGCCTGCGAGAAGATCAGCGCCAGCGGCACGACCAGGATCAGCAGGGTCAGCACGACGCCCAGCGCGATCAGCAACCATTGATGGACGAGAGTGGGCCGTTTGTTGGTCATGGCAGTCGAGTCAAGTACGGCGAAGCAGTCGCCCCTGGACGACTTGCAGCAGGAACAGCAGCAGCAGCGAGGCGATCAGCACCACCGAGGCGATGGCGGCCGCGGCGGGATAGTCGAACTCCTGCAGGCGCACGAAGATCATCAGCGACGTGATCTCGGTCTGGAACGGGATGTTGCCGGCGATCATGATGACCGCGCCGAACTCGCCCAGGCTGCGGATGAAGGCCTGCGAAGCGCCGGAGATCAGCGCCGGCACCAGGCTGGGCAGCAGCACGCGCCAGAATGTCTGCCAGCGCGTGGCGCCCAGCGTGGAAGCGGCTTCCTCGAACTCGGGCTCGAGGTCTTCCAGCACGGGCTGGAGCGAGCGCACGATGAACGGCAGGCTGGTGAAGATCATGGCCACCACCAGCCCTGGGTAGGCATAGGAAATCTTGATGCCCAGCGGCTCGAACCAGCGCCCGAGCCAGCCGTTGGGCACGAACAGCGCCGACAGCGTGATGCCGGCCACCGCCGTGGGCAGGGCGAACGGCAGGTCGACCAGCGCGTCGATCAGCCGCCGGCCGGGAAAATCGTAGCGGGAGATGATCCAGGCCAGCACGAAGCCCACGCCGGAGACGATGACGGTCGAGTAGAACGCCCCCGACACCGTGATCTTGTAGCTCTGGACCACGCGGGGATCGGAGATGGCGCGCCAGTACTGGGCCCAGGTCATGTCGCCGACGTACAGCAGCAGGGCCGACAAGGGCACCAGGATGACCAGGCTCAGGAACAGCACCGAGAAGCCGAAACTCGGCACGAAGCCGGGCAGGACCGGCGGACGGCGGAAAAAGCGGAAGGACGGATTCACGGCGTAGGCGGCGGGATCGGGGGCGGAAGCGAAGAAGCGCGGCCCCCCTGCGGGGTGGCCGCGCCTTGCCGGGAAGGATTGTACGGCACCGGCCCGGCCGCCGGTGTCGCCATGATCAGCGCTTGGCCAGCAACTGGTCCAGCACCCCGTTGGAACCGAAATGGTTCTTGGTGATGTCGCTCCAGGGACCCAGCACCTTGGTCGGATCGATCAGGCGCACCTTGGCGTAGCGGTCGGCCACGACCTTGGCGACGTCGGGGTGGTTGACCCGGTAGTTGAAGGTGGTCAGCAGCAGCTGGATCTCGCGGGTGTACTGGTAGTTCAGGTATTCGGTGGCGAGCTGGCGGGTGCCCTTCTCGTCCACGACCTTGTCCACCACGGCCACGGGGAACTCGGCCAGCACGGACACCGGCGGCACCACGACTTCATAGCCGCCCGCCTTGAATTCCTCGCCCTTGGCGATGTTGATCACTTCCGACTCGAAGGTCAGCAGCACGTCGCCCTGACCGTTCTGCGCGAACGCCACGGTCGCGCCGCGCCCGCCGGTGGGGAAGTTGACGACGTTGTGCAGGACCTTGCCGACGAACTGCTTGATCTTCTCCTGGTCGCCGCCGAACTTCTCGTTGGCGTACAGCCAGGCGCCCAGGTAGGTGTAGCGCGCGTTGCCCGAGGTCTTGGGGTTGGGGAACACCAGCTTCACGTCATCGCGCGCCAGGTCGTCCCAGTTCTTGACGTTCTTGGGATTGCCCTTGCGCACCAGAAAGGCGATGGTGCTGTAGTACGGCGAACTGTTGTTCGGAAAGGCCTTCTGCCAGTCCTTGCGCAGCAATCCGCGCTGGGCCAGGATGTCGACGTCGGGAACCTGGTTGAAGGTCACGACGTCGACCTTCTTGCCCTGGATGATGTCCTGCGCCTGACGCGAGGTGCCGGCGAACGACTGGTCGATCTTGACGTCGTGGCCGTTCTTGGCCTTCCAGTACGCCTGGAACTTGGGATTGACCGCGGCGAACACCTCGCGGGCAACGTCGTACGAGGCGTTCAGCAGCGGCTTGTCCTGGGCTTGCGCCGTCCCCGTCACTGCCGTGAGCAGCGCGGCCGACGTGGCCGCGAGCACGATGATCTTCTTGAACATGAAACGGCGTCCTTCTTCTGACTATGTGGATGCGAAAGACGTAAACGTAACAAATCCACATATGTCATCAAACCATATATTCATCATTTCTTTATTCTTGTGAGAAATATATGGCGAACGCAGGCGGGCGGCGACTGCCGCCCGGCCGGTCAGACCGCGGCTTCGCCGGTCTCGCCGGTGCGGATGCGGATGACCTGCTCGACGGGCGTGACGAAGATCTTGCCGTCGCCGATCTTGCCCGTGCGCGCCACGCGGATGATGGCCTCCACGGCCTGGTCGACCAGTTCGTCGGCGATCACCAGCTCGATGCGGATCTTGGGCAGGAAGTCCACCACGTATTCGGCGCCGCGATAGAGTTCGGTATGCCCCTTCTGGCGGCCGAAGCCCTTGACTTCCGTCACGGTCAGACCATTGACGCCGACCTGGGCCAGCGCTTCGCGGACCTCGTCGAGCTTGAACGGTTTGATGATGGCGGTGACTTGCTTCATGGCTGGACCTTTGTGGAAACGCTGGCGGAAATGGCGAAGATGCGATATGGGGGATTGTAGCCGGCCGGGCGCCCGCCCTCAGGCGTCCGGCGCGGAGTCGGGAATGTTCGCGAGGTCGGCCTTCCAGACGACTTCCTCGGAATCGCTGGGGGCGCGCCAGTCGCCGCGCGGCGACAGCGAGCCGCCCGAGCCGACCTTGGGCGCGTTGGGCACGCACGAACGCTTGAACTGGCTGGTCTTGAAGAACCGGTGCACGAAGATGCCCAGGTTGCGCTTGATGGCGGCCAGTTCGTACTGGTTGCGCGGCACGTGCGCTTCCTCGGGCCAGTCGCCGCGCTCGCGGTCGTGCCAGGCGGCCAGCGCCAGGAAAGCGACCTTCGAAGGCGCGAAGCCATAGCGCAGGATGTAGTACAGGTTGAAGTCCTGCAGTTCGTAGGGCCCGATGAACTGCTCGGTCCGCTGCGCCGGCGCGCCATCGGTCTTGCCCGGCACCAGCTCCGGGCTGATCTCGGTGCCCAGGATGTCCAGCAGCACCTGGCTGCCGTCGCCCACCTTGCCCGTCTCGGCCACCCAGCGCACCAGGTGGGTGATCAGGGTCTTGGGCACGCTGGCGTTGACGTTGTAGTGCGACATGTGGTCGCCCACGCCATAGGTGCACCAGCCCAGCGCCAGCTCGCTCAGGTCGCCGGTGCCGATCACGATGGCGTTGTGGAAATTGGCCAGCCGGAACAGGTGGCTGGTGCGCTCGCCGGCCTGCACGTTCTCGAAGGTGATGTCGTAGACCTCCTGGCCCGAGGCGTACGGGTGCCCGATGTCCTGGAGCATCTGCGTGCAGCTGGGCCGGATGTCGATCTCCATGGCCGTGCAGCCGACCACGCGCATCAGCGCGCGTGCCTGCTGCAGGGTACGCCCGCTGGTGGCGAAGCCCGGCATGGTCACGCCGATGATGTTCGCCCGCGGCAGGTTCAGGCGGTCCATGGCCTTGGCGCAGACCAGCAGCGCATGGGTCGAGTCCAGTCCCCCGGACACGCCGATCACCACCTTGTCCATGCCTATGGCCGACAGCCGCTGCACCAGCGCCTGGACCTGGATGTTGTAGACCTCGTCGCAGCGTTCGTCGCGGCGCCGGCGGTCGGCCGGCACGTAGGGGAAGCGCTCGACCCGGCGCCGCAGCGCCAGGGGCTGGTCCGCGGCCAGGCCGATCTCGAAGGAAACGGTCTGGAACCGCTCGGCCTCGGCCTTGTGGCGCAGCACCGACTGGCCGAACGTGGTCTGCCGCATGCGCTCGTGCGACAGGCGCTCGAGATCGACGTCGGCCAGGATCAGATGCGAGTCGTCCAGGAAACGACCGGACTCGGCCAGCAGCTCGCCGTTCTCGTAGATGATGGACTGGCCGTCCCAGGCCAGGTCGGTGGACGATTCGCCCCGGCCCGCCGACGTGTACAGGTAGGCGGCCAGGCAGCGCGCCGACTGCTGGCTGACCAGTTGGTGGCGGTATCCCGACTTGCCCACCACGATGTTCGACGCCGACAGGTTCACCAGCACGCTGGCCCCCGCCAGCGCCGCGAAGGACGACGGCGGGATCGGCACCCACACGTCCTCGCAGATTTCCACGTGAAAGCGCAGCCCCGGCACGTCGGCCACCTCGAACAGCTGGGCCGGCCCGAAAGGTGCCCGCTGGCCGGCCAGTTCGACCTGGGTGGCCACCGTGCAGTCGCCGGAGGTGAACTGGCGCGCTTCGTAGAACTCGCCGTAGTTGGGCAGGTAGGTCTTGGGCACGACGCCCAGGATGCGTCCCCGCGCCACCACCACGGCGCAGTTGAACAGGGAATGGTTCACCCTTAGGGGCAGCCCCACGATCAGCGCGGCGGACAGCCCGGCGGACCCGGCCACGATGTCGCCCAGCGCCTGTTCGCAGGCCTCCAGCAGCGCCCCCTGGTGGAACAGGTCGTCGCAGGTATAGGCGGAAAGGCCCAGTTCGGGAAACGCCACCAGCGCCGCTCCCTGCGCGACCGCCTGCCGCGCCAGGTCCAGCGTCTGCGCCGCGTTGAACGCGGGATCGGCCACCTTGCAGCGGGGCACGCCCACCGCCACCCGCGCGAATCCGTGCGCGTAGAGGTTGAAGAAATTGCCTTTCATCGTGTAAGTCAGTGCCGAGGAGTAGCTCACATCATAAGGCCGATGGCCCGCCGACGTCCCGGGCAGCCGCCCTGCCCCGTCAGTCGGCCGGCGCCTTGAAGGGTGTGTGCGACTCCAGCTCGTCCAGGTACCGGTTCATGCCGCGGGTCTCGCGATCCAGGAAATCGGCGATGGCGGCGGCGAAGCGTTCATCGGCCACCCAGTGCGCCGACCAGGTGGGCACCGGCAGCAGGCCGCGCGACATCTTGTGCACGCCCTGGGCGCCGCCCTCGAAATGGGCGATCCCGTGGGCGATGCAATAGTCGATCGCCTGCAGGTAGCAGGTCTCGAAGTGCAGGCCCGACACGAAGTCCACGCAGCCCCAGTAGCGGCCGTACAAGGTGTCGCCGGCGGCCACGTTCAGCGCGCAGGCGACCGGCTCGCCCTGCCGCTCGGCCATGACCAGCAGCAGCGCCTCGGGTATGGCCGCGTGCAGCGCCTCGAAAAAGGCCGGCTTCAGGTAGGGCGAGGACCAATGATTGGCATAGGTGGCGGCGTAGCAGCGGTAGAAGAAAGCCAGGTCGTCGGCGGAGATGGCCGCGCCGCGCAGGTGCCGGAAGCGTATGCCCGCCTGTTCGACCTTCTTGCGGTCCTGGCGGATCTTCTTGCGCTTGTCGTGGTTCATGGCGCCCAGGAAGGCGTCGAAGCTGGTGTAGCCGTCGTTGCGCCAGTGGAACTGGACCCCTTCGCGCAGCATGTAGCCGGCCTCGCGCAGCGCCCGCAGGTCTTCGTCGCGGGGAAACAGCACGTGCAGGGACGAGACGCCCGCCTGCCGCGCGACCTCGATCGCGGCGCGGGCCAGCAGCACACGGTCCTCGTGGGCCGCCGCCAGCAGTCGCGGACCGCCCACGGGGGTGAACGGCACGGCGCACAGCAGCTTGGGGTAGTACGGCAGGCCATGACGCTCGAAGGCTTCCGCCCAGGCCTGGTCGAACACGTATTCGCCCCGGGAATGGGACTTCACGTACAGCGGCATGGCGCCCACCAGTTCGCCCGCCCGCCGCAGCACCAGGCAGGTGGGCTGCCAGCCCGTGCGCCGGGCGGCGCAGCCGGTGGCCTGCAGCCCGTGCAGGTAGGCGTGCGCGACGAAGGGGTTGCCTGCGGCCAGGACATCCCAGGCGGCCGGATCGAGGGTGCCCAGGTCGTCGATCAATTCGACGGCGGTATCGGTCAAATCGCCTCCGGGGAAAGGAACTGGGCCGCCCGGCCTTGCGGCAGGCAGCGCCGCACCAGCGGCCAGCGCCGGCGCGCCACCGCGATACGGTCGGGCACGCCATGCAGCAGCAGTTCCCAGTAGGGATCGGCATCCCCCCCGGTAAGTTCCGGGGTGACCAGGCGCGCGCCGGCGATGGCCGAGCGGGCCACCAGCGCGTTGCGATGGGCCTGGACGAAGCGTTCGGGAAAGGCGCGCGACAGGTCGGCCAGCGCGCGATCGGTCAGGAATTCGCCCTGGCGGGTGCGCAGGCTGACGTATTTGCCGTCGGCGCGCAGGTAGAGCACCTCGTCCACCGGCACCGCCACCGTGCCCTCGCGTCCCTGGGCCATCAGGGCGTCGGGCGAGTACCCGGTGCCCAGCGCGCGCCGCAGCGCCTGCTCCAGCCGGTCGATACGTATGGGCGGCACCAGCCGGTCGGCCGCGCGCAGTTGCTCGGCCTGGGGGAGACTGTCGAGCGAGGGCAGCAGCAGCACCAATCGCGGGCCCGACCGTTCCCAGGCCCGGGCCAGCGCGTAGCCCTGGGCATCCGGCAGGTCCAGGTCGAGCAGCGCCACGCCAGGAGCCGGTTCGACCCGCCGCGCCTGGTCGGCGCCCACGGCGGGCGGCAGCAGATGCAGCGGCAAACGCCTGGCCAGCGTCCTGAGCTGCGCCGACAGGCGACGGCAGAACGCCGCGTCCCGCCCCACCACCAGCACCCCGGGCGAGCCCGTTCCCGATACAGTAACCGCCATAACCCGCTTTATAATCCGCGCCATGTCCAAATCGACCGACCCCCGCCCCCAAGACCAGTTCGCCAAGAAGGCCGAAGCCTGGTCAGCCCGGTTCTCCGAACCGGTGTCCGACCTCGTCAAACGGTACACCGCTTCGGTGGACTTCGACAAACGCCTGGCCAAGTTCGACATCCAGGGTTCGCTGGCGCATGCCGACATGCTGCACGCCGTCGGCATCCTGACCCAGCAGGACCTTGCCGACATCCGCCGCGGCATGGCCGCCATCGAAACCGAGATCGACGCCGGCCGCTTCGAATGGCTGCTCGACCTGGAAGACGTGCACCTGAACATCGAACGCCGCCTGACCGAGCTGGTGGGCGACGCCGGCAAGCGCCTGCACACGGGCCGCTCGCGCAACGACCAGGTCGCCACCGACATCCGGCTGTGGCTGCGCGCCGAGATCGACACGCTGACCGACCTGCTGCGCCAGCTGCGCCACGCGCTGGCCACGCTCGCGCTGCAGCACGCCGACACCATCCTGCCCGGCTTCACCCACCTGCAGGTCGCGCAGCCCGTCACCTTCGGCCACCACCTGCTGGCCTATGCCGAAATGTTCGGCCGCGACGCCGAGCGCCTGGCCGACTGCCGCAAGCGGGTCAACCGCCTGCCGCTGGGCGCCGCCGCGCTGGCCGGCACCTCCTACCCCATCGACCGCGAACGCGTGGCCCGCACGCTGGGCTTCGACGGCGTGTGCCGCAACTCGCTGGACGCCGTGTCCGACCGCGACTTCGCGATCGAGTTCTGCGCCGCCGGCGCGCTGGTCATGACGCACATCTCGCGCCTGTCGGAAGAGCTGGTGCTGTGGATGAGCCCGCGCGTGGGCTTCATCGACCTGGCCGACCGCTTCTGCACCGGCAGCTCCATCATGCCGCAGAAGAAGAACCCCGACGTGCCCGAACTGGCGCGCGGCAAGACCGGACGCGTGAACGGCCACCTGGTGGCACTGCTGACCCTGATGAAGGGCCAGCCCCTGGCCTACAACAAGGACAACCAGGAAGACAAGGAAGGACTGTTCGACACCGCCGACACCGTGCGCGACACCCTGCGCATCTTCGTCGACATGGCCGGCGGCATCCAGGTCAAGCCCGACGCCATGCGCGCCGCCGCGCTGCAAGGCTTCTCCACCGCCACCGACCTGGCCGACTACCTGGTCAAGAAGGGCGTGCCCTTCCGCGACGCGCACGAAGCGGTCGCGCTGGCCGTGCGTGCCTGCGTGGAACGCGGCTGCGACCTGGCCGACCTGTCGGTGGACGAGCTGCGCGCCTTCCATCCGCTGGTGGGCGAGGACATCCACGCGGTGCTAACGCTGGAAGGTTCCGTGGCGTCGCGCTCGCACATAGGCGGCACCGCTCCGGTGCGCGTGCGCGAGGAAGCGCAGCGCGTGCTGGACGAGACGCGCGGCTGACGCCCGCGGGGTGCGGCCCGCGCCGCATCCGCTTCATGGGCCGGTCCGCATCGGCATCGATACGCGGCGCCGGCCCGCTCGTTCCCCCTCCTTCCACCCCAGCCTCGCGGCTTCTCCGGCCGCCAGTTCCAGCACGCCCCACGCGCGCCGGCAGCAGGCTCCACGTCCCGGGCGCAATGCCGGCACGATGCGCAGCACCCGGCCCCGCTTGTCCACGAAAACGACGTCGATGGGCCAGGCCATGCCAATGGTGTGTATGGCCCGGCAAGGCACGATCCACAGAGCGTCGCCCGGCCCGGGCGGGGCCTGCCCCAGCCATCCCCGCAAACGGTCCAGGCACGTGGTCGCACGGCGCCAGCCCATGCCGCTACCCGCCCATGTCCATGAGCTTGACCGCGATCGGAAAGCCGATCACGACGAAGGAGCACGGGAAGATGCAGGCGATCAGCGGCAGCAGCATCTTGACCGGCGCCTCCAGCGCCAGGCGCTCGGCACGCAGGAAGCGTTCGGCGCGGCGTTGGTCGGACTGCGCGCGCAGGATGGGCGCGAGGTTCATGCCCAGCGCGTCGGCCTGGGCCAATGTGCCGGTCCAGGCGCGTATCTCGGGGATCTCCAGGCGTTCGGCCATGTCCTTGAGCGCGCGCGTGCGCGGTACGCCGGTACGCACGTCGCCCAGCACCCGGCGCAGTTCGTCGCGCAGCGGTCCGGGCGGCCCTTTCAGGACCGCCTGCTGCAAGGCCGCGCCCACATGCAGGCCGGCCTCGACGCACAGGGTCGTCATGTCGAGCACGAACGGCAAGGCCCGCAGGATGTCCCGCCGCCTGCCGCGCACGCGGTCGCGCAGCCAGAAACGCGGGTAGGCCGCGCCTGCCGCCGCGCCGGCCGCGCTCCATGCGGCCAGCGCGGCAACGCCGGTCCACGGCGCCGCCAGCAGCGCGGCGGCCAGCCCGCCGGCGCAGGCGCACAGCACCTGCGCCCCGAGGATGTGGATGGGCGCCAGGCCGTGACGCAAACCGGCCTGGACGAGTTGGGATTCGATGCGGCGCCGGCGCTGCCACGAGAGCCACGGCCGGCCGTAGTGGGCCGCCGCCGAGACCAGGGGCCAGGCCAGCCGGAACGCGCGCGGCGGCGCCTCGGCCGTCCGGTCCGGCAAGGCGGGCGGATCGATGACCAGCAGGCAGGCCAGGGCCGCGAGCGCCGCCACGGCCACGCCGATCAGCAGCGCGGTCATGTCCATGCCGACCTCGCGGCGGCCTCTTTGGCGAATTTCCACTTTCGCTTCATATGTCGATCCGGACGATGCGGGCGATCATCCACAACCCGAGGATGTCCAGCGCCGCGACCAGGGCCAGCACGGCCCATCCCTCGGGGGTGGTCCACAGACGCTCCATGGCCTCGGGCTCCAGGCGGTGCAGCGCGGCCAGCAACAGCCACGGCAGCACCCCCACCACCCTGGCCTGCAACCGGCCCTGGGCCGTCAGCGCCCGCACCCGCCCTTCCATGTGCAGCCGCGCGCGCACGGTCGTGCCTATCCGCTCCAGCGTCTCGGCCAGGTTGCCACCCGTGTCGGCGGCGATCCGCAGCGCCGAAGCGACCAGGCTGGCCGCCTCGGTGGGCATGCGCGCATGCAGGTTCGCCAGCGACTGGTCCATGCCGACACCGAAACGCTGCTCGCGCATCAGCAGCGTGAACTCCTGGGCCAGCGGCGCTTCGCCTTCGGCCGCGATCTGGCGCAGGCCGGCCTGCAGACTGGCGCCGGCGCGCAAGGCGCTGGCCAGGGCCAGCAGCGCGTCGGGCAGTTGCGCATCGAACCTGCGCATGCGGCGCGCGCGCAGGTGGCGGGCGGCCTGGCGCGGCAGCCACGCCCCGGCCGCCGCGCCGGCGGCGGCAAAGACCCAGCTTTGCGCGAACCATCCACAGGCGGCGGCCAGGAGGCCGATCACCGCCACGTGCGCCACCCACAGCTGGTTCACATCGACGAACAGGAAGAACTCGCTCATGCGGACGCGCGCAGTCTCGGTGAACACCGCCCGATAGCGGGCAAGGCTGTCGCGCACCAGCCCGCAGGCGATCCAGACCAGCAGCGATACGCAGACCACTACCGCGCCGGCGATGACCGCGTCGATGGCGTTCATGCAAGGCTCCGGGGCCGATCCGGCGCCGGCGTGCGCTCGCAGAACCATTGCGGCGAAATGGCGACGCCCCCGGCCCGCCATTCGTCCAGGAAACTGGGCATCAGTTCGCAGCCCTGGAAGTACCCTGCGCCGTCGGACGCGCCGGCATCCGGCCGCTCGAAGCGGAACAGCTCCTGCAACTGGATGCGGCCGCTCTCGATGCCGCTGACCTCGACGATGGCGGTCACCCGCCGCTGCCCTGCGGCGCTGCGGCCCTGCTGGACCACGATGTCGATCGCCGAGGCGATCTGCTCGCGTATGGCCCCCAGCGGCAGGTCCATGCCCGCCATCAGCACCAGGGTCTCGAGCCGCGACATCGCGTCGCGCGGCGTATTGGCGTGGAGCGTGGTCAACGAACCCTCGTGGCCGGTGTTCATCGCCTGCAGCATGTCCAGAGCTTCAGCGCCCCGGCACTCGCCCACGACGATGCGATCCGGCCGCATGCGCAGCGCATTGCGCACCAGGTCGCGGATGGACACCGCGCCCCGGCCTTCCAGGTTGGACGGCCGCGCCTCCAGCGCGACCAGATGCTCGTGCGCCAGGCGCAGTTCGGCGGCATCCTCGATGGTGATGACGCGCTCGGCAGGCGGAATGAAATTCGACAGGATGTTGAGCAGGGTCGTCTTGCCCGAACCGGTCCCGCCCGAGACGACGACGTTCTTGCGCCGCTCCACGCACAGCCGCAGAAACCCCGCCATGTGCGCATCCAGCGACCCGCCGTCCACCAGGTCCGACATCCGCAGGCGGCGGGTGGGAAACTTGCGAATGGTCAGGGCCGGCCCCTTGAGCGCCAGCGGCGCAATGATGGCATTCACCCGCGAACCGTCGCGCAGCCGGGCATCGACCATGGGCGAACTCTCGTCGATGCGGCGGCCCAGCGGCGAAACGATGCGCTCGATCACGCCCAGGACCGACTGATCGCTGCTGAACACCGCCGGATGCCGGCGCAGGACGCCGCCGCGTTCGACATACAGCTCATCGTGCCGGTTGACCATGATCTCGGAAATGTCCGGATCGGCCAGCAAGGACTCCAGCGGCCCCAGCCCGACCGCCTCGTCCACGACCTGCCGGCGCAGCGCGCCGCGGTCCAGGTCCGGGGGAATCTCGCCGTGGGCCTCCAGCACCAGCGCCTCCAGCAGCCGGTCGGCCTCCTGCCGCAAGGCCGCATCGCTCATGGCGGACACGTCCCGGCGACGCAGGTCCAGGGCCTCCAGCAGGCGCGCGTGCAGCCGGCGCCGCCATTCGACCATCGCCGCCTCACGGGCGTGGACCTCCGTGGGCCGCACGGCCGGCATGCCCGCCGACACGGGGGCGGGCGGCCCGCCTTCCCGCAAGGCATCGTGCCCCAGGGGATCCACGGCCCGCACGCGCAGCATCACGGCGCCGACGACGATCTCGTCCTCGGGCAACAGCGGTCCGTATTGCAGGATGCGGCGGCCGTTGACCAAGGTGCCGCCCAGCGACCCCAGGTCTTCCACGAACACCCCTTCGGCCCGCTCGTCCAGCCGGGCATGCCGGCGCGCGACCCGCCAGTGGCGCAGGCGGATCTCGCATCCGTCCCCGCGCCCGATCACCGCGGGCGGCGCCACGCTCAGCGAGGTCCCATGGTCCTCGTCGGTCAGGATTTCCACGTCCAGCATCATTGCTCCATGAAAGATGGGTCGGGCCGCACGGGCACGTTCAGCCGTTCCGGCCCGAAGGTCTCGTCCAGCACCCGCCGTCCTCGGTCGATGCGTTCCAGCAGATCGGGATTGCGCTGGGTGACGACGGTCGGGGTCACGAAGATGGCCAGTTCGGTCTCGCGCCGCTGGAACCTGCGCGACCCGAACAGCGGCCCGAGGATGGGCAGGCTGGACAGGCCGGGCAGGCCGTCCAGGTCCTGGGACTGCTCGCGCGACAGGAAGCCGCTCAGGACCAGCGTCTCGCCCGAGCGCACGTTGAATTCCGTGGCGGTCCTGCGCACCTTGAGCGCGGGGCCGCCCGTGGCCATCACGGAGGGATCCACGGCGCTGACCTCGACGTCGATCACGGACCGCACC
Organism: Pigmentiphaga sp. YJ18; assembly: GCF_038066655.1. Classification (NCBI taxonomy): domain Bacteria; kingdom Pseudomonadati; phylum Pseudomonadota; class Betaproteobacteria; order Burkholderiales; family Alcaligenaceae; genus Pigmentiphaga; species Pigmentiphaga sp. YJ18. The sequence continues at coordinate 2,734,116 of NZ_JBBUKU010000001.1, read as the reverse complement.
GTGCCGCCGGCATCGACCCGGGGCGCGATCTGCAAGGTGACGCCGTAGGGCTTGAAGGTGGTGTTCGACGCGCCGTTCCTGTCCACCGTCGCGTAGGGCACTTCGCCGCCAGCAAGGAAACGCGCGGTGGAACCGCTGCGCGCCGACAATTGCGGCTGGGCCAGGATGACCGCCTCGCCGCTCTGGGCCATGGCCTGGATGCGCGCCGACAGCAAGGCGTTCATGCCCAGGTATCCCGCCGGGGACGTGGCCGGGAACGGCAGCGCGATGGGGCCGTCTCCGGGACGCTGCGCGGCGTCGCCAGCGGCCGCTCTCAAGGGCCGCCCCACGGCGGCGTCCCAGGCCAGCCCCGCGTTCAGGCCCCCGGTGCTCGCGCCGCCCCAGCGCACGCCCAGTTCGCGCAGCCGCGAGCGCGGCATCTCGACCACCTTGACGTCCATCATCACCATGCGTTCCCAGCCGAGCCGCCCGGTGAAATCGACGACCTGCGGATAGCGGCGGGCCAGCAGCGCGATGCGCGCCTGGTCCGCGTCGCTCAGGTCGTCGCCTTCCACGATGACCTTGTCGCCGACGAGCCGGCTGCGCACCGAAGGCATGGTGGCGAGAAAGGCTTCGATCTCGCGCTGCACCCGCGAGGACTGGCCCGGCACCACGGTGATGCGCATGCGCCGCATCGCGCCGTCGCGGTCCCAGATGACCAGCGACGACGTGCCCGCCGCGTTGGCGAATACCACCACCTCCCGGTCGTCGGCCGTGGCGGCGTTGATGACGCGGCCGTTGCCCACGGCTACCCGCGCCACGACCGGCGCCGGAAACACCTGGGTCTCGCCGATGTACATCTCGACGTCCGGGAGATCCAGCCCGGCGGGGAAGGCCGGTGCCGGCGTGGACACCGCCTCCTGCTCGAGCCAGGCAGGCCAGTCGGCGGAGGACGGCTCGGCCGCCCGCGCCCCACCCCCCGGAAGGGCACACGCCATGCCGAGGCCGCCCAACAGGAGTTGCCTCACCAAGGCGGCCCTCATGGCTGGACTCCCTGCTCCGCCCCGGTTTCCGCCAAGCCCGGAATGCGGCGCGGCGCCCGGTCCCCATAGATGATCGTCGCGCCCGCGTGCCTGCGCGGCTGGGGCGGCTCGCCTTCTCCCAGCCCCAGCAAGGACGCCAGCCCGCCCGTCACGCGTCCGGGAGCCGGGCTGCCATCCCCCGGACGGCGCAGCATGGCGGTCAGGACACCGCCATCGCGGGCGATGATGAGCTTGACCGCCTCTTCCGGCGCCGCATCCAGCGTTACGGTGGAAAACGCGCCGCGCGGCGCCTCGCCCCCAGCGCCCGGCATCTCGGTCTGGCGCCCCGTGGCCAGCACGCGCATCCGTTGCAGCAGGGGCATGGTGGTCCGCTTTCCGCGATGGTCGAAAGACACGTACAGGTCGATGAGGTCTCCGGGTCGCACCAGGCCCGACACCGAACTGATCTCATCCACCGGTATGGTCACCGCCCGGCGCCCCTCGCTCAGGCGCTCGGCCAGCGGGGCCTCCCGCACCGCCTCCAGGTGCAGGGACAGCAGGGGTTCGCCGGCCCGCACCGGATGGGCCAGCACCCCTCCGTCGAAGTCGCCGAACCGGTCGGGATCGATGGCGCCGGACGGCGCCCACTCGGCCGGGATCTCGCGCACCGCCGCCAGGTCCGCCGACAGGCGCTGGCCGGCATGCAGATCGGCCGCGGCCACCACCACCGCGATCCGCGCCGTGCGCGCCTCGGCCTCGATGGCATCGATGCGCCCCTGGATCTGGCGCTGGCCGAGCCATGCGGCCAGGCCTCCGGCGGCCAGCGCCACGGCCAGCACCCACCATTTCCGATCCACGCGCAAACGGGGCAGGCGCGGCATCATAGCGGCAGGGCCAGCGAACCGGCGAAACGCTGATGGAAACCGCGCAAGGCGTCGAGCAGCCACGCCAGCAGTCCGCCTCCTTCGCCGAACCAGCCCGCGCCGGCCACACCAGCCAGCAGCATGGCCACGACGAGATATTCCGCCGCGGACTGCCCGCGCTGCCTGCGCGCGCTCCGCATCCTGCCGGCCACGATCATGCTTCTTCGCTCCTTCATTCGTCCGCCTCGATCTCGACCGCCAGCAGGCCGCTGCCCTGCTCCCGTGGCACCACCACGAGCTGCAATATCCGCCGCGCGCGATGCCACTCCATCAAGCCGCCACCGGCCCCGGCACGCCACCCGAGCGCGGTCAACCGGGCTTGCAGCAACCGGGAGAAGGTCGCGGTATCGGCCGCATGGGCGTAGAGCTGGTGGGCCACCTTCCCCCGTTCGTCCCGGGTCTGCAAATCGAGCAGCAGCGTCGCGCCCGGCGGCGTCCATTCGGCGGGCAAGGCGCGCGTACCCACGCTGGCATCGAGGCCGACGGCCAGGACGCCCTGCGTCACCCCGGGCCTGGACTGGCGAAGCTGCATCAGCCAGGGACGGCCGTCCCGGACGCCGCTCAGCATCACGCCATCGGGCAAGGGCAGCAGCCAGGGATCCAGCCCCGGCTGCCTGGCCACGCCGCCGGCGACCTCGATCGGCGGTTGCCGGACCTCGAACAAGCGGATGTCCATGCGCACGCCGTTCACGCGCACGCGGCCTCCCCAGCCCCGGTCCACGGCACCGGGCGGCATGCTGGGCTGGGCCGCCGCCGCGTGGCTCCATAGCAGGCCCATGGCAAGCACGACGCAGCCGCGCACCGGCGCGCGGCACCATCCCCTTTCCTTCATCGCGCGCCTCCCGCAAGATGCGCCGGCAGCAGCCCCTTCCAGGCCGAGAGCCAATCGAACTGCGGAGGCGGGCGGCCCCAGGGCCGGTCGACGCGCGACAGCACCGACAAGGCCCGGCCCGCCCGCTCCGTACGCTGCGCGGCGTCGCTCCATGCCCGGGGCGCGCCGGCGATGCGCGCCTGGGCATCCCCGTCGTCGCGGGCGTGGCCGGCATCCACCAGGATCACGAACCGGCTGGACAGCGGTGCCACGGTTCGCCACCCGCCCAGCCTGGCCACCGGCGCGAGATCGGGTCGCACCGACACCCGCCCCGCCACCAGCCCCGGATGCGCAGGCAGCAATTCCCCCCTGAGCATGCGCGCGGGCTCGGTATTGCCCCCAGGCTGTGCCTGCTCGGGCAACCGGCCGGCCTCCTGCCGGACCTGCATGGAAAACCGCCCGGGCTGGTCCGGCAGCAAGGCGGAACCATCGTGGTTGCGCCAGCGATGGCGCGCCGGCTGGAAGAAATAGGCGTGCGTGCGCTCGCGGACGTCCTGCGGCGCCTCCTGCACCACCGCGAAGGCAAGGTGGCGTCCCGCGAATTCGGTCTGCAGCGCGAGGTCCTGCAATCGCCCCAAGGCCGAACCCAGCACCCACAATGCCCCGAACGCCCCCAGCGCGAGCAGGGCCTCGGCCATGGCCTGCCCGCGCTGGCGCCCCATGCGCGCCATCACCATGCCACCCCCTGCCGGCGCCATGCCTGCTCGCGCTCCGCCGCCGCGACGGGGCTCAGGCTGGCTTGCCAGTAAGGCATGAACAGGTTGGGCCGCTCCGCGTTCCCATCGGCGCGCCCCACGGGCCGGCGATAGTAGGTCGACGCGGCACTGACCGCGGCCAACCCGCCCGCGCCCAGCCCGGCGCCGAACGCCAGCCGACCCGTTCCGCCTCGTGGGCCCGCGGCATCCGTTGTCCGCATGGCCGCCGCGGCGCGGGTGGCCCTGACCGCGAAGCGCAGGGTCGGATCTGCGGCCCGCTTGCCGGCGATCCCGGCGTACGGCGGCAACCCCCTGCCCTGCCACGCCACGCCCTGCGACAACGCGAACGAATTACCAAGCGGATTGGCCGTGCCATCCAGCAGGTTCCAGTCGGTATGCGCACCCACCCAGCGCCAGAAATCCTGGTCGGAGAAGTCCTCGGGAGGTTCGTCGATGTGCGGCAGATCATCGTCCGCCAGCGCGGCATCGCTCTTGGCGCTGCCCCAGCCCATGGGATATTCGCGGTAATAGCAGCCTATCCATCGATTCGATCGCAGCGCGTGGAAGGACAGCGTGTCGACCGACCGCCAGGCATCCAGTCCCATGAGCGAGGTCGCGCCACGGCGCCGCAGCTCGTGCCGCAGCCAGGGACACCGCCACTCCGTTGGCAACAAACTGCGACGATCGTGATCGCGCGGCGCAAGAAAGCCGTAATGCGCGTTGGCCTCTTCCACCATGTCCTTGAGCCGGCCCCGGGCCTCGCCGCCGTGCCGGACCACGAATCCCGGCAGCGTATCGGCCAGCAGGGCCGCGTCCAGACGCGTCGCGCCGTCGTCATAGTGGGCGGCCAGCACCGCCTGCATCGTCCGCATGCGGGCATCGGCCAGCGATTGCTGCACGGCCGCCTGGGCCCGCACCAGGACGTCGTGCACGACGCGATCATGTTCGGCGAAGGCCCGCGCCAGCGCGCCCTCACTCCAGTCGGCGGCGCTGCCCGCGCCGGCCGCTCCCGCTGCGCTGCGGTAGGCGCGGCCATGCGCGGCGCCGAACAAACCGCCGATCAGGCTGGCGGGCGGATTGGACGACGCCAGCCGGCGGGCCTGCGTATCGCCGAACCGGGCCCACGAGGCCAGCGTGATGGCATGCGCCATGCCCACCTGGTGAGCCACCAGCGCGCGATTGGCATAGGCAAGGAAATTCAGGCTCCGGGCCTGGACCAGCGCGCCGCTATAGGCCGCGGCGTCCAGCGCGCGGGCCAGCCGGACCTTCTCGCGCAGCAGTTGCCCGCCGTCGAAGAGCTGCACCAGCCCTGCCGCCACGGCGGCGAGCAGCGCCACCGCCAGCACCAGGGCCTGTCCGGCCTGCGAGCGATACGGGGCGCGCATCTAGTTCCCGCCAGCCTGGGCGGCATTGCCGGTGAAGGACTTGAGCGAGCGCGCGGAAGTCTGGGACCGGGCCCCCTTGGCCGCGGTCTGCGCGGCGCGCGACTCGGTCGAACCGTCCTCGCCCGCAAGTTCGCGCGCCATCGCGGCCGTCTGGGAACGGACCACCTGCCCGAACAACTGGTAGACGGCGATCGCGGCCACCGCCACAAGCGCGACGATGACGACGTACTCCACCATCGATTGGCCGCGCTGCCGACGGCGCCGGGCGGAGAAAACATGAAGAGACATGGGCGGGACTCCACCCCCGCGCGCCGGGCGCCGTGCCCGGCCGTCCGCGAGGGTGCCGCCAGTTTCCGGGGGCGGCCTCGCACCGGCAATGCGAGGATCCCGCGACGGACAGGAAGGTCATCCCCGTCCGCCGACCCGGCACCGCTATAGATTGAGCTTGGAAATCTTGGTGCCTTCCACCGTCAGGCCGGCCATCAGGCCCGCGTTGGTCAGCGCGAAGGCCACGACCGGAGCCCGGGCGGTATTGGTGTCGACGGCGGCATTGACGCCCGCCTTGACCACCGCCACCGATCCGTCCACGCCGGCAGTCCAGCCGTTGCTGGACTTGAAGCGGTCGAGCTCGGCCTGGTTCATGAACATGAACACCAGGGCCTTGGACTGCGCGCCGGCCTGGAAGCCGAACGAACCGCTGGCCGTGCTGTAGTAGCCGGTGGTTCGCCCGCCTTCGCGCAGCGCGCCTTCGCCGTACTCGCCGCCGACGATGAAGCCGGCATTGATCACGCTGGGGAAGACCAGGATGCCACGGGCCTTGTTGCCCAGTTCGCGCGAACCGCTGACCGTGGAGTACAGCCGGTTCAGCGTTTCGTTGGTCCCGGAGTCGATCCGGCTGCGCTTGGCGGCGGGCGAGCTGTCGCCGCTCTTGTTGGGATCGGTCGTGGTGCAACCCGCGGCGACCAGCAGGCCTGCGGTGGCGGTGGCGTAGAGGAACTGACGACGTTTCATGCTCTCTCTCCTTGAGTGGGCTTGCCGGCAGGCAGCTTCCGAGGAAGGGGCGTGGCCCGCCGCGGCAAGCACAGCCATTCTGCCGGATATACGTCAAAACAGCGAATGCAAACGTAACCGGGTTGTTGCCGCCAGCCGTCGCCCCCGCACGCGCCCCGGGGAAGGACGGACAACCACCAAGTATGCGAAGATCGGGGCGTAACGATCACACAGGACGTCCGCCCTCCCAGGCGAGCCCCGCCCATGTCCGGATTCGACGTGCAAGACCTGGAGTTCCCCGCCTTCGACGGCCAGGCACTGCCGGGGCGCCTGTACCGTCCCCGCTGCCACGCTCCCGTCCCCCTGCTGGTCGACGTGCACGGCGGCGCTTGGATCCGGGGCAACCGCCTGAACAACGCCTCCATGCACGAGGCGCTGGCCGACGAGGGCATCGCCACCTTCGCGCTGGATTTCCGCATGCCGCCGCAGGCCGGGGCCGGAACCACCTTCGCCGACGTCCATGCCGGCCTGGCCTGGGCCCGCCGGCACGCGGACGAGCTGGGCAGCCGTTCCGGATGGGTGGGCGGCCTGGGCACGTCCAGCGGCGGCCATCTGCTGATGCTGAACGCGCTGCTGGGGGGCGCCCCCGGTGCGGCGGCGGATCCCGAGCCCCTGGTCGGCTACGCGGTGGCCTGCTGGCCCATCCTGGATCCGCTGGCGCGCTACCGGATGGCCCGCGAACGCCGTCTCGCGCCGCTGCTGGACGCGCACCACGCGTTCTGGCCGGACGAAGCCGCCATGGAACGGGACAATCCCCGGTCGATCGTGGAACGCGGCGACGCCCGCCACCTGCCGCCCGTACTGCTGATACAGGGCACCGCCGACGCCAACGTCGACCATTTCCGCGCCGATGCCTTCGGTGAACAGTACCGGCGGGCCGGCGGCGCGATCGACGTCCTGAAATACGACGACGAACCCCACATGTTCATCACCGTCGAACCGGATTCCCCCGCGTCCCTGCATGCCATGGACCGGATCCGGCACTTCGTGCGCAGCCAGTGCCGCGCCGCCGGCTGAGAACCGCGGCGGGGAATGTAAACCGTAAACCATCCTCAAAACGTACAAAATGTTGCGTTTCCCGGTCACATGGAAGGGCTAACATCAGCCAGGCTAAAGCGTCGTGAATACATAACGACGCCCCTGCCCAGTCCACTCCAGGAGGTCAACATGAAAACCAACACTCTCTCCAAAATTGCTCTGGTCGCGGCGCTTGGCGTCTTCGTCGCCGGTTGCGCCAACCAGCAGCAGACCAACACGGCCATCGGCGCCGGCGGCGGCGCCGCCCTGGGAGCCGGGCTGGGAGCACTGCTGGGCAACTCCAAGGGCGCGGCCATCGGCGCCGGCCTGGGCGCCGTGGCGGGCGGGCTGGTCGGCTACAACTGGAAGACCGTCAAGCAGGACGTCGAGAAGTCCGGCTCCAAGGACCTGGGCATCGACATGACCGAGCAGAACGACGGCTCGCTGAAGGTCAACGTGCCCAGCAGCGTCTCGTTCGACACCGGCAGCTACGCGCTCAAGCCGGCCCTGCTGCCCGTGCTGGACAGCGTCGCCAAGACCCTGAACGAGCACCCCGAGCTGCGCGCCAAGGCCGTCGGCCATACCGACAACACCGGCCAGATGTCGCTCAACCAGACCCTGTCGCAGAACCGCGCGCAGGCGGTGGCCAACTACCTGGCGAACAAGGGCGTCTCGTCGGCGCGCCTGACCACCGAAGGCCGCGGTCCCAACGACCCGATCGCCAGCAACGACACGGTGGAAGGCCGCGCCGCCAACCGCCGCACCGAGATCTACCTGTACGCCACCAAGAACTGACCGGCGACTCCGCCGCCCCCCCTGCGGGGCGGCGGCGTTCTTGGGTAAAGTAATGGCTTGCTGCCGGCCGCGGCCGGCCCCCAGGTAATGGCTTGCTGCCGGCCGCGGCCGGCCCCCAGGAACGTCCATCGCCATGTCCAGCCCCGCTCCCCTTCCCTCGTCCACGCTCGTCGTCCGCGACGCCTGCGATACCGACCTGCCTGCCATCCAGGCCATCTACGCCTTCCATGTCCTAAACGGGGTGGCCAGCTTCGAGGAAGTCCCGCCCACGGTGGAAGACATGCGCGCCCGCCGCGCCGCCGTGCTCGGGCAGGGCCTGCCCTATCTGGTGGCCGAACAGGACGGGGTGGTCGTCGGCTACAGCTATGCCGGCAGCTATCGCCCTCGTCCGGCTTACCGCCACACCATAGAAAACTCCGTCTACGTCGCCGATGGCACGGGCGGGCGCGGCATCGGGATCGCCCTGATGCGGGAACTGATCGCGCGCTGCCAGAACGGGCCGTGGCGCCAGATGGTGGCCGTCATCGGCAACAGCGGCAACGCCGCCTCCATCGCCCTGCACCGCAAGGTCGGGTTCGAGCACGCCGGCGTGCTGCGCAGCGTCGGCTTCAAGCACGGCCGCTGGGTCGATACCGTCATGATGCAGTTGCCGCTGGGCCCGGGCGACCGCAGTCTTCCCGGCGGTCCTTGAAACCATGGGCGACATGCGCGTGGGCATCTCCGGCTGGCGCTATCCTCCCTGGCGGGGCAAGTTCTATCCGGACGACCTGCCGCAGCGGCTGGAGCTGGCCTACGCGTCGCGCGAGTTCTCGACCATAGAGCTGAACGGTTCGTTCTATGCGCTGCAGACGCCGGAACGCTACGCGCGCTGGCATGCCGACACGCCCAAGGGCTTCCTGTTCAGCGTGAAGGCGCCGCGCTACATGACCCACATCCTGCGCCTCAAGGAAGTCGAGCGGCCGCTGGCCAATTTCCTGGCTTCGGGCATTTTCGAACTCAAGGACAAGCTGGGTCCCATCCTGTGGCAGTTCCCGCCCGGCATGCGCTTCGATCCGGCACGATTCGAAGCCTTCTTCAAGGCCTTGCCGCGCGACATGCACCACGCGATCGAGATCCGCCACGACAGTTTCATCGACCCGGCCTTCACCGACATGCTGCGGCACTACGGCATGGCGCTGGTGGTGGCGGACACGGCGGGCAAGTGGCCCTATCGCGAAGACGTCACCGCCGACTTCGTCTACATCCGCCTGCACGGCGACCGGGAACTGTACGTCAGCGGCTACACCGACACGGCGCTGGACGACTGGGCCCGGCGCATCCGGGCCTGGGCGCGCGGGGGCGAACCGCGCGGCGCCCGCCGCATCGATGGCAAGGCGCACCGCCGTGCCAGCGAACGCCACGTGTACTGCTACTTCGACAATGACGCCAAGGTGGAAGCGCCGCGCAACGCCAAGACCCTGATGGACAAGCTGGGGCTGCCCATGCGGGCGTCCTGAGACTTTCCACGAGACATCGCCGTGAACATCGACAGCCGACGCAACCGCAGCGACCAGCTACGCATCAAGCACCTGCGCCTGCTGGAGCTGGTGGCCGAGCACCATTCGCTGGCCGCGGTGGCGCAGGCCCTGCACCTGAGCCAGCCCACCGTGACGAGCATGGTGCAGACGCTGGAGGAAGTCTTCGGCACCACGCTGATCGAACGCAGCGCGCGCGGGGGCAGCCTGACCGACGCCGGCAATCTGGCGCTGCGGCAACTGCGCATCGCGCTGGCATCGTTCGACACGGCGCTGGAAAGCGTGGTCCGGGGCAGCACCCCGCTGGTGCGCGTCGGCGTCCTGCCGCTGCTCGACGCCTGGCTGCTGCCGCAGGCCATGGCGCGGATGGAAGCCACCGGTACCCTGCCCCGCATCGCCATCACGCACGGCGGCATCAACGTGCTGTACGGCGGCCTGGACCGCAGCGAGATCGATTGCGCGATCTGCCACCTGGACGAACTGCCCGTGCAGGGCGGCCACCTGACCGACCTGCACATCGAACCCCTGCACGAGGAAAGCCGGCTGTTCGCCTGCGCGACGGACCATCCGCTCGCGCGGCATGCCACGCTGCGGCTGGGCGATCTGGCGAACCAGGAATGGATCGTCCCGCCCAAGGCATCCCAGGCCCGGCGGGTGCTGGAGCGCGTGTTCCTGGGAGCCGGCCTGGTGCCACCGGAGCCCCGCATCGAGTCTTTCCCTTATCACACGAACCTGGAAGTCGTGGCGGCCACCCGCATGCTGACTTTCGCGCCGTCGTCGCCGGTCCGCCATTATGCGGAGATGGGCCGCGTGCACGTCCTGCCCGTCGCCGACGACATCCCCGTCAGCCGGCTGGCCTTCCTGGCGCGCCAACCCGTGATGCAACTGCCCGGTGTCGAACCGCTGCGGCAGGCCGTCGTCTGGGCGGCCCGGCAGATGGCCGCCGCACGGGCGGCCTGACCCGGCTCAGGCCCAGGCCCGAAAGCCCAGTCCCGGCACCGTCGCGCTGTCCTCGCCATCCCTGAGCACCACCGGCTCCAGCGCGCCGCTGGCGACGGCGTCGGCGGCGAATTCGGCCACCGACCGGACCTTGGAGGCCGGCACGCCGGCCTGGGCCAACCGCTGTTCGAGCCGCACCGCCTCCCACCCCGCGATCCGTTCCCGCAGGCGCGACTTGAGCAGCACGGGGTCCTTCGCCCTGAGGAAGGACACCTGTTCGCCTGGCTCGGCCGCCCCATCGAACAAGGCCGGATCGGCGGCCAGTTCGCCCAGCTCCAGCACATCCAGCAGGCGGGCGAACTGCGCGGGCGTATTGGCGCCCAGCGCGATCCAGCCATCGCGGGTCTGGAAGAAATCGGCGGCGGGGCTGCCCGAATAGCCCTGGTTGCCGACCCGTCGGGGCGACACGCCCTTGGTCAGGGCCTCGACCGCATAGCTGTACATCAGCTGCATGGACGCCGCCGCCATGGACACGTCGAGCAGGATGCTGCGGCCGTCGCGATTGCGCTGGTGCAAGGCGCTGACGATGGCCAGCGCGCCCAGCATGCCCGTGGCCGCGTCCACCACCGGAAAGCCGGTCTTGATGGGATCGTCGCCTTCGACACCGCCCATCATCGCCATGCCCGTCATCGCCTGCACGACGTGGTCGTAGGCCGGCCGGTCGGCCCAGGGCCCGGTCCGCCCGAAGCCGGAGATCGAGCAATAGACGATGCGTGGATTGACCGCGCGGATGGCCTCATAGCCGAGCCCGTGCCGCTCGAGCGACCCGGGTCGGAAGTTGTCCACGAACACATCGGCGTCGCGCGCCATCGCCAGGATCTCGGCCCGTCCTTCCTCGGTGCGAAAGTCCAGCGCCACGCAGCGTTTGCCGCCATTGAGCGACAGAAAGGCCGATGGCCCCCGCTCGGACCGGCGCAGCACGTCACCGCCGGCGGGTTTCTCGATCTTGACGACGTCGGCGCCCATCTGGGCCAGGTAGAAGGTTGCCAGGGGGCCGGCGATGACGTGCGAGAAGTCCAGCACGCGCACGCCCGCCAGCGGCAGGAAAGCTTGGGTCATAGGATGGCCATGCGCCTAGAATTGAACGATCTTGGAAGCGCGCACGATGCGCGAGAACTTGGCGGTTTCCTTCGTGAGGAAGTCGGCGAAATCGTCCGCCGTGGGCGACAGCTCGACCGGCGATCCGTTCTTGTCGAAGAACGCGTTCAGGTCGCCGCGCTTGAAGGTCTCGTGGATCGAGCGGTTCAGCTTGGCCGCGATGTCCGCGGGCATGCCCGCCGGCCCCCAGACGCCGTTCCATGATTCGATCACCGTGTCGTCGTTGCCCAGTGCCTCCTTCAGCGTCGGCACGCCGGGAAGGATGGGCAGGCGCTTGGCCGAGGTCACGCCCAGCACGCGCACTGCGCCCGACTCGACCTGCGGCAGCGCCGCCGTCACGACGGGAAAACAGAACTGCGTCTGCCCGCCCAGCAGTGAAGGCACGAGGTCCACCGAGCCGCGATAGGGCACGTGGACCACGTCGATGCCGGTGGCCGTGGCCAGCGCGGCGCCCGCCAGGTGCGAGCCCGTGCCCACGCCGCCCGAGGCGAAGTTCAGCTTGCCCGGGGACTGGCGGGCGGCCGCCAGGATGTCCTGGATCGACCGATAGGGCGAGGTCCCCGCCACGGCCAGCACGAACGGGTTCATGTTGATCAGCGACACGGGCGCCAGGTTCTTCAGCACGTCCACGCCCACGGCGGGATTGATCAGCTTGTTCGTGATCATGGGCGAGCCGCCGAACAGCAGCGTGTAGCCGTCCGCCTTGGCCTGCGAGACCGACACCGCGCCCAGCGTGCCGCCCGCGCCCACCTTGTTCTCGACGAACACGCTCTGCCCCACCTGGTTGCCCAGCGCCTCGGCGAATTTCCTGGCCAGCAGGTCGACGCCGCCACCGGCGGCATAGGGCACCACGAGCCGGATCGGACGGTCGGGATAGGTATCGGCCGGGGCGGCCTGGCTTGCTGCCGGAACAAGGCAGCAAGCCAGCGCCGCGGCAAGTATGCGTGCGCGCATGGCGGGTCTCCTGTTATGGGTATGGGCATGGATGCCGGATGACCGCGATTGTGGCCGCGCTCGCCTCCCGCAACAATTCGAAAATCGGGAACCCGCCTTCGGCTTTTTCTATGGGCCGCGGCGCGCGGCGCTCAGCGCCGGGGAAACGGCTTGCTCAGGAAGCGCGAGCCGGCCATCCCGAAGCGCCAGGGCACGTCCAGCGCCTTCGAGATGCCGATGCGCGGACCGATGGCGATGTCCGGCTCGCCCTCGCGCGCCACCAGCTCGAACGGCGGGCGATCGAGCCGCTTGCTGTCGAAGCCGCGATCGATGCCCAGGGCCTGTCCCACGCGCCCCGGCCCCGAGCACAGCAGCCTCGGATCGTCCACGCCGCGCCGCGCGCGCATGACATCCAGGCCATGGGTCGGTTCCAACGCGCGTATCAGCACCCCCGCGCCATGGCCGGCTTCGCGGCAGACCAGGTTCAGGCACCAGTGGATGCCATACGACCGGTAGACATAGGCCCGGCCCGGTTCGCCGAACATGGAGGCGTTGCGCGGCGTCGGCCCCGAGAAGCTGTGCGAGGCGGGATCTTCCCTGTCGTAGGCCTCGGCCTCCACGATGCGTCCGCCCACGCCGTCCACCAGCAGGGTCACGCCGATCAGCAGCGGGCCGACCTCGGCCGACGGCGCATGGAAATCGATATGGGCAAGGTGAGGCATGGGCACATCCGTTCTCGCAGCGAGAACAGAGTGTATCCGCTGGGACGATTGCCGCCCGGCGCCGATCTCCCGATACTTTTGCCAACACCCGCGTGCATCTCGGCACGAAGCGGGGCCCATCCTCCCTTGCTCGAAAGGAACCGCACTCATGGATAGACGCCAGGCCCTACAGACGATGGCCGGCGCGGCAAGCTGCGCGCTGCTGCCCTCGATGCCCGCCCACGCCCAGTCCTACCCCGCCCGCCCCGTGCGCTGGCTGGTGCCCTTCCCGCCGGGTGGCACCATGGACCAGGTGGTGCGCGCCGTCGCGCAAGGCATGCAGGGCCGGTTCGGCCAGACCCTGGTCATCGAGAACAAGCCCGGCGCGGGCACGGTCATCGCCGTCGATCAGGTGGCGAAGTCCGCTCCCGACGGCTACACGCTGGTCACGGTGGCAAACAGCTTCACCATCAATCCCTCGCTTTACGCCAAGCTGCCCTACGACACCGAGCACGCCTTCACGCCGGTCGCCCTGCTGGGCGCCACCGCCAACATCCTGGTGGGCCGGCCCGGGCTCGAGCCCAAGACGCTGCCGCAGCTGATCGCCCATGCCAAGCGGCACCCGGGCAAGCTGACCTATGCCTCGTTCGGCACGGGCACCTCGGCCCACCTGGCGGGCGAGATGCTCAAGCAGATGGCGGGCGTGGACATCCTGCACGTGCCCTACAAGGGCGGCGTGCCGGCGCTGACCGACATCCTGGGCGGACAGGTGGACCTGATGATCAACAACCTGCCCGACATGCTGCCCTACCTGGCCAACGGCAAGCTGCGCGGCTATGGCGTCACGTCCAAGACGCGCTCCGCGCTGGCGCCCGACCTGCCCACCATCGCCGAACAGGGCTATCCGGATTTCGAGACCAACTCGTGGTACGGCGTGCTCGCCCCCGCCGGCACGCCGGCCACGGTGGTCGCGTACCTGAACCAGGCGATCAATGGGTCGCTGGAGGCTTCCTCCACGCGGACCACGCTGGGCGGCATGGGCTTTGACGTCGCCCCCGGCGCCCCGTCTCAACTGGGCGCGCTGATCGCGAAGGACTTGAAACTCAACGCGAAGCTGGTCCGCGACGCGAACATCAAGCTCGACTAGGCGCCGCCCTACAGCAGCCGGTTCCGCGCCGAGAAATCGATGGCCTGGCGGGCGATGGCCAGCATGCCGGGCACCACCGGCCGCGTATCGTCCCGCCGCCAGCGGAACGAATAAGGCAAGGGCCCCAGCGCGGGCGAACTCTTGAGCACGCGGATGCGGCCGCGCCTGGCCAGCTCGGCGGCCCAGGCGGCGGGCAGCATCCCCACGCCCACGCCTTCGCTGACCAGGCCGGCGATCGCGCCCCAGTTGTTGCAGATCAGGCGCTGGCGGACATCCAGTCCGCTGTCGTTCAGCCAGTCGTCCAGCAGCCGCGTGGTGCCGGCGCCCAGCGCCAGCGTGATCAGGGGATAGGCATCCAGCAGGCGGTCGCTCATCGCGTTCGCACCGGGCTCGGTGTCCGACGCGATCACCCACGAGAAGCGGGCCTCGCCTATCCGTTCGGAGCAGATGTCCGGCCGGGGCGAGCGGCCCGCGATCACGGCGCAATCGAGCTGGCCGCTTTCCAGCCCGTGCTCCAGCGCCGCACCCACTTCCACCATGGGCTCGACCACCAGGTCGGGATGCTCGTGCCGGGCGAGCTTCAGCAGCCGGGGCAGCCAGGTCAGTGCCGTCAGTTCTCCCACGCCTATCCGGCAGCGGCCGGCCAGGCCGGTGTCCACCGCCACGCAGCGCCGCACGGCTTCGGCTTCCTGCAACAGGTTCCACGCCCGGGGAACCAGCCTGCGCCCGGCCTCGCTCAGTTCCGCCTTGTGGCCGGAACGGTCGAACAGGCCCACGCCCAGCGACTGTTCGAGTTCGTTGATGCGCTTGGACAGCGAGGAAATGGACAGATGCAGCCGCTCCGCCGCGATGGCGAAGCTGGCGCAGGTGGCCGCCCAGTAGAAGGCCTCGAGTTGCTTGAGCGTCATGGCATGGAGGGCGGATTTAGTTTCGAAAAAGCGAAATAGCTTATTAGGATTTTATCGCTTTCTTCATACAACCGGGGTCCGTAGAGTGGCGTCGACTGGAACTTCCGTACGCCGCGATCCCGATGAGCGCCAACGCCGACCCCACGCCTACGTCCCTGCCCCTGGGCGCCACGCCGGCCCAGCCGTCCTCGCGGCCGGCCGGACTGGACGAGCCGCGCATCCTGCGCGAGGCCCTGTGCCTGGACGACTTCGAGGAACTGGCCCGGCGGCGCCTGCCCCGCCCCATCTTCGGCTACGTCGCCGGCGCCGCCGAGCGCAACAGCTCGCTGCGCGACAACGCCTCGGCCTTCGCCGAATACGGATTCGTTCCCCGTACCCTGGTCGACGTGTCCCGGCGTAGCCAATCCATCACGCTGTTCGGCACGCGCTATGCGCGTCCCTTCGGCATCGCCCCCATGGGCATCAACGCGCTGTCGGCCTACCGGGGCGACATCGTGCTGGCCGCTGGCGCCGCCGAGGCGGACATGCCGTCGATCATGAGCGGCAGCTCGCTGATCCCGCTCGAAGACGTTGCCCGGCATGCGCCGGGCACGTGGTTCCAGGCCTACCTGCCCGGCGACACCACGCGCATCGATCCGCTGATCGACCGCGTGGCGCAGGCCGGCTACCGCACCCTGGTGCTGACCGTGGACATCCCGGTCATGGCCAATCGGGAGAACAACCTGCGCACGGGTTTCTCCACGCCGCTGCGTCCCAGCCTGCGGCTGGCCTGGGACGGCGTGAGCCATCCGCGCTGGCTGTGCGGCACCTTCCTGCGCACGCTTGCCCGGCACGGCATGCCGCACTTCGAGAACTCGTTCGCCACCCGCGGCGCCCCCATCCTGTCCGCCCGCGTCATGCGCGACTTCACCGCGCGCGACCACCTGAACTGGGAACACGTGGCCCGCATCCGCCGGCGCTGGCAAGGGCACCTGGTACTCAAGGGCATCCTGCACCCCGTCGATGCCTCGCGCGCCCGCGAACAGGGCGTGGACGGCGTCATCGTGTCCAACCACGGCGGCCGGCAACTGGACGGCGCGGTGTCGCCGCTGCGCGTCCTGCCCGCCATCGTCGAGGCGGCGGGCGGCCTGGCGGTCATGATGGACGGCGGCGTGCGCCGCGGCACCGACGTGCTCAAGGCGCTGGCGCTGGGCGCCCGCTGCGTGTTCGTGGGCCGGCCCTTCAATTACGCGATGGCGGTGGCCGGTGATGCGGGCGTGCGCCATGCCGTCCGGCTGCTGGGCGACGAAGTGGACCGCGGCATGGCCATGCTGGGCGTCAACACGCTGGACGAACTGGACGCCGGCTTCCTCGCGCCCATCGGTGCAGGCAGCCGCGCCGCCTGAAGGACAAGAACCAACTTTTCGCGGCGGGCCCGCGCCCGCCGACTCCTCAACCCCTGAACCATCGAACACGGAGATTTTCCGCCATGGCCAAGACCGTCATCTACAGCCCCAACGTCACCCGCACCAAGGCGCCCCACGCCCATGCCGTGCGCACCGGCAACCTCGTCTTCGTGTCGGGCTGCCCCGCCTACTTCGGCGAAATGCAATTGGCCAAGGGCGACTTTCCGGCCCAGATGCGGCAATGCCTGACCAACCTGAAGAACATTCTGGAAGAAGCCGGTTCCAGCCTGGAGAAGGTGGTCAAGGTCAATATCTTCCTGGACCGCCGGGCCGACTTCGACGAGATGAACGAGGTCTATCGCGAGTTCTTCGGCAACGACCCCATGCAGTGGCCCGCCCGCACCACCGTCGAGGCCCGCCTGCCCCGCAAGGACTTCCTGCTCGAGATCGAATGCGTGGCGGAAGTCTGATCCTCTTCCCCGCCTCCCTTCCCATCGCAAGGACCACCCCATGCCCGCACCCATCCTAGACGTCCATGCCGGAGGCCAGGAATACCTCCTGCCTCCCGATTTCCTCTGGCCCGGCGGCAAGCGCATCGCCGTGTTCTTCCGCGTCGCCTGCGAAGGGTGGTCGGACGGCGCCTGGCCATCGCTGGGGCCGATGGGCAATCCGCTCAAGCCCGGCGTGCCGGACCTGAACGCGCTGGGGTGGGTGGAATACGGCATGCGGCGCGGCATCCACCGCATCCTGGACATCCTGGAACAGCACGGCATCCGCAGCACGATGATCATCTGCGGCGTGCTGGCCGAGCGCTATCCCGAAGTGGTACGCCGCATCGCCGATGCCGGACATGAAATCGTCGCCCATTCGTACGGCATGGACGTGATCCCCGCCTACCTGGACGAGGAACAGGAACGCGCCAACCTGGCGCGCACCACGGCGCTGTTCGAAAAAGCCACCGGCCGCCGGCCGCAGGGCTGGATCAGCCCGCGCGCCACGCCCAGCCCGCGCACCGCGCGCATGCTGGCCGAGGCGGGCTACGAATGGCATGGCGACACCATGAACGACGACCTGCCCTACCTGGTCCGGTTCGGCGACCGCGAGATCGCCGCGTTCCCCGGCGGCATGGAGTTGAACGACACGCCCATGTACATCCGCTACGGCAACTCGCCGCGGATGATGGTCGAGATGTTCGACGACTGGCTGGACTACGTGCGCACCCGGGAAAAAGGCGCCGTGCGCATCGACCCGTCCATCCACGCCCACGTGTTCGGCCGCATCACGGGCATCCACGTGTTCGAGCAGTTGATCGAGAAGGCCAAGGCCGCCGACGACATCTGGATAGGCACGCGCCAGGAAGCCATCGCCCACGTGCGCGCCGCCATCCGGCGCTGATCCCCTTCCCACCCCGGAGGTTTCCATGAGCACCCGCCACTCCTGCACCCGGCGCGTCCTGCTGGCCGCCACGCTGTCGACGCTGGCCAGCGCCGGCACGCCCGCTCTGGCGCAGGCCCTCTTTCCCGACCGGCCGCTGAAGCTGGTCATCGGCTTCGCGCCCGGCGGCTCGACCGACGTCGTGGGCCGGATGATCGCGCAGAAGATGTCCGTCGAACTCGGCAAGCCCGTGGTCGTCATCAACCGCCCCGGCGCCTCGGGCGCCATCGGCACCACCGAGGTGGCGCGCGCCGAACCCGACGGCTACACGGTGCTGGTGAACATCGTGACCACGGCGGTCATCAATCCGCTGACGCAGAAGAACCTGCAATACGACCCCATCAAGGACCTGCAGCCGGTCGCCATGGTGGGCAAGCTGCCCAACGTGATCATCCTGAACAAGAACGTTCCCGCTCACAACCTGCGGGAGTTCATCGCCTGGGCCAAGGCCAACCCCGGCAAGGTGACCTTCGGCACGGGCGGCGCCGGCGGCGTGCAGCACCTGTCGGGCGAACTGCTGGCCAAGATGGCCGGCATCCAGATGACGCACGTGCCCTACAAGGGCGCCGCGCCCGCCATCCAGGACCTGCTGGCCGGCAACATCGACGCCGTATTCGACAACGTGACCGGTCCGATCAGCCTGATCAAGGCGGGACAGGTCACGGCCCTGGGCGTGACCACGGAAGAGCGCATCGCCGTGCTGCCCGACGTGCCGACCATCGCCGAATCCGGCCTGCCGGCGTTCAAGAACTCGAGCTGGATCTCCATCTTCACCCGCGCGGGCGTCCCGCCCGCCGTGCTCGCCCGCCTGGAGTCGGCCGTGCTGGCCGCCGCCCGGGACCCGGAAACGGTGGCCAAGCTCAAGGAGCTGGGCGCCGTTCCCGCGCCCATGAACACCGCCGAACTCGACCGGTTCTGGCGGTCCGAATTCACCTATTGGCGCGACGCCATCAAGGCCGCCAACATCTCTCTCGAATGACAAGGAAGCAACGACCATGTCCGCGATCGAAACCCGCCTGAAGGAACTGGGTATCACCCTGCCCGACGCCCCGGTCATCAAGGCCAACCCGGCCCTGGTCCCCGGCGTGGCCGCCGGCGGCCTGTTCTTCTGCCAGGGCACCCTGGGCCATACCAACGGCGACTTCCCCTACCTGGGCAAGGTCGGCGACAAGGTCACGGTGGAAGAAGCCTACCAGTCGGCCCGGCTGTGCGCGATCAACCACCTGGCCCAGGCCAAGGCGGTGCTCAAGGATCTCGATCGCATCGTGCGGGTCGTGCAACTGGTGGTCTACGTGAACGGCGCGCCCGGCTTCGAGCGCGCGCCCTATGTGTCCAACGGCGCCTCCGACCTGTTCGTCGAAGTCTTCGGCCCGGAACGCGCCGCCATGGCCCGCGCCAGCCTGAGCGTGCCGGACCTGATCTACACCGCGCCGGTCGAGACCTTGTGCACCTTCGAAATCACGCCGGCGTAACCGCCCCACGCGACAGGACTCCCTCATGAAATCCCCCCTACGCATCGCGGCCGCCGCCGGCCTCATGGCGGCCGCGGCCTGCGCCGCCGCCCAGGACTACCCGGCCAAGCCCATCCGCCTGATCAGCGCGTGGACGCCCGGCGGCGCCAACGACATCCTGGCCCGCGCGCTGGGCCAGGTCATCTCGCAGCGCTTCGGCCAGCCGGTGGTGATCGAGAACCGCCCCGGCGCGTCGGGCACGATAGGCACCGCGCACGTCGCCCAGTCCCCTCCGGACGGCTACACGATCACGCTGGGCAGCATGCCTTCTTACTCCACGGCGCCCAGCATGTTCCCCGACCTGCGCTACGACCCCATCAAGGACCTGGTGCCCATTGCCTTCGTGGCCATCGTCCCCAACGTGCTCGTGGTCAATCCGTCGCTGCCGGTCAAGTCCGTGCCCGAGCTGCTGGCCTACGCCAAGGCCAATCCGGGCAAGCTGGCGTTCTCGTCCGTCGGCAACGGCTCGTCGTCGCACCTGGGCGGCGAACTGTTCAAGCTGATGGGCCACGTGGACATGACGCACGTGCCGTACAAGGGCACGGCGCCGGCGCTGGTCGACCTGGTGGGCGGCCGCGTGCAGCTCGCCTTCGAGAACATGCCCGCGCTGCTGCCCCTGATCAACGGCGGCCAGTTGCGTGCCCTCGCGGTCACGTCCCGCGCTCGCTCGGCGCTGCTGCCCCAGGTTCCCACCGTGGACGAGGCGGGACTGAAAGGCTACGAGATCGGCGCCTGGTACATGATGTTCGCGCCCGCCGGCACCCCGCGCAAGATCGTCGACAAGCTGAACGAGGCGGTCAACGCCGGGCTGCAGCAACCCGACATCCGCCAGCGCCTGAAGGATCTCGGCGCCGAGATCGTCGGAGGCACGCCCGAACAGGCCGCGGACTTCCTGAAACGCGACCTGGCGCGCTGGACGGACGTCATCAAGCAGGCCCACATCGTCTTCAACTAGGACCCGCCCATGAACGCTTCGCTGTGGAACACCATGGGGCTGGATGGCCGCACCGCGCTGGTCACGGGCGCCGGCAAGGGCCTGGGCCGGGCCATCGCGATGGGGCTGGCGCAGGCCGGCGCCAACGTGGCGCTGCTGGCGCGCACGGCGCGCGACGTCGAAGCCGCCTGCGAGGAAATCCGCGCGACCGGCGCCCGCGCGCTGCCTCTGGCCGCCGACGCGACCGACTCCGCCCAGGTCGATCGCGCCGTCTCGGCCGTGCTCGATGAATTCGGCACGCTGGACATCCTGGTGCATTCGGCCGGGGGCAGCCAGCGCAAGCCCGTGCTGGAGCTTGCCGACGACGAATGGAAGCGCCTGATCGGCGCCAACCTGGACTCGACCTTCTACGTCTGCCGCGCGGCGGGACGGGCCATGCACGCGCAGGGCCGCGGCTCCATCATCAACATCGCCTCGGCCGCCGGGCTGCGCGGCCGGCCCAACAATTCCCCCTACAGCGCGGCCAAGGCGGCCATGATCAACTTCTCGCGCGCGCTGGCCATGGAGTGGGCGCCGCAAGGCATCCGCGTCAACACCCTGGCGCCGGGACGCTTCCTGACGCCGCTGACCGAAGCGGAGATGAGCGATCCGGCCAAGCACGCCGCCTTCGTCAGGAACGTGCCGCTGGGCCGGATCGGGCGTCCCGAGGAATTGAAGGAGATCGTGGTCTGGCTGGCCTCCGATGCCTCGGCGTTCGTGACCGGCTCGACCATCGTGATCGACGGCGGGCAGACGTTACTTTAGAACCGCACACCCAGCCTCAAGCTGGCCGTCTGCGCCACCAGGTGCTCGCCCGCCTGGATCCCGTACTCCGCCCGCAGCGACCACGCATCGGCCGACATCACCTCGATGCCGGCCGTCGCGCTGCCGAATACCCCCGGCACACGGGTCGACAACGTGAACGCATCCTGCGGCGCCACCGCCAGCCGGACGTCGGTCGAGACCTTGCGCCCCGCCACCAGCCCCACGCCCAGCGCGAGATAGGGGCGCGCGACCGCCTTGCCCATACTGACCTTGCCGCCGAACTCGATGCTGGGCGTCAGCACCGCGCTCCACCGGTCGCTGGCGTCGTGGACCAGATCGAAGGGCCCCGCGCCCGACTCCCTGTAGCCCGGCGTGCGATCGTAGATGAGGTCCAGGTCCGCATAGGGCTTGGCGTACCAGTCGCCGAACGAGAACTGATAGGCGGCCCGGGCGCGCGCCGCCAGCTGGTAGGAGTCGGGCTTGCTGGTCGCCCGCGCCGCCATGCCGGGCAACACGATGTTGCGCGCCTGGTCCGATTCCTCGTAGCCGCCCATCAGCGCGCCCGCGAACTGCCAGGCCCCCATCTGCCGCTTCAGCGTCAGGCCGGCGTGGAAGCTGTCGCTGGCGATGCGCACGGTGTTGTCCGCGGAATAGGTGTTGGTGCGGCTGTAGCTGGCCGAGGCCCCCAGGAACCAGTCCGGCGCCAACTGGCGCTGCACGCCGAACTGCACCGTGGTCTGACGGTTGTCGTAGCCCGCGCCGTCGGCGGACGCCGAACGGTCGAAGCGGCCGCCTATCACGCGCGCCCACGCGCATTCGCCCTCGGCCAGCTGGATGCCTTGATCGCTGAAGTAGGGGCAGCTCATCATCCGGTCCAGCGCCGAGTGCAGCTCGTAGGTGCGATTGCTCGCGCGGCTCAGCGCCGCGTCGGAGGCCACCGCGCCCAGCGCCTTCACGTAGGCATCCGTGCCTTCCAGCCGCGCGAAGGGATCGAACAGCGTCGTCAGGCTACGGTCGCCCCGGTCCCACAGGGTCTGCAGGTAGCCGGCGATGCTGGCCTGGTTGGCGGTCAGGCCCAGGCTTTGCGGACGGAAGTTCGCCTTGGGCGTGACCCATAGCTGGCCGTCGCCGGTCAGCGACACGTCGTAGTTGACCACCGGCGATTGCCCGGCAAGATTGAACGAGCCCGTCGGCGTGACGTCGAACTGGGCGATCAGCATGGGCTGGCCGCCTGCCAGGTTGTGGCCCAGCACGAGCAGGCTGCCGCCCAGTTGCGCCGGCCCGCTCACGCCGATCACGTCGGCCAGTCCGCCCGCGCTGAAATCGACGTCGGCCTGGAAGACCCCTCCCGAGCCTTGCGTGAAACCCTGCATGAACGTCGTCTGGTACGCGCCATGCTGGTCGACCGGTCCGCCCGGATTGAACACGCCCTGGTTGACCAGGGAGGCATCCAGCCGCTGGCCGCTGGCCAGCACCGCGTCCGGGTGATTGACGAAGGAGCTGTGGGCCGCGTCGCCGCTCGTGACGTTGCCGATGAACAGGCCATAGTTGTCCACGGCCACCCGGCCGGAGGCCTCGATCGCGGTCGCGCCGGCGATCAGGCCCTGGTTGGCGACCGAGGTGGCGTTGTCGGTAACCGTGCGGATGGCTGTACCGCTGGCGATGTCCGCGTACACGGCCGACGACGCCCCCACGCCTATCGTGACGGGGCCGCCGCTGTTCTGCGCCGCGCTGCCGGCGCTTACCGCCAGGATGGCCGGCGCGCCGCCGCCCTGCGCGGTGACCAGGGACCCCGTTCCCAGTCCGATGTTGATCGTCCCGCCCGCGCTGCCCGTTCCGCCGCCGCTGCCGCGAACCTGAATGCCGGCCTCCGAGAAGACGGCGCCGCCGCCCAGGCTGAGCGCGGCGATGGCGGGCGCATTCCGGCCCTGCGTGGCGACCATGACGCCCACCTGCACGTCGACCGCGCCGCCGTTGCCGCTCCCCCCCGTCACGTCGACGGTCTTGACCAGGCCGTCGTCGTAGCTGACCGAGGACAGGTCCCCGGCCAGGCCTCCGCCGCCGCCCACGCTCTGGGCCAGCACACCGATGGCGCCGGCGCCCTCGGTCAGCACCGAGCCTTCGACGTTCACGTTGACCGCGCCGCCCGCGCCCGAGCCCTGCGACGCCGGCGCGGCCAGCGTCGTCCTGCCCGCGGCCGTAGACAGGCCGGCGATGCCGCCTCCGCCGCCCACGCTTTGCGCCAGCACGCCCACGGCATTCCTGCCCCGGGTGTTGACGGAACTGTTGGCCACCACGTGCGCATCGACCTGGCCGCCGTCGCCCGTCGCGCCGCCCAGCGCCCCCAGCGCGACGCTGGCCGGGGCCTGCGCCTGCCCGCCATTGAGCAGGGCCACGTATCCGCCGCCCGCACCCACGCTTTGCGCCAGCACGCCGAAGGCCAGGTCGCCCGAGGTCTGGACCATCGTATGAGCGATCGTGCTCGATCCTTCGTCATATTTGCCGGTGGTCACGGAAACATGTCCGCCGTCGGTCCGCATGGCCTCCTGGTTCGACACATCCATCCCCAGCGTCACCTGCGCCGGCGCCAGCAGCGGCGCCGCCGCCGCGCTGCTGGCCAGCGTCGCCGCGCCGCCCCCGCCGCCTATGCTCTGGGCCATCAAGCCGTGGGACAACGCGCCGGACGTGACGATGTTGCCGCCGGTCGTGGTGACCGTCGCGTCGCCGGCATCGATGGGAGGGATCGAGAATCCGTCCACCACGCTGATCTTCCCACCCAGCGAAATGACCGGCGCCTGTGCCGCGTGGCCGGCCCCCAGCCCCGCCGCGTCCAGGCCGTCGATGCTGATCGAGGCCAGTCCACCGCCGCCGCTCACGCTCTGCGCGATCACCGCCGGCGCATCGTCGCCCTGGGTGCGGACCTGTCCGGTCGTGACCGAGGCGCCGCCGCCGCTCATCACCGCCGACTCCGACACGAAGCCCGACAGGATCCGGCTGCCTCCCATCGTGATCGTCAGCGGCGCGTCCGTGTGCCCGGCCGGCGTGGCCAGCCCGCCGGCCCCGACCAGGAAGCTCGACACCTCGGCCTTGCCGCCGCCTCCCCCCACGCTTTGCGCCACGATGCCCGGCGCATGATCGCCCATCGTCGTCACGACGCTGCCCGCCGCGCTGGCATCGACGGTGGCCAGGCCGCCATTGCCGCCGCCCCCTCCGCCGCCGCCCACGGTCACGTTGATGTTGCGGGTCAGGGACAGGCCCTTGGACGCGAGCAGTTCGGCGATCTTGTTGATCTTCTCCAGGATCTCGGCGGCCTGGTCCGCGCCGTGCTCCTTCACCAGCTCGGCCAGATCCTGCTCGGATACCGTACCCACGCCCCCGCCGCCGCCCACGCTCTGCGCCAGGATGGCGGGCGCGGCCTTGCCGGCGGTCGAGACCGTGCCGGTGTTGGTCACCCGCACCGTGCCCCCCTGCCCGCCGTCGCCGGCATTCCCGCCCACCGACAGGTTGGTGCCTATCGAAGGCGCCAGCGAGACCACGTTGCTGACGCCTTCATTCGCGGCCTTCAGCAGGGAATCTATCGCGGACAGCAGGCTGGACGCCCCCGCCGAGCCGATGGCCCCGGACCGCCCGCCGCTGCCGGCGATGCTTTGCGCGAGGATGCCCGCCGACGCCAGGCCCTGCGTCGCGATGGCGCCGTCGTTGGCGACCGTGACGTCGCCGCCGTTGCCGCCGCTCCCGCCGTTGCCGCCGACCCGGGCGTCGATCGCGTAGCTCAGCCCTCCGAACGAGATCGAGTTCGGCGCCTCCTCCAGCCACTCGGAAACCTTGGTCAGCGTCTCCAGGAATGCCGTGGGCGAGCTGACCACGGGTTCGAACGAACGCTCGGTCTCCTGCTGGACGAGGCCGCCGTTGCCGCCTCCGCCGCCCACGCTCTGTGCCAGCACGGCCACGGCATGGTCGCCGGCAGTGGTGATCGCGCCGCCGCTCTGGTTGCGCACCGAGATCATCCCGCCATGCCCCCCGCTGCCGCCTTCGCCGCCGGTCGTGACGCCATAGCTGATGGTGAAGCTGGACGCGCCTATCGTCGTCGGCCGCAGCGGCGCGGCCGCCACGCCGCCGTTGCCGCCCCCGCCGCCACTGCTCTGCGCGAAGATGCCATGACTCTCGTGTCCCAAGGTGGCCACGGTGCCGGCATTGGAGACGTCGACCTCTCCGGCATTGCCCGCCGAGCCGCCGCGGCCGCCCACCGTGACCTGGATGCTGCCCGTACCCGATGGAATGTCCGGTCCCAGTTCCGGCGCGATGGTCGCCTGAACGGATTCCGCGAAAGCGCCGTTGCCGCCTCCACCCCCGACCGACCGGCCGACCACCGCGCTGCTGACGGCGCCGGCGGTCGTGACCGAGCCGACCGGATCGAGTTCGATGGAGACATGCCCGCCCGCGCCGCCCGCGCCGCCGTCGCCGCCGGTGGCAAGCGCGACCCCGACCAGCACGCCCACCGAGGCCGCCTGGGCCGATCCGCCGTGCCCGCCGCCCCCGCCTATGCTTTGCAGCAGCACGCCGGTGGAGCCGGCGCCCTGCGTGGAAATCCGGCCGGACGACATCAGCGACAGATCGCCGCCGTCGCCCGCGACGCCCCCGCGGCCGCCCACCGCCATCGACACGATCAGGCCCGCGCTGTCGGCATCGCCGCCCACGCCGCTGCCACCGCCGGCGCTCTGCATGATCACGGCGCCGCTCTGGTCGCGCGTGGTGGAAATGCTGCCGGTGTTGGTCACGCGGCCGGCGCCGCCATTGCCTCCCCCGCCGCCGTTGCCGCCCACGACGAACCACCCCGCCGCCTCGGCGCCGTCGCCGCCCTGGCCGCCCGAGGCCTGGGCGACGATGCCGAAGGATCCCGTGCCCGTGGTCCCGCTGTCGTCTCCGGCGCCCGCGCCGGCGATCTCGATCGAACCGCTGTTGGTGATGTCATAGGCCAGCGCGCCCACGCCGCCGCCGGCACCGCCGCTGCCGCTGTGGCCCGACAGGCCGCCCTCTCCGCCCTTGCCGCCGTCGCCGCCGGCGACCCGGACCTGGATGCCGTTGGAGTAATCGCCGTAGGTGGCGATCCGGCCCGAATTGGTGATGGAGACGCCGCTGGCCGAGCCGCCGTCGCCACCATCGTGCCCATAAGACCAGGATCCGGCCCCGCCATCGCCGCCCCGACCGCCCTGGCTGCCGGCCAGGATGGCCGCGGACGACCTGCCGCGCGTCGTGATGGCGCCCGCGTTCGAGACGGTGACGTGCCCGGCGTTTCCGCCGCGATTGGCGCGCACGTCCTGCGCGGGTTCGCCCTCCTCGCCGCCTTCCGCGCCTCCGCCCTGGCCGCCCTGGGTACGCGCGATCACGCCCGCCGTTCCCGTGCCGTTGGTGGTGACGGAACTGCTGTCGTCGATGCTGACGCTGACATCGCCGGTGTCGCCGCCCTGCCCCGCCGTGCTGTGCCCGCCGCCGACGCCGCCGTGAAAGCCGTCCCCGCCCTCGCCCCCCACGGACTGGACCAGGATGCCGGCGGTCTCCGACTGCCCCGTGCTGCCGGACACCGTCACGGACGATCCGTAGCTCAGGCTCACGCTGGCCGCGCCCGCATTGCCCCCGCGTCCGGAATCGCCAGACGGCAGGACGTCCCGGATCGAGGGTTCCCGCCCCACGCCGCCCACGGAATCGACCCATATGCCGTAGACCCCGGCGGTGATTCCCGTGCCCGAGACCACGACGTCCGCGTCGTGGCCGTCTCCGGCATCGCCGTAGCGCCGCCCCCCGCTCTGGATCGCCCACCTGCCGCCATCGCCGCCATGCGAGGCGGCGCGCAGCCCGACTCCGCCGCTGCTCAGGGTGCTGTACAGCAGGTCATAACCCAGCGTCGCGCCGTCCCCGCCGTTGCCGCCCCAGTGGTTGTAGTTCGGATCGTCCGGATCGGTGGATCCTTCGCCGTTGCCGCCATGGCCGCCGCTCACGTCCACGAAGACCGCGGTGCCGGCGCCGATCGAGACGTTCAGCGACGAGTCGGAAGCGCCGACGAAATCGGTGCCGTTGCTGCCGTCCGAGCCGTTATGGCTATAGCAGCAAGTACCATCGGTACCCCGGTAGTCGCGAACGACCTGGGCCTGCGCGGTCCCGGCCAGCGACGACAGAGCGGCAAGCACGGCCGCCGCCACGAGGTTCGGCCGGAACGACGGCCGGGTGCAGCCGCCAGCGGCGGCCGGGATCGGGAAATACGGAGACGTCGTCATATGCGTAAAGATCCCATGCGAGAGAACTCGGCAAACGACCGAAACCGTGCGTTTGTCGTACGCGAACGATCTTATTTGTCAGGATCCCGACACCGCAACCCCGGCGGCCGAATCGACATTCCCAGCCGACGAATGGCCCCCCGGCCATCAGCCGGCCACCGTCTCCCCCTGCCTGTCCGCCGGCGTCACCGCGCGGATCGCATCCTCGACCGTCTCCAGGAAAATGAACTGGAGCTGCTGGCGCGATTCCTCGGGGATGTCGTCGACGTCCTTGCGGTTGCGCGCCGGCAACAGCACGGTCTTGATGCCGGCCCGCAACGCAGCCAGTACCTTTTCCTTGATGCCCCCGACCGGCAGCACCAATCCGCGCAGGCTGATCTCGCCCGTCATCGCCCGGTCCGAGGGGACTGGCTTGTCGGTCATCAGCGAGGTCAGCGCGACGAACATCGCCACCCCGGCGCTGGGACCGTCCTTGGGAATCGCGCCCGCCGGCACGTGGACGTGGATGTCGTTGTGCTCGAACAGCGCGGGATCGACGTTCATCGAAGCCGCCCGGCCCTTGAGCAGCGTCAGGGCCGCCTGCACGCTTTCGCGCATCACTTCGCCCAGTTGCCCGGTCAGGATCAGCCTGCCGTTGCCTGGCGTGCGGCTGGCCTCGATGAACAGGATGTCGCCTCCGACCGGCGTCCAGGCCAGGCCCGTGGCCACGCCCGGCATGCCGGTGCGCATGGCGATCTCGCTTTCGAAGCGCGGCGCGCCCAGGATCGCGTGCACCTCGTCCACGTCGATGCGCACGTGCTGCGCGGTTCCTTCGGCCACGCTCATGGCGGCATGGCGGAAGGTACTGCCGATTTCCCGCTCGAGATTGCGCACGCCGGCTTCGCGGGTATAGCCGTTGATCACCTCGTGGATGGCCTCGTCGGTGATCTCGCCCTGCGCGGGCGTCAGGCCATTGGCCTCGAGCTGGCGCGGCACCAGGTAGCGGCGCGCGATCTGGGCCTTCTCTTCCTCGGTGTAGCCCGGCAGCGTGATGATCTCCATGCGATCGCGCAGCGGGCCGGGGATGGCGTCGAGCACGTTGGCCGTCGCAATGAACAGCACCTTGGACAGATCGAACGGCACGCCCAGGTAGTTGTCGCGGAAGGTGTCGTGCTGCTCGGGATCGAGCACCTCCAGCAGCGCGGCGGCGGGATCGCCCTGCGCGCTGGCGCCCAGCTTGTCCACCTCGTCCAGCATCATCACGCAGTTGTTCGAACCGGCCTTGTGGATGGCCTGGATCACGTTGCCCGGCAGCGCGCCGATATAGGTGCGCCGATGGCCGCGTATCTCGGCCTCGTCGTGCACGCCGCCCAGGCTCAGGCGCACGAACTTGCGTCCGGTGGCCTTGGCGATGCTCTGGCCCAGCGAGGTCTTGCCCACCCCGGGCGGCCCCGAGAAGCACAGCACCGGACTCTTGCCGGCGGGATTGAGCTTGCGCACGGCCAGGTATTCCAGGATGCGGCGCTTGATCTTGTCCAGCCCGTAGTGGTCCTCGTCCAGGATCCGGCGGGCCTCGGCGATGTCGATGCGGTCGTCGGTGGATACCGACCAGGGCAGCTCGATCAGCCAGTCCAGGTAGGTACGGATCATCGAGTATTCGCCCGATGCCTCGGGTATGCCCTCGAGCCTCTTGAGTTCCTTGCGCGCCTGCTTCTCGGCTTCTTCCGGCATCCCCGCCTTGGCGATGCGCTCGCCCAGCTCGGCCAGTTCGGCGCCGTTGCCCTCGGTCTCGCCCAGTTCCTGCTGGATGGTCTTGAGCTGCTCGCGCAGCATCACCTCGCGCTGGCGGTCCTCGAAGCGCGCCTTGGTCTGCTGGTCGATGTCGCGGCTGATGCGCAGCACCTCGATCTGATGCATCATCAGGGCCAGCACCTTGTCGGCCCGGGCCACGACGTCCACGGTCTCGAGCACGTCCTGCTTTTCCTCGGGCTTGATCTCCATCAGCCCGGCAATGAAATCCGTCAGCAGCGGCGCCGAGGTCATGTTCTGGATCGAACCCGCCAGTTCGGCCGGCGCCTGCGGCAGCAGTTGCAGGATGTCCAGCGCGCGCGCCTTGAGCTGGATCAGGCGCGCCTCGATGTCCGAGGTCATGATCTCGGGATCCTCGAAGCGCTGGACCCGCGCCACCATGAAGGGATAGCCCTGCAGCAGCTCGATGATGCGGAAGCGCTGCACGCCCTGGCAGATGACGTGATGCGTGCCGTCGGGCGTGGTCACGTAGCGCATCACGTTGGCCACCGTCCCCATGGGATGGAGGTCGCCGTCGCCCAGCTCCTCGGCCTCCGGATCGCGTTGCAGCACCACGCCCACCTGGCGGCTGGCCCGCGCGGCTTCCTGCGCGCCGCGCACGGTGCTCTCGCGGCCGATGGAAATGGGCGCCACCAATCCTGGAAAAAGCACGAGATTGCGCACCGGGATCAGCGTCAGCGCATCCGACGGCAGCGCGATCGACGGCGCGGCCCCCTGGCTCGCGGGCTGCGCACCCGGCGCCTCCTGCCGTTCCTGTCCCGATTGTTGGTCTCGAAATTCGTTTGCCATGGCTTCTTACCTGTCCCTGGTTCGAGTTGCGGCGTGCCGCCTGCCTATCCCAGCTTGAGCAGGGTCAACAGGAGGCAGCCGTCCACCATCCTGTGCTCCCGGATTTCGAAGGCGCCCGGCGGCAGCGCGATGCGCCGCTCGAAACGGCCGTAGGGAATTTCTATGCGGCGGATGTGGGCCTCGGCCGGAGCCGGCAAGGGGCGTTCGCCCACCACGGTCAGCGTCGCCCCGTCGATCAGCACCTGGACCTGGTCGGGCGCGACGCCGGGCAGCGCGACCAGCACGGACAAGGCGCGGCCGGTCTCGAAGATGTCGATGGGGGGTTCCCAGGTGGGCCCCTGGGGTCCGCCTTGGCCCGGACGGAAGAACTGGCGATGCAGGTTGTCCGCCTGCTCCAGCAGCCTGACCGCGTCGATCCACATGGCATTGGACGGTTTGCGATAGATCATGGTCCTTGTCCTTGCTCGGGGCGCCCCGATGGCTCCAAATTAAGGCGCCGCGCCGCATCTGGCAATAGGGGATGGAAAGGCCGCACCCCGCCGCCGGGCCGGAAGGCACGCGGGGCGCGGGATCGCGGATTCGTAACAGATGTCGCGATCAGGAGCCGGGAGCCCGCGGCGCGACCTACCCGCCCCCGCCTATGGCCTTGTAGACCGCGACCAGCCCGATCCGCAGCTGGCTGTCGCTTTGCGCGAGGTCGCGCCTGGCCTGCAGCAGCGTGCGCCGGGCGTCGAGCTCCGGCAGGAAGTCCGTCATCCCGCCGGCGTGGCGCGCCCGGGCCAGGTCGAGGGCGTCGCCGCTCGCGCGCAGCTTGCGCTGCAATTCCAGATTGCGCCGGCGTTCGGCGCCGTAGCCGGTCAAGGCATCGTCGATCTCCTGCCACGCCCGCAGCACCGTCTGCTGGTAGGACACCGCCGCCTCCTGCTGCGCCAGTTCGCGCAGCGCCACGGTGGTGCGGCGGCGCCCCTGGTCGAACAGCGGCAGCGACAGGCTGGGCCCCACCGACCAGCGCCGGCTGCCCCATTCGCCGAACTTGCCATCCTTGAACGACTCGTAGCCGAAGCTCGCGCCCAGCACGATGCGCGGATACAGGTCGGCCGTGGCGATGCCGATGTCGGCCGTGGCGGCGTGCAGCCGGGCCTCGGCCGCCCGTATGTCGGGCCGGCGCAGCGCCACCTGGGAAGGCAGCCCCAGTTCCAGGTCAGGCATGGCAGTGTCCGCGTCCCCCGTTTCGCTCAACACGTCCCGCAGCGCGCCGGGAGGCTGGCCGACCAGGAGGCCGATGCGATTGGCCGCCGCGGCCTCCTGCGCGCGCAAAGGTGCCAGCCGCCCGTTCAGGTCGGCCAGCAGCGCCTGCTGCCGCGACACGTCCAGCGCGTCGATCTGCCCGCCGTCGCGCCGCGCCCTCAGGATGTCCAGGGACTCCCGGGCCGCGGCGATGTCCTCTTGCAGCCACCGCAGTTGCGAGCGGGTGCCGCGCAGTTCGAAGTAGTTGCGGGCGATCTCGCTCGCCACCGACAGCCGCGCCTGCGCCAGCGCCGCCGCCGAGGCGGCCACGTCGGCATCGGCGGCCTCGACCGAGCGCGCGACCCGGCCCCACAGATCGAGTTCCCAGGAGGCATCGAACCCCGCCTGGTACAGCGTGAACGGGTCGCTCAGCGCCGACACGAGCTGCTCGCGGTTGTTGGGCGCGATGGCGTCCAACAGGCGGGTACCGGCGCCGTATTCGCTCTGGCGCTGGCGCGACACGCCCGCCGACAGGCCCACGTCAGGCCCGCGCTGCGCGGCCACCGTCTGCCGCATGAGCCGGCTCTGGGCGAAGCGCAGTGCCGCGGTGCGCAGGTCGGGGCTCGCCTCGCGCGCCCGGACCAGCAGCGCGTCCAGCCGCGCATCCTGGAAGGTCTCCCACCAGCGCTCAGGCGGCGGCGCCGTGGAGACCGGATCGCGCAGGTCCTCCGGGCCGCCGCGCCAACTGTTCCAGTCCGCCGGCTGTGCGGGCGTGGGCGCCGTGAAGTCCGGCCCCACGGCCGCGCAGCCGCCCAGCAACAACGCGAGCACGGCCGCTTGCAGAAAGGGACGGGACCGGCGGATGGGATCGCATGCCATGCTTGCCTCCAGTCAAACCAGACGATGGCGGAACAGCCATGCCGCCAGCGGCAGCGTGACCGTGCCCAGGACGAACATGGGCACGAGATTGCGCCACAGCGACGCCAGGCCGGCGCCTTCCAGATACACCCGCTGCACGAGATCGATGGCGAAGCGCAGCGGATTCGCCAGGGTCGCGGCCTGCAGGGGATCGGGCATGTTGCGCACCGGCGTGGCCAGGCCCGACAGCAGCATCAGCGGCATGATCAGCACGAAGGTATAGAGCATGGCCTGCTGCATGTTGGCCGAGACCGCCGAGATGGACAGCCCGACTCCCACGCAGGCCACGGTGAAGATCGCCAGGCCCGCGTAAAGCGTCGCCAGCGATCCGGCCATGGGAATGCGAAACCAGAACAGCGCGACGCACAGGATGATGGACGACTGCACGAGGCCGATCAGGACCGGTGGCACGGCCTTCCCCAGCATGATCTCCATGGGTGTGTAGGGCGTCACGAGCAACTGGTCGAACGTGCCCTGCTCGCGCTCGCGCGCGACCGAGAGCGCGGTCAGCATCAGGGTCTGCATCATGCTGAGCGCGGCGATCAGCGCCGGCATGATGTTCCAGCGCGTCTCGAGGTTGGGGTTGTACCAGACGCGCGGCACGGCGATGACCGGCATCCCGCCGCCGCGCAGCTCGGCGTTGTAGGCCGCCACGATCTGGGCGACGTGGGCGGATGCCTGGCCGGCGGTGGTCGAGTTGCGGCCGTCCAGGATGACCTGCAAGGGGGCGTCCTGCCCCTGCGCCAGCCGGGCCTCGAAGTCCGGCCCGAACTGCAGGACCAGCAGCGCGTCGCCGGCATCCACCACGCGCGCGATGTCCCGGGGCGCCGTCAGCGTGGCGACGCGGTGGAAGACCCCGGTGCCGTCCAGGCGCGCCAGCAGCCGGGCCGACGCCGCGCCCTGGCTCTGGTCCAGCACCGCGTACGGCACGTTCGTCAGGTTGTAGGTCGCGGCATAGCCGAACACGAAACTCTGGAGCAAGGCGGGAACGACCAGGATGGCCCGGTTGGCGGGGTCCTTCAGGATGGCCAGCAGTTCCTTGCGGCACAGCTGGACCAGGCGTCGCCAGAAGTCGATGAAGTCATCCATGTCAGTCCAGCCTCTTGCGCGTGACCAGCCGCGCCACGCCCAGCAGCACCACGGCATAGGCCGCCAGGATGGCGCAGTTCCTGGTGATCAGCGGCCAGTTGTTGCCGGCCAGGAACAGCGACTTGATCAGTTCCATGAAATAGGTGGCGGGCAGGATTTGCCCGATGATCCGGATGGCCGTCGGCACGTTGCGCAGATCGAACATGAAGCCGGACAGCATCAGGGCCGGCAGGAAACTCGCGATCAGGGCTACCTGGCTGGCCAGGAACTGGTTCCGGGTCACCGACGAGATCACCAGGCCGATGCCCAGCGCGACGAACAGATAAAGCATGGCGCTCAGCAGCAGGATCAGCAGCGACCCGTACATGGGCACGTGGAACAGGAAGGCCGCCGCGGCCAGGCACAGCGCCAGCCCGATCATCCCCACGCAGAAATAGGGAATGATCTTGGCCAGCAGCACCTCCACCGGACGCACCGGCGTGACGAACAGCGACTCCAGCGTGCCCCGTTCCCACTCGCGCGCCATGACGAGCGCCGTCAGGAAGGCGCCCACCAGCGTCATGATCAGCACGATCAGCCCGGGCACGAGATACCACGTGCTGGTGTTGGCGGCGTTGAACCACATGCGGTCGACCACCTGGACCTGGCCCGTGGCCGGCCGCGCGGCTTCGCCCCGGTCGGCCCGCTTCTGGCCCCACGACGCCAGCGCGCCGGCGACGTAGCCGCGTATCATCGTCGCGCGGCTGGCGTCCGCGCCTTGCAGCAGGACCTGCACCTGCGCGTCGCCGGCGGCCAGCCGCCGCGAGAAGTCCGCCGGCACCAGCACGGCGGCGTCCACCTCCCGCGCGCGCATCAGCGCGTAGGCCTCGTGCGCCGACCCGACCACGCGGGGCGCCAGGTAACCCGGGGTGGACAATCCGGCCACCACGTCGCGCGCGACCGGCGAGGCATCGTCCAGCACCACCGCCACGGGCGCATTCTTCACGTCCAGCGACAACCCGTAGCCGAAGATCAGGATCAGGACGATGGGCAGCGCGATGCCCATCATCAGGTTGGCGCGGTCGCGCAGCAGTTGGCGTACCTCCTTGCGGGTCAAGGAGACCAGGCGCCGCCAGAAACCGCCGGACGGGGATGCGCTCATGCCGCGGCCTCCGCGGTCTCGCGCTTGCGGCCGCGCTCGACGATGCCGATGAACGTCTCTTCCATGTTCATGCGGCGAGCGTCCGTCTCGCCCGCCTGCCTGCGCACCTGCTGTGGCGTGCCCAGCGCCAGCAGCCGCCCGGCATCCTGGATGACGATGCGGTCGCAGTACTCCGCCTCTTCCATGAAGTGCGTCGTCACCACGACGGTGGTGCCGTCGGCGGCCAGCGCCGTGATCCGGCGCCAGAACTCGCGCCGCGCCAGCGCGTCGGCGCCGCTGGTGGGCTCGTCCAGGAACAGGATGTCGGGTTCGTGCAGCAACGCCACCGCCATCGCCAGCCGCTGCTTGTAGCCGCCGGGCAGGCGTCCGCTGGCCGCGTCTGACTGGTCCTGCAGTCCGAACTGGGCCAGCACCGCCCCGATGCGCGCGCGCAGCCGTTCGCCATGCAGGCCATAGGCGCTGCCGAAGAAGGTCAGGTTCTCCATCACGCTCAGGTTGCCGTACAGCGCGAACCGCTGCGACACGTAGCCCACGCTGCGCCGCGCCCGCGCCGGCGCGGTCCGCAGGTCCACGCCCGCCACCCGCAGGAAGCCGCTGCTGGCAGGCAGCAGGCCGCACAGCATGCGGAAGGTCGTCGTCTTGCCCGCGCCATTGGGGCCGAGCAGGCCGAATATCTCCCCCTTCTTCACCGTGAAGCTGGTGCGGTCCACGGCGACGAAATCGCCGAACTTGCGCACCAGGTCGCGGACCTCGATGATGGCTTCGCCGCCTGCGGCCTGCGCGCGTGGCGCGGGCAACGGCGCCGCCGTGCCCGCCTCCGGCTGGCGTTCCCGCAGCAGCACCATGAAGCCATCTTCCAGCCGAGCCTCGACCGGCCGCCAGGCCAGGACGTCTCCCGGCTGCTGCGCGGGCGCGCCCCGCTCCGCCTCGCGGCGGATCACCCGTACCTCGCCGCCCTGGGGCACGGCATCGATGATGCGAGCCGTGTCGTCGAGCAGGCGCGCCTGCAGCAGCCTGGCCGGCTCGCCCGGCGGCGGTGCCGCGACGAAGCACAGCCCGCGCGCGGGGCGGCGGATGTCCTCGGGCCGGCCCTGCGCCAGCAGCCTGCCTTCGTGCAGCACGAACACGCGCGCGCAGCGCTCGGCCTCGTCCAGATAGGTGGTGCTGACGATCACGGACAGGCGCTCGTCGTCGACCAGTTGCTGGACGATCTGCCACAGTTCCCGGCGCGACAGGGGGTCCACGCC
Source organism: Pigmentiphaga sp. YJ18 (assembly GCF_038066655.1). NCBI lineage: Bacteria > Pseudomonadati > Pseudomonadota > Betaproteobacteria > Burkholderiales > Alcaligenaceae > Pigmentiphaga > Pigmentiphaga sp. YJ18. The sequence goes on along the minus strand of NZ_JBBUKU010000001.1, from coordinate 2,698,540 downwards.
CACCGTGGGTTCGTCCAGCAGCAGGAGTTCCGGCGACCGGACCAGCGTGCAGGCCAGCCCCAGCTTCTGCTTCATGCCGCCCGACAGCTTGCCCGCGGGGCGGGCCGTGAAACGGCCGAGAGCGGTCATCTCCAGCAGGCGGGCATAGCGCCCGCGCCGTTGTTCCCGGGACACGCCATGCAGGTCCGCGTACAGGTCCAGGTTCTCCTGCACGCTCAGGTCCTCGTACAGGCCGAATCGCTGGGGCATGTAGCTGATGCGGTTCTGCACCGCCTGCGGATCCGCGGCGACATCGACGTCCAGCACCCGCAGCGAGCCTTCGGGTTTCATCAGGCCGGCCACCAGGCGCAACAGGGTCGTCTTGCCCGCGCCGTCCGGTCCGACCAGAGCGGTCAGCGCGCCGGCGGGCGCGTCCAGCGAGATGCCGTCCAGCGCCACGGTTTCGCGCCCCCCGCGCGCGGCGGGAAAACGCTTGCACACGTCGCGCGCCATGACGACGGCGGCCCCGTTCATCGCCCGGGCGCTCCCTCGCCCTGCCGATCCTGCGCGATGCGAACGGTGGCCGGCATGCCCAGCCGCAGCCGGTCCTGCGGGTCGTCCACCAGCACACGCATCTCGTAGACCAGGCTGGTCCGCAGTTCCTCGGTCTGCACGTTCCTGGGCGTGAATTCGGCCACCGACGAGATGTAGCCGATGCGGCCGGCAATGGGCTGGTCGGGCTGGCTGTCGGTCACGACCTCGGCCGCCATGCCGGGCCTGACGTGCCCCAGTTGCGGCTCCGACACATAGACGCGCACCCACTTGGGATCGGTGATCGCCAACGTGTAGGCGGGACGCTGGGGCGAGGCCATGTCGCCTGGCTCGAGCAGCCGGGCGCGCACGACGGCGTCGGTCGGCGCCTTCAGCTCGGTCTGTTCCAGGCGATAGGCGATCAGCGCCAGTTCGGCCCGCGAGACCTCCAGTTGCGCCTCGGCCTGCGCGATGTCTTCCTTGCGCGGTCCGACGCGCGCCAGTTGCAGCCCCTTGCTGCGGTTGTCCCATTGCGCCCGCGCCACCCGCAGGCGCGACGCGGCATTGTCCAGGTCCTGCTGACTGACCCCGCGTCCCCCGGTGTTCGCGGCGATGCCGCGAAGCCGCGCGAGCTGCTGCTCCGCCAGCTCGGCCTCCGCCTGGGCCGACGCCACCTGGGCCTGTGCCTGGGCCACTTCCTCGGGCCGGGTACCGTTGCGCAGCCGCAGCAGCGCTTGCTCCTGCACGGCGATACGGGCGCGCGCCTGGGCTTGCTGCAAACGCAGCGAACGGCCGTCCAGTTCCGCCAGGACATCGCCGGCCTTGACCCGGTCGCCTTCCTCGACCCGCATCCGGGCCACCCGGTCGCTGCCGTCGAATGCCAGCGCCACCTGCCGGATATCGACGTTGCCGTATAGCGTCAGGCCATCCTGGGCGGGCGCCGGACGAAGGACATACCATGCCGCCCCCGCCAGCACTACCGCCACCAGTACGCCTCCTGCCAGCACCTTCTTCATCGCCGCCGCCCTTGGAAACCGTCGGTCGGCAAATTATATAACTCAAATTTCAATTTGATGTATGATTTTTACGTGCCCACTTCCGCGTCCCCGGCGCCTTCCCGCATGGCCGTCACGTCCCGACCGTCTATCCCTGTCCGCTCTCCGCGCATGGATGGCGAGGCCACCCGCGCCCGCATCCTGGAGACAGCCGGACAACTGTTCGCCGAGCGAGGCTACGCGGATACCACCAGCAAGGCCATCTGCGAACGGGCGCAATGCAACATGGCCGCGGTCAACTACCACTTCGGCAGCCGCGACGGCCTCTACCTGGCGTTATTGAAGGAAGTCCACAGGCATCTGGTCAGCCTGGACTATCTGGCGCGCCTGGCGCACAGCGCCCAGCCCCCGCGGCACAAGCTGGAAGTATTCCTGGATGGCCTGACCGCCAGCCTGCTCAACGCCGACAGCTGGCACATCCGCCTGTGGGCGCGCGAGGTGCTGGCGCCCTCGCCCCACCTGAACGGCATCATCGAGGCCGAGGCCCTGCCGAAGTTCGGGCTCATCAGCGCCATCATCGCCGAGATCACCGGCATCCCCGCCGGGGACCCGGCGCTGACCCGCTGCGTGCTGAGCGTCATGGCGCCGTGCATGGTGCTGCTGATCATCCACCGCGACATGAACAGCCCCATCCAGGCGCTGTTCCAGCAGCCGGCCGCGGACCTGGCCGCGCACCTGAAGACCTACGCGCTGGCGGGGCTGGACGCCATCGTCGCCGCACGCCCCCCGCGCCGGTCCGCGCGCAAGGCGCGCTAGGACCCTATTCCCCCTGCAGTCCGTGGCGCGCGACCACCTCCTTCCAGCGCGCGAACTCCTTGCGGTTCAGCTCGGCAAATTCCTCGGGCGAAGTCAGCACGACGTCGTATCCCTTTTCGAGCAGTTCCTTGCGCATCTGCGGCGCCCCCATGATGGCGCCGACCTCGTCGTGCAGGCGCTGCACGATGGCCTTGGGCGTACCCGCCGGCGCGTACATGCCCACCCAGATCGACAGGTCGTAGTCGGGGTATCCCGACTCGGCCACGGTGGGCACGTCGGGCACCAGCTGCGAACGCACCTTGCCGGTCTGCGCCATGGGCTTGAGCTTGCCCGACGCCACGTTGGCGCGCGACGCCTCGACCGTGCTGATCAGCATGGTCGAACTGTTCTGCATGACGTCCATGGCCGCCACGCCCATGCCGTTGGCCGGGATGTGGCGCATCTTCGTTCCCAGCATGTCTTGCAGGACCAGGGAATACAAATGGGTGGTCGAGCCCGGGCCGGGCGAGCTGTAGCTGGCGTTGTCGCCCGCCTTCTTCAGGTAGGCGACGAACTCCGGAAAGGTCTTGGCCGGTGTCGACGGGTTCGTCAGCACCAGCATCTGGCCGGACGCGATCTGCCCGATGGGCGCGAAATCCTTCACCGGATCGTAGGGCGTCTTGCGCGAAGCGGGCGTGATGACGTGCGTATTCAGGGACATCATGATCGTGTAGCCGTCGGGCGCGGCCTTGGCCACATAGGCCGTGCCGATGGCCGCGGCCGCCCCGGGCTTGTTCTCGACCACCACGTTCTGGCCCAGCCGCGCCGCCAGCTTCTCGGACAGCAGGCGGGACAGGGTGTCGGGACTCGTGCCCGGCGTATACGGGACGACGATCCTGACGAGCCGGGAGGGATAGTCGCCCTCCGCCTTGCCCGCCTGCCCGTGAGCCGTCACGGCCGCCAGCGCCAGCGTCAAGGCGAGCGCGAGCCGCGAGGGGAAAAGGACGCCTTTCATGCTTGTGTCTCCTGACGATGTTCTGGGTCGCCCGCCGCGGCCGGTTCATGCCGGCTCACGACTCCTGCGCGCACTCTAACACACATACAGTATGTTTTTATGAACAGTTAGGGTTTTCTAGAGAACCCTGGATGCGAAAGATGCCCATGCGTCACGCCATGGCCCATGGTTGCGATGCGCGGCGCCGCCCCCATATAGTCGGGCATGACCATCGCCCGCCATCCCGTCGACGCGCTGCACAGCTTCCATCCGGCCGTGGCCGCCTGGTTCGGCCAGGCGTTCGGCTCGGCAACCGAGGCCCAGCGCCGCGCCTGGCCGCACATCCGTGCCGGCCGCTCGACGCTCGTGGCCGCCCCCACCGGTTCGGGCAAGACGCTGACGGCCTTCCTGGCCGCCATCGACGATCTGATACGGATGGGCGTGGACGCCGGCGGCGTGCTGCCGGACGCCACCATGGTGGTCTACGTCTCGCCGCTGAAGGCCCTGTCCAACGACATCCGCATCAATCTGCAGGCGCCGCTCGAAGGCATCGCCGCAGAACTGGAACGCCTGGACCTGCCCGACCCCGGTATCCGCACCGCCGTGCGCACCGGCGACACCGAGGCCCAGGCCAGGCAGGCGATGCGCAAGCAGCCGCCCCACATCCTGGTGACCACGCCCGAGTCGCTGTATGTGCTGCTGGGCTCGGATAGCGGGCGCCGCATGCTGGCCGACGTGCGCAGCGTGATCGTGGACGAAATCCATGCCCTGGCGGGCAACAAGCGGGGCAGCCACCTGGCCCTCACGCTGGAGCGGCTGGATGCGCTGTGCGGCGGCCGGCCCGTCCGCATCGGGCTCTCGGCCACGCAGAAGCCGCTGTCGGCCGTGGCGCGCTTCCTGGCCGGCCCGGCGCACGCGGACGCCTGCGAGATCGTCGACATCGGCCACTCTCGGCGCCGCGACCTGGACCTGGAGCTGCCTCCCGTGCCGCTGGAAGCCGTCATGGCCACCGACGTCTGGGACCGGGTGTACGACCGCATGGCCGAGCTGGTGTCGCAGCACCGCACCACACTGGTCTTCGTCAACACCCGCCGCATGGCCGAGCGGGCCGCCCGCCACTTGGCCGAACGCCTGGGCGAGGAAGCGGTGGCCGCCCACCACGGCAGCCTGGCCAAGGAACACCGGCTCGATGCCGAGCAGCGGCTCAAGCGCGGAGACCTGCGGGTGCTGATCGCCACCGCCTCGCTCGAACTCGGCATAGACATCGGCGACGTGGACCTGGTCTGCCAGGTCGGCTCGCCGCGCACGATCTCCGCCTTCCTGCAACGGGTGGGCCGCTCGGGCCACCACGTGGGGGGGATCCCCAAGGGCCGGCTGTTCCCCACCTCGCGCGACGAGCTGATCGAATGCGCGGCGCTGCTGGACTGCGTGCGACGCGACGAACTGGACGCCCTGCACGTACCGGTCGCGCCGCTGGACGTGCTGGCCCAGCAACTGGTGGCCGAAGTCGCCAGCCAGGAGTGGAGCGAGGAAGCGCTGTATGCGCTGGTACGGCGCGCGGCGCCCTATGCGGACCTGGAACGCCCGGCGTTCGACGCCGTGCTGCGCATGCTGGCCGAGGGCTATACCGGCCGCCAGGGCGTGCGCGCGGCCTATCTGCACCGCGACCTGGTGGCGGGCGCCCTGCGCGGACGGCGCGGCAGCAAGCTGACCGCGATCACCTCGGGCGGCACCATTCCCGACAACGCCGACTACACGGTGCTGCTGGAGCCCCAGGGGCTGATGGTCGGCACGGTCAACGAAGACTTCGCGGTCGAAAGCCTGGCCGGCGACGTCTTCCAGCTGGGCAATACGTCCTACCGCATCCTGCGCGTGGAAGCCGGCCGCGTCCGTGTCGAGGACGCGCACGGCGCCGCCCCCAGCATTCCGTTCTGGCTGGGCGAGGCGCCCGGCCGCAGCGACGAACTGTCGGCCGGCGTCTCGCGCCTGCGCGCCCGGGTCGAACAACTGCTGGCGCGCCCGGGGCAAGCGGCACCCGACGTCGAGGGCGCGATCCAGGCACTGATGGACGAGATCGGCCTGAACGCGTCGGCGGCGCGCCAGATCGTCGAGTACCTGGCGCGCGCGAAGGCGGCGCTGGGCCGGCTGCCCACCCACGGCACCCTGGTCATGGAACGCTTCTTCGACGAATCGGGCGGCATGCAACTGGTCGTGCATTCCCCCTTCGGCAGCCGGCTCAACCGCGCGTGGGGCCTGGCCCTGCGCAAGCGCTTCTGCCGCAGCTTCAACTTCGAACTGCAGGCCGCGGCCACCGAGGACGCCATCGTGCTGTCGCTGTCCACCAGCCACAGCTTCCCGCTGGACGAAGTCTGGCGCTACCTGCGTTCCAACACCGCCGAGCACCTGCTGGTGCAGGCGCTGCTGGACGCACCGCTGTTCAACGTGCGCTGGCGCTGGAACGCCACCACCGCGCTGGCGCTGCCGCGCTACGTCGGCGGCCGCAAGGTCGCGCCGCAGTTGCAGCGCATGAAAAGCGACGACCTGCTGGCCGCGGTCTTTCCCGACCAGGCCGCCTGCCTCGAGAACGTGGTCGGGGAACGCGAGATCCCCGACCACCCGCTGGTCGCGCAGACCATCGGCGACTGCCTGCACGAGGCGATGGACGCCGAAGGCTGGCTCGCGCTGCTGCGCCGGATCGAGAAACAGGAGGTCGAACTGGTGGCGCGCGACCTGCCTACCCCGTCGCCGCTGGCCATGGAGATCCTGAGCGCGCGGCCCTACGCCTTCCTGGACGACGCGCCGCTGGAGGAACGCCGCACCCAGGCCGTGATGGCGCGCCGCTGGACCGATCCGGAATCGGCGGACGACATGGGCGCCCTGGACGCCGGCGCCATCGACGCGGTGGCCGCCGAGGCCTGGCCCGACGTGCGCGGCACCGACGAAATGCAGGAAGCCCTGGCCAGCCTGGCCTGCGTGACCGAGGCCGAGGCGGCGGCCAACGACGGCTGGCGCGGCTGGCTGGACACGCTGGCCCGGGAAGGCCGGGCGACGCGGCTGTGCGTGCAACCGGACGCCGCCCTGTGGGTGCCGGTCGAGCGCCTGGCCTGCGTGCGCGCGCTTTACCCCGGCGCCCGCGCCGAACCGGACATCGCCCTGCCCGCCGGCTGCGACGAGCCGTGGGAGGCCGAGGCCGCGTTGGTCGAGGTCGTACGCGCGCGGCTGACCGGCTTCGGCCCGCTCGCCCTCCCGCGCATCGCCGCGGACCTCCTGCTGCCCGAGACCGACGTGGCCGTGGCCCTTGCCCGGCTGGAAGCCGAAGGCTATGTCATGCGCGGCCGCTTCCATCCGCAGGCGCGGCAGGAAGAATGGTGCGAACGGCACCTGCTGGCCCGCATCCACCGCTACACCATCAAGCGCCTGCGGCGCGAGATCGAACCGGTCGAACGGCAGGACTTCATGCGCTTCCTGCTGGAATGGCAGCACGTCGCGCCGGATGCCCGGCTGCACGGACCCGGTTCGCTGCCGCAAGTCATTGACCAGCTGGAAGGCTACGAGGCTGCCGCAGGCGCCTGGGAATCGGACCTCCTGCCGGCGCGGCTGGAAGCCTATTCCCCCGGTTGGCTGGACGAGCTGAGCCAGGCCGGCAAGGCGGTCTGGATGCGCCTGGCGGGCCAGGGCAAGTCCGCGGCCGGCCCGGTGCGCGCCACACCCATGGTCCTGCTGCACCGGCGCCACCTTGGTCCCTGGCAGGCACTGGTGCCGCCGGACCACCAGGCCGAGCTGTCGCCGCGCGCGCAGCGGGTGCGCGACGCGCTGGCCAGCCATGGCGCGATGTTCTTCGACGAACTGCTGGGCGATACCCGCCTGCTGCCCAATGAACTGGAAACGGCGCTGGGCGAACTGGTCGCGGCGGGAGCCGCGAACGCCGACAGCTACGCCGGCCTGCGCGCGCTGCTGGTCCCCGCGTCCCAGCGCACCGCCCACCAGCGGCGGCGTTCGCGCCACGGTACGGCCCTGAACCAGATGGACCAGGCCGGGCGCTGGGCATTGCTGCGCCGGCCCGCCGCCACCGACCCCGTCCGACCGGGCAAGCATCCTCGCACGGACCCGCAGGTCCTGGAACACATCGCCCAGGTCCTCTTGCGCCGCTACGGCGTCGTGTTCTGGCGCCTGCTGGAACGGGAAGCGCGGTGGCTGCCGCCCTGGCGCGAACTGCTGCCCGTGCTCCATCGCCTGGAGGCCCGCGGGGACGTGCGGGGCGGCCGCTTCGTGGCCGGCCTGGCCGGCGAACAGTTCGCGCTGCCCGAGGCCATCCCGCTGCTGCGCGGCATCCGTCGGCGCGAGCCGGGCGGCGAACTGGCCTGCGTCTGCGCCGCCGATCCGCTGAACCTGGCGGGCGTGCTGCTACCCGGCGAAAAGATTCCCGCGCTGGCCGGCAATCGCATTCTGTACCGAGACGGACTGCCCGTGGCCGCCGCCGTCGCGGGCGACATCCGCTACCTGATCGAGGCCGCGCCCGACGAACGCGAGCGGCTGCGCACGGCGCTGGTGGCGCGGCGCTGACGCCCGCCGCCTGCCCCTTCCCGCGCAAACACGAAAAGCAGAAATGCGGAAAACAGCGGGTATCGCGCCAGGGCAAGCGGCTACAATTGCGCGTTGCGTAGGCGGCTCCCGAGCCGTCCGGATTCTCCCCCATCGATGGCCCCGCGGCCCTGGCCGACGCCATCCTTCGTCACACAGGAATTGCGCAGCATGATCATCGATTGCCACGGTCACTACACGACCTCGCCTGCCGCCCACAATCAATGGCGCGACCAGCAGAAGGCCAACTTCAAGGCCGGCGGCGACATCGACCCGGCCTATCCCGATATCTCCGACGACCAGATCCGCGAGACCATCGAGCAGAACCAGCTGCGCCTCCTGCGTGAACGCGGCGCCGACATGACCATCTTCTCGCCCCGCGCCTCCGCCATGGAGCCCCACGTCGGCAACGAGAACGTCAGCCAGGTCTGGGCCCGCCGCTCGAACGACCTGATCAAGCGCGTCGTCGACCTGTACCCCGAGACCTTCATCGGCGTCTGCCAGCTGCCGCAGTCGCCCGGCGTGTCCATCGCCAGCTCCATCGCCGAGCTCGAGCGCTGCGTCACCGAGCTGGGCTTCGTCGGCTGCAACCTCAACCCCGATCCCTCGGGCGGCAGCTTCAGCGCCCCGCCGCTGACCGACCGCTCGTGGTATCCCTTCTTCGAGAAGATGGTCGAGCTGGACGTGCCGGCCATGATCCACGTCTCGGGCTCGTGCAACTGCGCGATGCACGCCACCGGCGCCTACTACCTGGCCGCCGACACCATCGCCTTCATGCAGTTCATCGAAGGCGACCTGTTCCGCGACTTCCCGACACTGCGCTTCATCATTCCCCATGGCGGCGGCGCCGTGCCCTACCACTGGGGCCGCTACCGCGGGCTGGCCGACATGCTCAAGCGCCCGCCGCTGGCCGAGCACGTGATGAAGAACGTCTACTTCGACACCTGCGTCTACCACCAGCCCGGCATCGACCTGATGTTCGAGGTCATCGACGTCGACAACATCCTGTTCGGCTCGGAAATGGTGGGCGCGGTGCGCGGCATCGATCCCCAGACCGGACACTATTTCGACGACACCAAGCGCTACATCGACGCGCTGGCCATCCCGGCCGAGGACAAGCGCAAGGTGTTCGAGCTGAACGCGCGACGCGTCTATCCGCGCCTGGATGCGCAATTGAAGGCACGGGGACTGTAAGCCGCGGTTTCCCCCTTGCCTGACGGGGCCTGCCGGCGTCATCGACACGCCGGCAGGCCCCGTTTTTGTTTCGCAATGACTCCAGCACGGCAGCGGCATCGTGCTGTATTTCGCCCCTCCCTGCATCGATGCTTGATCCGCGCTCGGGGTGTGGCAGAGCCCCTTCCCTTTCTCCTCACGCATTGGTATAAAATTTTATACATAGGCAGTGCATGACGCACGAAAAGGAGATTCGCTGGATCGGATCCGCTTACGACGACTTAGTCAATTCCAAGGACATTGCCACGACGCGCTACCGTGCCGTGATCAACGCGAGAAAGGCCAAGCCATGAAGATCGACACCGAAATCCGTCATGTCACGAAGCCGGGCGCAAACCTGTTCCAGGAACTGGGCTTCCCGGCTGACGAAGCCGCGCGGTTGCAGGAGATTTCGCGCCAGCAGATCAACGACACGCAGCGGATCAAGGAGCAACTCATGTCGGAGCTGGCCGACTGGATCGCCCAACATCACCTGAAACAGGCCGATGCCGCAAGAATCCTGATGGTCTCGCGGCCCCGTGTGTCTGACGTGGTAAACAAGAAGACCACCAAATTCACCATCGATACGCTGGTGGAAATGCTTAGCCGTGTCGGTAAACCCGTACGCTTGGCCATCGGGTGATAGCAAGCACCTGTCTTTGGTTTGTGAAATTCTTTGGAAATCGAACAGCCTCGGCCTCTGTCTTGCCGTAGCTCCCCCTATACCTGACAGGTATCGGTGGGGCAAACCCGCCATCTTTTCCCCATCGCTCCCCCGCTTTACGCTTGCATCGGGCACAAGGGCGTGCTCATTCTTCCCGCGCGCCCCACAACAGAGACAGGATTCCCCGATGCGCTACGTCCGCTTCCTCCACGACGGCACCTCCTACCTCGGCACCCCCGAAGGCGACAAGATCCGGATCCTGGGCCAGGAATCGATCGAATCCCTGCTGGCCGCCGGCACCGACCTCGAAACCCATGCCGGCACCCGCGGTGGCGGCAAGCTGGTTGACGAGGCCGACGTTTCCTACCTGCCCGTGGTCGAGCATCCCGCCAAGATCTTCTGCATCGGGCTCAACTACGCCGACCACACCAAGGAAAGCAAGTACGAGCAGCCGGCCTACCCCACCATCTTCCCGCGCTACGACACCAGCCTGGTCGGCCATGGCCAGCCCATCGTCCGCCCCCGCGTGTCCGATTCCCTGGACTTCGAGGGTGAACTGGCGGTGGTGCTCAAGCGCGGCGGCCGGCACATCCGCAAGGAAGACGCGCTCGACTGCATCGCCGGCTATGCCTTGTTCAACGACGGCTCGGTGCGCGAATACCAGTTCCTGTCTCCGCAGTGGACGGTGGGCAAGAACTTCGACGCCACCGGCGCCTTCGGCCCGGAACTGGTCACCGCCAGCGAAGTGCCGCCCGCGGCGCGCGGCCTGCGCCTGGAAACCCGATTGAACGGCGAGGTGGTCCAGTCGGCCAGCACCGACGACATGATCTTCGACATCCCCACGCTGATCAGCGTCATCAGCGAAGCCATCACGCTGGAACCCAGCGACGTCATCGTCACCGGCACGCCCGCCGGCATAGGCTGGGCCCGCACGCCCAAGTTGCTGATGCGCGCCGGCGATGTCTGCGAGATATCGGTGACCGGCTTCGCCACGCTGCGCAACCCCATCGCCGACGAAGCCTGAACGCGCGGCCACGGCCGCACGACGGAGGAGACTCATGACCACACAAACCCAGCACGGCGCCGGTGCCCGGCAAGCCGCGGTGCACTCCATCGACCATTACGCGCTGACGGTACCGGACCTGGCCGTGGCCCGCCATTTCCACGAAGCCTTCGGCCTCGCGGTCGAAGCCGAAGGCGATGGCCTGGCGCTGCGGGCGCGGGACGGGCACGTCTCGGCGCGCATCCACGCGGGCCCGCGCAAGGCGCTGGCCTACCTCAGCTTCAATTGCTATGCCGACGACCTGGCCGCCATCCGCGCCCGGCTGGAACAGGCCGGCGTCGCGATGGCCACCGATGCGCCGCGCACCACCGCCGAAGGGATCTGGTTCCACGACATGGACGGCAACCTGATCCAGGTCAAGACTGGCCCCAAGATCACGCCGGATGCCAAGAGCCCGCTCGACAACATCCACGTGCAAGCCGACGCGCGCGGCGCCCGCTTCCGCAGCCAGGTCGCGCAGGTCCGCCCGCGCCGCCTGTCCCACGTGCTGCTGTTCACGCCCGACGTCTCGCGCGCGCTGGCCTTCTATGAAGCAACGCTGGGCCTGAGGCTGTCCGACCGGTCCGGCGAAGGCATCGCCTTCACCCACGCCCCGCACGGCTGCGACCACCATCTGGTTGCGTTCGCCCGCAGCTCGGCGCGCGGCTGGCATCACGCGGCCTGGGACGTGGCCAGCATCGACCAGGTCGGCCAAGGAGCGGCGCAAATGGCCGCCGCGGGCTACACGCGCGGATGGGGAACGGGCCGGCACGTGCTGGGCTCGAATTTCTTCCACTACGTGCGCGACCCGTGGGGCTCGTACTGCGAGTTCTCGGCCGACATCGACTACATCTCGGCCGGCAATGAATGGCCCTCGGGGGATTTCCCGCCCGAGGACAGCCTGTATCAGTGGGGGCCGGACGTGCCGCCGGATTTCATTCACAACACCGAGGCCTGATGCGGCATGCGCGCCGATCGATGCGATCGGCACGCAACCGCCGTCAAGCCAGGACGGCGACCCCGTCGGCGGCGCGCACGCCCTGCCCGCGCGGCAGTACGAACACGGGATTGATCTCGGCCTCGACCAGCCGGTCTCCCAGTTGCGCGGCCATCTCCGAGAACGCCACGATCGCGTCCACCAGGCCCTCGACGTCGGCCCGCGGCCGGCCCCGGTATCCATCCAGCAGCGGCCAGCTTTTCAGCTCCCGCACCATGGCGGCGGCCTCCTGCCGGGCCAGGCCCCGGCCCGGGCTCAGCATGCGCAGGCTCGTGTCGTTGTAAAGCTCGGCGGCGATGCCTCCCATGCCCAGGAGAATGGCGGATCCCAGCGCATCCCGGCGCATGCCCAGGATAAGCTCCACGCCCGGCCCCACCATTTCCTGGACCAGATAGCGCTCGGGCCGGACCCCGGCGCGAGACTCGACTTCCCGCGCCATGGATTCGAGGCACGCCTCCACTGCCTCCGGCGCCAGATCGACCGCGACGCCGCCGACGTCGCTCTTGTGCGTGATGGCGGCGGAAAGCATCTTGAGCACCACGCGGCCGCCCAGCTCGCGCGCCGCCTGCCCCGCTTCAGCGGGACCGGCGACGACTGCTTCCCGGACGCACGGCACGCCGAACCGCGCGAACAGACGCTTGGCCTCGTGTTCGTCCAGCGATCCGGACGGCAGGCCATCGATCGCGCCGGGCGTCCGGCCGGCGCCGCCGGGCCCATCGTCCCGCGCGCCGGCCTCCAGCATGCCGCGAAACGCCGCGGCACAGCCTTCCGCCGCGGCGAACGCGGGCACGCCATGCCGGGTCAGCGCGCGTACCACGTCGGGCGCGTGCGGGCTTACATAGGCGATAACGGGCTTGGGCGAGTCCGGCAGGCAGTCCTGGATCACGCCCGCCACCAGTTCCGGCATGGCCAGGCTGGACGATCCGGCGATGACGACCAGTGCATCGTAGCTGGGACTGGCCTGCAAGACCCGGATCGCGCCCTTCATGAGATCAGGCTTCAAGCCCGCCAGCGTGACGTCGATGGGGTTGCGGTCCAGGACCGCGTGGTCGCCCGTCTGCAATGCCCGCAGGGCCTCGGCCGTCGGGCCGTCGGGCGCGGGCGCATAGAAGCCCGCCATGCCCAGTTCGTCGGACACGAGCGTGCCCGCGCCACCCGTCGACGTCAGGATGGCCACCCGCCTGCCGGCCAGCCGCCGCCCCGTGGCCAGCGCCGAGGGGATGTCCAGCAGTTCGTCGAAGGTCCGGGCCCGTATCACGCCCACCTGCCTGAAGAAGGCGTCGTACATCCGGTCGGCCCCCGCCATCGCGCCCGTATGCGAAACGGCGGCCCGCGCGCCCGCCTCGGAACGGCCGATCTTGAACGCCACGACCGGCTTGCCGGCCCGCGCGGCCTTCAGGGCGGCCGCGCGGAATGTTTCCGGGTTCCGGATCGTTTCCACATACAACGCGATCACACGCGTCGCGTCGTCGTCGGCAAGATGGTCGACGAAATCGGCCAGGTCCAGGTCGACCTCGTTGCTGGTCGACACCAGCTTCGACAGTCCGATGCCTCGCGCATTGGCCCGCGACAGCAGCGCCCCCAGGATGCCTCCGCTCTGCGAGACCACGCCGACCGGCCCCACCTCGAAATCCTCCATTTCCAGCGCCCCCGTGGCCGACAGCACGATGCGATCGGTCAGGTTGACCAGCCCGATGGTGTTCGGGCCGAGGATGCGCATGCCGCCCGCTGCCTCCAGCAACTGTGCCTGCCGGCGTGCGCCCTCGCCGCCGGTTTCGGTGTAGCCGCTGGCCAGGACAATGGCGGCGGCGGTGCCGCGAGCCGCCAGATCGCGAACGGCCAGGTGCGCCCGCTCGGCGCCCAGCAGGACGATCCCCACGTCGGGCACTTCGGGCAGGGCCGCCACGTCCGCGTAGCAGGCCAGTTCACCGATATGGCCGACCTTGGGGTTCACCGGCAGGATGCGGCCCCGGTATCCGTGCTTGAGCAGGTAGGAAACGGGACGGCCGGCGGTCTTGCCCGCGTCGGCCGACGCACCGACTACCGCGACGCTGCGCGGATTGAACAGGCGGGAAATCGCATCCATCACGCCTGCCCCCGCGACGCGCCCGCCGCCTTGTCCAGGAAGGCCATGACGGCCTCGCGGTGTTCGCTGCTGGTATAGCAGATGCCCTGGGCCTGGCTGCCCTGGGCGAAGACCTGCGCGGCCGGCAGCTCGAAGGCCTGGTTGAGTATGGTCTTGCTCAGCGCCAGCGCCGTCGCCGACCCTCGGCTCAGTTCCGTTGCCCAGGCCTGTGCATCGGCCACCAGGGTCTCGGCCGAGGACGTCCTGTCGACGATGCCGAGCTTCGCAGCCTCGTCCACGTCGACCTTGCGCCCACTGAAGATCAGCGCCTTGGCCATCGGCAGGCCCACGCGGCGGGGCAGGAAATACATGCCGCCGCCATCGGGCACGATGCCGCGATGGATGTAGGACCACGAGAAGCTGGCCCATTCACTGGCGACGATGAAGTCGCAGGCCAGCGCGGTATCGGCCCCCAGCCCGGACGCCGCGCCGTTGACGGCGGCGATGGTCGGCTTGGGCATGGTGTGCAGCAAGGCCTGGGCGTGGTGCACGCGCTGCTGGCGGTGCCAGCCGTTGAAGGCGATCTCGCCCGCGGGGGCGTTCATGCGCCGCTCCATGCCGGCGATGTCGCCGCCCGCGCAGAACCCCTTGCCGGCGCCGGTCAGCACCAGCGCGCGAATGCCGCGGTCGGCGGCGACGCGCTCCAGCGCATCGATCAGTTCGGCGCGCATGTCGTCGCTGATGGCATTGCGCTTCTCGGGCCGGTTCAGCGTCAGTGTCGCGATCGAGTCCTCGACCCGCAGCGATATCAATGAATAAGTCATGGTGATTCCCGCATCCTTGCATGCAGCACGCGGCTGCTCAGTTGGGCTTGAGATGGTTTTCCCGGACGACCTTGCGCCAGCGCTTTTCTTCTGCGGCCACATAGGCCTCGAGTTCAGCCGGATCGCCCGCGCGGATGCCCAGGCCTTCCTTCTCGACCTTCTCCCGGAACTCGGCGCTTCTTGCCGCGATCCTGGCCGCCTTGTTCAGGCGATCGACGATCTCGGGCGGCGTTCCCGCCGGCACGTACAGCCCGTACCAGCTTTCGACCACGTAGCCGGGCACCGTGTCCCCGATCGGCGCCACGCCCTCGAAGGACGGAGAAGGCTTGGCGCTGGTCACGCCCAGGGCGCGGAACCGTCCGCTCTCCACATAGCCCGAGGTGGCGGCCGCCGTGCCGAACATCATGTCCACCTGCCCGCCCAGCACATCCGTGATCGCCGGACCCGCCCCCTTGTAGGGCACGTGGGTCAGTTCCACCTTGGCCAGGTTGCTGAACATCTCGCCGGCCAGGTGGGCGGAGGTCCCGATGCCCTGCGACGCGTAGGTCAGCTTGCCCGGGTTGGCCTTGGCGGCCGCGAGCAGATCCGCCATCGTCTTGTAGGGGCTCTCGGCCCGGACCACCAGCACGTTCGGACCCGCGCCGATCAGGATGACTGGTGCGAACGCCGTTTCGTGCGAGTACGGCAGCCTGGGCTGGAGACTGGGATTGACCGCATGGGCGAACGAGGCGATCAGGATGGTGTAGCCGTCGGGCGGGCTCTTGGCCACGGCATCGGTGCCTATCATCGTGCCAGCGCCAGGCTTGTTCTCCACGACGATGGGCTTGCCCAGGTCCTTGCCCATTTCCGCGCCCAGCGTCCGTGCGATCAGATCCGTTCCGCCTCCCGGCGAAAAGGGAACGATCAGGCGGAGGGGGCGTTCGGGGTAGGCCGCCCATGCGGCATTGGCGGCCAGCAGCATGCCGGCCAGCATTCCCAGCACATGGCGGCGCGCCGCCATGCTTCGGGTTGAATCGGACATCGTCGTCTCCTGTAGGACACCGGCGTTCGCACCGGGGGGGTTCGCTCGTTCTTGTAGGCAGGCGGGCCTGCCAGGCGAAAGATTAGGCGCGATCCTTTTGCAACGCAGTTGCCGAATTCCAAGCAGTGGAACAAAATTCCCCTCCACGCCAAACGCGAAAACGGAGGCTGCACGTGGAAGGCCCTCGCAAACCAGGACGATCGCCCACCAACCGCTCCCTGGAACGGGGCGTCGAGATCCTGCGGGCATTCCGGCCCGGATCGGCCACATTGGGGAACACGGAGCTGGCCGAACGCAGCGGCTTGTCGAAATCCACCGTCAGCCGGCTCACGCAGACACTGGTCCGTAGCGGCCTGCTGCAGTTCGACGGCAACAGCCGGGCCTACCGGCTCGCCCCCGCCGTGCTCAGCCTGGCGCATGCGATGCGCACCGGATCGCGCGTGCTGCAACTGGCCGCGCCCCGGATGCGGGCCCTGGCCGAAGCGAAGCGGATCAACGTGGGACTGGCGGCGCCGGACCGCGACGAAATGGTCTATTTGGAATCGATACGCTACGCGCGCCGCGCGGCCTTGCGGCACGTCGTCTCGGGACAGCGCGTGCCGATGGAACTGACCTCGCTGGGACGCGCCTACCTGGCGACACTGACCGAAGCGGAGCTCAAGCCCCTGCTGGAAACGTTCAAGCAGCGGCGCGGCCGGAACTGGCCGGCCCTGGCGCGGGAAATCGGCGAAGCAGGAAACAGTGTGCGCACCCGTGGCTATTGCGCCGCGGCGTGGCAGCCCGAGGTGGTGGCCGTGGCAACCCCGCTGCGGATCGGCCACGACATCTACGTGCTCAATCTCAGCACGTCGACCAGCGACCCCCTGGCCAGTACCGCCCGCATTCTGGCCGATCCGCTGCTGGCCCTGGTCGCGGAGATACGCGAAGCCATCGAAGGCGATGCGTTCGCCCTCTGATGCGCTCGGTGGCGATCAGCTTCGAAGCGCCAGGCCGAAGCGTTCATTCAGATACCCCAGAATCGCCTGTAGTACCGCCTGGGGTTGCTCGGGCAGAAGCGCATGGCCGGCACCTCGAATGGTGAAGTTGGTTACCCGCTCGCCCAATTCGTCCCGCAGCACGTTTGCATAGATCGGCGGTGCCACCACGTCGAATTCGGCCTGAACATTCAGTATGGGCGCATTGCCGCCCGCGAAGAACTCGTCCACGGGCGTGCGCCGCTGGGCGAGCGTCTGCATGGCCATCAGGTGCCGGTTGAAGCCGGTCAGCCACGGCGTGGGGTCGTTGCCTGGCGCGAAGAAGACTTTTCGCAGATGTTCCAGCCGCTGCTCGTCGGACAGTTGCGGATCGGCGCTGCCTTCGATCGATGCCCGAACGTCCGCCGGAATCGGCGCGGCATCGGATCCCCGAGGCACCTTGCCGGCGGAGCCGGCAAGCAGGACCAAGCCCTTGACCAGATGGGGGAAATCGCTGGCCACGGTTCGGGCGATCCAGTTGCCATGGGCGTGCCCGATCAGGATGGCGGGGCCCGCGGACTCGTGCTCGATCACCGCGGCGATGTCGCCGGCCCACTCGTGCAAGGTCTTGCCTTCCAGGGGACCGGTGCTACCGCCGCTCCCTCTCGGCTCTGGGCACAGGGTACGCAAGCCACGCTCCGACAGCGGCCCGGCCAGCTCGGCCATGTCCTCGGCCCCGCGCCCCAGCGAAGGCAACAGCACGACGAGCGGCCCCTGCCCTCGCGCGAGTACTTCTATCGCGATATCCCTGTCCCGCGCCACGACGTGGCGGGTGGTCTCGCACCGAGCCGGTCCGGTGGACGGCGGAGGGATTTCTTCAATACGGGTCTGCTCTTGTGTGATCATGTCGCTCTACGAAGAAAAGTAAGCCGGACGATCGGCAGCCTCTGACGCCATATCCACACCTGCCTCGATCGGCCGAAGGAGGCCCCGCATGGACATACGACAGATCCGCTACTTCGTCACGGTGGCCGAAGAATTGAACTTCACTCGCGCCGCCGAGAAACTGCACATCTCCCAGCCTCCGCTGTCCCAGCACATCAAGGCGCTGGAAGAAGAGCTGGGCATCGAGTTGCTGTTCAGGAATCGGCGCGAGGTCAAACTCACCGACGCGGGCCGGGTCTTCCTGCTGGAGGCCCGCAAGGTTCTGGAACACTTGAACGTCGCGGTCAACACCACCTTGCGTACAGCCAGGGGAGACACCGGCGTGCTGAGGCTCGGCATGGCGACCTCCGCCGCCTTCAACGTCATGCCCGACGTCATCGAGCGGATACGCACCCGCTTTCCCCAGGTCGAGATCCTGGTCTCCGACATGGAATCCAAGGAGCAGATACGCATGATCGCGGAAGAGCGGCTGGACATCGGCTTCGTCCATGCGGCTCCCCTGGTGCGGGGAATGTGCAGCACGCCGCTGTTCTCCGAACCCTATGCCGCCGTCGTGCGCAAGGACGACGCTCTGGCGGAGCCCGCCACGCTCACGATGGCCGATCTGGTCGGACGTCCGCTCATTGCGTTCTCCCCCGCCCACGCGCCCAGCCTGGCGGATTCGCTGGTCACGGCATGCCTGGCGGCCGGGTTCAATCCGCAGATCGCCCACACCGCGCGGCATCCTTTCACCATGCTGCAGATGGTCGGAATGGGGCTGGGCATCGCCCTGGTCCCCGCCTCGTTCGCCCGCACCCACTTCCCCGGCGTGCGGTTCGTGCACGTGGACGACACGTCCAGGCAGGTCACCATCAACGCGGTCTGGCTGGAGCGGACGGCGTCGACGCTGGTTCGCCGGATCGTCGCCGAGATACTCGAACATGATGGCGTCAGTCCGCAGCCGCGGCCAGCATCTCGTTAATCGGCGTTTCGCCAAACCCGATGAAACCCCGCGTGATGAGCGCCGCCCGCTCCGGTCCCAGGCGCGGATGCATCAGCGCATCGAACTTGCTTCTTATGCCATCGGCCCTGCCGGGGTTGTCCGCCCCGCCGGACGGATTGTCCACGTCAACGCGCACCGGTCCCGTCCGGGTGTCCACCTCGACCCAGCCGCAGAACTCTCGGGGATAGCGCGCATCCAGCGCCGGGTCTCTGACGATTTCGATGCGGTTCGCCAGGTCGACGACCAGGGGATCGTTCAGGCGCCCGGACGAGAACTGGTCCGGCAACACCGCGCCATCCAGCAGCGCGACGGCCAGCGCGTAGCGGGCGCTCATCTGCGCGTTCAAGGCGGTGCCGGGAACGTAGCGGTATCCGCATTGCACATCCACGACCGACGCCATGCCTGCGCGGACGCGGCCTCCCTGCCGCCATCGCGACCGCAGCGCCAGCGCGGCGTCGACATGGGGATGGACGCTGCCACAGCAGCCATAGGGCTTGAAGTTGGTCTCCCGCGCGTGCCAGTGATCTCCCAGCGCCTGCGTCAACCGGGCCGGATCCGGACGGTCGCTGAATGCGCGCAGCCACCCGCCGTCCTCGGCTTCATACAACGAAGCGGGGCCCGTCAGGCCAAGCTCGGCCATCTCGGCGGACATGATGCCCGCATGGGCCGCCCGCCCCGGATGAAACCGCTTGCTATCGCTTCCGTCGACCGAGAAGGCATACAGCCCGCCCGACTGCGTGCCGGCCAGCCCCAGCGCCCAGGCCGTGCGCTCGGCGTCCAGGCCCAGGATCACGGACGCCGCCGCGGCCGCGCCCAGGGGGCCGCACACCGCAGTCAGGTGCCATCCACGAAGGCGGGCATGCGCCGGGACCAGCGCCAGCGAGGACCGGATGGCAACCTCGTAGCCGGCGGCCAGCGCGACTTCCATCCGCTGCATGCTGGCCCCTCGCGCTTCCCCCAGTGCGAACACGGTGGGCAGCATGACGGCACCCAGGTGCAGCTTGGCGTTGTGGAAATCGTCGAGCTCATAGGCGTGAGCCGCGGCGCCATTGGCCAGCGCGGCATCGGCGGCGCGCAGGCGTGCGCGCGTTCCCCATACAGTCGCCCCACCCCCGACTGCGCCACCGGCAGCGGCCCACTCCCGGATCGCACGCGTCCAGGCCAGGTCCACGCCGGCCAGGGCCGCGCCGAATGTATCCAGCCCCAGCAGCCGCAAGGTCGCGCAGACGTCCTCGGGCACCCTCGAGGGCCCCAGGCCGGCCACCCACGATGCAACGGTTCGAGTAATCATGACGGTATCTTGCAAGACGTGCCGGTCAGAAGGAAATCTTGATATTGGCTTCTTTCACCGCTTTGCCGATGGACACGATGTCCTGGCGAATCATGGCGCGAAACTCCTCGGGCGAGGATTGCGTGGGGACGAAGGACAGATCGTTGAAGCGCGCCTTCAACCCGGCCGTCCCGACCGCCCGCGCAACTTCGCGGTTCAGCGTTGCGACCACGTCCGCGGGCATGCCGGCCGGTCCCCAGATCCCGTACCAGGACAGCACTTCGAAATCGGGAACGCCGCTTTCGGCCACCGTCGGCACATCGGGCATCTGGGCCACGCGCTTCTTGCTCGTCACCGCAATGGCGCGCAGGCGACCGCCGGCGACGAAGGGATGAACACCCGGCATGGGCGATATCGCCGCCGAGACGTGCCCGCCCACCACGTCGGTCAATTGCGGGACCGCGCCCTTGTAGGCAACGATCTCCATGTCCAGTTTCAGCGCGCGATTGATCATTTCCTCGCTGAGATGGCTGGTCGTGCCCAGGCCCGAGGTTGCCCAGGTGTATTTTCCCGGCGATGTCTTCGCCAGTTGCGCAAGCTCGCCCAGCGTCTTGGCGGGCACGTCGTTGTTCACCGCCACGACCAGCGGGACATAGCCGATCTGCGCCACCGGCGTGAAGTCCTTCTCCGCGTCATAGGTAGGCTTGGACACCACCAGCGGCATGTAGACCTGGCTGGAAGCATTGAACAGCAGCGTATAGCCGTCCGCCTTGGAACGCTGGACCGCCGCCGAGCCGATCAGGCCCGAGGCGCCCGCGTGATTCTCGATCACGATGGGCTGGCCCAGTTGCTTCTGCAGTTGCTCGGCCACCAGCCGCCCCACGGTGTCGATCGATCCGCCCGGGGTGTAGGGGATCACCATCTTGATGGGCTTGGAAGGATAGGCCTGCGCCATGCAGGCCTGGCCGGCCAGTGCGGCCGCCAGGCCCAGCGCCGCGCCGAGTGCCATCCGGCGCAGATTGCGGTGTCTCATCGTCATCATTGCGTCTCCGTCAGTGTCTTCTGCTGGCGGACACTCTAATGAGCACGGCAACGACCGTCTAATACCGTATTCGACGAACAGTTATAGGAAACCGGCCTGCCCCGCTCCCCTGCCGGTCGCCCGGGCCAAGGGCGATCTCGCATCGTCCCCCGCCCGGCCCCGCCAGGCGATGTGGTGATCGGGCCGGATCAACACACGCTCGGCGCCATAAAGGGCCCGCGCGGCGGCATCGTCGATCTCCAGCACTTCCAGCCCCATGCCGTACTCGTTCGCCGCCTCGCGCCACGCCTCGCGCTCGGCGGCCGGCAGCACGCCGAAGGCAAGCAGCGTGAAGTCGCGCCCGAACAGGTCGAACAACACCTTGCCGCGCACGACGGCATGCGGCGCGCGCGACCCCGGCAGGGCCAGGGGCACGTAGCGATTCGGATCGTCCTGCGGCGCGGGGCCGGGTTCGGCGGCGACGATGGGGCTGTCCAGGTAGCGCACGCCCAGTTGCAGGCCGGGAATATTGAATTCGCTGGCCACGTGCGCGGCCACGCGGCGGCCGAGTTCGGCGCGAGCCTGGACGCCGGCTTCGCCGGCCGCCTCGATGTCCACGCCTGCCCGCAGATTGCCGATGCTGTCCGCCATGCGGCGCGCGAAGGCCGTGTTGCGCAGCGCCATGGGCCGGCGCTCGCGCTCGTAGCTGTCCAGCAGCGCGGGCGGCGCCTCGCCGCGAATCACCGCGGCCAGCTTCCAGCCCAGGTTCACCACGTCGTCGATCGAGGTGTTGTAGCCCATCCCTCCGGCGGGCGTGAAAAGGTGGGCGGCATCGCCCGCCAGAAACACGCGGCCCACGCCCATCCTGTCCGCCACCAGCGTATAGCCGGCCACCCATGGCAGGCGGTCGATCAGTTCGAAGTCGAACTCCCGGCCCACCACGGCATGCGCGGTGGCGATCGCGTCGATGTCGGCGGGCTCCTGTCCCGGCGCCAGCTGGACGGCCAGCAGGAAGGTCTCGATACCGTCGACGGCGATCAGCAGGCCGCGCTGGCGCGCGTTCACGGCCCAGTACTGCCAGGCGGGCTGCTTGCCGATCGCGTCGTAAAGCCGCCTGGACCGGAAGTAGATGGACAGCATCTGGCCGCCGAAGAAATCGCGCTGCTCGCTACCCTGCCCGGAATAGGCCACGCCCAGCGACTTGCGCACCAGGCTGCGGGGACCGTCGCACCCGACCAGATAGCGCGCTTCCAGCCGCCACGCCTGGCCGCCGCCTTCGGGCTCGACCACGGCGGTAACGCCCTGGTCGTCCTGTTCGACGGCAACCGCGCGCTGGCCCAGGCACAACCGCACGCTCGGATAGGTAGCAGCGCGCCTGCGCAGCACGGGCTCGATCAGCATCTGCTGCACGCGGTGCGGCAGTTCGGGCGTGGGCCATGCATCGCTGCCGTAGTCGCCGGCATTGCCCGAGGCATGACCGCCGGCCTCGCTGCGCCGCGCCGCGTCGCCCCGGCTCGGAATCCTGAAGCGCGCCAGTTCATACTCCGCCAGCTGCGTGCAATAGACCACGTCCTGGGGGTAGTCCGGCGGCAGGCCCAGAGCGCGGATTTCGTCGGAAAAGCCGCGCCGGCGATAGTGCTCCATGGTCCGGGCCGAGGTCGCGTTGGCCTTGGGAAAGGCCGGCGGATCGGCATCTTCCTCCAGCAGGACGCAGGGAATGTCCCTGCACCCGAGTTCGATCGCCAGCATCAGGCCGGCCGGACCGCCGCCGACGATGGCGACTTCTGTCTGCATGGTATTCACGATGAAGCGTCCTTCAGTCCGTCGTCGCCCCCGTGCGCCGTACCATCTCGGCATAGCGGGGCGTGTCCTTGCGCATCCACTCGGACACCGTCGCGCCGGGAACGGCGGCGGGCACGAATCCGAACGTGGCCATCTTGGTCTTGACCTCGGGCACGTCCAGCGCCGCGCGCACCGCGCGCGAGACCGCGTCCACCCGCTCGGCCGGCGTGCCTGCCGGCGCCACCAGGGCCACCCAGGTGGACGCATCCACGCCCCGGGGGCCGCCCGCCTCTTCCAGCGTGGGCACGTCGGGCAGCGCCGACGACCGCGCGCCGTCGGCCACCGCCAGCACGCGCAGCTTGCCGGCCTGGATCAATCCGCCTGCGGTGGCGTACGACCCCAGCGCCCAGGTCACTTCGCCGTTGGCCACGGCCGCGTACAGTTGCGCGGTGTCCTTGAACGGCACGTGCAGCATCTGCGTGCCCGTGGCCGCCTCCACCTGCGCGGCGCCCAGGTGGCCGGGGCTGCCGACCGCCCACGACCCGTACGTCACCTTGCCCGGCGAAGCCTGCGCCGCGGCGATCAGTTCGCGCACCGACTTGATCGGGCTGCCGCCGGAAACCACCACGAAGAACGAGGTCCGGTACAACCCGCCGACCGGGACGTAGTCCTTGACCGGATCGTAGGGCAGCTTGCGGAACAGGCTGGGATTGATGGCCATGTGGCCGACGTCGACGACGCCCAGGTCGTAGCCGGTGGCGGCCGCGCGGCGCACCGCTTCCATCGAGATGAAGCCGTTGCCGCCGGGCCGGGGCTCCACCACGACGGGCTGGCCCCAGTCCTTGGACAATTGCTCGCCCACCATGCGGGCCACGGCATCGGGTCCGCTCCCCGCCGGAAACGGGCTCAGCATCCGCACCGGCCGCGAGGGAAAGGCATCCGGCTGCGCCGCGCCGGCGGCCATCGGCTGTAAGGCCATGACGCAGAACAGGGCCGCCGCGAATCGGGGTAGGGTCATCGTTGGTCTCCGTGGTGGGTGGGTACTTGTTGTGGGAGACGAGTCTAGGTAAGGTCACTGCTTACAGAAAGATGGCAAAATCCTCCCATCGATACCTGGACGTTATCGACATGAAACTGCATCACCTGCGAGATTTCGTCGCCATCGCCGACGCGCACAGCGTGCGCGGTGCCGCGCGGGCCCTGGGCCTGGCCCAGCCCGCCCTGACCCGCAGCCTGCGCGAACTGGAAGGCGAACTGGGCACGCCCCTGCTTGAGCGGCACGCGCGCGGCGTGGTGCTGACGCCCATCGGCCAGGCCTTCTATGGCCGCGCGCACGCCGCCATGGCCGAACTCCAGCGCGGACGCGAGGAAGTGGCGCAGTTGCTGGGCACCCCGTCGGGCACCGTCACCGTGGGCCTGTCCAGCGCGGTCTGGCTGGTCATGGCGGCCCAGGCGCACCAAGGCTTTCGCAAGAAATATCCCGGCATGCGGCTGCGCATGATGGAAGGCTTCTTCTCCATGCTGGAAGGCCGCCTGCAGGACGGTACCCTGGATTTCTTCATCGGCCCCCGGCCCGCGCGCCCCATCGGCGACGGCTACAAGGTCGACCTGCTGTTCCACAACGACCGGGTGGTCGTGGGCCGCAAGGACCACCCCCGGCGCCATGCCACCAGCCTGGCGGAACTGGTCGACCAGGACTGGATCCTGACGGGCGTGCGCGAACGGGTGGAAGCGGAATTCGAGGATGCCTTCGCCAGCCAGGGCCTGCCCCCGCCCGTACCCAAGACCCAGGCCGAATCCATGGTGGGCGTGGCCGCGCTGCTCAGCTCGACCGACGCGCTGGCCATGCTGCCGCGTCAGTGGCTGCAGGCCAGCCTGTTCGAAGGGGTGATCGAGGCCATCTCCATACGCGAGCACATCGAGGGCCCCGACATCGTGCAGATCTCGCGCGCCGGCGTGCCCCTGACGCCGGCGGCTGCCTATCTGTCCACCTTGTTCGAACGCGCCGCGGTCGCGATGTAACCGCGGCTCTCAGCCCGCCAGTTCGCGCCAGATGTCCAGGCTCTGCTGCGCCGGCCGATCCGAGAAACTGAACAGGACGGTATCGGCATCCGCATGCAGCGTGTACGGCACCCATGACGGGCAGACGAACACGTCGCGCTGGCCAAAGCGCAGTTCCCGTCCGCCTATGCGGCATGTCCCGCTTCCTTCCCGCACGGCGTAGACGGTGGCGTCGGTCGAACGGTAAGCCGCGCCGTCGAAGCCCGCAGGCAGGTATTGCAGGAACGTGCCCATGGTCGGCATGGGCCACCCGCCGGTGACGGGATTGACGTATTGCAGCTTGTGGCCCCAGCACGGATTCGGCGCCTGCGACCGCGCGAAGGCCAGCAGGGCTTCACGGCTGCGCGCGTACGGATACCAGCACAGCGGCGAGGTCCGGCTGGCCGGTTCGAAGCCGACCGGCTTCATCGTCGCGCCGAAAGCCGCCAGATTGTCCCCGCCGTCGCCGCCCTGCCCCGCCGGCGCGGCGTCGCCCTTCTCCATGAATTGCGCGTCGAACAGTTCCACGATGGGCACGTCCAGCCCATCCAGCCAGACCATGGGCTCGTCGGAAGGATTGCCGTGGTCGTGGAAGGCCCACGACGGGGTGATGACGAAGTCCCCCTCCTCCATCGCGATCCGGCGTCCGTCCACCGCCGTATAGGCGCCCCTGCCCTGCAGGACGAAACGCATGGCCGATTGCGAGTGGCGATGCGGCGGCGCCACTTCGCCGGGCAGGATGAGCTGCAGGCCCGCATACAGGCTGTGCGTAATGCGGGAGCGGCCGCGCAGCCCCGGATTCTCCAGCACCAGGACCCGGCGCTCGGCCTCTTCGGCGCTGATCAGGCTGCCCGCGTCCCGCAGGTAGGGCCACATGGTTTCCCAGGGCCAATGGCAAGGCTGGCAGGGCGTGGACGGCGTGGGCGTGATCAGGCCGTGCAGCACCTCCCACAGCGGCGTGCAATGGCTGGCGTCGATCCGGCCGTAGAACGCCTCGCGCCGCGCGCACATGTCGTCCGTCATCGAGGAATCTCCTTCGGATCGTACATCCAGGCCATGCTTTCCATGGTCTGCTCCGCCGTCCTGACGCCCAGGAACGCATTGCGCAGGTCGCGCGTGGCACCGGCGGCGTGGTAGGCATGGCCATAGAGCCGCGCCGTCAGCTGCGTGCGGGCGGTGCGCAGGTAGCGCGCCTGCTGGTAGTCCAGGAACGCGGCGGCCATGTCGTCCCGATGGGCACTCACCTTGCCGGCCAGGCACACCGCATCCTCCATCGCCATGCACGCGCCCTGCGCCAGGTATTGCAGCATCGGGTGCGCGGCATCGCCCAGCAGCGTGACCCGCCCCTTGCTCCAGTTGGCCACGGGTTCGCGGTCGCACAGCACCCACATGCGCCAGGACTCGATCTTCTCGAGCATGCCCAGGACCAGGGGATGCGCGCCCTGGAAGCGCAGGTGCAGTTCCTCCGGGTCGCCGTAGGTGTCCCAGCCGTCCTCGTAGCGATCGCTGTGAAAGACCGCCACCAGGTTGAACAGTTCGTTGCCGCGCAGGGGGTAGTGGACCAGGTGATACTTGGGCCCCATCCAGACCACCATGGCGTTCAGCCGGTTACTGTCGGGCACCTCGTCGGCGCGCAGCACCGCGCGGTAGGCGATGTGGCCCGAGACGCGGGGCTTGCCGTCGCCCACGATACCCGCGCGAATGGTGGACCAGAGCCCGTCGGCGCCGATCAGCGCCGCGCCGGCGAACGTCTGCCCTTGCTGGGTGCGGATCACGACGCCATCCGGCGTGTCCTCGTGGTCCTGGACCTTGGTGGAGGCATGCAGCGTGACGCGCCCGCTTTCGCGGCAGGCTTCCAGCAGGACCGCGTGCAGGTCCGCGCGGTGGATCAATCCGTAGGGCCGGCCGAAGCGCTGCGGAAACAGGCGGGCGACAGGCAACTGCACCAGCCGTTCGCCCGACAGCGCGTCCATCGCGACGATGTCGTCGGGAAACGAAGCCAGCCGGTTCACCTTGTCGGTGATGCCCAGCGCGTCGAAAGTATGGAAGGCGTTGGGGCCCAGCTGGATGCCGGCGCCGATTTCCTTGAAGGTCTCGGCCTGCTCGAATACCGTCGTCGAACGCCCCGTGCGCGCCAGCGCCAGCGCCGCCGCCAGTCCGCCTATGCCGCCCCCCGCCACCAGCACCCGGGATGCATCGTCTGCTTTCATGCCGGGTCTCCCGCCTGCGCCTGGCGCACGGCCACCGTCATCCGGCCCACGCCCGCCACTTCGACGTCGATGACGTCGCCCGCCTCGACCGGCCCGACGCCCTCCGGCGTACCCGTGAACAGCAGGTCGCCGGGATGCAGCGTATAGAACGACGACGCCAGCTCGATCAGCTCGGGAATGCCCAGCACGAGGTCCCGGGTGCTGGCCCGCTGGCGCGGCTGGCCGTTCACGGTCAGCCAGAAATCCAGGCTGGCCGGATCCGGCACTTCGTCGGGCGTCGCCATCCACGGTCCCAGTACCGAATAGGTATCGATGGACTTGCGCAGGCTGCGCTCCTCCGGCCCGCGGGTGGTCATGTCCAGCCCCACGCAATAACCCGCTATGTATTCATGCGCCCGCGCGGCGGGAATGTCGCGGCCACGCCGGCCGATCACGACCACCACCTCGGCTTCGTGGTCGTTGCGGCGATCCGGATGCTTCAGCGCGACCCCCGCGGCCGGGCCGACCAGGGAACTGGTGGCCTTCAGGAACAGGCCCACGCGCTGGATTTCGCCGACCTGGTTGCGATGATGGATTTGCGCATCGCCCCGGGCTTCGTCCAGATGCTTCAGGTAGTTGACCGGCGCCGCGACGATCTTCCCCGGACTGGCCACGGGGCTCAACAAGGACACGTCCTTGAGCGGCACGCTGGGCGCGCCGGGCAACAGGTCGCGGATGCATCGCTTGACCGCGTCCAGGTTGGCGATCAGCGGATCGAAAGGCGGCAGCGGATAGGTATGGGCGGGCAGGATGGCGAGAGCGGGCGTGACGTCGCGGACCCGGTCCCCTTCCACCAGTCCCAGCCGGTCCGCATCGAAGCGGCAAAGCAGCATGCATGTCTCCTTGCAGGAATGTCAGGCAAGAAGACTAGGGATGCGTCATTATTGCGTCAATCGACTAGAATTTATTCATCATATTTAAAAATACAATATCCATCCCGGCCCGACGGCGCCCATGAGCAAACTCGACCTGACCGACCTGCGCCTTTTGCAATCCCTGGCCCGGACCGGCACGGTCTCGGCCACGGCCGACGAACTGGGCCTGAGCCAGCCTTCGGTCAGCATTCGTCTGGGCAAGCTGCGCCGGCACTTCAAGGATCCGCTGTTCGTGCGCACGTCCGCCGGCATGGTCCCCACGCCCCGGGCCGCCTCGCTGACACCGGCGGTGCAAGGCGCGCTGGCCCTGTTCGACGGCCGCGAAGGCCGCGAACCGGATTTCGACCCCGCCACGTCCGACCGGGTGTTCCGCATCTGCATGACCAATACCGGCCAGATGGTGGTCCTGGCCCGCCTGCTCAATCGCCTGGCCGACGTCGCGCCCCACGTGCGTCTGGAAGTGCGGGATCTGGATCCGGACACGCCGCGCCGCCTGGAAACCGGCGATGCCGACCTGGCCATGGGCTACACGACCAGCATGCAGGCGGGCTTCCACCAGCAGACGCTGTTCGGCGAACACTACGTCTGCCTGGTCCGCGCCGGCCACCCGCGCGTCAAGGCCAAGCTGACGAAGGCGCAGTTCCTGTCCGAGTCCCACGTGGCCGTCATGACCACCGGCACGGCCCACTGGCTGCTGGACAAGGCGATCGACGACGCCGGCATCGCCCGCAAGACGGCCCTGTGGGTGCCCTCGTTCCTGGGGCTGGAGGAAATCGTCGCCAGGACCGACCTGCTGGCGCTGGCCCCCATCCACCTGGCGCGCATCCTGGCCGCCCATGGAACGATCCGCTACCTGGCGGTGCCGTTCGACCTGCCGTCCTACCTCGTGCGCCAGTACTGGCACGAACGCTACCACCGCGATCCCGGCTGCAAATGGCTGCGGGCGGTCGCGGCCAGCGTGTTCCAGGAGTAGCCGGGCACGGCGTTTGCTAAGGATCCCCACCTCAGTGAGAGGGGCACTCTGGAGCAATCCTCATGAACAAATCGACCATCCCGACCCCGCAAAAGGCCGCCCTGAGCCTGCTGCTGGACGACCATCGCAATGCCAAGAAGCTGTTCAAGCAATTCAAGGAAGCCGGATCCGATGCGGAGAAGGAAGAAATCGCCCAGACGGTCTGTAAGGAATTGACCATCCACACCATGCTGGAAGAAGAAATCTTCTACCCGCTGGTCCGGCGCGAAGGCGGCCAGCCCTTCGCCGACCTGCTGGACGAGGCCATCGTCGAGCACGCCAGCGCCAAGGACCTGATCGCGCAGATCCAGGCCATGCACGCCACCGACGAGATGTACGACGCCAGAGTCACCGTCCTGGGCGAATACATCAACCATCACGTCAAGGAAGAAGAAGAGGAACTGTTTCCCAAGATCGTCGGCAAGAAGATCGACTTGCGGGAAGCGGCGGACATGATGGCGGCGCGCAAGGAAGAGCTGATGGGGACCGTCCCGGCCTGACGGCCGGACAGCCGGGGCCGAAGGCTTCGCCGGCCCGGCTGCCCCCAAAAGCGGGGTACCATGTCCACCTGCTTGTCGATACTACCCAGAAGCCCCATGAAGCAAGAACCGACTTTGCGCGACGACAGCGCTCCTCGCCCGGAAAGCGACACCAGCTTCCTTTGGTCCGATGCCCGGCTGCTCGGATTCCATCCCATGGACGAGTCGCACAAGGAGTTCTACGACGTCGCCTTCCGCCTGCTGACCTGTACCCAGGACTCGGCGCCGGCGGCGCTGGACGCGTTCGAGGAACACGTCAAATCGCACTTCGGCCAGGAAGAAGAGTGGATGCGCACCACCGAGTTCCCGCCGTCCGACTGCCACGTGCAGGAACACGAAGCCGTGATGAAATCCACCCGCGAGGTGCGCGAGCTGTTCCTGAGCGGACAGGCCGACGTGGCGCTGGTGCACGACTTCGCCCTGCACCTGTTCCAATGGTTCCCGGGCCATGCCGACTACCTGGACGCGGCGCTGGCCGCCTGGATGAGCAAGCGCGCCTACGGCGGCAAGCCCATCGTGCTGCGGCGCAAGATGTAACATCCGGCCGGATCCGACTAGCCATGCAATTCCACCTGAACGGGTTCAAACCCGGCGACCCCGACATCTCCGAACCCGCTGGACAAGGCGCAGCCCCGCGAGCCGACGCGCTGCCCGGCGAGGTCGACATCCTGATCGTGGGCAGCGGCCCCACCGGCCTGACCCTGGCCACGCAGCTGGCGGCCTTTCCCGACCTCAGGACCTGTATCGTCGAACAAAAACCGGGACCGCTGCGGCTGGGCCAGGCCGACGGCATCGCCTGCCGCACGGTCGAGATGTTCGAGGCCTTCGATTTCAGCCAGCGCGTGCTGAAGGAAGCGTATTGGGTCAACGAGACCTCGTTCTGGAAACCTGACGATGCGCAGCGCGACCAGATCGTGCGCAGCGGCCGCATCCAGGACACCGAGGACGGTCTTTCCGAGTTTCCCCACGTCATCCTGAATCAGGCCCGCGTCCACGACTTCTACCTGGACGTCATGCGCAACGCGCCGTCACGGCTCGAACCCCACTACTCGCGCCGCCTGCTGGATCTGGCCGTGGCGGAATCCCCCGCCGGCGGCGCGCCCACCCATCCGGTCACGGCGCGCTTCGAGCGCACCGACCCCGGACACGAGGGCCAGGTCGAGACGGTGCGCGCCCGCTTCGCGGTCGGCTGCGACGGCGCCCACAGCGCGGTGCGCAAGTCGCTCGGCCGCGCGCTGCACGGCGAGTCGGCCAACCAGGCCTGGGGCGTGATGGACGTGCTGGCCGTCACCGACTTCCCCGACATCCGCATCAAGTCGGCCATCCACTCTGCCAGCGAAGGCAGCGTGCTGATCATCCCGCGCGAGGGCGGCTATCTGGTGCGCCTGTACATCGAACTCGACAAACTGAACGAGAACGAGCGCGTCGCCAGCCGGCAAATCACCTCCGACCGCCTGATCGCCGCCGCCCAGCGCATCCTGCGCCCCTACACCCTGGACGTGAAGGAAGTCGCGTGGTGGTCCGTGTACGAGATCGGCCAGCGCCTGTGCGACAAGTTCGACGACGTGCCCGAACAGGAGGAACATGCCCGCCTGCCGCGCGTCTTCATTGCCGGCGACGCCTGCCACACCCACAGCCCCAAGGCGGGCCAGGGCATGAACGTCTCCATGCAGGACGGCTTCAACCTGGGCTGGAAGCTGGCCGCCGTGCTGCGCGGCCAGAGCACGCCCCAGATCCTGCACACCTACTCCAAGGAACGCCAGACCGTCGCCAAGGAACTGATCGACTTCGATCGCGAATTCGCCAAGATGTTCAGCGCCGCCCCCAAGGATCCGTCCCGGGACGACAGCGAAGGCATCGACCCGGCCGAGTTCCAGCGCTACTTCGTCAAGCAGGGCCGCTTCACCGCCGGCACCGAGACCCGCTACTACCCGTCCGTCATCAGCGCGGAGCCGACCCACCAGGAACTGGCGCGCGGCCTCGTCATCGGCATGCGCTTCCACTCCGCGCCGGTCATCCGCCTGGCCGACGCCAAGCCCATGCACCTGGGCCACGCGGTCAAGGCCGACGGCCGCTGGCGCGTGTTCGCCTTCGCCGATGCCGCGGACCCCGCCGCGCCGTCCGCGGCCATCGGGGAACTGTGCCGCTTCCTGGCCGAATCAAGCCAGTCGCCGATCCGGAAATACACGCCCGCGGGGGCCGACGTCGACGCCGTGATCGACGTGCGCGCCGTCTTCCAGCAAGGCCATCGCGCGCTGGCGCTCGAGGCCATGCCGGCCTTCCTGCAGCCGCGCAAGGGACGCTACGGGCTGATCGACTACGAGAAGATGTTCTGCCCCGACCTGAAAGGCGGCCAGGACATCTTCGACCTGCGCGGCATCGACCGCCGGCGCGGCTGCGTGGTGATCGTGCGGCCCGACCAATACGTGGCGCACGTGCTGCCGCTGGATGCCCACGCGGAACTGGCGGGGTTCTTCGACGGGTTCATGGTGGAGGCGGGCTAGCGCCGCCCGCTACATCATGGACGCCACGCCCTGGATCAGATAGACGGTCCCGATTCCCAGCACGATCGTCCGGGTCCAGCGGCGGAACTGCGCGTCGGTGATGCGCTCGAGTACGGCCCGGCTCAATGACGTGCCGGCGACGGCGCACCCGATAAGCACCACCCAGTGCCACCATTGCGCCGACAGTTCGGCCGCGCCCAGCGCGCCGCCAAAATACACCAGCTTGGAGGTATGTCCCAGCACCTGGCACGTCGCCTTCGTCGCCACCACGGTGCGGCGGTCCATGGCGGTCGACCGCACGAAGAAGATATCCAGCAGCGGTCCCGTGACCCCGCTCAGCAGATGCATGACCTGGCACACGAAGCCGCATATTTCGGCGGCCATGCGCCGCTCGGCTCGAGGCGCCAGGCGGGCCGGCACGGCCAGCGCGATGAAGGGACTCAGCCCCAGGACGATCAGCGCCATGCTGCGGCTGGGAACGAACCGGACGCTGAACATGAGCGCGAACGCGACCGCTGCGCCCATGGCGAACCGCCCGACGATCCGCCAATCGGTATGAGCTCGCCACAGGACGGCGCGCCAGACGTTCGACGCCAGCAAAGCCACGCTTTGCACGACCATGGCTGCCGAGACCGGCATCAGCAATAGCAATGCGCCCATCAGCACCATGCCGCCCGCCATGCCGAACACGCCCGACAAGAACGAGGCGAACACGGTCAACAGGCTGACAATGGCGAAAATTCCAGCCGTCATGGCCGCTCCCCCATTGGGAACCGTTGTATTACGGTTCTTTTTTCGCCGGGGAGTATAGCTCCGGCCCACGGCCCTAGTTTGGGCCGCACGATACTTAACATCGGCCCACCCCCTCCTCTGGCACGAAGGGAAATCGGATACGCTCCCCTGCTCGTATCTCGAGATTTGCGCGTGACGCAAAACTGTTTCACTTTGTCCTCGCCACGGTTGAATAGGCCGCCCCCTGGAGGCCTTCGATATGTGAAGGCCTTTTGATGCTCGTCGGAAGCTACGATCCCAACCTGGTGCTGGTTTCTCTCGCGGTCGCCATACTGGCCTCCTATACCGCGCTGGGACTGGTCAGCCGTGCCAATGCGACACGCGGCAAGGTTTCGCTCGCCTGGCTGCTGGGTGGCGGATGCGCCTTGGGCCTGGGCATCTGGTCCATGCACTTCGTCGGCATGCTGGCTTTCCGGCTCCCCATCCCGCTCGGATACGACCTGGGGCTCACGATCCTGTCCCTCCTGATCGCCATCGCCTGCTCGGCCTGCGCGCTCTGGATGGCGCACCGCGCGGCACTGCCTCGGTGGCGCATGGCTTGCGCGGCGCTGCAGATGGGGGCCGGCATTGCCGCCATGCACTACGTCGGCATGGCCGCGATGCGCATGTCCCCGGCCATCGAATACTCACCCTGGCTATTCGCCCTTTCCATCGTCATCGCCGTGGTCGCCTCGGGCACCGCGCTGTCGATCGCGCACAAGCAACGCCGCAACCGTTCGAACACCGCGGCCCGCCGGCTCCGCGGTTCCCTGGTCATGGGCCTGGCCATCGTGGGCATGCACTATACCGGCATGACCGCGGCCCGCATCGCCGACGGCGCCGAATGCCTGGCCGTGCTGAGCGGCATCAGCCCGGGCTGGCTGGCCACCGGAGTCACCGGCATTACCTTGAGCGTGCTGAGCATCGCGCTGGCCGTGGCCGTTCTGGACACCCGCCTGGAGACACGCACCTCGGCCCTGGCGGCCTCGCTGGCCCAGGCCAACCAGGAACTCATGCACCTGGCGCTGCACGACACGCTCACCAAGCTCCCCAACCGCGCCCAGCTCGACGACCGCCTGCGCCAGGCCATCAGCCGGGCCGATACGCGGCACAGCCGTTTCGCGGTGCTGTTCATCGACCTGGATGGATTCAAGGCGGTCAACGACGCCTACGGCCATCGCTGCGGCGACGGCCTGTTGCGTGAACTGGCCCACCGCATCAAGGATGAAGTCGCCCGGCCCGGGGATACCGTCGCGCGCCTGGGCGGCGACGAGTTCGTCCTCGTGGCCGACGTGGCGGCCCCCGCCGACTCCGCCCTGATCGCCCAGAAACTCATCGCCGCGCTCTCGCGCGACACCCACGTCGACGGACACACGCTGTGCGTCACGGCCAGCGTGGGCATCGCCATCCATCCGGAGGACGGCAAGGATGGACACACGCTGCTAACCCATGCCGATGCCGCCATGTACCACGCCAAGCGCCAGGGCGGCGCCCGCCGCTTCAGCTATTTCGAATCGACCATGAATGAAGACGCGCGCAGGCAACTGCAACTGGTGCAGGACCTGCGCCAGGCGCGAGAACGCGGCGAACTGCTGCTGCACTACCAGCCCAAGTTCCTGCCGCCGACCGGCCCGGCGGTCGGCGCCGAAGCGCTGCTGCGCTGGAATCATCCCAGGCACGGCGTCATTCCGCCGGGCGACTTCATCCCGCTGGCGGAACGCACGGGACTGATATTTCCCATCGGCGACTGGGTACTGAACGAGGCCTGTCGGCAGTTACGGATATGGCGCGACCTCGGGCACACGAACTGGAACGTGTCCGTGAATCTGTCGGCCATGCAATTCGCCCACCCGGGCCTGCTGGAAACGATACAGGGCGCGCTCGCGCGTCACCTGGTGCCGCCCAGTTGCCTGACCATCGAGATCACCGAAACCACGGCCATGCGGGATGCCGTGGCCAGCATCGAAGTGCTGCGCAAGCTGACCGCGCTGGGCGTATCGATTTCCATCGACGATTTCGGCACCGGCTACTCCAACCTGCTCTATCTGAAGCAACTGCCCGCCAACGAACTGAAGATAGATCGCAGCTTCATCGACCAGCTCGAACACAGCCAGGAAGATGCCGCCATCGTCTCGGCCATCATCGCGCTGGGCCAGCGCCTGAACCTCAGGATCGTCGCGGAAGGCGTGGAGACAGCCGGTCAGCAACGACTCCTGACCGAACTCGGCTGCAACTCCGTGCAAGGCTTCCTGCTGGGCAAGCCTGTGCCCGCCTCGGAGTTTCCCGACGTCGCCCAAGCGTGGCATCCCGTTCTCGCCCCCTCCCGCCTTCCCCGGCCGACAACAAGCCACGTCGGTTGACTTGCCGGGCCATTCCGGCCACGCCTTCTTCACCCCTGCCCGCCAACGGATCGCTTGACCGCGGCCGTTTTTGTGCTCTACGATTTCGTATCAATATTCTATACATTGTATTGAATATTGATACGAACAAGGCCAAGGAGAATAAGCAAGTGACCAAGCATCTCGTGAAGCTGGCAGTGCTGTCCTGGGGACTGGCGGCACCGCTGGCCGCCGCCCACGCGGAGGCTTTTCCCAGCAAGCCGATCCGTCTCGTCGTGCCCTTCGCTCCCGGCGGCGGCACCGATTCAGTCGCCCGCCTGCTCTCCAAGCGCATCACCGAACGCACGGGCCAGCCCGTGGTGGTCGAGACCCGCGTGGGCGCGGGGGGCGCGATCGGTGCCGCGCTGGTGGCCAAGGCGCCCGCCGATGGCTATACCCTGCTGCTGACGGTCACCGGTCCGGTCACCATCATCCCGAACGTGAACCCCAACGTCGGCTACAAGACCAGCGATCTCGCCCCGGTGGCGATCGCCTACCGCTCGCCATTCATGGTCATGGTCGGCACGGATTCGCCGTACCAGACCCTGAGCCAGTTGCTGGCCGACGGGCGCAACAAGCAGCCGGCCCCGTCCTACGGCTCGTCGGGCATAGGCGCGCTCTCGCACCTGGTCTCGGAACTGATCAACCAGCAGGCGGGAACCCACTTCAACCACGTCCCCTACAAGGGCTCCCAGGACACGCTCTACGCGATGGTCCGCGGCGATGTCCAGTGGGGCCTGCAAAGCGCCGCCGACGCCCGGAGTTTTCTCGCCGCCGGCAAGCTGCGGCCGCTGGCGGTGCTGAGCAAGGAGCGGTCCGCCCGACTGCCGGACGTCCCCACACTGGAAGAATCGGGAATACATGGCGTGGACCTGGACCTCTGGTTCGGCCTGTTCGCGCCGGCGGCCACGCCCCCGGCGACGGTGCACAGCCTGAACACGCTGGTGAACGAGATCCTGGCCGAGCCGGACATCGCCAAGCGCCTGCAGGAACTGGGCGGCCAGGCCCCGGCGGACGCGAATACGCCGGAAATCGTCAAACAGACCATCGATCGCGAAGTGAAGAGTTTCGGAGCCGTCGCGCGCGCCATCAAACTTAAGCTGGAATGAGGTTTGCCGGGTAGTTTTCATTCCAATAACATGGCTCCTCGTATCAACATTTGATATAGAGAAACATGGATAAGACCGTCGTCAAGGCACTGTCGGTACTCGAGGCGCTGTCGAATTCGGATCGCGCGCGCGGCGTGACGGAGCTGGCCGCGGAGGTGGACATGACCAAGGCCAACGTCCATCGCCTGCTCCGGACGCTGCTGGCACTGGGCTATGTCAGCCAGAACGAATCGTCCGCGTATCAGCTGTCGCTCAAGATGTGGGAACTGGGGTCGCGCAGAGTGGCGAACCTGGACCTGATCGACGTGGCCAAGCCCGTCGTGCGTCAGTTGTGCGCGCAGGTCAACGAGTCGGTGCAGTTGCTGGTCCCGGAAAAGCTCACCGTCGTCTGCGTCGACAAGGCGGACAGCGCACAACCCCTGCGCGCGACGACGGTGGTCGGCAGCCGCGTGCCCATCCACGCGGTGTCCGGAGGCAAGGCCGTGCTGGCGTTCTCACCGGAAGTCGCCGCGACGCTGGCGTATCCGCTGGAGGCCTACACCTCGGCCACCATCACCAGCCAGGCGGCGATGGAAAGCGAGATGGCCTATGCGCGGGAACACGGCTATGCGGTCAACCGCGGTGAATGGCGGCCCGACATCTGGGGAATTGCGGCACCCATCCACAACGCCCAGAACAAGGTGACCGGCGCGATATGCGTCTGGGGCGCCGAAACGCGCATGAGCGGCGAAGCCACGGCCCGTCTGGGCAAGTGTGTCGCTGCCGCGGCAGCCAGGATATCCGGCGACCTGGGCTGCGTAAACGCCGGTGTGACATAGCGGGCACGGCGATGTCCCGCGCTTGAGTTGGAGAGAAGTGGATGAGCAAAGTGGTGGACCTGCTACTTGTCGGCGGATCGGTCTATTCGAACGGCAACCTGGTTGAAGCGTCGGTGGGCATCGAGGACGGCAGAATCGCGTTCCTGTCCGCGGAGGGCTGGGCGCCCGCCGCACGCCGCACCGTGGACATGCGGGGCAAGATCCTCGTGCCCGGCTTCATCGACACCCATGTCCATTTCCGCGACCCGGGGCTGACCTACAAGGAAGATTTCTGGACGGGCACCCAGGCGGCGGCCGCGGGCGGCGTCACCACGGTGGTCGACATGCCGAACAACAAACCCGCCCTGCTGACGCGCGACCGCTTCCGCACCAAGCGCGACTCGGTCGGCGAACGCGCCCTGGTCGACTATGCGCTTTACGCCGGCGCGACCAATCTGGCCGAAATCCCGGGCATGGTCGAGGAAGGCGCCATCGGCGTGAAGATCTTCATGGTGGCGGATCCGAAATCCCACTACCCTCACGATCCCGAGTTGTTCACCGGCGATGCCGGAGAACTCTACGACACGCTGCGCCTGGCACGCGATCTGGGCGTGTATTGCGCCGTGCACCCGCAGAACCAGCAACTGTTCACCCACGAATCCCGCAAGCGCTGGGCCGCGGGCACGACCGGCCCGCGGGACTTCCTGGAAGCCTACTTCGGCGAGAACTTCGTGGGCGACCACACCGCGATCTCGACACTGATCGAGATGAGCCGGGCCGCTTCGGCGCGTACGCACATCCTGCACGTGCGCACCGAGCGCAGCCTGCGCATGATCCAGGAAGCGGCCGGCGAAGGCGTTCCGGTCTCGTCCGAGGTGAATCCCAAGTACATGCTGCTGGGCGAGGAAGACATGGCCCGGATGGGGCCGCTGTCCACGCCCTACGGCCTGCCGCTGGCGCATCGCGACGCGCTGCTGGACTGCCTGGGCCGCGGGCTGGTCACCGTGCTGGCCACGGACCATGCGCCGCATACCCGCGAAGAACTCGAGCCCGGCTGGAAGGATGCCTGGAGCATTCCCTTCGGCAACCCGCAGCTCGACCACGTCAGCGCCGTCATGCTCACCCTGGTCAGCCAGGGGCGCCTGACGCTGGAGACACTGGTCCATACCATGTCGACCAACCCGGCGAAGCTGCTGGGCCTGCATCCGCGCAAAGGCGTCCTGCAACCCGGGGCCGACGCGGACATCGCGGTCATCGACATGGCCCGGACCGGCGTCCTGACCGACGACGAGTGCTACACCAAGGTCAAGTGGTCTCCCTATTCGGGCCGCGCGTACACGGGCCGTGTCGTGATGACGATCAGCGGCGGGCGTATCGTGATGCAGGATGGCGTCGTCTCGGGCGAACCGGGCTCGGGCCGCTTCCTGCGCAACGTGGCGGCGAACGCCGCCTGAAGGAGAAAACGATGGAAGATTCGATGCCTGGACGCGGCCCCGTTCCCGACACGGCCCGCGCGGTGCAGATACTCTCGGACGCCCGCCGGCGCTGCCTGGAACTGGGCATCACGTCCGAGGATCTGGGCGGCCTGCTGCTGGACGAAGCCATGCTGGCCTGGCTGATCTCGGACTGGTCTGAACGCGACGTCCGGCGCAAGCTGATGGAAGCGATGGGGCAGGACGTCAAGATGTGGTACGCGCGGGCCCGGGTCGCCACCGGCCAGTGCGACTGCGTGCAGGAAGTCCACCTGGCCGGCCTGCTGGAAATGGAAGAAGCTGGCCAACAGCGCCCTCCCATCCTGCAAGCGGCCCCCCAAGCCTGACGGGCCCCCGGATGCGATCGTGGCCAGGGGTCCGACATGCCGAGGCCATCAGCCCCACCGGTCACGATTGCTGGCGAGCAGGCACCCCTGCCCCGTCAGGCAGCAGGGCCCGGCGCCGGGCGGCGTGGCCTGGCTGGCCTCCAGGGCCCGCCATAATGCGTCGATCTGCCGCTGAATGGAATCACTCTCGGCCGCGGGCCCGGAGGGCCGCTTGAATCCCGCTTCCCGCGCCAGCAAGGTCGCCTCGTTCAGTTGCTCCAGGATCGGCGCCATTTCCCAGCCGGTCGAATCCTGGGAATGCCGCAGGAGCTGCGCGAAATTCTCGGCGGTCTGTGCCCGCGCCGCTGCCGATTCCGCCAGGTCTTCCCGCCCGCCCGCGGCGGCAAACTCGGCCTGCTGGCGCCAGTAGCGTGAAGACTGCTGTGCCGCCACCTTTCTGGCATCCAGTTCCGCGGCCTCGTCGCAGATGCGTTCATACATCGACTCCAGCGCGCGCAGCCGTTCTGCCGAACAGGCTTCCTCGGTCTGCGCCATCGAGGCTTCCGGCGATTCGCGCGCGGGATCCGGCCGTGGGGACCGTCGGGATGGAAACGCCACGTACGAAACTCTGTTGGTGTTGGTCATAATGTGGATGATCGGATGACAGCATGGGAAGCCGGCCGCGTCACCAGCTCAAGATCAGCAGCGCCACGTTGGCCATGGCCCCTTGATCCCTGAAAAAACGCCTGGGCAGTTCTTTCCAGATCCCCCGGCGTTCCTCGACGATGGGACGCAGATAGCGATTCTGCCTCGGGCCATCGATGCACAGCGCGACCAGGCGGCCGCCCGGGCGAAGCAGGGTCAAGGCCTTGCGGATGTGATCGACGTCGCGGCCGTTCTCGAATGGCGGACTCATGACGATCCGGTCGAACTCCCCGATTTCCCCCCGGGTCAGGGACAGGAAATCGCCATGGATGATCGAGGCGTTCAGGCCCTGATCGACCAGGCCCCGCGCCATGGAGCCATTGATCTCCACCGCGACGCAGTCGATCGTCTGTCCGAAGCGGCGCCGAACGGCCCGAAGCAGCGCACCGGTTCCCGCGCTCGGCTCGCACAGCCTGTGGCCGGCACGGATGTACGCATGGTCCACGATGGTGTCCGCGAGCGCATCCGGCGTGACGAACAGCCGGGCGGGTGGGACAGTGTCTTGCTCGTGCATCTGCATCGCCTCTACCTCGGCGTGTGGCCGCGAGCAACTGCTCGCTGGCCCTGGGGTGTAACGGGCTTGGCGGGCACATGCGGCCGGCGAAGGAGGAGACGTACGAGCATCGCCCGCAATCCAGGCGCCCCCCGCCCGCGCGCCGGCTAGAACATCGTATTGTTGTTGGCCGTTTTTTCCGGCACGGACTGGATCACGTCCCAGTGCTCGACGATCTTCCCGTCCTTGACGCGGAAGATGTCGACGACGGCGCGGCCGCGGTCGCTGGCGTTCTCGGTGGAATGGACGTGCAGCCAGACGAGGTCGTCGTTGGCCGCGCTGCGGACGATGCGAACCTTGGCCTGCGTATTGGTCTTGAACTTGTTGGCGAAGAAGGAAACGAACGGCGCCTTGCCATCGGGCACCGCGGGATTGTGCTGCTTGTAGTCGTCCGCCACCACGCGGGAGCCTTCCGCGACTTCATGCCGGTTGAAGACCCGGTCGTAGAACTCGACGACGAGCTGGCGGTTGGCTTCCTCCTGCTGGAGATTGCGAGCCTTTTCCTGTGCGTGGACGGGACTGGCGAGAACCAGAGCGAGCAAGACGCCGGCGGGAGCGATGAAACGCATGAACAAGGGGCAGGGGCTAGCCACGACATCTCCTTCGATTGAGTCGGCTTCTGCCCAGCTTCCCCCGGGGGGCGGCTGGGCGAAGGGCGAATCATCGGACCAACCCCGCGACGCGGCAAGCGATCAGGCACCAATAGTTAGCATCGGTTAATCTTCCCGCGGCAGCGCCGTCATCCTCATATCGGAACGCCTATGTTCCACAGCACCGTATCGCGATTCACCAGATGCACGACCTTGCGCCGTATCATCCATTCCTGCTGCTGCCGGACCAGTTCGTGCAGGTAGACGCCTCCAAAGGTGCGCTGCTCGCGCAGCCGATGCTCGAACATCACGAACTTGGTTCGCACCGACATCGTATCGGCGCCGGACGCCTCGACCATGGGCGCGGACAACACGCGCACCTGCCGGGCCGGGGGATTCTGCGAGAACATCTTCGGGTGCCCGAGCCGCCACACCCGGTCCTCCATGATCGAGCGATCGTCGTAGAACAGCGAAATCCGGCGCAGGGGGTCGCTGTCGCCATGGTCGGCCGGCACCCAGTACAGCGCATCCCGGGTGAACAGCGCCAGCCAGGCTTCCAGTGCCCGCTCGTCCAGCAGGTCGGCCTCGTGCATGATCAGCGCGGCGGCATCGGCTGGCGCCGCGGACAGGCGGACCGGCCCGCCGGACGCGGCGC
Source organism: Pigmentiphaga sp. YJ18 (assembly GCF_038066655.1). Classification (NCBI taxonomy): domain Bacteria; kingdom Pseudomonadati; phylum Pseudomonadota; class Betaproteobacteria; order Burkholderiales; family Alcaligenaceae; genus Pigmentiphaga; species Pigmentiphaga sp. YJ18. The sequence continues at coordinate 2,657,312 of NZ_JBBUKU010000001.1, read as the reverse complement.
GCGGCGCCACAGGGGAAGTTGCCATGGTCATCGCCGGTCCTCCGTCATCTGTTCCTTCCAGTAGCGGAACTGCGCGCGCATGCCCGTTTCCCAGGTCGCCAGTCCCACCTTCTCGTCCGGATAGGGTCCGTCCCAATCCTGCCCCATCCCCCGCGCCAGCATGACCCAGTCGGGCTTGCCGGCCTGCAAGCCTTCGTACACGCGCTCGAATATCTCCAGATCGTCGGTCTGCACGAACGAGCTGACCGAGACATGGACGTTGGCGTAACGGACAATGCCCTGGTTGATGCCGTCGGCCACGCCCTTGATCTGGATGGGCCAGACCAGCACCTCGGTCAGCCCCACCGAAACCGGCCGCACGACGCGGATGTGCATGTTGCCGGTCACGCGCATGATCACGCTGGGATAGAACACCGCGTTGCTCATGTTGCTGCTCTCGATCAAGGCCAGCGCCTTCTCCTGGCCATGACGCTCGACCAGCAGGCGCCGGTACTCCGGGTCGTCGAGTTCGCTGCGCCGCGTGGCATCGGGGATGGTCAGGTAGGCCTGCCCATGCCGCGCGCCGTGCACCTCGCCGTGGTCGTAGTGCGAACGCGCGTTCTCCTGGTTGGGATCGCTGCCGGTCAGGACCTTGAATCCGCCCTTGGCGCCGTACGAGCGCTGGACCTGCTGGCCGTCAGGCTTGACGGTCGAGGCATGCGAGAACGGCGGATGGTATTCGTCCAGGCCGTTCTCCATCTGCATCTTCCAATTTCCCTTGTAGGCGTACTGGTGGACCCCCGCCGAGACATCGATCTCGCCGGTGGGCGAGCGGTCCAGCAGATTGTCCAGGCCGTCCTTGAGCGGCCCGATGAATTCCACCAGGGACGGCCCCTGCTCCGCCACGCTGGCGAAGATGAACCCGCGGTAGTTCTCGACCCGTGCCACGTGGGCCATGGACAGGTTCTCGTCCTTCAGAAAGGATTCGGGATAGGCCGAACGGAACGGAATGCCGGTGATGTCGCCGTTGGTCCGGAAACTCCAGCCGTGGTAGGGGCAGGCGAAATGGTGGACGTTGCCCTCGGCCTCGCGGCACAGGATCGCGCCGCGATGGGGACAGCGGTTGTACAGCACGTGGACCTGCCGCTTGCCGTCGCGCACCACGATGACCGGATGCCTGCCTATGCGCGAGGTCAGGAAATCGCCGGCGTTCGGGATCTGGCTTTCATGGGCCATGAAGATCCAGGCCCGCTCGAAGATCCGTTCCATCTCCATGTCGAAGATGGCCGGATCGGTATACACCCGGGCATGGACCCGGTCTTCGCGCACCAGTTGCCCCACATCCGTCGGATCGACCTCCGCGGCGGGTACCGGACGCAGCGGCGCGAGCGTCTGCATGGTTTCCTCCTTATTGAACCGTCGTTGATGCTTCAATCCTTGTCGATCAGGCCCTCGGGCAGGCGCGCCCACTTGCCGATCTCCGCATCCAGGAAGCGCTTCAGGTGGGCGGGGTCGCCCCCCACCGGCTCCAGCCCCGAATTGCGCATGCGCTGGCTGACCTGGGGGTCGGCGACGATGCTTCCCACGTCGGCCGCCAGGCGCGCCTGGATGTCGGCCGGCACCTCGGCCCGCACGAACATCGCCCACCAGGACGCGGCCGAGAACCCCTTCAGCGTCTCGCCCACCGTGGGCAGGTCGGGCGTGCCGGGATTGCGCTTGTCGCCGGTGGTCGCCAGGGCCCGCAACTGGCCGGCCTTGATCTGGCCGTCCACGGCGGGAAAGCCGGAGAACGCATACAGCGAGCTGTTCGACAGGACGGAGGTGATCGCCGGCGCGGTGCCGCGATAGGGAACGTGCAGGACGTCCACCTGCGCCTGATGCCTGAACAGTTCCGCCATCAGGTGATGAGGCGTCTTGGGCCCGGACGAGGCATACGAGTACTTGCCCGGCGCGGCCTTCAGGTAGGCGATCAGTTCCGGCACGGTCTGGACCGGCGTCGCGGCGTTGACGACCAGCTTGAAATCGATCAGGGCCAGCAGGCTGATCGGGGCGAAGACCACGCGGGGATCGGGCGGCGGCGTCTTCATCATGGTCGGATTGATGGCCGTGCTGTCATTGGACATGTACAGCGTATACCCGTTGGCGGGCGCGCCGAGCACCTGATTGGCCGCCAGCAGCCCGCTGGCGCCGGTGCGGTTCTCGACGACGACGCTCTGTTTCCATTTTTCGGTCAGCCGCTGCGCCACCAGGCGCGCCAGCATGTCGCCGGACGACCCGGGCGCGGCCCCCACCACCAGGGTCACCATGCGCTCGGGATACGCCGCCGCGGCCGATCCGGGGTACGGCACGACCGCCACGCAGGCGGCCAGACAAGCGAGCCATCTCGTTTTCATCCCAGCCTCTTCACTGTGGTTGCCGGCGACAGGGCGCCGCCCATCGACCGTGCGCGTTCACCGGCCGCTGCTCCGGCCAGGAAACGCGACACGGCTTCGTTGAACCGTTGCGGATGCTCGAGGAACGGCAAGTGGCCGCACTCGTTCAGGCACAGCAACCCGGCGTCGCGCATCCTGGCGGCCCCGTCTCGGTGGGCGGCCAGGGACGTGCGCGTGTCGTCGCGCCCGATGATCACCAGCGTGCGTGCCACGATGTCTTCCAGATAGGGAAAGGCCAGCGCTTCGCCCTCGTCCATCGAGCGGGCGAGCCTGTCCATGATGTCCCGGTAGGCCTCGGCCGCGCCAGGCAGCGCGTAGGCCGTCATGTGCGCCACCAGGATGTCGTCGGCGTCCGGCGGCCGAAAGCAGGTGTTCGCGATCCGGGCGCGCAGCGCTTGCAGGGACGGCTCGGCATAGGCGCGCGAACCGTTCGCGTAGACCGCCTTGAGGACTTCCGGCTGGCCGACGGGATCGTTGAAGACCGATCCCGTGCCGGTCAGCACCAGCGCCGTGACGCGCTGCGGCGCCTGCAGCGCGGTGCGGGCGGCCACCAGGCCTCCCAGCGAGCTGCCCATGACGGCAAGCCGGTCGAATCCCAGATGCGAGGCCAGCGCCAGCACCTGATCCGCCATCAAGGCCTGCGGTGCGCCGGTCCACCCGGCTGGCGCCGCACTGTGCCCCTGCCCGGGCAGGTCGGGCGCGACCACCGTGTAGTCCCGCGCCAGCTCGTCGATGTTCCGGGCAAAGATCTCGGCCGGGTAGCCGACCGGATGGATGAGCATCAGCAAGGGACCGTCGCCGGCGATCAGATAACGGGTCCGCAGGCCGCCCACGTCGAGGAACACCGCTTTCATGCCTACCTCTTCATGATTTTTTCGAGATTTTGAATACAAAATACTTTACCGTCAACGCTCTCGTTTTCCCTTAAATCCGGCGAAACCCTTGGCAAGAATACTTCGTCACCTCATTTCTTTTGCGCCATTGACAAAAATATTGTATTCAGAACACAATCGAAAAAGACAGTGCTTCGAATTCAATCGAGACAAGGACTCCAGCATGGAAAAAGTCGCCTTCGGACCGCGTCGGCTCGGCCACGTCAACCTGTACGTCTCCGATCTCGAGGCCTCCCTCTCCTTCTACGAACGGCATTGCGGCCTGGCGCGGGTCAGGATGGAAACCGCCATCGGCGCCGGCTTCCTGTCGAACGGCAACACGCATCACGACCTCGGGTTAATCGAAATCTCGCGCGGCCAGGATCGGCATGGCCGCGACGGCCACGTGCAGATCCAGTCCACCCGCGGCCGGCATCCGGGCCTGAACCACCTGGGCTGGGAGATGGAGAACCAGGCTGCGCTGGTGGCGGCGTACGAACGCATGCGCGCGGCCGGCATGGCGCCCCACGCGCTGTACGACCACATCATTTCGCATGCCGTCTACGTTTCCGACCCGGACGGCAACGTGCACGAGTTCTACGCCGACTCCATGAAGAATTGGGAAAGCGTGTTCAACCTGGACCATGACGACCTGGTCACCAGCCGTTGGGACCCGCTGTCCAGCGAACGCTCGACCACCTCCAACTACAACCCGACCCCCAGCCTGCGCCGGCCCGCTCCGTCCGAAATGCCGACCCGCCACGTGACGGGCGCTTCGCTGGCCACCCGCCGCTACGACGAGATGGTGCGTTTCATGCAGGAAGTCGCGGGCTTCCGGTTGTTGGCCGAGACCGCATCCCCCGCCCGGTCCGCCGTCTTCGGCGGCACCACCGGCCGCCCGGACCTGCGCCTGACCGAGGTCGGGACCGGGCAACAAACGGGCTTTCGCATGTTCTCGCTCATGGTCGACCCCGCCGGTTTTTCCCGGCACCTGGCCGAAGCACCGGCGCCGGCCACGGCCCGGCGCATCGTGCACGACGACCGCGAGGCCGTGGTCCTGGCCGACCCCGACGGCTTCCTGGTCGAACTCTACGCATCGCGCGACGACGCCTTCCTGGAACCCCTGGCGCTGGCGCATGCCAGTTAGCAGCGGATCGTTTTTGAATACAATCCGTCCATGGACTCCCTCCCGCTGCTCGCCTCCGGCGACTCACGCCTGCCGCTGCCGGAAATCATCTACAAGCAGTTGCGCGTCAACATCCTGGACGGGACGCTCAAGCCCGGCGCCGTCCTGCGCCAGGAGGAAATCGCCAAGCTCTTCAACGTCAGCCGGGTTCCCGTCCGCGAAGCGATGGGACGGCTCGAAACCGACGGCCTGATCGTGCTGCGCCCGCGGCGCGGCTATGCGGTCACGGAACTTCAGCAGGACGAGATCGTCGAGATCTTCGAACTGCGCATGGTCATCGAAGAACACGCCGCGACCATCGCGGCGCGCGCCCGCACCCAGGACGACATCGACGCCGTCGAACATCTGCTCCTGCAGATGGAGGCACTGGCCGCCCGCTCAGCCAACTACGACAACCAGTGGGCCAGCCTCAACCGCGACTTCCACTCGCGGCTGGTGCACGCAAGCCGCCGCAAGCGCCTCGCCAACATCGCCGACACCCTGCGCGATACCGTGGAAGCCTATGTCCGCATGGAAATGCGCCTGACCGGCGACGTCAGCCAGGCACTGCGCGAACACCGGGAAATCTTCGAAGCCTTCAAGGCGGGCGATGCCCATGGGCTGGCCATGCTCAGCCGCAGCCACGTCGAAGAGACGGCGCGGCGGCTCTTGAGCGGCCTGCGCCAGAAACGCTAGAAGCACCGCCCCGACAGGATCACCGGCACTTCCTTGTTGGCTGCCGAATGGCCATCCATGGGCAGGCCGTCGATCCCTATGCGCCCCTGCCGGGGCGCGTCGCCCACCGCGCAGCCCACGCGGATCATGACGAGTTGTTCCTCGCTGGTGGCCTTGAACCAATAGAAGGTTCCGTGGGGCAGCATGACGCCCTCGCGCGGGCCGATCGTGCGCATTTCTCCATGAGGCCCATGAAAGGTGGCCTGCCCTTGCAGCACGACGAACACATGATCTTCGTTGGGATGGGCGTGCAGTTCGTTCTCGCCCGTCGCCGCGTAGGCCTTCAACACGACGGCCATGCGATCGCTGGCGGCCATGGGCGTGTCGGTCCTTCCCTGCGCCGGCAACTGGCCGCTCAGCTTGAAGAAGGACGGCACGCCGGGCTTCTCGAGCTCGGACAGCATGCGGACGAGATCGGCGTTGCTCTGGCTGAAGGCGGGTACGGCGGCGTTCCCCTGCTGGCTCATGCGGATTCCCCTAGTCGAGTTGGATGTTGGCCTTGCGGATGATCTGCGCGGTTCCCGACACCGACCGCTCGATCTTCCCGGCCAGCATCGCCGCGGATCCCGGCGCGGGATCGAAGCCCAGTGCGCTGAACTTCTCCTTGAAAGCCGGCTGCGACAGGGTCTCCACGACCACGGCGTTCAAGCGCTCGACGATAGGCGCGGGCGTCCCGCGCGGCGCCACCAGGCCGAACCAGGCCATTTCATCGTAGTCGCCACCTATGGTCTCCCTGACGGTGGGCACGTTCGGAGCGCCCGCGTAACGCTGCGCCGACCCGACCGCGAGCGCCCGGACGCGCCCCTCGTGCACGTTCATCAGTCCGCCGTTGTAGGCGAAGGTCACATGTCCGCCCTGGATGCTGGTGATGACCTCGGCGCTGCCCTTGTAGGGGACGTGGATGAAGGGCACGCCGGAAGCCAGCGAGATCTTCTCTATCGCCAGATGCGAGCTGGAGCCCACGCCTATGCTGCCGTAGCTGATGCGCGCGTCGGGCTTGCGCGCGGCAGCGATCAGGTCCGCCAGCGAACGATATGGCGACGCGGGATGGACGACGATGAAAAGGGGCGTGGTCGCCACATGCGCGACGGGCGCGAAGTCCCGGCGCGCATCGTAGGTGGCGTTCGGCCGGACCGTGTTGATGCCGAACGAACCTTCGTTGCCCATCATCAGCGTGTAGCCGTCGGGCGCCGCCGCGATGAGCTGCTGGGCGGCGATCATGCCGTTGGCTCCCGCGCGCGTCTCGACCACGACCGGCTGCCCCAGCCGCGCCGCCATCCCCTCGGCCATCGAACGCGTCAGCGCGTCGATGACCGACCCCGGCGCCCACGGGAAAATCAGGCGTATGGGCTTGCCCGGGTAAACCGTGGCGTCGGCGTGCGCATTGCCGCCCCACGCCATGCCCGCCAATACCGCCATCCATCCGAACACCCTTTTCATCATCGCTCCTCGACGCTCGGCCCGGCCATCGCCGGACCTTCCATGGCATGCAGGCGGCGCCGCCATGCGGGCTCCGCCTCGGGGTTCTTGCAATACAGCGGCAGCTCGCCGCGCAGCAGGCGGTCGATGTTCTCGAGCGCGGTGCCGGGCAGCACGCTCAGCCCGTCATAGGTCTGGGCAACCAGATGCGGGGTCAGATAGACGTTGTCCAGCGTCCAGAGCGGGCTGTCCGCGGGCAGCGGCTCGACCTCGAACGTGTCCAGCGCGGCGCCCCCCAGCCGGCCCGATGCCAGCGCCTCGCACAGGGCCCGCTCGTCCACGGCCTGCCCGCGCGCCGTATTGATCAGCCGGGCGCCGGGCTTCATCAGCGCGAACTCCCGCGCGCCCATCACCGGCCTCGCGCCGGGCGCGGGCGTGACGTGCAGGCTCACGATGTCGCTGCCGGCCAGCAACTCGTCCAGCGCCACGAAGGCCACGTGATCCGGCAGGTCGTCCGGACGCGGCGCGCCCGGGCGGCCGCAGGCCAGGACCCGCACGCTGAACCCCGCCAGGCGGCGGGCGACCTCCCTGCCGATACGGCCGAATCCGACCAGTCCAACCGTCCGGCCGGACAGGATGCGAGCCCAGCGCTCCGCCAGCAGGGCCCGGGGCCGCGGCCGCCGGCCGTCCATGACCTCGCGCGCCCGATCCGGCTGGTAGAGCTGCATCAGGATCAGCATGACGGTGGCCTCGGACAGCGCCGTACGGTTCTGGAGCGTGGCGGCGTGGCCGACCAGGATTCCCCGCTGCGTCGCGGCCGCGACGTCCACCGTTTCCAGGCCCACCGTGGGATTCACGATGCCGCGCAGCCTGGGCATGGCATCCATGAGTTCCGGCCCGCAGACCGAACGCGAACTGAATACCGCCACCTCCACGTCCCGCAATTGCGCCCGCATGCCCGGCACGTCATAGACGAGCTTGGGACCGGGCGCCGTGACCGGGCCGCGCACCACCCGCACCCGCCGCTCGGCCAGCCCCGCGGCGATCTGGTCCAGCACTTCCGACAGCATGTAGTCGTGCGCCAGGAACACGGTGGAAAGGGGGGCGGCCATGTGACGCTCTCGGGTGGAATAGCTGATGATAGTTTGAATTTTGCATTCAAAATACAAAACTCGAAACGCCAATTTTCTAGGGGTTTCCACCAAAACAAAAGCATCATCGCCGACTGCCAGGGAGTCAGTGGCTATACTTTCCCAAGTATTTTGAATTCAGCCGGCCCATGCTCAAGCTCGATATAGGCAGCCTCCCCCCGCGCAAGAATCTCTCCAGAGAGATCTACGAAGCCCTGGAAACCGCCATCATCCAGGGCCGCCTGCAGCCCGGTACCCGGCTGGCCGAGGACGTGCTTTCCGCCCGCTTCGGTGTCAGCCGGTCGCCCGTGCGCGAAGCCATCAGCGAACTCGAACGCGTGGGACTTGCCGAGCGGGGCACGATGCGGGACCGCCGCGTCAGCGTCCCGACCGAGGCCTTCATCGTCGACTGCTTCGACGTCTGGGTGCTGCTGGAAAGCGAGCGGCTGTACGAATCGAGCCTGCGCAGCGACGCCGACGCGATCCGCGGCATCGAGATCCTGCTGCACCGCCTCGAACAATCCCCCGCGCCGGAGTCCCCCGTCCTGCACGCCTTCCACGAGGCCCTGCGCGCGGATTGCCGCAACCAGCAGCTGCAGCGCGTGGCCAACGACTGGTCGAAATACGTGACCTGGCTGCGCAGCCTGTATTTCACGTACGACCCCGGCCAGGGCAATGCCCAGGAAGAGCACCGCCAACTGGTGCAGCTCTACAAGGCGCGCGACCGCGGCGGTCTGACCCAGGCCTTGCGCCGGCACATCAGCTGGCAGCGCGATGCGATTCTGGATGGCTGGCGCCAGGCGGCCAAGGAAGAGAAAGACGAAGCGGCGGCCTTGCTGGCCGCCCTGCAAGAACAATAATGCGAATCGCTATCATTTTATGCAAAAATAGGAGCATGTCCTTGACCCTGTAGGGAAACGCGTGTCCCGACCTGCCGACAGTGCCGCCAGTCATGCGCTCGGCAGCCTCTATAGCCAGCACAGCCAGTGGCTGGTTGCCTGGCTGCAAAGAAAGCTGGGAAACCGCTCCGACGCCGCGGACATCGCCCAGGACACGTTCACCCGTATCTGGGCGGGCGCCCGGACACACGCCATCCAGGACATCCGCGAACCCCGGGCCTACCTGACGACGGTGGCCAAGCGCCTGGTCGTCAACCACCTCGAACGCCAGTCGCTGCAACAGGCCTATCTGGCATCCCTGCACCGCTTGCCCGAGCATACCGTGCCGTCGGTGGAAGCCCGGGCGATCCTGCTGGAAACGCTGGAGGAACTGGACGCGCTGCTGGACGAGTTGCCGGCCAAGGCCCGCACCGCCTTCCTGCTTTCCCAGCTGGAAGGCCTGTCCTACGAGGAAATCGCCGCGCACATGCAGGTCAGCGTGCGCACGGTCACCCGCTACATGGCACAGGGCTTCAGGCAATGCCTGCGCGTCATGCTGGCCCCCGGCGCATGAACGCCGTCGACGCGCGCATCCTCGATGAAGCCGCCCACTGGCTCGCGCGCCGGCACGCGTCCGACTTCAGCGAATCGGAACACGCGGAACTGCAACGCTGGCGCGGCCAGAGCGCCGTCCACGAACACGTCTGGCAACAGGCCGAGCGCCTGAAGGAACGGATGAACGCCCTGCCCGTCCCCATGGGCATGGCCGTGCTGAATCGGCCCCGCCGCACGGCCAGCCGCAGGCAATTCCTCAAGACGGCCGCGCTGGCGATCGGCGCGCCGGCGCTGGGCTGGCTGGCGTATCGCCGGCTTCCCTGGCAAACCTGGAATGCCGACTTCAGGACGGCCACCGGGGAGCGCCGGTCGATCACGCTGGCCGATGGCAGCCGGATCCTGCTGAACACGGCTTCGGCCATCAGCGCGAACTTCGATGGCACCGCCCGGCGGGTGCGCCAGCACGCGGGGGAGATCCTGGTGGAAACGGCGCATCCGGCCCGGTACGCCGGCCAGCCCTTCATCGTCCAGACCGAAGACGGCGACATGCAGGCCCTGGGCACCCGCTTCCTCGTCCGCACGCACGAGCAGGGCACCGCGCTCGCGGTGCTGGACGGCGCGGTCAGGATCCGTCCCGCCCGGTCGACGCACAGCACCATCGTCCAGGCCGGGGAACGCGCCGAATTCGACAGCCAGGCGGTCCGCGCCGTGACGGCGCTTGCGCCCGAAGCGGATGCCTGGACCCAGGGCGTACTTTATGCGCAGGACATGCGGCTGGAGGACTTCCTGGCCGAACTGGCCCGCTACCGGCCCGGCATCCTGCAGTGCGCCCCGGATGCCGCGGACCTGCGGGTCTCCGGCAGCTTCCAATTGAATGACACCTCCCGCATCCTGGACCTCCTGACCCGGACGCTGCCCGTGCGGACCGAAGAACGGACCCGCTACTGGGTCAGGGTGACCCGCCGCTAGGCCCCCTGTCCGGTTTTTGAATCTCGCCTGTCATATCCACCAAGCCTCCCTACAACGGCCCACGACAGTCACGAGGATTCACGACATGCCCCAACACCGCGCCCGCCACCCGCGGCCTTCCCCGCGCCGCCTTGCCGCCGTCCTCGGCATGAGCGTCCTGGCCTTCCATGGACAGTCCGCGCTGGCGGCCACGCCCGCCGCCGGCCAGGTCCAGAAGGCCTATCGCATTCCCGCCGGGCCGCTGGCGCCCGCCCTGATGCAGTTCGCGGCCCAGGCCGGCGTCAACCTCAGCGTCGATTCGGCCCGATTGCGCGGGATGGCCACCCCGGGCCTGTCCGGCTCGTTCTCCGTCGAGGACGGTTTCGCGCGGCTGCTGGAACAGAGCGGCCTGCGGCTGCGGCGGATGGGGGAAGGCAACTACGCTCTGGAGCCCGCGCCCGGCGTGCGGGCGGCGCAGGCCGCGGCCACCGCCACGGAAACGACGGAACTCGCCACGGTCACCGTCAGCGCGCGCACGCAGAACAATCTCACGGCCCCCGCCAGGCAGGTCACGCTGCTGGAAGGCGAGGAAATCCAGCAGTTGCGGCAGGGTTCCGACAGCCTGGCGACGATGCTGAGCAAGGCCGTCCCCGGCATGGCGGACGCCAGCCATACCATCACGGACTACGGCCAGACCCTGCGCGGCCGGAACATGCTGGTGCTGGTCGATGGCATTCCGCTCAACACCAATCGCGATTCGTCCCGGAACCTCGCCAACATCAATCCCGCCGACATCGAACAGATCGAGGTGCTTCGGGGCAGCAGCGCCATCTATGGAAGCGGGGCCGCCGGCGGCATCGTCTCCATCCGCACCAAGCGCCCCTCGGGCGAAACCAAGGCCGAAACCATCGTCAGCGGCGTGACGCCGCTGTCCAGGCTGGGCAGCGCGGGACTGGGCGGCGAGGTGCAGCACTACCTGTCGGGCGGCGGCGACGTGGTCGACTACTCCGTCAGCCTGGGCGCGCGGCACGTGGGCGGTTCCTACGACGGGGACGGACACCGCATCGCCCCGGAGCCCAGCCAGGGCGACATGTTCGATTCCAATATCTACAACGCCTCGGCCAAGGTGGGATTCAAGCTGGCCGAGGACCAGCGGCTGCAACTGTCGGCCAGCCGCTACGACGCCAGGCAGGACACGAAGTACGCCTCGGACCCGTCGGTGGCCAAGCTGCCCCCCGGATCCGTCCCGGCCAGGTCCATCAAGGGACTCCAGCTCGACAAGCAGAACCAGATCCAGAACACCATACTGGGGCTGGACTACGAGAACAGGAACGTGGCGGGCAGCACGCTGGCCGCGCAGCTCTACTACCGCGATTTCTTCACGCGCTTCTCCCCCTTCGACGCGCGTGCCGTCCCCGTCCGCGGCGGCAACGTCGACCAGGCCATGCAGAACTCGAAGGTCTTCGGCGGACGGCTGACCGTCAAGACTCCCCTGGGCCAGGACCGGAACACCCTGCTGGTCTGGGGCGCGGACTTCAACCACGAGCGGACCGACATGCCGCTCGACATCTTCGACCCCGCCGCCTATGACGCCAGCGGCGGCCTGGTCTTCAACAAGACCGGCCGCCTGATGTACATGCCGCCGCTCACCACGCGCAGCCTGGGCGCCTTCGCCCAGGCGCAGCACAAATTCAACGACCGCTGGTCCGTCGAAGGCGGCGCCCGCTACGAACGCTCACGGGCCAGCTTCAACGACTTCACGCCCCTGTCGCAGTCGCGCGTGGCCAACCCCCAATCGGTGGCCGGAGGCGCGGTGAACTACGGCGCCTGGACCTTCAACCTGGGCACGGTCTTCACCCCGGTCAAGGGCCAGGAGCTCTATGCTTCGTACAGCCAGGGCTTCGAGCTGCCCGACATCGGCGTCGTCCTGCGCAATGCCTCGCCCAGCTTCAACATCGGCAACTCCAACCTGAAGCCCATCAAGACCGACACCTACGAGCTGGGCTGGCGCGGCCGCTTCGAGAACCTTCGAACCAGCCTGAGCGTCTTCCAGTCGCGGTCCGACCTGGGGGCGGTCCAGAGCTTCAACAACGGGCTGACCCTGCTCAGGACCAAGGAAAAAATCCACGGCGTGGAAGCCAGCCTCGACTACTTCAGCGACGATGACCGCTGGAGCGCGGGCGGCAGCTTCACCTGGATGAAGGGCCGCGAACTTCCCCAGAACGCCAGCGCCTATCAGGACATGACCGGCTTCCGGATCCCGCCGCTGAAACTGACCGCTTACGCCGAGTACCGACCCAACGGCAGCTGGAGCCACCGCGTCCAGGTGACCTCGTATGCATCCAGGGACTACCGCCTGAACGGCCAGACCAGCTTCGGACGCTACGATGCCAAGGGCTACACCACGGTGGACCTGGTCAGCCACTGGCGCATCGACGCGAAGAACCGGGTCTCGCTGGGCATCGAGAACCTGTTCAACCGGCACTACTACCCGCTCTACAGCCAGCTCCTGCGCAGCAACAACAACACCAGCCACCTGCCCGCGGCCGGTACGGTCCTGAGAATCAGCTACGCCCACACCTGGTAGCGCGGTGAAAGCGTTCCTTCGAGGGCTGCACCGCTGGTGCGGCCTGGCCATCGCCCTGTTCATCGCGGTCACCGCCCTGACGGGCAGCCTGATCGCCTTCGAACACGAACTGGATGCGTGGCTGAATCCCGCGCTGTTCCAGACCGGCGACACGCGCCCCGCCCTGCCCTTCGACACGCTGCTGGCGCGCATCGAATCCCAGGACGGCCGCATCCGCGTCACGCAACTGCCGCTGGACACGCCGCCGGGCCAGGCCAGCGAGATCCAGGTCGAAGCCCGGCCCGGCGCCACTGCCGTCGACTTCGACCGCATGTTCGTCGACCCCGCGTCCGGCCGCATCCTGGGCACGCGCAAGTGGGGCGCCTGGAGCTGGGATCGCGCCCACCTGATGCCCTGGCTCAACCGCTTCCATCGCAACCTCGCGCTGCCCGGGCAATGGGGCAGCCGCCTGCTCGGGTGGGTCTGCGTCGCCTGGCTGCTCATCTCGCTGGCCGGCCTGTACCTGACCTTTCCCACCCGCCCCGGGCGGCCTTGGCGATCCGCCTGGCGCATGAGCCTGGACGCGCGCGGATTGAAGCTGGTGAACGACCTGCACCGGACCGTCGGCCTGTGGACGCTGCTGGTGGCCCTGCCCATTGCCTTCACGGGTGTCTATCTGAGTCTGGGCAATGACGTGTTCAAGCCGCTGGCCAGCCTGTTCGGTCCGATCAGCCCGCATCCGATCGCGAGGCGGGCGCAGGCGGCGATGCCCTCCTCGCCCCTGATCAGCGCCCGGCAGAGCGTCGTCCTGGCGCGGGCACTGCTGCCGGAAGGCACCCGGGACTACGAGCCCTGGTACTTCGGGCACCTGGCCTCGCGTGGCATGTACCGGGTCGCGTTCAAGGAAAAGAACCTGCGCGAGTCCGCCTTGCGCGTGCGCTACGAACAGGTCTTCATCGACGACAGGACCGGGGAGCTGGCAGGACGCTTCGGCTACGCCAGCGGCACGCCGGTGGACCGGTTCCTGGTCTGGCAGTATCCGGTCCACTCGGGCAAGGTGCTGGGCCCCCTGGGCCGGGCGCTGGTCGCGCTGGGCGGGGTGCTGATCGTCCTGCTGTGCGTCGTGGGCGTGATGAGATATGGAATGAGGACGGCGGCGCCCCGCGCGTCCTCGGATGCCGCCTAGCGTCCGCCCATGACCGGCAAGGGCACGCCTATTTCTTCGAAAGGCAGTCCTTCATGCAACGGCCCGCCTTCACGTCGGGACGATCGTCGACATAGAAATTGTCGCGATTGGGCATCTTGACCTTGGCCAGGTTGCTCGCGTCCACCGTGGCGTTCGCCGGAAGGATGCCGTTCTTGTGCAGCAGGTAGGCCGTCACGCTGTAGACGTCGTCGTTGGACATCGACTGGGGAGCCTGGAACGGCATCGCCCGGCGGATGTAATCGAACAACGTGGTGGCGTAGGGCCAATAGCTGCCGATGGTCTTGAGCGGCTTGTCGGTGGTCAGGCTGCCCACGCCGCCGGCCAGCGCGGGCCCGAGCCCGCCCTCCAGCTTCACGCCATGGCAGGCCACGCACATGGCCTGGTAGACCTTTTCCCCCTGGACCACGGTTCCCTTTCCGCGCGGAAGCCCCTTGCCGTCTATCGATACGTCGATGTCCCAGCCGGCAAGCTCTTCCTTGCTCAAGTGCCGGCCGAGGTTTTCATAGCCGGCCTGGCTCGCGGCCGGAACCAGCGTTGCGCAGAACCCGATGGCTGCGGCGATAAGAGCGTTACGCGCGTCCATTGGTGACCTCCCCGTTGGCGGCGATCCGCCATGGTTGAACCGAGTTGTTATGGTAGAAGGACACCTTGCCCCGCACCGAGATGAGCTGCTCCAGCGTGGGCTGCACGTAGCCGGTTTCGTCCACCGCCCGGCTCATGATCATCAGCTCCTTGCCGCTCCACTCGAACGGCGCGCGGAACGCCGTCAACGCCTTCGAGCGCACCGGCTCCTGCAGGGCGGCGGGATACCAGGTATTGCCGCCGTCGACGGACACATCGACAGCCTTGATCTTTCCATGGCCGCTCCAGGCGATCCCCCGCATCTCGTGCGTTCCCTTCCGGGTCAGGCGATGCGTGCCCGAGGGAGACGTGATGATCGATTTGCACTCCATGACGAACGAGAACTTGCGTGCGCGGCCGTCGGCCATCAAGTCCGTGTACTTGGCCGTTTCCTCGCGCGTATAGCCCGGCTGGTCCGTCACGTGCAGGCGCCGCAGCCACTTGATGCTCATGTTTCCTTCGAAGCCCGGAACGAAAAGCCGGATGGGATAACCCTGCTCCGGACGCAGGCGCTCGCCGTTCTGGCTGTAGGCCACGAGCACGTCGTCCAGGCATTTCTCGATCGGGATGCTGCGCGTCATGCCGGCACCGTCGGCGCCTTCGGCGACGATCCATTTCGCCTTCGGATCCAGGCCCGCGCGGTTCAACAGGGTCTTGAGCGGCACCCCCGTCCACTCCGCGCAACTGACCAGGCCGGCCACCTCGGCCGCGGTTTTCCCATAAGGCGGCAGGAACGACGGGTTGCCCGAACACTCCAGGAAATAGACATGGCTTTCGCTGGGAAACTGCCGCAGCTCCTGCACCTCGAAGATCATCGGATTCTTCACCAACCCGTGGATCATCAGGCGGTGCTGCCGCGGGTCGATTTCCGGAACCCCCGCATGGTGCCGTTCGTAGAACAGGCCATTGGGGGTGATGGTGCCGTCCAGTTCCTGCAGCGGCGTCGTGCTGTAGGCGGACATCGGCTCCTTGAGGCCCGGGTACAGCTTTCTTGTCGCTTCGGTCTCGAACTTGGACGGCACCCCATAGGGCGAGGCCGTGGGCGCGCCCAGGGATTTCGTCCATGCCGGCACATTCGGCGGCAGATTCTTCTTCGCCACGTCCGGGGCAACCGCGGCCGCGCCCGATTGGGCAACGGCCGACTCCGACAGCGCCATGGTTGCCAGCGAAGTGGCCACCGCGGTGCTGCGCGCCAGGAACTGCCGCCTGCCGCCGGCAGCCGCCTCGACCGGCTCCGCCAGCGCGCTGCCTGCTTTGTCTCGACTATTCATGCTCCCTCCTTGTCTCGTCCGGATCCCGTTGATCCCAGCTTCCCACCCCGCAGACCGACCGATCGGTCGGTCTGCCATGCGGAGTGTACATGACCCGGCGCGCAGCGCCCACCCCGGCTCCCATTACAATTCCCGCTGACATCGACGAGGCAAGGCGCCAGCAAAGATCGTGGTGAACAGGAAAACGGAAGAGCTCGCCGCCAACCGCGACCGGATCCTGGCCGGCGCGGCGGCGCTTTTCGCCCATCGTGGGTTCCATGCCGTGGGCATGAGCGAACTGTGCGCGGCGCTAAGCCTCAGCCGCGGGGCGTTCTACCACTACTTCCCCAGCAAGGAAGACTTGCTGGAGGAAATATGCCGGCGCTACATGGCCAAGCTGCTCCAGCAGGCGAAGCTGGCCAAGGCCGAGGTCGCCGACCCGGAGCCGCGGCTGCGGCGCCTGGGCGCCGAACTCATCGACGTCATCGGCCTCCATCGCGATGAACTGGCCGTCTGCTTCCGGGAAACCCTGTCCCTGAGCGACGACCGGCGCCAGACGGTGCTGGCGCTGCACGCCAGCTACGAGCGGATCTGGAAGGAAACCCTGATCGAAGGTGAACAGGCCGGCGTCTTCGCGCCGTATTCTCGCTTCCGGCTCAAGGCGCTGCTGGGCATGTACTACTACAGCTATCTGTGGATCGATCCGGCCTCGCCGTCGGCGATGCACCAGACGCACGAGACCTTCGAGTCCATTCTGTCGAGCGTCAGCGCGGCACGGCCCGATGCGCCCGTGGGGGCCCGGTAACGGCCGATCACATCAGCCGCTGACTCCGCGGGTGCAGGAAGGACGCGTCACCCCGCGCGCGTCCCCTTCGCGAACGAAGCAAGCACCTCGTTGTAGTGCCCCATCTCCTCGACCTGGGGCATATGTGCGCTGTCCTCGAAGGTCTCGAGCCGCGCGCCGGGGATCAGGGTCTGGAAGTGCACCGCGCCGCCATAACGTTGCTTGCGGTCGTGGCGCCCCTGGATGATAAGCGTGGGAACCTCGATCTTCCGGGCACGTTCGCGGTGATCCACCTGCGCGATGCTGCGGCGATAGCTGTTCATGACAAACAGCGGCGTCTGCGTGGCGCAGGCCACGGCGGCGTGGACGTCGACGTCCTGGGCCGGCAGCTTGAACAGCCATTCCCGGAACAAGGCCGCATAGGCTGCCGCGCTGCTGACGCCCACGCTTCCCATCCGGGCCTTCATCCATGCCAGGTACTCGTCGGAGAACCCTCCTTCGACACCGTCGCGGCTTCCCGAGCACCATGGCGCCGTGCTGGTCAGGACCAATCCGGCCACGGACCTGCCCAGCTTTTCCGCGGCCATGATGGCGACGTGCGATCCGAAGCCGTGTCCGACCAGCACGAAATTCTCGAGCCCCAGCGTCGTGGTCAACGTGGCGAGATCATGGACCAGGGTATCGATGGTGTACGGCCCATTGGGCTTGGACGACTGGCCCACTCCCCGCCAGTCCCAGGTAATGGTGCGGAACTCGTTCGACAAGGCGTCCACCTGGTGTTCCCACATCGAATGCGTGGTGCTTCCCGCGTGGGTGAAGACGAGAGGGATTCCCTGGCCGAAGTCCTCGTAGTAGATATGGGCGTCGGTCGAAACTTGAATGTGGGGCATCTTGATGTGATCGATCTGTTGAAGGAATGTGGGCGAAATGGCAAGACGGCTTACTGGGGAACCAATTTGGCGGTGGCGGCGTAGGTCTCCCACTTGCGGTTCTCGGACTGGAGGAATTCGTCCAGTTCTGCGACGCTGAAGGCTTTCGGCACCATGCCGTTGGACTCGATGGCGGTTCGGAAGGACGCCGAAGCCGATGCGGCGCGCACCGCCGCGTTGAGTTTCTCGACGAGGGCCGGCGGCGTACGCGCCGGAGCCGACACCGAAATGAAGCCGCTGAATTCGAAGCCCGGGTAGAAGTCCGTCATCGTCGCGACTTCCGGCAGCTTTTCCAGCTGCTGCGTCTGGGTGACCGCCAGCGGGATGACTCGTCCGCTCTGCAATATGGGCGCGGCCGCCACGGTATCCAGGAACATGAACGGTATCTGGCCGCTCAGCAGATCCGTCGAGGCCTGGCCGGCTTCCTTGTAGCCGACCCCCTGCATCCTGATTCCTGCGCGCGCATTCAGCATTTCCGACGGCACTTGCGACGAGGCATTGGTGTAGCCATAAAATGCCTTGTTCGGATTCTTCCTGGCGAACTCGACCAGTTCCGGAATCGTCTTGAACGGCGAATTTTTCGGAACCAGGGCTACCGAGCCGAACACGCCGACCATGCCCACATGGACGAAGTCCTTCATCGGGTCGTAGGCCAGGGCCTTGAACAGGTGCCTGGCGGCGGGAAGCGTCGTGTTCGAGGTCATCACCAGGGTGTAGCCGTCCGGCGCGGCGGCCTTGACGGCATTCATGGCAACCAGGCCCGAGGCGCCCGGCTTGTTCTCGACGACGATCGTGGCCTTGAGCGAGTCGGTCAGTTCCTTCGCCAGGGCCCGGGCCGTGAAGTCTCCTATGCCCCCCGGACCGTAAGGGACGACGATCCGGACCGGACGGGATGGATAATCCTGGTCGGCGGCATGGACAGGCTGTCCACCCAACAGGCTTATGCAGCAAGCAGTGCCAATTTTTAGAATATTGCGCATCGAGCACCTCGTGGAGCGAAAGCTGGATTGTCAGGCGGGTGCCGCCCCGCTTGCCAATAGAACGTTGCGCTGCCTGGCCATCAATATTCGGCATACCCCGCTTCGCCAACCTTTGTGATCCGACCGACATGGAACTACGTCAACTTCGAGCCGTCATCGCGATTTCCGAAACCGGCAGCGTGACCAAGGCAGCCGAGCAACTGCACCTCGTCCAGCCCGCGCTTTCCAGGCAGGTTCGCCTCCTGGAGCAGGAACTGGGGCGCCAGATCTTCGAAAGAACCCACTCGGGCATGCGCCTGACCGACGAAGGACTCATCCTGGTCCAGGCAGCCAAGCGGGCGCTGTTCGCGCTCGACCAGACCGTGGAGGAAATCAAGCCGCGCCAGACCGACGTGGCGGGCACGGTAACGGTGGGCCTGCTGCCCAGCACCTGCGACCTGGTCGCCGGCGATCTGGTGAATGCCGTCAGATCGAGCTTCCCGCGGGTGCCGCTGCGGCTGCGCACCGGCATCGCCGGACAGTTGCAGGCCTGGGTCGCCGCCGGCGAGATCGATATCGCGCTGCTCTACAACCCGAGAGAACACCCAGCCACCGAGGTCATTCCGCTGCTGGACGAGCCCTTGTTCCTGGTCGGCCCGCGCGGCCTGGAGGCTGAATGGGGCGACTACGAACCGCTGGAGACGCTGGCGGGGCTTCCCTTGATTCTTCCCTCGGGCGAGCACAGCGTACGGGACATTCTTCAGCGAGCCTGCAGCGTGGCCAGGATCCCCTTGAATGTCGTGGCCGAAGCGGACGACATTCCCCTGACGAAAGCCTTGCTTACCGCGGGGGTGGGGTATTCGGTCCTGGCCGGCATCGCCATCGCGGAAGACATCCTTGCCAACCGGTTCGCTGCCGTGCCGATGGGATCTCCGCCGCTGCAGCGGCGGGTGGCCGTGGTCCGGGGAACCTCGGTGAATGCGCCGTTGGCCGTGTCACATGTCACCGACGTACTGGTCAAGAAGATCAAGGCGGTGGTGCGGCAGAATCGATGGCCGGGCGCCCGCCTGGTGGACTTCGAGGTGCGGGGGTTGGGCTTCGACTGATCTCTACCAGCGACCAGGAGTGCTAGTCGACGTAATACGCCAGAACCGAAGGAAACAGGATTTCCTGAAACAGCCGGACCAGGCGTCCGGCAGTCAGGTCATCGTGCGCCATGACGCCGCGGGCTCACGCCCCGCCCTGCCGGACTAAATCGGAGCCATCCGAACATGAAGTACTGCACTCGTCCCAGCCCGCACAGCGGCAAGGCAACGCCCTATGGATGCGGAAACTTCACCGGGGTCGGTCAATTTCTCCCCATACGCGCCCGCGGCCCGACCGATACCTGCGAAATCCATGTCTGGTGCCAACAACGACCTGAAGTTATTCCGGGCTCTGGCCACTCCTTCTGGATACATCGACAGGGTTGCGTGGCGCACGGCTGCCCAACCTGAAGGCCAATCAAATCTCGCAGGAGCAGCAGGAAAGATCGGTCAAGGCAAGACACAGCAGAGCGGAAGAAGATGACTGTCAAAACCAAACGATCTACAGCCAAAGCGGCCGAACCCAGCGAATTTGTGCCGTCCACGGCAGAGGTCCTCAACCTGGACAGACTTCGGCGAAAAGGGCTTAACGCGGAGAAAGCCAGGGAGACGGAGGACAAGCACGCCTATTTCGTAGGCGTTGCCGAAGCCCGGTACGTTATCCGCAAGGTCTTCAGGATCGTCGAAGAGCAGGCCAAGAAGTTCGGACTTGATCCATTGGCTCACCAGGCCCTCATCCAGATCTACGGCAGTGCGAACATGGAGCTGCAAGTCAATCAGGTGGCGGCCCGGCTGGACATTACCCCGTCGTTCGCCTCCAGCATGGTCAGGATGCTGGTGGAGAAAAATCTTGTTGTCCGCCGCTGCGACGACAACGATCAGCGAGTGACTTATGTCGCCATGAGCGAGTCGGGGCGAGAGGTCATGGACGCAATCGACGAGAGCGTGAAATTCCACGTTGACTACTTCATCAGCCAACTCTCTGTCGAGGAGCGTGAAGGCGCTCTGTCGATCCTGATGTTCTACGTCGGCGCAAAGCTGTAGCAGCCGACTGGCGGCATGGCGTTCGATCTCTAGCCCATGAAGGAAACGGCCAGACCTGCTATCGCGCTCCCGGCGATCACTTGGATGACCCCGCGCTTGTAGCGGAACAGCGCCACTGCCGCCGCCACAACGATGATCGCCGACACCCCATCGAATCGCCCAGCCAGCCCGGCAGGCCATAACACGTGATAGCCAAAAAACAGTGCCAGATTGATGATGACGCCGACCACCGCGGCCGTTATGGCAACCAGCGGCGCCGTGAAATTCAGATCCTCTTTTGTTGCCTCGACCACGGGTCCCCCCGCAAGAATAAAAACGAATGACGGCAGGAAGGTGAACCACGTCACCAGCGTTGCACCCAGGGCGCCAGCAATGAACGGGGACATCGAACCAAGCAGTTCATGGGAATAGGCGGCCACGAAACCCACGAAGGCCACGACCATGATCAGCGGGCCTGGCGTGGTCTCTCCCAGGGCCAGGCCGTCAATCATCTGGGTAGGGGTCAGCCAGGCGTAGTGCTCCACGGCCCCCTGAAAAATATAGGGCAGCACAGCATAGGCGCCCCCAAAGGTAAGCAGCGCGGCTTTGGTGAAGAACCAACCCATCTGCGTATAGGCTCCATGCCACCCGAATACCACTGCCAGCACGGCCATCGGCACGCTCCACAAGGCAAGGCCGGCAATAAGCAGAATGCACAGCCGCGACCAGCGAAAACGCGCATGTTCGGGTGCCGGCGTGTCATCGTCGATAAGCGCTGCCTGCCCGCCTTCCTGCGTCGCTGCGTGATGCCCCCCGGCCGTTCGAAACAGCTCCGGTCGCCACCTTCCACCCAGGTACCCCGTCAGTGCCGCGATGGCCACAATAAGCGGAAATGGGGCGCCAAGCGCGAAGATGGCGAGGAGCGCCACTCCGGCTATGAGCCAATGCGCGTGGTTCTTCAGGGCTCGGGAGCCAATGCGATGTGCGGCGTGCAGCACGATGGCCGTGACGGCAGGTTTGATGCCGTAGAACAGACCCGCAACCACGGGCAGGTTGCCATATGCGGCATAGACCCATGACAGCACGATCAGGAGGAACAAGGAAGGAAGAACGAAAAGAACCCCGGCGGCCACGCCACCCCATGTGCGGTGCAGCAGCCAGCCGATATAGGTCGCCAGTTGCTGGGCCTCCGGGCCTGGCAGCAGCATGCAGTAGTTCAACGCGTGAAGAAATCGCCCTTCGCTTATCCACCGTCGGCGCTCGACGAGTTCGGTATGCATGATGGCGATTTGCCCCGCCGGACCGCCGAAGCTGATAAACCCCAGCTTCAGCCAAAAACGCAAAGCCGCGCCCAGCAAAAGCCGGCGGGGGGCAATATCTGAAGGGAAGGATGCTGATGTAGCGGTGTCCACGGATAACTCCGGCTGAGAGTACCAGCGCTTGGACGGGACACCGTCTATCTTGGAAGAGCGGGAGGCTGAAATCCCGAGTGAAATCATCGTAGCACGAGGCGGTGGACTTCGAAATTCATCCACCTGCAACGCACTGTTCACATAATTATTCAATAAATGTTGTATTGTAGAATAATGAACGAAACCCAAGCCATCAACGCGCTCGCCGCCTTGGCCCATGCCCAACGGCTGCGGGCCTTCCGTGCCCTGGTCGTCGCCGGGCCAGAAGGATTGACGCCGAGCACTTTGGCCGACCAGCTCCAGGTTGCCCGCAACACCCTGTCCTTCCACCTCAAGGAGTTGGCACATGCCGGCTTGGTCACGGTGGAGCAACAGGGGCGCAACCTGATTTATCGCGCCGACTTTCCCCGCATGAACGGGCTTCTTGGCTATTTGACCGAACACTGCTGCCAAGGCGCCGCCTGTGAAATCTCCGGCACCGGCGCAAGCGCCGCATGTTGATTTCCCGATGAACTCCACCCACGAGACACCCATGGAAAACAAGGTCTACAACGTCCTGTTCGTCTGCACCGGCAACTCGGCTCGATCCATCCTGGCCGAAGGCTTGCTCAACGGGTTGGGCCAGGGACGCTTCCGCGCCTACTCGGCCGGCAGCCATCCCAAAGGCGAAGTGCACCCGCGGGCCCTGACCACCCTGGAGCGATTGGCTTTGCCGACCACGGGATACCGCAGCAAGAACTGGGACGAGTTTGCGCATGCCGATGCGCCGCCGCTCGATTTCATCTTCACCGTCTGCGACAACGCCGCGGGAGAAGCCTGCCCGATCTGGCCGGGCAAGCCGGTATCGGCGCACTGGGGCGTGCCCGACCCCGCCGCGGTAGAGGGCGATGACGAACAGCGCAAGGCCTTCCACGATGCAGCCATCGCGCTCAAACGCCGTATCGAACTGTTCCTGGCGTTGCCGATCCAGAAGCTGGACGGCATGTCTTTGCAGCACGAGCTGCGGAGCATTGGCAAGCAATAAAGGAACCAGCATGTCTGCGCAGAATCCGGCGCTGGGGTGTGCCACGCCGGCCCCTTCCATGAGCATTTTCGAGCGTTACCTGACCGTCTGGGTGCTGCTGTGCATCGCCGTCGGCATCGCGGCCGGCCAGATCGCCCCCGACATCTTCCAAGTGATCGGCCGCATGGAAGTCGCACAGGTCAACCTGCCCGTGGGCCTGCTCATCTGGATCATGGTGATCCCGATGTTGGTCAAGGTGGATTTCGCCGCGTTGGGCCAGGTCCGCCGGCACTGGCGCGGCATCGGCGTCACCCTGTTCGTCAACTGGGCGGTCAAGCCCTTTTCCATGGCGCTCCTGGGCTGGCTGTTCGTGCGCCAGGTATTCGCCCCCTGGCTGCCGCAGGACCAGCTCGACAGCTACATCGCCGGCTTGATCCTGCTGGCCGCCGCGCCCTGCACCGCGATGGTGTTCGTCTGGAGCCGGCTCACCGGCGGCGATCCCGCATTCACGCTTTCACAAGTCGCGTTGAACGACGCCATCATGGTGTTTGCCTTCGCGCCCATCGTCGGCCTGCTGCTGGGAATCTCGTCCATCACCGTACCGTGGGATACCTTGCTGGCCTCGGTCGTGCTCTACATCGCCATTCCCGTCATCCTGTCGCAGCTCTGGCGGCGCTGGCTGCTCAAGCGGGGGCAGGCCGCCTTCGAACGCGCGATGGCCCGCATCGGCCCGCTGTCCATCGCGGCCCTGCTGCTGACGCTGGTCCTGCTGTTCGCGTTCCAGGGCCAAGCCATCATCCAGCAACCGCTGGTCATCGCCATGCTGGCCGTCCCCATCCTGATCCAGGTCTTCTTCAACGCCAGCCTGGCCTATTGGCTCAACCGGCGTGTCGGCGAGAAACACGACATCGCCTGCCCTTCCGCTCTCATTGGGGCATCGAACTTCTTCGAGCTGGCCGTGGCCGCCGCGATCGCCCTGTTCGGCTTCCAGTCCGGCGCTGCCCTGGCGACCGTGGTAGGCGTGCTGATCGAAGTTCCGGTCATGCTGCTGGTGGTGCGCGTCGTCAACCGGTCCCGTGGCTGGTACGAGCGTGCCTGACCCCAGGACCAAATAAAAAGCCGCTTTCCCAGGGGAAAGCGGCTTTCTGGGCAACGGCGGCAATCCGTTGCGGTGTCCTTGGCGGACAGGGTGGGATTCGAACCCACGATACGTTTTCACATATACACGCGTTCCAGGCGTGCGCCTTCAACCGCTCGGCCACCTGTCCTTGCTGCCCAGAAGTCTGGGCAGAAGAGCCCGCAATAATACCAGACTGTAGGCCATGCAGCCAAGCCCCCATCACAAGGTCGAGCAATGGCGTCCATGATGGCACATTGCAATGCACAAGACCGTGCGACGCACAGAAACAGGAACCAGTAAGGGGAATCGATCAGGCACCAAACCGAGCGATTTGGCGAGAATGGAGGAGACCGCTGCGCCTTGCATTTATAGCCACGGCGGCCGACGCTCTAGGTCGTCGGCCGCGCGGGCGTTTTGCTTTTCTAAAGACTGCAGGGGTTTTGTCTCCTCCACTGCATAACGATATTCTGCGCCCGCAATTGGACTGTGACACTAGGGATTGACCCCTATTATGGTGCGGTGCGCACCACGGTTTTGGATACAAATGCACCAAAACCGTGCATTCTACGGCAATCAGAGCGCCTTGCCCAATTGCTCCAGGATGGCCGGGTTCTCCAGCGTGGAGACGTCCTGCGTGACCGATTCGCCCTTGGCGACCACACGCAGCAGGCGGCGCATGATTTTGCCGGAGCGGGTCTTGGGCAGGTTGTCGCCGAAGCGGATTTCCTTGGGTTTGGCGATGGGACCGATTTCCTTGGCGACCCAGTTGCGCAGCTCCTTGGCGATCTCGGCAGCCTCGGCGTCGTCGGGCCGGGCCCGCTTGAGCACCACGAAGGCGACCACGGCCTCGCCGGTCAGGTCGTCCGGGCGCCCCACCACGGCGGCCTCGGCCACCATGGGGTGGGCCACCAGCGCCGATTCCACTTCCATGGTTCCCAGGCGGTGTCCCGAGACGTTCAGGACGTCGTCGATGCGGCCCATGATCCAGAAGTAGCCGTCGGTATCCCGATTGGCGCCGTCGCCGGCCAGGTAGCAGGTGCCGCCCAGCTCCTCGGGGTAGTAGCTTTTCTTGAAGCGCTCGGGGTCGCCCCAGATGGTACGAATCATGGCCGGCCATGGACGCTTGACCACCAGGAAGCCACCCTTGCCGAGTTCGACGTCTTCGCCGGTCTCGTCCACGATGGCGGCCATGATGCCCGGCAGCGGCAGCGTGCACGAGCCAGGCTTCAGGCCGGTGGCCCCCGGCAGCGGGGTGATCATGTGCCCGCCGGTCTCGGTCTGCCACCAGGTGTCGACCACCGGGCACCGTTCGCCGCCGACATTGTTGTAGTACCACATCCAGGCTTCCGGATTGATGGGCTCGCCCACCGATCCGATGACGCGCAGGCTGGACAGGTCGTATTTCTTCGGATGATGGTCGGGGCTGGCCTCGGCCGCCTTGATCAGCGAGCGGATGGCGGTGGGCGCCGTATAGAAGATGGTGCAGCCGTGCTTCTGGATGGTTTCCCAGAAACGGCCGGCGTTCGGATAGGTGGGCACGCCCTCGAACACGATCTGGGTCGCGCCCACGGCCAGCGGGCCGTAGGCGATATAGGTATGGCCGGTCACCCAGCCCACGTCGGCCGTGCACCAGTAGACGTCGGACGGCTTGAGGTCGAAGGTCCACTTCATGGTCAGCGCGGCCCACAGCAGGTAGCCCGCCGAAGCATGCTGGACGCCCTTGGGCTTGCCGGTGGAGCCCGAGGTGTAGAGCACGAACAGCGGATGCTCGGCCTCGACCTGGACCGGCTCGCACTGGTCGGACTGGCCCTTCTCCACGTCGTGCATCCACAGGTCGCGGCCTTCGGTCCAGGCCACCTTGCCGCCGGTGCGGCGGTAGACCACGACGTTCTTGACGGCCTCGCAGCCGCCCATGGCGAAGGCTTCTTCCACCGCGGGCTTGAGCGGGATGGTCTTGCCGCCGCGCACCTGCTCGTCGGCGGTGATGACCAGCGTCGCTCCCACGTCGACGATGCGCTCCTGCAGGCTCTTGGCCGAGAAGCCGCCGAACACCACGGAGTGGGTAATGCCCAGGCGGGCGCACGCCTGCATGGCGACCACGGCCTCGATGGACATGGGCATGTAGATGATGGAACGGTCGCCCTTCTTGTAGCCCAAGGCCTTGATGCCATTGGCGAAGCGGCCCACGCGGGCGTGCAGTTCGCGATAGGTGACCTGGGTGACGGTGCCGTCGTCGCTCTCGAAGATGATGGCGACCTTGTCGGCGTTGCCGTTGGCCAGGTTGACGTCCAGGCAGTTGTACGAGACGTTCAGCTCGCCGTCGTCGAACCACTTATAGAAAGGGGCATTGCTCTCGTCCAGCGTCCGCGTGAACGGCTTGCTCCACTGCAGGGTTTCACGCGCCAGCCGCGCCCAGAACCCCTCGAAGTCGCGCTCGGCCTCGTCGCACAGGGCCTGGTAGGCGGCCATGCCGGGAACGTTCGCCTGCTTGACGAACTCCGCTGAGGGTTGGAAAACACGCGTCTCGGTCAGCACTGAATCGATGGTAGACATCGCCTTGCGTCCTTTGATGGAAGTGATAGGGGCGGATACCCATAGGTTACCGAAAGCCGGTGGTCCGTACGCGCTGCACTGCAACAAACCCACCCAGGGCACAGCGGATCCGGCTCCGCCGGTCCGCCAGTGCCGCCCGCTACGGGCCCGGCGCCGGGCCGCCCCAAGGCGGGCCCCGGCCCCCTTGGGGGGCTGCCGCGTAGCGGCTGGGGGCTCACCCGTGCAGGGCGCGCGAAGCGCGTAGGGGGTGGGCCTCCCTCTTGGCATACAATTCCCGCCAAACCGTCATTCTGCGCGCCCCAGCCTACCTGGAAAACATGTCTTCCCCTCTTATGCCACCGGGGCTTTCCCGGACGGAACCCCTGCGTCCGCTGCCCAAGCTCATCTTCATGAGCCGGTGGCTCCAGTTGCCGCTCTACCTTGGCCTGATCGTCGCCCAGGGGGTGTACGTCTACCATTTCTGGGTCGAGCTGGTGCACCTGATCGAAGCGGCGTTCGGCAACAAGGAAGCCATTGCCATGCTGGCCGAGGCCGTGATGCCGGTCGTGCCCGGCGCCGCGCCTGCCGCACCGCCCACCAAGCTGACCGAGACCACCATCATGCTGGTGGTGCTGGGGCTGATCGACGTGGTGATGATCTCCAATCTGCTCATCATGGTGATCGTGGGCGGCTACGAGACCTTCGTCTCCCGGCTGCACCTGGAGGGCCATCCCGACCAGCCGGAATGGCTGTCCCACGTCAACGCCTCGGTCCTGAAGGTGAAGCTGGGCACCGCCATCATCGGCATCTCGTCCATACATCTGCTGAAGACCTTCATCAACGCCGCGCACTACGACGCCAAGACCATCCTGGCGCAGACCGGCATTCACCTGGCCTTCCTGCTGTCCGCGATGGCGATCGCCTATTGCGATCGCCTCATGGCGCCGATGCTCAAGCAGGACGCCCACGGACACTGACAGCACGGCCACAACCTCCTGGCGCGGCGGCATGCCAGCGCCCCACCCTTCTCTTTTCGGAGCGCCCATGACTACCGTCATCAAGGAAGAAGACCTGATCCAGTCGATCGCCGACTCGATCCAGTTCATCAGCTACTACCACCCGGTCGACTACATCCGCCACCTGGCCCGCGCCTACGAGCGCGAACAGAATCCGGCGGCCAAGGACGCGATCGCCCAGATCCTGACCAACTCGCGCATGTGCGCCGAGGGCAAGCGCCCCATCTGCCAGGACACGGGCATCGTCAACGTGTTCATGAAGATCGGCATGGACGTGCGCTTCGACACCCGGCGCACCCTGCAGGAGCTGTGCGACGAGGGCGTGCGCCGCGGCTACCTGAACCCGGACAACAAGCTGCGCGCCTCGGTGCTGGCCGATCCGCAGTTCGAGCGCAAGAACACCCGCGACAACACGCCCTGTGTGCTGAGCGTGGAACTGGTTCCCGGCAACACCGTGGACGTGCAGGTCGCGGCCAAGGGCGGCGGCTCCGAGAACAAGACCAAGTTCGTCATGCTCAACCCCAGCGATTCGCTGGTGGACTGGGTGCTCAAGACCGTGCCCCTGATGGGCGCCGGCTGGTGCCCGCCGGGCATGCTGGGCATCGGCATCGGCGGCACGGCCGAGAAGGCCATGCTGATGGCCAAGCAGTCGCTGATGGAAGACATCGACATGTACGAACTGCTCCAGCGCGGCCCCAGCAACAAGCTGGAAGAGCTGCGCATCGAGCTGTACGAGAAGGTCAACGCGCTGGGCATCGGCGCCCAGGGCCTGGGCGGCCTGACGACCGTGCTGGACGTCAAGATCAGCATGTTCCCGACCCATGCCGCCTCCAAGCCCGTGGCCATGATCCCCAACTGCGCCGCCACGCGCCACGCGCATTTCGTGCTGGATGGCTCGGGCGTGGCCATCCTGACGCCGCCGTCGCTGGACGAATGGCCCGACGTTCACTGGGCCCCCGACTACAACAAGTCCACGCGCGTCAACCTGGACACGCTGACCAAGGAAGAAGTCGCCTCGTGGCAGCCGGGCCAGACCCTGCTGCTGTCGGGCAAGATGCTGACCGGCCGCGACGCCGCGCACAAGCGCATCCAGGACATGCTGTCGCGCGGCGAGAAGCTGCCGGTGGACTTCACCAACCGCGTCATCTACTACGTCGGTCCGGTCGACCCGGTGCGCGACGAAGTCGTCGGTCCGGCCGGCCCCACCACCGCCACGCGCATGGACAAGTTCACCGACATGATGCTGGAGCAGACCGGCCTGATCTCGATGATCGGCAAGGCCGAGCGTGGCCCCGTCGCCATCGAGTCCATCCGCAAGCACAAGTCGGCCTACCTGATGGCCGTGGGCGGTTCGGCCTACCTGGTGT
Source organism: Pigmentiphaga sp. YJ18 (assembly GCF_038066655.1). Classification (NCBI taxonomy): domain Bacteria; kingdom Pseudomonadati; phylum Pseudomonadota; class Betaproteobacteria; order Burkholderiales; family Alcaligenaceae; genus Pigmentiphaga; species Pigmentiphaga sp. YJ18. Next base: position 2,628,325 of record NZ_JBBUKU010000001.1, on the reverse strand, counting down.
CCAAGGCCATCCGCGGCGCCAAGGTCGTGGGCTTCGAGGACCTGGGCATGGAAGCCATCTATGAGTTCGACGTGCAGGACATGCCCGTGACCGTGGCCGTGGATTCCAACGGCACGTCGGTGCATGAAACCGGACCGAAGACCTGGAAGGTCAAGATCGCTGAAATGGCTTGACCCCCCTACGCGCTTACGCGCGCAAGGGAAGCCCACCCCCTACGCCCTTCGGGCGCCCCCTCAAGGGGGCGATGCGGGTGGACCGGCAAAGCCGGATCCACCGCATCCTGGGTCTGGTAGCGTTGTCTTGGGTTGCGGCAACGGGGCTTCACTGGCTGCCAGCGGTAGCAACGGTGTAGCATTTCACAAATGTCGCCCCCTCCCCCAGGAAACCGCGGATCTGGCTTTGCCAGTCCGCTGGTTTCGCCCCCTTGAGGGGGCCCGCGTAAGCGGGTAGGGGGTGGAATTCCCCGACAGCCGTGGGCGTATCTGAAGATCGCGCCAAGGCCGTCGTGCTCGCGATGGACTCCGCTATGGATGCGAAAATCGACTATGGGCAGGAAGGTATGCGGCGGGATATCGAGAGCCTGCAGCGGGACATACATGCTCTCGACCGCAAAGTGGAAGCAAACCTAGAAACCCTGCGCGGCGAAATGCGCGCCATGGAAAGCCGGCTCGACACCAAGATCGATTCGGTCGGGCGCGAAATCGGTTACGTCAAGTGGTATGCCGCCTCGGCGGTGCCGGCGACCGCACTGGTGCTCGGCCTGCTCAACTACCTGAAGGCGTGAGCCCTTCGGCCTCGTGGCCCCGCCTCACGCCGCGGGCCATGTCGACGTGCCGCAGCACCGCCAACCCGATCACGAAGAACAGTCCGGTGGACAGGATGCCCAGGCGGTGGTTGCCCTGAGTGGCCCAGGTCACGAGGCCGTAGGTCAACGGGCCGATGATGGACGCGAGCCGGGTGGCGAAGGTCCAGAGCGCGAAGAACTCGGCCAGGCGGGAGGCCGGGGCCAGGGCGCCGGTCATCGCCCGCCCCGCGCTCTGGCTCGACCCCATGCACAGGCCCGCGATGGTCGCGGCCACCCAGAAGCCGCCCTGGCTGGTGGCGAAAAAGGCAATCAGCACCATCGCGATCCAGCCCAGCAGCGTGGCGGCCAAGGCCCGCTGGTGGCCGATGCGGTCCTCGACGAAACCAAAGACGAAGGCGCCGGCCGCGGCCGCGATGTTGACCAGGAACACCAGCGTCATGATCTGGGTCTGGCCGAATTGCATGACCTGCTCGGCGTAGACGGCGGCCAGCGTGATGACGACGGCGATGCCGGCCTGGTAGAAGACACCGCAGATCAGCAGCCGGCGAAAATCGGGAAAGGCCCGCGAGTCGCGCCACGAGGCCGCGAGCTGGCGCATGACCTGCGTGAAGCCGGGCCGCTCGCCATGTGCGCGGGCGGGCTGGGCGCGCTCGCGCAGGAACAGGAAGACCGGCACGGCGGCGGCGGCGAAGACCGCGGCGGTGACCAGCATGGTCCAGGGCACGAAGTCGGTGGCGGGCCGGCCCGCGGCCTGCGCCGCGATCACGACCGCCAGCGATAACCCCAGGGTCAGCATGCCGCCCACGTAGCCGAAGCTCCACCCCCAGCCGGATACGCGGCCCAGGTACTGAGGCCGGGCGAGTTCGGGCAGGAAGGCGGCAATGACCGATTCGCCCACGCTGTAGCAGACGTTGGAGATGATGATCGCGGGTACCGCGATCCAGAAGCCGCCCGGCCCGGCAAGCGCCAGCGCCGCCGTGGCCGCCACGCAGCCCACGGTGCTGGCCGCCAGCAGCCGTTTCTTGGCGGCCTGGGCATCGGCCCAGGCGCCCAGGCCCGGCATGGCCAGCATCACGATCAGGTAGGACAGCGACAGGGTCGCCGTCCACGCCAGCGTGGCCCAGTGGGCATTGCCCGCCACCACGCCGACGAAATAGGCGTTGAAGACGGCCGTCAGGACGACCGTCGTATAGCCGGAGTTGGCGAAGTCATAAAACGCCCAGGCGAAGACTTCGCGCCGGCGTACGCCCGGATTCAGGGCGCCGCGCATGGACGGCCCGGACACGGCTGCCAACCCGGCCGGCGCGCTTAAACGCCGAGCGCCGCGATGCCCGCGCGGGCGATTTGCGCGTCTTCGTTGGATTTCACGCCGGATACGCCAACCGCGGCGATGGTCTCGCCCTCGACCACGACCGGCACGCCGCCTTCCAGCATGCCATGGATGGTGGGCACGGACAGGAACGAGGTGCGGCCGTTGTTGACGACGTCTTCGTAGACCTTGGATTCGCGGCGGCCCAGCGCGGCGGTATGGGCCTTGGAAGGGGCGATGTGGGCCGAGATGGCGGGCGCGCCGTCCAGGCGCAGCAGGCCCAGCAGGTGGCCGCCGTCGTCGACCACGGCGATGGAAACGGCCCATTTGTTGGCGAGCGCCTCGGCTTCGGCGGCGGCCAGGATCTTCTTGACGTCGTCGGCGGTCAGGACGTGCTTGGTCTTCATGGAGCGGAATCCTCGTTGGGGGAAAAACGGGGATTGTAGGGCGTCCCCATGCTGGATTTATAGCTTTGCACGCACAAGTGCATTGACCTGGGCGCCGTCAAAGAGGTATCTTAGCGCCACTTTTGTATCATCTTGTGCCCAGCATCCCCCTATACGAATGAAAAAGGCTCGCTTTCACTTCCGCCTCCCTGCATCCCGGCCGCAATTCCCGGCCGGCGGGGCGAAGGTCCGGAAAGCGGGCGGGAAGCTGGCCATGCTGGTGGGATCCGCGGTGCTGGCCGGGTGCGCCACGCAATCGCCCTCCCCCTCCCAGAACGGTTCCTCGGCCGCTGTCGACACGCCCGCCAAGCGCGTGGCGCGCTACAGCCTTCCCAGCCATCCAATCCCGTCCTGGAAAGACAGCATTTCCTCCCTGCCGTCCCGTGAGTCCCCGGATCCGGAAAAGATCCTGTCGGGCCAATGGCAGGACGACAAGGCAGACGCCGGCGTGGGCGGCCAAGCCGAACTGGCGGCCTACGCCTTGAACTACCTGGGCGTACGCTACCGCCTGGGCGGCTCGTCGCCCGAGGCCGGTTTCGATTGCAGCGGGCTGGTGACCTACGTCAGCCGCGAAGTCCTGGGCCTGCAACTGCCGCGCCGCGCCGAGGAAATCAGCCGGGTCGGCGACCCCATCGACATCGGCGACCTGCAACCCGGCGACCTGGTGTTCTACAACACCCTGCGCCGCAAGTTCTCGCACGTGGGCATCTACCTGGGCGACGGCCGCTTCGTGCACTCCCCCTCGTCGGGAGGGGTCGTGCGCGTCGAAAGCATGGACATGGCCTACTGGAAGAAGCGCTTCAACGGCGCCCGCCGGCTGGCCTCCTCGGAATCAGCTTCACGCTGACCTCTTCCTGCGCGATGCGCGCGCACGGCGCGCCCGCCTCCGCGCCGCACAACCCACAGTTCTCGAGCGCCTGCTGCATCGAACACACCGATCGGCGGCAGGCCACCACCTGTATGCCCGAGCGCTGGGCGGCCTGGCGGAAGGCCTTCATCACGTTGTGGCCCAGGAAATCCGTCAACAGGATCAGCAACTCCGTGCCCGACGGCAGTTGCAGCGTCTTCTTCTGGTGCGCCGGATCACGCCCGCTGATGTGGTGGGTGATGGCGATGTTGTGGCCCTTGAGCAGGTCCGGGATGTTGCCTAGCCGGTCGGCCCCGACCACGACTGCGCTGACTGCCATGACGATCTCCGTGATGTCGATTGCTTTCGACAAATGATAATCATTCTCGTTATAGAGTCAACAAGAATGATATGAATTCTCATTTGATTAAGCTGATCGACATCGCGTCGGAGATAGGAAAACTCTGTCAGGCCTGGTCCGAGGGCTTGATCGCATTCTGGACCACCTCGCGCGTCAGGCTGGGCGCCAGCAATTCGACGAAGGTGTAGACGTAGTCCCGCAGGAAGGTGCCGGACTTCACGCCTATGCGGCTGGTATGCATGCCGAACAGCCGCCCCACGGGAAGCCCCACCAGTCCGGTATCGCGCCTGGGGTCGTAGGCGACTCCGGCGATGATCCCTATCCCCAGCCCCAGTTCCACGTAGGTCTTGATGACGTCGGCGTCGATGGCCTCGAGCACGAAGTCCGGATGGACGTCCTGCGAACCGAAGGCCTGGTCGATCGCGCTGCGGCCGGCGAAAGCGCGGTCATAGGTGATGACGGGATACTGCGCGAGCTGCTCCAGCGTCAGTTTCTTGGCCTGGGACGACGTCAGCTGGGCCAGGGGGTGGTCAGGGGTGACCACCACCACGTGCTCCCAGGTATAGCAGGGCAGCGTGACCATGCCGGGCGTCAGCGCCAGCGCCTCGGTCGCGACCGCCAGGTCGGCCTGCTCGTTCAGCACCATGTCGGCCAACTGGCCCGGGCTGCCCTGGATCAGCGACAGGTGGACCTTGGGAAACAGCTTGCGGAAGGCGGGAATGACCTGCGGCAGGGCGTAGCGGGCCTGGGTGTGCGTGCAGGCGATGGTCAGGCCGCCCTCGTCTCGCCGGGCGTATTCATCGCTGACCTTCTTGAGGTTGTCGACCTCGCGCATGATGCGGTCGACGATCTGCGAAACGGCCAGGCCGGGCTTGGTCAGGCCCTTGATGCGCTTGCCGTGGCGCTCGAAGATCTTCACGCCGAGTTCGTCTTCCAGTTCGATGATGGCCTTGGACACCCCCGGCTGGGACGTGTAGAGCATTCTCGCGGCTTCGGTCAGGTTGAAGTCGCGGCGCACGGTTTCCCGGACGAATTTGAATTGCTGCAGGTTCATGGTGCGGTTCACTATGGATCTGCCATCCAACCCGGACGTAGGGTCGTGGCAACCCATAGATCATAATGTAATATACGACAAGCTATTTATTATATTTAGTAATTAGCATAGTCGGATTTCGCAGCATGGCGGCCGCACTGCCGCCATGCCGGGCCCTGCTCTAGGACCGTTTCGGCGCCCTCACCCTGAGACGGAAATACATCAGGAGCGCCGTCAGCGCGGCAACGGCGCCGTGCAGGCCCACCAGGGCGACGAAGAAATCCACCCTGCCGTTGTTCACCCAGGCCTTGGCCAGGTTGACCATGTTCAGGTAGAACAGGGCCACCAGCAGCGCGATCACGACGTCGCCCGAGCGGCCCAGCCGCGGGTTCACCGCGCCCAGCGGAATGGCCAGCAGCGCCAGGTTGATGGCCAGCAGCGGCATGCTGACGCGCCACAGCAATTCGCCGGCGGCGCCCTGCCCGCCCTCGCGCAGCAACTGCATGGTCGAGCGCGCCTTGGTGGACAGGTCGTCCGAGGAAGGCGGCCCCTTGCTTTCCATACGCACGCCGTATTTCTCGAAGCTCATCAGCCGGAACTGCGGGGTGCCCGGCACGAACTCGTAGCGATGGCCGGACTCCAGGACCATGAAGCGGTCGCCGTTGGGCTGGTCCTCAAGCATGCCCCCGCCCGACACCAGCACGTTCAGCCGGCCGTTCTCTATCCACCGCGCGAACACATTGTTGACCCGGTCCACGGCGTCGTTGGCGGACTCCACGTAGAACACGCGGTCGATTCCGCTGGACTCGAGGAACTGGCCCGGCGCGACCTTGGAGACGTCGGAACGCTGTTCGTAGCGCTGGCGGTACTCGGCGATCTGTTTCTGGGCCCAGGGCGAGGCCGCCAGGGTCAGCGTCGCGATCAGCACCGCCGACGGGATGGCGAAGCGGAGAATCGGCTTGAACCAATCGGCCAGGCTCAGGCCGCTGGAGAACCAGACCACCATCTCGGATTCGCGGTAATTGCGGGTGACCGTGGTCAACACGGCGATGAACACCGAGACCGCGATGATGGTGGGCAGGGCGTTGATGGACGAGAACGCGGCGATGCCCGTGACCACGTCGGCGCCGATGCGGCCGGCCGCCGCTTCGCCCAGCAGGCGCACCAGCAGCACGCTGATCCACACGACCACGAGCGTGGAAAATACGACGCTGGCATGGCTGGTCAGTTCGTCTTTGACGGAGCGCTGGAACAGGGACACGGTACTGGCCTGTGCGAGGGGCCCGCATCTGCGGGATAATTGACAATCTCGCGACTACATACAGGAAGAATCGCGCATGGACTTTAGCACACAGACCTCCGCCCCCGAGAAAATCAAGACCGCCGCGCTGGTGGTCGGCGTGCATGCCGACGGCGTGCTGACGCAGGCGGCCGATGCCGTCGATCGGGCGGCCAAGGGCGCGGTGCGCGCCGCCGTCAAGGCCGACTTCAAGGGCAAGACGGGCGAAACGCTGGTGCTGAGGTCCCTGCCCGGCGTGGCGGCCCAGCGGGTCGTGCTGGCCGGACTGGGCTCGCAGGAGGCCTTGTCGCCCAAGGCGCTGGCCGCCGCCCATCGCGCCGCGCTCGCCGCCGTCGCGGCGCTGGGCGTGACCGAGACCGTGTCGGCGCTGGCCGCCGTTCCCATGCAGTCGGCCGACGTCCGCACCCGCGCGCGGCTGGCCGCGATCGCGGCGGGCGACGTCACCTACCGCTTCGACGCCACCTTCGGCAAGCGCGACGCCGTCAGCCGCCCCAAGCTGGCGCGCCTGGTCCTCGCGGTCGAGCGGTCCGAGGCCAAGGAGGCCGAGGCCGGCCTGCGCGAAGGCAGCGCCATCGCCAACGGCATGTCGCTCGCGCGCGACCTGGGCAACCTGCCCGGCAACGTCTGCACCCCCACCTACCTGGGCGAGACCGCCAAGAAGCTGGGCAAGTCGCACAAGCTCAAGATCGAGGTGCTGGACCGCAAGCAGATCGAGGCGCTGAAGATGGGCTCCTTCCTGTCGGTGGCGCGCGGATCCTACGAACCGCCGAAGTTCATCGTGCTGCGCTACGAAGGCGCCAGGCAGAAACCCGCGGGGCGCGGCAAGGCGGGCGCCAACGGCCCGGTCGTGCTGGTCGGCAAGGGCATTACGTTCGATGCGGGCGGCATCTCGCTCAAGCCGGCCGCCGGCATGGATGAAATGAAATACGACATGTGCGGCGCTGCCAGCGTGTTCGGCACGCTGCGCACCGTGGCCGAGCTGGGCCTGCCGCTGGACGTGATCGGCGTCGTGCCCGCATGCGAGAACCTGCCCAGCGGCCGCGCCAACAAGCCGGGCGACGTGGTCACCACCATGTCCGGCCAGACGGTCGAGATCCTGAACACCGACGCCGAGGGCCGGCTGATCCTGTGCGACGCCCTGACCTACGTGGAACGCTTCAAGCCCTCCACCGTCATCGACATCGCCACGCTGACCGGCGCCTGCGTCACGGCGCTGGGCCACATCAACACCGGCCTCTTCACCCACGACGACGCGCTGGCCGACACCCTGACCAGCCTGTCGCGCCAGGCGCTGGACCCGGTGTGGCGCCTCCCGCTGGACGACGACTACCAGGAACAGCTCAAGTCCAACTTCGCCGACATGGCCAACATCGGCGGCCCGCCGGCCGGCGCCGTCACCGCCGCGTGCTTCCTGTCGCGCTACGCCAAGGGCTACCGCTGGGCGCACCTGGACATCGCCGGCACGGCCTGGCGCAGCGGCAAGGACAAGGGCGCCACCGGCCGCCCCGTTCCGCTGCTGACGCAATACCTGCTGTCCCTGGTCTGACGCCGTCCCGCCCATGACCGAAATCGACTTCGCCTTCAGCGCTCCGGACCGGCTGCGCACCGCCTGCCAGATCGCCACCCGCCGCCACCAGGCGGGCCACCGGCTGGTGGTGTACTGCCGCGACACGGGGCGCCTGAACGCCTTCGATCAGATGCTCTGGGCGCTGGACGACATCTCCTTCATCCCCCACGTCCGCGTCAACGATCCGCTGGCGGCCGACACCCCCGTCGTGCTGACCGCCTCGGACGCGCCCACGCCCCACCACGACTGGCTGCTGAACCTGGACGACACCTGGCCGCCCATCTACACCCGCTTCCAGCGCGTCATCGAGGTCGTCACCAACGATCCCGCCGACCGCGAGGCGGCGCGGGCGCGCTGGCGCTTCTACCAGGAATGCGGCCACAACATCGTGCGGCACGACGTGTCGCGCCACCAGATGCCCTGAGCCGATATGCAAGCCCCTTTCCCTCCGCGCGACGATGCGGGCATCCCGCTCCTGACCGAAGTCCTGGACCTGCCGCAGCCGGTCCGGAAGGCCGAAGCGGCGCCCCCGCAGCCTTCCCCCTCCTGGCCCGCCCCGGCGGCGCCGGCCACCCCCGCGCCAAGGCCGCATGACGAGGACGGCATCGAGACGCTGCGCGCCGCCATCCTGCAGGACCTGCTCGACCGGGTGGAGCCCTTGCTGAAGACGCGCATGCGGGCCTCGCTGGAAGTGGCGGCCGCCCGCGCCCTGGAAGACATCGCCTACAACCTGCGCGAGGAACTCGGCCGGCTGGTGGACGAGGCCGTCCAGAAAGAACTGATCCGGCGCGCGGCCGTCCAGAGCAAGCCCCTTCCCCCGCGCTGACGCCCCGGCGGGCAGCCGCCAGCCGCCGCAGAATCCACTAAAATCATGGGTTTGGCGCCTGCGGCGCACCGCCGCGCGCCCGACCGACGTATTTCCGGAACACCGATGACCTCAGCCTCTCCCCAATCTCAGACCGAGACCGACGAACTGCCCAAGAGCTTCGAGCCGGCCGCCATCGAGGCGCGCTGGTATCCGCTGTGGGAACAACGGGGGGACTTCAAGGCCGGGGTACACGTCCAGGGCCCCGACAACGGCCAGGCCTTCACCGTCCAACTGCCGCCGCCCAACGTGACGGGCACGCTGCACATGGGCCACGCCTTCAACCAGACCATCATGGATGGCCTGACGCGCTACCACCGCATGCGCGGGTTCGACACGCTGTGGGTGCCGGGCACCGACCACGCCGGCATCGCCACGCAGATCGTGGTCGAGCGCCAGCTCGACGCGCAGAAGATCAGCCGCCACGACCTGGGCCGCGACAAGTTCGTCGAGAAGGTCTGGGAGTGGAAGCAGCACTCCGGCGGCACCATCACCGGCCAGATGCGCCGGCTGGGCACCTCGCCCGACTGGACGCGCGAATACTTCACCATGAACGAGGACATGTCGCGCGGCGTGGCCGAGGTGTTCACGCGGCTGTACGAGCAGGGCCTGATCTATCGGGGCAAGCGGCTGGTCAACTGGGACCCCAAGCTGCTGACCGCCGTCAGCGACCTGGAAGTGGTCAGCGAGGAAGAAGACGGCCACCTGTGGCACATCCGCTACCCGGTGGACGGCAGCGATGCCGCCATCGTCGTGGCCACGACCCGTCCCGAAACCATGCTGGGCGACGTCGCCGTCATGGTGCATCCGGACGATGAACGCTACCAGGCCCTGATCGGCAAGCAGGTCCGCCTGCCGCTGACCGGCCGCCTGATTCCCGTCATCGCCGACGACTACGTCGACCGCGAATTCGGCACCGGCGCGGTCAAGGTCACACCCGCGCACGATTTCAATGACTATGCGGTGGGCCAGCGCCACGGCCTGCCCATGATTTCCGTCCTGACGCTGGATGGCCGCATCAACGACGAGGCGCCCGAGACCTACCGCGGGCTGGACCGTTTCGAGGCCCGCACCCGCATCGTCGCCGACCTCGACGCCCAGGGCCTGCTGGCCGAGGTCAAGAAGCACAAGCTGATGGTGCCGCGCGGCGACCGCACCAACGCCATCATCGAACCCATGCTGACCGACCAGTGGTTCGTCGCCATGAGCAAGCCGGCGCCCGAGGGCACCCACCATCCCGGCAAGTCGATCACCCAGGTGGCGCTGGACGTGGTGGCCGACGGCCGCGTCAAGTTCTACCCCGAGAACTGGACCACCACCTACAACCAGTGGCTCAACAACATCCAGGACTGGTGCATCTCGCGCCAACTCTGGTGGGGCCACCAGATTCCCGCCTGGTACGCCGACGACGGCCGCATCTTCGTGGCCAGGAGCGAACAGGAAGCGCGCGACAAGGCCGCGGCCGCCGGCTACACCGGCGCGCTTACCCGCGATCCGGACGTGCTGGACACCTGGTTCTCGTCGGCGCTGGTGCCGTTCACCACGCTGGGCTGGCCCGAACAGACGCCCGACCTGGCGCGCTACCTGCCCTCGTCCGTGCTGGTCACCGGCTTCGACATCATCTTCTTCTGGGTCGCCCGGATGGTCATGATGACCACCCATTTCACCGGCCAGGTCCCGTTCAGGCACGTCTACATGCATGGCCTGATCCGCGACGCCGAAGGCCAGAAGATGAGCAAATCCAAGGGCAATACCCTGGATCCGGTCGACCTGATCGACGGCATCGGCCTGGACGGCCTCCTGGCCAAGCGCACCACCGGCCTGATGAACCCCAAACAGGCCGAAAGCATCGCCAAGAAGACCCGCAAGGAATTTCCCGAGGGGATTCCGGCCTTCGGCGCCGACGCACTGCGCTTCACCATGGCCGCCTACGCCACGCTGGGCCGCAACATCAACTTCGACCTGAAGCGCTGCGAAGGCTACCGCAACTTCTGCAACAAGCTGTGGAACGCCACCCGCTTCGTGCTGATGAACGTCGAAGGCAAGGACTGCGGCGTGCAGGCCGGCGCCACGGTGGAACTGTCGGTATTCGACAAGTGGATCATCAGCCAGCTGCAGCGCACCGAAGCCGAGGTCGCCAAGGGCTTCGACGACTACCGCTTCGACAACATCTCCACCGCGCTGTATCGCTTCGTCTGGGACGAATACTGCGACTGGTACCTGGAACTGGCCAAGGTCCAGCTGCAGAACGGCAACGAGGCCGAACAGCGCGGCACCCGCCAGACCCTGATCCGCGTGCTGGAAACCGTGCTTCGGCTGGCCCACCCCGTCATCCCGTTCATCACGGAAGAACTCTGGCAGAAGGTCTCTGTGGCGGCCGGCAAGCGCCGTGCCGACGAATCCACCAGCGTGGGCGTGCAACCCTATCCCGCCGCGCAGGCCGGGAAAATCGACGAGGCCGCCGAAGCCGCGATGGCCGAGCTCAAGGCCCAGGTCGACGCCGTGCGCGCGCTGCGCGGCGAAATGAACGTGCCGCCCTCGCAGAAGGCGCCGCTGAACGCCACCGGCAACCGCGCCGCACTGGAACGCAATGCGCCCTACCTGGCCGCCCTGGCCCGGCTGACCGAGGTCAAGGTGGTCGACCAACTGCCCGACGTCGTCGGCGCCCCCGTGCAGGTAGTGGGCGACGCCCACCTGATGCTGCACATCGAGGTCGACGTGGCCGCCGAGAAGGTCCGGCTGGACAAGGAAATCGCCCGCCTGGAAGGCGAGATCGCCAAGGCCAACGGCAAGCTCGGCAATGCCAGCTTCGTCGATCGCGCTCCGCCCGCGGTGGTGGAGCAGGAACGCGCCCGGCTGGCCCAATTCAGCGACACGCTGGACAAGGTGCGGGAGCAGCGGGTGAAACTGGGGTAGACCGGTCTCAGCGCCGAGCATGAAAAAAGCGACCCACTGGGTCGTTTTTTTCATTGCGCTCGAAACAAAAAGCTCTGGGTTCAGCGGCGGACCAATCTGTCCGTCCGCATTTCCTCAAATTATCTTCCCGCATCGCCCTGTAGATACTGGAGCAGCCTCTTGCTTTTTTCGAATTAACGTATATACAATAAATGCGGATCACCTACGATGCAGCGAAACGTACCACGACCTTGATCGAACGTGGACTGGACATGCGGCATGCGGGAAAAATCTTCATCGGGTTCCATCTCACTCTACCCGACAAGCGCCGCGACTATCGCGAATGCCGGTACATCACGCTCGGCCTCCTGGACGAACGCCTCGTAGTCGCCGTCTGGACACTGCGCGGCAACAGCCGACGCATCATCAGTTTCAGGAAAGCCAATGAACGGGAACAGAAAAGATACTGGGAGCAAGTGGGTCGACCCCGATGATGCCCCTGAACTTCCGGACGAATGGTTCGAACGGGCGGAACTGCGCGATGGCAACAAGGTGCTCAGGCGGGGGCGCCCGAAATCGGCCGCTGCCACAGTGGCCATCAGCCTGAGGCTTCCCCCTGACGTGCTGGATCAATGGAAACGCACGGGTCCAGGGTGGCAGACTCGCATGGTGGCGTCGCTGCGCCAGCATGCGCCGAAAGCCCAGAGAATATGATGTCCTTGGCCCCTGCGCCCTCCTCTGCCGCCAGGGGTCCCAGGCAGGCTCAGCGAGCCGTCGTCTCCCTGGCCACGCGTATCGGCTTGACCACCGCGCCAAAGCGATCATGGATGAACGCCGCCACTTTCTCGCCCCATAGCCGGTGCCCGGCCGTGGTCGGATGCATGGAGTCCGCGAACAGATAATGCTGGTCGGCATCCGGCTCCACCAGCGTGGCGGGGGTACACAGCAACGCGTCCACCTCACCCTGCGACGCATCGTAGTTGGTGCAGGCGGGCTTGTCGGTCACGGTCAGGCCCACCGCGGCGGGATCGTCGACGGCAGCGTCGATCAGGCCGGCCAGGTCGAACACCTGCACGCCCGTTCCCGACAGCTCCCCGGCCACGAGTTCGTTGTAGCCTTCGGACACGTCGGTAGCCATGTCCTCCAACTCGGTATTGCGGATAAAAGGCAGCATGCCCAGGTCGGGAAGGTTGACGTATACGATCCGCTTGGCGCCGGCCGCGGCCAGCCGCTTGAGCTGAGTCACCATGGCGGCCGCCTTGGCCCGTACCAGTGCCTCCAGTTGGTCGTCGGCATCGGAAGCGGGTTCGGGCTCGGTTTCCCCCAGAGCCTGGAAGGCATCGAGGAAATCGTTGCCCCCGCCCTGCACCAGCACCAGTTCCGTCCCGTCGAAACCTTTGTGCTCGGCCAGGTAGCGGTCGATCTGGGTCTTGATGGAAATGGCGGTCTCGCCCTGGAGCCCGCCATCGGCCGGGATGCCGTCCGGGGCCGGCGCCGTCTCGGCGTCGGTCTCGATATGGGCGCCGCCCTGCGCATAGCCGTTGCCGCCCAGGTCCACGATGCGGCCGCCCTGCCCGAGCGGGCCGAAATCGACCTGCTGATTGGGCTTGACCGGCAGGCCCAGCGCGTCGGCCACCACCTCCACCCAGACCTCCCCGGGCTTGGTCGTGAAACGCTGTCCCGTCGCGCTGCGCGTGGCCGGGTCGGGATAAGCCGCTCCGGGATTGTAGGTGCCGACATCGCTCAGGCTGTCGCCGAAGGACACGATGGCGCTGATCGGCCCGGTCACGACCGGACGCGCGGCGCGGTCGCGTACGGCCAGCGCCGCCAAGCCGCCCACGACGAGCAGCGCCAGGACCAGAAGCCAACGCAAGGACGGTAGCCGCATGGGGATCACCTTGGGGGAACGGTTGCGCCAGCGGACGCCGGCTGCGGTATGACTCGCCGCCGGGCGGCAGGTTCAGTGCCGCCCGGCGGGCAAAACCTCGCGCGATCTGTCAGCGACGTTTCATGTAGTGGACGAATACTTCGCCGTCGTCTTCCTGCGCCAGCAGCTCGTTGCCGGTCTGTTTGGAAAAGGCCTGGAAATCGCGCACCGACCCCTTGTCGGTGGCCACGACCTTCAGCACCTGACCGCTCTCGAGCGTCGCCAGCGCCTTCTTGGCGCGCAGGATGGGCAAGGGACATTTGAGTCCCTTGGCATCCACCTCGAGGTCGAACGCCACCGGTTCGGTATTCATCACGCCTTCTCCCGCCACGCCGCTCACAGGCGGCCCTCGACCCAGCCCTGCACGCTGGCGAGCGCCTGCGGCAGACCCGAGGGATCCGTGCCGCCGGCCATCGCCATGTCCGGCCGGCCGCCGCCCTTTCCGCCCACCTGCTGGGCCACGAAATTGACCAGATCGCCCGCCTTGACCTTGCCCGACACGTCGGCCGTGGCACCGGCCACCAGGCTGACCTTGCCGCCGTCGACGGCGGCAAGCACGATGGCGGCGGACTTCAGCTTGTTCTTGAGCTGGTCCACGGTCTCGCGCAGCGACTTGGGATCGACACCGTCCAGCTTGGCGGCCAGCACCTTCACGCCCTTGACCTCGACCGCCGAGGCCGCCAGGTCATTGCCGGCGCTGCTGGCCAGCTTGCTCTTGAGCTGGGCGATTTCCTTTTCCAGGCTCTTCAACTGGTCCTGCACCTGGCCGATGCGCGCCGGCAGGTCGCCCGGCTGCACCTTCAGGGCGCCCGCGGCCGAGGCCAGCGTGGCGTTCAGGTTCTGCAGATAGGACAGGCTGTTGTCGCCGGTAATGGCCTCGACCCGGCGCACGCCGGCGGCCACGCCGCCTTCGCTCACGATCTTGAACAGGCCGATGTCGCCCGTGCGGCCCACGTGCGTGCCGCCGCACAGTTCGCGCGAGAAGCCGATGTCCAGCACGCGCACTTCGTCGCCGTATTTTTCGCCGAACAGCGCCATCGCACCGCCCTTGACGGCATCGTCGTAGGCCATCAACTGCGCCTGCACCGGCGTATTGCCCAGCACCTCGCGGTTGACGATGGCTTCCACCTGAGCGATCTGGTCCGCGTTCATGGGCGCGTCGTGCGCGAAATCGAAGCGGGTCTTGTCCGGATCGACCAGCGAGCCCTTCTGCTGCACGTGCTCGCCCAGCACCTGGCGCAGCGCCTTGTGCATCAGATGGGTGGCCGAGTGGTTGCGCATCGTGCGCGCGCGGCGGACTTCATCCACCTGGGCATCGACCGTGTCACCCACCGCCAGCGAACCCGACACCAGCTTGCCATGATGGCCGAACACGTCGGACTGGATCTTCTGGGTGTCTTCCACGTCGAAACGCACCGCGCCCTGCACCAGCACGCCGGCATCGCCCACCTGCCCGCCCGACTCGGCGTAGAACGGCGTGCGGTCCAGCACCACCACCGCGGCCTGGCCGGCCTCGATGCGCGGCACCGAGGCGCCATCCACATACAGGGCCGTGACCTTGCCTTGCGCGGCCAGGTGCGTGTAGCCCTCGAACACCGTCTTGGCGCCGTCGTACGACAGGCCGGCGGCCATCTTGAACTTGCCGGCGGCGCGGGCCTGCTCGCGCTGGCGGGTCATCGCGGCCTCGAAACCGGCCATGTCCACGTCCACGTTGCGCTCGCGGCAGATATCGGCCGTCAGGTCCACGGGGAAGCCGTAGGTGTCGTACAGGTTGAACAGCGTCTCGCCGTCCAGCGCGGCGCCCGGCTTCAGCGCGGCCAGCGCGCCGTCCAGGATCTTCATGCCGTGTTCCAGCGTTTCCCCGAAACGCTCTTCCTCCTGGCGCAGCACCTGCTCCACCCGTGCCTCGGCCTTGGCCAGCTCGGGATAAGCCTCGCCCATCTCGGCCACCAGATCCTTGACGATGCGGTGGAAGAACGGCTTGGTCTGGCCCAGCTTGTAGCCATGGCGCAGCGCGCGGCGGATGATACGGCGCAGCACGTAGCCGCGGCCTTCGTTGCCCGGGATCACGCCGTCCACGATCAGGAACGAGCAGGCGCGGATATGGTCGGCGATCACCTTCAGCGAATTGTTCGCCAGGTCGGCACAGCCGGTTTCGCGCGCCGCGGCCTTGATCAGGTTCTGGAACAGGTCGATTTCATAGTTCGAATGCACGTGCTGCAGCACCGCGGCGATCCGCTCCAGGCCCATGCCCGTGTCCACGCAGGGCTTGGGCAGCGGGTTCATGGTGCCCGACGCGTCGCGGTCGAACTGCATGAACACCAGGTTCCAGATCTCGATGTAGCGGTCGCCGTCTTCCTCGGGCGATCCCGGGGGGCCGCCCCAGATCCCGGGGCCGTGGTCGTAGAAGATTTCCGAGCACGGACCGCAGGGGCCCGTGTCCGCCATCTGCCAGAAATTATCGGAGGCGTAGCGCGCACCCTTGTTGTCGCCGATGCGGACGATGCGCTCGACCGGCACGCCGATCTCGTTCTGCCAGATGCCGTAGGCCTCGTCGTCTTCCTGGTAGACCGTGACCCACAGCTTTTCCTTGGGCAGCTTGTAGACCGTGGTCAGCAGCTCCCAGGCGTAGTGGATGGCGTCGCGCTTGAAATAGTCGCCGAAGCTGAAATTGCCCAGCATCTCGAAAAACGTATGGTGCCGGGCCGTGTAGCCCACGTTTTCCAGATCATTGTGCTTGCCGCCGGCGCGCACGCTGCGCTGCGACGAGGTCGCGCGCTTGTAGGGGCGCACTTCGTTGCCCAGGAACACGTCCTTGAACTGGACCATGCCCGAATTGGTGAAGAGCAGGGTCGGGTCATTGGCCGGCACCAACGACGAGGACGGCACCACGGTGTGGCCCTTGGACTCGAAGAACTGAAGGAATTTCTGACGGATCTCGGCGGATTTCATCGCTGCACGCAGGTAGGGGGATGAATCGCCAACTGCACCCGTTTGCATCCCCGGATAACTATCGAATCGTCAATTATAGAGGGACGGCGGCGCGAGGGTGCGCCTCCGGGCAGGAGCCAGGAAAACGGGGGCGGACCGCGGAACCGGCGGACACCGGGGGGACGGCTACCGGCCGACCATGGCCTTCTTGATCTTTTGGTCGGTCTTGTACTGGCTGAGCGCGTAGACCGACCAGATCGCGGCCGGGATCCAGCCGATCAGCGTCAATTGCAGGATCAGGCAGAAGATGCCGGCGAAGGGGCGGCCGATGGTGAAGAACTGGAGCCAGGGCAGGAGAAGCGCGAGAAGCAGACGCATGGTGACAGACAGGAAACAGTAACGCGGACATTCTATCGCTACGGCAAGCACGTACGTGGAGCCCCGCATCTTGCGCCGGGCCAGGGACCCGTTAGACCGGATATCCCCCGGCTAGGGGTTCATCCGCCGCCTCGGGAATTCCAGGCGGCATCGCATCAAGGCTTGCCATGAAACATCCCGCACGACCCATCGGGCCAGGGGCCCTCCCCGGCCTCATTTGCGCGCTTCCCCTGACTGTCATGCTGGCCGCCTGCGGCGGCGGAGGCGACGGCGGAGGATCCTCCCCCCCTGCCCCGCCTGCACCGCCTCCCGGCCAGGAAACCAGCAGGCCGATCACCGACATGCCCACGTCCAGCCATACGGGCGACAAGCTGGCCGCGTTCACGCGACTGAACGAAGCCCGCCTGGCGGCGGGGGTCAGCGCCGTGAAACAGAATGCTCAGTTGGATGCGGCCGCGCAGGCGCATGCGACGTATCAGGTCAGGAATTATGTGGTGGGGCATGGAGAGGATCCGAATAAACCGTGGTTCACGGGGACGAACCATGCAGCAAGAGCTACCGCTCAGGGATACTCGGGAAGGACGCTCGCAGAGGTCATCACTTATGCCACTCCAGGAATCGAAGCGATTGAATCTCTCTTGCATTCGGTTTACCACCTGCACGGATTGCTGGAACCACGCGCCAATCAAGTGGGTTTGGGAGTGGACTCGACGACAACACCTGCGCTTCTTAACAGCACCAGCATCACGTTAGGTACAACGACCGCAAACCTCCTTCCCGCTCGATCAATTTGGCACTGGCCGACTGACCTGCAAATGGGCGTCAACCCTCGCTTCCTTCCTTCGAGCGAATTGCCGAACCCTGCCCCTGATCTACCCGTTAGCGGCACACCGATCATGTTCTGCTCATCGGAAGGCAACTACGCCCCTCTCGAAGTCTTGCGAGCCGCAGTGAAAGAAGAGAAGAGCGCAACTCCAATCAAGATCCGACTCCTTCGGCACCCTTCCGTAAGCGTCGACAAAGCCGTCGATGCCCAGATTGTCAACGACGACAATTTGACAGCTACACATCGCAGTTGCATATTTCTTCTGCCCATCGCCGAACTCGAACCAGGCAAACCCTACAGGGTGGAAATCGAAGCAACCCAGGCGGGAAACAGCACTGGAAAAACCTGGACATTCACAACGAGGAATGTCCACTAACTTGGAAGAGGGGGCTCCCTCTTCCAAGCTCTAACCTGGCATCTCGTAGTAGCAAGAGGAGTGAAAGCTCCCATTCTGGAGAAAATATCCGGAGTAGCCGTTGCCAGCAGGCTGCTGATGGCGGTTCTGGTTAGAAAACTTGCCATATCCGCTGCTGTAATGGTCCCACGTGTATGTGGCCCAAGCACTGGCGCCGCCCATGTACCAGGGAAGACACGATGCCCCGGCAACGGTGATGGCTGAACTGCTGATCTCCATCACGAGATTCACGCCCATGGAGCCAGGAGTGACCGTACACCTGGTATCCAGTGGTGTTAGAACGCACACCCGAGACCACTGATTGGTCCACTGCCCATGCGACTGGACTTCCGCGCCGCTTCCCTTCACCACAACACGCAGGACGGCGGGCAGCTCGTTCCAACCACTTCGACCATCCCACAACTCGCGGAAGTACAGTTCTGCGCCAGCCATGCGGTCAAGCAACTCTTGAATGGTTGCTGGGGCCCTTGGTTCTGGATCCGTCTCATTTGGGGGCGACGGCACCACACTCTCCGGCATCACCCTCTTCGCCAGTCCCGTTATATGCGTGGAATCCACCCACGGCGTCCGCATCTGCGGCGCCGCGGGTTGCGCGCCGGCGTTCAGTGCAACCAGGACGCAGCCCGCGCCCAAGACCATGACTCGCTTCATGCTCTCTCCTCAATATTTGCAATAAACCTGTGCGATGGCCCTGGCCGGGCCGCCAAGAATCGTTCCGTCGTGGTCCAGCAACTGCACCTGCCACCCGGCCCCGGCATCCACGGCCTTGCGAGTGAACGACGAAGCCTTGGAGGACTCGATCTGCGGCAGCAGGTAGATAAGCGGTGTTCCGGCGGCGGTGCCGAGCCGGCCGCAGGCGGGTTTCAGGACGCTGTCGCCGGACGCGACGATCTGGCTGCCGGTCATGACGTAGCTGGACAGGAGATCGTCGGCGCGCATCCAGACGCCAAGGCGGCAGACGAGTCCGGTGCCCGAGCCGGAGTCGGTGGCGAAGGCGCCGTTGGGGTTGCAGGCGCCGCCCGTCGAGGCCAGTGCCGCGAGTTCGCGCCAGGTCCCGTCGGCGCACACCAGCAGCCCGCCCGCGGACGTGCGGGCGAACTCCGCGTTGGCCCCTGCCTGGGAGGAAATCCGGGCCGTGCATGCGGTGTTGGCCGCGGCGACTTCCCTGACGCCCAGCCGGTCGACGGAGACGCCCGCATGTCCGACCAGGTCGCGGCCCACCACGGAAAGCGCGAGGCCGGCCCCCGTTGCGACGATCATCTGGCCCGCTGCCACACGCAAGGTGGGTTGCGCGTCGGCGGCATCGAAGATCGACCCCCGGTCGGTGGACAGCCCGGCGGCGGCGTGGATGCGCTGGCTGGCGACGATGCCCGAGGCGGGGTCGATGCGGACGACGCTGCCGTTGTCGGCCCGGAACAGGCCTGTCCTGGCCTGCAGCACGCCGGCGCACTGCACTGTCAAGACGCCGGTATTCGTTGCCGTCAGGCAATCGCCGGCCGGACCGCGCAGCGCCAGGGAGTCGTGCAGCCGTACCACGCCTTTCACGTCCAGCCCGCCTTGCAGGTCGGGGTTGCGGCTGTCGCGCATGCGCACGAACTGCTGGAACATGGTGGTGTCCAGGCTGGCCACGACGCCCACGACGCCTGCCGTCGCGCCCAGCGGATTGGGAACGGCATAGGTCGCGCCACGCATCACGGCAGGCTGGTCCGGGTAAGCCGCGGCGCCGTACCCGCCGCTGGCCATGACGACCTGGGCCAGGACGCCGGGATCCGGCTCCGGCGTTCCGGGCGGGCGCAGCGGCGTGGAGGTGTGGATCAGGGCATCCACCCTGCACCCGTTTCCCGGACAGGCGGCGCTGCGTTCGATGCGGATGGCGACGGACTGGTTGAACGGCGTGCGCTCGGGAAACCCGCCTTGAAGCAAGCCGGCACTCCGCAGCTCATCCAGGGTGGGCGCGAGCGCAGACACCACGCCGGCGACGGATCCACCCTCGGCCAACGTGTCGTAGTGCCGCACCAGATAACCGTCCATGGCGCCCTTGATGGCTAGCAGATACGTGCCCGTGGCCTGTGCGGCCGCGTCGTCCACCTCCCGGATCAGGCGGCCGCCCGCCAGGACGACGAGAACCATCGCGATACTGGCGACGATGGCCAGTTCGATCAGGGTCCATCCACGCTGGCGTGCCGCGATGCCAGCCGGCGGGTGGGCCCGGACGGGCATATGTGCCATGGCGTGTCCTAGCGGGCCGTAAAGGAAAATGAGTTCGTGTCGCCGCTGGTGCAGGCGGCATCCGCGCCCACGGCGTTGTAGGTTCCCGCCGCACCGCCCGTGCCCGGCTGCTTGACCGTGACGCTATTGATGACGATGCGCTCGGACACCCGCTGCATGACGGCCGCCAGCCCGGGGCAGGCCGCTTCGTTGACCTTGTCCAGCGTCAGCCCGAAGGCGTCTCCGGACGAGGTGATGGTATCGGCGGCGAGCACGATCCGGCCGTCCGTCGCCCCCAGGCCGTGGCGGACCGTGGCCGTGGAGCCCGTTCCCGCGACGGTGATGACGCTGCTGCTGCGCAGTGAATTGGCGAGTTGGGCGATGCCCATGCCCGTATAGGGCGTATTGCCCAACCCCTGGCTGGAGACCTTGGCTCGCGCGATGAAGCGGTGCAGTTCCTGCCCCACCGCCGGGACCTTGTTCTCGATGATGTAGCCGTTGATGGCAGGGATGCCGATGATGGCCGCGATCAGGACGATGGCGGCGACGATGGCGACCTCGACCAGGGTGAAGCCCTGCTGGCGGGCGGGACGAGCGTGGAGAAAGTGAGACATGCGTAATACCTCATCGGCTGGAGTAGTAGTTGGTCAAAGCGGAACGCATTTCGTTGACGACGCCGACATGCCAGAAGACCAGCGACAATGCGACGCCGACGGCAGCCAGCAGCAGCACCCAGCGGGCCGCCATCGCCCTCCTGGCCACCTGCCGCAGCGAGCGCTCTTCCAGGCGCACGCGCGTCTGCTGCAAGGCGCTGTCCATGCCGCGCGCCGCGATCAGGTCGGCCAGGAACCACAGGGTTTCGGGCTCGACGATGCCGGTGTCGAACGTGGCGCTGCCCACGCGGCCATCGTCGATGTTGGCGATCATCTTTTCCAGGTGCCAGCGCCGCCATGGATTGGCGCCCTCCACCTGCAACTCCAGCGCCTCGCGTAGCGCCGTGCTGACGTTGCCCCGGCGCTTGACCATGGTCGCCAGCGACGCCAGGAAGCGTATGCCCTGCAGGTCCCGATAAAGGCGCCAGATGAAATGCCGGTCCAGCACCCGGCGAACGCGGCCGGTGAGATTGGGCAGGGACCAGCCCACGAAATAGACGACCAGGCCCAATGCCAACGCCGATACGAACAGGTTGCCGTGGATGAACTCGGCAAAGGCATAGAGCCGCCGGGTCAGGCTGCCCAGGAATTCATCGGGAACGGCGCCGAACGCACGCTTCAGGCGCGGCACCGTGAACAGCGGCACGGCGACGACCATCCCGAACGAGACGAGCACGGCGGCAAGCGCTGCCGACAGGGTGGCGGACAGCGTGCGCCGGGCTTCATCCGCCAGCCGCGTCACCGCCGCCACATCGCGCAAGGTCTGTTCGAGCGCGCCAGCCCCTCCCCGCTGGGCCATCCGGAGCAGGCCCAGGTCGTCGTCCGGCAGCGTCGAGCGCAGGGTCTCGTGCAGATCTCCGCCAACGTTCTGGTAGCGCGTTGCCCAATAGGCCGACAGCACGCCCCGCGCATGGCCCGCGTAGCGCCGGGCATCGTCCAGGAAGATGTCGCGCAGCGTCTTGCGGCCGCTGCTGGCCTCCATGACATCGGCCAGATAGTCGTAGTAGTCGGCGCGCCCGGGCCTGAACCGCGCCGCGCACCAGGCGACGCGCGCGCGTTCGCGATGCGTGGTCATGCGTAGCGGCGTCCGATGGGCGCCGGGACGCGGCCGGATGCCAGCCTGCGCGGCCGCCGGCGTCCAGGCGCCACCCGCGAGGTCCGGCTGCTGCGCAGTTCAACCGTCTCGAAACTGACGAACCGGGGCTCGATGTCGCGCGGATCGACCAAGCCTTGCGATGACTTGTAGACCGCGCACTCCATGGCCGTCTTGCCCGTCATGTCGGCATGGTCGAACGCACTGCGGCGCTGAAAGCGGAAGTAATCGCGCAGCGCCAGCGTATCCGCATCGCGCACCAGCCGCAGGAAGCCGTCGTCGACGGAAGGGTCGATCATCTCGGCGGCGACGGTGCGACCTGCATAGCCGTACAGTTCCACCAGGTTGCTCTGCCGGCAAGCGGGGCAACCATCGGGGTTGCGCACCCTCAGCGCCGGGATGTCCAGCGCATACAGGGCATGCAGCCGATCGGCGTAGCGTCGCCAGTGGGCGTTTCCCGGGTCGGAGCCCGCGGCCGCGCCATCGCGCTCGAACAACGCGGTCAGCGGCAAGGCACAGTGCCGGCACAGCACCGGCAGCAGAGTCTGGTAGACGAGAAGCTTCAGGATCCCGGGCGTCGCCAGCAGCCTGCGGGAGACGCCGATGAAATCCGAGGCCAGGCGGTCCGGGATCAGCGCGGCGCCGCCCGCGTGCGTCGTGGTGTACAGGTTGCTGCCTGAACTGGCGAGGTCCATGAAGGCCCTGCCCGTGGAGCGGTCGCGTATCTCGCCGATGAGCAGGTCGTTCATGGCGGACCGCTTGATGGTCTTGAGCTTGGCGTCGAATTCGTTGGACACCATGCCGTCGAGCGATCTGCTGACGCTGTTCTGAAGCGCGTTGGGGATGAGATATTCGACCGGGTCTTCGAGCGTGATGACCTTGCGGGTAGGCGGGATGCGGGACATCATCGAAGCGATGGTGGTCGATTTGCCGGACCCGACTACCCCCGCGAGCACGATCGCCCCGCCCTCGGCGACCAGCGCGCGCTCCAGGACCCGGATCTGCGAAGGCAGATACCCGAGCCGGGCGAAATCCGGCGGCTGCTGGCGCATGTCCATCCTTAGCAGCCGCATGGTGACCGAGGCGCCCGCGTCGGTGGCCAGCGATGCCCAGCGCAGCATGAAGGACACGCCTTCGACATCGTGCAGGATGCTGCCCTGCTGTTCGATCATGGGATCGAAGACGGCGCCGTTTCCGCCCTGTATGTCCATGTAGGCGACGGCCAGCACCTCTCGCAGCGTGCTGGTCTGCATGCCTCGGAATCGTTCCGGCATCACGTAGCGGCCGCCCAGGGTGTAGCGGATCTCGGATTCGGGGTGGGCCGCCCGCAGGTTGACGTGGATGTCGCTGGCGCCATGGCGCGCGCCCCAGGCGACGATGTCATGGAACGCCGACGCCATGGCGCTCTTGACCGGATCGAGCAGCACCCGGCGACGCGAACGTAAAGTGTCCCCCGTGATCTGTCCGCGTACGATGGACAGCAGCAGCGTCGCCGGTACCACGACGCGCGCGGGTCTGGCCAGGGTCCGGCCCCGCGCCCGGACCATGCGCTCGAACTCCTCGATCTGCTCGCTGCGCGCATAGTCGTCGACGGTGAACAAGGCTACCCGGCCATCCTCCAGCTCGACGGGGCAGAGCTTGTCCAGCAGGCTGCCGACGTCGAATCCGGAACGAAGCACACGCTTGAAGGCGGGCGTCATCCGGGCGAGCTGATCGCGGCCGTCCATACGCGCGACCAACGCAGCAAACGCCTCGCCTTCCGCCCCATCCACTTCGTCCCCTGCTTCCTGGCGGGACGCCGCGGCCGCGCCCGACGCGCTCAGACGGTTGCCTGCCAGCGACGTCACGACCGACCGTCCCCAGATGAGCGGGCTCATGGTCGTCCTCCCAAGGGAGGCACGAACATCGGCGGCATCGCTGGCATGGGGGCGGCACGGGGCGGCTCCGCCGCCATCCTGCTCCCCGGCGCGGACGGCAGGATGCAGGCCGACCGTACCGCGGTCCCCTTGCGCAGGTAGACGCAGCCATCGTCGATGCGCTGCAGCCGATACTCCCGGGCCGCATCGGTGGCACCGCGAGGCAGCTCGTCGCCCTGGCGATAGAGCCGGGGTTCGCCATTGACCTGCACGATCGCGTGCAAGGCGCCCTTCAGCCCGTACAGGGACGTCAGCACCACGCGGTCGCCACGGCGGGCCTGGGCGGGGGCGGCCTTGGTAACGGGTGCCTGCCGGGCACGTTCCGCGGCCAGGGCGCGCGCCGTATCGATGCGCAGCATCTCGCGCACCTTGTCCAGCTCGCCTTCTGCGGCGTTCACCGGGACACAGAACAGGGACAGGACGGCCGCCATGGCCATGGCGAACCGCCCGTTTCGCTCAGTCGCGCGCATAGAGGACTCCAGACATGCCGGCCATGAGCCGGCTCCGGTTCAAGGAAAGTTCGGCCGCGGCATCGACGTTGAGCGATACCGCGCGCCATTCGATCTGGTTCGCCAGCAGCCCCGGTATCAGGAACATCGACCGCAGCGGTCCTTCCAGGGCCAGCGGCCGCTCGGAGATGGCCGGCATCGACGGTGGCGCAGCCAGGGCGACGCCGTACTCGTCGCGTGGAGGCTCCAGCCGCACGGGCACCGTTTCCCCCAGCGTCGCGCCCGACATCAACGGCAGGACCTGTTGCAGCGCGGTGATGGTCTTGTCATCGTGCTCGGACCGGCTCCGGAGCCGCGATGGCTCCAGCGCTTGCCCGCCGCCGGCGACGGCGAACCGGGCCACCACGGTATCCAAGGGCTGCCATGTCTCGCTCCAGCCCGAAGGGCGCGCCGCGAGAAAGCTGGCATTGGTAGCCAACCGATGGACCCGGTCATATCGAGCCCGGCAGGCCCACCCCGGCTCCGTACCGCGCGTGCACTGCGCGGAAGACAGCCCCCACCCGCCAAGCTCGGCGGGCAGTTCGGCCAACGCGTCCAGCACGGCCAGCCCGTCGTTCTCGGCATGCAGGCGTATCCGTTGGCGCAAGGTTTCGTACACCTGGGCCCAGGCCGCCTCGGGATCGATGCTGACCGGCGCGGGCGCCCTGGCGCCATCCAGATGGCGATACCAGTCCCAGCCGCTGCGCAGCAGGAATGCCGCGGCGCATCCCAGTGCCGCGACGACCAGCGGCCGGGGAATCGTCGGCATGCTCCAGCCGCAGGGTTGGAGCCGGTACGCGGTCGCCACGTCGCCCAGCAAGGCCGGCAAGGCGGCCTCCCCAGAGTGGCCGGCAGCGGCGTCCAGGATGACGAGTTCGTCGCCGTGATGCGCCGTCAGGCCGTCCAGGGCGACCTGGGCATCGGCGGCGCTGTCGTAGACCCGGTCGGAGTGCGTGAGAACCTTGCCGCCCTGGGCGGCCACCACCCAGATACCGCCCATCGGGCAGTTCCGCCCGCAAGGCGACGACTCCCTGCCGGTGGTCCGACGCGAAAGCCAGCGCCCCGCTATGAAGCAGTTCCGCCAGGCCGCGGTCAGCCCGGTTCAGCCGGATCACGCCAACGGCCTCCGAACCCGGCGCATGGGCATGGTGCGACGCTTTCACCTCCCTGGCCTTTTGCCGCGCCCGCTGGTCCAGCCTGCTGCCCAGGATGGTGTGCCAGCGCATGCCCAGGACCAGCACGCGTTCGTCGCCGTCGAATCGAAGCAGGACGTAGTCGTTCATGGCGAGTCAGAAGCCTTCCTCGACCTGCGCCGTGATCAGCACGACCGTATTGCGGCGCTCGCGCGCGGTTTTGCCCGAGCCGCCCAGCAGCATGGGTGCCCCGTCGTCCAGCCGGCGCTTGTCGTACTGGTCCTGCGACCGCTCGAACCCCGATACCAGTACGGGCTGCCCGGGCCGCAGCTCGACCTGTTGCACGGTGCCCATGCCATCCACGGTTTTCTGCTGCAACTGCACCTGGTTGCCGCTGGCGCCGAAGGTCAGGGTTTTGAGCGGCTGGGCGACCGTGTTGTCGTAGGCGATGGTGAGCAGGATCTGGCCGTCGTCCTGCGCATCGGGGATCACGGTCAGGAAAGACCCGACGGTTTCCTCCTTTTGCGTGACCGACGGCGCGGTGGATGTTCCCGCCGACGACGCCACGGTGGTGACCTGCACCTGGTCGATGTAGGTGAACGTGGTGCGCACCGCATGCGTGACCGGCCGCCGGTTCAGGGTCTGCAAGGGCACCGTGGTATGGCGGGTGATGGTGGCGATTTCGCTCAGGGCCTTCAGCACCACCGCCGAACCGTCCCAGCGGCCACCGGTGATGGACAGGCCCAGGCCCGACCCCGCTACGTCCGACACCAGCGATGCCGGCGAGCCCGCTTGCGCGGCATCCCGCGTGCGGCGATAGATCAGGTTCCAGTCTATGCCCTGCTCGGTCTGGTTCCTGGCCACCAGTTCGATCTCCTCGAACATCAGGCGCACGCGCCGGGTCAGGGCCTTGTTCTCGCGCTCCAGGAATGCCGCGACGCGGTCCAGCGCCTCGGGCGTGTCGGTGACGACGATGAGCCCGGAGGCATCCCCGTTGGCCACCAGGGTGCCGGCGCGGGTAAGAAAGGGCTCGAGCTTGGCCTTGACCGCGCCCAATGCGTCGCTGCCACCGGACTCGATGCGCGTGGACGAGGTGCTTTCGAAAGCGCCGGCGCTGCCGCCCGCCGCGCGCCCCAGGCTGGCCGCCGCGGAGGCCTTCAGCGTGAGCGCACGGACATTGAAGACGCGGGTATCCGTGCGGAAGAAGACGATGGCGCCGGCCTCGTACTTCCAATGGACGCCCAACCTGCTGGCTGCCAGATCCAGCAGGCGGGGCAACGGATGCAGGCCAGTGGGCAGGCTGACCTGCGCGACGGCCGGCGGCCCCGCTACCGCCGCCTGAGCCAGGGTCAGGCGTGGGAGGAATGCGTCCTGGGGCAGCAAGGCCTCCGGCCGGACGCGTACCTGTATGCCGGTGGCGAGCGCGATCTGCTCGCCCAGCGTGGACAGATCGACCCGGCCCCCTGGGAACATCAAGGCGGTCTCGACCGAGGCCCGGAGCGCCTCGGGCAGCGTAACCTCGCGCGACAGCGGCTGGGGCCGGCCCGCCAGCCACGGACGGCCGACCTCCTGCGCCCGCATTCGCTCGCGCTCGCCCGCCACGGCCTGCTGGAACGGAATGCGGGCGGCAGCGATGTTGTCGGAGGCACGCGCCGCATCGGCGTCGATGTGGCGCATGGCGTCGAGCTGTCCGCAGCCCGGCGTGAGGAGAGCAATCAGCAAGAGCGGACAAGTGTTGCGAAACCTGGCCATGGTCTACCCCTGGCGTCCGGCCGGCGCGCTGGTACGGTCGCACGACTCGGCATGGGGAACGACGCGCAGCACGCGATTGGAATAGAAGCACGGCTGCAAGGGATGGGCGGACAGTTCGGTGGACGCCAGCAGTTCGCGCACGGCCGACTTGAAATCGCTGCCCAGGCTGGCCGATCCGGCCAATGGGATATCGACGTCGACCGTCCAGTGTTCGGGCTCGAACGTCCAGCCGGCCGCCGTGGCCCAACGACGCAGGGCCTGGCGCATGGTCCGGTCGGCCGGCGTGGCATCGTACGCGGCGCGGCGGACGGGAGCAGGATCCACGGCGGCACGTCCCGCACCGGCCGCGGCGGTAGGCGATCGAGCGGACGCCAGCGCGACCGCCGGCTCGTCCAGATCGGCGGGATAGCCTTCGCTATTGATGGGGGCATCGGCGCCGGAACGGGCAGCGCGTCCGTGATACTGCGCTCGCGCCACGACCTCGCCTATCCGCAGCAAGTACTCGCGAGCCGTGCCGGCCACCACCGCGTATCCGCCCTGCCAGGCCACCGGTGCCAGCCTTTCGCCCTGGGGCCCCACGCTGAAGACGGCGGGCAGCACCTGCCCGACCCGGAATTGCAGATAGGTCTGCCGCCCGTCGTCGAAGACCTGCACGGGGGCGACGCGTTTGTCACCCGCGATGCGATAGGAGAAATCGAAAGCGCCATCCGTGCCGGCAGGTGCCGGCAGGGCTTGCGCGGCGGCGGTTCCGCAGGCGAACGACGCAACGACGGAGACGGCAATACGGCACGGATGCATAATGGACCCTTGGTAAAGCGTCGCGGCCCAGGCCGCGTCCAAGGCTGCATCGTGCCGCACGTGCCAGGGTGCGAGTAGCGTGTGAACCACGTACGTAAGGTCGTATTTGTCCCATGCGCCTAAGAGTCCTTTCCGACCTCCACCACGAACACTTCAACGGCAACCGCCCGCTGCCCGACGTCGACGCCGACCTGGTCGTGCTGGCCGGCGACATCCATACGCACGACCTCGGCATCGCGTGGGCCGGCCGGGCCTTCGGCAAGACGCCGGTCATCTACGTACCGGGCAACCACGAGTTCTATTCCGCCCACATGGGCAGGCTGGATCGCAAGATGCGCGAGACCGCGCGCCGGCACGGCGTGCACCTGCTGCAGAACGAGGCGGTGGAGCTGGACGGCGTGCGTTTCCTGGGCGCCACGCTATGGGCCGATTTCGCGCTGTATGGATCGCCCGGCGATGAACTCGCGCAAGCCATGGCCGTGCGCGTGATGCCGGATTTCAGCTGCATCGACACCGACCAGGGCACGTTCACGCCAACGGCCTGCATCGCCCTGCACCGGACCGCCCGTGCCTGGCTGGACCAGCAGCTGGACACGCCCTACGCCGGCCGCACGGTGGTGGTCACTCACCATGCCCCCAGCGAACGCTCGGTGCCGCAGCAATACAAGGGCAACCAGTTGTCGCCGGCCTTCTCGTCCAACCTGGACGACCTGGCGGCCAAGGCCGACCTCTGGATACACGGCCATACCCACACCTGTTTCGACTATCGCATCGGCAAGGCGCGCGTGGTGGCGAACCCGGGCGGCTACCCGGGCGAGAACGGGGAATTCGATCCGGAACTGGTGGTGGAGATCTGACCGCGTCAGCGGAAGTCGGCGCCGATCAGGTCGTAGCGATCGGTGCACAGGGCATCCACGCCCCATGAGAAAAGTTCGCGCGCCCGCTCGGGATCGTTGACCGTGTAGCACATGAGGCCGTAGCCGGCGGCCTTGATGCGGCGGGCCAGTTGCGCGTCGAGCAGGTCGTGCTGGCAATGCAGGGAGACGCAATCCAGGGCTTCCAGGCGTGCTTGCCAGTCCGGCGGCACTTCTTCCACCAGCAGGCCGCGAGGAATATCGGGCGCGGCCTCGCGGGCGGCGCCCAGGGCCTTGGCGGAAAACGACGAGAACAGGGGCAGCCCGGCCGGTTCCGCGGCGCCGGCGTACAGGTCCTGCATCATCTGTCCCACCACCTGTCCGGTATCGACGTCGTGGCCGGGCATGGGCTTGATCTCGATGTTCATCCACATGCCGTGGCGGCGCAGCCATTGCACGATGTCTTCCAGGCTCGGCACGGGCTCGCCCTGGAAACGCGGATCGAACCAGCCGCCGGCATCCATGCGCGCCAGGTCGGTGGACGCGAATGCGCTCACGTCGCCCACGCCAGGCACGGTGCGCCCCAACTGGGTGTCGTGCATCAGGACGGGAATGCCGTCGGCGGCGAGCATGACGTCGAACTCGACGCCGCCGATATGGCGGGCGTGGGCTTCCTGCATGCCCGCCAGGGTGTTCTCGGGGGCCAGCCGGCCCCCTCCCCGATGGGCCACCACGCGGGGATAGGGCCAGGTCCTGGTGGAAGCGGCGCCCTCCCCGGTCGTCATTTCTTCGCGCTCATTACCGCCGACGACCGCGCCACGGCATCGTCCAGCCCCTGCTTGGGCGGCTTGACGCCATTCCAGACGGCGTTCAGTTCGCTGTTGATGATGTCGGTCACGCGATCGTAGTTGTTCAGGCGGAAACCCCGCGTGAACTTGGCGGGCGGATTGGCCATCGCCCGCACCACGCTCTCGGCGCCCGGGATGTTCTTGTAGAAGGACACCTCGGAGGCGCGGTAGGCCGCTTCGGTCAGCGGCAGGAAACCGGTCTTCTGGTGCCATTCGGCCGCCACCACCGGCGTGGCCAGGTAGGCGATGAAGGTGGCCAGCGCCTTCTGTTCGGCGGTGGAATGGCCGCCCAGCGCCCAGAACGCGGAACCGCCCACGAACGGCGTGCTGGGACGCGCGGCTTCTTCCTCGTAGTAGGGCAGCGGCGCCACGCCGTACGAGAACGCCGCCTTGCTTTGTATCTGGGCCAGCGCGCTGCTGCCGCTGGTCAGCACGGCGCATTCGCCGGACGCGAACGCGGCATCGCCCTGGTCCTGGTCGGTACGCACCGGGAACAGGTGGCTGCGAACCCAGCTCATCATCAGCGCCAGATGGCGGACATGCAGCAGGTCGTTGGCCAGCAGTTGGGCGCCATTGGGGCCGTCCAGGCCGTTGTTGCGGGTGGCGTAGGCCGAGTTGTGCATGGCCGAGAGGTTTTCCACGTGCACCCAGGTCTGCCAGCTGGTGGCGTAGGGACAGTTGACGCCGTTCTGCAGCAGCGCGATCAGGTGCGCCTGCATGTCGCGCCAGGTGCGCGGCGGCGCATCGGGATCCAGGCCGGCGCGCCGATACAGGTCGCGGTTGTAGAGATACACGGGGATGTCGGCCATCCAGGGCAGCGCCAGCAGGCGGCCCTTGGCGTCGCTCATGCCGGCGGTGGTCTGCGGCAGGAACCAGCGCAGGTCCTTGATCGGATACTTGGCCAGCAATTGATACATGGGCAGGATGGCCCCCTGCCCCGCGATGAACTCGGGCGAACGGTTATCGGGCAGTTCGACCAGGTGCGGGGCGCGGCGCGCACGCACGGCGGCCGTGCCGTCCTCGATCAGCGCCTCGACCGAGGGCTTGGCCGTGACCTTGACCGTGAAGCCGTGCTGCTGTTCGTTGAAGCGCTGCACCAGCGAATCGAACTCCGCCGCCTGCTGCGGGTTCAGGGTATGCCATACCTGCAATTCGATCGGACCGGAAGGCGCAGCCATCGCGGCGGCAGCGCCGGCGGCGCCCGCCGCGCCCGCAGCCTTGGCGCCGCGCGCGGCGGGTTTCTTGGCCGGCGCGGCCTTGGCGGCCGGCTTGGCGTTGCCTTTCTTGGCGCCCTGCGCCGCCGCCGTGCCCAGGCCGCCCACGGCCAGGAAACTGGCTGCGAGCACCGATACACCCCATTTCAACCAGCGCTTAGTCGGCCGCATCGATCCGTTCTCCGAAAACATGGTCAAGCTCAAGAGGCACACTCACAAAAAGGGAAAATCCACCTGCGGCCGGCGGCCGCTTATCAGGTCGGCCAAGGCCCTCCCGGACCCGCAGCCCATGGTCCACCCCAAGGTGCCATGCCCGGTGTTCAGGTACAGGTTGGGCAGGCGCGTGCGTCCGATCAGGGGCACGTTCGAGGGAGTCGCGGGGCGCAGGCCCGACCAGTAGGACACCTTGTCGAAGTCCAGCGCGCCCGGAAAGAGTTCCCGCGTCAGGGTGGTGAGCGCCTCACAGCGCACCGTGTTCAGAGCGCGGGAATAGCCGCTGAGTTCCGCGGTTCCCGCGACTCTCAGCCGGTTGCCCAGCCGCGAAAATACCACTTTATGGGCACTGTCCGTCAGGCTGACCGTGGGAGCCCGGGTGGAATCCGTAACGGGGTATGTCGCCGAATAACCCTTGGCCGGATAGACCATGCAGGGGACGCCCAGCGGGCGCACCAGGTCCGGCGTGAAGCTGCCCAGCGCGGCCACGAAGACATCGCCCTGGACCTTGGCGTAGCGCCCGTGGTCGTCGATGGTCTCGACCGCCTTGACCCACCCGCCCTCGTCCAGCAGACGCGTAGCCTGGGTGGAGAAACGGAACTCCACGCCCGCCTCGGCGGCCTTCCCGGCCAGTGCGGTGGTGAATTGATAGACGTCGCCGCTTTCGTCGGCCGCGGTGTAGTCGGCTCCGACGATGCGATGGCTTTGCGGTGCCAGCGCCGGCTCCAGCGCGACCAGTTCCTCGGTGTTGAGGATGCGGCGGTCGACGCCGTATTCGCGCATCAGGTCGGCCGCCTTCTGCGAAGCGTCGAACTCGGCCGGATCCCGATAGAAATTGATGATCCCTTTCTCGAGATGATCGTAAGGGATGCCCAGTTCGGCGCGCATGGCCTGCAGGGTCTGGCGGCTGTAGGCCGCCATGTTGACCAGCGCCCGTACGTTGCGCGGCAGGCGGCCGGGCAGGCATTCGCGGAGGAAGGCCATGCACCACAGCCACTGGTGCCAGTCGGCGTGCAGCCGGAACAGCAGCGGCGCGTCGCCCTGGAGCAGCCAGCGCGCCAGCTTGAGCGGGGCTTGCGGATTGGCCCAGGGCTCGGCATACGAAACCGAGATCTGGCAGCCGTTGGCGAAACTGGTTTCCTGCGCCGGACCAGGCTGGCGGTCGATCACCGTGACGTCGTGGCCGGACTGGCGCAGCCACCATGCGCTGGACGTGCCGATGATACCGCTACCTAATACGACAACTCTCATTCTTGCTCCTCGGGCCTGGCGGACCGTGCCCGCCGCGGCGCCGCCCCGGCAGGCGGCGGAAAGCGTAAGTGTATCGCTCCGCGGAGGACAGCATGCAAGCGCCCGGCCTCCGGCCCGAGGAGTCCGGCCGGGCCCGGCCTCAGGCCTTCAGCGGCACGGCCGGATCCGCCGCCGCCCCCTTGGCGGGCGACAGCCCGGCCTGCATGAGCTTGCGGGCCGTCATCTGGTCCACGGGCGAGTTGACCGACTCGATGGCCCGCAGCGTCTCGCCCTCGAAATGCAGCACCGAGAATCCGTTGCCGCGCGCCGCCGGCCGCACCACGCTCTCGTACCCCGGGCGCCACAGGCCCGTGATCTGCAGGCGGGCCTCGCCCTGGTCCGACCAGAACCAGGGCACGGCCGTATAGGGCTGGGGATCGCCGCACAGCCTGGCGGCCAGAGTGCGCGCCTGGTCGTTGGCGTTCTGCACCGATTCCAGCCGCAGCGGCTGCGGCCAGGCCGGATGCGGGAAGGACGTGCAATCGCCGATGGCGGAAATGGCCGGATCGGCGGTGGCCAGGGTAGCATCGACGACGATGCCGTTGTCGCAGGCCAGGCCGGCTTCGCGCGCCAGCTCCACGTTGGGCGTCGCGCCTATGCCGGCGATGACGATGTCCGCGGGGACCACCGCGCCGCCCGAGACCACGCCCACCGCCCTGCTCTGCGCCATCTCCAGTCCGTCGACCGAACTGCCCAGGCGTATGTCCACGCCGGCGCCGCGATGCGTCTCCAGCAGGAAGGACGAGATCTCCGGCGACACCGATCGCGTCAGCAGGCGCGGCATGGATTCGAACACCGTCACTTCCTTGCCCAGGTGGCGGGCGGTGGCCGCGATCTCCAGTCCGATGAAGCCGCCGCCCAGCACCACCACCCGCTGGGCGCCGGGCAGCGCGTCGCGCAGGGCCCGGGCCTGGGCATAGGTGCGCAGATAATGCACGCCGGGCGTCCCGACGGGCGCCTGCGGCAATTCGCGCACGCACGCGCCCGTGGCCAGCACCAGGTGATCGTAGGCCAGGTCTTCCTGCCCCGCGGACGACGACAGCCGCAGGCGCTTGCCGGCCCGGTCGATGGCCACCGCACGGGTGCCCAGCTTCAGCGTGATGCCCGCCTGCTCGTAGAAGGACGCGCCGCGCAACTCGGGCAGCGGCGCCTCCGGATCCTTGATCAGGGTCTTGGAAAGCGGCGGCCGGTGATACGGGATCTCGGGCTCGTCGCTGACCAGGACGATGCCGCCGGGAAACTGCTTTTCCGCCAGCGAGGCGGCCAGTTGCGCGGCGGCGTGTCCGCCGCCCACGATAACGAGTCGGGTCATGGGGTGGTTACCTTGCGTCGGCGCGGGCCACGGGGCGGGACCAGCCCCCGGGCTCGCTGGTTTTCCATGAAGGCGTCGGAAGTGGCATCGACCATGGGCAGATTCTCGTGCAGGCGCCGCAGCAGGTCGATCAGCACGTCGACCTCGCCGGGCGCAAGCACCGACAGGAACGCCTGTTCGCGGTTGAGCGCGAACTTCATGATGCTGTCGTGCATCGCGCGTCCCTGCGGCGTGAAGGTGGCGTGGCGCAGCCGGCCGTCGTGGTCGTCGGAACTGAACGAGACCAGGCCCTGCGCGTGCATGCTCTTGAAGGTCCGGCTGACCGAGGCCTTGTCCATGCCGATGAGCTGGCACACGCGCTGCGCGGTGACCTTGCCTTCGATCGCCAGCATGACCATGATCCGCCAGGTCTCGATGCCTATGCCGTAGGTCTCGAGGTAGTGCTTGGACGCGCCGCGCGCCAGCTTGTTGGCGATGAAGGTGAAGTACGCGGGGGCGTAACGATCGAGATCGATGGCGGGGCCCTGCAGCGCGTCGGTGCGCGTCGGACGTTCTCGTTGTCTGGCGGTCATGCCTCGGGCACGGCTGGCGTGCGTGGATAAAGGGTTATTGGATCTCCGGCAGCGTGAACGACAGGCCGGCCAAATCGTCGGTCATTTTAACTTGGCAGCTCAGGCGGCTGTTGGGACGTCGTTCGTCCGCCGTGCACGCCAGCATCTCGTGCTCGGCGGGCTGCACGGGCGGCAACCGGGCCAGGGCCGCCTCCTCGGCATAGACATGGCAGGTCGCGCACATGCACGACCCGCCGCATTCGGCAAGAATGCCGGCCACGCCGGCCGACACCGCCGCCTGCATGATGCTGGTGCCGACGGGCACGTCCAGGGTGACGCGCAGCCCGCCGGGCTGGATCAGGTGAACTTCGGGCATACGTCCTTCCTCATGCGGCGTGGAGTTTCAAGGGCAGGCTCGCCAGCGCCCTCAGCGTGTTGTTCAGACGCCGGGTGGGCGGACCCAGCGGCTCGATGCGGCGCACCCGGCGGGCCAGCGTCGAGAGGATCAGTTCGCCTTCCAGCCTTGCCACGACCTGCCCCACGCAGCCGTGCAGGCCCGAGCCGAATGTCATGTGGCCGGTCGCCCGGCGCTCGATGTCGAACACGTCGGGGTTCTGCCACTGGCGCGGATCGCGGTTGGCCGAGGCCAGGAAGGTCAGCATCTTGGTATCGGAGCGGATGGGCACGCCCGCCAGCTCGCAATCGCGGCCGGCGGTCCGAAAGAAGGTCTGCACCGCCGCCTCGAAGCGCAGCGATTCCTCGAACGCCTGGCGCGCCAGCGCGGGATTGGCGTGCAGCTTGTCCCATTGGTCCGGATGGTTCGCCAGGCACCACAGCGCGTTGCCGATGCCGTTGACCGTGGTGTCGACGCCCGCCGACAGGAAGGAGCGCACCAGCATCGGCGCCTCGGTCTCGGTCAGTTCCCCGGTCTCGACCGCCTGGTAGATCTGGTCGCCGAAACCGCCTGGCCGCAGGTTCTGGCGCTGGCAGTTGGTCATGATCCAGTCCGTCAGCGGTTCGACCCGCTTTGCGGCGTTGATCAGCAACTGGTTGCGGGGACCGAAGGCGTTGAACACCATGTCGCCATAGGCCAGCAGGTTCTCCCGCCCGTCCTCGGTCAGGCCGACCGCGTCGGGGAAGACCTTCAGGGGATAGGCCTCGCCCAGTTCCTTGACGCCGTCTATGGTGCCTTGCTCCAGCAGCCGGTCGATCAGCGCCTCGGCCACCTCCTGGAACTGCGCGCGGATCTGCTGCACCGTCTTGGGCGACAGGATGCGGCCCAGCACCGTGCGCGAGCGGGTGTGCTGCGGCGGATCGGCCTCGAGGATCAGGCTGGGCGGACGGAACGGTTTTTCCGTGCGGAAATTGGCCAACCCGACGCCCGCCGACGAAATGAAGGTCTGCCAGTCGTTCAGCACGCCATGGACCTCGGCATGCCGCGCCACGGCCAGGATGCCGTACTTGGGAATGTGCACCACCGGGCCGGCATCGCGCATCCGGCGATGGTAGTCGTAGGGATCGGTCAGGAACGCGTCGCTGAACGGGTCGAAATCGACCACGGGGATATTGGCGGCTATATCGGTCATGTACGCCTCACGGGTAGGGTTCGGGGCATGGCCGTCACGCGACGGCCATGCCCAGGTAACGATCGAGAATGTCGTCGCGGGTGCGCAGTTGCGCGCAGTCTCCCTGGTGGACCACGCTGCCGCGCTCCAGGATGACGCCCTGGCGGGCGAAGGCCAGGACCTCCTGCACCTGCTGCTCGACGATCAGCATGGTGGGTCCGCCCTGGGCCGCCAGCCGGCGGAAGGCTTCCAGCAGTTCCTGGCAGATCACCGGTGCCAGCCCTTCCAGCGGTTCGTCCAGCAGGAGCAGGCGCGGACGCCCCAGCAGCGCGCGGGCCACCGACAGCATCTGCTGCTCGCCGCCCGACAACTGGTTGCCCCGATTGCGGCGGCGCTCGCGCAGGCGCGG
Source organism: Pigmentiphaga sp. YJ18 (assembly GCF_038066655.1). Taxonomy (NCBI): domain Bacteria; kingdom Pseudomonadati; phylum Pseudomonadota; class Betaproteobacteria; order Burkholderiales; family Alcaligenaceae; genus Pigmentiphaga; species Pigmentiphaga sp. YJ18. The sequence goes on along the minus strand of NZ_JBBUKU010000001.1, from coordinate 2,592,123 downwards.
GAAAAGCGCGTAGGCCTGGTCGAGGTCGCCGGCGGGAAAACGCTTCAGGCCCGCCACCAGGTTTTCCTCCACCGACAGGGAAAGAAAGATGTCGCGGGTCTGCGGGACATAGCCCAGCCCCAGGCCGGCGCGCTCGTCCGGCCGGCAGTGCGTGATGTCGCGCCCGTCGAACAGGATGCGCCCAGCCTTGACCTGGGCCAGGCCCATGATGGCCTTCAAGGTGGTGGACTTGCCCACGCCGTTGCGGCCCAGCAGCGCGGTCAGGCTGCCCGCCTCCACCGCCATGCCCAGGCCGTTCAGCACCGTGACGGGGCCGTAGCCCGCCACCACGCCCTGCAATTCCAGCAGGGAAGCGCCGCCCGGGTTCATGCCGTCGCTCCCAGGTAGGCCGCCCGCACCTCGGGATGGCGGCGGATCTCGTCCGGCGTGCCCTCGGCCATGATGCGTCCCTCGGCCAGCACGATGATGCGTTGCGCGAAGCTGAAGACCAGGTCCATGTCGTGTTCGATCATCAGGATGGAAAGGCTGTCGGGCAGGTCCTCCAGCGCCCGCAGCACGGTACGCCCTTCCCCGCGCGGCACGCCGGCCATGGGCTCGTCCAGCATCAGGACCTCGGGCCGCAGCGCCAGCGCCAGGGCGATCTCCACCAGGCGCTGCTCGCCGTAGGCCAGGCCGCTGGGCATGCGGCCCGCCGCCGGTTCCAGGGACAATCGCTCCAGGATGGACCAGGCCTCGTCGCGGACCTCGCGGCAGGCGCTGAACGGGCGCCACCACCGGTGCGCCATGCCCAGGCGCGCATGGATGGCCATCTCGACCTGGTTCAGCACCGGCAGGTGCGCGGGCAGCGTGGTGATCTGGAAGGTGCGGGCCAGGCCGCAGCCCACCCGCCGGGCCTGTGGCAGGTGCGTCAGGCGCCGGCCGGCCAGCAGGACCTCGCCGCCGCTGGGCTTGAGCGTGCCCGAGATCAGGTTGACCAGCGTGGTCTTGCCCGCGCCGTTGGGTCCGATCAGGGCCACGCGTTCGCCGCGCCCCAGGTCGAAGGACACCGAACGCGTCACGTGCAGGCCGCCGAAGGACTTGTCGAGCTTGCGTACGCTGAGCGTCATGCGGCCTCCCGCTTGCCGGCCCGCGCGCCGTTCGCCCATGGCCTGGGCACCGCCCGGAGCCAGGACGCGAGGGACTCGCGCGGCACGAGCACGATCACCATCAGCAGGCCGCCGATGACGAACAGCCAGTGGTAGGGATTGATCGACGAAGCGGTGTGATGCAGGACCATGAAGATCGCCGCGCCGATGAGCGCGCCGTACAGCCGCCCCGCCCCGCCCAGTATCAGCATGACGAGCGCCTCGGCCGACAGCGAGAAGCCGAAGCTGTCCAGCCCCACGATGCCGCTGATCTGCGCCGACACCGCGCCCGCCATGCCCGCGAACAGGCCCGCGACCACGTAGATCTTCCACAACTGGCGCCCCACCGGCGTGCCCAGCGCGGGCATGCGCGGCCGGCATTGGTGGATGCCCCGCACCGACAGGCCAAAAGGGGAATCGACGATGTGCCTGACGACGTAGTAGCTGCCGACCAGCACCGCCAGCGCGTACAGATAGGCGACCTTGCCTTCCAGGTCGAAAGGCGCGATGCCCAGCACCGGGTCGATGGCGAAGCCCGACAGCCCGTCATCGCCGCCGGTCCAGCCGCGCAGCTTGTTGGCCAGGCTGTGCAGGATCTGCGCCACGGCCACCGTCAGCATCAGGAAGGTGAAGCCCTGGTAGCGCAGGACCAGCAGGCCGGAGACGGCAGCCGTTGCCGCCCCGGCCGCCGCGCCCGCGGCCAGCCCCAGCAGCGGATCGGCGGTCCAGCGCAACGCGACGATGCCGGCCGCGTAGGCGCCCATGCCGAAGAAGGCCACGTGGCCCAGCGTGGCCAGCCCCGCGATGCCCACCACCAGGTCCAGCGACAGGACGAACAAGGCCATCACGGCGATGCGTGCCAGCAGCGGCCACTGGTCGGGCAGCAGCAGGCCGCACAGCCCGACGCCGGCGATGACGACGCAATGCCGCAGCGGCGACGACGGCGCCAGGAGGCGCTCGGTGTCCGTGCGATTCATGCGGCTCTCCTGAGCAGGCCCTGGGGCCGCGCCGACAGCACGAGGATCATGGCGACGAAGAAGAACAGGCTGCCGTATTCCGAGGCCAGATACTTGCTGGCGGTCTCGATCACGCCCAGCAGCAGCGCCGCGGCCAGCGTGCCGGCGATGCTGCCCATGCCGCCCACGGCCACGACCACCAGTACCAGGACGAGATACTTGAGGGCGTAATAGGGTTCGAGCGGCATCAGCTCCGCGCCCAGCACGCCCCCCAGCGCCGCCAGCCCGCAGCCGGCGGCGAAGGTCAATCCGCTGACCAGGCGTATGTTGATGCCCAGCGCGGCCGCCGCATCCTTGTTGTCGACCGCGGCCCGCAGCCACACGCCGAAGCGCGAGCGCGCCACCACCAGGCCGCACAGCAGCGCCACCGCGGCCCCCATGGCGATGACCAGCACGCGCTGCATGGGCAGCGTGCGCATGCCCAGGTCGACCGAGCCGGCCAGCCAGGGCGGCAGCGGGATCAGTTGCACCTGCGGCCCGAAGGCGAGATTGGTGGCGGCCACGAACACGAAGGCCAGGCCGATGGTGAACAGCACCTGGTCCAGTTCCGAGCGGCGGTACAGGCGCCGCAGGACGACGGCCTCGAGCACCGCCCCCAGCGCCGCCGTCAGCAGGACGGCGGCGGCGACGCCCGCGGCATAGCCCCAGGATTGGGTGCGCACCAGCCAGGCGGCCAGATAGCCACCGGTCATCGCGAAGGCGCCATGGGCGAGATTGATGAAGCGCATCAGCCCCAGCGTGATGGACAGCCCCACGGAGATGATGAACAGCACCATGCCGTAGGAAATCCCGTCGATCAGGATGTTGGCGAGGATCTGCATGGCGGCGGCGCCTACTTCCTGAGTCCGAAGTCGGGCTGCGGCCCGAAGTTCTCGACTTCCCTGTTGACCAGTTGGCCGCCGCTGCGCTCGACCTTGCGCAAGTAGACGTTCTGGGTCACGTGGCGCGTGGCCGGGTCGATGGACACGGGCCCGCGCGGGCTTTCCCAGGACAGCTTGCGGGCCGCCGCGATCGCCGCCGCGCCGTCGCGCTTGCCGCCCGTGGCCTCGACCATCTTCTGGATGACGGCCATGCCGTCCCAGGCGCCCACCGAGGCATAGTTCGCGACGGCATCCTTGCTCTGCCCGCGCAGCGCCTCGACGAACTTGCGGTTGGCCTCGGACTCGTGCGCGGCCGAGTAGTGGAATGCGGTGGTCAGGCCCAGCGCCGCGTCGCCGAACTTCTGCAGGTCGAACTCATCGGTCTCGGCCGAGCCCAGGAAATCGATGCCGGCCGCGCGCAGCCCGTTCTCGTTGTAGGCCTTGACGAATCCCAGGTTGGGCGGCCCGCCGGGCAGGAAGACATAGACGCCCTGGGCGCCACTGGCCTTGATCCGCTGCACGAAAGGCGCGAAATCGGTGGTGCTGATGGGCATGCGGATGGACTCGACCACCGTGCCGCCAAGCTTGGCGAACTCGGTCTTGAAGGCCGTTTCGGCATCGACGCCGGGCGCGTAGTCCGTCACCGCCGTGACCATCTTGCGCTTGCCCTGTTTGTGGGCCCAGCGTGCGGCGGGAACGGTCACCTGCCAGAGGGTGTACGAGGTACGGATGAAATAGGGCGACTTCTCGGTGATGTCGGACGTGGCGGCGTTGAAGATGACCGTGGGCGTCTTCGATTGCGTGATCAGCGGCGCCACCGACATCGCATTGGGCGTGAAGACGAAGCCGCCCAGGTAGTCGACCTTGTCCTTGACGATCAGCTCCTGCGCCAGCGCCCGCGTCCCGCTGGGATTGGGGCCGCCGTTGTCGCGATAAAGCACCTGTACCTCGTGGCCGCCGAACTTGCCGCCCTGGCTGGACAGGTAGGCCTCCACGCTGTCCTTGTAAAGCTTGCCGTAATGGGCGAACGGACCGGAGAACGGTCCGATGACGCCCACCCTGATCGTCGCCGCCTGCGCCTGGGCGGCACAGAACACGGCCGCGGCCGCGATGGCCCCGCTTATCAGCTTCCTCATGTCTCCTGCTCCTCGTCTCGTGGCGAATCTTCTTGTGCAGTGAGGGCGATTCTGTGGGAATAAAGTTGGTTAATCAACTAGTTGATTACCCTAACCTTCAATCATGAAAAAGCCCCTCGCTCCAGAACGGAACGAGGGGCCTGCGCGTGACAGCGGCGGCCCGGTTTCCCGGGCGCCGGGACTACTTGCGCACGGCGGCGATGATGCCGTCGAGCTGTTCGAGCATCTGGTCGATCTCGTCGGTGGTCACATTCAGCGCGGGCATGAAGCGCAGCAGATTGCCGCGCGGCGCGTTCAGCAGCAGGCCGTTGGGTTCGAGCGTGCGGGCACGCTCGACGATGGCGGGGCCGTCTTCGCGGTCCATGATCAGCGCGCGCAGAAGGCCGTTGCCGCGTTCGCCGGGCATGCCCCACTTGGCGGCCAGCTTCACCAGTTCCCGCGACAGGTACTGCCCGCGCTCGCGCACGCCTTCCATGAAGCCCGGAGCGGCCAGCGCGTCGAACACCGCCACGCCGATCGCCGTCATGAGCGGGTTGCCGTTGTAGGTGCCGCCCTGGTCGCCGTGCTTGAACACGCAGACCTCTTCACGCGCCAGCATCGCGGCCAGCGGCGCGCCGCCGCCTATGCCCTTGCCCAGCGTCATGATGTCGGGCCGCACGCCGGCCTGCTCGTAGGCGAACATCGTGCCGGTACGGCCCATGCCGGTCTGCACTTCGTCCACGATCAGCAACAGCTTGCGGGCGTCGGCCAGCTTGCGCAGGTTCTGCATGAACTCGGCGGTAGCGGGAATGACGCCGCCCTCGCCCTGCACCGGCTCCAGCATGATGGCCACGGTCTGGTCGTCGACCAGCGCTTCGACCGAGGCCAGGTCGTTCAGCTCCGCCTTGGGGAACCCGTCGACCTGGGGCGCGAAGATCGTGCTCCAGCCCGGCTTGCCCGAGGCGGACATGGTCGCCAGCGTGCGGCCATGGAAGCTGTGGTTGAAGGTGATGATCTTGAAGGCGCCCTGCTTGTGGACCTGGCCCCACTTGCGCGCGAGCTTGATCGCGCCTTCGTTGGCTTCGGCGCCGCTATTGGCGAAGAACACGCGGTCGAAGCACGAGGCCTCGGTCAGGCGCGTGGCCAGCTCGATCGACGGCAGGTTGTAGAAGGCCGGCGACGGGTTCAGCAGCAGGCCTGCCTGCGCCTGCACCGCCTTGACGATTTCCGGCGGGCAGTGCCCCAGGCAGTTGACCGCCCAGCCCTGGATGAAATCGAGGTATCGCTTGCCTGCATGGTCCTCCAGCCACGACCCCTGCCCTCGGACGAACACGAGGTCCGGGCGCTGCGTGATCTCCATGAGGGCGTTGACGTTGAACTGGCCGAATTCCATGACTCAAACTCCTTGCGTGCCCGGGGGCGGAAAATGGAAAACCCGCCGACGCGGCGGGTCGATAAACATTACACCGTGTTGCGGGCGATGTCTGCCTCGGACGTGAAAGAGTCCGCATAAAACTCGTCATCGGGCAGCCCGCACTGTTGTACAAAATCCCTATGCGCCGACTCCACCACGATCGGAGCCCCGCAGGCGTACACCTGGTGGCCGGAAAGATCGGGCAGGTCGGCCATGACGGCCTGGTGCACGAAGCCCGTGCGGCCGGTCCAGGCGTCCTCGGGCAGCGCGTCCGACACCACGGGCACGTAGCGGAAATCGGGGCGGGCGCGGGCCCATTCCCGGGCGGCCTCGTCCATGTACAGGTCGCGCGGGCGCCGTCCGCCCCAGTACAGGTGGACCGGGCGGCGCATGTCCTTGTGGACCATGTGCTCGACCATGGCCCGGATGGGAGCGAAGCCGGTGCCGCTGGCCACCATGACGATGGGCTTGTGGCTGTCCTCGCGCAGGAAGAACGAACCGAAGGGCCCCTCGAAGCGCAGGATGTCGCGTTCCTTCAACTGGGTCGCGCCCGCGCCGAACACGTGGTCGGTGAAGGCGCCGCCGGGCAGGTGGCGGATGTGCAGCACCAGTCCGCCTTCCTCGTGCGGCGCGTTGGCCATGGAGTACGAACGGCGCCGCCCGTCCTTCATGATGATCTCGACGTATTGTCCGGCGTTGAAGCGCAACTGCTCGGTGGCCGGCAATTGCAGGCGGACGATGCGCACGTCGGGCGCCGCCTCGGCCAGGCCCTGGACCCGGCAGGGCATCTTGCGGATGGGGATGTCGGCGATACCCTGGACTTCGCGCGCCTCGATGGTGAGATCGGTCAGCGGCCGCGCCACGCAGAACAGGGTCAGGCCCAGCCCGGCCTCTTCGGGCGTCAGCGTCTGGGCCTGGTGGGGGCCGAGCTCGATCTCGCCCGCGACCAGCTTGCCCTTGCACGACGAACATGCCCCATTCTTGCAGCTATAGGGCAACATTACGCCTGCCTGCAGCGCCGCATCGAGCACGGTCTGGCCATGTTCGACCGTGAACCGATGACCACTGGGCAGAACGGTGACCTGATGACTCATCACCTGGATCCTATGAAAACGATGGAAATACGATGAATATCCCGCAGTCCGCGCATGCCCGGCGCCTGGGCCGCCCGCGCCTGTTGATCGTCGGCTGCGGCGACACGGGCATGCACGTCCTGGAGCGGCTGGCGGGCCGCAGACGGGTGTTCGCGCTGACGTCCAGTCCGCAGCGGCTGCCCGAGCTGCGCGCCGCGGGCGCCATTCCGCTGCTGGGCGACCTGGACTGTCCGCGGCAACTGGCCCGCCTGCGCGGCCTGGCCGCCGACGTCCTGATGCTGGCCCCTCCGCCCGGGCAGGGCGAAGGCGATCCGCGCTCTCGCAGGCTGGCCGCCGTCCTGCGGCGGCCGGCCGCGATGGGCCCCGGCCCACGGCAGATCCGGCACGCCGCCATTGTAGCCAAACCGGGCCGCGGCGCCCTGGCCCGGGCGGCCAGGCCGGTCAGGGTGGTCTATGCCAGCACGACCGGCGTCTATGGCGACGCCCGGGGCCACAGGCTGTCCGAGACGGCCCCCGTGCACCCCGCATCGCCCCGAGGCCGGCGCCGGGTGGCGGCCGAGGCCGCCTGGCGGGCTCCCGGCCCGGCGCGCGCCCGCCAGGCGCGCCTGGGCCTGGCCCCCTGGCGCGCCGTCGTGCTGCGCATCCCGGGCATCTACGGCCGCGACCGGCTGCCGCTGGAACGGCTGCGCACCGGCCTGCCACGCCTGGCGCCCGGCGAGGACGTCTACACCAACCACATTGAAATCGGCGATCTCGCCCGCGCCCTGGAAGCCGCGCTGTATCGCGGCCGCCCGCAGCGCATCGTCCATGCCGCCGACGGCCAGGACCTGAAGATGGGCGACTACTTCGACGCCGTCGCCGACGCCGCCCGCCTGCCGCGCCCGCCCAACCTGCCGGCGGCGCAGGTCCGCGCCGCGGTCAGCCCGGCGATGTGGTCCTTCATGCAGGAATCCCGGCGCCTGGACAACCGCCGCCTGGTGGACGAACTACGCGTGCGCCTGCGCCACCCCACCGTGCGGCATGCCCTGGATGAGTGGTTCGCCGCAGGACGGCCTACTCCCACACGATACGTACCGCCAGGAACAGGAAAATAAGGCCCGCCAGCCGGTCCAGCCACACGCCCACCTGCGGCCGGCGCCTGAGCAACTGCCCCAGCAGGCCGGCGAACCAGGCGATCAGGCAGAACACCACCGCCGCCTGGATCATGAAGATCACCCCCAGCCACAGCATCTGCCAGTCGGGATGCCCGACCCAGGGATTGACGAACTGGGGCAGGAAGACCACGAAGAACAGCGTGACCTTGGGATTCAGCATGTTGGCCAGCACGCTCTGGCCGAAGATGCGCGCGAACCCGAGCGGCGGCGGGCCGCCCGTGGGCGAGAAGCCGCCCCGGCTGCGCAGCACCTGCACCGCCAGCCACATCAGGTAGGCGGCGCCGGCCAGGCGGATCGCGTCGAACGCCATGGGCGACGCCTTGAGCAGCGCCGCCACGCCCAGCACGGCCAGGGTGGTGTGGAACAGGCAACCCGAGGCGAAGCCCAGCGCGGCGGCGATGCCGGCGGCGCGGCCCTGGCCGAGGGAACGGGCGAGTACCTGGAGATTGTCCGGGCCGGGCGCGATGGTCACGCCCACCGACAGGGAAAGGAAGAGCAGCAGATCGGCCTGCATCGGCGCACCGGCAGGCTCAGGACTTCCGGATCACTTCTTTGATGCGGTTGTTCTCGTCGACCAGCACCACGATGGGCTTGTGCTCGGCCGCTTCCGCGTCCGTCATGGGGCCGTAGGTGCAGATGATCATCAGGTCGCCCACGTGGGCGCGCCGCGCGGCCGCGCCGTTCAGCGAGATTTCGCCGCTGCCGCGCTTGCCCTTGATGATGTAGGTGGAGAAGCGCTCGCCGTTGTTGATGTTGTAGAGCTCGATCTTCTCGTACTCTTTCATGCCGGCGGCATCGAGGAAATCTTCGTCGATTCCGCACGAGCCTTCATAGTTCAGATCGGCCTGAGTCACCGCGACACGGTGAATCTTGGCGCGAAGCATGATGCGTTGCATAACTCGGGTGTCCTAGGAAGCGGCCGCAAACGGCCAGGTGCGTTTATACCCGATCCCGGCCGGACCGGTCCGGCGCCGCTTCCTGCGGCAAGAGCGCCCGGAGGCGCCGTTGCCGGTCGGACCGACTGCGTGGCGTCAGACCGACCGCAGGTAGCCGGGCTCCACCGCCTGGATGGGCGCGAAGCTTTCGCGCGTGGCGATGAACTCCGGCCGCGGATTCAGGCCGTACCTGGGGGGGTTCAGGGTATTTTCCACGCTGTTATACACCATGAACACATTGGATCGCGGATAGGGCGAGATGTTGCTGTTCGATCCATGCATGGTGTTGCAGTCGAAAAACACGACCGAGCCGGCGGGTGCCGTCAGCACGTCGATGCCCCCCTGGTCCACCAGCAGTTGCAGGCTGACGGGATCGGGCACGCCGTACTCCTGCTTCTTCAGCGACTGCTTGTAGTGGTCCTGCGGGGTCTCGCCCACGCACGAGACGAACTGCCGGTGCGAGCCGGGCACCACCATCAGCGGCCCGTTGCTGGCGTCGTTGTCGGTCAGCAGCACCGAGCAGCTCAGCGCCCGCATGGCGGGCATGCCGTCCTCCACGTGCCAGGTTTCGAAGTCCGAGTGCCAGTAGAACTCCTTGCCCTTGAAGCCCGGCTTCATGTTGGCGCGCGACTGATGGATGTAAACGTCGGAACCCAGAATCTGTTTGGCGATGTTGGCCAGTCGCATGTCCTGCGACATGCGGCCGAGCAGCTTGCTCAGCTTGTGGACCATGAACACCGACCGGACGACGTCGGTGCCCTTTTCAGTGATGGCCTCCTCGCGGCGGCGGATGGCGGGATCGCGCACCAGCCGCTCGACCTCGCGCTTCAGGGCCTGCGTTTCCTGCGAGGAGAAGAAGTTCTTCAGCAGGATGTAGCCGTTGCGCTCGTAGGCGCCCAGTTGTTCGGCATCCAGGCCGGAGCCCGGCTCCATCTTGGCGCTGCCGTATACCACGGGGTCGCGCCGCTGCACGATGCCGGCTGCGCGGTCGGCGCGCGAGGAATAGATATCGCGTGCGGGAGTAATCATGGTTGCCCTCCTTTCTCATGGGAGGCCGCCCCGCCCGCCGGCGGGCGCGGCCCTTGCCGCGGCCTGGCCGTCAGGCGACCTTCGCTTCGTCCAGGGGGTAGACGCCCTCGGCGTCGTGCACTTCCTGGCCGGTCAGCGGCGGATTGAAGACGCAGATGACGCGCAGCGGCTCCTTGCCGCCACGCAGGTAATGCTCGTCGTTCTCGTTGAGCGCGTAGACCACGCCCGGACCGAGCTTGTAGACCTTGCCGTCGGCGACGGTCTCGATCTCGCCGTCGCCCTCGATGCACCAGACGGCTTCCACGTGGTTCTTGTACCAGATATGGGTCTCGGTGCCGGGATGGATGATGGTCTCGTGGAACGAGAATCCCATGCCGTCTTTCTTCAGCAGCACGCGGCGGCTGGTCCAGGTCGGCGTGGACACTTCGTTCTCGGTGCCTACGATGTCCTTGATGTCGCGTACGATCATCGTCCCTTTCCTCCAAATTTCAATACACGGGCATTCGATTGCTTCTGGGCCAGCTGCTCGGCGGCCACGACCTCGGCCACCGCGCGGTCCAGCACTTCCAGCGCCTGCCGGAGCTGGCCTTCCTCGATGGTCAGCGCGGGCAGCAGCTTGAGCACTTCGTCGTTCGCGCCGGAGGTCTCGATGACCACTCCGCCCTTGAACGCCTGGGCCGCGATCTTGTTGGCCAGTCCCGGTACGCCGCTGACCAGGCCCTGGATCAGGCCGCGGCCGCGCACCGACAGGTCCGCCTCGGGGTGGCTGTGGACCATGTTCTCCAGCCAGTCGCGCACCAGCGTCTCCTTGGCCTGGATCTCGCGGGTGAAGGCGCCGTCGCTCCAGTAGTGCTCCAGCGCCTGCTGCGCGGTCACGAAGGCCAGGTTGTTGCCGCGGAAGGTGCCGTTGTGCTCGCCCGGCTTCCAGATGTCCAGCTCGGGCTTGATCAGCACCATGGCCATGGGCAGGCCGAAGCCGCTCAGGGACTTCGACAGCGTGACGATGTCCGGCTGGATGCCGGCCGACTCGAAGCTGAAGAAGGTACCGGTGCGGCCGCAGCCGACCTGGATGTCGTCGACGATGAGCAGCATGTCGTGGCGGCGGCACAGGCGTTGCAGCTCCTGCAGCCAGCGCAGCGTGGCCACGTTCACGCCGCCCTCGCCCTGCACGGTTTCGACGATCACCGCGGCCGGGGTGTCCATGCCGCTGCTGCGGTCTTCCAGCATGCGCTCGAAGTACGCCATGGTATCCACGTCCGGGCCGAGGTAGCCGTCGTACGGGATGAAGGTGGTGTTGCCCAGGCTCACGCCGGCGGCTTCGCGGTACTTGGCGTTGGCCGTGGCCGACAGCGACCCGGCGCTCACGCCGTGGAAACCGTGGGTGAAGGACACGATGTTCGGGCGCTGCTTGACGCGGCGGGCCAGCTTGAGCGCGGCTTCCACGGCATTGGTGCCGGTCGGGCCGGTGAACTGCAGCGTGTACTTCATGCCGCGCGGCTTCAGGATCAGCCGCTCGAACGCTTCCAGGAAATCCTTCTTGGCAGACGTGGCCATGTCCAGGCCGTGCACCACGCCGTCCGCCTGGACATAGTCCAGCAGGGGCTGTTTCAGCACGGGATTGTTGTGGCCGTAGTTCAGCGTGCCGGCGCCGGCAAACAGGTCGATGTACTGCCTGCCCTCTTCGTCGAACAGCAACGAGCCCTTGGCCTTGCTGAAAACGACCGGAAATGAGCGTATGTAGCCGCGGACTTCCGATTCGAGGCGGTCGAAGATCTTGAGATCCATGGTTTTTCCCTCCTGTTTTGCTTCTAGAAGCGTGAAAGACGTATAGGCGGACCCGGACGAACCGGGACGGATACGAGGGGCATCCGGCCTTTACCTAGAACGGGCCGATGCGCAGCAGCCGTTCGTCCTCGTGCTCGGCCTGGCCGAACAGTTCGGGCGGAAACATGGGCTGCTCCACGCACTGGGCGCCGCGATCCTGCGCCAGCGCCGCGAACATGCGCCGCGACGGCTGATTGGATGGAGATACGGTGGTTTCGATGCTGTGTACGGGCTGTGGCAGCGACCTGGCCAGCAGGTGCTCGAGCATGCGTTGGCCCAGGCGGTGGCCGCGTGCCATGGGATGGACCGCAACCTGCCAGACGAACAACACGTTGGATTGCTTGGGCGGGAGGTAGGCAGAAACAAACCCTGCCAATTGCCCTTGCCGGGTGGCCACTACGCAGGTATCGCGAAAGTGCCGGCACAGAAGAAGGTAGGCGTAGGTGGAATTGACATCCAGCGGCGGCGATTCCTGTATGAGTCGCTGGATGTCCGCGGCATCTTCGATTTCAGGGGGCCGGAGATCGAAATTCTCCAGTGCCGGATTGAAGACCGCGGGTTGGATGAGCGTATCGTCGATCGCTTTCAGACTCCGACCCTCCTATGTTTCGTACGCCGCCGCCCTGCGGCGACGCACTGTGTTGATGGCTCCGGGATCAAACCGCCAGGCCTGACTCCGGAGACGTGTCCGATGCATTGATGTCCAGGATGGGCGAGGTGTCCGAGCCCGGGCTTTCCATCAGGCTGACGATGCGCTCGAGCGAGAGCGTGATCGTGGCCTGTTCCAGTTCCGGCAGCGCGCCCAGGGCGTCGGCCAGCGTTTTCTGCAGCGGCGAAGGCGCCTGGCTGGCCACCTCGCGACCGGCATCGGTGGCCGATACCAGGACCGTCCGACGGTCTTCCCGGCTGCGTTCCCGCTTGACCCAGCCCTTTTCCTCCAGCCGGTCGAGGATGCCGACGACCGTGCTCGGACTGACCGAGATTTCACGGCTGATGGCGGTGGCCGTGAGCGGCCCCGACTCGATTACAGCCAGGAGACAGACCAGTTGCGGCGCGGTGATGTGGCTGCAGGCTGCCAGTTGCTTGGAATGCAGCGCGATGTTGCGCGTGATGCGGCGCAAGGCCCGCAGGATGCGCAGGTTGTAGTTGACGCCCGTATCCGCAGCCGAGCCGATGTGGTCCATGTCCAGGAAATCAAAAGTGCGTAGTGAAAAAAAATCACTGCCCACAAATCAATGTAGAGCAATGATTTCAACTCAAATCATTCTAGTCAGAAGGACCGGGCATGTCAACCCCGCGGCCCCTGGATTTCGATGTCAACGGCTCCGAAATTACCCTTATCCGCGTCGATTCCGCTGACATCCCGCTGAAACATGCAAAACCGGCGTTCAGCCTTGCGCTACGCGCTTTCCGGTCAGTTCCGCAGGGTCGAAACTGTCCACCTCGACGACGTCGGCGACGGCGCGCTCCAGGTCTTCGAACATCGAAGCCTGGGCCGCATCCACCTTGCCGGCACGCACGCCTTCGCGCCAGTCACGGATGCCGGCGTGGCGCAGGCCATCCAGAACCGGAGCGGCGTGCGCTGCCAACTCGAAGGCCTGCGCCAGCCGGTCCAGCGCCTCGCCCGGCCGCGGGCGGGCCAGGCCCGGCAACAGGCGGTCGCGCGCGGGCGACGGCTCCAGCAGCCGCTCGGCGCAGGCCAGGGTCACTGCGTCGGCCGGACCGCGCCGGCGCACGCCGCGGGGCAGGCAGACCACCCGCAGCAGCCCCGCGGCCGCCCGCGCGGGCAGGTTGGCCAGCACCGCGTCCAGGCTCGCCTCGATGGAGGCCAGGCCGCTTTCCATGCACCACTGCACCAGCGGCAGGTCGTCGGGTTGCCGCCCTTCGTCGTGCCAGCGCTTGAGGACGGCGGACAGCAGGTACAGTTCGGCCAGGATGTCTCCCAGCCGCGCCGACAGCATCTCCTTGCGCTTGAGCGCTCCGCCCAGCGTCGCCAGCGTGACGTCGGCCACCAGCGCGAACGCCGAGGCATAGCGGCCCAGCGCGCGGTAGTACGGGGCCACCGGACCGGCCGAGCGCGGCGCCGGCGCGAACCGGCCGCCGGTCCAGGCCCGGCCGAAGGCGCGCAGCGCGTTGGCCACCGCATGGCCGGCATGGCGCCAGAAGGTGCGGTCGAATTCCTCCAGGCCGCGCGCCGGATCGCTGTCGGCCAGCGCCGCCATCTCGCGCATCAGGAACGGATGCGCCCGGATGGCCCCCTGGCCGAAGACGATCAGGCACCGGGTCAGGATATTGGCGCCTTCGACCGTGATGCCGATGGGAATGGCGCGATAGACGTTGGACAGGTAGTTGCGCGGGCCGTCGATCACCGCCTTGCCCGCGTGGATGTCCATCGCGTCGTTCACCGCGATGCGCATGCGCTCGGTGGCGTGGTATTTCATGATGGCCGAGATCACGGCGGGCTTGTGGCCCGCGTCCAGCGCGGCGCAGGTCAGGCGGCGCGCGGCATCCACCTGATAGGCCAGCGCCGCCAGGCGGCCTAGCTTTTCCTGCACGCCCTCGAACTTGCCGATCGGAATGCCGAACTGCTGGCGCACCCGCGCATAGGCGCCGCTGGTGTGCGCCGAGAACACGCACGAGGCCGCCGCCAGCGAAGGCAGGGAAATGCCCCGTCCCGCCGCCAGCGCCGTCATCAGCATCTGCCAGCCCTGCCCCACCCGCTCGGCGCCGCCGATGACGGACTCCATCGGGATGAACACGTCCTTGCCCTGGTTGGGGCCGTTCTGGAACACCTGCATCGACGGCAGGTGGCGCCGGCCGATCTCCACCCCCGGCGTGTCGGTGGGCACCAGCGCGACGGTGATGCCGATGTCCTCGCGGTCTCCCAGCAGCCGGTCGGGGTCGCGCAGCTTGAAGGCCAGCCCCAGCACGGTCGCGACCGGCCCCAGGGTGATGTAGCGCTTGTGCCAGGTCAGCCGCATGCCCAGCACCTCGCGCCCCTGCCACGTCCCCTTGCAGACCACGCCGTGGTCCACCATGGAAGCGGCGTCCGATCCCGCCTCGGGGCTGGTCAGCCCGAAGCACGGAATGTCGCGGCCATCCGCCAGCCGCGGCAGCCAGTGCTCGCGCTGGGCGTCGGTGCCGAAATGCAGCAGCAGCTCGCCCGGGCCCAGGGAGTTGGGCACCATGACCGTGACCGCCGCAGTCAGCGACCGGGTCGAGATCCGCCGCACGACCTCGGAATGCGCGTAGGCCGAGAACCCCAGCCCGCCGTACTTGCGCGGAATGATCATGCCGAAGAACTTGCGCGCCTTCAGGAAGGCCCAGATGTCGGGAGGCAGATCGTGCAGTTCCCAGTTGACCCGCCAGTCGTCGACCATGGCGCACAGCTCGGCCACCGGCCCGTCCAGGAAGGCACGCTCTTCATCGCTGAGCCTGGCCGGGGGCATGTCCAGCAGACGGCGCCACTCGGGATTGCCGGTGAACAGGTCGGCATCCCACCACACGTCCCCCGCCTCGATCGCCTCGCGCTCGGTGTCCGACATGGTCGGCAGCGCCTTCGCGGCCCAGCGGAACAAAGGCTTGGACAGCCATTCGCGGCGCCATGAGGATGCGGCCATCGGGAAGTCTCCTTGTCGACTATCTACCTCATATAGTAAGCCGGCCGGGAGACGGGATCCGGGGCCGCGCGCGGCCTGACGGGCATGGTCTGGTTAAATGGAGGCTGCCTCTTCCTCACCCGTTCCCATGCATCCTCCCCGCCTGGCCTTCGTCGACCTGGAAACCACGGGCACGACGCCGCGCAGCGACCGCATCACCGAGATCGGCATCGTCCAGGTGGATGCCGACGGCATGCGCGAATGGAGCAGTCTGGTCCACCCCGGCCGCCCCATCCCTCCCGCCATCCAGTCGTTGACCGGCATCACGGATGCGATGGTGGCCGGCGCCCCGCCGTTCGAGGCCCTGGCCGACGACATCGCCCGGCGCCTGGACGGCTACCTGTTCATCGCCCACAACGCGCGCTTCGACCACGGCTTCCTGCGCGAGGAATTCGACCGCCTGGAGCGGCCCTTCCGGCCCGACGTCCTGTGCACCGTCCGCCTGTCGCGCAAGCTCTATCCGCAGTACCGCAGCCACAGCCTGGATGCGGTCATCGCCCGCCACGGCCTGCAGGTGCACGCCCGCCACCGCGCGCTGGACGACGCGCGCCTGCTGTGGCACTTCTGGCGCGACATCCACCGCGAGTTTCCGGCCGGGCGGATAAGCGAACTCGTCGACGCGCTGGCCGGGCGCGTGCCCTGGCCCGAGTATCTGGATCCGGCGCTGCCCCGCCTGCTGCCCGATACCCCTGGCGTCTATGTCTTGCGTGACGTGAACAAACAGGCGCTGTATGTCGGCCGGGCCGCCAGGCTGCGCGACAAGGTGCTGTCCCACTTCCAGCCCGGCGACTGGAAATCGGCCAAGGCGCGGCGCCTGGCCGAACAGGTGCGGAACATCGAGTGGCTGGAGACGGGCGGTGCGATCGGCGCCCTGCTGCACGAGAACCGGCTGCTGCGGACCCTGGCGCCGCTGCACAACCGGCGCGCGCGTTCGCCGGCCCTGGCCGGCGACACGCACTGGCCCTATGAGGGCCCGGTGGGGATACGCGAGGCCCGCGTCATCCACGTCGTCGAACGCTGGCAGTTCCTGGGCAGCGCGACCGACGATCAGGCCTTGTACGACCTGCTCGACGGCGGCCGCGCCGAATACGACCATGAGGTCCACCGCATCCTGCGCGATCGATTGGCGCAGGTCCCGCTGCTGAAACTGGACCGCGGCCGCGCGCCCTGAGGGCGCGCCCGGCTATTTCCCGCCGGGCCCCGCGACGTCGATGCCGCTGCCCGACAGCTTGTTCGACCGGGGCGCGCGGCCCAGGTCGTCGGCGGAGGTGTTCCGGTCGTTCTGCCGGGCCATCTGCTCGCGCTTGAGATCGGCCTCCGTAGCCTGCGGCTCCGGTTTACGGGCGGGCCGGACAACCGGCCCGGATGGCTTGCTGGACGAAGGTTTCATAAATGCTCCGGACGGCTTATCGTTGATCCGATCCACCCAGCGGTGGACCTTCACCGATCAGCACGAGACGTGCCCGACCACGACCGCCAGGAGAACGAGATGCCCCCGTCCGCGCCCATGAATCGCCGCATCGTCATGGCCAGGCGCCCCGCCGGGACGCCGGCGCCCGAGGATTTCCGCCTGGACACCCAGGCCGTGCCCAGTCCGGCGGACGGCCAGGTGCTGCTGCGCACGCTTTACCTGTCGCTCGACCCCTACATGCGCGGCCGCATGAGCGACGCCGCCTCGTATGCGAAGCCGCTGGAGGTCGGCGACGTCATGCTGGGCGGCACGGTGTGCCGCGTGGCCGAATCGCGCCATCCGGACTTCGCCGCCGGCGACCTGGTCCTGGCCGCCAGCGGCTGGCAGGACTACGCGCTATCGTCCGGCAAGGGGCTCACCCGCCTGCCGCCGGACCTCGCCCACCCATCCTGGTCCCTGGGCGTGCTGGGCATGCCCGGCTTCACCGCCTACGTGGGCCTGATGCAGATCGGCACGCCCAAGGCGGGCGAAACGGTGGCCGTCGCCGCCGCGACCGGGGCCGTCGGGTCGGTCGTGGGGCAGCTCGCGCGGCTGCACGGCTGCCGCGTGGTGGGCATCGCCGGCGGACCGGACAAGTGCGACCATGCCATCCGCGAACTGGGCTTCGACGCCTGCGTGGACCATCGCGCCGCCAATCTTGCCCAGCGGCTGGCGGCGGCCAGCCCCAACGGCATCGACGTCTATTTCGAGAGCGTGGGCGGCGCCGTGTTCGATGCCGTGCTGCCGCTGCTCAACCGCCATGCCCGCATCCCGCTGTGCGGCCTGATCTCGCAATACAACGCCGTGCCGGGCGTGGAAGCCCCCGACCGCCTGCCCATGCTGATGCGCCTGGCGCTGACCAAGAGCCTGCGCATCCAGGGCTTCATCGTTTCCGACTGGTACGGCCCGCTCTACCGGGAGTTCTCGCGCCAGATGGCGGTCTGGATCGCCGACGGGCGCATCAAGTACCGGGAAGACGTGGTGGAGGGTCTGGAAAACGCCCCCGCCGCCTTCATGGGCCTGCTGGACGGGCGCAATTTCGGCAAGCTGGTGGTGCGGGTCGCCCACTAGGCGAAGCGCGGCGTGCTACCCTAGGGGCGTCATCGAACAATTACAAGCAGGTCGCGCCACGGCGCAGTCCCGCAACAGGAGACTCGTATGACGTGCCAAGTTATCCCCCTGCGGCCCCGCCGCGCCAAACGGCGGACGTTCACCGTCCCGGGCAAGTCGTTGATGGTCGCGGTACCCGTGGCCCTGTCGATAGGCTGGCTGCTGGCCCTGCCCGGCATGCCGCACGCACAGGCCGGCCCGAATGCCTCGGCCGAGCACCGGCAGGATTTCGCCATTTCCCGCGGCGACCTGCGCCCCGCGCTCGAGAAATATGCCCGCCAGGCGGGCATACGCCTGTCGTTCGACCCGGCCCTGGTGGCTGGCCTGACGACTCCCGGGCTGACCGGCCGCCACACCATCCAGGACGGTCTGGACACCCTGCTGCGAGGCACGGGCTATACCGCGGCCCAGGAAGGCGGACGCTACGTCCTCGTTCCCGAGCCGCCGGCCTCGGCCGGCAAGCGGCCGCCCAGCGGACCGCGCCTGGCGGGCGCCCTCACCCCTGTTTGAAGTCGTCGGTGCTCAGGCCCAGCCTGTGCATCTTGTCGTAAAGCGTCTTGCGCGGCAGGCCCAGCATCTCGCTGGCCGCTGCCGTGCGGCCCGAACAGCTCTTCAAGGCGTCCTCGATCAGCAGGCGTTCGAAGCTGGCCATCTGCTCTTCCAGCGAACGCTTCACGCTGGCCGCCGCGCCCGCGAGTCCGTCCTTGGCCAGCCCCAGCACGAAGCGGTCCGCCACGTTGCGCAGCTCGCGCACGTTGCCCGGCCAGTGATGCGCCATCAGCGGCTGCAACTGGGAGCCCGATAGCACCGGCGCTTCGCGCCCATAGCGCAGGGCCGCCTGCAGGATGAAGTGTTCGAACAGCAGGGGGATGTCCTCGCGCCGTTCGCGCAGCGGCGGGATCTCCAGCACCGCCACGCTCAGCCGGTAGTACAGGTCCGGTCGGAACGCACCCCGCTCCGACTCGGCCAGCAGATCGGTCTTGGTGGCGGCCACCACCCGGCAATCCATGGGCTGCGGCTCGTTCGAGCCCAGCCGCTCGAACACCCGCTCCTGCAAGGTGCGCAGCAGCTTGATCTGCAGCACCATGGGCATGGTCTCGATCTCGTCCAGGAACAGCGTGCCTCCCCGCGCGTACTCGATCTTGCCGATGCGCCGCTTGGCCGCGCCCGTGAACGCACCGGCCTCGTGGCCGAACACCTCGCTCTCGAACAGCGTCTCGGGCATGCCGCCGCAATTGAGCGCCGAGAAATGGCGATCGTGCCGCCGGCTGTGGTCGTGCAGGCACCGGGCCACCAGTTCCTTGCCCGTGCCGGTTTCTCCCACCAGCAGGACGTCGGCGTCGGTGTCGGCCAGGTCCTGCACCACCTTTCTCAGTGCGACCATGGCCGGCGACCGGCCTAGCAGCGCGCTTTCTATGGCCACGCGATTGTCCAGCTGCCGCCGCAGGGACTGCACTTCCAGCGTCAGCCCGCGCTTATCCAGGGCCCGCTGCACGACCTCGCTCAGATGCTCGGACGAAAAAGGCTTCTCGATGAAATCGTAGGCCCCCAGGCGCATGGCCTGTACCGCCATCGAAATGTCGCCGTGGCCGGTCACCAGGATCACCGGCAGGCTGGCGTCGATCTCCAGCGCGCGGCGCAGCAGTTCCATCCCGTCCATGCCGGACATCTTCACGTCCGTCACCAGCACGCCGGGAAACCCGGGCACGATGTGTTTGATCGCCTGCTCGGCCGACTCGAAGGCCTTGACCTCCAGGCCCGCCAATTGCAACGCCTGCTTGCCGCCCAGCCTGACCGCCGCGTCATCCTCGACAAACAGTACCGCCAATCCTTCATGCATCCATCGTCTCCTCCAACTTCGCCGGCCGCAATTGCAGCACGAATTCCGCCCCGCCCTCTTCCCGGTTGCAGGCGCGCAGGCTCCCGCCGAAATCGCGCACGATACCCGCCGAGATCGCCAGCCCCAGGCCCAATCCCACCCCTTGCTCCTTGGTCGTGAAGAAGGGCTCGAACAGCCGGCGCATCACTTCGTCCGGAATGCCCGGTCCGCTGTCCAGTACCGATATGGCGACCCAGCCCTCCGCTTCCCTGACCGAGATGTCCAGGCGCCGCTTATCGGTGCGCGCCATGGCATCGATGGCATTGCCCAGCAGGTTGACCAGTATCTGTTCCAGCCGATTGCCGTCGCAATAGGCACAGGCATCCTCCGGCACGCTCAGGCACAACTCGATCCTTTCCTGCCGCAGCCGCTGTTCGAGCAGGAAACAGGCGTCGGCCACGGCCACCGCGATCGACGTCGGCTTGAGCAGGGCCGGAGACTTGCGCGCGAACTTCTTCAATTGGCCGGTGATCTTGCCCATGCGGGCGATCAGTTGCCCGATCAGGGTCAGGTTCTCCTCGGCGTCGGCCTGCCGCCCCCGCTGCATCAGCACCGTGGCGTTGTCGGCCAGCGTGCGCAGCGCCGCCAGCGGCTGGTTCAACTCATGCGTGATACCCGCGGCCATCTGGCCCAGCGCCGCCATCTTGCCAGCCTGAACCAGCTCGTCCATGGTGGACTTCAGGACCTCCTCGGCGCGCCGGCGTTCGGCGATCTCGGTCTGAAGATGGCGGTTGGCGTTGCTCAGCGCCTGCGTGCGCGCCGCCACCTTGCGCTCGAGCTCGTCGTGCGCGCGCCGCAAGGCCGCGCTGGCCGCCATGCTCTGTGCGATGGCGCGCCGCCGCTGCTGGAGATACAGGCCGAGGATGGCCAGGAACCCCATGGCCAGCGCCACGGCAATGGCCATGTTGCGGGCGCGCGCATGAATGGGCGCCATGTTGGACAAGGCCATGAGCTTCCACTGCGTGCCCGGTATCTGGCGGCTCTGGACCAGGTAGGACGGCAGCAGGAAATTGCCGCCCTCGCCTTCGCGCGCCGCCTCGCTGGTGAACTGCACGATACGCACGCCCTCGGGCTGCTTGCCGACCTCGGCCATGCCCAGCGGCTCGAGCGAGCCGGCGCGATGATACTGGCGGGTCACCGCCAGCTTCTGCAGCGTATGTGACGACAACGGCGCGAGCGTCTTGAACTTCCAGCCCGGCACCGAGGTCAGGAAGATCACGCCGTTCTCGTCCACCACCACCACTTTCTCGTCGGCGCGCAGCCATGCGTCGTCGAGCTTGTCGAGATCGACCTTCAGCGCCGCCACCCCCAGCATCTTGCCATCGCGATAGATGCCGTACGAAAAATAGTAGCCGGGCGACTGGCTGACGGTGCCGATGCCGTAGAAACGGCCCGACAGCCCCTTGGCCGCGTCGATGAAATAAGGCCGGTACGAGAAATTTCGGCCGACGAAGCTGGGCGGCCGGTTCCAGTTGCTCGCGGCCAGCGTCAGCCCCTCCATGTTCATCACGTAGATCTCTGACGATCCGGCTTTCCGGTTGACCGTTTCCAGGTACAGGTTGACCCGGGCGATCCGCTCGGGATTGGCGGGGTCCTGCAACAGCGAGATGACGTCCTTGTTCAGGGACAGGATGCCCGGCAGGTAGTCGTAGCGGGTCAGCTCGCTCTGCACGCCGCCGGCATAGATGTCCAGCCTGTGCTCGACGCCCTGGCGCAGCGCCTGGATGCCCGTGCGTTCGCCCCAGATGTAGGCCAGCATCACCGCCAGCGCGGCGACGAACAGACAGGCGCCGCCCCACGCCAGGCGGCGCCTGGAAAAACCGCGAGCGGGCGGATTGACGCTCAAGTCTCCATCCATGATTGTCGTTCTAGTGTCCGCAATTTATCCCAGGCACGCCCGGAAAGACATCGGAGCTTGCGCAACGGGACGGCGCAAGCTCCTTTGCCGCCTAGTCGGCGTAGACGCCGGCCGCCCGGATGATGGGCGTCCACTTGGCGATCTCGTTGCCGAGATGCTTGCGCAGCGAGTCGGGACGGGCCCGCTCGCCGGTCGCCGCCTGCGCGCCCAGTTCCGCCATCTTCCCGCGGAACACCGGGTCCTGGACCGCCGCCTGCAGCGCGGCCGACAGCTTCTCGACCACCGCCGGCGGCGTACCCTTGGGCGCGTACATCGCATGCCAGATCTTGACCTCGATGCCCGGCAGCCCCTGCTCGGCCGCGGCGGGAATGTCCTTGAAGGCGTCGATGCGCGAGGACTGCATCGCGACGTAGGGCTTGACCACGCCGGCCTTGATCTGTCCGGCGACGTTGGTGGTCTGGTCGCACATCAGATTCACCTGGCCGCCGATGAGATCGGTCAGCGCCGGCGCGGTCCCCTTGTAGGGCACCGTGCCCAGCTGCGTGCCTATGGTGCTCATGAACAGAAGGCCGCACAGGTGCGAGGCCGATCCGATGCCGGCGTTCGCCAGGAACAGCTTGCTGGAATTGGCCTTGATGTAGGGCAGCAGGTCCTTGAAGTTATCCGGCGGCAGGCTCTTGGTGCCCAGCAGCACCATCGGCACGTCGGCGATCTCGCCGATCATCTCGAAGTCCTTGAGCGGGTCGAAGCCCAGTTGGCGGTACAGCGCAGGCGCCGTGGACATGCCGATGTGATGGATCAGCACCGTATGGCCGTCGTTGCGCGCGGTGGCGACCTTCTTCGCGCCTATGGTGCCGCCCGCGCCGCCGACGTTCTCGATCACGATCTGACCCTTCAGGTGCCGTGCCATGACCGCCGTCACGTCGCGCGCCACCTTGTCGGTGGGGCCACCCGCGGCGAACGGCACGACGGCGACGATCGGCCCGCTGCCGGGGAAGTCCTGCGCCTGGGCCGGCGCGGCCAAGGCTGCCATGACGCCGAGCGATAGTGTGGAAAGAAACTTCATGTCTTTGCTCCTCAGGGATGGGTGACGTCGAACAACTGGTTCTTGGGGGACGGGCCGAACGAGAGCCAGGTGCCCTTGAGCGGCTGCTGTTCCACGCCGGGCTTGCTCCAGTCGCAGACGCCATCGGGGAAAATCTGGCGCAGGCGCTCCAGCTGGCCGGCGTTCAGCGCGGTCTTGTAGTCGGCCGGATCCACCGCCTTGAGCTGGCACTTGACGATGTTGTCGGCCAACGGCCCACCGGCGACCAGGCGCGGCGTGGTGCCCGCCGGGTAGAGCTGGTTGCAGCGCCCATCCCCGAAGGCCGTGGACGGCTCGACGATCTTGGTGCCGCCGCTGTCCCAGCAGGCATCGGCCAGCCCCGCGGGCTTGTGCGAGACGACCTTGCGCGGCTTGGACTGGTCGGAGGTGTCGCCCACCACGCCCATCAGCCACTGGTCCATGAGCTGCAGCAAGTTGTCGCCCACCGGGCCCGGTCCGAGCATGACGTGATTGTCGAAATGCCCGTTGGCGGCCTTCAGGCGCTCGCGCACCGAGTACGAATGGATCTTGTTGTGGATGTCGCCGTTCACCGCGTTGTCGAAGTAGTCGCGGTGCTCCAGGACGGCGGTCGAGGCCAGGCCGCCTCCGCCGTGGGTGATGCGGCCGGACTGATACGCGCGGCGGATGGCGTCGATGTCACCCGCCGTGCGCGCCGCCATGGGCTTGAGGTCCACGTCCAGACCGCCGATGTTGGCGTTCAGGTCCAGGAACTCGTCCACCGTGATGGCGCCGTCGTTCAGGGCCTTCAGGCCGTACTGCACGCCGACGTTGTCGATCGGGCGCAGCGCGAAGCCCCGGCTGTCCTTGCCGTAGACGTTCACCGTATGGTCATACACGGTGGCCCGGCTGCCGCCGGGATTGTTGACGGGGTGGTACTTCAGGCTGTCCTGGAAGCCCGCCGGGAACGAGACCACCGGATCCAGCCGGCCGGCGCTGCCACTCATGTTGGCGATGTTGCCAACCTGCAGATAGCCGGAGATCGCCTTCTTTTTCTCGTCGGTATAGGCCAGCCCGCCCGCGCGGTTGAAGTAGTTGTTCAGCAGCCGGGAATCGAAGACCTTGAACAGCGTCGCCGAAGTCACGTCCGGGAACACCATGTTCACGATGATGCCGTCGAACAGGCCCGGATAATTGTCGGAAGTCTGGAAGCTCTGGTAGGCACCGCCCGAGCCGCCTGTGCCTATGGTGTAGACCGGTACGCCGTAGGCCTCGATGAAGCGCTCCTTGGTCATCGCCACGGTCTCGGACGACAGCAGGTCGTTACAGTTAGAACCGAAGATGTTCAGCGTGGACGTGACCGCCGCGTAGCCCTGCTTCATCCATTCGTCGACGATCAGGGTGCCGAAGGTCGCGCCCTGCGTGTACCAGCCGCCCTGGCAGCCGCCGCCCAGCGGATACATCAGCTTGCCGTTCCAGGCCTTGGAGCGCTTGTTGGGACCGATCTCGCCGTCGTTGAGCGGATCGTGCAGCATCGCCGACTGGTAGATGCCGCGGTTGATGGTGCCCGTCTCCAGCCGCACGAGATATGGCACCGTGCGCTCGGTCGGCTTGCCCTCGTCGATGGTGATAGTGGTCATGTCGGCCGGATAGGTCGTGGGCGTGTTCCAGCGGCTGTTGCCCCCCGACTTGTTCCGGTAGAAGTAGTCGACCCGCGTGTTGGTGGAACAGTGCTCGCCGAAAGGGCCGTCCAGCGTGCCGCCGCCCAGCCGGCCGAAGCTGGTCGTGGTGCACAGGAAAGGCTTCTGGTGGGGACCGGAAATCATCGGCCCGGTGATGGGATAGTTCGTGACCTCCAGCGTGGCGGTCGAATCCCCCACTTGGGCGCGCAGCGTGTTCTTGCCCAGTACCATGCCGCCCACCAGACCCTGCCAGGTGCGGTCGCCGACCTGGGTGAAAGCGCGCGACACGTCGCTCTTGCCCAGCATGACCTCCGGCGTGCCGCTCACGCCGGCCGGCACTTCCAGCCGCACCAGCGCGTCGTCGCCCGTGACGTAGTCCGGCAGCGAGGACACCGTGCTCAGCTTGAGGGCGGGCGCGGGCGGCGGCCCGGGAGGCGGTCCGCCATCCCCGTCATCTCCGCCGCATGCCGCGGCCAGCACCGCGGCGGTGCCCGCCGCCAGGGCCAGCCGGCCCACCCCATATCCCTGGGCGCGCGCCTGCCGCCCGCGTTTTGTCTCGGGTCTCATTCCTGCCTCCTCCTGTCGGGTGTCTTGAATCTTCTCGTTACAGCGACGGAGGATTAGCAACACCCATGCCAGCGCGGCCCACGCGCGCGATCGCGCGCCAAGCGCCTGTTTTCATTGGCGTTTTCGGAGCAGAGAAGGAAGCGGGAACGGCGGGAGCGGCCAGAATTCCGCCATGCGGGCCGCCGGCCGTTCCGGAATTCCGCAACGGCCGGGAGGGAAGATCAGTTCTCGTCGGCGGAAGGCGGACCGTCTATCGACGAGAACAGGTCCCAGACCGCCATGAACAGCGCGGCGATCAGCGGCCCGATCACGAAGCCGTTGATGCCGAACAGCGCCATGCCGCCCAGGGTCGAGATCAGGATCACGTAGTCCGGCATGCGAGTGTCCTTGCCGACCAGGATGGGGCGCAGCACGTTGTCGACCAGGCCGATCACCAGGATGCCGTACAGCGTCAGGATCACCCCCTGCAGCACCGCGCCGGTCAACAGGAAGTAGATGGCGACCGGGCCCCAGATCAGTCCCGCCCCCACGGCCGGCAGCAGCGACAGGAAGGCCATTACGACGCTCCACAGCAGCGCGCCCTTGATGTCCAGGATCCAGAAGATCAGGCCGCCCAGCACGCCCTGGGTGATGGCCACGACGATGTTCCCCTTGACCGTGGCGCGCACGACCGCGATGAACTTGCGGAACAGATGGCGCTTGTGCTCCTCGGTCAGCGGCAGGGCCTGGCGGACCCGCGCCGACAGGACGGGTCCGTCGCGCAGCAGGAAGAACAGCAGGTACAGCATGACGCCCAGGCTGATGACGAACTGGAAGGTGTTCTGGCCGATGTTGAGCGCCTGGGTGGCGAAGAACTGGCTGCCCCGGGTGGCCATCTGGGCCAGTTTGTCCTGGACGCTGCTCACGTCGACGAGGCCGAAATTCTCGAGCAGGCTCCGCGCCGTGGGCGGCAGGGCCGTCATGGCCTGGTCCAGGTATGCGCGAAAGTCGATGTCGCCGGCCTTGATCTGTTCATAGAGCCCGGCCCCCTGGCTGACGATGGCGCCCGCGATGACCGAGACGGGGATGATGACGATGAGCACGCACACCCCCAGCGTGGCCAGCGCGGCCAGGTTGCTGCGGCCGCCGAACGCCGTCACCAGCCGCCGCTGCAGGGGGAAGAAGATGATGGCCAGGATGGCCCCCCAGAACACGGCGCCGAAGAACGGCCACAGCAGCCAGCCGAACGCCAGCGTGACCAGCACCAGCAGGAGCAGGAAGGTACGGTATTGCAAAGAGGTCTGGCTCATCGAGGACGTTCCTTCAATGTTCGGGAGGCGTTCGGGTCGTGAAGACGGGCAGGGTCAGGCTCCAGCGGATCGCCACCATGCGGAACAGAAACCCGGTGACCAGGGCGATGGCCGTGGCGTGGTCGTGGCCGATGCCGTAGCGCTGCAGCAGCACGTACAGCGTGCCGGTCGCCAGCGCGACGGATGCGTACAGGTCGCGGCGCAGGACCAGCGGCACCTGGTTGCAGAGTATGTCGCGCAGCAGGCCGCCGCAGATGCCCGTCACCATGCCCATCAGCACCACGATGGCGGGATGCGCGCCCGCGGCCTCGGCCACGTCGCAGCCGATCACGGCGAAGGCGACCAGCCCCAGCGCGTCCAGCAGCAGGAAGGCCATGCGCACCCGGTGCATGTACCGGACCAGGAACGCCGCTGCCAGGGCCGCGCCCACGGTGAAGAAAAGATATTCGGGATGGGCCACCCAGCCCAGCGGGTAGTGGCCGAGCAGCACGTCGCGGATGGAGCCGCCGCCCAGGGCCGTGACGGTGCCGACGACGCAGACTCCGAACAGGTCCATGCGCCGTCTCATGCCCATGATCGCGCCCGAGGCGGCCTCGGCGGTGATCGCGACCAGATAGATCACTTGCAGCAACATAAGCGTGGCCGGTGGGCCGTCTCCTTTTCCTGCGCGCCGGACGGACGCGCGAACCAGGCGGATTATCGCATCCGCCGGGACCGCCCTAGCCGGATGGCCGCCCTACCCGCCAACGGCCGGCAGCGCCTCCATCAGGGTCGCGCGAAAATCCTCCATGACAGGCGGCACCTTGAAACCGCGCCGCGTCACCTGATAGAGATCCAGGCTGACGGCGGGCTTGGCCAGCAGGTCGGTCGCCACCCGGTGCCGGTGGCAGGCCACCAGCGCGAACGTGGGGATGACGGCCGTGCCCAGCCCCGCCTCGACCATGGAGATCAGGGTCTCGAAGAAATTGAAGCTGGGGCGGTCCTCGTTGCCGCGTCCGATCTTCTCCAGGTGCGGCTCGATCAGCCGCTGGATGGGATTGGCGGGCGGCAGGCCGATCAATGGCACGTCGCGCAGGCTGGCCCAGGCGGCGGTGCCCACCGGTCGGCCCGGCGCCCCGTCGGTGGGCGCTACGCGCATCAGCCTGAACTTGCCCACCGGCGCCCGGTCCAGACCCGCCAGTGTCTTGAAGAAGAACCCCAGCCCGATGTCGGCCTCGCCGCCGGCGACCAGCGCCTCCACCTGCGGCAGATCGGCATCGGCCAGCCGCAGTTCCACGTGCGGATGGGATTGCTTGAACAGCTGGAAGACCCGCGGCAGGATGTTCGACGAAATCAGCGGCGTGGCGGCGATGCGCAGGGTCTGGCGCGCGCGCCGGCCGGCCACGCCCAGCTTGGACACCACCTCCTCCAGGTCGCCCACCACCCGCTGCGCCACCGGCAGCAGGTCGCGGCCGGCATCGGTCAGCACCACCATGCGGGTCGTGCGGTCGAACAGCCGGCAATCGAGCTGCTTTTCCATCTCGCGGATCATGATGCTGAGCCCGGCCTGCGTCATGTGGGCCTTCTCGGCGGCACGAGTGAAATTGCCGATACGCGCGACGTGCAGGAACACCTGTAACTGGCGCAATGAGAGATTCATAAAACTCTAATATGTATTCATATCATATCTAAACTTCAAAAATAATACGTTCTGGCGCCTAATACCAGCATCAGCGGTTCCCGGTCGGGGATCCGCGAGAAAGTTCTTCACGAGGGTGCGAACATGAGCAGCAAAGAAGACGTGGTCATCATCGGCGCCGGAATAGGCGGACTGACGCTGGCCCTGAGTCTCCACCAGGCCGGCATCGCCTGCCGCATCTACGAGGCCGCGCCCGAGCTGCGGCCGCTGGGCGTGGGCATCAACGTCCTGCCCCACGCGGCGCGCGAGCTGTCCGAACTGGGGCTGCTGCCCGAACTGGACAAGGTGGGCGTGCGCACGCGCGAATCGATCTTCTTCAACGAACACGGACAGTTCGTGTTCCGCGAAGCCGCGGGCCTGGCCGCCGGCTTCGACTGGCCGCAATACTCCATCCACCGGGGCGACCTGCAGACCGTGCTGTTCGATGCCGTCAAGCAGCGCCTGGGCCCGGACGCCGTGGTCTGCGGCCACCGCTGCACCGGCGCCACGCAGGACGCCGACTCGATCACCGCGCATTTCGTCTCGCCCGAGGGCGAACGCCTGCCCGACGTGCAGGCCCGCCTGCTGATCGCCTGCGACGGCGTGCACTCGGCCCTGCGCAAGCAGCTTTATCCGCAGGAAGGCGCGCCGCGCTATTCGGGCGTCAACATGTGGCGCGGGACCGCGGTATGGAAACCGTTCCTGAGCGAGGCCAGCATGGTGCGCGCGGGCTGGCTGGACGTGGGCAAGATGGTGATCTACCCCATCCGCAACGACGTCGACGGCAAGGGCGGCCAGTTGATCAACTGGGTGGCGGAGATCACCGATCCCAACCCGGCCATCCGCGACTGGAGCCGGCCCGGCAGGCTGGAAGACTTCCTGCCCGCCTTCGAAAACTGGCATTTCGACTGGCTGGACGTCCCCGCCCTGATCCGGTCCTCGGACTCCATCCTGGAATATCCGATGGTGGACCAGGATCCGCTGCCCACCTGGACCCAGGGCCGCCTGACGCTGCTGGGCGACGCCGCCCACCCCATGGTGCCGCGTGGATCGAACGGCGCGGGCCAGGCCATCATCGACGCGCGCTACCTGGCGGGCCAGCTGAAGCAGCGCGGCCTGACCGTGGAAGCCCTGCAGGACTACGACAAGGTCCGGGTCGCGGCGACCACGCAGGTGGTGCTGACCAACCGCACGAATCCGCCCGACGCCATCCTGCGCGAGGTCTTTGAACGCACCGGCGGCAAGCGCTTCGAGCAGCTCGAATCCATCGTCCCGCAGGCCGAGCTGCAAGCCATCTCCGACAACTACAAGAAAGTCGCCGGCTACAGCCCGGCCTCGCTGAAGGCCCGGCCCTCCTTCCTCTGACCCCGGCGCGGTCCGCGCCGGACCGCCCGACCTTCCCGAAGCCGCCCTGGAGGCGGCTTTTGTTTTTGCAAATTCGGAAACTATTGATAATTTTTATCGACACGAAAAAGCAATATTCAAATTAAAAGTATCTGATCTTGATACTTTTTTAAAATTAGCCGAGAATCGCTGCCATACCATCGACCGTTCCGGCACGGCATCCTCCGCTCCGGAAAGCAAGGAGACCCCCATGGCAGCGCTCGTTCCCATCCAAGGCCTGCATCACTACGCCTACCGGTGCAGGGATGCCGAGGAAACCCGTCATTTCTACGAGGACCTCCTGGGCCTGCCGCTCGCGCACGTGATCCGCGCCGACCACGTACCCAGCACCGGTGAATATTGCCCCTACGTCCACATCTTCTTCGAGATGCGGGACGGCTCCTACATGGCCTTCTTCGACCTGGGCGACGGCCAGGCGGCCCAGCCCTCGGCCAACACTCCGGACTGGGTCAACCACATCGCGCTGCAGGTCGAATCCGAGGCCGAACTCCACGCGGCCCGCGCCCGGCTGGAGGCAGACGGCGTCGAGGTCCTGGGCGTGACGGACCACGGCTTCGTCCGGTCCATCTACTTCTTCGATCCCAACGGCATCCGGCTCGAACTGACCACGCGCACGGCGCCCCCCGCCCGGCTCGATGAATTCAAGGCCTCGGCCCATGCCGAACTGGCGGACTGGATCCGCACCCGGCCCCTGGCCGCCCATCGCTAACCGCCTGCCCCGCCATCCACAAGGAAATCAGCGTCATGTCCACGCCGTCCAAGCACACCTTCGATCGCATTCCCGTCATCCTGCAATTCCGCGAGCCGGTCGAGATGGTGGAAACCTACGGCTTCAACGGCAGCCAGGGCTATACCGTGCTCGAGGGCCAGCGGCTGGTGCCGCGCGACGTGCCGTCCAAGGTCGTGTTCCTGTTCATGCATCCGGCCTCCACGCTGCAGCTCCTGCCCATGCCCGTGGCGCTGGCCGAGTCGGGCATGCACGTGCTGTGCGCCGGCAGCCGCTACGCCAAGAACGATTCGGCCCTGATCATGGAGAAGGTGGCGGCCGACCTGGGCGCCTACATGCGCTACGCGCGCGAAGAACTGGGCTACGAGAAGGTGGTGCTGGTCGGCTGGTCCGGCGGCGGCGCGCTGTCGCTGTTCTACGAGGCCCAGGCCGAGGCCCCCTCGATCACGCACACGCCGGCGGGCGATCCCTATGACCTGACGCAGGCGGGCCTGACGCCGGCGGACGGCATCATCTTCATCGCCGCCCACCTGAGCCGGCCGGAAACCCTGACCGAATGGCTGGACCCCTCGGTCCGCAACGAACTGGACCCCGAGGACCGCGACCTCGAACTCGACATCTACGCCCCCGACTGCCCCAACCGGCCGCCCTACGCGCAGGACTTCGTGGCGCGCTTCCGGGCGGAACAGCTGGCGCGCAATCGCCGCATCAGCGCCTGGGTGCTCGATACGCTGGACCGGCTCAAGCGCTCGTCGTCGGGCGAGCGGGAACGCGGCTTCGTGGTCCATCGCACCATGTGCGACGTGCGCTGGCTCGACCCCGCGCTGGACCCGAACGGGCGCAAGCCGAACTGGTGCTACCTGGGCGACCCGCGCGTGGTCAACTCCGGCCCCGCCGGCCTGGCCCGCTTCAGCACGCTGCGCAGCTGGCTGTCGCAATGGTCCTACGACCACTCCAACATCAAGGGCCCCGCGAACGCCGCGCGGATACGCCAGGTTCCCGTCCTGCAGATCGAGAACGAGGCGGACGACGCCGTGCCCGCCACCCACAACCCCCTGATCCATGCCGCGCTCGGCACCCCGGACAAGGAGTTCGTGCAGATCCAGGGCGCGACCCACTACTACCTGGGGCAGCCCCGGGAACTCGCGCAGTGCATGGAGACCATCATCGACTGGACCCGCCGCAAGATCGCGGCGGACTTCGAAGCTCCGGCCGCCGCGCCCCGCTGACCGGGCGGGCCGGCCCGGGATTGATTACCATCATGCCTGCGAGCGCGCCGGCCGGCATGGCCGGCGCGCCGAACACCGAGGTGCATCGATCCCGCCATGTCCCAGTTCGCCAAAGTCCTCCAGGTCCTGGACCTTTTCTCCGAAGCCAGGATCACGCTGGCGGCCGAGGAGATCGCCGACCTGCTCGACGTCTCCCGGCCCACCGCCTTCCGCTACGTCAAACAGCTATGCGAGACCGGCCTCTTGGCGAAGATCGCGGGGCGCTACGCGCTGGGCGCGAAGATCATCGAACTCGACTACCGCATCCGGCGGTCCGAACCCATCCTGCTGGCCAGCCGCGCCAGCATGCGTGAACTCGCCCAGCGCACGGCCATGACGGTCGTACTGTGCAACATCTATGGGGACGAGATCGTGCACAGCCACCATGAGCTGGTGGGCGAACTCACCCCCATGAGCCTGGACCGCGGCCATCTGATGCCGCTGTTCAAGGGCGCCGCCTCGGCGGTGATCCTGGCCAACCTCCAGGCCGCGCGCCTGAAGCGGCTGTACGAGCGCCACAAGGCCGATGCCGAGGTGCGGGCCATCGCCGGCGACTGGCCGTCCTTCGCCCGGCACTACAAGCGCATACGCAAGGACGGCCACTACGTCTCGCGCGAGGAGATCGACCCGGGCGTCATCGGCATCGCGGCGCCCATCTTCAACGATGGGCGCCACGTCGTGGGCGCCACCACCCTAGTCTACGAGAAAAAGCGCGAGAAGCTGGTGAACGAGGAAGGCTATGCCGAACTGGTGCGGCACTGCGCCGCGGCGGTGACCCAGGAGATCGCCGCCGCGGCGCAACGAGCTACTTGAAGTCGGCGTTCGGGTCCTTGCCCTCCTGCCCCGGCGCGGGCTCTTGCCCATAGACGCTGCCGCCGCCATAGCTTTCGCCGTAGGTGCTGTCCACCTCGATCTTGACGCTGCCCGGGTCCACCACGGCCCGGTCGCCCTTGTAGTGCATCACCAGTCCCGGCATCAGCAGCACGATGGCCACCATCAACAACTGGATCACGATGAACGGGATGGAGCCCCAGTAGATCTGGCCGGTGGTGACGCGGGCGATGCGCTTGCCCGTGACCTTGTCGAGATAGTCTTCCTTGGGCGCCACCGACCGCAGGTAGAACAGCGCGAAGCCGAATGGCGGATGCATGAAGGAGGTCTGCATGTTGACCGCCAGCAGCACGCCGAACCAGATCAGATCTATCCCCATCTTCTCGGCTACCGGCCCCAACAGCGGCACGATGATGAAGGCCAGCTCGAAGAAATCCAGGAAGAAGGCCAGCACGAAGGTCAGCACGCTGACGACGATCAGGAAGCCCCACTGGCCGCCGGGCACGGACGTCAGCAGGTGTTCGACCCACAGGTCGCCGCTGACGGCCCGGAAGGTCAGGCCGAACACGGTCGAACCGATCAGGATGAACACCACGAAGCAGGACAGCTTGGTCGTGGTGTCCATCGCCTGCTTGAGCAGGTCCAGCGTGAGGCGCTTGCGGATGAGCGCCATCGCGATCGCGCCCACCGCCCCCATCGCGCCGCCCTCGGTGGGGGTGGCCACACCGATGAAGATGGTTCCCAGCACCAGGAAGATCAGGAACAACGGCGGGATCATCACGAAGGTGACCCGCTCGGCCAGCGCCGACAGCCACCCCAGCCGCAGCACCTTGTTGGCCAGCGCGATGATGAAGGCCGAGACGCCCCAGATCAGCATGGTCAGCACGATGCGTTCGTCCACCGGCGCGGTGTCGTGTTCGAGATAGTTGCCGACCAGCGTGGCGATGCCCGCCGAAATGATCATCAGCACCAGCAGCGAGCGGCCGCCGCGCGTCCCGTTGGGTTCCTGGAAGCGGCGGGCCTCTTCGGGCAGGGCCGGCGCGCTGGCCGGCCGGAACAGCGACGCCAGCACCACGAACGCGACGTAGGCGCCGGCCAGCAGGAATCCTGGCAGCATCGCCCCCCGGTACATGTCGCCGATCGACCGGCCCAGCTGGTCGGCCAGGATGATCAGCACCAGCGAGGGCGGGATGATCTGCGACAGCGTGCCCGAAGCCGCGATCACGCCCGAGGCCAGCCTGCGGTCATAGCCGTAGCGCAGCATGATGGGCAGCGAGATCAGTCCCATGGAGATGACCGAGGCCGACACCACGCCCGTGGTGGCCGCCAGCATCGCGCCGACGAACACCACGGCGATGGCCAGCCCGCCCCGCAGCGTACCGAACAACTGCCCGATGGTCTCGAGCAGGTCCTCGGCCATGCCGGAACGCTCCAGCACCAGCCCCATCAGGGTGAAGAACGGCACCGCCAGCAGCGAATCGTTGGCGATGATGCCGAATACCCGCTGCGGCAACGCCTGGAACAGCACCGGAGTCAGCAGGCCCAGTTCGATGCCGATCAGCGCGTACAGCATGCCGTTGGCAGCCAACGCGAACGCCACCGGGAACCCCAGCAGCAGAAAGACCACCAGGTTGGCGAACATGATCGGCGCCAGGTTCGCGATCAGGAAATCGATCATCAGCGGCCTCCCTGCGTGCTGCCATGGACGGCGGCCTCGCGGGCCTGCGCCTCGCGGGCGATTTCCTCGGCCAACTCTTCCTCGGCGGTCTTGCCCCGCTCCCGCTCGCGCGGGTCGGGCCCCTTGCCCATCAGGAAGGCCACGCACTTGATCAGGTGCGACAGGCCGGCCAGCACCAGCAGGAAGAAGCCGACCGGAATCAGCAGCTTGACGGGCCAGCGCACCAGGCCGCCTGGATTGGACGACTGCTCGTTGGTCACGAAGGAATCGACGAACACGGGCCAGGACAGCCACATGATCAGCACGCACGCCGGCATCAGGAACAGGACGACCCCGAGGATCTCTATCCAGATCTGCGTGCGCTGCGACAGCTTCTGCGCGACGATGTCCACGCGCACGTGTTCGTTCTTCAACAAGGTATAGCCCGCCGCCAGCAGGAAGATGGCGCCGAACAGGTACCACTGCAGCTCGAGCCAGGCGTTGGAGCTGGTGTGGAAGACCTTGCGCACGATGGCGTTGCCCGCGCTGACGACGACCACCACCAGGGTCAGCCAGGTGACGGCCTTGCCGACGAGCTGGTTGAGCTTGTCGACCAGGCGGGAAAAAGCGAGGAGAGCATTCATGGTTGTGAACCGATGCTGAACGAAAAACGCCTGGCGCGAGGCCAGGCGAGCGATTCCTGCTTCCGGTGCGTGGCGGGGAACCTGGTAGGTAGCGCCACGCTGGTGTCCTTTACTTGCGGATGGTGGACATGTAGCCGTCGAAGTTGCCTTCGGCCACCCGGAACCATGGCAGCACGTTGCCGCGGAAGGCAACCATGCTGTCATAGACCTTCTTGAACTCGGGACTCTTGGCGCTCATCTCGGCATACAGCTTGTTGGACTCGGCATAGCAGGCGTCCATGACCGATTTCGGGAAAGCCCGCAACTGCGCCCCCTGCGAGATCAGCCGGCGCAGCGCCGCCGGATTCTCGGCGTCGTACTTGGCGATCATGTCGTTGGTAGCCGCGGCGCATGCCTGGTCCAACGCGGCCTGGTACTGCTTGGGCAGCTTGTTGTAGGCGTCCTGGTTCACGTACAGCGACACCTGCAGCGTGCCTTCCCACCAGCCGGGGTAGTAGTAGTTCTTGGCGACCTTGTGGAATCCCAGCTTTTCGTCGTCGTACGGGCCGATCCACTCGGCCGCGTCGATGGTGCCCTTCTCGAGCGCCGGATAGATGTCGCCGCCGGCGATCTGCTGCGGCACCACGCCCAGTCGGGACAGCACGGCGCCCGCGAAGGCGCTGACGCGGAACTTCAGCCCCTTCAGGTCCTCGACCGACTTGATCTCCTTGCGGAACCAGCCGCCCATCTGGGTGCCGGTATAGCCGCAGGGGAAGTTGACGACGTTGTATTTCTTGAAGACCTCGCGCAGCAGCTTGAGGCCGTCGCCGTGGCGCATCCAGGCGTTCATCTGGCGCGTGTTGAGCCCGAACGGCACCGCCGCGTCGAAGCTCAGCGTGGGATCCTTGCCGTAGTAATAGTAGGAGGCGCTGTGCCCGCATTCGATGGTGCCGTTCTGCACGCTGTCGAGCACCTGCAGCGCGGGCACGATTTCCCCGGCCGGAAAGGCGCGGATCGTGAACTTCCCGCCCGTGGCCTCGGACACGTACTTGGCCACGGCTTCGCCGCCGCTATAGATGGCATCGGCGCTGCGGGGAAAGCTTGAAGCAAGGCGCCAGGTCACGGTGGGCGCGTCCTGGGCGAATACTGGGGCTGCCAACGTCACGCCGCCAGCGGCGGCGCCCACGGTTGCCTTGGTCAGAAAGGAACGGCGGTGCATGTACGGGTCTCCCGGGTGGTTGTAACCCACGGGCGGCACCGGTCCTGTCAAGAGGTGTCACGAGACTGCAACCGATGCAAAACAAGTGCCACCCATAGGTAGGGCAAGTACATAATAGCGGGACGCTAGAGCACTGCATTCCTAAGGGAAACCCTGATTCCCTGAAAAGGGAATCGCCATGCACTCGCGTTCAGTCGGCGCCTATCCTGGCCTCCCGGACCACCCGCTTCCACTTCACCAGCTCGGATCGCAGCAGCTCTCCCAGTTGCTCCGGCGTGCTGGGTTCGGCCAGGGCCCCCAGCGACGCGAACTGCTGCTGGACCTCCGGCAACCGCAGGATGGCATCGATCTCGTCGTGCAGGCGCGCGACGATCGCCGGCGGCATGCCCGCGGGGCCGAACACGCCGGTCCAGACGTCGACCTCGCCCTCGGGCAGCCCCAGCTCGCGCAGGGTGGGAACGTCGGGCAGCAAGGGGCTGCGCCGGGGGCTGGTGATGGCGAGCGGACGCACCTTGCCCAGCCTGGCCTGGGGCGCCGAGGTCAGCACCAGGTCGAACATGGCGTCGACGTGCCCGCCCAGCAGGTCGTTCAGGGCCGGCGCGCTGCTTTTGTACGGGACGTGCAGCAGCGGAATGCGCGCGGCGCTCTTGAGCAGTTCCCCCGCCAGGTGGTTGGACGTGCCCGCGCCGGCCGACGCATAGGTGATGGGCTGGGCGCGCGACTTCGCCAGCGCCAGGAACTGCGAGAAATCCGCCGCCGGCAGCGAAGGATGGACCACCAGCACCAGGGGCAGCGAGTTCACCAGCGAGATGGGCGTGAAGTCCTTGACCGGGTCGAAGTCCACCCGGTTGATGAGCGGGTTCATGACCTGGGAACTGACGCCGCCATACAGGATGGTGTAGCCGTCGGGCGCGGCCATGGCCGCGTGCTTGACGCCGATCGCGGTGCTGGCTCCCGGCCGGTTCTCCACGATCACGGGCTGGCCCAGCCGCTGGCCGAGCTTCTGGGCCAGCGCCCGCGTCAGCACATCGGCGGTGCCACCCGGCGCGAAGGGCACGATGAAGCGGATCGGCCTGTCGGGGTATGGCTGCGCCCGTGCGCCGGGCAAGGCCATACAGGTGATCGAGATCCCGATTGCCGCTTGCATGCATAGGGTGCGTATCATGGTCGTATCCTAAAAAGCCGGTGGACAGCGCGCGAAACGTCGGCATCGACGGCCGGCCGCTCCTCGCGGGCGCCGGCCGCCACGGGTCACAACGTGTATTCGGGCAGGTCTATGCCCAGCTGGGCCGCCTTGCTCCGGATCTCGGCCAGCGTGGACACGAAGGCCTCGTGCTCGATGTCGGGAGGCGCCGCCCCCAGGCCGGCCTTGGCCACGACAAGGTCGAGCCGGGCGAACAGGTCCTGCTCCTCGTTGACGTTGGACGACGAGTGGAACCCGCCCAGTTCGATATTCTCGATGACATCGATCATGGCCGTCCTCACGTTCTCGCGCACCTCGTCCGAGACCTGCGGCAGGCGATACGCCAGGTACTCCCAGCCCATGCCGATGTGGCGGACTTCGTCGGCCAGGATGCGGCCCAGGACGGCCCGCGCGACGGGGTCGGTGGTGTGGTGATAGCGGACGCGGAAGATCTCGACCGCGAAGTATTCGCTGACGCAATGCCAGCACGCCAGCACGGCCTCGGGGGTGTAGTCCGGATTCATGCCGCGTTCGCGCAGGCCCGCCACCAGCCGCTTGCGCGGCGCTCCTTCCGGCGGCTCCGACAGGTAGCCTCCCAGCTTCTCGGCCATCATGTAGGAGGCCTCGATGTGCTTGGCCTCGTCCATGAACTTGGTCGCCAGGGCCAGCTTGATCATGCCGGGCCGGTCCCCCTCGAAGGCGAAGCGCAGCAGCACGGTGGGCGATTCGGCCAGGCCGGTGTATTCGCTCCAGGCGCGCCGGCTCCAGAAGACCCGGGCGGCGTACAGCTCTTCCTCGGTGTACTTGCCCAGGTCCAGCTGGTTCCAGGGAATGTCCGTGACCGGATCCCAGTTCGATCCCTTGGCGACGGTCCAGATGCGTTCGACGCGGGGCAGCATCTCCCCCAGGTTCAACGGAAACCGCTGCTCGCGGATTCCGGGAAAGCCGGTGACGGGAATGAAAGACGACGGCTGTGCGGACATCTTGGCTCCTTGTGATTCCGTTTTTTCATAACTAACCAACTGATTAGTTAATAGTCTAGAAATCAGGAGGAAGCCATGTCAAGAAAATTCTTCCATCCATGATCTTTGACATGATCAACGGGTGCTGCTTAGAATTAACCAACCAGATAGTTACTTAACAACAGGGAGACCAGCATGATCACCAAGACCCCCCTGGGACCCTCGGGCCGCCCCTACTCCCAGGCGCTGGACGTGGCCGGCGGCAAGCGCATGGTCTTCGTATCGGGCCAACTGGCGCGAGCCGATCCGGAGCATGCCCATCATCCCGGCGACCTGGGGCGGCAGGCCCGCGAGATCTTCGCCAACATGGATACGCTGCTGCGCGAGGCGGGCGGATCGCTGGCCGACGTGGTCAAGATCACGGCCTTCCTGACGACGCTGGACGGCTACGCGGACTATTCCGCGATCCGCCGCGAAGTTTTCGCGGATCCCCTGCCCGCCAGCTCCACGGTGCAGGTCTCGTCCCTGGTCACGCCCGGATGCCTGATCGAGATCGAGGCCATCGCGATACTATGAACGCCGTTGGCCGCCCCCTTCGCAAAGAATCCTCCATGGCATCACGCACTCCGTCACCCCGCCAGAAGGCCGCCCCCGCCCCGCGCAAGGCCGTGCGCGACAGCGTCGCCACCCGCAGCGCGATACTCGACTCGGCCGAGAAGATCTTCGCCCGCGATGGACTGCGCAGCACCCGCACCGAGGAAATCGCCGCGGGCAGCGGCGTCACCAAGGCGATGATCCACTACTACTTCGACACCAAGGAAGCCCTGTACCAGGCGGTGCTCGACCGCGTGTTCCAGGACCGCGAACAGGGCATGGACTTCAGCTCCCTGCGCAAGCTTCCGCCGGTCGACGCGTTGCAGGCCTTCGTGGAAAGGCTGCTTCAGCAGATGGTCGCCAAGCCCCACCTCGGCCCGCTGTTCGCGCTGGAGAACATCCAGAACGACGGCGCCTTCTACAGCCGCAACGGCGGCAAGCTGTACCGGACGCTGGCCGACATCCTGGAACGCGGCGTGGCCGACGGCTCGTTCCGGCAGCAGGATCCCGGCCATGCGGCCGTCAACATCATGGGCGCCTGCGTGCACTTCTTCAACGTGTCCTCGAACATCCGGACACTGTGGCCCAAGGACAAGGCCGACTCCACCGCGTCGATGATCAACCACTGGCGCGCCGTGGTCGAGTTCGTCATGTGCGCGGTGCTGGCCCCGCCGCCGGGTCCGCGCGCCAGGAGTCCGCGCCAGCCGCGGCTGGCGGCCCTATGAACCCGGCTCAGGCGGTGGACGCGCTGCTCGCGCGCATCGGCCCGGCCTGGGGCGACGACATCCGGACGCATCGGGACCAGGTGCTGGATGCCTACGCGCCCTTGCTGGACGCGACGGCCGCGGCGGGCCCGGCCTGCACGCGCGGCCTCGCCTACGGGCCCGACCCGCGCCACGTCCTGGACATCTACCGCGATGCGGCCTTTGCCGGCCCCCTGCCGGTCGTGGTGTTCATGCATGGCGGCGCCTACGTGCGGGGGGACAAGGACATCGCTCCGCGCGTGTACGCGAACGTCCCCACCTGGTTCGCCCGGCAAGGCTACCTGGGCGTCAACCTGGAGTACCGGCTCGCGCCCGGCGCGCCCTATCCCGGCGGCGCCGAAGACCTGGGACGCGCGCTGGCGTGGATGCGGGAGAACATCGGCGCCCACGGCGGCGACCCCGGCAGGATGTTCGTGATCGGCCACAGCGCGGGCGGCACGCACGTCGCCCACCATGCCCTGGACCCGCGGCTGCCCTACCGGGGCACGGAGCTCCGGGCGGCGGCCATCCTGTCCGGCCGGCTGCGCGCCGATGCGCTGCCCGCCAACCCCAACGCCGCAGGGGTGCGCGCGTACTTCGGCAACGACGAGAGCCGGTACGAGGCGTTGTCCCCGGTCAGCATGGCGACGCCGGATGCCATCCCGCTGTTCGTGGCGATCGCCGAATACGAGAACCCGCTGCTGGACGTCTACGGCGCGGAGTTCTTCCATCGCCTGCGGGCCTGCGGACACCGGGCCAACCAGTTTCTCATGCTGCCACGCCACAACCACATGTCCATCATGGCCCACTTCGACACGGGCGAGGACTTCCTGGGGCGCCAGCTTTGCGGCTTCTTCGCTCGGCACGGCGCCGCCGCGTGAACGCGGCGGCTCAGGCCGCGGCCAGGCGGGGCGCCGCCGGCCGCCGTATCAGGAAGACCACCAGCGCGGCCAGGATGCACGCCGCGCCCGCGGCATACAGCGCCGGGGTATAGGTCAGCATCTGCGTGCGGACCAGCCCCGCGCCGTACGCCGCGATCGCGCCGCCGATCTGGTGGCCGGCGAACACCCAGCCGAACACCATGCCCGCTTTCTCCTTGCCGAACTCGGCCGCCGCCAGCTTGACGGTGGGCGGCACGGTGGCGATCCAGTCCAGGCCGTAGAACATCGCGAACAGCGACAGTCCATACAGCGTGAACTCCGAGTGCGGCAGCCAGAACAGCGACAGGCCGCGCAGGCCGTAGTACCAGAACAGCAGCTTGCGGTTGTCGTAGCGGTCGGACAGCCAGCCCGAGAGGATGGTACCGACGAAGTCGAACGCGCCCATCATCGCCAGCACCGAGGCGGCGGGCAGCGCGGCCAGGCCGAAGTCCCCGCACAGCGAGATGAAGTGCGTCTGGATCAGGCCGTTGGTGCTCAGGCCACAGACGAAGAAGGTGCCGAACAACACCCAGAACGTCCGGTTGCCGGAGACGCCGCGCAGCACCTGCAGCGGCGCCAGGAAGGACAGGCGCGGCAAGGCGGGCGCGGCCACCGGGGCTTGAGGATCCGCGCCATAGGGCGCGAGGCCGAGGTCCTGCGGACGATCGCGCACCAGCAGGAACGCCAGCACGGCCACGGCCAGGCAGCACGCCACCACCGGCGCCACCGCCATGCGCCAGCCCACATGCTCGATCAGCCATGCCGCGGCCGGCAGGAACACCAGTTGCCCCGTGGCCGCGCTGGCCGTCAGCAGGCCCAGCACCAGTCCGCGCCGCTGGTCGAACCAGCGCGTGGCGACCACCGCGCCCAGCACCACGGCCGTCAGGCCGGTGCCGAATCCCAGCAGCAGCCCCCACAAGGCGATCAGGTGCCAGACCTCGGACATGCGCGTGGCCAGCAACAGACCGAAAGCCACCAGGACCATGGCCGTGCACATGATGCGGCGCAGGCCGTAGCGTTCCATCAGGATGGCGGAGAACGGCCCCATCAGGCCGAACAGCGCGAAGCGCAGCGCCAGGGCCGACGAGATCTGGTCGACGTTCCAGCCGAACTCGCGGGACAGCGGTTGCAGGAAGGCGCCGGGCAGGCCCAGCGCCGCCGACGACGACAACATGGTCAGGAAGGCCAGCGCCACCATGATCCAGGAAAAGTGGATGCCTCGCCGGGCCAGCCAGCGCGATACGGGATGGGCGAACACGATGTGGTCCTGTCAGGGCGTGGGAAGGGAATCGTCCGCGGGCAGCAGGTGCCTGCGGGCCGCTTGCAGGATCTGGTCGGAAATGGGGTCGGCCGCCGTGGCCCGCGCCATCAGCAGCGCGCCCACCATCAGGGACAGTTCGACCAGCGCCCGCTCGCGGTCCGCCGCCTCGTCGCCACTGCCGCGCAGCGCGGCCAGCGAGGCAACCAGCCCATGGATGCCGTCGACGTAGCTCTGATGCACCGGCTTGCCGGCGGGTTCCCGGGCCACGTCCACCGCCAGCGATGCCGCCGGGCAGCTGCCGCCGGCGTTGTCGCGCGCCTTCGGCGACAGATAGGCCTCGACGATGAAGCGCAGCGCGGCGGACGCGTCGGCCGCGCTGGCGGTCCGCTGCCGCCAGCGCTCCAGCGACGTGGCGAAGGCCTTGGCGCAGGCGGCCGCCGCCAGCGCGTCCTTGGACTCGAAGTGTCCGTAGAAGCCGCCGTGGGTCAGGCCCGCCGCCGCCATGAGGTCGGCCACGCTGACTCCCTTGATCCCCTGTTCCCGGATCAGGCGCGCCGAGGCTTCCTCGATGGCGGCGCGGTTCTTTTCGGCCTGCTGTCGCGATACGCGGGGCATGTCGCCCTCCTGTGCATGGAGGGCGAATAATAAATGATGACTATAATTTATTCAATAGATGTCAATTATCATTTATTTTCCCCTCTTCGCGCGCCCGGCGCCGGTAGG
Source organism: Pigmentiphaga sp. YJ18 (assembly GCF_038066655.1). NCBI lineage: Bacteria > Pseudomonadati > Pseudomonadota > Betaproteobacteria > Burkholderiales > Alcaligenaceae > Pigmentiphaga > Pigmentiphaga sp. YJ18. The sequence goes on along the minus strand of NZ_JBBUKU010000001.1, from coordinate 2,550,250 downwards.
CCAGCCGGTAAAGCGTGGGCAGGACCAGCAGGGTCAGGGCGGTGGACGAGATGATGCCGCCTATGACGACCGTCGCGAGCGGCCGCTGCACCTCGGCGCCGGTGCCGGTCGCCAGCGCCATGGGCACGAAGCCCAGCGACGCGACCAGCGCGGTCATCAACACCGGCCGCAGGCGGGTGGCGGCGCCCAGGCGGACCGCGTCGTCCAGTGGATGGCCTTGCGCCCGGAGCGACCGGATGAAGGACAGCATCACCAGTCCGTTCAGCACGGCCACGCCCGAGAGCGCGATGAAGCCGACGGCCGCGGAAATGGATAGCGGAATGCCGCGCAGCCACAGCGCCAGCATGCCGCCGGTCAGCGCGAAGGGAATGCCGGTGAACACGATCAGGCCGTCGCGCAGGTTGCCGAACATCGCGAACAGCAGCGCGAACACCAGCAGCAGCGAGATCGGCACGACCCATTGCAGGCGCTCGGTGGCGGATTGCAACTGCTCGAACGTGCCTCCCCAGGCCGTCCAGTAGCCAGGCGGAATGCGCACCGACGCCTCGATGCTGTCCTGGGCATCCGACACGAACGAACCCAGGTCGCGGCCGCGCACGTTGGCGCTGACCACGATGCGCCGCTTGCCGTCCTCGCGGCTGATCTGGTTGGGGCCAGGCGCCAGTTCGAAACGGGCCAGCTCGGCCAGCGGCACGAAGGCCACGCGCGCCTGGCCCTCGCCTCGCGGAAGCGCCACCGGCAGGCGCTTGAGCGCCTCGATGTCGCCCCGCACGTCGTCGGGCAGGCGCACCAGGATGTCGAACCGCCTGTCGCCCTGGAAGAAGATGCCCGCCTCGCGCCCTCCCACCGCGGTGGCGATGGTTTCCTGCACCTCGGCCAGGCTCACGCCATAGCGGGCGGCCTTCTGCCTGTCGACCTCGATGGTCAGCATGGGCAGGCCGGCGGTCTGCTCGGCCTTGACCGAATCGGCGCCGGGCAGACGCGCCATGACCGCCGCGATCTCGGCCGCCGTGCGTTCCAGCTGCGCCATGTCGTCGCCGAAGATCTTGACGGCGACGTCGCTGCGCACGCCCGAGATCAGCTCGTTGAAACGCATCTGGATGGGCTGCGTGAACTCGTAGTTGTTGCCCGGCACGCCCTCCACCACCTTCCGGATCGCGGCCACCACTTCTTCGTGGGAGCGGCGCGGCTGCGGCCAGGCGTCCAGCGGCTTGAGCATGACGTAGGTGTCGGCGATATTGGGCGGCATGGGATCGGAAGCGATCTCGGCCGTCCCGATCTTGGCGAACACCCGTTCCACCTCGGGCACCTTGGCGACCTGCCGCTCCAGTTCCTCCTGCATCGCAATGGCCTGGGTCAGGCTGGTGCCGGGAATCCGCAGCACCTGCACCGCCACGTCGCCTTCGTCCAGGCTGGGAATGAACTCCGCGCCCAGGCGCGTCGCAACGGCCAGCGCCAGGGCCACGGCCACCGCGCCGAAGGTCAGCACCACCGGCGTGTTGGCCAGCGAACGGCTCAGCAGCGGCTCGTACAGCCGGCGTGCGCCGGTCATCAGGCGGTTCTCCTTCTCCTGCACGCGGCCGTTCAACAACAATGCCACCGCGGCCGGCACGAAAGTGATCGACAGGATCATCGCGCCCAGCAGCGCCAGCACCACGGTGATCGCCATGGGATGGAACATCTTCCCTTCCACGCCCGTCAGGGCGAAGATCGGCAGGTAGACGATCATGATGATGAGCTGACCGAAGATCAGCGGCCGCCGCGCTTCCTTCGAGGCCTCGAACACCTCGGCAAAACGCTCGGCGCGCGTCAGCGTCCGGCCCGCCGCGGCCTGGGCATGCGCGATCCGCCGCACGCAGTTCTCGACGATGACCACGGCGCCGTCGACGATGATGCCGAAGTCCAGCGCCCCCAGGCTCATCAGGTTGGCGCTGACCTTGTAGGACACCATGCCCGTGAAGGTGAACAGCATGGACAGGGGAATGACCATGGCCGTGATGAGCGCCGCCCGGATGTTGCCCAGGAACAGGAACAGCACGACGATGACGAGGATCGCGCCTTCCAGCAGGTTTTTCCTGACCGTGGCGATGGCCTTGTCGACCAGCGTGGTGCGGTCATATACCGTCGCGGTCTTCACGCCCGGCGGCAGGGTCTTGTTGATGGCCGCGAGCCGCTCGTCCACCGCCCGCGACACCGCGCGGCTGTTCTCGCCTATCAGCATGAACACGGTGCCCAGCACCACTTCCCTGCCGTTCTCGGTGGCGGCGCCGGTGCGCAGTTCGCGGCCCAGCTGCACGTCGGCGATGTCGCGCACGCGTATGGGCTGGCCCTGGGCCTGGCTGACAATGACCTCGCGGATGTCCTCCAGCGATCCGACCTGCCCGGGCGCGCGCACCAGGTATTGCTCGCCGCCCCGCTCGATGTAGCCGGCCCCGACGTTGACGTTGTTGCGCTCCAGCGCGGCCACCACGTCGGCCAGCGTCAGCCCGTGGGCCGCCATGCGTTCCAGGTTGGGCGCGACCAGGTATTCCTTCGCGTAGCCGCCTATGGTGTTGACGTCGGTCACGCCCGGCACCGTGCGCAGCTGCGGTCGGACGACCCAGTCCTGGATCTCGCGCAAATCCGCCAGCGTGTAGGGGCTGCCGTCCGGCTTGCGCGCGCCGGGCTCGGCCTCGACCGTCCACATGTAGATCTCCCCCAACCCGGTCGAGATCGGCCCCAGGGTCGGCGTGACGCCGGCCGGCAGGGCCTCGCGCGCCTCCTGGATGCGCTGGTTGACCAACTGGCGGGCGAAGTGGATGTCGGTATCGTCGCGGAAGATGACCGTTACCTGCGACAGGCCGTAGCGCGACAGCGACCGCGTCTGCGCCAGGCCGGGCAGGCCCGCCATGGTGGTCTCGACGGGATAGGTGATGCGCTGTTCGGTCTCCAGCGGCGAATAGCCCGGCGCGGAAGTGTTGATCTGCACCTGGACGTTGGTGATATCGGGCACCGCGTCGATGGACAGGCGGGTGAAGTTGTAGAGGCCCAGCGCGACCATGCCGAATACTGCCAGCATGACCAGCCATCGTTGCTCGATGGCGAACCGGATGATCCGTTCGAACATGAGAGTCTTCCTGTCTGGCGGGTCTAGTGGGTATGCTCGGCGCTGGCCTTGCCCAGCTCGGCCTTGAGCGTGAAGGTATTGGTCTCGGCGTAGCGCGAGCCGGGGGCCAGGCCCTCCAGCACTTCCACCCGCAGGCCGTCGCGGCGGCCGGTCTTCACCGGCTGCGCCTTGAAGCCGCCGGGCACGACGGTGAACACCACGCTGTCATCGCCCACCGTCTGGATGGCATCGGCCGGCACGGCCAGGGCCACGGGCTCTTCGCCGCGCAGCACCTTGACGGTGATGAAGAGCCCGGGACGCCAGGCCATGCCGGGATTGGCCAGCGTGACGCGGGCGGTGGCGGTGCGGGTCTGCGCGCCCAGCAGCGGGCCGACGTAGGACACTTCCCCCTGGGCCGTCTCGTTCAGGGCGGACGAGGAAATGCTGACCTTCTCGCCCACGCGCACGGCCGCCAGGTCCTGCGGAGCGACGATGAACTCGGCCCAGACCGTGCTCAGGTCGGCGATGGTGAACACGGTGGTGGTATCGCCCACCGCCTCGCCCATGGCCATGTGTTTCTCGACCACGGTGCCGTCGAAAGGCGCGCGCAGTTCGTACTGGTTCAGCGCGGGCGCCCGGCCCGCCGCGCCCACGGCCTGGAGCTTCTGCGCGGCGTTCTGCACCGCGATCCTGGCCTCTTCCCGCGCGGTGCGCGCCTGCAGGTAGTCCTGCTCGGCGGACACCCGCTCTTCCCACAACTTCTTTTCGCGCACGAAGGTTTCCTCGGCCAGGGTCTCGCGCTTGCGCGCGGCCAGCAGTTCGCTGCGCAGGTCCGACAGCGACGTGCTGGCGATCGCGGCCAGCACCTGGCCCTTGCGGACCTGTTGCCCCAGGTCCGCCGACACGCGCTCGACGATGCCGGCCAGCCGGGGCACGACGTGGGCCGTGCGGTCTTCGTTGAAGCGTATCTCGCCCGGGAACTCGCGGGTCGGCCGCAGCACTCCCGGGCCAGCCTCGGCCGTGCGTATGCCGGCCGCCTGGACCTGGGCTTCGCTCAGCTTCACCAGGCCGTCATCGGCGTGCTCGTCGGCCGATGCGCCGGCCGGCGTCTCGCCGCCGTGGCCGTGGCCGTCTTCCTCGCCATGCGGCGCGGGCCAGAACAGCACGCCGGCCACCGCCAGCGCGCCCGCGATCAGGATGGCCGCCATCGCGGCCTTTTGTTTTTTCGTCGTCGACATGACAGGATTCCTTCAGCGGCCCAGCACGCGGTCGATCGCGATGGCGGCCTGGTAGGTGTCGGCCAGCACGGCCAGATAGCGGATGCGGGCCTGGAACAGCGTGCGCTGCGCGTCCAGGACGTCCAGGAAACCGGACTTGCCGGCCTCGAATCCGCGGGTGGCGGCTTCATAGGCGTCGCGCGCGCCGGGCAGCACCGTGCCGCGCAGCGCGTCGGCGCTCTTGCGCGCCAGTTCCAGTTGCGCGGAAGCTTGCCGCAGCTCGTGGGCCAGCCTGACTTGCATGGCGCGATGCACGTCGCGCGCCTGGTCTGCGCGCACCGTGGCCTCGTACAGATTGCCCTGGTTGCGGTCGAACAGCGGCAGCGGAATCGACACGCCCAGCAGGGTCTGGTTGCGCCCCAGCTCATTGTTGCGCTGCGTACCCGCGGTCAGCCGCACGTCCGGGTAGCGCTTGCTGCGCTCGACGCCGATCACGGCCTCGCGGCGCTCGATCTCCAGCCGGTGCGCCGCCAGTTCGGGCGCCTGCTCCAGCTCCCGCAGCAGCGCATCGACCGGCGCGCGCGCGGGCAGCACGTCCAGGCTGCCCACGGCCTGGCCGAAGCGCGGATCGGGTTCGCCCCACAACGCCCCCAGCGCCCGTCTTGCCTCCTGCACGCGCGCTTGCGCCGTCTCGACCTCGAGGTCGGCATTGGCCCGCTCGACGCGGGCCCGCGTCTCTTCCAGCGGCGGGACCTTGCCGGCCGCCACCCGCCGGGCCGCGATGTCCGCCGCCCGGGCCGCCACCTGCGCCGACCCGTTGGCCAGCGCCACCCCTTCCTGCGCGATCAGCAGGTCGAAAAAGGCGGCCACCGTGGCCGCGCGCAATTGCGCACGCGCCCGCGTGAACTCGGCCACCGCCACGGTCTGCGCCCGCTCCGCCGCCAGGATGCGCGCGGAACGCTTGCCGCCAAGCTCGATGGGAATGCCCAGCTCCACGCTGGTGGTGCGCGAATCGCGTCGCGTGTCCTCGACGGCGAACGAGATATCGGGATTGGGCAGGACCCGCGCCTGGACGACGCCGCCCTGCAGGGCCTCGGCCTCCTTGGCGGCGGCCGCCAGTGCCGGGTTGCCCGCGGCGGCCATGGCCAGCGCCGCCTCCAGGGTCAGCGGGCCGCCAGCGGCGGGTACCTGGTCAAGAATGGGAATAGGAACGGGATCGGGCCGCGGCTGGGCCACGACCATGGGGCTGGACAAGACGGCCGCCAGCCCGAGCGGCCATAGAAGTCTGCGCATCGAATTGCACCTGGAAAACGGTTCCGTGAATTCGGCGAGACGAAAGTAGCGGGGGGAACGGCTGCGTCTCGCCGGCTAGGCGAGCGCGCGCCACTGGGGGCGTTCGGGCAGCGAGACGGGCGCCGCCGCCAGGAAGGCGGGCGGCGCGGGAGGATGGGCATGGGCGATGCCGGCCTTGGGCAGGTCCGGGGTGCCGGCCAGGACGGCCTGCAACGCGATCATGTGGCAGACCACGCAGTCGGGATGCACCGCTTTCTTGGCGTCGCCCTTGTCGCCGGTGTCCTGATGGACGTGTTCGTGGTGGCCGAAGTGCGCCTGGGCCACCTTGCCGGTTTCGTGCTGGCAATAGCCCGCCGCCGCTGCCCAGGTGAACTGGAACGGCAGGAAGGCAAGCAGCAGCAGGATGAACAGGCGGCGCATCGGGGCATTGTAGCTGCTGACGCCACCGCGTGCCTGCGGCGGCGTGTCGCGGCCCTAACGCAGCAGCCCGCTGCCGCTGTTGCGCGAACCGGAACGGTCTCCGGCTCCGGAAGACTCCGTCCCGGTGGAGGGATCGCGCCCGCCGGAGCCCGAGCCCGTGGCGCCCCGGTTGGGCGGCTGGTTCTGCGCGCCGCCCTGGGTCGTGCTGCCCGGATAGCCCGCGCTGCCGGTACCCTGGCCCTGCTTGCCGGGGGACGAGCCGCTGTCCTGGGCGTTACCCGACGAACCGGACGGCCCGCTGTTGGTGCTGCCCCGGGTCGGGCTGTCGGAGCTGGAGCCGCTGGGCGCGTTGCTGCCGCCGCTCTGGCCGTTGCCGCTCTTCTGGCCGTTACCGGTCCCCGAACTTGTCTGCGCCAGGGCCAGCGGCGCCGTCAGGACCATGCCGAGGCTGAGCAGGATGCTTGCCGCAATGGAACGCTTCATGTCGATCTCCTGAAACGTCCCCTTCCAGCAGAAAACATGCCCGCCGGCCTACAGCCCCAGCACGCGCGCCGCGTTGCCATGCATGACCTTCTCCATCACGGTGTCGCTGTAGTCCAGTTCCTGCCATTCCTTCAGGATGCGCGCGTACGGCAGGCTGGGATAGTCGCTGCCGAACATGATCTTGTCCTGCAGCCGGCCGCGGATGTCGACCTTGAGATTGCCCGGAAAATGCCTGGGCGCCCAGCCCGACATTTCCCAATAGACGTTGCCCTTGTGCAGGGCCACGGCGGTGGTCTCGTCCACCCAGGGCCAGCCGGGGTGCGCCATGATGATCTTCAGGTTGGGAAAATCGGCCGCCAGGTCGTCGATGGCGGCCGGATGGGCGTGGCGTATGCGCGCGCCCATGCCACCCGGCAGGCCGGCCCCCATGCCGGTGGTGCCGACGTCTATCATCACGGCCGCGCCCAGCGAGGCGATTTCCTCGAACAGCGGGTAGTAGCGCGTGTCGTTGACCGCAAAGTGCTGCATGATGGGATGGAAATGAAAGCCCATGAAGCCCAGCTCGCGCACCGCCCTGCGAGCCTGGCGTATCGCGATTTCGCCCTTGGCGGGCTCGAGCGCGCCCCAGCACTGGATGATGCGGTCGGGATGCCGTTTCCACATGCCGTGCACGTATTCGTTGGTGCAGGGCGGCGTGGCCACGGTGGTCTCCAGGTCCAGCGCGACCAGGCAGGCATCCACGCCGGCGGCGGCGAATTCGGCCACGACCTCGTCCTCGGGCTTGCCGACCCAGTTCCGCTTCCAGTAGGTGGCCAGGGCCTCGACATAAGGGCCCTGGGCGTCGATCCAGGTCTGCGTGCCCGGATAGCAGTGCAAATCGATGATGCGCATGGTCGCGTCTCTCCTTCTTTCAGGCCGCGGCCGCCCGGGATGCCACCATCTCGGCCAGGGATTTCTTCGACACCTTGCCGAAGGTGGACACCGGAAAATCGTCCAGGACCTCCAGCCGCTCGGGCAGCTTGAACTTGGCGATCTCGCTCGCCTTCAGGAAAGCCACCAGCTCCGGCAGCGTCAGCGACGCGCCCGCCCTCAGCACCACGCACGCGCACATGCGTTCGCCCATGTCGGGATCCGGCATGGGAACGCAGGCCACGTTCTGCACCGCGGGATGCATGAGTATCAGGTTCTCGATCTCTTCCGCGCTGATCTTCTCGCCGCCGCGGTTGATCAGGTCCTTCTTGCGGCCCTCGACGATGTAGTTGCCCGAGGGATGCCTGCGCATCAGGTCCCCGGACCGGTAGAAGCCGTCGGGCGTGAACTGCCTGGCGTTGTACTCGGGCACGCCGAAGTAGCCTCGCAGCGTGTAGGGACCGCGGCAGGACAGTTCGCCCACCTCGCCCGGCCCGACCTCGCGCCCCTCGTCGTCGATCAGCCTGATCTCGTCGTCGGGGCAGACCGGCCGGCCGCAGGTTTCCATCAGCACGTCCTCGGGGTCGTCGTGGCGCACGAACATCAGCACGCCTTCGGACATGCCGAAGTTCTCCTGCACCAGCGCGGTGGGAATCAGGCGGCGGGTGCGCGAGCGGACCTCGGGCTGCATGCGCTGGCCGCCGCTCTGGATCAGCCGCAGCGACGACAGGTCGTAGCGCCCGATGTCCGGATCGTTGATCAGGCGTATCAGCAACGCCGGCACCACCTTCAGGTGCGTGACGCGGTGTTTCTCGATCAGCGCGAACATCTCGGCCGGACGGGTGTTCGCGTGCAGCACCACCTTGGCGCCGTTGAACAGGAAGCCCTGTATGCCGGGACACGCCAAGGGCAGGTTGTGCGCGATGGGCAGCACCAGCAGCAGCACGGAGTCGCCGTCCACCCGGGTCACTTCCGCCGCGACCTTGGAGTTGTAGGCGTAGTCGTTGTTGGTGCGCGGGATCAGCTTGGGAATCCCGGTCGTGCCGCCCGACAGCTGGAAGATGCAGGGGTCCTCGGGATCGATGCGGATGTCGCGCAGGGCCGCGCGGTCGCCGGGGGCCGGCGTCTCGATCAGCTCGGCCAGCGAATGCTCCCCGGGCCCGGCCGGGCCCAGCACGAGGCGCAGCCGCAGGCAGTCGTTCTCCTGCTGTATGCGGTCGACGACGGGACCGAAGGCGAAGTCCCCCTGCGATACCGGATAGACGCAGCAGCGCGCCTGCGACAGCCTGACGAACTGGCTGATTTCCAGATAGCGATGAGTGACCAGCGCGGCGATGGGAATGGCGCCGATCTTCTGCAGCGCAAAATACAGGATCACGAATTCGGCCACGTTCGGCAGGGTGGGCACGACGCGGTCCAGCGGCCGCAGCCCCAGCGCCAGCAGGTGCAGCGCCAGATTGTCGCTTAGCCGGTCCAGGTCGGCGTAGGTATGGCTGCGATCGCCGTCGACCAGGGCCACCCGGTCCGCATGGCGCGCGAAGACCTGCGCGAATTCCTGGGCCAGCGAGCGGTCCTGCCAGTAGCCCCGCTCGCGGTAGCGGCGGGCGAACTCGGGCGGAAAGGGGACGAATCCTTCGAGCATGGCGCCTCCTCAGGTCGAGCTGGTGTAGCCGCCGTCGATCACGACGATCTCGCCGGTGACGAAACGGTTCGATTGCAGCAGGTTCAACATGGTCTCGGCCACGTCGTCGGCGGTCACGCAGCGGCGCAGCGGCGTGGCGCGGGCGCGCTTGCCCATGAGGTCGCCGTACTTCTCGCCCAGCATGCGCTGCATCCAGTCGCCCTCCATCCAGCCCGGCGCGACGGCGTTCACCCGGATGTCCGGCCCCAGGTTCCAGGCCAGCGTCTTGGTCAGGTTCACGACTGCCGCCTTGCTCGCGGCGTAGGGCAAGGGCTGGGGGCCGGGCCGCAGGCCGACGATGCTGGCCGTGTTGACGATGGCTGGGTCGGTGCCCTTCCTGAGCAGCGGCACCGCGGCGCGCGTGACCTGGAAAAGCCCCCGCACGTTCACCGCGAAAGTACGGTCCCACTCGTCCATGTCCAGGCTGTCCAGGTCCCGGACCTTCCAGGCCGCGGTGGTGCCGGCGTTGTTGACCAGCGCGTCCAGGTGCCCGAACCGCTCGTCGACGGCCCGCATCATCTGGCGCACCGCCGCGTCGTCGGACACGTCGCACTGGAGCAGCATGGTGCGGGCCCCCAGGGCCGCCGCCTCGCTGGCCACTTCGCCGGCGGCCTTCCCGCTGGAGGCGTAATTGATCGCCACGTCGTAGCCGGCGCGCGCCAGGGCCAGCACCGCGCTGCGGCCGATGCCGGTCGCCCCGCCGGTAACCAGGGCTTTTCTTCTATCGTTCATCTGCATTTCCATCGTGGTTGATTGGACGGACAGGCCTACTGCGGCTGGATCGCCAGTTCCTGCACCGTGTTCTTCCAGACCGCCTGCTGGCCCCGTACGAAGGCCTGGAGATCGGCCGCGCTGCCGTGCATGGGGTAGACGCCCAGGTCGGCCAGGCGCGAGACCAGTTCCTTGTCGTCCAGCAGGCGATTGATGTCGGCGTTGATGCGCTCGACCACCGCGCCGGGCGTCCCGGTGGGGGCGAACAACGCGAACCAGCCCAGCGATTCGAAGCCCGGCAAGGTCTCGGCCACCGTGGGCACCGATTCCAGGCCCGGCAGCCGCCGCGGCGAAGTCACCGCCAGGGCCCGCATCTTGCCGGCCTTGACGTGCTGGACCAGGGCGGGGATACCGTCGATGGTCAACGCCGCCTCGCCCGCCAGCACCGCGTTGATGGCGGCGGGCGAGCCGGCATAGGGCACGGTGAAAAGCTGGAATCCGCCGGCCCGCGCCAGCATCTCGCCGGTCAGGTGCGGCACCGATCCGGCCTGCGCCGCCGCGAAATTCAAGGTGCCCGGCCGGGCCTTCCCTTCCTTCGCCAGGTCCGCCATGGAGCGGATGGCCGACGTGCCCGGCACCACCACCATCATGGGGCTGGTGCCCACGGCGGCCACGGGCACGATGTCGCGGTCCATGTCGTACTGCGGCTGCTTGTAGAGCAAGGGCGTGAGCACCGCCGCGGCGGCGGGCACGAAGCCCACCGTGTAGCCGTCGGCGCCGGACCGCGCCAGCGTGGACATGCCCGGAATGCCCCCGGCGCCGGGCTTGTTCTCGACATACACGGGCTGTCCCCAGCCGTGCGAGAGCCGGTCGGCGATCAACCGCGCCACGACGTCGGGCGCGGCCCCGGGCGGGAACGGCACGATCATCCTGACCGGCTTGGCGGGCCAGGTCTGGGCCCTTGAATCCTGAATCAGCGACAGGGCGACGGCGAACCCTGCCACCCATGCCAGCAACCGGCTGTGCCGGCCCGAGGCCATGATGCGTTGCATGCTTGTCTCCTGCGCGTGCTATCAAGTTTTTCTGGTGGACGCGAGGTGACTGTAGAAAAGTGGCGGTGCTACGGACAAGATGTCAAAATCCCACGAGTGATTCGATTTTGATATCCATGAAACTCAATCAGCTGCGGGACCTCGTGGCCATCGTCGAACATGGCGGGCTGCGCGCCGCCGCCCGCCGGCTCGGCGTGGCGCAGCCGCTGCTCACCCGCAGCGTGCGCGGCCTGGAAAAGGAACTGGGCACGCCGCTGTTCGAACGCCAGGCGCGCGGCATGGTCCTGACGCCGCTCGGGCGGCTGTTCCACGAACGCGCGCGCGGCATGGTCAACGAACTGCGCCGGGCGCGCGACGAACTGGCGCAGGCCCAGGGCTCGGGCGCCGGCACGGTCATCGCCGGCTTGTCCATCATGCCGCACATGGGCCTGCTGCCCCGCGCCCTGCCCGCCTTCCGGCGGCGCTATCCTCAGGTGTACCTGCAGCTCATCGAAGGCCTGTTCCCCGATCTCGAATCGCAGTTGCGCAGCGGCGCCATCGACTTCTACCTGGGCGCCGCGCCCGGCACCGTGCCGGCCGGCTTCATCGTCGAAACGCTGTTCTCCAACACCCGCGCCGTGGTCTGCCGCAAGGGGCATCCGCTGGCGCGCTCGCGTTCGCTCAAGGCGCTGGCCGGTGCCGAGTGGGCCCTGCCCTCGACCGATTACGACAACCAGGACGACCTGGCGCGGCTGTTCCAGGAATACGGCCTGCCCGCGCCGCGCGTGGCGCTCCAGGCCCGCACCGCGCTATCGATGATGGTGGCGCTGGCCAACAGCGACCTGCTCGCGCTGCTGCCGGTGCAATGGCGGGAATTCGACCTGACGCGCGATTCGCTGCAGGTGATCGCCGTGCGCGAAAACCTGCCCGCGCCCGACATCGTGCTGATCCGGCGCGCCGAGATGCCCATGACGCCGGCGGCCGAACACCTGTGCGATCTCATGCAGCGCAACGCCCCGTCCCTCCAGCCCACGCGGGGCCGCGCATGATACGCAGGCACATCGAAGCCCAGGTCCTGGGCCTGACCGGACTGGCGCTGGGCGGCATCGACTTCGAGTATCCGCGCGGCGATCCCGGCCTGTTCGGCCCCGACTCGGCCTGCTGGAAAGTGCACGGGGATTTCACCTCCATGCTGATCGGCGGCATTGCCGCGCTGCTCATGCAGATGCTGCATCCGCTCGCGCTGGCCGGCGTCTGGGACCACTCCAATTTCCGCCAGGACATGCTGGGCCGCCTGCGCCGGACCGGCCAGTTCATCTCGGGCACCACCTACGCCGCCACGGCCGATGCGGAGCGGCTGATCGCGCGCGTGCGCGGCATCCATGAACAGGTACGCGGCACGGCGCCCGACGGCCGCCCCTACGCGGCCGACGATCCCGACCTGCTGACCTGGGTCCACGTGGCCGAGGTCAGCAACTTCCTGGCCGCGCACCTGCGTCATCGCAACCCCGCGCTGTCCGGCGCCGAGCAGGACCGCTACTACGACGAGATCTCGCTGATCGCGCTGCGCCTGGGCGCCCGCGACGTCCCACGCTCGCGCGCCGAAGTGGCGGCCTACCTGGCGCGCATGCGGCCGCAACTGGTGTGCGACGACCGCACCCGCGAAATCGCCCGCATCCTGCTGTCCCATCCCCCGGCCGTCAGCCCGCTGGCACGGCCGGTCAGCCGGTTCATGATGGAAGCCGGCACGGCCTTGCTCCCGGGCTGGGCCGCCGACATGCTGGAGTTGCGGCGCCCCGCCTGGCGGGTCCGTGCCGCCGGCATGGCGATCGGCGGCGTCGCGCCGGTGCTGCGCTGGGCCGTGCGCAACGGCTCGGCGCACCGGGCGAAGCGGCGCATGGGGCTGCTGCCGCCATCCCCCGGCAGGCTTTGACGGCCGACATGTGAATGTCTAACATATATTCCATATAGAAATTTGCTTATTTCTTGAAGAAATATATGATCTTCCGCCAGTTCTTCGAGCCCGACTCCAGCACCTACACCTACCTCCTGGCGTCCCGCCGCGGGGGCGAGGCGCTGATCATCGATCCGGTCAAGGAACGCCTGGACCACTACCTGCAGGCCATACGCGAGCTGGACCTGCGCCTGGTCCACGCCATCGACACCCACACCCACGCCGACCACATCACCGCGCTGGGCGACCTGCGCGACGCCACCGCCTGCACCACCATCATGGGCGAACGCTCGCGCGCCGAATGCGTCTCGCGCCAGGTGCGCGACGGTGAACTGCTGCGCGTGGACGGCATCATGCTGCAGGCTCTGTATACCCCGGGGCACACCGACGAGTCCTTCAGCTTCGTGCTGGAACCGGCCGCGCCCCAGGCCGTCTTCACCGGCGACGTGCTGCTGATCCGCAGCACCGGCCGCACCGACTTTCAGGCCGGCGACGCCGGGCTGTCGTGGCACTCCATCGTCGACCGGCTGTTCGCGCTGCCCGACGACACCACGGTCTACCCGGCGCACGACTACAAGGGCTGGACCGCCTCCAGCATCGGCGAGGAAAAGCGGCACAACCCGCGCCTGGCCGGCAAGACGCAGGCCGAGTACGTCGAGATCATGCGCAACCTGAACCTGCCCAACCCGCGCCTGATGGACGTGGCCATACCGGCCAACCTGGCCTGCGGGCAGGCGCCCGGATCGCCGTAACGGCCTATCATGGGATCTGTCCACGGAATCCCATGAGCGCCCTTCTCGTCCGCCATGAACCCAACCGCCACGGCCGCGACATCGCGGTCGGGGACATCCATGGCCATTTCACGCGGCTGCGGGCCGCCCTGGACCGCGCCGGCTTCGATCCCGCCACCGACCGGCTCTTCAGCGTGGGCGACCTGGTCGACCGGGGGCCGGAATCCGAACAGGTGCTGGACTGGCTGGCCCTTCCCTGGTTCCATGCGGTGCGCGGCAATCACGAAGACATCGCGATACGCTACGCCAAGGGCAACCCCGTCGACCAGACCAGCTACATCGCCAACGGCGGAGCGTGGTTCGTCACGCTGCCCCTCGCTCGGCGCCGCGTCTATGCCGAGGCCTTCGCGTGCCTGCCGCTGGCCAGGGAGATCGAAACACCGGCAGGACGGGTGGGCATCGTGCACGCGGACAGCCCGGTGCGGGACTGGAGCCGGCTGACCTGGTCGCTGCGGCTGTGGCGCGCAGCGCGGGACCGCGCGATGTGGTCGCGCGATCGGCTGCAAGGCGAGAATGCCAGCGGCGTTGCCGGGCTGCGCGCGCTGGTGGTGGGCCACACGCCCGTGGACGATCCGGTCGTGCTGGGCAACGTCCATCACATCGACACCGGAGGATGGATGCCGGACGGCCGCTTCACGCTGCTGGACCTCGCCACGCTGCAAGCCATCCCGCCCATGGGCTAGACTGGATCCTGCCGCACGCCGCCCGGCGCCAGGAGGGCATCCATGCCGTCGACCACTCCCCGCCCCATCCCCTTCGAGTCCTTCGCGCCAGGCCTCGCGCCGCAGACCGGCGAACGCTCGGCCATCACGGCGGACACCCGGCGAGCGGAACACGAGATGGTCGGGCGCCTGCTGGACGCGATCGAACCGCCGACCGACAACGGGCCGGTCATGGAGCTGGCGTGGCGGCTGGCCTCCACGCTGCGCGACCAGGCGGGGCTCCCGGCGACCGAAGGCCTGGCGCAGATGCTGCTGCAGGAGTTTTCCCTCTCGTCCGAGGAAGGCATCGCGCTGATGTGCCTGGCGGAATCGGTCCTGCGCATACCGGACACGGTCACCCGGGGCGCGCTGATCCGCGACAAGATCGGCAAGGGCCGATGGTCGGCCCACCTGGGACACAGCTCGTCGCTGTTCGTCAACGCCGCCGTCTGGGGCCTCCTGCTGACCGGCCGGCTGTATGCCGCGCACCAGGGATCGGGCCCGCAGGCGGCGCTGGCCGGCCTGATCGAGAAAGGCGGCGAGCCGCTGGTGCGCCGGGCCGTCGATGCCGCCATGCGCCTGCTGGGCGATCAGTTCGTCGCGGGCCGCACGATGGAACAGGCGCTGGACCGCTCGCGCGCGCAGGTGGCGCGCGGCTACACCCATTCCTACGACATGCTGGGCGAGGCGGCCATGACCGAGGCCGACGCCCTGCGCTATACCGCGGCCTACGACCAGGCGATCCAGCGCATCGGCGCCTCGTGCCGGGGCGGCACGCCCTACGAGGTTCCCGGCATCTCGATCAAGCTGTCCGCCCTGCATCCGCGCTACGAGCGAAGCCAGCGGGCACGGGTGCTAGGCGAACTCTATCCGCGCCTGCTGTCGCTCGCGCGCGCGGCGCGCGGGTACGGCATGGGCCTCAACATCGACGCGGAAGAGGCCGCGCGCCTGGACCTGTCGCTGGACCTGCTGGAACGCCTGTGCGGAGAACCGGACCTGGCGGGGTGGGACGGCCTGGGGTTCGTGGTGCAGGCCTACCAGAAGCGCAGCCTGCGGCTGATCGACCACCTGGCCGCCCTGGCCCGCCGCAGCGGCCACCGGCTCATGGTCCGCCTGGTCAAGGGCGCGTACTGGGACAGCGAGATCAAGCTCGCCCAGGTCCAGGGCCTGCCGGATTATCCGGTCTATACGCGCAAGCCCCACACCGACATCGCCTATCTCGCCTGCGCGCGCAGGCTGCTGGCCGCGCCCGACGCGGTCTTCCCGCAGTTCGCGACCCACAATGCCCACACCCTGGCGGCCGTCTACCACCTGGCCGGCCCCGCGGACTTCCGACCCGGGCAATACGAGTTCCAGTGCCTGCATGGCATGGGCGAGCCGCTGTACGACCAGGTCGTGGGCACGGGCGGCCTGGACCGCCCCTGCCGCATCTACGCGCCGGTCGGCCCGCACGATACGCTGCTGGCCTATCTGGTGCGGCGCCTGCTCGAGAACGGCGCGAACACCTCGTTCGTCCATCGCGTGGCCGACCGCGGCCTGCCCCTGGAAGCGGTGATCGTGGACCCGGTCGCGGCCGCCCGCGACATCGGCGCCGGGGGCGGCCCCGTCGGCGCGCCCGACCCGCGCATCCCCCTGCCGCCCGACCTGTATGGCGCCGAGCGCGCCAATTCGCGCGGGCTGGACTGGTCCGACGAATCCTGCCTGCTGCGGCTGTCGCACCGGCTGGCGGGCGCCGCCGCGCGGACCTGGCTCGCCCGCCCCCTGCTGAATGACGAGGTGGCGCCCGGGGCGCGCCTGGACATCCGCAACCCCGCTCATCGCGGCGACCTGGTCGGCCAGGTACAGGAAGCCTCGCTGGCCGACCTCGAGTTCGCGCTCGCCCGCGCCGCCCATGCCACCCGCCTCTGGCGCGACACGGCGCCGGCCGAACGCGCGGCCGTCCTGCGCCGCGCCGCCGACGGCATGGAAGACGAACGCGAGGCGCTCGCGGCGCTGATGGTGCGCGAGGCAGGCAAGACCTTGCCCAACGCCTTCGGCGAAGTCCGCGAGACCGTCGATTTCCTGCGCTACTACGCGGCGCGCGCCACCGAGGGATTCGACGCCGCGCTGCACCGGCCGCTGGGCATCGTGGCCTGCATCAGCCCCTGGAACTTCCCGCTGTCCATTTTCACCGGCCAGGTGGCCGCCGCGCTGGCGGCCGGCAATACGGTCGTGGCCAAGCCGGCTGAGCAGACGCCGCTGATCGCCGCCGAGGCCGTACGCATCCTGCGCGCCGCAGGGGTACCGCCGGGTGCGCTGCAAATGCTGCCGGGACGCGGCGAGTCCGTCGGCGCCGGTCTGGTCGCCGACGCCCGCGTACAGGGCGTGCTGTTCACCGGCTCGGTGGCGGTGGCCCGGGACATGCGCCGCGCGCTGGCCGAGCGGCTGGGCACCGGCGGCCGGAGCATCCCGCTGATCGCCGAAACCGGCGGGCTGAATGCCATGATCGTCGATTCGTCGGCCCTGCCCGAACAGGTGGTCGCCGACGTGATGGAATCGGCGTTCGACAGCGCCGGCCAGCGATGCTCGGCCCTGCGCCTGCTATGCCTGCAGGAAGACATCGCCGACCGGATGCTGGCCATGCTGCGCGGCGCCATGGACGAATACCGCACCGGCCGGCCCGACTGCCTGGAGACCGATGCCGGGCCGGTCATAGACGAAGCCGCGCGGGACGACATCGAGCGGCACGTCGCCGCCATGCGCGACGCCGGCCATCCCGTATTCCGCGCGGGCCGCCTGGATCCGGACGAGTGCCGGCACGGCTGCTTCGTCGCCCCCACGCTGATCGAACTCGAACGGCCGGACCAGTTGCACCGGGAGGTGTTCGGACCGGTCCTGCACGTGGTGCGCTATGCGGGGCAGCATCTCGACCGCCTGCTGGATCAGGTGAACGCGCTGGGCTACGGGCTGACGCTGGGCCTGCATACCCGCATCGACGACACCGTCGCGCTGGTGCTGGACAGAGCGCGCGTGGGCAACATCTACGTGAACCGCAACATGATAGGCGCCGTCGTCGGCGTACAGCCCTTCGGCGGCGAAGGCCTGTCGGGCACCGGCCCCAAGGCGGGCGGGCCGCTCTATCTGCCGCGCCTGCTGTCGGCGGCGCCGCCGGACATCGCGATACGCGCACTGGCCTCGCATCCGCCAGCCCCCGCGTGGCTGCAACCCCTCCGCCCCGCTCGGCCGCTGGCCATCCTGTGGGACTGGGCCCGGGAGCAGGGCATGGCGGAACTGGCCGACCGCTGCGCGGCCTACGCCGCGCGACTGCCCGAGACCGCCGCGGCCACCCTGCCCGGCCCCACCGGACAACTGGATGTCTACGCGCTGCGCCCGCGCGGCAGGGTGCTGTGCATCGCGGACGAAACCGCCGACCTGCTGGTCCAACTGGCCGCGGCGCTGGCCACGGGCAATGACGCCCTGTGGCAGGCCAGCCATCAGGCAGCCGCGCTGCACGCGTCGCTGCCGACGGACCTCGCCGCCCACGTAGCCGTGGCCGATCCCGCCGCCTCGCCGTTCGACGCGGTCCTCGTCCATGCCATGGGCAACCGGCTGAAATCCATCCTGCGGCAGCTTGCCCGCCGCGAGGGTCCGCTCGTGCCGGTGGTCGATCTCGCGCCGGGCGAGGCCGCCATCCCGCTCGAACGCCTGCTGGTCGAACGGTCGGTCAGCATCAACACCGCCGCGGCCGGCGGCAACGCCAGCCTGATGACGATGGGCTGAGCGGTCAGGCGCGCATGTAGGCCCAGCCCTCGGCCTGTCGGCGCGCGATGTGCAGCACCGCGGCCTCGACCACGGCGATGCCGTCCGGCGTCGTCAGCCCGTTGGCCGCCAGCGTGTTCGCGCAAAGGCGCAGATGGACATCGGTGGCGTCCGGCTGCCCCAGGGCGGCCGCGACGGCGCCGGCGTTGGCCACCAGTTCCACCTGGGCCTGGCCGTCGGCCTTGAGCAGGTTGGCGACGTTGCGCCGGCCCCGCTCCAGCGCGGCCGGCGTGGGCGCGTGGATGACGAGTTTGATGACGGCCATGATCAGTCCACCCCCAGTTGCGTCGACAGGTGCGTCACATAGCGGCCGAAGTCGGCATGGCCGCGATCGCGCGGCCTCGGCAGGTCGATCACCAGGTTCTCGGCCACGTTCGCGGGCCGACCGCCCAGCACCACGACACGGTCGGCCAGGAACACCGCCTCGTCGATGTCGTGGGTGACGAACATGATCGCCGCGTGCGTGGCCTGCCAGATCCGCATCAGCTCGGCCTGCAAATGGCGGCGCGTCAATGCGTCCACCGCGCTGAAGGGCTCGTCCATCAACAGGATGTCAGGCTTGACCGCCAGCGCGCGCGCAATGCCGACGCGCTGCGCCTGGCCGCCGGACAACTGGTGCGGCCAACGGTCGGCGAACTCGGCCAGCCCCGTCATCCTCAGCGCCTCGTCCACCCGGCCGCGCTTCTCGCCGGCATCGATGTCCAGGGTCTCCAGGCCGTAGGCCATGTTGCCGGCCACGGTGCGCCAGGGCAGCAGCCGGCCGTCCTGGAACACCACGGCCCGCCGGCGGCGGCCCGCGCGCTGCGGCAGGCGGAAATGCATCTGCCCCGCCGATGGCACGATCAGGCCGGCGGCGGTGCGCAGCAGCGTGGACTTGCCCACGCCCGAACCGCCGACCACGGCCAGGAACTCGCCCTTCGCGATGTCCAGGGACAGGTCCTGGATGACCGGGCCCGGCGCGCCCGGATGGGTGTATGAAAAACGATCGAATTCGATTACGGCCGCCACGACAGCACCTTTTTCTCCAGCCACGCGTAACCCAGGTCGCAGATGGCGTAGACCAGCGATATGGCCAGCATGTAGACGACGACCGCCTCGTAGGCGCCCACGCCGGCTGCGGCATTCATTTCCTGCCCCATGCCGGGCACGCCCAGCAGTTCGGCCGCGATCAGCGTCATCCACGCCTGGCCGATGCCGGTGCGCACGCCCGCCAGCGTGCCGGGCGCGATGGCCGGCAGCGTGATGCTGACGGCGCGCCGCCAGTAGCTGCCCTGCCCGAAGCTGCGCGCCAGCTCATAGAAGCGGGGATCGATGTTGCGGACCGCGCTATAGGTGGCGAAATAGTTCACCCAGAACACGCCGATGGCGATCACGAAGGCCGCCCCGGCATGGCTGACCTTGAACCAGGCGATGGCGAACACCACCCAGGCCAGCGGCGGAATGGGCCGCAGCACGCGGGCCAGGTAGGCCTGGAACAGATCGAAGCGCCGTATCGTGGCGGCGGCCAGGCCGACGGCGATGCCGAACGCGGTACCCAGCGCCAGGCCCCAGAAGTAATGAATGAGGCTGGAGCCGACGGCGGGCAGCAAACGGCCCGAGGTCCACTCCTGCGCCAGCGCGTCGGGCAGCGCGAACGGATCGGGCAGCGTGCCGGGATTGACCCAGCGGAACACGCCCGCCGCCTTCCACAGCAGCACGAAGACGACGATGCCCGCCACGCCATAGGCCGCGCGCACCGGCCATCCGGGATTCTTGACCATCATGGACGACGCGCGGGTCTATCGCTTGCCGGCGACGGCGTCATAGAAACGCGTGTCGAACAACTTCGTCACGTCCACGGCCGGACCTTCCAGCGTGCCGGTCTCGGACTGGAACTTCTGCAACACCAGCGTGGCCGGCACGATGGTGTTGGGGTTGGCCTCGAACTGGCCCTTGGAATTGCGGATCGACTTCTCGATCAGGTCCACCGGCAGGCGGCCGCCGCCCACGTATTTCTGCACCAGCGGCGCGGCCTTGGCCGGATCGGTATCCAACAGCCGGGTCGCCGCGACATGGGCGGCCACCAGCGACTTCACCAGTTCGGGCTTCTCGTTGATCAGCTTCTCGCGCACCAGCAGCACCGCGCCGGGCTGGCGCGGGAACAGGTCGGAACCGCGCGCGACGACGCGGGCCTTGGGCGCACGCGTCAGGACCGTGGTCACGGTGGGTTCGAGGATCACGGCGCCGTCCACCGCGCCGGTCAGCAGGGTCTGCTGCATCTGCGCCTCGCCCTGGTAGATCAGCTTGAAGGACGCGGGATCGACCTTGATGCGATTGCGCAGCCAGTATTGCAAGGCGGCTTCGGGCACCGCGCCCCGGGGATAGCTGGCGATGACGGGCTGGCGGCCCTTGTCCTTGGCGAAGCGGGAGAAGGCCGTGGCCGGATCGCCCGAGGCGAAATAGGGCGCGAGGTCGCCCATGGCGACGAAGCTGACCTGCTCGACGATGTTGGAGGCGACGACCTTGATGTCGGCGCCCTTGCCGCGCGCCACCAGGGCCGGGCCGATGCCGACGTAGGCGATGTCGAGCTGCCCCGCCAGCAGGGCCTGCACCAGCGCGGGCCCGCTCTGGAACTGGACCAGCTTGGGCGGACCGCCCTCGGCCGGCAGCGCCCCCTGCTCGCGCGCGATGAACAACTGCGCGTCGGGCAGGATGGGCAGATAGCCGATCTCCAGCGGCGCGGCGGCTGCCGTATGGAGAGAGGCCGAGGCGAGGCCGAGCGCAAGCGCGGCGGATGCGAAGAAACGTTTCATGGTGTTCAGAACCTCGAGTGATATCGAGCAGGTTCTATATATTGTATTTAAATGTTTTTGCATCACTTAACAACTAAAAGAAATAAGCTTAAGCCCCTGCCGGCGTGGTATGTTGTGCTCATCACGCACCTTCTACATGCGGTCCCGCACCGCACAGGAGGAGGAAAGCCGGCCCGCTCCACCAGGCCGCGCCGACCGAAGGTATGAACGCGAAGGCTCGCACAGCGCATGCTCCTGCAGGCCCGCCCACCCGGGCCGCGCGACCATGTTTCGGGTCGCGCCGCCTCGCTGGTTCCTCCCCCCGTCCACCGCTTACCCCCTTCGCTGTTTCCCGGCCCGTCCATCCGACCGGGCCTTCAAGGCGCCATGCGGACGCCATCCGCCGCCCCGCGCGGCCGGCCGGCTCCGCGCTACCCCCTTGCGCGCCCAACCCTGGACTGCGAGTGCATCATGAGCGCACAACCCGTCGAGACCGTCCTGACCCTGGACGACAAATACACACGGCCGCGCGGCCGCGTCTACATGACCGGCACGCAGGCGCTGGTGCGCCTGATGCTGGCGCAGAAGCAGCGCGATGAAGCTGCCGGACTGAACACTGCGGGCTTCGTCTCGGGCTACCGGGGATCGCCACTCGGATCGGTGGACCTGGAGATGTGGAAGGCCGCCCGGCACCTGGAGGCCCACCGCATCAAGTTCGTGCCGGGACTGAACGAGGAACTGGCGGCCACCGCGGTCTGGGGTACGCAGATGGTCAGCCTGGACGCCCGCGCCACCACCGACGGCGTGTATGCGCTGTGGTACGGCAAGGGCCCCGGCGTGGACCGCTGCGGCGACGTCTTCAAGCACGGCAACATCGCCGGTTGTTCACGCCATGGCGGCGTGGTGCTGGTGGCCGGCGACGACCACGCCTGCAAGTCGTCCACCCTGCCCCACCAGAGCGAACACGCGTTCATCGCGGCCATGATCCCGGTCCTGAACCCGGCCGGCGTGCGCGAGCTGATCGAGTTCGGCCTGCACGGCTATGCGATGTCGCGCTATTCCGGATGCTGGGTGGGCCTGAAAGTCGTCAGCGACACGGTGGAGTCGTCCACCTCCATGGACATCGATCCCATGGCGGTGAACATCCGCGTGCCCGATACCTATCCCATTCCGGAAGGCGGCTTCCATATCCGCTGGCCGGACCCGCCGCTGGAGCAGGAAAACCGCCTGCAGCGCGAACGCCTGTACGCGCTGCTGGAATACGTGCGGCAGAACGGCCTGAACCGGCAGGACTGGCACGTGCCGCGTGCCAGGCTGGGCATCGTCACCACCGGCAAGAGCTACCTGGACGTGCGCGAGGCCCTGGCCATGATGGGCGTCGACGAGACGGCCGCCCGCGCCATGGGGCTGCGGCTGCTGAAAATAGGCGTGTCCTGGCCGCTGGAACCCGAGTGCATCTGCGAATTCGCCGAAGGCCTGGACGAGATCCTGGTGGTCGAGGAAAAACGCCAGATCATCGAATACCAGATCAAGGAACATCTCTACAACGCATCCATTTCCGCGCGGCCGCGCGTGGTCGGCAAGTACGACGAGACCGGCGAATGGGTGCACGTGCCGCACGACGGCATCCTCTTGTCGCCCAATGGCGAGCTGACGCCGGCCGCCATCGCCGGCGTGATCGCCTCGCGCATCGCCAAGGTGATCGGTAGCGACGCCCTGGACGCGCGCGCCTTGCCCTACCTTGCCGCGCGCAAGCCGCCCGAGGGCTACACCCGCGCGGCGCCCGGCGCCCCGCAACGCCTGCCCTACTTCTGTTCGGGCTGCCCCCACAACACGTCCACCAAGGTGCCCGAGGGCTCGCGCGCGGTGGCCGGCATAGGCTGCCACTACATGGCACAGTGGATGAACCGCCATACCGAGACCTTCACGCAGATGGGCGGCGAAGGCGCGACCTGGATAGGCCAGGCCTTCTTCACCGACACGCCCCACATCTTCGCCAACCTCGGCGACGGCACCTATACGCACTCCGGATCCCTGGCCATCCGCGCCGCCCTGGCGGCGGGCGTGAACATCACCTACAAGATCCTCGTCAACGACGCGGTCGCCATGACCGGTGGGCAGCCGGTCGAGGGCGCGCCCACGGTGCCGCAGATCCTGCAGCAGATGGTGGCCGAGGGCGTGCCCCACATCCACCTCGTGAGCGACGAGCCCGATGCGCTGCGCGAGCTTCCCGGGCTGCCTGCGGGCATAGCCATCAGCCACCGCGACCGCATGGACGACATCCAGCGCGAACTGCGCGAGCTACCCGGCGTGTCGGTCATCGTCTACGTGCAGACCTGCGCCGCCGAGAAACGCCGCCGCCGCAAACGCGGCAAGCTGGCCGATCCGGCCCGCCGCGTGCTCATCAACGAGGAAGTGTGCGAAGGATGCGGCGATTGCGGCGTGCAGTCGAACTGCGTGTCCATCCTGCCGCTGGAGACCCCGCTGGGCCGCAAGCGCACCATCGACCAGAGCTCGTGCAACAAGGACTTCTCGTGCGTGAAGGGGTTCTGCCCCAGCTTCGTCACGGTCGAGGGCGGCGCGCTGCGCAAGCCGGCGGCGCGGCAGGTGACGCCGCCACGGGATCTGCCGGCGCCGGCCCTGCCCGGCCTGGAGCAGGCCTGGAACATCGTCGTGACCGGCGTGGGCGGCACGGGCGTGGTCACCATAGGCGCGCTGATGGGCATCGCCGCCCATCTCGAAGGCAAGGGCGTCATCGTGCTGGACATGGCCGGACTGGCGCAGAAAGGCGGCGCGGTGATGTCGCACGTGCGGCTGGCCGCCACCCCCGCCGCCCTGCACGCCACCCGGGTTCCTTCCAGCCAGGCCGACGTCGTGCTGGGCTGCGACCTGATGGTCGCCTGCGGCCAGGATGCCATCGACATGATGGCGACGACGCGCACCCGCGCGGCGCTGAACCTGGACGTGTCGCCCACCGGTGCCTTCACCCAGGACCCCGACTGGCATGCCTCGCCCGAGGCCATGCTGCAACGCGTGCGCGAGGCGGCCTGGCAGACCGAGGCGGTGGACGCCACCGAGATCGCCACCGGCCTCCTGGGCGACGCGATCGCCACCAATGTCTTCATGCTGGGCTACGCGTGGCAGAAAGGCTGGATCCCCTTGCGCGAGGACTCGCTGATGCGGGCGATCGAACTGAACGCCGCGGCCGTGGAAATGAACAAGGCCGCGTTCGCCTGGGGCCGGCTGGCCGCGCTGGACCTGCCGGCGGCCAGCGTCGCCGCCGGGCTCAAGCGGCCCGGCACCGTGGTGATGATGCCGCCGCGCCCGTACTCGCTGGATGCGCTGCTGGCCGACCGCACGCAGCGGCTCGCCCGCTACCAGAACGCCGCCTATGCGGCCCGCTACGAGACCTTCGTGCGCGAGATCGCCGCCCTGGAAGAGGAACGGGTCGCCGGCAACCGGCTGGCGCGCACGGTCGCGGCCAGCCTCTACAAGCTCATGGCCTACAAGGACGAATACGAGGTTGCCCGGCTGTTCGTCGAGACCGGCTTCGCCGAGCGCGTCGCGCGCCAGTTCGAAGGCGACTACCGCCTGCGCTTCCACCTGGCGCCGCCGCTGTTCGCGCGCCGCGACGCGCACGGCCACCTGGTGAAGCAGGCCTATGGCCCATGGATGCTGACCGCCTACAAATGGCTGGCACGGGCGCGCGGGCTGCGCGGCACACCGTTCGATCCGTTCGGCTACCTGGCCGAGCGGCGCGCCGAACGCGCGGCGATCGGCGGCTACGAGGCGTTGATGCGCCGGATCGTCGCCACGCTTACCCCCGAACGCCTGCCCCTGGCGCTGGAACTGGCCAGGCTGCCCCAGGAAGTGCGCGGCTTCGGACACGTCAAGGAGGAAAACGCACGCCTCGCCCGCATCAAGCAGGAGCGCCTGCTGGCGCAGTACGCCGAGTCCCCTGGCTCGGCCTCGCCGCAGGACCGCCAGGCCCCTCACGCCGTGGCCTGACGTCTTTCTTTCCGCAGCAAGACAAGAATCGGAGAACCTCCATGATCCCGCTGCCTTCCCTGGATTTCGGCGTGAACGACACCATCGAGATGCTGCGCGAGGTCGTCCGCAGCTTCGCCGCCAACGAGATCGAGCCGCGCGCCGCGGCCATCGACAAGAACAACACCTTCCCCCGCGACCTGTGGAAGAAAATGGGCGATCTCGGGCTGCACGGCATGACGGTGGGCGACGACTACGGCGGCATCGCGCTGGGCTATCTCGCGCACGTGGTGACCATGGAAGAGCTGTCGCGGGCGTCGGCGGCGGTGGGCCTGTCCTACGGAGCCCATTCCAACCTGTGCATCAACCAGTTGCACCGGCACGGCACGCCCGGGCAGAAGGCACGCCACCTGCCGCCGCTGGTTGCCGGGGATCACGTGGGTGCGCTGGCGATGAGCGAGACCACATCCGGCTCGGACGTGGTGTCCATGCGGCTGCGGGCCACGCGCAAGGACGGGCGCTTCGTGCTGAACGGCTCGAAGATGTGGATCACCAACGGCGGCGACGCCGACACCCTGATCGTGTACGCCAAGACCGATCCCGACGCCGGGCCGCGCGGCATCACCGCCTTCATCGTCGAGAAAGGCTTCCCCGGACTGGCCTTCGGTGAAAAGCTCGACAAGCTCGGCATGCGCGGCTCCAACACCTATCCCTTGTTCTTCGACGATTGCGAGGTCCCGGAAGACAACGTGCTGGGCGGCCTCGGCAACGGCGTGGGCGTGCTGATGAGCGGCCTGGACTACGAGCGCGCGGTGCTCGCCGGCGGGCCGCTGGGCATCATGGCGGCCTGCATGGACGTCGTGCTGCCCTACGTGCACGAACGCAAGCAGTTCGGACAGAGCGTGGGCGAGTTCCAGCTGATGCAGGGGAAACTGGCCGACATGTACACCACCTGGCAGGCCTGCCGGGCGTACGTCTACGCGGTGGCACGCAGCTGCGACAAACCCGGCCACGACCGCTCGCTGCGCAAGGATGCCGCGGGCGCCATCCTGTACGCCGCCGAGAAGGCCACCTGGATGGCCGGGGAAGCCATCCAGGCGCTGGGGGGCAACGGCTACGTCAACGACTATCCGACGGGTCGCCTGTGGCGCGACGCCAAGCTGTACGAGATCGGCGCGGGCACCAGCGAGATCCGGCGCATGCTGATAGGCAGGGAACTCTTCTCCGAAACCCGCTGACCCCTTCGCCCAGGAGCCAGGCCATGCATGCCCACACCAGCCGGCTGGACACCCGTTCCCCGGAATTCCAGGCCAATGCCGATGCCATGCGCCGCCTCGTGGCGGACCTGCGCGCGCGGGCCGCGCAGGCCGCGCAAGGCGGCGGGGACACCGCCCGCGCCCGCCATGCGGCGCGCGGCAAGCTGCTGCCGCGCGAGCGCATCCGCCTGCTGCTGGATCCCGGCTCGGCCTTCCTGGAAATCGGCCAGTTGGCGGCGTTGGGCCTGTACGGCGACGAGGCCCCCTGCGCCGGACTGATCGCGGGCGTCGGCCGCATCCACGGCGTGGCCTGCATGGTCGTGGCCAACGACGCCACGGTCAAGGGCGGCACCTATTACCCCATGACCGTGAAGAAGCACCTGCGGGCCCAGGAGATCGCCCAGGCGAACCATCTGCCCTGCCTCTATCTGGTGGATTCCGGCGGCGCCTACCTGCCGCTGCAGGACGAGGTCTTTCCCGACCGCGAGCACTTCGGCCGCATCTTCTACAACCAGGCCAACATGTCGGCCCAGGGCATCGCGCAGATTTCCGTGGTGATGGGATCCTGCACCGCCGGCGGCGCCTACGTGCCCGCCATGAGCGACGAAACCGTGATCGTGCGGGGCCAGGGCACCATCTTCCTGGGCGGCCCGCCGCTGGTGCAGGCCGCGACCGGGGAAATCGTCAGCGCCGAGGACCTGGGCGGCGGCGACGTGCACACCCGCGTCTCCGGCGTGGCCGACCACCTGGCCGAGAACGACGCCCATGCGCTGCACCTGGCGCGCCGCATCGTCGGCAACCTGAACTGCCCCGCCGCGCCCGCGCTGGCCGACGGCGACGAACCCGTGCACGACCCCGAGGAACTGTACGGCATCGTGCCGCAGGACGTGCGCAAGCCCTACGACGTGCGCGAGATCGTCGCCCGGCTGGTGGACGGATCGCGCTACGACGAGTTCAAGGCGCGCTATGGCCCCACCCTGTTCACCGGCTTCGCGCGCCTGTACGGCATGCCGGTGGGCATCGTCGCGAACAACGGCATCCTGTTCTCGGAATCGGCGCAGAAAGGCGCGCACTTCATCGAGCTGTGCGCCCAGCGTTCGATCCCGCTGATCTTCCTGCAGAACATCAGCGGCTTCATGGTGGGACGCAAGTACGAGAACGGCGGCATCGCCAAGGACGGCGCCAAGATGGTGACCGCGGTCGCCACCGCCCGGGTGCCCAAGCTGACCGTCATCATCGGCGGCAGCTTCGGCGCGGGCAACTACGGCATGTGCGGGCGCGCCTACGGCCCCCGCTTCCTGTGGATGTGGCCCAACGCCCGCATCGGCGTCATGGGCGGCGAACAGGCCGCCGCTGTCCTGGCCACGGTGCGGCGCGACACCCTGCAGTCGCGCGGCGAACCCTGGAGCGAGGAAGTGGAGGAAGCCTTCAAGGCGTCCATCCGCCAACAGTACGAGACCCAGGGCCACCCTTATTACGCCACGGCCAGGCTGTGGGACGACGGCATCATCGATCCGGCGCAGACGCGGCGCGTGCTGGGCCTGTCGCTGGCGACGGCGCTGAACGCCCCCGTGGAGCCGACCCGCTTCGGCCTGTTCCGGATGTAGCGCCCCTGAAGGAAAGCCCATCGTGTTCGACAAGATCCTGATCGCCAATCGCGGAGAAATCGCCTGCCGCATCATGGCCACGGCCCGGCGGATGGGCGTGGCGACCGTGGCGGTGTATTCGGACGCCGATGCCGGCGCGCGGCATGTCCGGCAGGCCGACGCGGCCCGGCGCATCGGCCCCGCCCCGGCGCGGGACTCCTACCTGCGCGCGGATGCACTGGTCGAGGCCGCCCTGGCCAGCGGCGCGCAGGCGGTCCATCCGGGCTACGGCTTCCTGTCCGAGAACGCGGCCTTTGCCGAGGCCTGCGAACGCGTGGGCCTGGTCTTCATCGGGCCACCACCCGGCGCGATCCGCGCGATGGGTTCCAAGTCCGCCGCCAAGGCCCTGATGGAAAGCGCGGGCGTGCCGCTTACTCCGGGCTATCACGGCGACGACCAGGATCCCGCGCTGCTGGCCCGCGAAGCGGCCCGCATCGGCTATCCGGTGCTGATCAAGGCCAGCGCGGGCGGCGGCGGCAAGGGCATGCGCCGCGTGGACCGCGCCGAGGACTTCGATGCGGCGCTGGCCGCCTGCAAGCGCGAAGCCGCGGGAGCCTTCGGCGACGATCGCATGCTGGTCGAACGCTACGTCCTGCGTCCGCGCCACATCGAGATCCAGGTCTTCGGCGACAGCCACGGCAACATGATCCATCTGTTCGAGCGCGACTGCTCGGTCCAGCGCCGCCACCAGAAGGTGCTGGAAGAAGCGCCGGCGCCCGGCATGACCGCCGCGCGGCGCGAGGCCATGGGCCGGGCCGCCATCGGTGCCGCGCGCGCCGTGGGCTACGTGGGCGCGGGCACGGTGGAGTTCATCGTCGACCCGGACGGCGGCTTCTATTTCATGGAGATGAACACGCGGCTGCAGGTCGAGCATCCGGTCACCGAAATGATCACCGGACTCGACCTGGTCGAATGGCAGTTGCACGTGGCGAGCGGCGAACCGCTGCCGCTGGACCGCCGGCCGCCGGCCCCGTCCGGCCATGCGCTGGAGGCCCGCCTGTACGCCGAGGATCCCGCGCAGGGCTTCCTGCCCGCGGCAGGCCGGCTGCAACGCTTCGTGCCGCCTGCCGCCGCTCCCTGGCTGCGCCTGGACGCGGGCGTCGACGAGGGCGACACCATCACGCCCCACTACGATCCCATGATCGCCAAGCTCGTCGTCCACGGCTCCGACCGGAGCGAAGCCCTGGCCCGCATGCGGCAGGCCCTGTCCGCCTGCCGCATCGTGGGCCTGCCCACCAACCTCGCCTTCCTGTCGCGGCTGGTCGCCTCCCCCTCGTTCGACCGGGCGGACCTCGACACCGGCCTGATCGAACGCGAGCACGACAACCTGTTCGCGCCTGACACCGCGCCGCCGCGCGAGGCATGGCTGCTGGCCGCGCTGGCGGAGATGCGGCATGTCGCCGCAACGGGGCCGGCCGGTTCGCCATGGCGCGCGGACGGCTGGCGCCTGAACGCGGACGCCGCCACGGTGTTCCTGTTCGCGTGTGGCGACCATCGCCGCGAGGTCGCGGTCACGCCTGCGCCCCGGGGCATGACTGTCGTGCTGGACGGCTCGGCCGTATTCGTGGACCTGTGGGGCGAAGCTCCCCGGCTGGAAGCGGTGCTGCCCGATCGCACGCTGCGCGCGGACGTCTATCGGGACGGCGCCCGCCGCATCGTGTATGGCGAAGACGGAACCTGGACGCTTGTGCTGGTCGATCCGCTGCTGGCCTGGGAACGAGGCACGGACGCCGGTACCGGCCTGGCCGCGCCCATGCCGGGCCGGATCGCCGCCCATCTGGTCGCGCCCGGCGCGCGGGTGGCCGCCGGCGCGCCGCTGCTGGTGCTGGAGGCGATGAAGATGGAACACACCATCGGCGCCCCCGCCGACGGGCGGGTGAAGGCCTTCCGCTTCGCGGTCGGCGATACGGTGAACGACGGCGACGAACTGGTGGATTTCGAGACCTGACGCCCCGCCGGCCTCAAGAGGCGCCCGCCTCCCGCGCCGGCTCCGCCTTGCGCCGCTGCCTGGCCGCCAGCATCGCGCCCCACGCCAGCCCCGCCGTGGCCGCCACCGCCGATGCCGTCAGCACGCCCAGCTTCGCCGCTCCCAGCAGGTTCTCGTCGCCGAACGCCAGGTTGGCGATGAAGATGGACATGGTGAAGCCTATGCCCGCCAGCAATCCCACCAGCGCGACCCCGCTCCACGTGGCGCCGGGCGGCAGCCGGCACCATCCCAGCCGGACGGCGATCCAGCTGGCCGCGATCACGCCCAGCGGCTTGCCTATCACCAGCGCCGCCACCACGCCCAGCATGACGGCCTGCGACGAGGACGCCGACAGGTCGACGCCGTCCAGCGTGACGCCGGCATTGGCCAGGGCGAACAGCGGCATGACGACATAGGCCACCCACGGATGCAGGGCCATCTGCACGCGCGTCACGGGCGCCAGCAGTTCGCGCTGCGCCCATCGCAGCCGCCGCGCCTGCTCCGCCGTGCCGTCCGTGTCGGACGACCCCGCGCGCACCAGGAAATCCGCGGCACGGCGCACGATGTCCCGCGGATGCTCGTGGCGCGGCGCGGGCAGCACCGGCGTCATCAGGCCCAGCACGACGCCCGCCAGCGTGGGATGCGCGCCCGTCTGCAACAGGCCGATCCACAGCACCGCGCCTGGCAGCACGTAGGCGTAGGCGGTCCCCACCCCCATCCGCTGCAGGGCCAGCACCATCACGATGCCCACGGCGGCCACCAGCAAGCCGGAGTAGTCCAGTCCGCCGGAATAGAACATCGCGATGATCAGCACGGCGACGATGTCGTCGATGATCGCCAGGGCCAGCAGGAAGATGCGCACGCTGCCCGGAATGGACCGGCCCAGCAGCGCCAGCACGCCGACCGCGAACGCGATGTCGGTGGCGGTCGGCACGGCCCAGCCCTGGCTTTGCGGTGCCTGGCCGTTGAACGCCAGATAGATCAGCGCCGGCACCGCCACGCCGCCCAGCGCGGCCGCCAGCGGCAGCGCCGCCTGGGCCAGGCTGGCCAGCGCGCCTTCGTGGATCTCGCGCCGTATCTCCATCCCGACCACGAGAAAGAACACCGTCATCAGTGCGTCGTTGATCCAGAAATGCAGGGACTGCGAGACGACGTGGCTGCCCACGCCGAAGGTCAGCGGCGCATGCCACAGGGCGTGGTAGCCGGAAGCGTAGGGGGAATTGGCCCAGACCAGGGCGATGGCGGCGGCGGCCAGCAGCACGATGCCGCTGACGGCTTCGATGTGAAGGAATCTTTCCAGCGTGAGCAGGGCTCGGGCGGCAAGATCCTGGGCGCGCGGAACGGGCCGGCTAGGGGCGTTTCGGTTCATGGAATCATCCAAGGCAATCCTGCACCGGCGGCCCGACCGATGCCCAGAACCTGCTGCCGCATGTACAGCGGCAGCACCCGGCGTTATTTTATACGAACCCGCGCCGCACCCCGTCCAGGAGAACCCGTCATGAAAGCCGTTGCGCTCGGAGCCCCCGGCGGGCTCGACCATATCCAGCTGATCGACCTGCCCGATCCCGGCTCCCCCGCCGCCGGCGAGATCCGCGTGCGCCTGCACGCCAGTTCGCTGAACTACCACGACTACCTCGTCGCCCTGCGTACGGACGAGCGCCACTTCGGCCGCATCCCCATGGCGGACGGCGCCGGCGTGGTCGAGCAGGTGGGCCGGGGCGTCGAGGAGTTCGCCGAAGGCGACCACGTGGTCTCGACCTTCTTTCCCCACTGGCTGGACGGCGAGGCCCGGATCGGCAATTTCTCCACGGTTCCCGGCGACGGCGTGGACGGCTACGCGCGCGAGGCCATCGTCCGCCCGGCGACCTGGTTCACGCGCGCGCCGCGCCACCTCGACCATGCCGAATCGGCCACGCTGACCACGGCCGGGCTGACGGCCTGGCGCGCGCTGGTGGGCGACGACCGGCTCAAGGCGGGCGACACGGTGCTGGCGCTGGGCACGGGCGGCGTCTCGATTTTCGCGCTGCAACTGGCCAAGGCCATGGGCGCGTCCGTCATCATCACCTCGTCGTCGGACGAGAAGCTGGCGCGCGCCCGCGCCCTGGGCGCCGACCACGTCATCAACTATCGCAACGATCCACAGTGGGGCGACACGGTGCGCAAGCTGACCGGCGGCGGCGTGGATCACGTCATCGAGGTCGGCGGCCCGGGCACGCTGGCCCAGTCCATCAAGGCCGTGCGCGTGGCGGGGCACATCTCGCTGATCGGCGTGCTGACCGGCGGCAGCGGCGAAATCCCCACGGCGGCGCTGATGGCCAAGCAGGCGCGCCTGCAAGGCCTGATCGTGGGCAGCCGCCGGCAGCAGCAGGAAATGGTGCGCGCCCTGGAAGCCATTGAGCTGCACCCGGTGATCGATCGGCGCTTCCCCCTGGAGCGGATCGCCGACGCCTTCCACCACGAGGCGGCGCACGCCCATTTCGGCAAGATCTGCCTGGAGTTCTAGACACGAAGGAGTCCGCATGACCTACGAGTTCTGGTACTGGAACGGCATACCCGGACGCGGCGAGTTCGTCCGGCTGGCGCTGGAAGCCGGCGGCATCCCCTATCGGGAATGCGCGCGCGAACCCGGCGTGCAGGCCTCGGACCTGGTGGCCGACATGGCCGCCGACCGCGACAGCCCGCCCTTCGCGCCTCCCTATCTGGTGGCCGGCGACATGACGATCTCGCAAACGGCCAACATCCTCCTGTTCCTGGGCGAACGCCATGGCCTCGCGCCGGGCGACCTGGCGGGCCGGCTGTGGATCAACCAGATCCAGCTGACCATCGCCGACATGGTGGCCGAGGCCCACGACGTCCATCACCCCATCGCCTCCGGCCTCTACTACGACGAACAGAAGGCGGAAGCGCTGCGGCGCGCCGGCGACTTCCGCGGCCAGCGCATGCCGAAGTTCCTGGGCTACTTCGAACGCGTGCTGGCCCGCCGCGGCGACTGGGTCGGCGGCGGCGACCGCTGGACCTATGCCGACCTGTCGCTCTACCACCTGGTCGACGGCCTGCTTTACGCGTTCCCCCGGCGAATGGCGGCCTTGGCGCGCGCCCATCCCGGCGTGATGGCGCTGCACGCGCGCGTCGGCGGCCTGCCGGAACTCCAGGCCTATCTGACAAGCGGACGGCGCCTGCCCTGGGGCGACGGCATCTTCCGCCACTACCGGGAACTGGACGCCGACTAGCGGGCCCGTTTGCGGGGAAACGGTGGGAGCCTGTACGCTTGGGGCAATGCCTTTCCTCGTACCTCCCATGCCCGCCATGCTTGCCCGCCGCCTGCTGTGGGTGGTTGCCCTGTGCGCCGCCGCCCCTGTCCACGCCGAAAGCTTCATTACCCGCCTGCTGAACAAGCCCGTGCCGGGCGGCGTGGCGGTCGTCGCGCTGGGCGACGGTCCCGCCGCGCCGGTGGCGACCTATCTGGACCGCAGGACGATGGTGCTGCGCGACGACGGCGGACAATGGATCGCCGTCGTCGGCATTCCGCTCGGCACCAAGCCGGGCACGCAGCGGTTGGCGGTGCAGGAGGAAGGAGGAACGCGCACGCTGGATTTCCAGGTGGGAACCAAAACCTACGTCGCCCAGCACATCAAGCTCAAGAACAAGCGCCAGGTCAACCCGGACCCGGCCGACCTCGCGCGCATCGAGAAGGAAACCGCCGAGCAACTGGCCGCCTACCGCGCCTTCCGCCCGCAAGGCCCCAGCAACGTCATGCTGGACCGCCCCGTTGCCGGCGGCCGGCTGTCCAGCCCCTTCGGACTGCAGCGCTTCTTCAACGGCGAAGCCCGCAATCCCCATTCCGGCCTGGACTTCGCCGTGCCCGCCGGCACGCCGGTCAAGGCGCCCGCCGCGGGACGCGTGGTCCTGGTGGGCGACTATTTCTTCAACGGCAAGACCGTGTTCGTCGACCATGGCCAGGGCTTCATCAGCATGTTCTGCCACTTGTCCGAGGTCGGGGTGCGCGTGGGCCAGGACGTGGCGCGGAGCGAGGAAGTGGGACGGGTCGGATCGACCGGCCGCGCCACCGGCCCCCACCTGCACTGGAACGTCAGCCTGAACGACGCGCGGGTGGATCCGGCCATCTTCATCGGCGCCTTCAAGCCCTGAGGAAGGCGCAACACTTCATTACACATCTTCCGCTTGCACGCCGGGCGGGCGTATGGGATGAATACCTGGGTCGCCCACGCAGCGCTCCGAGGAGGTTCCATGAGCAAGGTCCTGGTTCTCTATTACTCGTCATACGGCCACATCGAGAAAATGGCCGAGGCCGTTGCCGAGGGCGCGCGCAGCGCGGGCGCCCAGGTGGACGTCAAGCGCGTGCCGGAAACCGTGCCGGCCGACGTCGCCAAGAATGCCCACTTCAAGCTGGACCAGGCCGCGCCGGTGGCCACGGTGGCCGAGCTGGAAAACTACGACGCCATCGTCATCGGCACCGGCACGCGCTACGGGCGCATGTCCTCGCAGATGGCCGCCTTCCTGGACCAGACCGGCGGCCTGTGGGCGCGCGGGGCGTTGAACGGGAAAGTGGGCGCGGCGTTCGCCTCCACCGCCACGCAGCATGGAGGCCAGGAGACGACGCTGTTCTCCATCATCACCAACCTGCTGCACTTCGGGATGGTGGTGGTGGGCCTGCCGTACAGCTACCAGGGCCAGATGACCCTGACCGAGATCGTCGGCGGCGCGCCCTATGGCGCGACCACCATCGCCGGGGGCGACGGCTCGCGCCAGCCCTCGGCGGCCGATCTGGCGGGCGCGCGCTTCCAGGGGGAACTGGTGGCCCGTACTGCCAACAAGCTGTTCGGCTGACCGCTCGTGAACATCGCGGGCGCATGCCCGCGATGCCCTTACTTGGCCATGTCGCGCGCGCGCTGGGCCAGGCTGGGATTCTGCTCGACGGCCTGACCGATGCCGTTGAACTCGTCCACCGTCAAGCCTTCGCGATGCACGGCGTCGACCATCTTGTCGTCGGCCTCCTTGTGCACCTGCTGCTGCGACGCGGCGTCCGTCGCGGAGTTCAGCCGAGGCGTGTACTCCTGCGAAATCATGGCCACCTTCTGGGCCGCGCTCACGAACTTGCGCAGTTGATCGTCCGACACGTTGGCCGCGGGCTGGGGCTGCGCGGGCATCGCGCCTTGCGAGGGATCGGGCGCGGGGGCCTGCTGCGGGGCCTGCGCCATCGCGGCCGACGCCATCGCGATCAGGCAGGCGCCCACGGCGGGGACATAGCTTCGTTTCATGGCAATCTCCAAATGGGGTTCCTGTGCCACCATCCTGCCAAAACCAGGCGGCGCGCCGGGTTGCCGTATGTATGCGAGAAGGCGCCATCGGCCTCACAGGCCGTAACATCCACGCGCCGCGCGGACGGCATCCCGAACATGGACGAGCCCGGATGCGCCCCCGCACCGGGGCCGAGGGCCGAAGGCCGCCGGCGTTCCCGGCGCCGTTGCCGGTTGCCGGCGCCGATGCCGACGCTTACATCTTGGCGGCGGAACGGCTGACGCGGCCCACGGAAGTCGGAGGAATCCAGACCGTGGCCGCCATCACCAGCAGCGAGATGACCAACACCGCCCAGAACGTCATGTGCAAGGAGTCCTGCATGGCGGCCTGGATGACGGGGTTCGCGCCGGCGGACTCCAGCGCGTGCTTGAGCTGTTCGGAGGAGATGGGCGCGTCGCTGGTGGCCCGCGCCAGCCCGAAGTTGAATACCGCGCCCAGCGCGGTGGCGCCCAGGGTGCTGCCCAGGTTGCGCGCGAAGATGTTGGAAGCCGTCGCGCTGCCGCGATCGGACACATCCACGATCTCCTGGATCAGCACCAGCGAGCAGACGCCCATGAAGCCCATGCCCAGGCCCACGATCAGCGAGCCCGCGCCCGCCAGCACCGGCGAATTGTCCGGCCTCAGCAGCAGGAACGCACAGGCCCCGATGGGCACGAGTATGCTGCCCAGGAGCAGCATGGGCCGCAGGCCGTAGCGCGGGAACACCTTGGCCGCCACGGTGGACCCCAGCGGCCAGCCCACCATGATCATGGTCAGCGCCAGCCCCGCCACCACGGGCGTGCGGTGCTGCACGCTCTGCACGTACATGGGCAGGAAGGTCGTCAGCCCCATGATGACCATGCTGCCCAGCAGCATCGCGACGTTCGCCGCGGCCACCGGGCGCCGGCTCCACAAGGCGAAGGACACGACGGGATGCTCGGCGCGCCGCTCCTGCAGCACGAACAGCACCAGGCAGACGACGAAGGCGCCCGCAGCCATCCACGCGCGCGAGGCCAGGCCGTCGCCGGCGTCGGTCAGGGCGATCATCAGCGCCGCCACGGTGGCCGTGAACAGTGCGGCCCCGGTCACGTCGATGGACATCGGCCGCCGTTCGCGCTCCTCGTGCAGGAAGAACACGAAACCCGCCGTGGCGAGAAGACCCAGCGGCACGTTCATCCAGAAGATCCATGCCCACGAGAACTGGTGGATGATCAGCGCGCCCAGCATGGGCCCCAGCACGCCGGAAATCGCCCACACGCTGGCCAGGTACCCCTGGACCTTGCCACGCTCGCGCACCGGATACAGGTCGGCCACGATGGTCATGCCCACCGGCTGTATCGCGCCCGCCCCTATGCCCTGGATGAGCCGGAAGACGATCATCGAGGGCATGGACCACGCGAAGCCCGCCAGCACCGAACCCAGCAGGAACACGGCAATGCCGGCCAGCATCATCGGCTTGCGGCCGTAGATGTCGGAGAGCTTGCCAAAGACCACGGTCATTGCGGTCTGGGTCAGGAGGAAGGACGCGAACACCCAGCTGTACAGCTTCAGCCCGCCCAGGTCCCCGGCGATCTGCGGCATGGCCGTGGCCACGATGGTGGCCTCGATCGCGATCATGAACATGGAAGCCATCACCGAGGCAATGACGAGGGGACGCGAGGAACGTGATGCGGCGGAAGACACGATGCGGAATCCGTTGCGTAAGGGGTGGCTCGGGCGGGCCGGACGAGTGTAGAGCACGGGGCAGGATCCCGGAAATGCGGCATGTCAGCCGCTTGTCAGGATCGGGATCGGCAACCTGTTGTCAGCATCGGTATCGGCAACTGGTTCGCGTCACCGTCCTGGTATACGCTTGAGCAGCTTCCAGCCACGGGCCCCGGGCCCGCGCCGGACCATCCAAGCCGTCAAGGAGATCAAACATGTCGACCACCGCCCCCCGTCTCGCCGCCCTGGCCCTGGGATTGCTCCTCGGAGCCGCCACCGCCCAGGCCCAGCTCCTGGATTCCGTCAAGGGCGCGCTGGGCGGTGGTGGCGGCCAGCAATCCTCGGGCGGCGGAAGCTCGCTGCTGGGGGGCCTGGGTGGCGCATCCATGCCGTCGCTGGGCTCGGTCGGCACCGGCAACATCACGGGCATCCTGAGTTATTGCGCCAAGAACAACTACCTGGGCGGCGGCGCCGCGTCGGTCAAGGACAAGCTGCTCGGCAAGCTGGGCGGCGAACAGCAGGCCCAGTCCGATCCCGGCTATCGCGAAGGCCTGAGCGGCATCCTGGGCGGCAACAGCGGACAGAAGATGGAACTGGGCGGCGGCGGGCTCAAGCAGCAGATCACCGAGAAAGTCTGCGACCAGGTGCTGGAATACGGACAGTCGCTGCTGTAAGGCCGGCACGAACGGCCAGTTCCATGCCTTGATCCACGGCAAGGCATGAAAAATGCGAAGGGCGCGGGACCCATCCGCATGACTCGCCCCGGAGCCGGCCGTACATGGAACATGCCTGGCAATTCTTCCGCGCGGGCGGCGTCGACCAGGTATCGATCCGCTCGGGCGCCGATGTGTGCCATCTCGACCAGTTGGACCAGAAACTGTGGGTGGCGCTGGCCTGCCCCACGCGCGGCATCGAGTTCGATCCCCGCACCCTGGACCTGATCGATACCGATGCCGATGGCCGCATCCGGCCTCCGGAACTACTGGCCGCCTGCCGCTGGACATGCGAACGGCTACGCGATCCGGACCGGCTGCTGGAAGGCGGCGACACACTGGCGCTGCAAGCCTTGTCCGACGGCGATCCAGGCGCGCAACTGGCCGAGGAAGCCCGCCACATCCTGCAATTGCTGCGCAAGCCGGGCGACGTCATCGGCCTGGCCG
Organism: Pigmentiphaga sp. YJ18; assembly: GCF_038066655.1. Classification (NCBI taxonomy): domain Bacteria; kingdom Pseudomonadati; phylum Pseudomonadota; class Betaproteobacteria; order Burkholderiales; family Alcaligenaceae; genus Pigmentiphaga; species Pigmentiphaga sp. YJ18. The sequence continues at coordinate 2,512,388 of NZ_JBBUKU010000001.1, read as the reverse complement.
ATGTCGCCGACCGCAGCCGCCTGCTGGCGGCCATGCGCTTCAACGGCGATGGCATCATCACGGAAGAAACCGCGGAGACGCCCGCGGCTCGCGCGGCCATCCGCCACATCATGGAAACCCACGGCAGCGTGGAGGGCCTGGACGCCAGGCCGGGCATAGACCGGGCGCGTGTCGAGGCCTTCTTCGCCGAGGCCGCGGCGATCCGGCAATGGCGCGACAAGGTGGCGGGCGACCCCTCGGTCGTGCCGCTGGGCGACGATACCCTCGCGGCGGTCCAGGCCGTGAACGCGGTGCAAGCCAAGATCGACGACTATTACGCGCGCTGCCGCCTGGCGGCCTACGATCGCCGCGCGGCCCTGGCCCTGAATCCGTCGCAAGAGGAATACCGCAAGCTGTACGACGAAGCGTTGACGCTGGGTTCCGACCGCATCGCCCAACTGCCGCTGGCGACCATCGCGGCCGACCGTCCGCTGCCGCTGCGCGAAGGCGTCAATCCCGCCTGGGCCCAGGCGCTCGATACCTTCCGCGTCCGCGCCGCCGAGCCCCTGCTGGGCACGACGCTCGACACCCTGGCGGAACCGGCCTGGGTGCAGTTGACCACACGGCTCGAACCGGCGCGCAACTGGCTGGCCGCCAAGCCCGCGACAAGGCTCGACGCCCTGGCCATGGCGGACCTCATGGCCATGCTGGACGAAGGCACCGAGGCCGCGATCAAGTCCCTGCTCGACGCCGACGAGAAGATCGAACCGCGCACCACGCGCATGGGTGATCTGGAAAAGCTGCTGCGCTTCCAGCGCGACCTCGTCCACCTGCTCGACAACTTCGTCTCGTTCAAGGACTTCTACCGCCGCGAGGGAGCGGTCTTCCAGGCCGGCACCCTGTACCTGGACGCGCGCAGCTGCGAACTGACGGTACGCGTCGACGACGCCGCGCGCCATGCCGCGCTGGCGGGCCTGGCCAAGGCCTACCTCGTCTATTGCGATTGCCGCCGGCCAGGGGAGAAGATCACCATCGTGGCGGCGATCACGGCGGGCGACGTGGACTTTCTTTTCGTCGGCCGCAACGGCGTGTTCTACGACCGCCAGGGCCGGGACTGGGACGCCACCATCGTCAAGATCATCGAGAATCCCACCAGCATCGCGCAGGCCTTCTTCTCGCCGTACAAGAAGTTCGTGCGCATGATCGAGGAACAGGTGGCCAAGCGCGCCGCCGCCAGCGACGCGGCGGCGCAGGGCAAGCTGGGCTCGCTGGCGGCCAACCTGGTCACCGCCGACAGGAAGGACGGCGATGCCCGGCCCGCCACGCCGGGCAAGGTCGACGTCGGGACCGTGGCCGCCCTGGGCGTCGCCCTGGGCAGCATCAGCACGGTGCTGGTGGCGGTCTTCACCAAGTTCGTGGACCTGGGCTGGTGGATACCGGTGGCGTTGCTGGGCATCGTCCTGAGTATTTCCGGTCCCAGCGTGCTCATCGCATGGCTCAAGCTGCGCCAGCGCAGTCTGGGCCCGCTGCTGGATGCCAGCGGCTGGGCTATCAATGGCCGCATGAAGATCAACGTCAAGCTGGGCGGCTCGCTGTCGCGCATGGCCCGCATCCCGCCGGACGCGGGGCGCAACCTGCGCGATCCCTTCGCCGAACGGCACGGCAAAGCCTGGGGCGTCGCCATCGCGCTGGCCGTGATCGCCCTGGCCTGGCTGGCCTGGCGCGCGGGCCTGCTGGATGCCGTCCTGGCGATATAAGCTTATTAGTAACAATACGTTGATGTTTTGTTGATGAAAGCATAACGTTTGCGTCGAGCCACAACGCGCCGATCTCGACGTTGCGGTGCCGTTTTCTTTCATCAACGACCGAGAATCAACGTGCCGACGCGACTCCCCTTCCGCCGCCTGCTGGCGGCCACTGCCGTCTCCGGCCTGCTGTCCGCTCCCGCCCTGGCCGCGGAACCGCCGATCACCATCGGCCTGTTCACCCATCTGTCCGGCAACTTCGCCGAATACGGCACGAGCTTCAAGAACGCCGTCGAGCTGTATCTGGACAAGGTCAATGCCGACGGCGGCGTCAACGGCCGCCCGGTCAAGCTGGTGGTCGAGGACGACCGCAATTCGCCGCAGGAAGCGGCCACCGTGGCGCGCAAGATCGTGGCCACGCCCGGCGTGGTGCTGGCCATCGGTTCCTGGTCGACCACGGCGTCGCTGGCGGCGGCGCCCATCTTCACCGAGGCGAAGATCGCCCAGATCAGCCCCACCTCGTCGCACCCGGACTTCAGCAAGCAAAGCCCGTATCAGTTCCGGCAGAACAATACCGACGACGTGCTGGCCCAGTACAACGCCGACACCATCCACAAGCAGCTCAAGGCCAACCGCATCGTCATCCCGTACTCGCAGGACGACTGGGGCCTGTTCACCGTCAAGGCCACCTCGGCCGCGATCGAGAAGGACGGCGGCAAGGTACTGCTGACCGAGGCCGTGATGCCCAGCGCCCGTGACTTCCGGCCGCTGGTCAGCAAGATCAAGTCGCTCAAGCCCGACGGCGTCTTCCTGGCCCTGCCCTATCAGGAAGCCTCGATCTTCATCCAGCAACTGCGCCAGGCCGGCGTCGACATCCCGGTGGGCGGCGGCGTGCCGCTGACATCGCCCAAGTTCATCGAGCTGGCGGGCAAGGCCGCCGAGGGCGTGGTCGTCCACAGCATCTTCTTCGCCGGCGATCCGTCCAAGAAGGCCTTCACCGATGCCTATCGCGCCAAGTACAACCGTACGCCCGACCAGTTCGCCGCGCTGGCCTATGACGCGGCCGGCGTGGGCGTGGCCGCCATCCGCCGTGTCGTGCAATCGGGCAAGCCGCTGACCGGGCAAAGCGTGCGCGACGAACTGGCGGGAGGCCCTCCCTACGAGGGCGTGACCGGCGTGACCAAGTACGAGAACGGCAACGTCCGCAAGGCGCCCACTTTCCTGGTGATCCGCAACGGCGAATTCCAACTGAGCAAGTAATTTCCTTCAGCGCCTGCCGCCGGCCCGCCTCACGGCGCGGCCGGCGCAGCCTTTTCCGGCCACCGCACTCATTCCCATGCTCGAATTATTCGCCAGCCAGATTCTGAACGGCCTGGCCATCGGCCAGGTCTACGCCCTGATCGCGCTCGGCTTCTCGCTGGTGTTCGGCGTTTCCAACCTCATCAATTTCGCGCAGGGCGCGCTGTTCATGCTGGGCGCCTTCATCGCCTTCACCGGCGTGGCCGTGCTGCAACTGCCGCTGCCCGTCGCGGCCACCGGATCGGTGCTCATCGTCGCGCTGCTCGGCATGCTGCTCGAACGGGTGGCGCTGCGCCCCCTGGAGAACGCGCCCTACATCGCCCCCGTGCTGTCCACCCTGGCGATCAGCCTCATCATCGAACAGTTGGCCGAGATCATCTGGTCGCCCGAGAGCCAGTCCTTCCCCGTGTCGTTCGATGAAGCCACCTACTACTTCGGCGACGCCTACATCACCAGCACCGACCTGCTGATCTTCGGCTTCGGCGCGCTGGCCACGCTGGCCCTGACGCTGTTCCTGTCGCGCTCGTGGTGGGGCCGCGCGCTGCGCGCCACCGCGCAGGACCGCGACGCCGCGGCGCAGCTGGGCGTGCGCACCGGCAGCGTGCGGCAACTGGCCTTCGCCCTGGCCGGCGCGCTGGGCGCCTTGAGCGGCGTGCTGGTCGCGCTTTATTTCAAGAGCGTATTCCCGCAGATGGGGCTGCCCTTTGGCCTGAAGGGCTTCGCGGCGGCGCTGCTGGGCGGCCTGACCAGCACGCCCGGCGCGGTGCTGGGCGGCCTGCTGCTGGGCGTGGTGGAAACGCTGGCCAGCGCCTACATCGGCGAAGGATCACGCGACCTGGTGGCCTTCTGCCTGGTGCTGGTCTTCCTGGTGTTCCGGCCGCACGGGCTCCTGGGCGACCGACGCCTGGACGCGCTGGGCGGCGCCAGCGGCGCGGCGGGCGCCATGCCGACCACCAGCGTGCTGGCCTCGTCCTCGAGCCAGCGCGGCGCCGTGCGCGCCTGGGAACTCCCGCCCTGGGGCTTCCTGGCGGCAGCAGCCGTGCTGGCGCTGCTGCCGGCGCTCACGCAGAACGCCTATTTCCTGCAGGCCGTGGTCTACGCCATGATCTTCGCGCTGCTGGTGGCCAGCGTCACGCTGGTCTCGGGCGCGCTGGGCGTGCTGTCCATCGGGCACACGGCCTTCTACGGCGTGGGTGCCTACGCGGTGGGACTGCTGGCCCGCAACTTCGGCTGGCCGGCCGAGGCCGCGCTGATCGGCGCCGCCACGGTCACCGCCTGTGTGGCCGTGGTGGCCGCCCTGCCCCTGCTCAAGCTCAGCGGCCATACGGCCGCGCTGGGTACGCTGGCCGTCGGGCAGATCGGCTACCTGGTGTTCATGAGCTGGCTGGACGTCACGCGCGGCCCCATGGGGTTCATCGGCATCCCCGCGCCCAGGCTGGCGTTGCTGGGTGGACTGCCGCTGTCGAGCCTGGCCGGCAAGTTCTGGCTGGTGGCGGCCGTGGCCGGGATCGCCTTGTTCCTGGCGCAGCGCCTACTGGACTCCGGCGTGGGCCGGGCCTGGCGCGGCATACGCGAGGACAGGCTGGCCGCGCACACCGCCGGCTTGCCGGTGCGCCGCTACCTGCTCGTGGGCTTCGCCTGTTCCGGCCTGCTGGCGGGTCTGGCGGGCGGCCTGTTCGCCTATGTGCAGAGCGTGGTCAGTCCCGAGAGCTTCACCGTCAGCGCCTCCATCCTGCTGCTGACCATCGCGGTGCTGGGCGGCCTGGGCAACCTGACCGGCGCGGCGCTGGCGGGCTTCGCGCTGACCCTGCTGCCCGAACTGCTGCGGCCCTTCGCCGAATGGCGCATGGTGGCCTACGGGGTCGCGCTGCTGATCATGCTGCGCCTGCGCCCGCATGGCCTCCTGGGAGCAAGATGAAACCCACCCCCTACGCGCTACGCGCGCCCCCTCAAGGGGGCGGCACTGGCGGACCGGCAAAGCCGGATCCGCTGTGCCCTCGATCGGAACACACGTCGCAACGGACTCCCCTTTGCCATGAACGACTGATATGACGACTCGCGATGAACAACGAGGACTGCGGGTGGAACGCCTGAGCCGCCATTTCCGCGGCGTCAAGGCGGTGGACGACGTCAGCTTCACCGTCGGTCCGGGACAGACCGTGGCGCTGGTGGGCCCCAACGGCGCGGGCAAGTCGACCCTGATCCAGTTGCTGAGCGGGGTCGAGAAGCCGTCGTCGGGACATGTCTTCCTGGACGGCCGCCGCATAGACGGACTGGCCCCCGAGCGCATCGCCCGGCTGGGCCTGGGCCGCAGCTTCCAGACCTCGCGCGTGTTCCCCGCCCTGAGCGTGTGGGACAGCGTGATGCTGGGCACCCAGGCCGGGCTGCTGGGCCGTACGGGATCCGCGCGGCTGGTCGATCCGTTGACCGAGATCGCCGGCGAACTGCTCGGCCTGCCCGCCTGGCGCCGCCGCCGCGCCCAGGCGCAGGAGCGCGCCCGCGCGGCCCTGCAACGCTTCGGCGAACGGCTCTGGCCACGGCGCGACCAGCCGGCCTACAGTCTTTCGTACGCGAACCGCCGGCGCCTGGAACTGGCCCGCGTGCTGGCGGCCCGGCCGCGCTTCGTGCTGTTCGACGAACCGGCGGCCGGCATGAACCCCAGCGAGACCGCCGAACTCACCGACCTGCTGCTCGCGCTGCGCGCGGAACAGCCCCAGCTCGGCATCCTGGTCGTCGAGCACAAGCTGTCGCTGGTGCGCCGCATCGCCGATCACGCCATCGTCCTCAACCAGGGGCGGATACTGGCCACCGGCACGCCAGCCGAGGCCCTGGACCATCCCGAAGTCGTCGAAGCCTACCTCGGCCGCGCGCGCAGGCGGCCGGTCAACTCGGATGCCCATCTTGGCTGAGCTACCCACTTCCCCCCCGTTGCTGCAGCTGGACGCCGTCGACGTGCACTACGGCGCCGTCCAGGCCCTGTTCGGCGTCAGCCTTCACGTCCAGCCCGGCGAGGTCGTCTCCGTGCTGGGCGGCAACGCCTCGGGCAAGTCCACGACCCTCAAGTCGGTGCTGGGCCTGGCCCGCCCGTCCAGCGGCCGCGTCCTGCTGGACGGACGCGAGATCCAGGGCCTGGCGCCCGCCGAAGTCATCGATCTCGGCGTGGCCAGCGTGCCCGAGGGGCGCCGCGTCTTTCCGGACATGACGGTGCGCGAGAACCTGCTGCTGGGCGCCTACCCGCGGCGCCACGACAAGGCCGCCGTGGCCGCCGACCTGGACGAGGTGTTCCAGGCCTTCCCGCGCCTGGCCGAGCGGCGCGGCCAACTGGCCGGCACCCTGTCGGGCGGGGAACAGCAGATGCTGGCCCTGGGCCGCGCGTGGCTGCGGCGCGGGCGGCTGGTCTGCATCGACGAACCGTCGATGGGCCTGTCGCCGAAATTCGTCGATGCCGTCTACGAGGTGTTGTTCCGCTGGAAGGCGTCCGGCCAGACCATCCTGTTGGTCGAACAGAATGCCCGCATCGCGCTGGAGCTGGCCGACCGGGCCTATGTGCTGCAGCACGGCCACGTGGTGCTGCAAGGCAATGCCGCCGATCTCGCGGCCGACCCCGCCGTGCAGCAGGCCTACCTGGGCGCCGAGGCCCCGGCCCGGGAATTGGAGGGGGCGCTGGCCCCCAACGGAGAATGAACATGTCCCACCCCACCCCCCACACGCTGGAAACCGACGTGCTGGTGATAGGCGCCGGCGGCGCCGGCATGAGCGCGGCGATCGCCGCCTCGCAGGCAGGCAAGCGCGCGCTGCTGGCCGACCGCAGCCTGATCGGACGCGGCGGCGCCACCATCATGGCCCAGATGACCGTGGCCGCCGCGCTGGGCGAGCAAGGGCCGGACCACTGGCAGCATCATCTGCGCGACACGCTGGCGGCCGGCCGCGGCCTGTGCAGCGAACCGCTGGCCCGGCTGCTGTGCGAGGAAGGCGTGGACGCGATCCGCCTGCTGGACCGCTGGGGCGTGGGCTGGGCCCGCGACGGCGAGCGGATGGCGCAGACCCGCGCCCCCGGCCATGATCGCCCCCGCTGCGTCTACGTCGACTACCTGAACACCGGTCCCGCCGTGGCCAAGACCCTGCGCGCGCAGGCCGCGCGCGAGGCCGGCGTGCGGCGCGTGGGCGACCTGCTGGTGGTGGAGCTGCTGCGCAAGGACGGCCGCGTCGTCGGCGCAGTGGCGCTGCACCTGGGCACCGGCGACCCGGTCCTGATACGGGCCGGGGCCACCATCATCGCCACCGGCGGCCTGACGCGCCTCTACCGCCGCAACAGCGCCTCGCTCAACATGGGCGGAGACGGCTTCGCGCTGGCCCTGCGCGCGGGCGCCCGGCTGATCGACATGGAGTTCGTGCAGTTCTTCCCCATCGGCCACCTGGCGCCGCGCCTGGTCGGCTTCGACCCCATCATGTGGGATCCCTTCCGCTACAAGCTGGGCGGCAAGCTGCTGAACAATCAGGGCGAGGAATTCGTCGAACGCTACGGCAACGCCGCCGAGGGCCAGGGCTATACCACTACCCGCGACGCCGCGACCTACGCCATCCTGAAGGAAGTCGAGGCCGGCCGCGGCACGCCGGCCGGCGGCGCGTGGCTGAGCTTCCGCCACGTGCCCGAAGACACGCTGCGCGCGGCCTTCGGCCCCATCATCAACAAGCTGGCCAAGGCGGGTATAGACCTGACGAAACAGATGATAGAAGTGGCGCCCATCGCCCACTATCACATGGGCGGCATCCGGGTGGACACCGACCTTGCCACCGACGTCCCCGGCCTGTATGCCGCGGGCGAGGCCGTGGGCGGCGCCAACGGCGCGAACCGGCTGTCGGGCAACGCCATCACCGAGGCGATCGCCTTCGGCCTGCGGGCCGGCCGCGTCGCCGCCGCCGACTGCCCGGAGCCGCCGTCGCTGGAGGAACTCGAGGCCCTGGCCCGCCCTTGGCTGCAACGCCTCGCGCCGCGCCACGGCGAGCCGGACGGGCTCAATGCCGCGTCGCTGATCGAGGAATTGCAGGCGCTGATGCAGACCCACGTCGGCCCCTTCCGGACCGAGGCTGGCCTGCGGCAGGCGCTGGGCGAACTCGATGCCTTGCGGACGCGGGCCGGCAGCGATCTGCCGGGCGGCGGACCGCAGGACCCGGTGCGGCTGGATACGCTGGACCTGCGCAACATGCTGCTGGTGGCGCAGGCCGTGACCCGCTGCGCGCTGGCGCGGCGCGAGAGCCGCGGCGCCCACCAGCGCGAAGACCACCCCGGGCAGGAAGACGCCTGGACGCTGAACCAGACCATCGCCTGGCGCGACGGCCAATGGACGCTGGCCACCCAGCCCGTCCAGCGCCTCGAAGCCCGGCAGGAGGACATCGCATGACATCGCCCAACGACTCCATCCGCCTGAAGATCCGGCGTGCCGGCGCCGATACCGAGGCCCGCGTCGTCGAGTACGACGTGCCGCCCCAGGCGGCCGCGTCGCTGCTGGACGCGCTGCGCTGGGTGCGCGCGCACCAGGACGATACGCTAGCCTTCCGCTATGCCTGCATCAACGCCAATGCCTGCAAGGAATGCATGATGCGCCTGGACGGCAAGGTCGTGTATGCCTGTCTGGCCAAGCTGGAGCCGGGCAGCTCACACACGGTCGAACCCCTGCCCAACAAGCCGCTGGTGCGCGACCTCGTGACCGAGATCGCTCCCCCCAAGGAACGCCTGTTCGCCGGCGAGAGCGACGACGATGACGAATGACCGCCGGCGCCCGGGCGCGCCCGACGAGGCCGGCGAACGCCTGCGCATCCTGTCCTCGGCGCACCTGGCCACCGGCCCGCATGCGGAGCTGTCCGAACTCGAGTTCGGACTGATCATCGCCCACAACGCGTTCAGCCGCTGGATCGTGCGCTGCATGGCGGCGGCCGGCACGGCCGACCTCGCGGTCACGGACGTGCTCGTGCTGCACCACGTCCATCATCGGGAACGAGGCAAGAAGCTGGCCGACATCTGCTTCACCCTGAACTACGAAGACACGCACGTCATCAACTACTCGCTGAAGAAACTGGCAGGCATGGGCCTGGTGCGCGGCGAAAAGAGCGGCAAGGAAGTGCTCTACGCCACCACGGACGAAGGCGCGGCACTGATCGACCGCTTCCGCGCCGTCCGGGGCCGCTGCCTGCTTGCCAGCGTCGAAGGCGAACTGGCCGACGGCGCTTCCCTGTCCGACGTGGCCCGGCGCCTGCGCATGCTGTCGGGCCTTTATGACCAGGCCGCTCGCGCGGCCTCATCGCTATGAATACTGCCTCCCCCTCTCCCGCCGACGACGCCCGCTGGGAATTCTGGATAGACCGCGGCGGCACCTTCACCGACGTGATCGGGCGCCGGCCCGACGGCTCGCTGACGACCGCCAAGCTGCTTTCCGAGAATCCCGGCCGCTACGACGATGCCGCCGTCGAAGGCATACGGCGCCTGCTGGAGCTGGCTCCGGGCGAACCGGTACCCGCGGACCGCATCGAGGTCGTACGCATGGGCACCACGGTCGCCACCAACGCCCTGCTCGAACGCAAGGGCGAGCGCGTGCTGCTGGCCGTTACCCGCGGGTTTCGCGACGCCTTGCGCATTGCCTACCAGAACCGGCCGCGCCTGTTCGACCGCGAGATCATCCTGCCCGAACAGCTCTCCAGCCACGTGGCCGAGATCGACGAACGCCTGGCTGCTGACGGCGCCGTCGTGGCCGGACTGGACGAGGCGCAGGCCCGGGCGGCCCTGGCCGAAGGCCGGTCGCAAGGCTACCAGTCCATCGCCATCGCGCTCATGCACGGCTACCGCAACCCGGCGCACGAACTACGGGTGGCGGCGATCGCGCGCGAACTCGGCTATGTGCAAGTTTCCGTCTCGCACGCTGTTTCGCCGCTGATCCGCTTTGTCGCGCGCGGCGATACCACCGTGGTCGACGCCTATCTGTCGCCCGTGCTGCGCCGTTACGTGGACCGCGTCTCGTCCGCCCTGCCCGGCGTGCGCCTGCAGTTCATGCAATCGAGCGGCGGGCTGACCGACGCTCGCGCCTTCCAGGGCAAGGACTCCGTGTTGTCCGGCCCGGCCGGCGGCATCGTCGGCATGGCCGGCGTCTCGGCCGCCGCCGGCTTCGACCGCATCATCGGCTTCGACATGGGCGGCACCTCGACCGACGTATCGCACTATGCCGGCGAATACGAACGCACCTTCGATACGCTGGTGGCGGGCGTGCGGCTGCGCGCGCCCATGATGAGCATCCACACGGTGGCCGCCGGCGGCGGATCCATCCTGCGCTTCGACGGCACGCGGCTGCGCGTGGGCCCCGAATCGGCCGGCGCCGACCCCGGCCCCGCCTGCTATCGGCGCGGCGGACCGCTAACCGTCACCGACGCCAATGTGATGCTGGGCCGCATCCAGCCCGACCACTTTCCCGCCGTGTTCGGCCCCGACGGCAACCAGCCCCTGGACGCCGAGGTGGTCCGCGCGCGCTTCGCCGAACTGGCCCGCGAAGTCGAGCTCGGCACCGGCCGCGCCACCACGCCCGAGGCGCTGGCGCACGGTTTCCTGGAGATCGCGGTCACCAACATGGCCAACGCGATCAAGCTGATTTCCGTGCAGCGCGGCTACGACATCACCCGCTACACCCTGACCACCTTCGGCGGCGCCGGCGGCCAGCATGCCTGCGCCGTCGCGGACGCGCTGGCCATGCCGCGCGTGCTGATCCATCCGCTGGCCGGCGTGCTGTCCGCCTACGGCATGGGCCTGGCCGTCGCCACCGCCGTGCGGGAACGCTCGGTGGAACGCCGCTTCGACGACGCCGGCCGCGCCGAGGCGCGCCGGGTGCTGGACGAACTGGGCGCCGCGGCCAAGGGCGAACTCCAGGCCCAGGGCTGCGAAGCGGCCGACCTGCGCATCGCCGAACGGGCCTATCTGCGCTACGAGGGCACCGACACCGCGCTGCCGGTCCCGCTGGGCGAGACCCCGGCCATGCTGGCCGAATTCGAGCGCGCCTATCGCCAGCGCTTCGCCTTCCTGATGCCCGGCCGCGCGCTGGTGATCGACTCGGTGATGGCCGAGGCCACCGCCGGGGAAGGGCCCCAGAGCGCGCACGCCGCCTGGTTCGATCGTCCCGCGCGCGAAGCCGGCACGCGATTGCGCGCCCGCGACAGCGCCGCCATGCACGCCGGTTCCTGGCAGGACAGCCCGCTTTACGCGTCCGCCGATCTGCGGGCCGGCGACGTCATCGCGGGCCCCGCCATCATTACCGACGCCAACGCGACCACCGTGGTCGATCCCGGCTGGCGGGCCACCGCGAGCGCGAACGGCGACATCGTGCTCGAACGCGCCGTGCCCCGGCCCGAGCGCCGCGCCGTCGGCACGCAAGCGGACCCGGTGATGCTGGAGATCTTCAACAACCTGTTCATGTCCATCGCCGAGCAGATGGGCTGGCGCCTGCAGAACACCGCGCACTCGGTCAACATCAAGGAGCGCCTGGATTTCTCGTGCGCGATCTTCGACGCGCAGGGCGACCTCGTCGCCAACGCCCCTCACATCCCGGTGCACCTGGGATCCATGGGCGCCAGCGTACGGGCCGTCATCGACAGCACCCAGGGCACGCTGCGGCCCGGCGACGCTTACGTGCTCAACGATCCCTACGCCGGCGGCACGCACCTGCCGGACGTCACGGTCATCACGCCCATCTTCGACGAGGCCGGCACCCGCGTGCTGTTCTACGTGGGCTCGCGCGGCCACCACGCCGACATCGGCGGCCTGACGCCCGGATCCATGCCGCCCGACTCGCGCACCATCGACGACGAGGGCGTGCTGATCACGAGCTTCCTGCTGGTGCGCGGCGGCCACCTGCGCGAGGCCGAGATGCGGCAGCTGCTGGCCGGCGCTCGGCATCCGGCGCGCAACATCGACCAGAACATCGCCGACCTGCGCGCCCAGGTGGCCGCCAACGAAAAGGGCCGCGAAGAACTCATGGCCATGGTGCGGTACTTCGGCCTGGCCGTCGTGCAGGCGTACATGGGCCACGTGCAGGACAACGCCGAGGAATCCGTGCGCCGCGCCATCAGCCGCCTGCGCGACGGAAGCTTCGCGGTATCGCTGGACAACGGCGCGCAGGTGCGGGTGGCGGTCACCGTGGATCACGCCACTCGCAGCGCCACGCTGGATTTCACCGGCACGTCAAAGCAACTGCCCAACAACTTCAACGCCCCGCGCGCCGTCACCTCCGCCGCCGTACTGTACGTGTTCCGCACGCTGCTGGACGAGGACATCCCCATGAACGCGGGCGGCCTGAAGCCGCTCACCATCGTGGTTCCCGAAGGCTCGATGCTGAACCCGCGCTATCCGGCGGCCGTCGTGGCCGGCAACGTCGAGACCTCCACCTGCGTCACCAACGCGCTGTATGGCGCGCTGGGCATCATGGCCAGCAGCCAGCCGACCATGAATAACCTGACCTTCGGCAATGCCCGCCACCAGTACTACGAGACCATTTCCGGTGGCTCGGGCGCGGGCGGCCGCTTCGACGAAGCCGGCAACCTGGCCGGCGGCTTCGACGGCACGTCGGTGGTGCAGACCCACATGACCAATTCCCGGCTGACGGACCCCGAAGTGCTGGAGTTGCGTTTCCCGGTGCGGCTGGAACGCTACGAGATCCGCCACGGCTCCGGCGGCGACGGCCGGTGGCGCGGCGGCGACGGCGGCGTGCGCACGCTGCGCTTCATGGAGCCCATGACGGTGTCGTTGCTGGCCAACGGCTGGCACCATCCTGCCTTCGGGCTGCGCGGCGGCCAGCCTGGCGCGCCGGGACTGGCGCGGGTGCTGCGTGCCGACGGGCGGGTCGAACCGCTGGACCACGCGGATCGCGCGGAATTGCGGGCGGGCGACCGGGTCGAGATCGAGACGCCGGGAGGCGGGGGCTACGGGGAAGCCTGACCGCGGCCCGTGGCCGGCCTCAGCCCCCCTGGCAGGTCGCGTACAGGCTGGCGATCTCTCGCGTCAGCAGGGCCTGCCAGCGCATCGTGATGTAGTTGCAGACGGCCGACGAATGAATGCCCTCGCACGGCCAGTTCAACGGCAAGGTGCCGTTGTCGGCCCTGGTGATGCTGTTGCCGCCGCCGTCGCTCTGGTTGGCCGTGGTGGCCGAATCGCGCGCCGCCTGGTCGGACTGATCGGCCTGCTGGCGCAGCACCTCGGCATTGCCGCCGCCGGCCTTCACCTTGGCCAGCGTCGAGGCGATGTCGATCTGCAAGGCTTCCTTGCGGACCTCGGCCAGGAGGGGGTTGGTGTAGGGCCGCAGTTGCGGGGCGAGATGCGCCATCGTCCCCGTGCAACGCCCACCGCTTCCCTGGCCACTGGAAGCCCGTGCCGCCGGGGCCCCCGAACTTGCCTGCGCCGAGCCGCCATCGCGCGCGCCCGCCGCCTGCGGCCTGGCTTGCGCCTTGGGCGCGGGGCCGTCGGGCAGCACCAGCGTCAGCGCCTGCCCGGCCGGCGTGGTCACGCTGGCATTGCGCAGCTCCAGGTAATCCTCGTCGATGACGCGCAGCTCGCCCGTCACGCTCATTGCCGTCGCGTCGGCGAACTGCCGGGCCTGCGCAGGCGGCAGCGGGACCATGACCGGCACGTCGCGCCAGGTGCCGATGAACATGCCCCGGTCCGCGTCGTAGTCCTGCAGCGCGACCTTCATCGTATGCGGCAGCGTCAGCGCGGCCAGCCGCTTCTGGTACTCGGCCGACGTCTCGAACTTGTCCTTTTTCAACGCGGCCAGGAACACCGCGGCCGATTTGCCCGCGCCGTCGTCGTAGGCAAAGCGCCAGAGACGCGTGCGCCAGTTGTACGACTGGCCGGTCAGCAGGTCCTGCTGGATGATGTATCCCGCCTGGAACCTGCCTGCCGGCAGGGTGCGCAGCAACTGGCCGGTTTTCGTGTCGAAAAGCTGCGCCGGTATCCGGGACGAGGTCGCATACGACGTCACCAGCACCTGGTCCGGGTGCCCCGGCCGCTCCTGGAACGCACCGGAATACGAACTATCCTGCGGCGACTTGCGGTGCAGCGTCTGCAACGTGGCGCGGCGCTGCCAGGTCGAGGTATCGATGACGTCGACCGTGCCGGTCTGTTCGTCGTGCAGGTAGGCCTGTTCGCCCCAGGAGTGGAGCCGCTCGTTGCCGTTGCCGACGCGCACCATCGAACAGGCGGGCAGGCTCAGCCGTACCGCCGGCTGGGCCATGACGAGGTTGCCCTTCTTGTCGGCATACGGGATTCCGAAAACGTGCCCGGGCAGCTCGCACAGCATCTTCCCCTGGGCCACGTCCCACACCCGCAGCCGATGCGACGGGTTGCTCCAGTCTCCCATCTCGGAATAGGCATAGGGCGTGTTGCCTATCCATCGATAGTCGAGGCGCTTGTACTGGTCCGCCGGCCTCCGGTCATCTCCCCGGAATTCGCCGGCCTTGGCGCCGTTGACGAAATAGCTGACCACGCCGTCCTTCTGCGCGAAGAACTCCTGCCGGCCCTGGTCGTCGATGCGAGCGGCGCAAGCGTCGGCATCATCCACCGACACGCCTCCCTGCTCGGCCCCCCGGGCATCGTAGTAGTTCACCCCCAGGCAGCGCCGTCCCTTGTCGAATTCGGTCATCCGCAAATGCTCGACGACGTAGCGTCCGCCCACCTCCTTCGGCCACGGAAAGTACCCGCCCGGCGGCAGCGTACGCAGCGAATTGCCTTGCAGGTCGACCAGCTCGGAACCGTTCTTCAGGTCGCTGACCAGCAGCGCCTCGTTGCCGACGAAGGCCAGCGTGCGGGAAGACTGGCCGGACGGCACGCGTGTCGGCAACGCGCGGTCCTTGCCCGAGGCCGCATCGCGCAACATGATCTGCCCGTCCGTCGCCTCGAAGGCCAGCCACGCGCCATCGGGCGAGATACTGGCGGTGCCGCGCGCCGTGATGTCGAAATCGGGCCGGGCGCTGCCGGCTTCCTGCATGCCGAGCAGGCGCTTGTGGATTACGATGCGGCCCTGGTACTCGGGCGGCGGTGCCAGCGCCTGCAAGCTCTGCTTTTGTTCCTGCCGCACCGCCTCCTGCTGCTGCCGCTGCCGGGCAGCCTCCTCGCGTTCCCGCTGCGCCTGCTGCTCGCCCTCTCGGCGGGCGTTCTCGGCGGCGCGCTGCTCCTGCTCTTCCTGGCGACGCTGGTCCTCGGCGATGGCCCGGCCCGTCTGCTCGATCATCTGGCCAAGCTGGCGGAACAGCGCGCCGGAATCGGCGGCCAGCGCCGGCCAGGCACAGCCCGCGGCGGCCAGCACGGCCACGCCGCGCAACACGCGAAAACGGGGAAAATACAGGATATCCATGATGTCGAACCGGACAAAAGCCACTACGTCCGAGGATATCGTTATGGCAGAACCATCACATCACTCAAATGGGGGGCGACCCCTGGACTGCGCGTAGGCAATCAAGGCAAACCCTATTGCTGCATTTGGTTTAATCAATTGGCAGTATGTGGAAGCGCCCACTATCATCGCAGGGCAATCGCCCTAACTTCGATGTTGGATGGAACCCATGCTTCTGGAAGTTCTGCTGATCTGGCTGGCCTGTGCGCTGCTGGTGGTATATAGCGTCGAGCGTAAAAGAAGAAGACGAGACTCGGCCAGGGATGACCACGCCGCCAGGTAGCGCGGCGCCTGGATAGACCGTGCCTTTACAGGCACCCCACGGCAAAGCTGGACAGCAGCCGGGACTCCGGCACGCCGCCGGCATGGCAGGCAAGGCGAAGGATCGCGGCGTTCAGGAAACACACGGCCAGGAAAGCGACGAAGACACGCAGAAACCGCTTGAGCAACGGCCTTTCCGTCTCGCTGTAATAGCTCATACAGGCTTTGCAATTGATTCTAATTGCTAAACACGTTACAGCATCCTCCCTTTATTCGCAATTATGCGAACGACGCAGGCATGCCAGGAGCGGTCGCCCCCCTCGCGGCCGCAGCAATGACGCGGTCACATCCTCCCCCTAAGCTGCGCCGCTTTCGGGGGAATAAACGATGTCCATACGTATCGCCAAGACCGGGCGCGGGGCGGCTGCCGCCCTGACGCTCGCTGTGCTGTCCACACTGGCCGCCTGCGGCGGGGGCGGAGACGGCTCCGCTTCGACCGATCCCGGCACGCCGACCGAACCGGGCACACCGACCGAACCCGTCACGCCCACGCTGCGTGTCGGCATTCTGCCCGACACCCAGGGCGGCGACTCCGGCGTCGCCCTGCATCCCATGAAAGCCATCCTGGACCTGTACGCCAAATCGGGCGTCAACGTGGTCCTGGCGGTGGGCGACCTGGTGGAGAACGGCACGCCGGCCGAGTACGCGCTGTGGCGCGGCCTGGCCGAACAGTACAAGGGCAGGATGACCATCCTGCCCATCATGGGCAACCACGACCCCAAGGGCATAGACCAGGACTGGTACGACACGGTGGAAGACTTCATCCCCGCCGACGCGCAGCACATGCCCGGCTCGGCCTACAAGAACTACGCGCTGGTGCGCGACAACGTGCTGTTCATCAACATCTCGTACGGCTGGCTGGAACGGGCCTACGACTTCGTGGAAGGCATGGTCAGGGAACACGGCGGCAAGGTCGACCACATCATCCTCCAGACCCACAACTCCTTCGCCGGCAATCGTTACGGCCTGGTGCGCGAGAACATCGTCGACGGCAGCCTGGCCATCGTCAACGACGTCAAGTTCCGCGAAGCCTACGACAAGTACCGCAAGCTGTTCGCCGAGTACGACGTGATCTACGTCTCGGGCCACGAGCACCACTATGCGCGCAGCCTCATCCGCGACGACTCCGACCTGGGCTTCCAGCAGATCATCTCGGGCGACTCCGCCTACAAGGGCTACGAAACGCGCTTCGGCGAACACGAGCGCATCCAGAACGTGCTGATGCACAAGGTGCAGCACGAGGACACCGGCTTCGTCGACGCCAATGCCTCGATCTTCACCATCCAGGGCGGCATGCTGGATTACCGATCGTATTTCGCCACGCATTCGGTCGCGCGCAACGAGGACGGCCCCAAGGAACTCGCCACGCCGCAATGGAAACTGCTGGACCGGTTCGTGCGCTCCACGCAGCGCTGCGAAAAGGTCGTATTCCCCGGCAGCGTGCCCGCCGACATCCAGCGCAACAGCGCCTACGACCCGTCCTACCGCACCAGCTATTGCGCCTCGGCCAGCGGCCATCGCGCGCGCCTGCTGGACGGCACGAACCGCAGCTTCAACCGCTACGACACCCGCACCCGCGGCATGAGCGCCACGCCGGGCTATTCCTATGCCGGCAGCAACATGGAAATGCTGTCCATGATGTACCGCTACATGTTCATCAGCGACGAGAGCTTCAGCCGCAACCTGAACAACAGCCAGCGCGCGCGGCTGGTGGGCGAAGGCACGCCGGACGAGGAGATCGAGGTCCGCGCGACCACCATCGACCTGAAGAAGCTGGTGGCGCTGAACTGGCAGGAGCGCGGCAAGGACACGGTGTCCGACGTGCTGTGGGTCAGCGGCATCGCGGGGCAGACCGGCACCTACATCGATCCGTGGGGACGCGCCAAGGACATCACGACCGCCACCGGCCTGCCGGGCAGCTACGGCGACGGTTCGGAAAGCGGCAAGCTGCCGGTGCAACTGCCGGCCCACGCCACGCGCCAGTGGGAACTCGGCGCCGACCAGAGCGGCGACACCTACGTGCTGGAATTCGCGCTGCCCGCCGGCGCCGAGGCCGCCGCCACCACGCTGGCGCGCCGCGACGCGGACGGCAAGTGGATCGCGCTGGCGCCGGCGTCTTGCATCAGCAAGCAACCCTATCAGGCCGCGTTCCTGTCCGCGCTGCCCGCCGACGTCGACGCCTCGTGCGCCGCGGCCGTGGGCTATGACGCCACGAAATCGGCCTACTGGGCACGGGTCGACCAGGAAGGGGCGTTCGCGGTGGTGGCACGCTAGGCCAGGCGCGCGTTGCCAGCGGCGGCACGCCTGCCGCCGCTGGCAACGCCGCCGGGTAGAGAAGCTAGCTGGCGTCCTCGACCTCGACCCCTAACTGTTCCCTGAGCGCGATCCGCCCAGGCGGCGTCAGCGTCAAGGCCCGCGATCCCGGCGTGCGCCGCAGCCATCCCCGCTCGCAGAACGCCGCCAGCATTGCCACGCCCAGCGGACCGCCCACGTGATGCGTGCGCTCCGTCCAGTCCAGGCACAGCCTTGCCAGCCCGTTACGGGTGGGCCGCAGCGTCCGCACGTCCAGCCCCATGCCGCTGAACCAGTGTTCCCCGGCCGGCGTGATCCCGCAGCGCTTTCCCGGTTGCGCGATGACGTAGCCATGCCGCTGCAAGGCCTGCGCCACCGCCACGCCCAATTGCCCCGCCAGGTGGTCGTAGCAGCAGCGCGCGAACTGCAGCGACCGGGCCTGCTTGCCCAACGGTGGCCGGCGCGCGAAGGCGGGGCCGCCGACGCCGGCCAGGTGTTCCAGCGCCTGGGCCACCTCCGGCCCGTTCAGCCGGTAATAGCGATGGCGTCCCTCGTTCTCCACCACCAGCAGCCGCCCCTGCACCAGGCGCGCCAGATGGGTGCTGGCCGTCTGCGCGGTCACCCCGGCGGCATGCGCGAGCTCTCCCGCCGGCCGGGCGCTGCCATCGAGCAGGGCCACCAGCATGGCGGTGCGGGCCGGCTCGGCAATCAGGGAAGCGGTGGCGGCGATCTCGGCGTGCTCGGGCATGGCGCGGGCTCCTTCGTTCAAGCGGATAGCGTAACGCCGCGCGGGCCAGCGATGCTTCGACGCGGATCGAAGCATCGTGAGACACGTCCCGCATTTCCAGGAGCCGGCCATCCCTATATCATTCCCGGGAACATGGCCACGATTCCTCTTTCCTGACATGCCGGCGGCGGCCAGCGGCCCCACCCCGGCCCCCGAGATCTCGCGCGGATCCCTGACGATCGCCGCCCTGTCCACGATCGTCGAGTGGTACGACTTCACCCTGTACCTGTACTTCGCCACGGTCCTGTCCCGCGTCTTTTTCGGCGGAGGCCACTTGTCGCTGCTGGCCACGCTGGCCGGCTTCGCCGTCTCGTACTTCATGCGGCCCCTGGGCGCCCTCGTGTTCGGCCACATCGGCGATCGCTTCGGCCGCCGCCGGACCCTGCTGCTGTCCATGGCGCTGATGACGGCCGCCATGCTGGCAACCGCGCTGCTGCCCGCCTACGGCAGCCTGGGCGCCACCGCCGGCGTGCTGCTGCTCGTCCTGCGCTGCCTGATGGCATTCTCGGTGGGCGGCGAATACACCAGCGTGGTGGCCTATCTGCTGGAAGGCGCGCGCCCCGGCCGCAGGGGCCTGGTCACGTCGCTCGCGTCGGCCGCCAGCGAAGTCGGCGCGCTGCTGGCGGTGGCGGTGTCGGCCGCGACCGTGGCCCTGCTGGATACCTCCCAACTCGACGCCTGGGGATGGCGCATCCCCTTCTTCGTCGGCGCGGCCCTGGCGGGCAGTATCTGGATCGCGCGCTCGGCCATGCAGGAATCGCCGGACTTCGAAAGGCAGCGGCGCCAGGGCACCATCCCCGCCTCGCCCATCCTGCACACGCTCACCCATCATCGCGCCGCCGTGCTGCGGACCTTCGCGATCTCGGCACTGGGCTCCATCACCTACTACGTCGGCATCACCTACGTGCCCGCCTTCCTGACCTCGGCCGGCGGCCGCGCGGAAGGCGAATCGCTCTGGCTGTCGACCGTCGCCGCCGTGGCCGTCATCGTGGTCACGCCCGCGGCCGGCGCGCTGTCGGACCGCCTGGGACGCCGGCGCATGTTGATGGGACTGGCGGTCCTGGGCGCGGCCTTGCCGCTGTTCATGTTCACCTACATGGCGCACGGCACGATCTTGCAGGTCGCCCTGGGCGCGGTCGCGCTGGCGCTGGTCGCCGGCGGCGTCAGCGCCGTGGGCGCCCCCGCCACGGCCGAGCAGTTTCCCGGCGAAGGCCGGCTGAGCGGGCTGGCGCTGGGCGCGACCGCGGCCACCGCGCTGTTCGGGGGGCTGACGCCCTTCCTGGCGGAATGGCTGGTCCAGGCCACGGGCTGGACCGCCGCGCCGGGGGCGATGATCGCGCTGGTCGCGCTGGCGGTGCTGCCCGTCCTGCGGGAAATGCCGGAGACCGCACCCCGGGCGGCGCGTGCACAGGCCTACCCGTCCACCGGATCTACGCGCTAGCCGCGGCACGCCTCCAGCGCGCGCGCCAGCACCTGGAAGATCCTGCCGTCGCCCGATTGCGAGACGTTGAACCGCAGGAAGCCCGCGGCGCTGCGCGACTGGCTGAACGCATTGCCCGGCGCCAGGACCACATCGTCTTTCAGGCACGAACGCGCGATGTCGGCAGCATCCACGCCATCGGGCAGACGGCACCAGACGAACATGCCCGCTTGCGGGACGAGCCACGGCTGGATGCCGATGGCGCGCAGCCGCGCAACGGTCCTGTCCATCGCCTCGGCCAACCTGTGCCGGACTTCCTCCATGTGCTTGCGATAGCCGCTGTGGGTCAGCGCCGCGAGCAGGACGGAGGCCGCCAGGTGTCCGTTGCCGAAGGTGGTGGCGATCTTCAGGTCGACCAGGCTGTCGATCCAGTCGGCGCGCGCGGCCACGTAGCCGCAGCGCAGCGAGGCCGAGACGGTCTTGGAGAAACTGCCGATGTGGATCACGCGATCCAGGCCATCGAAGGCGGCCAGCCGGGGAGCCGGCGCGGTCTCGAAATCGGCGAAGATGTCGTCCTCGACGATGACCAGGCCCGAGCCGTCGGCCAGCTTCAGCAGCCGGTGCGCCGTCACGGGCGACAGCGTCGCGCCCGTGGGGTTGTGGATGGCGGAATTGGTGATGTAGAGCCTGGGCGCATGGTCCCGCAGCGCGGCCTCGAAAGCCGCGACGTCCGGTCCGTTCGGGGTATAGGGGATGCCTACCGCCTTCGCCCGGTGTGCCTTCAGCAAGGCATGGAAATTGAAGTAGCACGGATCGTCGACCAGTACGGTATCGCCCGGCTCCAGCAGGAAACGGCAGATGAGGTCGATGGCCTGCGTGCCGGAGTCGGTCAGCATGATCTGCTCGGGCGCGGCCTCGATGCCGGTGGCAGCCATCCGGCGGGCCAGCAACTGGCGCAGCGGCGGCAGGCCCAGCGGCGTTCCGTAATCGGCCAGCACGGGCGCGTCGGCGCGCGCCAGCGCCCGCAACGCGCGGCGCATGCCGTCCTCGTACATCCATGCCGGCGGCAGCCAGCCGCAGCCGGGCTTGGGCACGGCATCGCCCGTCTCCAGCGATTGGCGCGATATCCATAACGGATCGACTTCCCGATCCAGTTTCGGGCCGATCTCCGACAGGGCCAAGGGCGCCGCCGGCCCGGAAACGTAGAACCCCGACCCCGGACGGGAGCGCACGGCGCCCTCTGCCACCAGCCGCTCGTAGGCCTCGACCACGGTCGAGACCGACAACCCCATGGCCTGGGCCTGCGCGCGCACCGAGGGCAGCCGCGCCCCCGGCGGGTAGGCGCGCGAGGCGATCCTCGAACGGATCGTCTCCATCACGGCGTCGATGCGCGTTCCCTGTCCCTTCATGGCACCCCGACTGTATCGGTCAAATAGTCATAACAGTTATCTTGAATTGTACTGGACCGTATCTGGGCCCCGATACCTGCCCATGCTCTACTGACAGCCCATACACAGGTGGCTCATGGAAAAGACGACGAACGGATGGATCAACGGATTGATAGGCGTGGTGATTTTCGCCGGCTCGCTGCCGGCCACGCGGGCCGCGGTCATGGATCTGGACCCGACCTTCCTGACCGGCGCGCGGGCCGCCATCGCCGCCCTGCTGGGCGCAATGCTGCTGCTGGCCTTCCGTGAGCGCCGTCCGGCCCTGAGCGACCTGCCGGCCTTGGCCGTGGTGGCCCTGGGCGTTGTGGTGGGCTTTCCGCTGTTGACCGCGCTGGCGCTGCGGCATGTCTCGTCCGCGCACTCCATCGTCTTCCTGGGGCTGCTGCCGCTGTGCACCGCGGTCTTCGGCGTGCTGCGCGGCGGCGAACGCCCCCGTCCGGCGTTCTGGCTGTTCTCGCTGCTGGGCAGCGTGTTCGTGGCCGGCCATGCCGCCCTGGGCGGCATCGGGGCATCGCTGCGCGGCGACCTGCTGATGCTGGCCGCGATCGCCGTGTGCGGCCTGGGCCACGCCGAAGGCGCGCGGCTCTCCCGTCGGCTGGGGGGCTGGCAGGTCATCAGCTGGGCGCTGGTGCTGTCGCTGCCCGTCATGCTGCCGATGACGCTGCTGACCCGCCCCGCATCCTTCGACCATGTGGGCGCGCCGGCCTGGTTCAGCCTGGCCTACGTGTCGCTGTTCAGCATGTTGATCGGCTTCGTGTTCTGGTATCGGGGCCTGGCGCAGGGCGGCATCGCGGCGGTCGGGCAATTGCAGTTGCTGCAGCCCTTCCTGGCCTTGGGGCTGGCCGCGCTGTTCCTGCACGAACCGATCAGCGGCACCATGTTGGCCGCGACGCTGGGCGCGGTGGGATGCGTGGCGGGCGCCAGGCGGTTCGCGTGAGCGCCGGTCCGCGCCACGGCCGAGTTCAATCGATCTGGATGCCCGCCCGGCGTATCACGTTTCCCCAATTGCGGGCATCGCCTTCGACATAGGGTTTGATCGCGTCCCGGGGCAGCTTGAAAACGTCGAACCCCTGCGTGGCGAACTCGGATCTGACCCGCTCGGAATCCAACGCCTGGCCGAAGGCCTCGTGCAGATATCGCAGGATGGCCTCGGGTGTCCCTGCCGGGGAAAACAGGCCGTACCAGACCACGGCTTCGAACCCCGGCAGGGTTTCGCTAATGGCCGGCACCTCCGGCATCAGCGGGGAGCGGCCCGCGCTGCTGATGGCCAGCGCCCGCGTCTGGCCAGCCCTGATCGTGGGCGCCGCGACGGCGATGGTCGTGAACCCGTAGTCCACCTGCCGTCCGACGATGTCGACGATGGACTGGCTGGCACCCTTGTAGGGCACGTGCAGCGCTTTCACGCCCGCCGCCTCGTCAAACCATTCGGTAGCCAGGTGCGGCACAGAGCCGACGCCGACCGACGCGAACGTCAGCCCCTGCCGGCTCTTGCGCGATGCCGCGGCCAGTTCCTTCACGCTCCGGAAAGAAGATTGCGTGCTGGTGATCAGCACGTAGGGCGCCTTGGCCAGCATGGCGACCGGCGCGAAATCCGAGGCCGGCCGGTAGGACAGCCTGGGCTTGAGGATGGGGCTGATGCCCAGCGCGCCGGACGATCCCAACAACAGGGTGTATCCATCGGGCGCCGCGCGCGCGACCGCACCCGAGGCCACTTCGGCATTCGAGCCCGGCATGTTCTCGATGATGATGGGGCGGCCGATTTTCCGCGAAGCTTCCTGGGCCACTACGCGGGCCACCAGGTCGTTCGCGCCGCCCGCGGCGAACCCCACCACGAGTTTGATGGGCTTCTCCGGATAGGCGGCCTGGGCGGGCAGTCCGCTCACCGCGGCGCACGTCGCGGCAAGGGCGGTCGGGATGATGGACGCGGCAAGGCGGCGCCTGCGGATCGATCTCATGCTGTCTCCTGTCGGCTGAGCGGCAAAGTATCGATGCCGGCCGACGAGGCAACAAGACAGCAACGCCGCACACGCTGTGCTCGCCGCGAGAACACGGCCCCTCCAGGCTGGCGCCGCGCTATTCCTCCGGCACCTTCAGCAGCACCGTGTCGTCCGGCCCCACCGACCGTCCATCCGGCGTGCGGATATCGAGGTGGACCGGCAGGCCGGTTTCACGATCGACCAGTTCCGAATGCGCCTCGCCCGGCTTGAACAGATGCCGCTCGCCGAACTGGCGCAGGGCGACCATCACCGGGAACAGGTCGCGGCCCATGGCCGTCAGGCGGTACTCCATCCGCGCGCCACTGTCTCCCACCGGGACGGCTTCCAGGATGCCGCGCGACACCAACGTGCGCAGGCGCTCGGTCAGGATGTTCTTCGCGATGCCCAGGCTTTTCTGGAACTCGCCGAAACGCGTCAGGCCGTCGAACGCGTCGCGCACGATCAACAGCGACCACCAGTCGCCGATCACGTCCAGCGACCGGGCGCTGGGGCAGTAATCCCCCTTCAGGCTTTTTCGTCCAACCATGCCCGCCCTCCATCGATTTTTAGGTTGCATTATAAAACCAAAAACCCTATCCTTCCGAACGGTTTCGTCATGCAACCAACAATCGGAGTCTTAGCCATGGGTTCTACAGCAAGCGCGGCGCCATCGCCGCTCACGCGTCCGGTCACGCTGCTCTTCGCGGTCGCCAGCGGCCTGGCCGTCGCCAACGCCTATTTCGCCCACCCCTTGCTGGACGTCATGGCGGACGACCTCGGCCTGTCGCACGCGGTGGCCGGCCTCATCGTCGGTGCGACCCAGTTCGGCTACGGTCTGGGCCTGGTCCTGCTGGTGCCGCTGGGCGACCTGCTCGATCGCCGCAAGCTCATCGTCGGGCAATCGCTGCTTTCCGTCCTGGCCCTGGCCTGCGTGGGGTTTTCGTCGACGGCGGCCATGCTGCTGGCATCCATGGCGGCGGTGGGCCTGCTCGCGGTCGTCACGCAGGCGCTGGTCGCCTACGCGGCCACGCTGGCCCGGCCATCCGAGCGAGGCCAGGTCGTGGGCGTGGTCACCAGCGGCATCGTGCTGGGCATCCTGTTGGCGCGGACCGCCGCCGGCCTCCTGACCGACCTGTCGGGATGGCGCACGGTCTATCTGGTGTCGGCCGCGCTGACGCTGGTGATCGCCGGACTGCTCTACCAGGCCCTGCCCCGCCAGCGGCGCACCGGTCCCCGGATCTCCTATCCGCGCCTGATCGCGTCGGTGTTCACGCTGTTTCTGGAAGAACCGGTCTTGCGTATCCGCGCCGTCATCGCGATGCTGATCTTCGCCGATATCACGACGCTGCTCGCGCCCATGGTGCTGCCGCTCGCCGCCCCGCCTTTTTCGCTGTCCCATACCGAGGTCGGCCTGTTCGGGCTGGCCGGCGCCGCCGGTGCGCTGGGCGCCGCGCGCGCCGGCCGCTGGGCCGATCGCGGGCACGGCCAGCGCACGACCGGCATCGCGCTCGCGCTGATGCTGGCCGCCTGGCTGCCGATCTCCATGCTGCCGCATTCCATCCTGTGGCTGGTCCTGGGCGTGCTGGTGATCGACTTCGGCCTGCAGGCGGCGCACGTCACCAACCAGGGCATGATCTATCGCGTGCGGCCGGAAGCGCAGAATCGCCTGACCGCCGCCTACATGGTGTTCTATTCCATCGGCAGCGCGGCCGGCTCGTCGATCTCGACCCTGGTCTATGCCCGCGCGGGCTGGAACGGCGTCTGTCTGATGGGCGCGGGCATCGGCGCGCTCGCCTTGCTGTTCTGGGCCGCCACCCTGCGCGCGACGCCGGCGGCGGCAACGGCCCGGACGACCGGCCCCGCCGCCGGTTAGCGCCGATCCGGACCGAGTTCGGCCAACGCCAGCTCCGCGACGCGCAAGGTCGGCGCCACCCACTCGTCCTGGCCGTCCTCGATAAGCCAGGTGGCGGACAGGCCGGCCCAGGCCAGGATCCATTGCAGCAGGCGCGGGCGCTCCAGCCCCGCCGCCCGGGCGACGACGTCGGCCTGCCGCGCCAGGCGCCCCGGGGCCAGGGCGATATCATGGTCCGGATTGCAGAACAGGTTGGCGTAGTCGAAGCCCCGCTCGCCCTCCAGCCGTTTCGGATCGATGGCCAGCCAGCCCCGCGCGCCGAAGTCGAGGATGTTGCCGTGGTGGATGTCCCCGTGCAGCGGCACGACGTCTCGGGGCTCGGCCAGCAGCGCGCGCGCCGCGCCGGCCGACCTGGCCAGGATGCCGCCCAGGCGGGCCGCCATCGGTTCAAGCGCCTGGAACCGCTCGGCCAGCGGCACCAGCGCCGGCGCGGGCTTGCCGCGCGGGGCATGCAGCCCGGCGACGGTCCGGCAGATGATGCGGCTGGCTTCGTCGTCCTGCCCCGCGCGGACCATGCCGGCCAGCGACCGCGCCCCCAGGGCGCGCTCCAGCAGGATCGCGTCGCCCTCGTGCTCCAGCACGCGCCGCGCCCACGCCTTCCCACCACACCATCAGGCCCGCGCCCCATCGCTCTTCGGATTCGATGGAGATCTTCAGCATGGCGGCCTTGCCGTTGCGCCGCACGGGCAGCAAGAGGCTCGAATGCGTGGTGAACGGATCGCCGTCGGGCACCAGGCCCCAGCGGTCGAGCCAGGCATCGAAAGCGTGGGTGCGGGTCATGAAGGAATGCTCTTTACCGGGAACAACGTGTCAAACTAGCACACCGACATTGTCCTAGGACGACATGAGAATACGAGGAAAGAGCGCGGCCGAGATCTTCGACAGCGTTCGCGCGCAAGTCCAGTCCCAGCAGATCCTGCCCGGCCAGGGCCTGCCGCCCGTGCGCGAACTGGCGGCGCAACTGGACGTCAACCGCAATACCGTGGCCGCGGCGTACAAGCGTCTCGTGGCGGCGGGCATTGCCACCGCCCAGGGACGGCGCGGGACGACCATACGCGGCCACGGCCCCGGCGAACAGGAAGGCGCGCTGCCCGATTCTCCCCTGGTGGACCTGGCCAGCGGCAACCCCGACCCGGCCTGGCTGCCGGACCTGGCCGCGGCGCTGCGCGCCAGGCCCTACCGGCCCCGGCTCTACGGCGAACCGCTGATCAACGCGGGGCTCGAGGCCCATGCCCGCGCCTGGCTCGTCCAGGACTGCCCGGCTTCCTTCGAGGTCGACCTGGCCCATGGCGCGGTCGATGCCATCGAACGCCTGCTGGGCGCCCTGTTGGTCCCGGGCGACAAGGTGGCGGTGGAAAATCCCTGCTTCCTGAGCAGCATCAACCTGCTGCGCCTGGCCGGCCTGCAGGCGGTGGGCGTACCGGTCGACGCCGAGGGCATGCAGGCCCCGGCGCTGGAAGCCGCGCTGGCCAAGGGGGCCCGGGCCGTCATCCTCACGCCCCGTGCGCACAATCCCACCGGCTGCAACCTGAGCGCCAGGCGGGCGCGCGCGCTGTCGCGCGTCCTGGCCAAGCATCCGCACGTCGCCGTGATCCTGGACGACCACTTCGCCCTGCTGGCGACCGCCGCCTATCACTCCGTGCTGCCCGCGGGCACGCGGCGCTGGGCCCTGGTGCGCTCGCTCACCAAGGCGCTGGGGCCCGATATCCGGATGGCGCTGGTGGCAAGCGACGAAGCAACCTCCCGCCAATTGCGCCTGCGCCTGGCATCGGGCACGAACTGGGTCAGCCACCTGCTGCAGGACATGGCGCAGGCCACGCTGGGCAGTCCCCAGGCCGCGCGGCTGATGACGCGCGCCCGTAAAGACTATGCCTTGCGCAGAAGGCGCCTGGAAGACGCGCTGGGCGGACAGGGCATCGCCTGCCTGGAAGGCGGCGACGGACTCAATCTGTGGGTACCGTTGGCCACCGATGACCAGGCGGTCGCCCGGGCGCTGGCCCGGCGGGGCTGGCTGGTGCGCCATGGACAGGCCTTCGGGGTGCACGAGGCCGTGCCGGGACTGCGCATCACGCTTTCCGGGATCGAACCGGCGCAATGCCGGCGGCTCGCCTCGGACCTGCGGCACTGCCTCGGCTAGGGCACCGGCGCCACGCAGGCCTCCGGGCCGCATCCCGCATCCACCGGTCCGTTTGCGGGCGGCCCCGCATCGCCTGCGCCTCGCGCCGAGCCCTCTTCCAGCAGGCGGCCGATGGCCGAGCCCAGCGCCAGGTCGTCGATGCTGCCCAGGTGATGCAGGCGGATGTGCCCCCGGCGGTCCAGCAGCACCAGGCTGGGCGTGCCGCCCAGGGCATAGTCGCGCATCGTCATCGGAATGTTTCCGTCCGGCGCGGGACGGTCGATCCCGATGGGGAAGCTCCAGCGATATTCCTGCGTGAAGGCGCGCAGGGCGGCCGGCCCCGTCACCTCATGGTGCTCGAACACCGTATGCAGGCCGATCACGGCCACGTCGTCCTCGCGGAACATGCGATGCACGCGCTCGGCCTGCGGCAGGCCATGCGCCAGGCAGGCCGGACACAGCATCTGGAAGGCGTACAGCAGCACCACCTTCCCCCGCAGGCCGGCCAGGTCGATGGGGGCGGAGACATTCAGCCACTCGTCCACCTGCAACGACGGCGCTTCCACGGTATGGGGCTTGGGTCGGGACATGTCGGACTCCTGCAGTCACTCCTGGACATGATACTCTTTTGGCATAGGACAAAACCGATGAGCCGGACATGAACGCGGAAAACGACGGCCTCCAGGCCGACACCCCCACCCAGCACGACCAGCACGGCCGCTGGCCCCAGGCCACCACGGTCGAGGATTTCCGCCGCAACCTGGCCGCGGTGCGCGAACGCATCGGCGCGGCCTGCCGGCGCGCCGGCCGCGACCCAGCCGGCGTGCGGCTGCTGCCGGTCAGCAAGACCGTCGACGAGGCGCGCATCCGCCTGGCCTACGAGGCTGGCTGCCGCTTCCTGGGCGAGAACAAGCTACAGGAAGCGGCGCGCAAGTGGGAAGCGATGTCCGACCTGGCCGACCTGCAGTGGTCCATCATCGGCCATCTGCAGACCAACAAGGCCAAGCTGGCGGCGCGCTTCGCCGCCGAATTCCAGGCGCTGGACAGCCTGCGGGTGGCCGAGGCGCTGGATCGCCGGCTACAGGCCGAAGGCCGCGCGCTGGACGTGTTCGTGCAGGTCAATACCTCGGGCGAGGCCAGCAAGTACGGCCTGCATCCGGATGACGTCCGGGACTTCCTGCGCCAGATGCCCGCCTTCTCCGCCCTGCGTGTGCGCGGGCTGATGACGCTGGCCCTGTTCTCCGCCGAAGCCGAACGGGTCCGGCAGTGCTTCGTGCTGCTGCGCACGCTGCGCGGCCGCCTGCGGCAGGACGCGCCGGCCGGCATCGGCCTGGACGAACTGTCCATGGGCATGTCGGGCGACTACGAGATCGCCATCGAGGAAGGCGCCACCGTGGTGCGCGTCGGCCAGGCCATCTTCGGCGCCCGCAGCACCCCGGACGCCTACTACTGGCCCACCGCCGAGCCGGCGTCCGCATCATGAACAGTCCCGGCCCGCTCCCGCTGGACGTGGTCTCCATCATGTCCCAGGTCGTCTACGGCCGCGTCGGCAACTCGATCGCGGTGCCCAGGCTGTGCCGCGCCGGCCTGCATGTGGCCGCCGTGCCGACCGTCGTGCTCAGCAATACGCCCCACTACCCCACGATGCATGGCGGCGCCCTGCCGCTGGACTGGTTCCAGGGCTACCTGGACGACCTCGTGGCCCGCGACGCGCTGCACCGGCTGCGCGCCGTGGTCGTGGGCTTCCTGGGCAACGCCGCGCAGGCCCGGGCGCTGGGCCGGTGGCTGGACAGGATACGGCCGGACCACCCGGACCTCATGCTGATCGTCGACACGGTCATCGGCGACCACGACCACGGCATCTACGTCGACCCGTCTCTGGTGGACGCCTACCGCGACCACCTCGTCGGCCAGGCTCGCGGCTTGACGCCCAACGGCTTCGAACTCGCGCAACTGACCGGCCTGCCCGTGGACGGCATCGACGACGCCATTCGCGCCGCCCGCCAGTTGCTGGCGGGCAATACCGAATGGGTGGTCGTCACCAGCGCGGCGCCCGCGACCTGGACCCCGGACGACATGAAGATCCTGGTCGTGACCCGCGCCGGCGCGACGACCATCGTCCATCCCCGGCTGGCCCTGACGCCCAAGGGCACCGGCGATCTCTTCACCGCTTCGCTGGCCGCGCACCTGCTGGAAGGCGCAACGATCGAAGCGGCGGCGCGGCGGTCCGCCGATGACGTCCTGTCCGCGCTGCGCGAAACGCAGCGCGCCCATTGCGCCGAACTGCTACTGCCGCCCCATCCCTGAACGCCTAACCGGAGTCCCTGAAGATGAACCGTCAAGCCCTGGTTGTTCGCCACGTCGCCTTCGAAGACCTGGGTACGCTGGCTCCGCTGCTGGCCGAGCGAGGCTACGGCGTGCGCTATCTGGAAGCCGGCGTCGATGCGATCGATTCCACCTCGTTGGCCGCGGCCGACCTGGTCGTGATCCTGGGCGGCCCGATCGGCGTCTACGAGACCGACCGCTATCCCTTCCTGGAAGCGGAATTGGCGGCCATTGCCGAACGCCTGAAACAGGACCGGCCGACCCTGGGCATCTGCCTGGGCGCGCAATTGATGGCCAAGGCGCTGGGGGCGGACGTCACGTCCACCGGGCGCATCGAGATCGGCCATGCGCCGCTTACCCTTACCGACGAAGGGCAGCACTCGGTGCTGCGCGGCATCGGATCGGTGCCCGTGCTGCACTGGCACGGCGACCAGTTCGACATCCCGTTCGGCGCCGCCAGGCTGGCGCAGACGCCCGGTTTCCCCAACCAGGCCTTTTCCCTGGGACCGCGCCTGCTGGGCCTGCAGTTCCACCTGGAAGCCCAGGCCACGCACATCGAACGCTGGCTGATCGGCCATGCCTGCGAGCTGGCGGCGCACCGGATCGACGTCGCCGCCATCCGGCGGGATGCGGCGCGTCACGGCGCCGAACTCGAACGCGTGGCCCGCCAGGTCGTCGGCGACTGGCTGGACGGCTGCTGACGCCTGGTACGGCCGCCAGCTCAGGTCCCCGCCCCGCCGCCCATGGCGGCCTCGGCCGCCTGTATGCCCGACAGGACGGCGGACGGCACGCCATAGCCCGGGAACGTGGTCTGTCCGGCCAGATACAGGCCCGGCAGAGGCGTGCGGTGCGGAAAAAAGCGGTCCGGCGACGCCCCGGGCGCCACGCCGTACAGCGCCCCCTCGTACAAATGCCGCTGGCGGGCGAAGTCCCGAGGATCCAGCACGCGGACCGCCTCGACCTCCAGCCCCGGAACCCGCTGCCGCATGGCCGCCAGATAGCGGTCCACGGCGAACCGCGTCATGTCTGAGGTCCACGCGTCGGCCGAGGCGATGCCGGAGACCGGCGCGTACAGCTCCAGGATGGACCGTCCCGGCGGCGCCAGATCCGGCAGGACCTGCGTGGGGCAGGTGTAGGCCAGCCAGCGCGGCACGTCCGGCGACGCCATGTGCAGCCGGTCCTGCTCGCGCATGGACGGCACGTGGTTGACGATGAACGCGTCCGGCCTGGCGGCGACGACGCCGCCCAGCTGGATCGATATCGCCCGATGGGACAACGGCGCACGCCGCGCGCGCCGCGCCAGCGCCCGGGGCACCGCCTCGGCCGGCAGCAGGCGGTGGACCACGTCGAAGCCCGAACAGGCGGCGATCACGCAATCGGCGGTTATGCGTTCTCCACCCGCGAGCGTGATGCCGCGCGCCACGCCGCCGGCCACCACCATGCGTTCGACCGGCCGGCCGCACAGGATGCGCACGCCATGACGTTCCGCCGCGCGATACAGCGCCTGGCTGATGGCACCCATCCCGCCACGGGGAAGATGGAAGCCCTCTTCCAGCAGCGCCACCAGTCCGATAATCTGCGTGGCGGGCAGCCGTTCCGGACCCATGCCCGTGTACAGCAGCGTGGACGCGACGGCGGCCTGGAGCCCGGCATCCGGGAAACGCCCGGCGATGAGGCGATCGGCCCGCCCCGACAGCGCAGGCAGGTAGCGCCACAGCCGCCCCAGCGTCCTGGCCAGGGCCGGCTCGAACGGCAGCACTTCCTGGACCAGCGTGCGATAGATCGGCGCCCAGCGGCGCCGCAGTTCACCCAGTCCGTCCCGCAGCATGGCCGTCCGTCCCTCGTCGCCCTCGACCAGGGAATCCTCCACGCCGGCCAGCCGCACCACCGTGCCGTCATCCAGATGCGTCGCATGCGGACGCGCGATGGCGACCAGCTCGACCTCCCGCTCGAAGTCCATGCCCAGCCGTGCGAACCCCGACCGCAACAACGACGGCACCGCCACATACACAGCGCCGTTGTTGAAGGTGAAGCCTTGCTCGCTGGCGGTGGAGCAGCAGCCGCCGACCGCCTCGCCGGCTTCGGCCAGCACGACATCGACGCCCTGCCGGGCCAGCGCCACGCTGGCCGCCAGACCCGACAAGCCCGCGCCAACGACCACCGCCGACCGTATCGACCTTCCCATGGCAGCCTGCCTCCCTGATCGTGAAAATTAGACAATGTACAAAATTCTACACTGTATAATTCCTTCATGACCACGGCCGCCCTTCCCTCCAAGCGCCAGCGCACGCGCGAGCACATCGCGACGGTGGCGGGCGGCCTGTTCGAACGCCACGGCTACGAGGCCGTGACGATGGAACAGATCGCCGTCGAGGCGGGCGTCGTGCGGGGAACGCTGTACAACCACTTCGCGGTCAAGGAAGCGGTGCTTGCCGAATGGATGCATGCGCGCCTGGCGCGGGACCTGGCGCCGCTGATGCAGGCCGTCATGAAACGCAAGGCCTTCGCGTCCCGCGTCGCGATGATCCTGGACGCCTCGGCCCGGTGGTGGGAAGAACATCGGCCGTACGCCGCGCCCTACATCCGCTTTCGTTTCCAGCAGGTGCGTGACGGGTCGGACGAGCAGGCCGCGTCCGACATGGTCGCGGCATACACGGCGCTTATCCACGCCGCGCAGCAGGCCGGGGAAGTCCGCGACAGCGAATCGCCGCAACGCCTGGCCAACTACCTGCACTTCCTTTATCTGTCGGCCCTGATGACCTGGCTGGGGGACCCGAAGGCTGCGCTGCGCCGGGAGTTCGCGCACGCCTTCGAATTCTTTCTTCAGGGCGCGTCGCGCCCCTGAGGCTCGCCGCCCTCCTGGCGCCGCGCGCCGACCGCGATCCGGAAAGCCCCCAGCGCCACCACCGTCAGGAAGATCTGCACCACCGCGCAGGAGATGGCCGGATCCGCACCATAGCCCACGAGCTTGGTGCCCAGCGCGCCGGCCGCCATCTGCCCGAACCCGTACAGGCCCGCCGCCGACCCCGTCAGCCCCGGCGCCGAGGACAAGGCGCGCGACAGCGCGGCGGGACTGGCCATGCCGCATCCCATCGTCAGCAGGAAGGTGATGGCGATCAGTACCGGCACATTCAGCCAGCCCATGGCCTGCACGCCCAGGAACACCACGGCCATGGCCAGGCTCAGCCCCGCGCCCATGTAGAGAAACAGCTCCGTGTTCAAGCGTCCCACCAGCCGCCGGGTCGTGGCCGAACCCACGCTGGCCCCCACGATGGTGATCGCCGCGAACCAGCCGATCTGGGAAATCGGCAACTGCAACTGCCCATGCACGATATACGGCGCCGTCGCCAGATAGGGATAGAGCGCCGTGCTGGAACAGGCCCCGCCCACCATGAACCCCACGAACCGCCGATTGCCGATCAGTTGGCCGTAGTCCCGCGCGATCTTGCCGAAGGCCAGCGGCGAGCGGTCCAGGTTGGTCTCGGGCAGCAGCCGCCACGCGCACAGCACCATCGCGGCCGCCATGCACACCAGGAACACATAGATCGCCCGCCAGCCGAAACCATCGGCCAGGTACGAACCCAGGATGGGCGACAGCCCCGGCCCCACCAGCGTCAACAGGTTCAGCAGCGCCAGGTCCTTGGTGGCCCGCTCGGGCGTGGAGATGTCGCGGACGATGGAGCGCCCCAGCGTGATGCCCGCCGCGCCGCCCAGCGCCTGCGCCAGGCGAGCGCCCAGCAGCCATTCGAGCGTGGGCGCGAACAGCGCGAACACGCTCGCCACCAGATAGATGCCCAAGCCCAGCAGCAGCGTGGGCCGGCGCCCGATGGTGTCCGACACCGGCCCGTAGATCAGTTGCCCGAACGCCAGCCCCACCACATACAGCGTGATGGTCTGCTGCATGCCGGCCGGGCTCGCGCCCAGATCGGCGCCCGCCAGCGGCAGCGCCGGCATGAAGATGTGCATGGCCATCGTGCCGCTGAGCGTCACCAGCACCAGCAGCCACAAGGGGGCGCGAACGGAAGGGGCAAAGGGCGGCTGCGCGCGGGTCATCGAAGTCTTTCGTCTAAAGCGTGTCGAACCGGCGCGCGATCTTTTCCAGGGCCTGGCGGGTGATGCGCAGCTCCTGCGCGGTCAGGTCGTCCAGCAGGCTGGCTTCGATCTCCAGGCTCTTGGCCACGATCCCCTCGGCCAGGGCGCGCCCCTGCCGCGTCAGGCGGATGGACTTCGCGCGGCGGTCCTCTTCCGCCGTTTCCCACTCGATCAGCCCCAGCTCGCGCAACTGCGACAGGATGCGGACCAGCGAGGACTTCTCCAGCGACAGCGTCTCCGCCAGGTCCTTCTGGCGCACCACCGGTTCGCTGGATTCGTACAGGGCCAGCAGCGGCGCGCGGGTGGCGTCCGTCAGCCCCATTTCCTTGAAATGCTGATCGACCGCCCTGCGCCACTTGCGGTAGACCGCGCCGACCAGCCGGCCGAAACGGGCCCGGACATGTTCGTCGAGCTGCGGCGGGGTCGCTGAATTAGGTTGCATGCGAACTATTTTCTCAGGAAATTAGTTCGCATGCAACCTAATTACGTGGACGCTACGCTCGTTGAATTGCCTTATATTCCATAGCTCGGATGACAGCCCCTCTGCCCATGTTGATACGCCCTGAACACCCGCGCGACATCGCGGCCATCCAACGCGTGATCACCCGCGCCTTCGCCACCGCGCCGCATACCAGCGGCACCGAGGCGAAAATCGTCGACGCCCTGCGCGAGGCCGGCGCGCTGGCCCTTTCACTCGTGGCGGAAACGGATGGCGAGGTGGTGGGCCACGTGGCCCTCTCTCCCGTGGCACTCTCCGGCGGTGCGCCCGGCTGGTATGGCCTCGGCCCGCTTGCCGTCGCCCCCGAACACCAGGGCAAGGGCGTGGGCGGGCATCTGGTCGCGCATGCCCTGGACGCGCTGCGCCAGCGCCATGCGGCGGGATGCGTGGTGCTGGGCGAACCGGAATACTACGGCCGGTTCGGGTTCCGGGCCGATCCGGACTTCGTGCTGCCGGGTGTGCCGCCGGAATATTTCCAGGTGGTCCGGTTCATGCCTGGGGCGGGTGGAGGAATGGTGGCGTATCACCAGGCGTTCGAGGTAGCGGCCTAGAGATCGCGGCCTCGCTTACGGAAATCCCACGGCGCAACAGGCGACGGCAAGGCCCACAAGCCGCGCCGTCCCGCCTTCGCCTCGCCCTGCAGATCCACCAACGCCCGCTCCGCGGTGAACTTGGGATAGACCCACGCATACCCGTGGCGCAGCATCGTTTCCTGCACGCTGCCGTGGCCGCAGTCGACATCCCCCAGCACGCGGCCGTAGCGATCCTTGCCATGGCGCGACAACCGGGCCGGCGCGCCCAACGGACACAACGCCCGCAGGAAATCGCGCGAGGCGATTCCACCCACCTGGCCGATCTCCGGCGCATCGATCCGCTCCAGTCGCACCGGCATGCTTTTCTTCTGCGAGGGACATTGCAGGCGCATCGTGTCGCCGTCGTGGATGGACGTGACCGTACAGACCTGGGCCAGGGCGGCGCCAGGCAGGACAAGCGCGAAGGCGAATGCCATTTGCCGGAAGGGAAATGCCGCGAGCAGCGATGGAGAATAAGCGGGAAAATTCGAAATAAAGTGGAGCGACATCGGACAGCGCAGCTTGCGATCGGGTCTCGAGGGCCTCAAGCTTACCAAGGAGAAGGCCTCGTGACCCGGCGGTGGGCGCGGACAGCCACCCCGCCGCCGTCCAGCTCAGTCAGCCGCGGCCAGTACCTGATCGACCCAGGCCATCGCCTCCTGCACGTCGTAGTTGCCGGCATGGCCCTGATCCCATTGAAGCGCGTAATCGACGTCCTTGACCTTGGGATCGGCCTTCAGCGCACGGCTGAGGTTGTAGGCAACGGTGAAGGACGTATCGCGATCCCGCGCGCCCACGCGGATGCGCCAGTGCGGCGTGATGCCGTCCGTCTTGCCGACGTACGGCAGCGCATTGATCATCTTGTACTGGTCCAGCAGGAATGCCCGCTGAGGGTTCGCGGCCCAGCTGTAGCCCGTGCTGGCCAGGCCCACGCCGTCCTGCCTGTCGGTGCCGTTGGCGCCATCGTTGTGGTTCCAGCCATACTCCGTGAAGTTGGAATAGACCTGGGCGGCGTTACCGAACAGGTTGGACTCGCCCCCGGCGCTGTTCACGGTACCCGCGCCATCGGTGGTCACCGCACCGGCCGCGGTCGCGCTCTGCCCACTCCGGTCGAAAGCCGGAACAGACTTGAGCCGAGCCTGCGTGGCGACGAATTTCATGTACTTCGTCATGTCGAAGAACGTCACCGTGCCAGCGGCGTCCGTGCCGATGAAGTCATTCAGATAGTGCAGCGTTCCGCTTCCCCCGCCCACCCCGTTGCCCGCGGCGTCCCCATAGGCGCCATAAGCGACGAACGGCTTGCCCGCCTTGACCTGCCGGGTCGCGGCCTTCTTGATCTCCGCCTGGATGGCGGCCAGCATGTTGTCCGTGGTCAGCGCCGAGCCGTCGTCATTCTTCAGCCCCAGGCCAGCCTGATAGGTCTTGAACGCGCTCATCAACTCGGCACTGCCGGCGGGATCCGGATTGGAAGCCCGGATCAACTGGGTCCCGCCCGCATCCACGATCTTCCCGGCCAGCTGGTCCGCCGACACCAGCGCGCGCGTATCCAGCACATTGAACATCCATTCATACGCCAGATCGGCGCTGCCCATGTCCTGGATCGGACAATAGGCCACGATGGCGAAGACGTCGTCGCCGATGGAGCTCTTGCCGTCCTTGTCGATGCCGGCGGCGCCGATGGCCTGCAGGTAGGGGAAATAGTCCGCGCTGTTGCCCGTGGCCCC
This sequence comes from Pigmentiphaga sp. YJ18, assembly GCF_038066655.1. Lineage (NCBI taxonomy): Bacteria > Pseudomonadati > Pseudomonadota > Betaproteobacteria > Burkholderiales > Alcaligenaceae > Pigmentiphaga > Pigmentiphaga sp. YJ18. Next base: position 2,475,462 of record NZ_JBBUKU010000001.1, on the reverse strand, counting down.
CAGCTGCGTGCTTTGCGCGCCGCCCCCGCTCGTGCCGTTCACCACGATGCGGCCGGCATCGCCCGGCATGGCGCCGTCGTTCAGGCGCAGATAGCGCACCGCCGCCTTCGCGTCGACGATGGCCGCCGGCGACTTGCCCTGATAGACACCGTCCTCGTAGACCCCCGCGGGCGCGACGGCGCCACGGCTGCGCGAGGCGACGTTGACGTACACGAAACCACGCTTGAGCGCCGCGCCGATCTTGTCCGTGTCGCTGGTGCTGACGTAGGCGCCGCCGTTGACGATGTCCGCGCCCGAATAATTGGTACGCGTGACCGGCGTCGCGGGATCCCAACCGCCCTTGCCCCCCTGGTAGCTGGCAAGCCAGCCGGAGTTGTTGACGTTGAAGAAGATGGGATTGTCCTGCCTGGCAGCGTCGGCCTCGCGCACGAAGATGTTCATGTTCTGATAGCCACAGTCCTGATTGTCCACTGCGCCGGCCGCCTGCGTGGGCGCCAGCTTCATCGGCTTGCCGACGTAGCAGACTTCCCGGTACCAGCGCACCGGCGTGCTCACGCCGTCGAGCGTGACGGTGATGGTCGTGTAGCCGGCCTTGTCGAAAGCCAGCGAGCTGTCGAATACGCCCGGGCCGGCGGCGGCCGGCGGGGTAGGAGTGGTGGTGTCGGTACCGGTGCTCGAACCATCCGAACCACCGCAGGCAGCAAGTGCCAGCAGCACGCAGGTGCTGATCAGGGTGCGCGGGAACATGTATGGCGTCTCCATCCGTTTATGTTTTTCACTACGCGGGCCGTGGGTGGGCGCGTAGTGCGGACGATTATGTGAGACGGTGGCTGGCGCAGGGAGATGTCGAAATGCGCGACGCGATAGCCGATCGTTATTGCGCTTTGTCTTGAAAGGCAGTCCGGCCGACGTACTACCCTATCGCGCATGGGGTCCGGATTCAAACCGCCCGGCATATCGGCGACGGCCCGAATATCGATCAGATCTCGTTAGGTCGTGCTTCCCTCCGTCTTGCTTGCGCTGGCGCTGAGATTTGTTACCAACATAAAATCTCGACGACACCCGAGCGCAATAAACTCCACTTCCCGCACCCATAGGAAATTCCATGAAGCTAGTAGTCGCTCTCGTTTTTCTCGCCTCGACACTGACTGCCTGTGCCGTGTACACGCCTGATGGAGCAGTGATCGTTGATCCAGGGATGAGCCGTGGAGGCGGGGGTGGAGGTGGCTTCTGCCCGCCGGGCCAAGCGAAAAAGGGGAATTGCTGACTGCCCCCCGGGGCGCTACAGCTGCACGGAGGCATGATCGCTGTGCGCCATGTGTCGCCGCGCTTGCGATAGGACGGCATTGGCGGTTGGCGCAAGTAGTGCGGTGGCCGATGTATCGATGGTGCCCGAGGCCGGAATCGAACCGGCACGCCTTGCGGCGGGGGATTTTGAGTCCCCTGCGTCTACCAATTTCACCACTCGGGCAGGTTCTTCCGGCGCGAAGGGCCGAAAGGAAGGGAGCCGCAAATTATACCCGTAATTTGCGGTACTCTGCTTCCTCTTACCAAGGAGCAAATCATGGCCCATGCAAGCGCCCGCCACATCCTGGTCTCCACCGAGGCCCAGTGCAACGAACTGAAAGCCGCCATCGAAGGCGGCGCCGATTTCGCGCAGGTCGCGCGCGAGCACTCCAGTTGCCCCTCGCGCGCCCAGGGCGGCGATCTGGGCACCTTCGGCCCCGGCCAGATGGTGCCGGAATTCGACAAGGTGGTGTTCAGCGCCCCCGTCAACGTCGTCCAGGGCCCCGTCAAGACCCAGTTCGGCTATCACCTGGTGGAAGTGACCAGCCGCCAGGACTGATCCGCCCCGCCCGCGGCCGCGCTGGGGGTTCGCCCCTCAGCCCGCCGCAACGACCCGTTGTGTCTGGGTTCCCAGCACGCCGCCGCCCAGCGTGACCACGTCACCCGCTTCCAGGTAGCGCGGCGGGCGGGCCCCCATCCCCACTCCGGCCGGGGTGCCGGTGATGATGACGTCTCCAGGTTCGAGCGTCATCACGCGGCTGCACTCGCTGACCAGGCGGGCGCAGGAAAAGATCATGTCGCCGGTATGCCCTGTCTGCCGGCGCTCGCCATTGAGTTCCAGCCACAGCTCCAGGTTCTGCGGGTCGGGCACTTCGTCCGCCGTGACCAGGTAGGGCCCCAGCGGGCCGAAGCTGTCGAAGCCCTTGCCCTTGCCCCACTGGCCGCCGCCGCGGTCGATCTGGTATTCGCGTTCGGACACGTCGTTGGCCAGGCAGTAGCCGGCCACGTGGCGCAGGGCATCGGCCTCGTCGACGGCCCGCGCGCGGCTGCCGATGACGATGCCCAGTTCCACTTCCCAGTCGACCCGGGCGCAGCCGGGCGGAATGACGATGTCGTCGTCCGGGCCTGATATGCAGCTGGTCCATTTGCAGAACAGCGTGGGTTCGGCCGGGATGGCCATGCCGGCCTCGGCCGCATGGCGCCCGTAGTTCAGGCCGACCGCGACGAACTTGCCGATGCCGCGCCAGGGCGTGCCCAGGCGCGGCGCGCCGTCCACCACGGGCAGGCGCCGAGAGTCGAGCGCGGCCAGCGCTTGCAGCGTGTCCGGCGACAGGGTGTCGGGACCGATGTCGGCCAGGAGGCCGGACAGGTCGCGGATCGCGCCGGCGGCATCGAGCAGGCCTGGCCGCTCCAGGCCCGGCGGGCCGTATCTGAGTAGCTTCAAGGAAACGCTCCGTATGGACGGGTTCAGTTGGGCGTGATGTCGGCCAGCTTGACCGCTTTGCCGAACTTGTCCAGGTTGTTGCGGATGTTGGCGGCATAGCCGTCGGGGCTGCTGGCGATGGCCGTGGCGCCCATGGCCTTCAGGCGGACGACGGTATCGGGCTGTTTGAGCGCCCGCGCCACCGCGGCCGAAAGCCGCTGTACCACGGTCTGCGGCGTGCCGGCCGGCACCACGATGCCCATCTCGGAGCTGAAGTCGTAGCCGGGCACGGTCTCGGACACGGCCGGGATGTCGGGCGTCATGGCCGGGCGTTCGAGGGTGGTGACGGCGATGAATCGCGCCTTGCCGGTCCTGACGTATTGCTCCAGCGCCGGATAGGCGGCGATCACCAGGGAGGTCTCGCCGCCCATGAAGGCGGGCACCGACTGACCCGACCCCTTGTACGGCACGTGCACGACGTTGATGCCGAGGCCGTGCAGCATCGACTCCATGGCGATGTGGTGGATGCTGCCTATGCCCGACGAGCCGTAGGTCAACGCCCCCGGCCTGGCCTTGGCCAGGGCGACGAGCTCGGCCAGGTTGTGCACGTTCAGCGACGACTGCACGGCGATATAGAGCGGAATGGTCGCGGCCAGGGTCACGGGCGTGAAGTCCTTGTCGGCGGCATAGGGCAGCTTCGCGAACAGGTAGGGATTGATCGCGAGCTGCTGGATGTCGGAAAAGAACAGCACCTGGCCGTCCGGGGCGGCCCGGACCACGCTTTCGGCCGCGCCGATGCCGCCCGCGCCGGGCCGGTTCTCGATCACGAACTGTTGCTTGAAGAATTCCGACAGGCCGGGCGCCAGCGAACGCGCCAGCACGTCGGGCGCGCCGCCCGGCGCATACGGCACGATCATCCGCACGGGGCGGGTCGGGTAGTCCTCGGCCTGGACCGCGGGAGCCGCGGACGTCAGGACCGACATACAGGCCAGCAGGCGGCCGATGCGCAGCATGGATTTCATCGTGGACCTCCAGGGGGAAGAGCGCCGGTGTGCGCCCTCAGAACGGCTGGGTCAGTTGCGGAAAGCTCTGGTCGCAGTTGGTAAGCCGCACGCACTTCTGGACGATCTTCATATGCGTGCCGTCCAGGCGCAGCGTATGCAGGTAGCGTCCGCCGTACACGCGGCGGTCGGCGCCGGGCCGGTCCTCCAGCATGATGAATTTGCTGCGGACACGGAAAAGGTCGTCGTCGGCGGCCTCCATGCCGAAGTTCGACAGCACGCGCACCGTCGTGGACGGCGGGTCCTGGCAATGGATCATCGGGTGCTTGAGCCGCGCGACGCGCGTCTTCATGGTGTGTTTCTCGTCATAGTAGAGCGACACGTGGCTGATCCAGTCGGCCTGGTCCTGCGAGGCCGGCACCCAATACACGGCATCGTCGCTGTACAGGTCCAGCCAGTCGTCGAAGCGGCGGTTGTCGAGCAGGTCGGCCTCGTGTTCGACGAAGTCGCGCAGGGTGTCCAGGGACGGTGCGGCATGGCCGGCAGGGGTGAGTCTTGCAAGCGTGTTCATGGTTGCTCTCTGGTGGAATCAGGCGCTCATCAGATCGCGCCAGGCATAGTGCTTGGCGCGCTGGCCGACCTCGCTCGAACGCGCGCCGAACAGCACCCCGTCGCCTTGGTCGACTTCGGTGCCCATGCCGCGCGCGACCAGCACCCAGTCGCTGCCCTGCGCCTTCAGCCCTTCCTGGCAGCGCTCGAAGGCCTCGAGGTCGTCGGTCTGGATGAACGACGACGCGGAATGGGTCATGTTGACGTACTTGACCAGGTCGTCCGAGATCACGGCCGGCGCGCCCGCCAGCCTGACCGGCCAGATCTCGACTTCGGTCAGGTCCACCGCGATCGGCTTGACCACGCGCACCGAGGTCTGGGCGATCAGGATGTCCAGCGTCGGGAACAGCGTCAGGCTGTGCCGGCGATTCTTCAGGATGTCGGCGGTGCGCTCCTGGCCGTAGCGCGCGACCATCAGGGCGCGGTAGTCGTCCCAGACGCCGCCGGCCTGTTCCTTGTCGAACAGCGATTGTTCCGAGCTGTGGCCGTGCGGGAAGCCGCTCACGCCCAGTTGCGACACCACCGCTTCGCCATTGGGCGCGAAGAACAGGGCCGCACCGCCCTGCGCGCCGGCGCGCCGCTGGAACTGGCGGCCGTCCGGACCGACGGTCGAGCCGTGGGCCGCCGCGGGATGGTAGGTGTCGGCCATGTTGTCCATCTGCAGTTTCCAGTTGCCGCGGAAGTGGTAGCGATGGCAGCCGGCCGCGAACTCGACCCGCCCTTCGGGCGCACGGTCGACCAGTTCGTCGATGCCCTTGCGCGCCTCGCCCAGGAAATCGAGCAGCGGCATCACGGCGGGATCGAGCGAGGCGAACACGAAGCCGCGATAGCTGTCGATGCGCGGCAGCGGCTCCATGCCCGCGCGCGGCTCGCGCAGCGCATCCTCGGGAAAGTCGGCGCGCATCGGCACGCCCGCCAGCTCGCCGTTGGGACGGAACGCCCAGCCGTGGTACATGCAGGAAAACACGCGCGCGTTGCCGCGCGTGCGGGACAGCACCTTGGCGCCGCGATGGCCGCAGCGGTTGTACAGCACGTGCACCGAACCGCTCTCGTGCCTGCTCAGCACCACCGGCTGGCCGGCCAGCGTCGTGCAGTAGTAATCGCCCGGATTGGGCACCAGGCTGTCGTGGCCCACATAGACCCACACTTTGCCGAACACCTTGGCCATCTCGGCCTCGAACACGGCCGGATCGGTGTAGTAGGCCCGGTGCACGCGATCCGCCTGGACCAGGCCGGCGAGTTGCTCTTTGCTGTACGTCATCGAGTTTCCTGCTGAAGAATGAAGAAGGGTCAGCGCCGCAGGACGCCGTGGCCGGCATCCTGGTCGTAGTGGAAAATGCCGTTGAGAAACATCTTGTGCCGTTCGTAGTGCATGGGCCTGCGCGGCGCGGGCGGCGTGCGGTCCACCGGGCGGCCGGCCTTCAGGATGAGGTCGAAGCGCGACGGCTTCTGCAGCAGCCCGATGTCGGCCAGCGGATCGCCGTCGACCACGATCAGATCGGCATAGCGTCCGGCCTCGAGCTTGCCGACCCGGTCGCCGAAACGGCGGAACAGCCGCGTGGCGCCCAGCGTGCCCGCATGCAGCGCCTGCCCGGGCGACAGGCCCAGGTCGTCCACGAATATCTGCATCTCGCGGGCGTGCCATTGGCCGTAGGGCACCGGCGACCAGCCGCTTTCCGACCCGGGCACCAGCGGAACGCCGGCACGGCTGGCGCGTGCCAGATTGGTCAGCGCCGCGTCGACCTCGCGCTGGAATCCGGCGTTGGCCGGGTTGGCCGACCCACCCGTGGCCTCGATCGCGTTGACCAGCAAGGGCAGCGTCGGCACGATCACGCAACCATTGCGCAGGCACAGGTCTATGCCTTCGTCGTCGATGAAGGACGCATGGAAGATCACGTCGAAACCGGCGCGCGCGGCATCGGCCACGGCATCGCGGGACCGGGCGTGCACCGTGCACATGCGGCCCAGCCGGTGGGCCTCGTCGGCCACGATCCGGTATTCCTCATAGGTGAAGGCCGAGCCGTCCAGCGAATCGGGGGTGATGAAGGAGTCGTTCGATCCCGACACCTTGATGGCATCGACGCCGTCCTTGACCTGGTAGCGGATCTGTTCGACCAGTTCGTCGCGGCTGCGGATCAGCACCCCCGCCTGCCCCGGCGGAAACTCCATCCAGTTGGGGAAGGAATCCTCCAGCCCCTGGTGGGAAGTCAGTTGCCGGCCCGACACCGCAAGGCGCGGCCCCTCGAACATGCCGCTATCGATCGCGTCGCGCACCGACTGCGCGATGTTGAATGTGGTGGCGGCATCGAAGGCGCTCGTCACGCCTGCCTGCAGCACCTTCTTCGCATTCCACACCGCCTTCAGGGTCCGGAACTCCACCGGTGTGTACAGCGCCAGTTCCTCTTCCGAGCGCGCCTCGCCGAACGAGATGTGGATATGCCCGTCGATCAGGCCGGGCAGGATGCTGCGGCCGGGCAGGTCGACCACCTGGGCGCCGGCCTGCGCGTAGCGCGGCGGCAATGCCGCCGCCTCGCCCACCCACGCGATCGCCTCGCCCTGCGTCACGACCGCGCCATGCGCGATCGGGGCATCCAGCGTGCCATCGATCACCTTGCCCTTCAGGATGTAGGCGGGTTCACCCATGCTCCACCTCGGCGAAGAACGGCACGGCCAGCGCCAGGAACTTCTCCGGCCACTCGAAGGCGACCGAGTGGCCGCAGCGGCTCAGCAGGTGCACGTCGGCCCGGGCGATGGATCGCGACATCCGCAATGTCAGGGCATCGGCGGGGAAACCGCGGTCGTCACGGCCATGCAGCATCAGCACCTCGCACCCGATGGCGGCCAGCTCGTCCGCCGTCAGCGCGACGTCATCGATGAAGCGCTGCTTGTCGCCCGCGAACATCTGTTCGAAACGCCGGCCGTGGTCGCCCTCGCGCAGGATGCGCTCGCGGCCGTCCAGATAGGCCTCGTCGATCAGCGCCGGATCATGGACCAGCAGGCGCGAGGCCCGCTTCAGCGCCTCGCGGCCCCGGGGAAAGCTCCAGGCGGTTTCCGTGGCGGGATTGGCGGCGAACGACGCGCCCATGGTCGCCGTCGTCATCACGCGCGCCACGCGCGGCTCGCAGGCCGCCAGCCGCAGGGCCAGGGTGCCGGACAGGGAATGTCCGATCACGCCTATCCGCCCTCCCGGCATGCGCGCGATCATTTCGCGGCACTGGCGCAGCCACAGGGCATAGTCGAAATGCGGCCCGGCGGGCTTGGCGCCCGACCGGCCGAAGCCGATCAGGTCCATCGCGTGCACGTGGTGCCGTTCGGCCAGCCGCGGCAGTACGCGCTGCCAGTTCCCGTGGCTGGACGCGCCGGCCCCCGAGCCGTGCAGCAACAGCAGCGGCAGGCCCGCGCCGCCTTCGGCGTAGCGGACGGGGATGCCGTCCAGCTCGAACCCGCCCTCGCGCAGACACGAACTCATAGCGCCGCGACCGCCTGCACTTCGATCAGCAGGTCCTCGCGCACCAGGCGATCGATCATCAGCAAGGTGTTGGTCGGATAGGCGCGGGTGCCGAACATGCCCGGAAAGGCACGCTCGCGGTAGGCGCCCAGCCGGGGGATGTCCTGCGAATGCACCAGATAGGTCGTGAACTGCAGCACGTTCTGCCAGGTGGCGCCCACTTCCTTCAACGCGATGTCGATGTTGCGGAAAACCTGGACGCACTGGGCATCGAAGTCGCCCGCGCCGACGGTGTTCCCATGCTGGTCTGTCGCCACCTGCCCCGCGATGAAGACGAATTCCGAGGCCTTGACGCGGGCCACCTGGGAATACTGGGCAAGCGGGGTACCAAGGCCAGCGGGGTTGAGGATCTGGATGTCGGGCATGGCGTGTCCTGGGTGGTTTTCAGATTAGACGCATTAAATTGATGCATCCCTGGGATCTTCTTGATGCGAGATAAATCGCTCTGATTTCCGGACTACTATAGGTATGCCCTCTTGGCCTGTCACACGAATTCTCTTTCCACATTAAGTTAGAAAAACTAATCTGAAAGCATGAGCCACCCGCTGCCCCCGCTGACCGCGCTCCGGGCCTTCGAATCGGCCGCCCGCCACCGCAGCCTGAAGAAGGCCGCCGAGGAACTGAACGTCACGCCGGCCGCCGTCAGCCACCAGATCCAGATCCTGGAGGACATGCTGGGCGTGCGCCTTTTCCGCCGCGTCCACCGCGGCATCGAGCTGACCGCCAGCGCCGAGATCTTCTTTCCCAAGCTGGAAGAAGGCTTCGACTGCCTGCGCCAGGCAGTCGGACGGCTGCGCGACCATCGCGGCGCCGACGTGCTCGAGGTCGGCGCGCCCCCCTCCTTCATTTCCAACTGGCTGATGCCGCGCCTGCACCGCTTCGTGACCGCGTGCCCCGACATCGACGTGCGCGTCTCCACCCGGGTGCGGCAGTTCTCGCGCCTGCCGCGCGGGCCGCGCGGAGACGTCGCCAGCGTGATGGGCTGGGTGGACGAGGTCGACGTCCTGGTCGTGTTCGGCAACGGCGGCTACCCGGGCATGCGGGTCGACCAGTTGATGCCGCTGACCATCACCCCGCTGTGCAGCCCCGCCCTGCTCGAAGGCGACAACCCCCTGCGCGAGCCCGACGACCTGCGCCGCCACGTGCTGCTCCACGACGATCGCGGCGTGCTGTACGAAGGGCCGTCGTTCTGGGACATGTGGCTGGAAAAGGCGGGCGTGACGGGCATAGACACCTCGCGCGGCCCTCACTTCTGGCACTCGATTCCCGCCATGGAAGCTGCCGTCGCCTGCAAGGGCGTGGTCGCGACGACCAAGGAACTCGCCCGCCTGGACCTGGCGACCGGCCGGCTTGTGGCGCCCTTCCCGCTGGAGGTCCGGCTGGCGTCCAGCTACCACATCGTCATCAACGAACCGGCCTCCAAGCGCGAGGTCGTCCGGCTGTTCCGGGACTGGCTCGAGCAGGAAGCGCGGACGGCCTGAACCGGCGGCGGGCGGCCGGGCAGCCGTCCGGGTAGGCGCCCATTCCAGGCTATGATGGTGGGTTGCCGTGCGCTTTCCCTATCCTGTCTTACCCGTGCCAGATCTCACTCTCGACGATTTCGATTACGAACTTCCGCCCGAGCTGATCGCCCAGACCCCCGCCGCCGACCGCACCGCCAGCCGCCTCCTTCACCTGGACGCGCAAGGCGGGCTGCACGACCGCCGGTTTGCCGATCTGCCCGGCCTGCTGCGCCCGAACGATCTGCTGGTCTTCAATGACACGCGGGTGATCAAGGCGCGCCTCTTCGGCGAAAAAAGCAGCGGCGGCAAGGTGGAGGTGCTGGTCGAACGCATTACCGAGCCCGACCGGGCGCTGGTGCACCTGCGCGCCAGCAAGTCGCCCAAGGCCGGCGCGACGATCCGCCTGGCGGGCGCCTTCGACGTGGCCATGCTGGGCCGCGAGGGCGACCTGTTCGATCTGCGCTTCCCCGGCCCGGTGCTGGAGCTGCTGGCCGAGCACGGCCAGACGCCGCTGCCGCCCTACATCACGCACACGCCGGACACCGGCGACGACGCCCGCTATCAGACGGTATATGCCCGGGAACCCGGCGCGGTGGCCGCCCCGACGGCGGGGCTGCACTTCGACGATGCCCTGCTGGCGACGCTGCGCGCCCAGGGCGTGCACACCGCCTTCGTGACGCTGCACGTGGGCGCCGGCACCTTCCTGCCGGTGCGGGTGGACAATCTGTCCGAGCACGTGATGCACAGCGAACTCTATACGCTGCCCCAGGCCACCGTGGACGCCATCGCGCAGGCCCGCGCCGCCGGCGGCCGGGTGGTCGCCGTGGGCACGACCAGCGTGCGGGCCCTGGAGTCGGCCGCCGCCACCCACTGGCCACTGCGCGAGACGCGCGGCGACACGCGCCTGTTCATCACGCCCGGCTACGAGTTCCGGGCGGTGGACGCGCTGGTCACCAATTTCCACCTGCCGAAGTCGACGCTGATGATGCTGATCTCGGCGTTCGCGGGCATGGACCCCATCCGTCGCGCCTACGCCCACGCCGTGGCCCAGCGCTACCGTTTCTTCAGCTACGGCGACGCGATGTTTATAGAACGATGAACGGACTCAAATTCGAACTCCTGGCCACCGAGGGCCAGGCGCGCCGCGGGCGCGTGACGCTGAACCATGGCGTGGTCGAGACGCCCATTTTCATGCCGGTGGGCACCTACGGCACGGTCAAGGCCATGGCGCCCTACGAGCTGGACGAGGTCGGCGCGCAGATCGTGCTGGGCAATACCTTCCACCTCTGGCTGCGGCCGGGCACGCAAATCATCGATGCCCACGGCGGCCTGCACGGCTTCATGCAATGGCACAAGCCCATCCTGACGGACTCGGGCGGCTTCCAGGTATTCAGCCTGGAGGGCCTGCGCAAGATCACAGAAGAAGGCGTGCGCTTCGCCTCCCCCATCGACGGCGCGCGGCTGATGCTGACGCCCGAGGAATCGATGCGCATCCAGCGCAGCCTGAACTCGGACATCGCGATGGTGTTCGACGAATGCACGCCCTACGCCATCGACGGCCGGCCGGCCACCGTGGACGAGGCGGCCACCTCGATGCGCATGTCGCTGCGCTGGGCGCGCCGCTCGCGCAACGAGTTCGACGCGCTGGAGAACCCCAACGCGCTGTTCGGCATCGTCCAGGGCGGGATGTACGAATCCCTGCGCGACGAATCGCTGGCGGGCCTCCAGGACATCGGCTTCCACGGCTACGCGATCGGCGGCCTGTCGGTGGGCGAGCCCAAGGAAGACATGCTGCGCATCCTGGCCCACGTGGCGCCCCGGCTGCCGCAGGACGCCCCCCGCTACCTGATGGGCGTCGGAACGCCCGAGGACCTGGTGGACGGCGTGGCCGCCGGCGTGGACATGTTCGATTGCGTGATGCCCACGCGCAACGCCCGCAACGGCTGGCTGTTCACCCGCTACGGCGACGTCAAGATCCGCAACGCGCGCTACCGGGACGACACCCGTCCGCTGGATGAAACCTGCGGCTGCTATACGTGTCAGAACTTTTCCCGGTCCTACCTGCACCACCTGTTCAGGTCGAACGAGATCCTGGGGGCGCGGCTCAACACGATCCACAACCTCCACTATTACCTGCAGCTGATGCAGGAAATGCGCGACGCCATCGCCGGCGGCGTTTTCGCGGCCTGGCGCGCGGAATTCGCCGCCAACCGGGCGCGTGGCGTCTAGAATGCCACCTCCCGGCCCCGCCGTGGCCAACCAGGTGCTCGCGGCCACTGGTCAGCACGGCGGCCGGCCTGGGTTATCCCTAAAAGAGGCCCGGTTCCGCCCTGGGCGGGCTGGGCTACAATTTTGAGTTATTTTCGACGCAAGTCATTGATTCTGGAGAAGAAATGCTGACATCCAACGCGCTCGCCAATGTCCTGGCGCAAGCTCCTGCGGCCGGAGGCGAAGGCGCCCTGATGGGGATGCTGCCCATCGTCCTGATGTTCGTGATCCTCTATTTCCTGATGATCCGTCCTCAGATGAAGCGCCAGAAGGAGCACAAGAACATGGTCGCCGCCCTGGCCAAGGGCGACGAAGTCGTCACCGCCGGCGGCATCCTGGGCAAGGTCGTCCAGGTCAACGACACCTACGTCTCGGTGGAAATCTCGCGCGAAGGCGACAAGGCGGTGGAAGTCCTGGTCCAGAAGACCGCGGTCCAGACCGTCCTGCCCAAGGGCACCATCAAGGCTCTGTAAGCCAGGCGCTCGCATCCATGCCGCCCGCGCGGCATTCGATGCTTCTGCCGGGGGCTGGCGCCAGGCGCCGCCCCTTTTTCGCGTTCTGCGGCCGGGCCCGCCGCGGGCACCGGCGCCGATGCGCCAGCCTTCCGAGGTTTGATTACCGATGAATCGCTACCCTCTCTGGAAGTACATCATGATCGCCGTGGTGGTCGTGATCGGCTTCGTCTACACCTTGCCGAACTTCTTCGGCGAATCCCCCGCCGTCCAGGTCTCCAGCGCCAAGGCGACCATCAAGGTCGACAACTCCATGATGGAGCGGGTGGACCAGACCCTGCAGGCCGCGGGCATCTCCAACACCGGCCTGTACTTCGAGCAGAACGGCCCGGTGGGCACGGTGCGGGTGCGCCTGAACTCCCCGGACCAGCAACTGCGCGCGCGCGACCTGCTCGAGAAATCGCTGAACCCCGACTCGTCCGATCCCGGCTACGTGGTCGCGCTGAACCTGCTGTCGGCCTCGCCCGCCTGGCTGCGCTCGCTGCACGCGCTGCCCATGTACCTGGGCCTGGACCTGCGCGGCGGCGTGCACTTCCTGCTGCAGGTGGACATGAAGGGCGCGCTGACCAAGCGCTACGACGCCATGACCGGCGACGTGCGCTCGCAGTTGCGTGACAAGAACATCCGCCACAACGGCATCGACCGCGTCGGCCAGAGCATCGAGATCAAATTCCGCGACGCCGCCACCCGCGATGCCGCGCGCGACGTGCTGCGCAACGGCCTGCCCGACCTGCAGCTCAGCGACCAGGACGCCGGCGGCGACTTCAAGCTGACCGGCGCCCTGACCCCGCAGGCCATCAAGACCTCGCAGGACAACGCGCTGCGCCAGAACATCACGACGCTGCACAACCGTATCAACGAACTGGGCGTGGCCGAGCCGGTCATTCAGCAGCAAGGCGCCGACCGCATCGTGGTCCAGCTGCCGGGCGTGCAGGACGTGGCCAAGGCCAAGGACATCCTGGGCCGCACGGCCACGCTGGAAGTGCGCATGGTGGACGATTCGCCGGAAGCCACCAGCGCGCTGGCCAGCGGCACCGTGCCCTTCGGCCTGGAACGCTACACCGACCGCGACGGCCGGCCGGTGCTGGTGCGCCGCCAGGTCGTGCTGACCGGCGAGAACCTGCAGGACGCCCAGGCCGGCTTCGACGGCCAGACCCAGCAGCCCGCCGTGCACCTGACGCTGGACGCCAAGGGCGCCCGCATCTTCCGCGACGTGACCCGCGACAACGTGGGCAAGCGCATGGCCATCCTGCTGTTCGAGAAGGGCAAGGGCGAGGTCGTGACCGCGCCCGTGATCCGCAGCGAGATCAGCGGCGGCCGCGTGCAGATCTCCGGCAGCATGACCACGGTCGAGGCCAACGACACCGCCCTGCTGCTGCGCGCCGGTTCGCTGGCCGCGCCGATGGAGATTATCGAGGAACGCACCATCGGCCCCAGCCTGGGCGCCGACAACATCCAGAAAGGCTTCCACTCGGTGGTCTACGGCTTCGCCGCCATCGCCGTCTTCATCATCCTGTACTACGGGCTGTTCGGCGTGTTCTCGGTGATCGCGCTGGCGGTCAACCTGCTGCTGCTGATCGCGCTGCTGTCCATGCTGCAGGCCACGCTGACCCTGCCCGGCATCGCGGCCATCGCGCTCACGCTGGGCATGGCGATCGACGCCAACGTGCTCATCAACGAGCGGATACGCGAGGAGCTGCGAGCCGGCGCCGCGCCCCAGCAGGCCATCCACCTCGGCTTCGAGCGGGCCTGGGGCACCATCCTGGACTCCAACGTCACCACGCTGATCGCGGCGGTGGCGCTGCTGGCCTTCGGTTCGGGCCCGGTACGGGGCTTCGCCATCGTCCACACCATCGGGATCCTGACCTCGATGTTCTCCGCCGTGGTCGGCGCCCGCGCGCTCGCCAACCTCTGGTACGGCCGCCGCAAGAAACTCGCCAAGCTGTCGATTGGCCAGGTCTGGAAACCCAAAGAGGTCTGAGCAACATGGAATTCTTCCGCATCCACAAGACCATCCCGTTCATGCGCCATGCGCTGGTGCTGAACATCATCAGTCTGGTCACGTTCCTGGCGGCGGTGTTCTTCATCGCCACCAAGGGCTTCCACCTGTCCATCGAGTTCACCGGCGGCACGGTCATGGAAGTGGCCTACCCGCAGGCCGTGGAGCTGGACAAGGTGCGCAGCACCATCTCGCAGAAGGGCTACAACGACTTCCAGGTGCAGAACTTCGGCACCTCGCGCGACGTGATGATCCGGCTGCCCAACATCGAGGGCAAGACCTCGACCCAGCAGAGCAACGAGGTCATCGAGGCCCTGAAGGCCACCGACGCCAGCGTCGAACTGCGCCGCGTGGAATACGTGGGCCCGCAGATCGGCAAGGAGCTGGCCCACGACGGCCTGCTGGCGCTGCTGTTCGTGGTGGTCGGCATCATGATCTACCTGGCGTTCCGCTTCGAGTGGAAATTCGCCGTGGCGGGCGTGGTGGCCAACCTGCACGACGTGGTCATCATCCTGGGCTTCTTCGCCTTCTTCCAGTGGGAATTCTCGCTGCCTGTGCTGGCGGCGGTGCTGGCGGTGCTGGGCTACTCGGTGAACGAATCCGTGGTCATCATGGACCGGATCCGGGAAAACTTCCGCAAGCAGCGCAAGGCCTCGGTGCGGGACGTGATCGACGGTGCCATCACCGCCACCATCTCGCGTACGATCATCACCCACGGCTCGACCCAGATGATGGTGATCGCGATGCTGATCTTCGGCGGCCCGTCGCTGCATTATTTCGCGCTGGCCCTGACCATCGGCATCTGGTTCGGCATCTACTCGTCCGTGTTCGTGGCGGCCGCCATCGCCATGTGGCTGGGCGTCAAGCGCGAGGACCTGGTCAAGCCGGCCAAGAAGGACACCGGCGAAGTCGTGGGCTGACGCCCGCGCCGTCCCGGACGACGTCCCGAAGCGCCCGGCTCCGCCGGGCGTTTTTGTTTTCATCGAGCCATGCGGCCCGACGGAGCGCTTCCATGAATCCGCGATTCGATCTCCTGACCCTGCAACTTCTGCGCAAGGTCGATGAAACCGGCAGCGTCGCGCGCGCGGCCGAGACCATCCACCTGACGGCATCGGCCGCCAGCAAGCGCATCCTGGAGCTGGAATCGCAGCTGGGCATCGCCCTCCTGACCCGACGGCCGGAAGGCGCCCGCCTGACCGCCGCCGGCCTGGCGGTGGCGCGGCGCACCGAACGGGTGCTGGAAGAATTGCAGGGATTGCAGCAAGACCTGGCGGGGTTCGCCGACGGGACCTCGGGCACGGTCAGGATCGCTTCCAACACCTCGGGCATGTGCGCGGGACTGGCCGACCTGATGGCCCGCTTCTCGGCGGAATATCCCGATATCCGCATATCGGTGCGGGAAGCCACGAGCGCGGCGGTGCTGGAGGCGGTGGCCAACGGGTCGGTCGATCTGGGCATCGCCCATGCCGGCGTCCGGGCGGACCCCCTGCGGAGCCTGCCCTACACGCGCACGCCGCTGGTCCTGGCGGTCCCCGCCGGCCATGAACTGGCGGGGCGGGATGCCGTCTTCTATGAGGAAACGCTGCGGTTCCCGCACATCGCGCGGGCGGCCGGCAGCGCGCTGGCGCAGTTCTCGGGCCAGGACGGCCCGGGCACGCCGCACCCGCCCGCCGTCTCCACCCAGGTGACCAGCTTCCCCGCGGTGTTCTCGCTGGTCAGCGCGGGACTGGGCGTGGCCGTGGTGCCCGCCGCGCCCGCCGACTGGCACGTTCCCGCCAACATCCGGCAGGTGCCGCTGGCCGACGACTGGGCCAGCTTCGAACTGCGCCTGGTGGTCGACCCGGGCGTGGTCCCCACGCCCGCGGTGTCGCGCCTGCTGGGCGCCCTGCTGTCGCAGGCCGCCTAGTCCACGCTGACCGAAGCGTCGCGCACCACCTTGCCCCACTTCACCTTGTCCGCAGCGATCAGGGCCGCGAAGGCCTCCACCGTGTCGGACGCGGGTTCGTAGCCGTTCTCGATCAACTTCCGCCGCACGGCCGGCCTGGCCACGTAGGCCCGCATTGCCGCGTTCCACTTGCGCACCACGTCGGCCGGCGTGGCCTTGGGCGCCGCGACGCCCCACCACTCGTCGGCCACGTAGCCGGGCAACCCGGCCTCGGTTACCGTGGGGACATCGGGAAAGCTTGCCGCGCGCGCGGCGCCGGTGGTCGCCAGCAGCTTGACCCGGCCCGACTTGATGTAGGGCGTGGCCGGCCCCAGGATGGCGAACATCATGGAGATCTGGCCGCCCAGCAGGTCGTTCAGCGCCGGGCTGGTGCCGCGATAGGGAACGTGGCGGATGTCGATCCGCGCCATGGACTTGAACAGCTCCCCCGGCAGGTGGCCCGCGGCGCCGTTGCCCGCCGACCCGAAGGTCAGCATGCCCGGCTTGCTCCGGGCCAGCGCGATCAGTTCGCCGATGGAGTTCACCCCCAGCGAAGGATGCACCAGCACGCCGAACACGGTCGAAGCCACGCGGCTGACCGGCGTGAACTGCTTCTCGGGATCGTAGGGCAGCGACTTGTACAGGCTGGGGTTGATGGCCGACACGCCCGCGGTCGTCATCAGCATGGTGTAGCCGTCGGGCTTGGCCGAGGCCACCGCGGCGGCACCGATGGCGCCGCCCGCGCCGGGACGGTTCTCGACGATGACGGGTTGATGCCATTGCTGGTCCAGCTCGCGCGCCAGTTCGCGCGCCAGGATGTCGGTGCCGCCGCCGGCGGGGAACGGCACCACCAGCCGGATGGGTCCGGCCGGGTAGGCATCGGCCGCCTGGGCGGCATGCGGCCCGGCGAGCGCGAGGCCGGCGATCAGGAGAACACGGAACGATTTCATGCGAGAACTTCCCTTGCAGGCTCGGCGGCGGGCGCATCCAGCGTCGCCTCCGGAAAATAGACGGTGCCGGCGTACAGGCGCCGGGCGGTGCGAAGCAGGCTGGCCGAACGGACCTCGGTACCCGCGGCGCCCTGAGTCGCGTCGATCCCGACGCGCAGCGTGCCCGCGGGGTGCTCGATGGCGACCTCGCCCGCCGCGCCCTGGGCGGCGATCCGCGCCGCCACGGATCCCGGCACCTGCACGGCCGCCGCCAGGCATACCGCGCCGGTCACGGCGAACGAGGTATGGCAGGTGTACGGCATGAAGTACCGGGCACTGATCGTACCGCCCGCCACGGGCCGCGCCACGGTCACGAGCTTGGGCATCTCCAGCCGCGCGACGTCGCCCAGGCCCATCGCCCGGCCGGCGGCGCGGCGCACGCGCTCGACGCGGGCCAGCAGATCGTCGCGGGCGTTGATCTCGCCGGCGGTCTCGTAGCCCGTCATGCCCAGCTCGGCGGCCTCGACGATGGCCATGGGCACGGCCGCGTCCACGCAACTGACGCGCACACCCTCCAGCGTCTCGATGGCCTGCCCCGTGGGCAGCAGCTTGCCGGTCTTGGCGCCGGCCACGTCGCAGAAACGCAGCCACACCGGCGCGGCGGTGCCGGCCACGCCGTCGATGGCCGCCTCGCCCGCATAGATGGCGCGGCCGTCCCGTGTCCGCACGGTCGCCACGATGCGCTTGCCGGTGTTGACGTTGAAGATGGCCACGTCGGTGGAGGCCCCCGCGGCGGCCTTCACCAGGCTTTCGTCGATGGCGAACGGGCCGACGGCGGCCAGCATGTTGCCGCAGTTCACCGAGTAGTCGATGGTGTTCTTGTGGACGCAGATCTGGGCGAACAGATAGTCCACGTCCACGCCCGGCCGGGTACTGCGCGAAATGATCGCGACCTTGTTGGTAAGCGAATCGATGCCGCCTATGCCGTCTATCCGCCGCGGCTCCAGGGCCCCCATCAGCCTGAGCAGCGCGGCATCGCGCCGCTCACCGGCCGGCGGCAGGTCGTCCGCCAGGAAAAACGGCCCCTTGGATGTGCCGCCGCGCATCAATACGCAGCGCAGCCCCAGTTGATCGGAAAATGTCTGCATGGCTTTCCTCCTTGCGGCGCAAGTCTGGACCGTCCCGCCGGGCCGGGCAAACGACGAATCGGCGCGGGGGGCGCGAAAAAAATTCGCGTCTTCCCGGCTACCCGCCCACGCATACTGGCGGCCATGCGACACCTGGACTTTTCCCCACTATCGGCGGGCGAGATCGCCGCCCGCCTGTCTGACGGCACCTTGTCCCCAGCCGACATCGCGCGCGGCGTGATCGAGCGGCACGCACGGCTGGAACCGGACCTGAGGGCCTGGAGCTGGTTCGAACCCCGCCAGATCGAACGCTCCTACCGAGACGGCCCGGCGCCCACCGATCCGCGCCCCGGGCTGCTGGGCGTCCCCGTGGGCGTGAAGGACATCATCGACGTCGACGGCATGCCGACCGGACTCGGCCTGCCCGGCGCGGCCACCCCGGCGGCCCGCCACGCGGCCTGCGTCGAGCTGCTGCGCGCCGCCGGCGCCGTGCCAGTCGGCAAGACCGTTACCGCCGAACTGGCCTTCTCCCATCCGGGCCCGACGCGCAATCCGCACGGGCCCGGCCACACG
Organism: Pigmentiphaga sp. YJ18; assembly: GCF_038066655.1. Lineage (NCBI taxonomy): Bacteria > Pseudomonadati > Pseudomonadota > Betaproteobacteria > Burkholderiales > Alcaligenaceae > Pigmentiphaga > Pigmentiphaga sp. YJ18. The sequence continues at coordinate 2,456,800 of NZ_JBBUKU010000001.1, read as the reverse complement.
CCCGGCGGGTCGTCCAGCGGCTCGGCCGCCGCGGTGGCCGCCGGCATGGTGCCGCTGGCGCTGGGCACGCAGACCGGCGGGTCGGTCATCCGGCCCGCGGCCTACTGCGGCGTGGTCGGCATCAAGACATCGCTGAACGCGGTCCCCTCGGCCGGTATCGCGCCCGTGGCCGACAGCCTGGATTGCGTGGGCTGGTTCGCCCGATCCGTGGAGGATGCCATTCTGGCCGCCAGGGTCCTGCTGCCCTGGCAGGATCTCGCGCCCCGTCGTCCCGGCAATCGGTTGCGCGTCTGGCGCCTGGACGCCATGGAACTGGGAACGCTGTCGCCCGAAGCGCGGCAGGCGCTGGACGAAGCGTCCGCCGCGCTGCGCGGGGCGGGCTGCGCCGTCGTCGAAGCTCCCCTGGCCGGCCTCCTGCCCGCGCTGGCCGAATGCCATCGCCGCATCATGCTGCACGAACTGGCCCGCACCCTGCTGCCCATCCTGTGCACGCGCGGCCGCGAACTGAGCGCGGCCATGCTGAAGGCGATCGACGCGGGACGCTCGGTCACCGCCAGCCAGTACCAGGAGGCCCGGCACCAGGTGCGCGAAGCGCACGCCGCGCTCGATGCCCGGATGCGGGACTTCGACCTCATCCTGACCCCCAGCGCGGCCGGCGAGGCGCCGGCGGGCCTGCACCATACCGGCGACTCGACCTTCAACCGGGTCTGGTCGGTGCTGGGATGGCCCGCGATCCACCTGCCCACGGCCTGGTCCCCGCGTGGCCTGCCGGTAGGCGTGCAACTGGTGGGCAGGCAAGGCGAAGACGAGGCGCTGCTGCGGCACGCCCAGGCCCTCCATCCCCTGATCGATCGTCGCATGCCCGCATCGCGCGCCCAGGTACCGATGGCACAATAGCCACTCTCCCGCTTCTTCGATGGCTGCCTCCATGTCCAACCCAAGCAAGATCCGCGTCTGGGACCTTCCCACCCGCCTCTTTCATTGGCTGCTCGTCGTCTGTGTGATCGGGGCCTTCGTCACCATCAAGGTCGGCGGGCTCTGGGCCGAATACCATCTGCTTTTCGGCTACGCCGTCCTGGGGCTGATCCTGTTCCGCATCGTCTGGGGATTCGTGGGCAGCGGCCATGCCCGCTTCGCGCGCTTCGTGCGCGGGCCGCGCGCCATCGCCGCCTACCTGAGAGGCACCATGCCGCGCACGCCCGGCCACAATCCGCTGGGGGCGCTGTCGGTGGTGGCCATGATCCTGCTGCTGGGCTACCAGGCCGCCACGGGGCTGTTCTCCAACGACGACATCTTCACGGAAGGGCCGCTGGCCGGCCTGGTCGGCAAGGACTGGTCGGACCGGCTGACCGGGCTGCACAAGCTGGACGAGCTGCCCATCCTGATCCTGGTCGGGCTGCACATCGTGGCCATCGTCTGGTACCGCGTCGCGAAGAAGCAGAAGCTGACCCGCGCCATGGTCACCGGCGACGCCCCGGCCGAGGAATTCACCACCGGCGCCGACTCCGCGCGCGATACGGCGGGCACCCGCCTGCTCGCGCTGGTCATCGCGGCCTTGGCCGCCGCGGTGGTCTACGGCATCGTGTCGCTGCGGCCCGCCGCCATGTTCTGATGCGTGCCGGTCAGCGGCCACCGCCGTGATGGCCGCCACCGCCTCCGCCACCTCCGCCGCCGGCCATGCCGACGTTGCCGCCGCCACGGCCACCGCCGCCACCATGGCCGCCTCCGCCCGCGTGGCCGAAATCACGCCCGCCGCCGGACTCGCGGCCGCCCTGCGGGCCGCTCCAGCCCCGGCCCGCGCCGGGTCCCGCCTGGACGCCGCCGCCTTCGCCACGGCCTCCGGCCCATTCCCTGCCGCCTGACGGACGCGAGGGCATCCCCCCCGCGCCGCGCTGGCCATCCTGGCCCGGACGCGATGCCTGGGGCCCTTGTCCGCGTCCGCCCCCGGCCCCCGGCATGCCCGCGACACCACCCGGCGTACGGCCCGGCATCGCGCCCGGGCTGCCCGTCTCGCGGCCCCGGCCGCCATCGGCCCTGGGGCCGCTTCCCTGTCCATCGAAACGGCTGCCGGGCGTGCCACGGTCGCCCGCCCCGCCCGGCCGCCCGCCGTCGAAACGGCTACCCTGGCCGCCGTCGAAGCGGCTGCCGAATCCCCTGCCTGGATCGCGATCGCGCAGCGATGCACGGTCGATATTGGGCAGGTCGCGCCGCCAGGCATCGGCGCGGGAACGATAGGCCTCGCGCGCGGCGAAATGCCTGGCCGGATCGCCGTAGAACTGGCGGCCACGCCCGGGATCTCCATAGCCCACGTTGCGGCGGTGGTAGGCATCGTGCCGCCAGTCGACGTGGCTGTATCGCGTGCGGTTGAAGTTGTTGTAGTTGTAGATGTTGACCACGTTGACCCGGTGCGCGTGCCAGTCGTAGCCGCCCCACAGCGCGTGCCCGATGAACAGGCCCACGCCGAACGAGAACACCACGCCGGCGGCCACGTAGCCGGGCGGGTACCAGTAGAACGGCGTGTAGGCCGGATACAGCCAGGGCCCGTAGACGACCGTGGGGTTGTAGACCGGCACGTAGACCACGTCCGGCCGCGTGGGCTCGATGCGGATGACCGTGGTGCCGCCCGAGGACGGCACGGTGGTAACCGTCTGCTCCGACCCCGAGGTCAGGTTGCCGGCCGCCTGGGCCCGCGACCGCAGTACCTGGACCTGGTCCATCAGCGCATCCTGCTGCGACAGGAAGACGTCGCCCAGGCGCGTGGTCCAGCTCAGGCGTTCGTTCATCATGTCCAGCACATTGGGAAAGGCGACCAGCGACTTGACGCTGGGATCCCAGTCCTGGTTCTGCATCGCGCCTTCCAGGTCCGCGCCGGTCACGTTGGGGTGATCCTTCTGCCAGCGGGCGGCCTCGACCACTTCCAGCGGATAGGTGGACGCCATCAGGATCTGCGACAACAGCGCGTCGGGATACAGCGCGATGGGCGCGACCAGTTGCTCCAGCTCGGCGGGCTGGGCGACGCCGTTGCGCGTCGATGCCGTGGTCTGGGCCGCGACGGGCACGGGCAGGCCGACCACGGTGGAAAAGGCGGCGGCCATGCACAAGACGATTTTCGATACGGAAGCCATGACGGGCCCCCCTAGGCGGGAATACACAGGTATTCGACCGCCGGGAAACGAAAAAAGCCAGGGTGGACCTGGCTTTTTTTGAAACAACGGGCTTACAAGCCCTGAAACTTATTTCGATCGATTACCGATTCCGGAAATTATCGTGGCAAGCCTTGCAGCTGGCGCCGACCGCACCGTAGGCGGTCCGTACCTGGGCGAGATCGCCGGCGTCGGCGGCCGCCACCAGTTTGGCGATGTCGCCGTGCAGCCGCTCCTGGCCCTGCTTGAATCTGGCGTTGTCGGACCAGACCGCCGGCTTGGCCCCGCCACCTTCCGTTCCCGGACCGAATGCGCTCCACGGCAGCTTGGACATCATGGCGACGATGGCCACGTCGGCCTTCACCTGGGCCGCGTCGTAGGGCTGCTGCCCCCGCACGACCGGCGCGATGCGGCCGAAGTGGTTGGACATGACGGTAAGCGCCGACTGGCGATACTTGACGGCGTCCTCGGGCTTGGCGAACTGGGCGGCGGCGGTGGCGGGCAGCAGCATGGGGGCGGCGGCGATACAGGCGACGGACAGTACGCGCAAAAGTCTCTTCATCAGGGGCTCCTGGGTGGGACGGACAAGGGAGGGTCTACCGGACGATAGACCGGTCGGACAACGATTCCAACGTGTTCGATGCGCGAGGCGCGAGAGGGTTCCCGCGATGTGGGCGCCGCGGCGCCCACATCCGGTAGGCGGCTACAGCTCGCGGGCGAGCTTGGCCGCCAGGCCGATGTAGTTGCGCGGCGTCATCGCCAGCAACCGGACCTTGGGCTCGTCGGGCAGTTCCAGCCCCAGGATGAACTCGCGCAGCGCCTCTTCGCTGATGCCCTTGCCGCGGGTCAGCGCCTTCAGCTGCTCGTAGGGCTGCGGCAGGCCGTAGCGCCGCATGACCGTCTGCACGGGTTCGGCCAGCACTTCCCAGCAGGCGTCCAGGTCGGCGTCGATGGCCGCGCCGTTGATCTCCAGCTTGTCGAGTCCGCGCAGGCAGGCATCGTAGGCCACCAGGCAGTAGCCGAAGGCCACGCCCAGGTTGCGCAGCACGGTGGAGTCGGTCAGGTCGCGCTGCCAGCGGGAAACGGGCAGCTTGTCGGCCAGGTGGCGCAGCGTGGCGTTGGCCAGCCCCAGGTTGCCTTCGGAGTTCTCGAAGTCGATGGGATTGACCTTGTGCGGCATGGTGGACGAGCCGATCTCGCCTTCCTTCAGGCGCTGCTTGAAGTAGCCCAGCGCGATGTAGCCCCAGATGTCGCGGTTCACGTCGAGCAGGATCACGTTGGCGCGCGCCACGGCGTCGAACAGCGTAGCCATCCAGTCATGCGGCTCGATCTGGATGGTGTGGCGGTTCTGCGTCAGGCCCAGGCCCTGCAGCACCTTGGCGCTGAAGGCCTCCCAGTCGATCTCGGGATAGGCGGACAGGTGGGCGTTGAAGTTGCCGGTGGCGCCGTTGAGCTTGGCCAGCGGTTCCACGCGTTCGATCTCGGCGATGGCCCGGCCCAGGCGCGCCGCCATGTTGGCGAATTCCTTGCCCATGGTGGTGGGGCTGGCGGGCTGGCCATGGGTGCGCGACAGCAGCGGCTGGTCGGCATGCTGCTCGGCCAGGGCCGCCAGCTTGTCGTAGACCTTGCGCAGCGAGGGCACGAGAGCCTGGTCGCGCGCGGCCCGCAGCATCAGCGCGTGCGAGGTGTTGTTGATGTCTTCCGACGTGCACGCGAAATGGATGAACTCGGCCGCGGCGGACAGTTCGGCGTTGTCGGCCACCTTTTCCTTCAGCCAGTACTCCACCGCCTTCACGTCATGGTTGGTGGTGCGTTCGATGTCCTTGATGCGGGCGGCGTCGGATTCGGAGAATCCGGCCACCAGTTCCGCCAGGCGCTGGCGCGCGGCGACGGAGAAGGGTTGCAATTCGGGCAGTCCCGCGTCGGACAGCGCCACCAGCCACGCGACCTCGACCTGAACCCGGTGATGCATGAAGCCGGCTTCGGACAAGAGCGGGCGCAAGAGCGCGCCGCGGCTGGCATAGCGGCCGTCCAGCGGCGACAATGCATTGAGGGGGGTCAACTGGTCGGAAGTCTTCATAAGCGCTTGAAAGTAAAAAGAAATTGTAGCACCGCACCATATCCGGGGACGGGTCCGGATGGTATACTCCGCGGCCCATCCATGCCCGCCGGCCGGCCCTGATTTTAGGACCATCCGGCTCTTGCTCTATGAAACTTATCGGCTCGTTGGCCAGCCCCTTCGTCCGCAAAGTCCGCGTCGTCCTGGCAGACAAGAAACTCGACTACCAGTTCGAACAGGAAAACGTGTGGGCGGCGGACACCCGCATCCAGGACTCCAACCCGCTCGGCAAGGTCCCCTGCCTGATCATGGAGGATGGCGGCGCGGTCTTCGATTCCCGCGTCATCGTCGAATACCTGGACACGATCACGCCGGTCTGCCGGCTGCTGCCCCCGTCGGGCCGCGAGCGCTCCGAGGTCAAATGCTGGGAGGCCCTGGCCGACGGCCTGCTGGATGCCGCCGTGCTGATCCGCGCCGAATACACCCAGCGCCCCGAGGCGCTGCGCAGCGAGAGCTGGATCGCACGCCAGCAGGGCAAGATCGACGCCGCCGTGGAAGCCATGGAAACCGGCCTGGGCGAGAAACCCTTCTGCGCCGGCAACAGCTACACGCTGGCCGACGTCGCGGTCGGCTGTGCGCTGGGCTACCTGGACTTCCGCTACCCCGAGCGCGACTGGCGCGACGGCCATCCGAACCTGGCCCGCCTGGCCGAGAAGCTGGCGCAGCGCCCGTCGTTCGCCGACACCGATCCGCGCCAGGGCTGATCCCGGCCCGCCCCTGCCGCGCTGCTATGCTTGACTCCGTTTCAGTCCGAAGGAGTCGCGCATGTCCTGGTTTGCCCCCCGATACACCACGTTATGGCTGGCCGTCCTGGGCACCGTGGGATTCGGCCTGCTGGCCGCGGACGACGCCGACTGGGGGATCCCGGCGCTGATATTCGCCGCGCTGCTGGCGCTGGGCATCGTCGATCTCCTGCAGCGCAAGCACGCCATCCGCCGCAACTATCCCATCCTGGGCAACCTGCGCTTCCTGTTCGAGTTCGTCCGCCCCGAACTGCGCCAGTACTTCTTCGAGGACGACACCAAGGCCGCGCCGTTCTCGCGCAACCAGCGCTCCATCGTCTACCAGCGCGCCAAGCAGGACATCGACAAGCGCCCGTTCGGCACCCAGGAAGACGTGTACGAACGGCGCTACGAATGGATCAACCACTCGATGGCCCCGGTGCACATCGAGAACTTCGATTTCCGCGTGACGGTGGGTGGACCGGACTGTACCCAGCCCTACAGCGCCTCGATCTTCAACATCTCCGCCATGAGTTTCGGCGCGCTGTCGGCCAACGCGGTGACGGCGCTCAACACCGGCGCCCGCAAGGGCAATTTCGCGCACGACACCGGCGAAGGCGGCATCAGCCGCTACCATCGGGCGCCGGGCGGCGACCTGGTCTGGAACATCGGGTCGGGCTACTTCGGCTGCCGCGACGCCGACGGCCATTTCAGCGAGGAAGCCTTCGTGACCAACGCCACCTCGCCCCAGGTGCGCATGATAGAGATCAAGCTCTCGCAAGGCGCCAAGCCCGGCCACGGCGGCATCCTGCCGGGCGCCAAGGTCACGCCCGAGATCGCCGAGGCGCGCGGCGTGCTGGTGGGAGTCGACTGCAACTCGCCCTCGCGCCACGGCGCCTTCTCCACCCCCATCGGCCTGATGCAGTTCGTGGCGCGCCTGCGCCGGCTCTCGGGCGGCAAGCCCGTGGGCTTCAAGCTGTGCGTGGGGCACCCCTGGGAATGGTTCGCCATCGTCAAGGCCATGCTGCAGACCGGCATCACGCCCGACTTCATCGTGGTGGACGGCGCCGAAGGCGGAACCGGCGCGGCGCCGGTGGAATTCACCGACCACGTCGGCGTGCCGCTGCAGGACGGCCTCCTGCTGGTCCACAACACCCTGGTAGGCGTGAACCTGCGCGACCGGATACGGATAGGCGCCTCGGGCAAGATCATCACCGCCTTCGACATCGCGCGCACGCTGGCGCTGGGGGCCGACTGGTGCAACAGCGCGCGCGGCTTCATGTTCTCGCTGGGTTGCATCCAGGCGCAGGCCTGCCACACCGACCGCTGCCCCACCGGCGTCACCACGCAGGATCCGCTGCGGCAGAAGGCGCTGGTCGTGCCCGACAAGGCCGAGCGGGTCTACAGCTTCCACCGCAACACCCTGCGCGCGCTGAGCGAACTGGTATCGGCCGCGGGCATGGACCATCCGTCCAAGCTGAGCCCCGAGCACATCGTGCGCCGCATATCAGGCAATGAAGTCAAGCTGCTGGCCAGCCTCTTCCCCTTCCTGAAGCGCGGCGAACTGCTGGCCGGCACGCCGCCCTACGAGGTCTACCGGAAATACTGGCCCATGGCCCAGGCCGAGTCCTTCGAGGCCATGCTGCCCCAGACCCAGGCCGCATCCTGACCGCGGCCGCCTACCCCTCGCTCCCCTTCCGGCCGCCCGGCCGGAAGAAGCGGGGAAACGCCTCGCGCATGGTCGACACCATCCCCGTGTCCACGGCGTCGTAGCCTGGCAGGCGATTGATCTCCATCCTGAACTCGCTGCTTTGCATCAGCTCCTTCAGGGGCAGGAAGCGCGGATCGGCCAGCAGCTTCTTCCCGCACACGAACAGGTAGCGCTCGGTCAGCAGCGGCACGAAGTCCAGGTCGAAGCGCCGCGCCGCGGTCTCGACGCCCAGCCCCGCGTCGGCCTTGCCGCACAGCACGTAGGCAGCGATGGCGGCATGGGTGAGCTCGATGTTCTCGTAGCCGTTGATGTCGCGCCCCGACTTGCCCGCCTGCTCCAGCAGCAGATCGAGGATGGCGCGCGTGCCCGAGCCGTGCTGGCGGTTGACGAACTGCACGTCCGGATGGGCGAGGTCCTCGATGCACCAGATATTCCTGGGGTTGCCCTTGGCCACCATGATCCCCTGGCGGCGCGTGGCCAGGGCGACGATGCGGTGGTCGCGGTGCAGCAGCGCGGAGAACTGCTCCAGCACGGGCAACTCCAGCGCCCCCATGGGCACGTGGAAGCCGGCGATGTCGCAATTGCCGCGGTTGAACGCATTCAGGGCCTCGACGCTGCCGCGATAATTCATGTCCAGCAGGATGCCCTTGCGATGCGCGTGACGGTTCAGGGCCTCGATGGCGAACCCGTGGCTGGCGTGGATCTTCAGCACGTTGCTTTCTTGCGAGACGGCGGAACGGATTTCCGCCTCGATCTCGGTGGCCATGCTGTCGAACAGCGGATCCACCCTGGCATGGATGAGCCGCTGCGCGGCCACCAGCCGGCGTCCGAGCTCGGTCAGCTCGGCGCCCCGGCCCCGGGTCATGGCGACGACCGGACCGCCCAGCCGGCCTTCCATCTCGGCCAGGGCATTCCACGCATGGCGATAGGACAGCGCCAGGGTCCCGCTGGCCGCCCGCAGATTGCCGGTGGCCTCGATGGCGGACAGCAGTTGCACCCCGCGCACCAGCGACGAGGCGTGGTCATCGTCATCGATCAGATAGAGATGAGGGCGTATTTCTATCTTCATTTAGGCAATTTTTTGCATATTTAATCGCCGATTTTTTGCACCATCGATTCGCAAACCGGCTCATATTTTCTCTTTGGTGCCACCTATTTATCATGGAAGAACCTCGGAAGAGGATATGTTTTTTTGTGCATATCTTGCCTGACCGACGGTATGAATCGCCAAGGAGACTTCCCATGCCAGACGCGCAACAAGCGGCCATTGAAGCGGCCATCGCGTCCCACCGCGGCATGCCCGGGGCCCTGCTGCCCCTGCTGCACGCGATCCAGGACATCGCCGGCTGTATTCCGGACGGCGCCGTGCCGCTGATCGCGGACGGCCTGAATCTGTCGCGCGCCGAGGTGCATGGCGTCATCACCTACTACCACGACTTCCGACAGCATCCGGCGGGCGCGCGCACGGTCAGGATCTGCCGGGCCGAGGCCTGTCAGGCGCGGGGATCGGAAGCCCTCGCCACGCACGCCGTCAACGCCCTGTCCTGTGACTTCCACGAGACGACGGCGGACGGACAGGTCACGCTCGAAGCCGCGTACTGCCTGGGACACTGCTCGGTCGGCCCCAACATCGCCATCGGCGAACGGCAATATGCGCGCGTAACGCCCGGCCGCTTCGACACACTGATGGCCACGACGCGAGGCGCATCATGACCGCCGGCCCCATCACGATCTACGTGCCGCGCGATTCCACCGCGCTGGCGCTCGGCGCCGACGACACCGCCGCCGCCATCCAGGCCGAAGCGGCGCGCCGCGGCATCGCCCTCGATCTGGTCCGCAACGGCTCGCACGGCATGTTCTGGCTCGAGCCCCTGGTCGAGGTCGCCACCGATCGCGGCCGCATCGCCTACGGCCCCGTGTCCGCCGACGACGTGGCCGCGCTCTTCGACGCCGGCCTGGCGCAAGGCGCGCCCCATGCCTTGTGCCTGGGGCCGACGCAGGAGATCCCCTTCCTCAGGAACCAGGAACGCCTGACGTTCGCCCGGGTGGGCATCACCGACCCGGTCTCGCTGGACGACTACCTCGCCCATGGCGGCTATGCCGGCCTGGCGCGCGCCATCGGCATGGCACCGGCGGACATCGTCCAGGAAGTCACCGACTCCGGCCTGCGCGGCCGCGGCGGCGCGGCCTTTCCCACCGGCATCAAGTGGAAGACCGTGCTGGGCGCGCAGGCGCCGCAGAAATACGTGGTGTGCAACGCCGATGAAGGCGACTCGGGCACCTTCTCCGACCGCATGGTGATGGAAGGCGACCCCTTCGTGCTGATCGAAGGCATGACCATCGCGGGCCTCGCGGTAGGCGCGACCCATGGCTATATCTACGTGCGCTCCGAATACCCGCACGCCATCGCCGCGCTGGATGAAGCCATCGTCCGCGCCCGGCAAGCCGGCTATCTCGGCGACGACGTCCTGGGTTCGGGCCGGACCTTCCGGCTCGAGGTCCGCATGGGCGCGGGCGCCTATGTGTGCGGCGAGGAAACCGCCCTGCTGGAAAGCCTGGAGGGCAAGCGCGGCATCGTGCGCGCCAAGCCGCCCCTGCCCGCGCTCGAAGGCCTGTTCGGCCAGCCCACGGTCATCAACAACGTCATCTCGCTGGCCACCGTGCCCATCGTGCTGGCCAAGGGCGCGGCCTTCTACCGCGACTACGGCATGGGCCGCTCGCGCGGCACGCTGCCGCTGCAACTGGCCGGCAACCTCAAGCACGGCGGCCTGGTCGAGAAGGCCTTCGGCATCACGCTGCGCGAGCTGCTGGTCGACTACGGCGGCGGCACGGAAAGCGGCCGCCCCCTGCGCGCGGTCCAGGTCGGCGGTCCGCTGGGCGCCTATCTGCCCGAGTCGGCCTTCGACACGCCCATCGACTACGAAGCGTTCACCTCCATCGGCGCGGTGCTGGGCCACGGCGGCATCGTCGCCTTCGACGACAGCGTCGACATGGCCCGGCAAGCCCGCTACGCCATGGAGTTCTGCGCGCTGGAATCCTGCGGCAAGTGCACCCCGTGCCGGGTCGGCTCGACACGCGGCGTTGAAGTCGTGGACAAGATCATCGCCAACCAGAACCGGCCCCAGCAGATACGGCTGTTGCGCGACCTGTGCGACCTGATGCTGAACGGATCGCTGTGCGCCATGGGGGGCATGACCCCCTACCCCGTGCTGTCGGCCCTGGACCACTTCCCGGAAGACTTCGGCGCGCAGGCGTCCAAGCAACAAGCCGCCTGAGCTCAAGAGGAATCACCATGAACCAGCTCAACGACCTCGACTACGGCACGCCGGCGAGCGAATCGAACCAGACCGTCATCCTGGAAATCGACGGCGCCCCGGTCGAAGTGCCCGCCGGCACCTCGGTCATGCGCGCCGCCGCGATCGCCGGCGTCAACGTCCCCAAGCTGTGCGCCACCGACAGCCTCGAACCCTTCGGCTCGTGCCGGCTGTGCCTGGTCGAGATCGAAGGCCGGCGCGGCTATCCGGCCTCCTGCACCACGCCGTGCGAACCCGGCATGCGCGTGCGCACGCAATCGCCCAAGCTGGCGGAACTGCGGCGCGGCACGATGGAACTCTACATCTCCGACCATCCGCTGGACTGCCTGACCTGTCCGACCAACGGCAATTGCGAACTGCAGGACATGGCGGGCGTGGTCGGCCTGCGGGAAGTGCGCTACGGCTATGAAGGCAAGAACCACTTCGACGCCGCCAAGGACGAGTCCAACCCTTACTTCACCTACGATCCGTCCAAGTGCATCGTCTGCAACCGCTGCGTGCGCGCCTGCGAGGAAACACAAGGCACGTTCGCGCTGACGATCTCGGGCCGCGGCTTCGAGTCGCGGGTCACCGCCGGGCAGGCCGAGTCGTTCATGGAGTCGGAATGCGTGTCCTGCGGCGCCTGCGTCCAGGCTTGCCCGACCGCCACCCTGACCGAAAAGACCGTCATCATGATGGGCCAGGCCGAGCACAGCGTCGTCACCACCTGCGCCTATTGCGGCGTCGGCTGCTCGTTCAAGGCCGAGATGAAGGGCAACGAAGTCGTGCGCATGGTGCCCAACAAGGACGGCCACGCCAACCATGGCCACTCCTGCGTCAAGGGCCGCTTCGCCTGGGGCTACGCCACGCACAAGGACCGCATCACCAAGCCCATGATCCGCAGCAGGATTACCGATCCTTGGCGCGAGGTATCGTGGGAAGAAGCACTGTCCTACGCGGCCGGCGAGTTCCGCCGCATCCAGGCCAGGCATGGCAAGGATTCGATCGGCGGCATCACCTCCTCGCGCTGCACCAACGAAGAAACCTACCTGGTCCAGAAACTGGTGCGCGCGGCCTTCGGCAACAACAACGTCGACACCTGCGCGCGCGTATGCCACTCGCCCACCGGCTATGGCCTGAAGCAGACCCTGGGCGAATCCGCCGGCACCCAGTCGTTCGACTCGGTCATGAAGGCCGACGTCATCATGGTGATCGGCGCCAACCCCGCCTCCGCCCATCCGGTGTTCGCCTCGCAGATGAAGCGGCGGCTGCGCCAGGGCGCCAGACTGATCGTGGTCGACCCGCGCGCCACGGAAATGGTGAAGTCGCCGCATGCGGCGGCCACCCATCACCTGAAGCTGCTGCCCGGCACCAACGTCGCCATCATCAATGCCCTCGCCCACGTGGTCCTGAACGAAGGGCTGCACGACGCCGGCTACGTCGCCGACCGCTGCGACACGAAATCCTTCGAAGACTGGAAGAACTTCGTGCTGCGGCCGGAAAACTCCCCCGAGGCAACCGCCTCCATCACCGGCGTCCCGGCGGCCGAGCTGCGCGCCGCCGCCCGCCTGTATGCCACCGCGGGCAACGGCGCGATCTACTACGGCCTGGGCGTGACCGAGCACGCCCAGGGCTCGACCATGGTGATGGGCATCGCCAACCTCGCCATGGTCACGGGCAACGTCGGCCGCGAAGGCGTGGGCGTCAACCCCTTGCGCGGCCAGAACAATGTCCAGGGTTCGTGCGACATGGGCTCCTTCCCGCACGAGCTGCCCGGCTACCGCCACATCTCCGACACCACGGTGCGCAGCGAATTCGAAGGCGCCTGGAACGTCACCCTCAGCCCCGAGCCCGGCCTGCGCATCCCCAACATGTTCGATGCCGCGCTGGAAGGCAGCTTCATGGGCCTGTACTGCGAAGGCGAGGACATCGTGCAGTCCGATCCCAATACGCAGCACGTGACCGCGGCGCTGTCCGCCATGGAGTGCATCGTCGTCCAGGACATTTTCCTGAACGAAACCGCCAAATACGCGCACGTCTTCCTGCCCGGCTCGTCGTTCCTGGAAAAGGACGGCACCTTCACCAATGCCGAGCGCCGGATCTCGCGCGTGCGCAAAGTGATGCCGCCGCTGGGCGGGAAGTCGGACTGGGAGGTCACCGTGGCGCTGGCCGAGGCGCTCGGCTATCCCATGCCGTATTCGCATCCGTCGGAAATCATGGACGAGATCGCCCGGCTCACGCCGACCTTCCACGGCGTCAGCTACGACAAGCTCGACCGCCTCGGAAGCCTGCAATGGCCGTGCAACGACGAGGCGCCCGAGGGAACGCCCACCATGCACATCGACCGGTTCGTGCGCGGCAAGGGCCGCTTCATCATCACGCAGTTCTTCGCTTCGCCGGAAAAGGTCACGCCGCGCTATCCGCTGATCCTAACCACGGGGCGCATCCTGTCGCAATACAACGTGGGCGCACAGACCCGCCGCACCGACAATAACCTCTGGCACGCCGAAGACCGGCTGGAGATCCATCCCCAGGACGCCGAGGAACGCGGCATCGCAGACGACCACTGGGTAGGCATCGAATCGCGCGCCGGCCAGACGGTGCTGCGCGCGACCGTTACCGACAAGGTGCAGCCGGGCGTGGTGTACACGACGTTCCACTTCCCCGAGTCGGGCGCCAACGTCATCACCACCGACAGTTCCGACTGGGCCACCAATTGCCCCGAATACAAGGTGACGGCCGTGCAGGTCATGCCGGTGACCCAACCCTCGCAATGGCAGCAGCAGTACAGCGAGTTCAACGAACGGCAGCTGCGTCTGGCGGCGGCCGCCGAAGAACGCCACGTTCTGGTTTCCAAGTGAGGAGCCTGGCCAGACCATGAACAGCCTGCATCCAACCGCCCGGCCGCCGACGGCCACGGTCGAGGTTCGCTGCCGGCGCGACGGCGGCGATGACGTGCGCACCGACCTGCTGGCCGAAGAAGTCCCCATCGCGCTGGAATACAACGGCATCTCTCATGCCGTGATGCTGGCCACGCCTTGCGACCTGGAGGATTTCGCACTGGGTTTCTCGCTCAGCGAAGGCATCCTGGCGCGCCCCGGCGAACTCTACGACTGCGAAATTTCCGACGAGCCGGACGGCATCCGCATCGCCCTGCGCATCGCCGCGCAGCGCTTTGCCGCCTTGAAGGACAAGCGGCGCAACCTCACGGGGCGCACGGGCTGCGGCCTGTGCGGCACCGAGAGCCTGCGGCATGCCGTCCGGCGGCCCGCGCCGGTCGCCAGCAACCCTTGCTTCGATGCCGAGGCCCTGCAGCGGGGACTGGAAACCATGCAAAGCCTGCAGACCCTGCGCCTGGCGACCGGCGCCACGCACGCGGTGGCCTGGATGGACGCGCAGGGGAACGTCGCCCTGGTGCGCGAGGACGTGGGCCGCCACAATGCCCTGGACAAGCTGCTGGGCGCACTGGCCGCGGCCCATGCCGACCTGTCGCGCGGCGCCCTGCTGGTGTCCAGCCGCGCCAGCTACGAAATGGTCCAGAAAACCGCCACGCTGGGCATAGGCATGCTGGCCGCGATCTCCGCGCCGACCGGCCTGGCGATCAGGCTGGCCGAGGAAAGCCGCGTCACCCTGGCCGGTTTCGTGCGCCACCATGGCCACGTCGTCTACACCCATCCGGAGCGCCTGCGCGCCCATCCCGCTACGAGTCCGTCGCCATGAACGCCGCCAACAACCTCATCCGCATGGCCAACCAGATCGGCGACTTCTTCAGCACCATGCCCGACCGGCCGCAGGCCATCGCCGACGTGGCCGATCACCTGAAGCGCTTCTGGGAACCGCGCATGCGCCGCGCCCTGCTGGCACACCTCGACGCCCACGGCGATGCGGAACTGAACGACATGGCGCGACAGGCCGTGCGGGAACATCGGGAAAGGTTGCTTTAGGACGCTGCCCGAACCTCGTGAGTATGTCAGGCCGGACATACCAAGGAGCAGAAATCCTTCTCCAACAGGCCATAATGGAGCACACCAATAACTTATAATTAGCTTATAATTCTCATGAACTCGATTCTGTGGACGGTGAAGGCAGCCAGGCAGCTGCGCAAGCTTGATCGGCAGCATCAGATGGCCATACGAGACGGCGTTTCCGGTCTAGTGACAATGCCTGATTGCCTGCACGTCAAGGCTCTCGTCAATCATCAGTACGGATACCGGCTACGGATCGCCAACTACCGGATTTTCTTCGACTGGGACGGAAAAATCAGGATCGTTGAAATTCAAGAGGTGAAAAAGCGCGATGAACGCACGTACTAACATCCAGATCATCAACGGGCCGGATGGCGAACCCGCCTTCGTGGTGATCCCCTATGGCGAGTACATGGCGCGGCGCAATGTGGACAGCGACCTGATTCCACACGACGTGGTCGATCGAACCGTAGATGGCGCCACACCGGTCCGAGCCTGGCGCGAGCATCTGGGTCTGACCCAGGCTGTCGTCGCTGAACGCCTGGGAGTCAGCCAGTCCGCTTACGCCCAGCAGGAAAGCCGCGACCGTCTGCGCAAGGCATCCAGAGAGAAAATTGCCGCGGCTCTGGGCATCAGCCCGGAACAACTCAATTTCTGATGAGAATGAAAAAAGCCCCGCGGGGCTTTTTTCATTGCGTTGCCGCCCGGATATCAGGCTTCGGCCGTTACCGGGTTGCGCAGCAGGCCAACCTTCTCGATCTCGATTTCCACCACGTCGCCCGGCTTCATCCAGACCTGCGGATTGCGCGCCTGGCCCACGCCGGCGGGCGTGCCCATGACGATCACGTCGCCCGGTTCCAGCGTCAGCACTTCGGTCAGCAGCTCGATGGTCTCGGGAATGTCGAAGATCATGTCGCTGGTGTTGGCGTCCTGCATGACCTGGCCGTTCAGGCGGCACTTGATCGACAGGCCCTTGGCGGCGGCCGGCAGTTCGTCGGCGGTGACCAGGTGCGGGCCGAAGGCACCCGTGGCGTCGAAGTTCTTGCCGATGGTCCACTGCGGCGTGCGCTTCTGGTAGTCGCGCACCGAGATGTCGTTGAAGCAGGCATAGCCGAACACGAGGTCCATGGCCTGGTCGCGCTTGACGTGGCGGCCGGCCTTGCCGATCACCACGGCCAGCTCGGCTTCGTAGTCGAACTTGTCGGACACGCGCGGACGCACCGTGGGTTCGCCATGGGCCAGCAGCGAAGTCGCGCCGCGGAAGAAGAACCAGGGGTATTCGGGCTTGTCGCGGCCGCCTTCCTTGGCATGGTCGAAATAGTTCAGGCCCAGGCAGATGATCTTGCCGGGGCGGGGCACCACGGGGGCGTAGGCGATGGAATCGGCCGGCAGGCGCGGGGCCGACGACGCGATGGCGGCCTTCGCCGCGCCCTGGAGGTCGACGCCGGCCTGCAGCGCGGCGCCCAGGTCCGCCGGGACCTGCGGCTGGGCCTGGTTCAGGTCGATGATGCCGTCATCGGCCAGGACGCCCAGGCGCACGGCGCCATCTTTGCGGAAACTCACGAATTTCATCTCTAACTCCGGTAGTGGGGTGAAAACGCGCGTGCCTGCACGCGCCAAGACGCCGGCCCCGCGGGACGGTTATTCCTTTGGCTTCGCCATTTTATATACATTTTTCTTGAATGCAATTTTTTATACATATTTTTGATGGGTACGGCGTTTTATACACTTTCATATAAAATCCACCGGCCGGCACCCACGCACGGCCGCCCACAACGGGCCTCATGGAGTTTTCGTGGCTAAGACCCCCGCCCCACCGGCCGACCCCGGCGCCCCCGCCGCCACCCAGACCACCACGCTGTACGACCGCATGCGCGCCGATCTGCTGGCGGGCCGGTTGCTGCCGCCCGGGCGCAAGCTGCAGATCGAATTCCTGGGCCACCACTACGGCGCCGGCCAGACCCCCGTGCGCGAGGCCCTGAACCGGCTGACCGCCGACGGCCTGGTGGAACAGCGCGACCAGCGCGGCTTCGCCGTGGCGGCGGTCAGCCCCACCGATCTGGTCGAGATCACCAACACCCGCTGCTGGCTGGAGGAAATCGCGCTGCGCAAGTCCATGGCGTCCGGCTCCGCGCAATGGGAAGAGGGCCTGGTCCTGGCCTTCCATCGCCTGTCCAAGACGCCGCGTTCGCTGCGGGACGACCGCTTCGAGGCCAATCCCGAATGGGAACAGCGCCACCGGGCCTTCCACCGGGCACTGATAGGCGGATGCGGGTCGCGCTGGCTGATCGGCTTCTGCGAACAACTGGCGGACCAGTTGTACCGCTATCGCCAGTTGTCGGTGCAGAAGATCTTCCCGGACCGCCCGATCCAGGCCGAACATGAAGCCCTGATGGAAGCCATCACGGCGGGGGACGCCGACCGGGCCGTGGCGCTGCTGACCGAGCACTACCAGAAGACCGCGCGCATCGTGCTGGACGATCCGGAGGCCTTCGAGGGATAGGCAATCCGCGCCGCTAGCGCGCGGACGGGGACGTGATGATGCCGCCTCCCAGGCAGACCTCGCCGTCGTACAGCACCGCGGACTGGCCTGGCGTCACTGCCCACTGGGGTTCGGGGAAGCCCAGTTCGAACGTTTCGCCATCGGCCCGCGCCAGCGTGCACGCCGCATCGGGTTGCCGGTAACGGGTCTTGGCGCCATAGGCGCCCGGCGCCGGAGGCTCGCCGGCCACCCACGATGCCTGCTGCGCCTGCAGGGCGTCGCTCAGCAGCCAGGGATGGTCGTGGCCCTGCACCACGTATAGCGTGTTGGACGCGAGGTCCTTCTTCGCCACGTACCAGGCGTCCGCGGTGCCGTCCTCCTGCTGGCGCCCTTTCACGCCGCCTATGCCCAGGCCCTTGCGCTGGCCCAGCGTGTAGAACGACAGCCCGACGTGCCGGCCCACGCGCTGGCCTTCGGGCGTCAGGATGGGGCCGGGCTGGGTGGGCAGGTAGCGGTTCAGGAACTCGCGGAACGGACGTTCGCCAATGAAGCAGATGCCGGTGGAGTCCTTCTTGGCGGCATTGGACAGGCCAAGTTCATGAGCGATGCGCCGCACCTCGGTCTTGCGGATCTCGCCCAGCGGAAAGACCGTGCGCGACAACTGCGCCTGGTTCAACCGGTGCAGGAAATAGCTCTGGTCCTTGGTGTGGTCCAGGGCCTTGAGCAATTGGTGGCGCCCGGCCTGCGGCCCCGACTCCACGCGGCGCACGCGCGCGTAGTGGCCGGTGGCGATGTGCTCGGCGCCCATGCGCATGGCATGGTCCAGGAAGGCCTTGAACTTGATCTCGGCGTTGCACAACACGTCGGGATTGGGCGTCCGGCCGGCCGAATACTCGCGCAGGAATTCGGCGAACACACGGTCCTTGTATTCGGCGGCGAAGTTGACCGCTTCGATGTCGATGCCGATGACATCGGCCACGCTGGCGGCGTCCAGCCAGTCCTGGCGGGTCGAGCAGTACTCGGAATCGTCGTCGTCCTCCCAGTTCTTCATGAAGAGGCCGACCACTTCGTAGCCCTGCTGTTTCAGCAGCCAGGCGCTGACCGACGAATCCACCCCGCCGGACATGCCCACTACGATGCGTCCCTTACTGCTTGCCATGATGCGTATCCACGATTGCCGTATATGTGTAGAGCGCGTCCAGCGCCAGCCACGGCCGGCCGGACGCCCGCGCGCGCAGATAGTCGTCCACGCAGCGCATGACCAACGGGCTGCGGTGCTCGGCTTGCCGGGCGCGCAGCTCGTCGGTGGAGATCCAGAACGCGCGGCGTATGCCTTCGTCCAGGGCGCGGCCGGGAAGCGGCTCGCCCGCCTCGCCCACGAAGGCGAAGCGCAGGAAGGTCGGCGCATCGACGCTTTCGGGACGCCACAGGTACGTGCCCAGCCATCCCGACGGTACGAAGGGATGCGCGGTCTCTTCCAGGGTTTCGCGCCTGACGGCGCTTTCGAGCGATTCGCCGGCTTCGAGGTGGCCGGCCGGCTGGTTCAGCCTGACGCCGGCGTCGGTGTCTTCCTCGATGACCAGGAACTTGCCGCCGCGCTCGATCACGGCGGCGACGGTGACTCGGGGCGTCCAGACCATGGAGGGTGCTCGTTCGGATCCATGGGGAATTTTACCCCGGCGCGCATTCGCAATGCAGTCAGGGGTGCGTTTGGATGGGCGCCCTTCGGGCAGGCCCTAGACGGCGGGGGCGTCCAGCAGGCGCTTCATGATGCGGTGCGCCGCCTGCATGCCCCGGTCCGCCTGGAGAGGCAGGTCGCGGGCATGCGGCATGGCCAGCGCCATCCGCTGCTGCGCCTCGGCGATATCGACGTCCTCCTGGTGGACTCGAAGCGCATCGGCATTGAGCCGCTCGCTCAGCGCCTCATCCTCGATTCGGAAATTCCGCGACAGGGCGATGTAGTAGTGATGCGTCGTCGCGGTTTCCGGCGTAAGCAAGTGATCCGCGCGCAGATCTACGTCCACGCCTTCGGCCGAGTTGCGGACCAGGACGGATATCCGGCCGGGCGGCGTCCACTCCGCCACCTGGACCCGATCGACCCGCCCCGGGAACGGGTACCACTCCCGGTGTGCCGGTGCCTGCTCCACATCCTTGAAACAGCGCCGGTTCACCACGCCATCGTCGGTCACCTCGATTTCCAGAGGATCTTCGGACAACAGCCTGGGATCGAAACCGATGCTCGACTCATGGAGAAACGCGACGTGCGACAGATCCAGCAGGTTGTCGTTCATGTAAAGGTACGAGGCCTTGACGGGAAAATACTGGATCAACCCGCTATTCCATGCCTTGCTTTCACGCCACGGCAATTGCGGCAGCAGGGCTTCGGCGGCCTCGGCGTCGCCTGGCCATACCCAGATGAAGCCATAGCGTTCGATGGCCGGAAATGCCTGGACGTGGGCCATGCGCGGAATGACCGACTGGGAAGGAATGTGCAGGCACTGCCCGTCGGTGCCGAATTCCATGCCGTGATAGACGCAGCGGAGGTTTTCCCCCTGCACCCGCCCCATCGACAACGGCGCGCGCCGGTGCGAACACAGGTCCTGGACGATGCCCACCCGGCCGCTCTGCGTTCGAAACGCCACCATGGGAATGCCGCAAACGACTCTTCCCAGCGGCCGCGATGCCAGCTCTGCGCTGGAGCACAGCACATACCATTGATTGCGAACGAACATCACGAACCCTTTAATTCCTAATTGAAGGAATTTTAGGAGTTCCAGGAATCGACTGTCAACCAGGCGCCAGTCCGCGCAGGAGCAGATCCGCCATGGCGGCGGCGTAGCGATCGACGAAGTCCTGGCTGTCGGCCTCCACGCCAAACATGTATTCGATCAGCGGCCTGGCGTTCAGCAGCACCTCGCTCAGGCCGATGAGCGCGCATTGCAGGATGCGCGGGTCGATGGCGCGAACGGGATCGCCCGGCCGCGCCCGGAGCAGGTCGCCCATCAGCACCATGCTGCGCCCGTTGACGTCCGCCATGAGCTGCCGGCCTTCCGCCGACTCGGAGGAATACACCCGGTTCAACAAGGTATGAAGGAAGGGATTCTCGACCAGGATGGTCAGCATGCCCTTGAGCCGCTCCTGGATCTTCGGGCCGATCTCGCCTTCTCCCTGGACGATCTCGGTGGCGCGCGCCAGCAGCCGGCCCATGAGCGTCTTCGCGGCGGCCACGAACAGGCCTTCCTTGTTCTTGAAGTAATAGCGGACCATCGCGGGATCCACGCCGGCATGCCGCGCCACCTCGATCACCGTCACGGCGTCCGGATGAGTCGTCCTCAGGATGGACAGCGTCGCCTCGATGATCTCGGCCTGCTTGTCGCCCGATCCCGCCTCCGGCCGGCCCGCGCTTCGCTTCTGTGGCCTTGTCTTAGTCATGTTCATTCCGCTTGAAGGGAAATGGCAGCCCTGCCACAATGGCCAAAATTCCCAATAAAAGGAATTTTAGCCATCCTTGTTTCGACGGACCCGTGCCGCGGAGGGCGGCCTTCCCATCCATTACCAAAGGAAAAATGATGTGGTTGAAGAAACAGCATGACGTCGTGCGCAGAACCTTACTGCGAACGCTGCGACATTCCGCCTGTGTCGCGCTCGCCCTGGCGAGCCTGGCGCCGCTTCATGCGGCCGATTTTCCCACGAAACCCATCACCCTGGTCGTGCCCTTCCCCGCCGGCGGCGGCCCCGACCAGGTTGCCCGGGTCATCGCGGAAAAACTGGCGCCCCGGCTCGGACGCCCGGTGGTCGTGGAGAACCGCCAGGGTGCAAGCGGAACGATGGGAGCGGCACATGTTTTCCGCGCTCCCGCCGACGGCCATACCCTGCTGCTGACACCGAGCACGTTCAGCCTGGCTCCGCTCGTCCTGCAAAAGGGAGTCGTGCCCTACGACGTCCGGCGCGATTTCGTTCCCGTGATCCAGCCCACGACGAGCTGGCTGGTGCTGGCCGCGCATCCGTCCACCCAGGTACGCTCCCTGGCACAGCTCAAGCAGTTCGCCACGACCCACGCCAATACGACCTATACCGGCTCGGGAGCCGGTTCAACCATGCACGTCGCGGGGGAAATGCTCAAGCATGAGCTGAAGGTCGACATGACGTTCGTGCCCCATCGCGGGACCGCGCCCGCGCTGGCGGACACGATAGGCGGGCACATCCAGTTCATCATCGCGGGTTATCAGGACCTGGCCCCCCATTTCAAGGCCGGCGCCCTGCTGCCCGTCGCCTTGCTGGACGACACCCCCCACCCCACCGATGCCTCCGTCGTGCCCGTCGCCCGGCAGGGCTATTCGTCCTATTCGGTCCGCAGTTGGACCGGGATCTTTGCCCCCTCGGCCACCGCGCCGGATATCGTCAACCGCCTGAATGCCGAGATCGACGCCGTCCTGCACATGCCCGAGGTGCGCGGGCGCCTGGAGGACAACGGACTGCAACAGGTCGTGGGAGGAAAGCCGGGCCGCCTGACCGCGACGGTGGAGCACGACCTGAAGGTCTTCACCCCCTTCGTGCGCGGCGCGGGGATCGTTGCGAACTGACGCCTTCCCCGCCGCGCCCGGGATCTGGAAGCGCCTATCGGATTCCGGGCATGTCGAAGCCCAGTTCTTCCAGCTTGCCGATCAGCTCGGCTTCCTGCTGGCCGGGCATCTCGACCAGCGGCGGACGCACGGCGCGCCAGGCCGGATCCTGCATGAAGTACGAGATGACCGCCTTGAGCGCGGGGATCATCGAATACTTCTGCACCAGCTCGCGGGTCTGGGTGACTTTCTGCTGCAGGGCCTCGGCGTCGGGACCCTGCCAGTTGGCGTAGAGCTGGCTGATGGGGCCCGGGTTGATGTTGCCGGTGGCGGTGATGCAGCCCTTGCCGCCCGCGCGCAGGCCGCGCAGCAGCAGCGTTTCGCTGGCGGGGAAGACGTCGAAGCCGGTCGAGGCGAAGGCGTCGATGACGGACTTGGAGTAATTCCAGTCGCCGGACGAATCCTTCAGGCCCACGACGGTGTCGGGGTAGGCCTTGATCAGGCGCTCGATCAGCGGCAGCGAAATGGGTACCTGCGACACGGGCGGGATGTGATACAGGTAGACGCGCAGCGCCGAGTCGCCGACGTTCTCGATGACCTGGCTGTAGTAGCGGAACAGGCCCTCGTCGGGCACGCCCTTGTAGAAGAACGGCGGCAGCATCAGGACCCCGGCCGCGCCGTGCTTGACGGCGGCGGCGGTCAGTTGCGAGGCCTCGGGCACCGAGCACGCACCGGTGCCGGGCATCAGCTTGGCGCCGGGGATGCCGTCGGCGACGAGCTTGCCCATCAATTCGATCTTCTCGGCGGCCGACAGCGAGTTGGCCTCGCTGTTGGTGCCGAAGATGGCCAGGCCGGCGCAGCCGCTGTCGAGCAGCCACTGGCAGTGGCGGGCGAAGCGGCCGGCATCGGGCAGCATGTCGGGCTGGAACGGCGTGACGACCGGGGCAAGCAGGCCTTGCAGGCGGGGAGGTGCGGACATGTCTCTCTTCCTTGGGTCAATGAGATTGGATGCGTTGCAGGCGGGCCATCGCGTTGCTCATGTGCGCATGGGCGGCCTGGCGGGCGGCGGTGGGGTCGTGCGCGGCGATGGCCTCGTAGATGGCCTCGTGCTCCATCGTGATATCGGTCAGCCAGCCGGCCAGCTCGCAATTGCGGCGGCTGATGGAAAGCTGGTTGCGCGTGTGGCGCTCCAGGAACTCGAAGAAATCGTCGTAGACCGGATTGTTGGCGGCGCGCGCGATGGCCCGGTGGAACAGGATGTCTTCCTCGACGCCGTCGCCACCGCGCTGGCTGGCCTGGTTCAGGACCTTGAGCGCCTGGCGGATGTCCTTGATCTGCGCCGCGGTGGCGCGGGCGGCGGCCAGCGCCGCGGCCTCGGTCTCCACGCCTATGCGCAGTTCGAACACCTGCTGCACGACGGCGTTCGCCTCCTGCCGGTCGCCGCCGATGCGGAACGGCCGGCCCGCGGGCGTGGCCGCGACGAAGGCCCCCAGCCCCTGGCGGGTGGTGACCAGGCCGTCGGACTTCAGGCGCGCGATGGCCTCGCGCACCACGGTGCGGCTGACGCCGAAATCGGCGGCCAGGCGTTCTTCGGTGGGCAGGCGGCTGCCGGCCTCGCGTTCGCCCGACACGATCTGCGTGGCGAGCACTTCGCTGAGCTGTTCGGCCAGGTTGCTGCTGCGCAAGGGAGTAGATGACATGCGACGACGTAAGCGTGAAAAAAACCAGGCGCACATATTGCCCGGTTATCATACAACCCGTCAACCAGGGGATGACCGCCAGGCCGGACGCGCCGGCCTGGCCGTGCGCGGCCGATTTGACAGGGCATGCTAGGATGCTCCGGGGGACGCGAGGGGAATCGCCATTGGCCGCGCAAGACGGCAACGCCCTTGCGTTCTACCGCCACAACGCAACGAGGAGAATCTCATGAAGATTGGGGTCCCGACTGAAATCCGGCCGGGGGAGACACGTGTTGCCGCGACGCCGGAAACCGTGAAAAAACTGTCGGCAGGCGGCAACCAGGTGCTGGTGCAAGCCGGCGCCGGGCGACAGGCCAGCTTCCCCGACGAAGCCTATGCCGCCGCGGGCGCCACGCTGGTGCCCGACGCCGCGCAGGTCTACGCCCAGGCAGAACTGGTGCTGAAGGTCCAGGCCCCGCAGGAGTCCGAACTCGCGCTGCTGCGTGCGGGCCAGATCCTGCTGGGCATGCTCAACCCCTTCGACGCGGAAGGCCTGGAAAAACTGGCCGCCACCGGCGTGACCGGCTTCTCGCTCGAGGCCGCGCCGCGCATCACGCGCGCGCAAAGCCTGGACGTGCTGTCCTCGCAGGCCAACATCGCGGGCTACAAGGCGGTCATCGTCGCGGCCGATCACTACGGCCGCTTCATGCCCATGCTGATGACCGCCGCCGGCACCGTCAAGGCCGCGCGCGTCGTCGTGCTGGGCGCGGGCGTGGCGGGATTGCAGGCCATCGCCACCGCCAAGCGGCTGGGCGCGGTGGTCGAGGCCTCCGACGTGCGCCCCGCGGCCAAGGAGCAGATCGAATCGCTGGGCGCCAAGTTCATCGACGTGCCCTACGAGACCGACGAGGAACGCGAGATCGCCCAGGGCGTGGGCGGCTACGCTCGCCCCATGCCGCCGGCATGGATGGCGCGCCAGGCGGCGCTGGTGGCCGAACGCTGCAAGCAGGCCGACATCGTCATCACGACCGCGCTGATCCCGGGCCGCCCCGCGCCCGTGCTGGTCAGCGAGGAAACCGTGGCCGGCATGAAGCCGGGCTCGGTCATCGTCGACCTGGCCGTGGAACGCGGCGGCAACTGCCCGCTGTCCCGGCCCGACCAGGTGGTCGATGCGCATGGCGTGAAGATCGTCGGCTACACCAACCTCGCCGCGCAGGTGGCGACCGACGCGTCCGCCCTGTACGCCCGCAACCTGCTGGACTTCCTGAAGCTGGTGGTCGCCAAGGACGGCGCCCCCGCCATCCAGCGCGAAGACGAGATCGTCGCCGCCTGCATGGTGTGCGATGCCAACCGCGTGCTGAGGAACAAGTAATGGAACTCATCGACCACACCATCATCAACCTCATCATCTTCGTGCTGGCCATCTACGTGGGCTACCACGTCGTCTGGAACGTCACGCCCGCCCTGCACACGCCGCTGATGGCCGTCACCAACGCCATCTCCGCCATCATCATCGTCGGCGCCATGCTGGCCGCGGCGCTGACCGACACCGGACTGGGCAAGACCATGGGCGTGCTGGCCGTCGCGCTGGCCGCGGTCAACGTGTTCGGCGGCTTCCTGGTCACGCGGCGCATGCTCGAGATGTTCCGCAAGAAGCCCAAGGCCGCCCCGGCCGACGCCGCCAAGCAGGAGGCCCGCTGATGCTATCGCTCAACGTCGTCACCCTGCTCTACCTGGTCGCCTCGGTGTGCTTCATCCAGGCGCTCAAGGGCCTGTCGCACCCCACGACCTCGCGCATGGGCAATACCTTCGGGATGGTCGGCATGACCATCGCCGTGCTGACCACCGCCGCCCTGATCGGCAAGCTCGCCGCCGAGCCCCTGGCCGGCCTGGGCTGGGTCGTGCTGGGCCTGCTGGTCGGCGGCACCGCCGGCACCATCATGGCCAAGCGCGTGGAAATGACCAAGATGCCCGAGCTGGTCGCCTTCATGCACAGCATGATCGGCCTGGCCGCGGTGTTCATCGCCATCGCGGCGGTGGCCGAGCCGCACGCCTTCGGCATCGCCGATCCGGGCATTCCCATCCCCACCGGCAACCGCATCGAGCTGTTCATCGGCACCTTCGTGGGCGCGATCACCTTCTCGGGGTCGGTCATCGCCTTCGGCAAGCTGTCGGGGCGCTACAAGCTGCGCGTGTTCCGCGGCGCGCCGGTGGTGTTCGCCGGCCAGCACATGCTGAACCTGCTGCTGGCCCTCGTGATGGTCGGATGCGGCATCTGGTTCGCGGTCACCCAGGAATGGACCCCGTTCGTCATCATGACGGCCATTGCCTTCGTGCTGGGCGTGCTCATCATCATCCCCATCGGCGGCGCCGACATGCCCGTCGTGGTATCGATGCTGAACAGCTATTCCGGCTGGGCCGCGGCGGGCATCGGCTTCTCGCTCAACAACCCCATGCTGATCATCGCCGGTTCGCTGGTGGGCTCGTCGGGCGCGATCCTGTCCTACATCATGTGCAAGGCGATGAACCGGTCGTTCTTCAACGTGATCCTGGGCGGCTTCGGCGGCGACGCCTCGGCGGCCGCCGCGGCGGGCGAGCAGCAGCAGCGCAGCGTCAAGTCGGGCAGCCCCGACGACGCGTCGTTCATGCTGACCAACGCCGAAACCGTGGTGATCGTGCCCGGCTACGGCCTGGCCGTGGCGCGCGCGCAGCATGCGCTGAAGGAACTCACCACCAAGCTGACCGAGAAGGGCGTGAACGTGAAGTACGCGATCCACCCGGTGGCCGGCCGCATGCCCGGGCACATGAACGTGCTGCTGGCCGAAGCCGAGGTGCCCTATGACCAGGTGTTCGAAATGGAGGACATCAACTCCGAGTTCGGCCAGGTCGACGTGGTGCTGGTGCTGGGCGCGAACGACGTGGTGAACCCCGCCGCGAAGAACGATCCCAAGTCCCCCATCGCGGGCATGCCCATCCTCGAGGCCTACAAGGCGCGCACCATCATCGTGAACAAGCGGTCGATGGCGGCGGGCTACGCGGGCCTGGACAACGAGCTGTTCTACCTGGACAAGACCATGATGGTGTTCGGCGACGCGAAGAAGGTCGTCGAGGACATGGTCAAGGCTGTCGAGTAAGCGGCATCCGCGCCCCGCGTGCAACGCGCGGGGCGCGCTTCACGGCCGCGCCAGCAGCGCCCGCAGCGCCGCCACCAGCGCCAGCGGCTGGTCCAGCATCAGATAGTGATAGGCCTGCGGTATCACGACGGGCCCACGCCCATGCCGCAGGCAGGCCACGATGCGTTCCGCGTCCTGTGGGCGGATCACGGTGCTGAACTCGCCGCGCACGTAGTCCACGGGAATCTCCAGTCCGCGCAGCAGGCCCTCCATGTCGGGCTCGTGCGGACCAGGCGGCAAGCCGGGATCGAATTTCCAGATCCAGCCCTGCCCTTGCGGGCGCAGCGAGAAGCGCGCCACGTGATCCAGCAGGAAATCGTTGTCGCACGGCTGCTCCGGCGTGAGCCGATAGCGCGCCCTGGCGCTGGCGAAATCCGGATAGGGATCGAGACGCGGCCGCCGGGGCGGTGCCGCCGAACTGGGCGGACTGTCGGCGAACCGGCAGATGCTGTCGATCGCCACCACGTGCCGGATGCGGTCCGGGAAATCCGCCGCGGCCCGCAACGCGCGGGCACCGCCGAAGCTGTGCCCGACCACGGCCGCCGGCCCCAGCCCGGCATCGTGGATGACCGCGGCGATATCCGCGGCAAAGCTTGCCGCGCTGTACGCCGGGCGGCGCTCGCTGTCGCCCATGCCGGCAAGGTCGATGGCGGCCACGCGATAGCGGTCGGCGAAGCAAGGCGCGATGAAATCCCAATAGTGCGCATGCGCCCGGTAACCGTGGACGAACAGCAGTCCCGGCCGCGAGGCGTGTTCCAGTCCCCATCCCAGGTAGTGCAGCCGCGCGCCGTCCGCCAGGACGAAACGCGATTCGGGGCGCTGGGCCAGCGCGTGCTCGAACCAGGCAGGTGCTTTCGTTTTCTCCGTCACCGTCAATCCATCCTGGCTCGCGGCTGCGCGCCGCCGCCGTCCACCACCGATGCATGGCGGCCGGACTGCGCGATATCCACCCGCGCCTGGGCAACGAGTTGCAGATGGCGAGCAATGGCCGCGCGCCGCTCGGCCAGCACCAGCTTCTTGGTCAGCCTGGTGGCGCTGAGCGAATTGCCCGCCAGCGCGCGCGCCAGTTCCAGCGCCTCGGCATGGGGGTCCGGCGCGATCCGGTTGACCAGCCGGATCTCGCGCGCTTCATCGGCCGTATAGGGCCGCCCCGTCAGCATGATCTCCAGCGCGGCGGCCTCGCCCACGAGGCCCGGCAAGGTGATGTCGCTGATGCCGGACAGCATGCCGTGCTCGACCTCGGGAAAGGCCAGGCGCGCGTCCGGCGCGGCCACGCGCATGTCGCAATGGATGGCCAGCGTCAGTCCGAAGCCGATCACATAGCCGTGCAGCGCCGCCACGACCGGCTTGGTCAGCTCCACGCCCACCGAGGGAATGGCGTTGGCCAGGGTGTCGGTGTCCACCGTCCGTCCGGTGGCTTTCATTTCCTTGAAGTCCGACCCCGCCGAGAATGCCTTCGGCCCCGCGCCGCGCAGCATGATCGCGCGCACGTCGTCGCGCGCCTCGGCCTCGCGCCAGATGTCGCCCAGCCGCGCCTTGTGCGCGGCATCCAGGGCATTCAAACGTTCGGGACGATTCAGGGTGACGACGAATACGCCGTCGCCGGCGGCTTCGAATTCGATGCTCATCGATGCTCCTTTCCATGCCGCGCGCGTCGAGGCAGGTTCAGACGGGATTCTAGGAATAGTTTGTATAGAGCACAACTTGTGTTTATTATGAACATACCCTCTCCCATCCGCCGCTATGACCCTTCCTGCGCTTCTCGAACAAGCCCGCCGGGCCTGGCCCGACCGCTGTGCCCTGATCGATGCGGACAGCGGCCGGCGCTATGGCTTTCCGGAGCTGGTGGACGAAGTGTTCGCCTTCTCGCGCCGGCTGCTCGCGGCCTGCGACACCCGGCCGGGCGACCGTATCGCGCTGCTGGGAGACGCCACGCCCGACTTCCTGTTCGCGGACTATGGCGTCATGAGCGCGGGCCGCGTCAGGGTCTCGCTGGATCCCGCTCTGGATCCGGCCGAACAGCTCGCGCAGTTGCGCGACGCCGGCGCAAAAGTGCTGCTGTACTGCCCTTCCCATGCGGATCGCGTGCAAGCATTGCGGCCGGATCTGGCCGCCTGCGGGGTCGAGGCTCGTCCGCTCGACAGCCTGGCCGACGCCGCCGGGTCCGTCCCGCCCGATGCGCCCCCACCCGTCTGCTGCGAGCCGGACTGGGTCGCGGCGCTGAACTACACGGGCGGCACCACGGGCCTGCCCAAGGCCGTGGTGCACACACACGGCAGCTATTGCGCGGCGCTCCACAACATCATCGCGGCACGCGCGCCGTGGACGGGCGACCGGATGCTGAACGTGCGGCCGCTCTGGCCGATCGCGGCGATTTCGCTGCTGGCCCATCTGCTGCAGGGCGGCACGCTCATCCTCGGCGCACACTTCGAGCCCCGGCGTTTTCTCGACCTGGTGGCACGCTACCGGCCGACCTGCACCTCGCTGGTTCCGACGCACCTGGTCCGCATCCTCCGGGTATTGTCCGGCGAGCGCGCCGGTCTCGACTCGCTGTCGTGCATCGAAATCGGCGCCGCCGCCATGCCGCCGGAACTGTTCGAACAGGCGGTGGCCGCTTTCGGCCCCGTCTTCTCCGTCATCTACGGCCTGACCGAAGCGCCGTGGACCTGCTACCGGCCTCCGCCCGCCGCCTCCGAACTGCTGGCCGATCCGGCCGGCACGCTCGGCCTGGTCGGCCCCACCACCGACCGCGCCGACATCGCCATCGGCGACGGCCAGGCCCCCTTGCCACCGGGAACGGTCGGCGAAGTGCTGATACGCGGCGCCCACGTCATGCGAGACTATTGGAACCAGCCCGGGCTGACGGCGGCCGTCCTGGACGACGGATGGTTCCATACCGGCGACCTGGGCTGCCTCGATGGCCAGGGGCGGCTGCGCATACAGGGACGGGCCAAGGCCATCATTCGCACGGGCGGCAAATCGGTGCAGCCGGCCGAGGTGGAACAGGTGCTGTGCAGCCATCCGTCCATCCTCGAAGCCGCCGTCGTCGGCATCGCCGACCCCGAATGGGGCGAGATCGTCGCCGCGGCCGTCGTCGCGCGGCCCGGCACCCATCCGGGCGGCGACGAGCTGGCGGCCTTCTGCCGGGAGCGCCTGTCCGCGCACAAGCGCCCCAAGCGCCTGGTGTTCATGGACGCCCTGCCGCGCTCCCATTACGGTAAAGTGTTGACCCGGAAGATCCAGGACGCGATCGCCGCCCGCCAAGACTGAACCTCCTTTAGCGTGAACAGGCCCTAGCCTTGCAGACGACGCCAGAACACCGCCCGCCGGACGCCGAAGGCACCGGCCGCGTGCAATCCGTAGACCGTGCCTTCATCGTGCTGCGCGAACTGGCCAGCACGCCGCAAGGCGCCACGGCGCTGGACCTGTCCCGCCGCACGGGCATAGAACGAACCACCGTCCATCGCCTGCTCAAGACGCTCGTGCACTGGGACATGGTCACGGCCGACGACGGCGTCTATGCGCTGGGCCCCGAGTGCCTGCTGTTCGCCACGGCGCATGCCAGCCGGCTCAACGTGCGGCGCGCGGCGCTGCCCTACGCGGTCGAACTGCAGGAAAAAGTCCTGCACGGACGTTCGGCGCTGGTGTCGATCTCGGTGCCGGCGCGCGACCGGATCATCATCGTCGAACGCATCTGGACGCCGCGCACGCCGATGAACGTCATCATCGACATCGGCAACCAGTTCCCCATCGACGACTGCGCCAGCGGCAAGTCCATCCTGTCCACGTATCCCGATGATCTGTGCCTGGCCACGCTGGGCCAGGCCCGTTACGACAAGGTCCGCCCCGCGCTGCGGAAAATCCGCCAGGCGGGAGGGTTCTGCGCCACCGTCGGCCACTACAAGCGCGGACTGGCCTCGCTCGCCTGCCCCTTCCATGGACGGGGCCCGGCGGCGCTCGGCGCCATCGTCGTCTCCGGCCTGGACCTGGACGACTGCCTGGACACGGGTTCGTCGCTGGCGCAGCACCTGTACCGGGCCTGCGAAAACGTGTCGGCCGCGCTGCAGCACGGCTGACACGCACCGGCTAGACCGAGGGGTAGCGGCGCGGCCGCAGCCCCGCCTGGAACCAGTTGATCATCGACACGCCGTCGAACACCGGGATGCCGAAGCGTTCGGCGATGTCGGCGCTGAACGGCGTCATGTTGGCGCACTCGGACACGATGGCGCCCACGTCCGGATGGCTGCCCAGCAGGCGCTCCGCCGCCTGGAGCACTTCGGCGCGCATCGCCTCGAAGCGCGGCACGGTATCGCCCGACTTGATGGACGTGACGAACACCGAGTCGGCCGGCATGCCCTCCACCGGCGTGTCGGCCGCCACGCCCACCGCCTCCAGATGCGAGGCATGCAGGCTCTCGCGGCTGAAGGTCAGGATCCCCACCCGCTTGTCCGGCGCGATCAGGCGCTGCGCCAGCGGCACCTGCAGCAGGCTGCTGGAGGCTACCGGCACGCCGCAGGCGGCAGTCAGTTCCCGCTGGTACAAGGCCAGGAAACCGCAGGTCGTGGCGATGCCGTCCACCCCGCCGGCGACCAGGTCCAGCGCCGCGGCCTTGAACTCGTCCAGCAGCCCCGACGACTCGAGCGCCATCATCTTGTCCGGCGTCGCGCCCTCGACGACGCGGTACTGCACGGGAAAGTCCCAGGTGCCCGCGTGGCCGACATCGCCCGGCAGGCGGCAAAACCCGGTCTTGACCATCAGGATCCCGACGGACACGCCGTGGAAGGTCTTCTTGCGTCCGGCCACCCTTGCTTCCTCCGTCCCGTTCACTTGGGTTCGATCTTCGCGTCCGCGACGGCCTGCGCGTACTTCTTGCTTTCCTGCCGGACGTAGTCGCCGAACTGCTTGCCCGTGACCGTGCCGGCCACCATCCCCTGCTTGTCCAGCCAGGCCTTGAACTGCGGCGACCCCAGCACCTTGGTCAGGCCGGCCTGGACGCGCCGGGACACGGCCTCCGGTATGCCGGCGGGCCCCCACATGCCGTACCACGAAACGAAGTCCATGTTCGGCACCCCTGCCTCGCTCAGGGTGGGCACCGAAGGCAGCAGCGCGCTGCGGCGCTCGCCCGTCACGGCGATGGCCTTCAGGCGGCCGGTGCTGACGAAGGGCAAGGTGGTCAACACGGGATCCATGATCGCGCTGAGCTGGCCGCCCACGATGTCGGTCAGCGCGGGAGCGGATCCCTTGTAGATCACCATGGGGATCGACGTGCCGGCGCGGACGTTGAAGGTTTCCATGGCCAGGTGGCCGCCGGAGCCGAAGCCGCCCACACCGAAGTTGATCTTGTCCGGATGCGCCTTGGCCTGCTTGATGAAATCGCCCACGGTCTCGATGCCGCTCTGCGGCGAAACGACGAAGACCAGCGGCGTGCTGGCCACCATGCCGATGGGCGTGAAGTCCTTGTGCAGGTCGAAGCGCTGCTTCTCTTTCATCACGAGCGGATTGACGATGACCGTGCTGGCCGTCAGAAGCAGCACGTGGCCATCGGGCTCGGCGCCGGCGACATATTCCGCGCCGATGTTGCCGGACGCCCCCGCCCGGTTCTCGACCACCACCTGCTGGCCGAACTCCTCGGACAACTGCGCGGCAAGCGCGCGCGACAGGGCATCCACCGTTCCGCCGGGCACATAAGGGGCGACGATCCGCACCGGCTTGACAGGGAATCCCTGCGCCGACGCCTGTCCCGCCACGAGAGCCAGGACAGCTGTCGCGCCTGCCGTCATTCTTTTCATCATCATGAACGCATTCTGCATTCCGGCATCCTCGATCAATTGTTCGCAATATGGACAACCTGTGCGATTCAGGATTAGGTTATGCGCGGCGCCTGGTTCGGTCAACGAATTTTTGGGCAGACGCTTATGGCTCCCTGGAATGAGCCCCCGGGCATCACGTCCCGGCCGGCGCCGAGGGCAGCAGCGCGGACAGCGTTTCCAGCGTGTCGGCCTCCTCCACCGGCTTGTCCTGCCGCCAGCGCAACATGCGCGGAAAGCGCACGGCGATGCCGCTCTTGTGGCGCGCGCTGCGCGCGATCCCTTCGAACCCCAATTCGAATACCAGGGTAGGCAGCACGCTGCGGACCGGTCCGAAGGTTTCCTGCGTGGTCTTGCGCACGACGGCATCCACCTGGCGGATCTCGTCGTCGGTCAGGCCGGAATAAGCCTTGGCGAACGGCACCAGCCCGCGCCCGGGCGTCCCCGGCGGCGCATCCCAGACGGCGAAGGTGTAGTCGGTGTACAGGCTGGCGCGGCGGCCGTGCCCCTTCTGGGCGTAGATCAGCACGGCGTCGATCGAATAGGGGTCCACCTTCCACTTCCACCACAGCCCCACGTCCTTGCTGCGCCCCACGCCGTAGCTGCCGCCGGCCTGCTTGAGCATCATGCCTTCCACGCCGCGCTCGCGCGAACTCTCGCGCAGCCGGGCGTAGTCTTCCCAGGAACTTTCCCCAAGCAGCGGACTGGGCAGCAACACGGGAACTCCCGCGGCGGCCAGCAGCGCGTCCAGCGCGGCGCGCCGCTCGCGCTGGGGCCGGGCGCGCCAGTCCTGGCCCTCCCGTTCCAGCAGGTCGTAGGCCAGCAGCGCCACGGGTACGTCGCGCAGGATTCGCGGCGTCAGCGTCTTGCGGCCTATCCGCTGCTGCAATTGCGCGAAGGGCTGCACCCTGCCCTCCTTGCGGACGACGATCTCGCCGTCCAATACGGTTCCTTCAGGCAAGGCCGCCGCGGCCTGGAGCAGCTCGGGGAAACGGTCGCTGACCAGCTCCTCGCCGCGCGACCACAGCCACGCTCCACTCGCGCGCCGCACCAGTTGCGCCCGGATGCCGTCCCACTTCCACTCCACCAGCCAATCGGCCGCCGGCCCCAGCAGGCGATCGAAATCCGCGATGTCCGCCTGCAAGGAATGGGCAAGGAAGAACGGATACGGCATTCCGCTTTCCTGGCGGCCAGCCGGCGCCTCGGCGGCGATCAGGGCCAGATAGCCCTGGGCCGACGGCCGCGCGTTCAGATCGGTATAGCCCACCATGCGCTGGGCGACCTCCTTGGCATCCACCCCGGCCAGCTCGGCCAGGACGCGCGTCACCAGCAGCCGCGACACTCCCACGCGGAAACTGCCGGTAATGAGCTTGGTGAAAACCAGCCGGCCGCGCGTGTCGAGCCGGCCCCAGGCCTCCAGCAAGCGGGGCTTCAAGGGTCCGGGATCCATGCCGCGCAACGGCAGCAGACTGTGCTCCATCCATGCGGCCAGGCTGGCATCGTCGGCATGCGGCGTGTCGGGCAGCAGCAAGGCGATGGTCTCGGCCAGGTCTCCCACGGCCTGGTAGCTTTCCTCGAACAGCCATTCGGGAATGCCGGCGGCCTCGCGCGCGTAGTCCTTCAACAGCTTGGCCGGCACCAGTTGCCGCGGCTTGCCGCCCGCCAGGAAATACACCGCCCAGGCGGCATCGGCCGGCGGCGCCTGGCGCAGATAGTCGAGCATGGCCGCGCGCTTGCCCAGACTGGAGGTCGTGGCCTCGAGCGCGACATAAAGATCGACGAAGGCCTTCATGTTTCGTCCGCCCCTGCCACGAGATCGCCGGTGTCGCCGTCGTCTTCATCGCCGTACTCGGTAGCGAACGTCTCCGCATCCAGGCCGCGCTCGCGCAGCCAGCGCACCATGGCATGCGCGCTGCCATGGGTAACGAAAACCCGCTGCGCTCCGGTGGCGTCGACGGCACGCTGCAGGGCAGGCCAGTCCGCATGGTCGGACAGCACGAAGCCACGGTCCACGCCCTTGCGCCGCTGGTTGCCCCGCACCCGCATCCAGCCGCTGGCGTAGCCGTCGGAATGGTCGCCGAAACGCTTGATCCAGGGCGAACCCTGGGCCGAAGGCGGCGCCAGCACCAGCGCCTGCCGCAGCGTGGACTTGTTGGCGACATCGGCCATGCGCAAGGCGGGCGGCAGCCGGACGCCGCTACGGCGATAGCCGTCGTCGATGGCGGCCACGGCGCCATGCGCGACGACAGGTCCGATGGCAGGGTCCACGCTGGCCAGGATGCGCTGCGCCTTGCCAAAGGCGTAGCAGAACAGCACCGAGGCGCGCCCCGCCTGGGCGTTCCGCCGCCACCAGTCGTTCACCTCGCCGAACAGCGCCTCGCGGCCAGGCCAGCGATAGATGGGCAGGCCGAAGGTCGACTCGGTGATGAAGACATGGCAGCGCACCGGTTCGAAGGGCGCGCAGGTCGGGTCGGCCTCGAGCTTGTAGTCGCCCGAGGCCACCCAGACCTCGCCGCGGTACTCGATGCGTACCTGGGCCGAACCCAGTACGTGGCCGGCGGGATGCAGCGATACCTTGACCCCGTCCAGCTCCACCGCCCGCCCATATTCCAGTGTCTGCAGCGGGATGTCGCCCAGCCGGATGCGCAACACCTGTTCTCCCGCCGCGGCGGCCAGGTAGGCGCCGTGCCCCGGGCGGGCATGATCGGCGTGGGCATGGGTGATCACCGCCCGCTCGACGGGGCGCCACGGATCGATATGGAAGCGACCGGGCGGGCAATACAGCCCGTCGCGGGTGGCGACGACGAGATCCATCGGCGTTTTCCACATAAGCCAATAACCGGAAGATATGAGCGCCGCGGGACGGACACAAGCCGGGCATCGCAAGCGGATGGTTCGGTTCGTGAGCAGATGTGAACGCGCCGCTTGTGCGTTCAGCTTCTGAGCAAATGCGAATTTCTTGGTTGGGTTCCGGCGGGCGCGGGCTTATGGTGACAGCCTCGACATTCAGCAGCCCGCCATGTACTCGATCCTGACCATTACCGGCAGCCCCTCGGCCGTCTCGCGTTCGACCCTGCTGGCCCGGACCCTGGACGCGCACCTGCAACAGGCGGGCTACGCGATCCGCTCGCTGAACGTACGCGACCTGCCCGCCCAGGCCCTGCTGGCGGCCGACACCGCCGATACCCGCATCGCCGCCGCGCTCCGGTCCCTGGCTTCGGCCGATGCCGTGGTCATCGCCACGCCCATCTACAAGGCAGCCTACAGCGGGATCCTGAAGACCTTCCTGGACCTGCTTCCCCAGACCGCGCTACAGGGCAAGGTCGTCCTGCCGCTGGCCACGGGAGGCTCGCCGGCTCATCTGCTGGCCGTGGACTATGCCCTGCGGCCCGTGCTGAACGCGCTGGGCGCGCGCCATATCCTGAGCGCGGTGTTTGCCGCCGATGCGCAGATCTCGGGCGACGCCGTGACCGGCTACCAGCTCTCGGCGGAGATCGCCGACCGGCTGCACGCCAGCGTGCGCGAATTGAACGCCGGCGTGGCGGCCAGCCGCCTGCGCGTGGTCCGCGGCGAAGAGCGCGAGCGCCTGTACGCCTGAACGGACGGGCGCCCCGCGCCCCTGCCCCCGACTAGGGTGCCGACACCCACGGATCGAACAGCTCGCGGATGTCGGCGTCGCCGATCGCGACGCCGTTGTACGCCTGCTGGGACTGGATGTACATGCTCATGATCATCTTCATGCCATCGACCGGATAGTTCAGCCTGACCCCCTGCCCCAGGGCGATGCGCCGGCTCCACTCGGCACGGATGCGGCGCCAGTAGTCCGAAGTGTTGTCCCAATAGACCTGGCCGCTGCGGAAGTTGAAGCCGGTAATGCGGCGGTAGTCGTTGACGCCGGTCTCGCGCACCAGTGTTGCGCGTTCCCGCTCGCCTTCGCGCACCACCTTGCGATTGGCCTGTTCGTGCAGCCAGCCCTCGGCCGTGATGCGGTGCGTGTTGACGATGCCCAACGCGTTGTAGTCGGCGCGCCGGGTATATTCGCGCCTCGGCAGCGGCCGCCACCCGGCATCCGAGGTCCACGTCGGAATGTCGTTCTCGTAGGTCCACTTGCCGGTGCCGCAGTAGCGCGGCGCATCGCTGACCTCGTAGACGCACTGCGTCCAGGCTCCCTTGGTGATGGCCGGATCGATGGGACGCAGGCGCCAGGTCTGGTTCTCGGTGAACTCCAGCCGCGCCGGCGCCTGGTAGTGCCAGTCCTGCCGCCAGTGCTTGACCACGAAGCCGGCGGTGCGATGCACCAGCAGGTGCTGGAGCACGATGCGGTCGCCCTGGTCCTCGGCCACCAGCACCATCTCGTAGGCGCCGCTGCGGTAGCGCCGCTTGGGCTCGTAGCCAGGCGCGGGATCGCTTTCCTCGAAATTGAAGCCGACCCGGTACTCGCCCACCATCGCCAGGATGGCCTGCCGGTCGCGCTCCAGGCCTTCGGCATGGCTGATAACCTGCGGACGCTTTTCGTCCGGCACGGCGCGAACGTGGGCGGTGGACAGGCAGCCGCCCAGCAGCACGGGCAGCAGACACGGGAAAAGCAGGTGTCGGAGTTGGATCTTCATGTTGGGGATTCCGTTAAAGGGTGTTGAAGCATCGTCAGAAAACCTTGGTGAAGCCCAGCGTGAGGCGGTTCTTCTCGTAGGTATGAAGGTGCGGGATGCTGCTGCGATTCTTGCGGTACTCGTAGCTCATGGTGGGCGTCATCCCCTGCCAGGCGTAGCCCGGCAGCGACACGCTCACGTACAGGCTGCCCTCGTGGTCTCGCTGGCGCTTCCCGAATAGCGCGACGGCCTCGTCCGCCTGCCGCTGGCGGTAGCCGTAGGCCATGTTGACCGCCACCTTGCCGCCGAACGATTTGTAGATTCCCAGACGCGCGCTCTTTTCGCGGTAGGCGAAGATGCCGAGGTTCGCCTCGCTCTCGCGCCAGGACAGGCTGCCGTACACCAGAAGATCGGGGCGGACGGCGTACTGCCCGAACAGCCCTATGCTGCGAAAGTCGCCTTGCAGGCTCTCCAGCCGCTGCGCAAAATGGCGATGCTTATATTCGTAGCTGGCTTCGAGCATCGCGCGCGGGCTGACCTGCCGGCTGATGCTGGTTCGAAAACCAAAGGCGTGATAGGCCTTATGCCCGCCTTCGCGGTCGTATTCGAACAGCGGCAGGAACTGGAACTGATTGCGCGCCGACCCGTACTGGTAACCGAAGTAAGTGGTCGATGCGAGGTTGCCGTAATCGTCTTCGTTCCGGTAGCGGTTGCCATAGTTGAGGCTGCGCAGCATGAAGGCGTGGTTGCCCGCCAGCGGCCATAGCTTGTTGACGGTGCCTTCGAAATAGGCGCCGGTGTCGGCGGCCTTGCGGCCCGGCACGTTCTCGAAGCATGCGTCCAGGAACCGCAGGGCGCACGGGTCCACGATCGTCGAAGCATTGTTCAGATTGTCCTCGCGTACCGCCGACAGGGACAGCGTGATCCGCATGCGCGTGCGCTGCTCGATGGCCGCCAGATAGTCGGCGACGTGCCGCTCGATTTCCGGCGGAAGCGGCCGGGCCTGCAGCCGCTGGAAGATCGCCTGCGCATCGCGCAGGCGATTGTCGATGAACAGCACGCGTGCCAGGTCCAGGTCGCCTCGGGTAAACAAGGGGTTTGCCTGCAGCACCTGGCGGTAGCGGTCGATGGCGTCGGCATGATCGCCCTGGGCCGCCAGGCGGCTGGCCTCGACGAACGTGAACAGTGCCGGATCGTGCCTGGGAACCTGTTGGTACTGGCGCAGCAGCCGGTCCGCGCCGAACCAGTCGTGCTGATTGACGGCGTTCAGGATCGCGAGCGTAAGCTGCCCTACCCGGGCTTCGGGAACCTGCCAGGCCGACAGCATGGACTCGTGGACCCAGCCTCCCTGGCCATCGGGACGGGACGGCGCGGCCTGGCGGCGGATTTGCCGGGATTGCTGCTCGGCACCCTGCCAGAGCCGGTCAGCCGTGTCCTGCTGGGCCCAGGCGGAGCCCAGGCCCAGGCACCACAGCCAGGCGGTCCAGCGGAGAAAGCGAGGAAATGAAACGGTCATGGGGCCGGCGCGATACCAGTCGACCAGGCCCCATCCGAAAGGAAAGCGGGGCCTGGAGAAACCACGCGCCAACGTCTCAGGCGGCGGTTTCTTTTTTGGTGGACATCAGGAAAGACGGGCGCCGCTTACTTCTGGCGCGCGCCGAAAGAAGCGACATAGCCCGTGCCGAGATAGGTGCCGCTGGCAACCCCGGCCAGCGCGCTGGCGTTCGCGCCGGCATCACCGAAGAATTGGCCCTGGCTGGTGCCGTTCGTCGCGCCCGGAGCGGTCGTGCCCACGTAGTACTTGGCAGTCCCGCTGAAAACCGCGCCGCCGGTAGCGGCGATTTCCAGCGTTTTCTTGCCCGTGCCGCTCCCCGCGGTGAATTGCCCCGAAATGGATGTGGCGCCCGACGACACCGTCAACTGGCCAGGCAGGACGCTCGGTGCGTTGACGGCGGTGCTCGGGGTGGCCACCAGGGCCACGCCTACATAGTCGGTCGACGACGACGGCAGGACGCGGTCCTTCTTGTCGCCCACGTACCACGCCTGGTGGTCGACCAGGCCGGGCGTGGCGGAATCCGCGCTGGCGATGCCGAAGTAGACGCTCTTGGCCAGGCCGGGAATCTTGATGCCGTCCAGGCCGACCGCCAGCGGTTCCTCTCCCTCGTGTTCCGGCTCGGTATGGATGAAGCCGGGCGCCAACTGATGGTAGGTGAAGACCCAGTTGGTGCTGGTGCCGGCCAGGGTCTGGTCCAGCGCGGAGACGTGGGTGAACGACTCGATGCTTTGCAGGCTGATGTAGTCGCTGGTGCCGGCGGCCGCGATGCCCGGCGCGCCGATCGGGCCATGGAATCCACCCACGGTGGTGGGTCCGAGGTTGACGAGATTCACCACGCCCGCCTTGTCGCTCACGACCTCGTAGGTCTGCGCCTGTGCCGCGCCGGAGACGGCGAGAATGGCCAGTGCAATCAGTGCTTGCTTCATGATCATCACTCCTTGGATGTGTGCCAGGCACACGGGACGCCCGTGGCGGAATGCCGCGGACAGGCGGCCCGGCGCCCGCCGGGCCGCGGCCTCCCCAGTCGGCCGCGAACGTTCAATTGAGCGGCCCCCGATGCAAGGTGTAGCCTTCCTTTTCCGCAACCCGGAAGGACCACGTGAACTGATAGGCATCCACGATCTTTTGCAGGCGCGCTCCCTCCGCATTGCCCTCGGCCGTATTGCCCAACGCCGTCCATGCGGCATGGAGCTGTGCTTCATTGGCGATGGGCGGACGCTCCAGGGAAAACTCCACCGAGTCGCCCTTGCGAATCACCTGGTTGTTCCGAAGACCGTTGAAGACGGGCTGATAGCCCTCGACCACCGAGGACG
The DNA here is from genome assembly GCF_038066655.1 of Pigmentiphaga sp. YJ18. Lineage (NCBI taxonomy): Bacteria > Pseudomonadati > Pseudomonadota > Betaproteobacteria > Burkholderiales > Alcaligenaceae > Pigmentiphaga > Pigmentiphaga sp. YJ18. Next base: position 2,416,687 of record NZ_JBBUKU010000001.1, on the reverse strand, counting down.
TGCCCAGGTCCACGATGGTGTAGTCGCGGTCGAAGGCCGTCAGGCGAAAGCGTTCGACGGCCAATGACGTAGCGCCGCTTTCCACCGGCTGGACATTGCTGAAGCGCGCATTCGCGGCGGCCGTGAAGGGAAAGAACAACTGGATGTTGCCTTCCACGTCCGAATCGCGGTCATTGGCCAGGAGCCGCTCCAACAGTAGCGTCGGGTAGTTCTCACGTCCCTTGATGACCGTGAAAGCTACGCGTTTGGGGTCGGAAACGGCGACCCCGTCGCTGATCCTTGCCTCCACCACGTAATCGCCGGGCACAGTAAGGTCGAAGCCGTTTCCATTGGGGTGGCACTTTTCCCCGGCGGCCGTCGAGCACGAATAGGAAGGGAAATTGGCGCCTTCGGGCTGCTTGATGACAGAAATGTCGTAGTACAGCGGCGAGTCCTGATCCGGGTCGAACATGTATTGGACGTTCGAGGTAAGAAACATCGGGGCGGACTCGGCGATCACCGGTTGGCCCGGCGTGGTTCCGCTGTCCAGGCCGCCATTGCCGTTCGGATACCAGATGTAGTGATTCTGAAGCGAAAGGCGCGTCAGTACCGGCGGGTTGTTGCCCACCTTGGCGAAGGCGCTGGCGCTGGTCGTCGCCCCCACCCGGTTGCTGATCGCTCCCTTGGAATCCTTGACCTGCAGAAAGGCGATGTACGGACCGGGCTTATCGGCCACCACGCTGGCGGTGGGATCGTTCTGGCTCTGGGTCAGCACGGCGCTGCTGCCGGCCGGGCGCTCCAGGGTCCAGGTGTAGAAAAGCTGGTCGCCGTTCTTGTCGGAGCTGGCACTGCCGTCGAAGGTGATGGTCTGGCCGACCAGGATCTTGGCCACGTCCACCTTGGCGCTGGCCACCGGTGCGACATTGGCGCCCGTCTTGATGCTGAGCGCATAGTCCGCGACCGCGCTGTCCAGCTTGCCGTCGCTGACGACGAGCTCGAACCGCCAGTTGCCCGTCTTGCTGCCATCCAGCACCACGGAGCTGGCCGTCGACGTCAGCCGCTCGCCCGGGGTGGCCTGGTTCCAGTAGGTCCACTGGTAGGTCAGCGGATCGCCTTCAGGATCGTGGGAGGCATAGGCGGCAATCGTGCAATAGGGGTAGTAGATGGAGGTTCCGCCGAGCTCGCATTCGCCGGTGCCCGAGATGCCGGCCACCGGAGCGGTATTGACGGTATCGTCCGCGGCTTTCGCGACGTTCACGATCACGCGCTGCGTGGTGGCGGCGTGTCCGTCGTACGCCATGAAGTCGAAGGTGTACTTGCCGACGACGTCGGGAACGAATTCGGCCTTGGCGCTATCGGCATTGGCGATCGTGGCCTTGCTGCCGACCGGAATGGCGGCGGTGGTCGGGAAACGCCAGCGGTAGCCCAGCGCATCGCCGTCGGGATCCTTGCTGCCGCTGCCGTCGAGCACCACGGGCCGGCGCAGCGTGCCGGCAAAGACCAGGTAGCCGTTGCGGTCGTACGCGGCATCCGCCGGCGCGGTGATGGAAACGACCGGCAGGCTGTTGCCGGTATTGACGGTGATCCTGACGTCGGCCGGCTCGCTGGTCTTGTCTCCATGGCGCACGACGAGACTGGCGCGGTAGATGCCGACCCGGTCGGCAAGGAAACCCGCCTTCGCGCTGGTCGCGTCTCTCAGGGCGGTGATCAGCTCATTGTCGGGTTGCTCGACCAGGGTCCATTGATACCGCAGCTCGCCCACGGCCGCGCCGGTGGGCGCGAGGCTGTGGCTGCCGTCCAGCACGACGGTGGCGCCGCGTAATACCGTCTGTTCCGCGGGAATGGCCACTGCCAGCGGATTGACGCTGGTCGCCGTGATGGTCACGCGCGCGCTGCCGCTGGACGTGCCGTCGCTGACGATCAGGTCGGCCGCGTAGTCGCCCGGCAGGTCCGGGGTCAAGGTCGGCCTGGCGCTGGCCTTGTTGGACAATACCGCGCCGCTGCCCTCGGGTTTGGCCGACAAGGTCCACGCATAGCTCAGCGTGCCGCCATTGGGCGTGGTGCTGGCGCTGCCGTCGAGCGTGACGGCCGTGCCGATGGGCACCCTGGTCCGGTCGGCGGTGGCGATGGCGGTGGGCCGCGCGGTGCCGGAGCCGGCGCCGCCGCCATCTCCACCGCCGCATGCGGCAAGCAGCATGACGGCGATGCCCGCCAGCCCCGCCCTGAGGTTGCGCAAGGAAAGAATCATGGCTGTGGAACCCTCTGGTGGTTGAATGGAATATCCAAGGTCTCAATACCTCAAGGTCACGCTGACTCGCGCCGTGCGACCCGGGGCGGGGATCAGTCCCAGGCTCAGGGCGTCGAGGTAATAGCGGTCGGTGATGTTGTCGAGGTTGAAATCGATGCTGACGCGATCGTTGACCCGGTAGCTGGCGAACAGGTCGAACACCCGGTAGGCATGCCAGGGCACGATGGAAAGGAAGCTGCGCTGGGTGTCGTCGTTGTATTGCGGCGCATTGGTGCGCCGGCCCATGAAGGTGCCGCGCACGCCCAGTACGAGCCGGTAGTCCAGCAGGCGCGCCCCCAGGGTGATGCTGCCGTGCCACTTGGGCGGCACCATGTTGTTGATGTAGCTGCCGGCGATACCGTAGTCGTTGCAGCGCTCAGCCCGATAGCTGCCGGTATGGCAGATCTCGATCTTGTTGTATTTGGTGGCGCCGAATTGCGTGAACACCACGCCCAGGTCGTACGAACCCGACAACTCCAGCCCGTTGAAGGTCGCGCTGTCGATGTTGCGCATGGTGAAGTTGGAGGCCTGGCTCAGCTCGCCGCCCGCGCCGCCCTCTTCCCACAGGTTGGGAGTCGTACGCGTCAGGTAGTCCTTGGTGTGGTTGCGAAAGTAGGCCAGCTTCAGGCGCAATCTGTCGTGGCCAGCCAGGATGCCGTCCTTGAGATAGTTGACGCCGACTTCCTTGCTCCTGGTGTGTTCGGGCTTGAGGATGACGTCGGACGTGGCATCGAACGAAAAGCCGGAGGTGCTCTCGAACAGGCTGGGCATGCGGTAGGCCTCGGCATAACGGCCGTAGAACTGCAGGCCGTGCTTGCCCGGCTCCCAGCTCAGGCTGATGACCGGCGCGGTGCCGCTTTGCTTGTTGCGGTTGGGCAGCGGATCGCAGGCGCCATCGCCATTGGCATCCACGCAGTTCGGGCTCTGCGGGTCATGGACCGTGATGGGCTTGTCGTCATGCGACTTGAAACGGGTATGGCGCACGCCCACGTCCAGGGCCACCGTTTCCACGGGCTTGTACAGCCAGGCCACGAACGCGCTGTATTCGTCGCGGCTGCCCTGCCGCCCCGCAAGTCCCCGGAAGTCCGGCGCCAGGGGCGTGGTGCCGACATCCTCCCATTGTCCGGCCACGCCATAGCGCAACTGGCTTTCGCCCCAGGCGCGATGATCCAGGCTGGAGGTGTTCTCCAGGGTCAGCCCCCAGCGCCGGTATTTCTCGCGCTCGTTGTTGTAGAGATCGGGCTGGATCGCGCTGGGGCTGTTGTTGGTGGCGCGAGTGCGGGTGTGCCAAAGATTGGCGCGCAGGTCCAGCAGGGGCATGCCGGCCGGATTCCAGTGGTAGCGGCTGCTGTAGGTGTCGACGGTGACGTCGCTGTTGCGTGGCTGCGTGATCGGCGCGAAGTTGGCGAAACGGACGATCTGCGAAGGCATGATCTCGCTGTACACGCTGCGATAGCGCAGGTAGCTCAGTTCGAGCTCCTGGTCCTGCGGCAGGTAGACGGTGCCCTTGAGCAGCGCGGACCTGCTTTCGTAGTTGGTGCCGGGAATGCGCTCGCCGGCCTGGAAATACGAGGCCCCGCGGACCTCGGGGCGAACCTCGGTATAGAACGGCAATTTGCGCCGGTTCGAAACATCGACCCACGCCGAGGGGCCGTGCGCGCCGGCGTAGTAATTGCCTTGCTCGCGTTGCGCATAGGCCGCGACCAGATCGAATTTCTCCCAGCGCTTGGCGATGGCCAGGCTGCCGGCATAGCTCCTGGGCCGGAAGGTGCCGGGCCGGTCCAGCCCCTCGGGGTTGCCCCATTCCTCGGGCAGGGCGTATCGCCCGGAGCAGGCGGCGGCCGTCACGCAATCGGCGCGGTAGACCGGCGCAACGCCCAGCGTGCCGCCGGTATACAGCCCGGCCGGCGTATCGGCCGCCACGGGCGAGCCGCTGTTGTTGCCGATGGCCTGCCCGCGCACGCGCAGGCCGAAATCCTGGCCGGGCCGCACGATGTCTTCGGCCTTGATGGTCCGCATGCTGACCAGCCCGCCGGTGGCGCCGGTGCCTTCGGCCGACAGGGTCGGGCCCTTGTCGATCTGGATGCCGCCGATCAGGTCGGGATCGATGTAGCTGCGCGAGACCGCGCCGGAGTATCCCCGGTATACCGTGGTTTCCTGGCGGGCGCCGTCCACCAGGACGGGCACCCTGCCCTGCCCCTGCATGCCGCGGATGTTGATGTCCAGTCCGCCGCTGTTGCGAAGCTCGCCCACCAGCACGCCGGGCGTGTCGCGGAAGATGTCGCCCACCGACGTGCCGCGATTGCGCTCGATGTCTTCGCGGGTCAGCACGCTGCGAGAACCGGCGGTCCGGTAGGCCTCGTCCTTGGGATCCTGGTCGCGCGTGCCCTCGACCGTGATGGTCGGCAACATCGATTGGCCGATCGAGCTGCGCCGCAGGGAATAGATGCCCGCGTCATGGACGGCCTCGAAGCCGCTGGCCTCCAGCAAGGTGTTGAAGCCCTGCTGCACCGTGAACATTCCGCGCAGCCCGGGGCTGCGCATGCCGGCCAGCCAGGAGGCATCGAACGACAGCACCACGCCCGCCATGCCCGCGAACTGGCTGAGCGCCGCCCCCAGCGGTCCGGCCGGCACCTCGTAGTGGCGCGCCTCGGCCGCCACGGCGGTGCCCGTCGGCATCATCGCCGGCAGGCTGGCCGCCAGCATCAAGCTCCACAACAACCGACGCGCGAGAGTGCGCCGGAACGCGCACGCGCGGCCCTGCAACATGGTCATCCTTTCGCCAAGACGTTCGTGAAATACGTGCTCCTGATAGGGAGTCGAACGAACGCGCCCAAAAGGACAATCACCCGGAAAAAAAGGCCGCGGCCCGCTAGCGACGGACGATCCGCGTCCAATAGCGGGTCCGGCGCCGGACCTCCACCGGAAAGGTGCGCCGCAGGGCGGCCAGCGCGGCATCGCTGTCTTTCAGGGGAAACGAGCCGGAGACCCGATAGCCGGCGACGGCCGGATCACAGCCCAGCCAACCGGGGCGGTAACGGGCCAGCTCCGCGACCACATCGCCCAGCGGCCAGTCGGAAACGACCAGCACGCCCTTGGCCCACAGCGCTCGCGCGGGATCGGCCCGGGCCACTGCCTGGACTTCCCGCTCCGACATGACGGCCTCCTGCCCCGCGTGGATCAGGCGCGCCGGCGCGGACGCCCGGGCGGGATGCAGCAGGACCGCATGTTCGAGCACGGCGACCCGCGTGGCGCGCGCCTCCAGCCGGACGGTGTAGCGTGTCCCGACCGACGTTGCCAGGCCATGGAGGGTCCCGACCCGGAACGGACGCCGCGCCGGATCGGCGGCCGTTTCGACCAGCACGTTGCCGGTCCGCAGCCAGACCAGGCGCTGGCTAGCGTCGAAACGGACGTCGACGGCGGCCTGGCTGTCGAGGACCAGACGCGTGCCGTCCTCGAGCACGAGGGGGAGGATCTCGCCCTTGGCCGCCTGATAGTCGGCGCTGGAAAACACCGGCTGCCGGGCCACCAGCAGTCCCCCGCCAAGCATGGCCAGCCCGCCCAGGCCCCGCAGCATGGCTCGGCGGCTGCCTGCCCGCGATCCGGCCAGGTCCAGCGCCGCCGCCGACATCTTGCCCGGCACGCTGCCCAACCGGCGTTGCAGCCGTTCGAGCTGGTCCCAGGCCCACTTGTTGTCGGCATTGCCATCGTGCCATTGGGCCCATCGTTCGCGCTGCGCGGCATCCGGCGGTTCCGCGCACAATTGCGCATGCCATTGCGCGGCTTCGCGCAGCGCCAGCAGACGAGGGGCGGAAACGGCACCCGCCGGGCCGGCCGCCGTCACGTGGAGAACTCGCCCGCCCGCACCAGGAAGAGCAGGCATTGCTCCGTTGCACGAGCCATGTACTTCTTGACGGAACTTACCGTGACCTCCAGGCGCAGGGCGATCTCGGCATAGCCCAGTCCCTCGAGCTGCGACATCAGGAAGGCTTGCCGCGGCTTCGCGCCCAACCCTTGCAGCATCGCGTCGATCTCGCACAGCGTTTCGATCGCGGCCAGTTGCGTCTCGGGCGAGAACTGGACGGGTTCGGGAGCAAGCGCCAGCGCGTCCAGCCACGCCCGCTCCAGCGCCTGGCGCCGGAAATGGTCGACCATGACGCGATTGGCGATGGTGACGAGGTAGTGGCGCGGTTCATGCAGCACCGGCAACTGCCCTTTAGCCACGCCCGCCAGTATCCGCAGGAAGGTGTCCTGGGCGAAATCGGCGGCCATGTGCGTATCGCCCAGCTTGCGCCGCAGCCAGTCCTGTAGCCACCGCTGGTTCTCGCTGTACAGCGTCGATATGGACTGAGGCGACGGTGAAGTGTTGACGGCATCCATGGAGAATCGCCCGCCCCGCTTTTATGGATCTTAATGATAATGATACTTGTTCTTATTTAATAATCAAGAAGATCCATTCCCACCGAGGTGCCGCCACCGCCGCGCCCGGCCAGGCCGGGCGCGGAAGAGGCGGTCAATCGCCGACGATCTTGCGGTCCCGGATGATGGCGCCGAAGCGCTTGGCATCGTATTCGGCACGCTCGTGGAACTGCTCGGGCGTCATCGGCGCGGGGTCGCCGCCCAGGGCCACCAGGCGCTCGCGGAAGGCGGGCGTGCTCACGATCTTGTTGATCTCGGTATTGAGCTTGGCGACGATGTCCTTGGGCGTGCCGGCGGGCGCGTAGAACCCGAACACGGTATCGGCATCGAAGCCCTTCAGGCCGGCCTCGTCCAGCGTGGGCACGTCGGGAAACATGGGCGAGCGCGTCAGGCTGCCCACGGCCAGCATGTTGAGCTTGCCCGATTTCACGTGCTGCATGGCGATGCCCGGGTCGAAGGCGAAGTCGATCTGCCCGGCCAGCAGGTCCACCAGCGCGGGCGCCGCGCCGCGGTACGGGACATGGACGGCGCTCACGCCGGCCTGGCTCTGGAACATTTCCGCGGCCAGGTGGGGCGAGCTGCCGTTGCCCGGCGTGCCGTAGGTCAGCTTGCCGGGATTGGCCTTCAGGTAGTCGATGAACGACTTGACGTCGGTGGGCAGCTTGCCCGGCTTGACCACCAGGAACACCTTGACCTTGGCGGCCGCGGCCACGGGCGCGAGATCCTTGATGGGGTCGAAGGACATCTTGGGATAGATGTACGGATTAACCGACACCATGCCGCCGGAGCTCATCAGCAGGGTATAGCCGTCGGGCGCCGAGCGGGCCACCGCCTCGCCGCCGATGTTCCCGCCCGCCCCGCCCTTGTTCTCGACCACCACGGGCTGGCCCAGCACCTCTTGCAGGGGGCCGGTGATGGCGCGCGCGATCTGGTCGGCGGCACCGCCCGGCGGGAAGTTGACCACGACCTTCACGGGCTTGGTCGGATAGGACTGCGCCATGGCGCCGAAGGCCACCGCGCATCCCAGCGCGAGCGCGCTCCATCTGGCCGCGAGGGCCGCTTTGCCTGCTTGACGGTTCATGTCTGTCTCCTGTTTTGTCATGAACGAACACGGATGCCCGCGCCTCGCCCGACCGCAGCGGACGGCCGGCGCGGGGCGATCAGAACGGATAGTGGCGAGGCGTGGTCTGCACGGTGATCCAGCGCAGCTCGGTGAACTCATGGATGCCGGCGCTGCCGCCGAAACGTCCGATGCCGCTGGCCTTGACGCCGCCGAACGGCATCTGCGCCTCGTCGTGCACGGTGGGGCCGTTGACGTGGCAGATGCCCGATTCGATGCGCCGCGCCACCTGCATGGCGCGCGCCACGTCGCGCCCGAACACGGCCGAGGACAGGCCGTACTCGGTATCGTTCGCGCTGGCGATGGCGGCCTCGACGCCATCGACCCGCACCACCGCCTTGACCGGCCCGAAGGATTCTTCGCCGTAGATGCGCATGTCGGGCGTGACGCGATCGAGGATGGTGGCGGGCATGAGCGTGTTCTCGGCCTTGCCGCCGCACACCAGCACCGCGCCCTTGGCCAGCGCGTCGTCGATCATGGCGTTGCAGCGTTCGACGGTGGCCATGTCGACCACCGACCCCAGGACCGCGGGTCCCTTGCGCGGATCCTGCAGCGGCAGCGACTTGGCCTTGGCGCCGAAGCGCGCGACGAATTCGTCGGCGATCTTCTCGTCGACGACGATGCGCTCGGTGGACATGCAGATCTGGCCCGAGTTGGCGAAGGCGCCGAAGGCGGCCGCGCTGACCGCGGCGTCCAGGTCGGCGTCGTCCAGGATCACCAGCGGCGCCTTGCCGCCCAGCTCCAGCACGACGGGCTTGAGATACTTGGCGCAGGTCTGCGCGATGATCTTGCCCACGCGGGTCGAACCGGTGAAGTTCACCCGGCGCACGGCGGGGTGCGAGATGGCAGCCTCGACCACCGCGCCCGCGTCCGCCGGGGCGTTGGTGACGAAGTTGACCACCCCCGCGGGAAAGCCTGCTTCGTTCAGCGCCTCGACGATCAGGCCATGCGTGGCGGGACACACTTCGGAGCCCTTGAACACGACCGTGTTGCCGCAGGCCAGCGGCACGGCCAGCGACCGCACGCCCAGGATCACGGGCGCGTTCCACGGCGCGATGCCCAGCACCACGCCGGCAGCCTGGCGCACGGCCATGGCCAGGCTGCCCGGCACGTCGGACGGGATGACCTCGCCGCTGATCTGCGTGGTCAGCGCCGCGGCCTCCTGCAGCATGCCGGCCGCCAGGTGCACGTTGAAGCCGGCCCACATGGCCGATGCGCCGGTCTCGGCGGCCATCGCCTCGATGAAGGCCGGCCCCTTGGCTTCGAGCGCCTGGGCGGCCTTGAGCAGCAGCGCCCGGCGCTCGCCCGGGCCGGTCTCGCGCCAGCTCGTGAACGCGCGCGCGGCGGCGTCGACCGCCTTGGTCATGTCCTCGGGAGCCGCGGCCGGTGCCCGGGTCGCGACCGAGCCGTCGAGCGGATTGCGGCGCTCGAAGGTGGCCTTGCCGGAGGCCTCGGCGGATTGGCCGTCGATCAGCATGGTCAGGGTTTTCATGTCAGTCTCCTGCTCTGGAAGAATGGGGATAGTGACGGCGGAATCAGGCGATTTCCACGTCCACCAGGATGGGCACCGGCGATGCCAGCGCTTCGCGCAGCACATCGGCCAGCCTGGCGGGATCCGACACCCGGATGCCCTGGCAGGCATGCCCGCGCGCCAGCGACACGAAGTCGAGATCGGGCAGGTCGGTGCCGGCAAGCGGATCCTCGGGCTTGAAGCCGAAGGTGGGGGCGAACTCCGTCAGGGCAGCATAGCGCCGGTTGTTCAGGATCACGAAGGTGATCGGCAGCTTGAGCTGCGCCGCGGTCCACAGCGCCTGGATGGAGTACATGCTGGAGCCGTCGCCGATCAGGCCGATGACCTTGCTCTGCGGCTTGGCCAGCGCGACGCCCACGGCGGCCGGCATGCTGTAGCCCAGGCCGCCGCTGCACATGGTGTAGAAGGTTTCGCTTTGCAGCATGGGCAGGTACTTGTGCATGACCGGCCGCGCGCTGGGCGATTCCTCGACCACGATGGAGGCGGGATCGCGCACCTCGGCCAGCGTCTGCAGCACGTACGCGACCGACATGGGCGAGGACGGCTCGGCGCGCGGCAGCGGCGCCCGCGGGGCCGGCAGTTCGCGGACGGGCGGCGACGTCCGTGCCAGCAGTTCGCGCACGCCCAGGCTGATGCTGCCCACCGCCGCGGTGCCCACCGGCGCCCAGGCCGCGACCTGCGGATCGTCGGTGAGCTGGACCAGCTTCGCGCCGGACGGCAGGTGCGGCCCGAAGCCCTCGACGTGATAGGTGAAGGCAGGCGCGCCGATCACGAAGATGCAGTCGTAGCCGCCCAGCATCGAGACGATCTTCTCGCGGATGGCGGGCAGGAAGCCCATGAACTGGCGATGGTCCTCGGGAAAGCCGCAGCGGCCCGACATGGGCGCGACCCATACGCCGGCCTTGTGGCGCTCGGCCAGTTGCAGCACGTCGTCCCAGGCACCGTCGCGGTCGACGGCCGCACCGATGACGAAGGCCGGACGGCGGGCCGCGTCCAGCGCGCCGGCGATCTCGGTCATGACATCGGGATCGGGCCGCAGCAGCTTGCCGACCCGGCGCGCCTGAACCGGCTCGCATTCACGCGACCAGTCGTCCGCCGGCACCGAGATCAGCACCGGGCCGCAGGGCGGCTGCATGGCGATGTAGTAGCCGCGCGCGATCGCCAGCGGGACGTCCTCGGCCCGCGCCGGCTCGCAGCTCCATTTCACGTAGGGCTTGGGCAATTCGGTGGCCTGCGCCGAATGCAGGAAGGGATCGAAGGGCAGGATGGAGCGCGACTGCTGGCCGGCGGTGATGACCAGCGGCGTGCGGTTCTTGTAGGCGGTGAAGATGGTGCCCATGGCATTGCCCACGCCGGCCGCCGAATGCAGGTTGATGAACGAGGCGTTGCGGCGGGCCTGCGCGTAGCCGTCGGCCATGGCGACCACCACGCCTTCGTGCAGTCCCAGCACGTAGTCGAAGTCGCTGGGAAAATCCAGGAAGAGCGGCAGCTCGGTGGATCCCGGGTTGCCGAAGATGGTGGTCATGTCGAAGGCGCGCAGCAGGTCGAGCACGGCTTCGCGGACGGTGGTCATGGGGGTCGTCTCCGCGGAGGGGTGGGTGCGGGCTGGGGCCCGGCGAATCCCGAGAGTATGGCGAGCACACCCTTGCCTGAACATTGCTTTTTCAGGAAAAAGTCATTACCTTTTGGCATGACCTTCGACATACGCCAGCTCAACGCCTTCCTGGCCGTGGTCCAGCACGGCACGCTGGGCCGGGCGGCGCAAACGCTCAACATCACCCAGCCCGCCCTGAGCCGCACCATCCGCCGGCTGGAGGACCAGATCGGCGCCCCGCTGTTCGAGCGCTACGCGACCGGCATGATGCTGACCAGCTTCGGCCAGGCCCTGCTGCCCCACGCCACGCTGCTGCAGCGCGAGGCCGAACAGGCCACCGAGGAAATCGACGCGCTGCGCGGCCTCTCGCGCGGCACCATACGCGTCGGCGCGGTGGCCAGCGCGGTCAGCCTCGTGCTGCCCATGGCCATCGGGCGCGTGCTGGCCCAGTGGCCGAACCTGCAGGTGCACCTGGTCGAAGGCGTGGGCGATCTGCTGACCGACGCGCTGCTGACCCACGACATCGATCTCGTCATCGGCGTGTCGATGCCGGACACGACCGACATCTGCGTGATCCCCGACTGCGAATGGCACGACACCAGCCAGATCATCGCCGCGTCCACGCATCCGCTGCGCAAGCGCGCGCGGCTGCGGCTGGAAGACACGCAGGGCCACAAATGGGTGCTGCCGCCGCGCGGCACGGCGCCGTTCGACGAACTCATGCACCTGTTCACCTCGCGCGGCCTGCCTCCGCCCGACATCGTGGTGGAGACGCGCTCCATCATCGCCATCAAGAGCATGGTGGCCCACGCCGGTTTCCTGAGCTGGATGCCGCACCCCATGTTCGAGGCCGAGCGCGGCGCCGGGCTGGTGGACGCCCTGTCCATCCCCGGCGTGGTCCTGCAACGCCGGTTGATGGTGTTCCGCCGCACCAAGGGCATTCTTCCCCAGCCGGCCGTCAAGCTGCTGGACGAGCTGCGGCTGATGTGGGCGCGGCCCGCTAGCCGTTGACCCGCTTGCCGGACAACGCGGCGTCGACCGCTTCTACCCAGTGCATGACCGGGGTCGCCGTGCCGCCTTGCAGATGCGCCAGGCAGCCGACGTTTGCCGACAGGATCAGATCGGGATCGGCCTTGTCCAGCTCGGCCAGCTTGCGGTCGCGCAGTTCGCCGGCTATTTCCGGCTGCAGCACCGAGTAGGTTCCCGCCGATCCGCAGCATAGATGGCTTTCGGCGAACGGCCGGAGCGCGAAGCCCAGGTCCGCCAGCAGGCGTTCGACCAGCGGCCTCAAACCCTGCCAATGCTGGATCGTGCACGGCGGATGGAAGACCGGCCGCGCGGCCAGCCGGCCGGCCAGTCGCGGCGCGAGTTCGCCAGCGTGCGGCGCCAGGATCTCCGCGATGTCGCGCACCATGCCCGACACCCGCGCCGCCCGGCCGGCATAGGCCGGGTCGTCGCGCAGGTGGTGCGCATATTCGCGCACCGTGGCGCCGCAGCCCGAGGCGTTCATCACGATGGCCTCGATCCGGCCGGCGTCGATGTCGGCCCACCAGGCGTCGATGTTGGCGCGCATCTGCGCCAGCGCCGCCGCCTGCTGGTTCAGGTGGAAACGCGCCGCCCCGCAGCAGCCCGACCCCGCCGCGACCAAGGCCGAGATCCCCACGGCATCGAGCACGCGCAGGGTGGCCGCATCGATGGCCGGCATCATGGACGGCTGCACGCAGCCCGCCAGCATCAGCACCTGGCGCTCGTGGCGGCGCCGCGGCACCGGACCCGCCGGCCGCCGCGGCGGCACCTTGGCCGCCAGCGCGGACGGCAGCAGCGGGCGCAGCGCCTGCCCCAGCCTCATGGCCAGTCCGAAGGCCGGCGTGGCCATCGTCCGGCCCAGCACCGCGCGCTTGAGCTGGTCGCCGGGCGCCCTTTCCACGCGCGTCTCGACCATGCGGCGACCGATGTCGATCAGGTGCCCGTACTCCACGCCGGACGGACAGGTCGTCTCGCAATTGCGGCAGGTCAGGCAGCGGTCCAGATGCAGCTGGGTGCTGGCCGTGACCTCGCCGCCCTCCAGCATCTGCTTGATCAGGTAGATGCGGCCGCGCGGGCTGTCCAGCTCGTCGCCCAGCACCTGATAGGTGGGGCAGGTGGCGGTACAGAACCCGCAATGCACGCACTTGCGCAGGATGGCCTCGGCCTGCCTGCCATCGGGGGTGTCCTTGATCGACTCCGTCAACCGTGTCTGCATGGAATGGGTGGTTCGTGTCTAGAGGTCGGGATACATGCGGCCGGGGTTGAACACCCCTTCCGGATCGAATTCGTTCTTCAGGCGCCGATGGATGGCGGCCACGGGCGTCGACAGCGGATGGAACACGCCCGACGCCCGCGCCTCGTCCACCGACACGGCGCGGAACAGCGTGGCATGCCCGCCCGCCATCGCGGCCGCCTGGCGCACGCGCTGGGCGGGCTGCGGGCCGCACAGCCACCGCTGCGCGCCGCCCCATTCGATCAGCGTGGGGCCCAGGCCCAGCGGCCGGGTCACCGAAGGCACCGACAAGCGCCACAGAGTGCGCGCGGCCAGGAAGGGATGCGTATGGTCGCGCAGCGACCGCCACCATGCCCCGGCCTCGTCGTCCGCCAACGCCTCGCCGCCCAGCGCCGCGCGCGCCGCGGCGATCGCGGCGCCGGCGCCGGACAGGCGGACGGTCAGGCACCCGGCACCGTCGCCGCCGCTCCAGGCCGTGGCGCTGATGGGCAGCGCCTGGCCGCCCCAGGCATTCATCCGGCGCAGCGCCGTGGCCTCGTCCAGCTCGAAACGCAGGGTGGTCTCGCAGGCGGGCCGGGGCAGCACCTTCAACGACACTTCCAGGATCGCGCCCAGCGTGCCCAGCGAACCGGCCACGAGGCGGGATACGTCGTAGCCCGCCACGTTCTTCATGACTTCGCCGCCGAAACGCAGCACGCGCCCCTGCGCATCCAGCAGGCGCACGCCCAGCACGAAATCGCCGACCGAACCGGCGCTGGCCCGGCGCGGCCCGGCCAGCGCCGTCGCGATGCAGCCGCCCAGCGTCGCGCCGTCCGAGAAATGCGGCGGCTCGAAGGCCAGCATCTGCCCCTGCTCCGCCAGCATCTCCTCCACTTGCGCAAGGGGTGTACCCGCCCTGGCGCTCAGCACCAGCTCACTGGGCTGGTAGTCGATGACCCCCGCGTAGGGCGACAGGTCGAGCACGGCATCGTGGTCCACCGGCAGCCCGTAGAAGCCTTTGGTGCCGCCGCCGCGGATGTACAGCGACTTGCGGCCCACATGGGCCATCAGCACGCGGGCGCGAAGATCGGATAACAGAACGTCCATGGATGGGAATCAGAAGCGGGGGATTTCGGGAAAACGGATGGCATCGCGGTGCACATGCCGGCGTCCGTATTCGTTGCACCGGGCCAGCGTCGGGATGGCCTTGCCGGGATTGAGCAGGCCGGTCGCGTCGAAGGCGTGCTTGATGCCGAAGAAGACGTCCAGTTCCTCGCGCGCGAACTGCACGCACATCTGGTCGATCTTCTCGGCCCCCACCCCATGCTCGCCGGTGATGGTGCCGCCGACCTCCACGCACAGCTCCAGGATCTCGGCGCCGAAGCGCTCAGCCCGCTCGACCTCGTCGATGTCATTGGCATCGAACAGGATGAGCGGATGCAGGTTGCCATCGCCCGCATGGAACACGTTCGCGCAGCGCAGGCCGTACTTGTGCTCCATCTCGGCAATGGCCGACAGCACGCGCCCCAGGCAGCGGCGCGGGATGGTTCCGTCCATGCAGTAATAGTCGGGAGAAATCCGGCCCGCCGCCGGAAACGCATTCTTGCGGCCGGCCCAGAACAGCAGCCGCTCGGCCTCGGAACAGGAAACCTGCAGGCGCGTCGCGCCGCACTGGGCGAACAGCGATTCGATCCGGCAGATCTCGTCGGCCACTTCCTCTTCGGTGCCGTCCGATTCGCACAGCAGAATGGCCTCGGCGTCGAGGTCGTAGCCCGCGCACACGAAGGGCTCCACCATGTGCACGGCGCGCCGGTCCATCATCTCGAGCCCGGCGGGAATGATGCCGGCGGCGATGACCCGGGCCACCGCATCGCCGGCCGCCTCGACCGACGCGAAACTGGCCATGACCACCCGCGCCACGGCCGGACGCGGGATGAGCCTGACCGTGACCTCGGTCACGATGCCCAGCATGCCCTCGGAGCCGACGATGATGGACAGCAAGTCCAGGCCGGGTTCGTCCAGCGCCGACGAACCGAGCTCCAGCACCTCGCCGTCCATCGTGACCACGCGCGCCGCCAGCACGTTGTGCACGGTCAGGCCGTACTTCAGGCAATGCACGCCGCCCGAGTTCTCGGCCACGTTGCCGCCTATGGTGCAGGCGATCTGGCTGGAGGGATCGGGCGCGTAGTAGAGCCCGTGGGGCGCCGCGGCCTCGGAGATGGCCAGGTTGCGCACGCCCGGCTGCACCACCGCCTGGCGCGCCTCGGGGTCGACCTGGATGATGCGGTTGAACTTCGCCAGCCCCAGCAGCACGCCCTCGGCATGCGGCGTCGCCCCGCCCGACAGCCCGGTGCCCGCGCCGCGCGCCACCACCGGCACGCCCATCCGCTTGCACAACCGCAGGACCTGCCGCACCTGCTCTTCGGTTTCCGGCAGCACCACGACCATGGGTACCTGGCGAAACAGCGACAGGCCGTCGCACTCGTAAGGACGCGTGTCCTCTTCCCTGAACAGCACGCAGTAGTTGGGAAGCACATCGCGCAATGCCTGCACCACCTCTACCTGGCGCTCGGTCGCGATCGGGTCCAGCCCGATTTCTGTTGGGGCGTTCATGCACATCTCCAGTAACTTCTGAAGATAGCGTGCCCCCGCTTTCCCCAATAGTGGGATTACCCCCCCCTACGCCCTTCGGGCGCCCAGAGTGGTGGGCCCCCAGCCGCTACGCGGCAGCCCCCCAAGGGGGCCGGGACCCGCCTTGGGGCGGCGCTGGCGGACCGGCAAAGCCGGATCCGCAGCGCCCAGGATCAAAGCAAGAATGCGGTGCTCCGCACCAAGACAACCCCACCCAGACCACGACACGGTGGATCCGGCTCCGCCGGTCCACCGCCGTCGGCCCCCTGGGGGGCGCGCGTCAGCGCGTAGGGGGGGGCAATATCTTCCCGGGATTGAGGATATTCAAAGGGTCGAAGGCCTGCTTCACCTGCCGCATCAGCGCCAGCGCGTCCTCGCCATGTTCCTCGGCCAGGAACTGCATCTTGTGCAGGCCCACCCCGTGTTCGCCGGTGCAGGTGCCGTCCATGTCCAGCGCGCGCCGGACCATGCGGCGGTTGATGGTCTCGGCTTCGGCCCATTCGGCCTGGCTGTCCGGGTCCAGCAGCATCTGCACGTGGAAGTTGCCGTCGCCCACGTGTCCGACCACGCAGGTCGGGAAGCTGGCCTGGGCCAGGTCGGCGTTGGTTTCCCGGATGCAGTCGGCCAGCCGGGAAATCGGCACGCAGACGTCGGTGCTGGAGGCGCGGGCACCGGGACGCAATTGCAGGGTCGCGAAATACGCATTGTGGCGCGCGGCCCAGAGGCGGTTGCGGTCCTCGGGATGCACGGCCCATTCGAAATCCATGCCGCCGTGCTCGCGCGTGATCTCCTGCACCGTCGTGGCCTGCTCTTCGACCCCCGCCGGGCTGCCGTGGAACTCGAACAGCAGCAGCGGCGTCTCGCGCAGGGTCAGCTTGCTGTAGAGATTCAGCGCGCGGACGGTGGCGGTGTCCAGCAGTTCGACCCGGGCGACCGGGACGCCCATCTGTATGGTCTGGATGACCGCCGCCACGGCCGCGTCCACGCTGGGGAAGTTGCAGACCGCCGCCGAGACCGCCTCGGGCTGGGGATACAGGCGCACCGTGACCTCGGTGATGAGGCCCAGCGTGCCTTCGCTGCCGATGAAAAGGCGGGTCAGGTCGTAGCCGGCCGAGGACTTCTTGGCGCGCCGAGCCGTGCGGATGACCTTGCCCTGGGCCGTGACCACCGTCAGGGACACGATGTTGTCGCGCATGGTGCCGTAGCGCACCGCGTTGGTCCCGGACGCCCGCGTGGCGGCCATGCCGCCCAGCGAAGCGTCCGCGCCGGGGTCGATGGGGAAGAACAGTCCGGTATCGCGGATCTCGTTGTTGAGCTGCTTGCGCGTGACGCCGGCCTGCACGGTAACGGTCAGGTCGTCGGGATTGACCGACAGGACCCGGTTCATGCGGGACACGTCCAGCGTGATACCACCTTCGATCGCCAGCACATGCCCTTCCAGCGACGAACCCGACCCGTAGGCGATCAGCGGCACGCCATGCGCGGCGCAGGCCTGGACCGCCGCCACCACGTCATCGGTGCTCTCGGCGAACACCACGGCGTCGGGCGGCACGGCCGGATAGGGGGATTCGTCGCGGCCGTGGTGTTCCCGCACGGACGCGTTCAGCGACAGGCGGTCGCCGAAACGGGCGGCCAGCGCATCGAGACAGGCCTGGGGCACCGGACGGCGCAGGGAGGGGGCTAAAGCGGGGGCATTCATGAATCGACAGCCTAAGGGTGGATCCCCCGATTCTACGCCCTGCCCCGGCCCCGATCAGGCCCGCCGCACCGCCGGCGGCACGAAAGCCGTGACCGGCGGCGCGTCGTCGAAACGCTCGATCTCGACCAGCGCGGTCTGCGCCATCGAACCCTGCGCCAGGCTCGAGGTGCCCTTGTCGAGCGTCACCATGTTCGGATTGCCGTGCTTGTCCAGCGAACCGGACTCGCCGCCCTGCAGCGGGTCGTACCAGGCACCTGTGGCGATCTGGGCAACGCCCGGCATCAGGTGCCCGGCCAGCACGGCCCCCGCCAGGAAGGCCCCGCGGTCGTTGAACACGCGGACCACGTCGCCTTCCCGGATGCCCCGCGCCGCCGCGTCGTCGGGATGCAGGGAGATGGGCTCGCGCCCGGCGACCTTGCTCGCGCGGCTGGCCTGCGCCGGATCGAGCTGGCTGTGCAGCCGGGTAGCCGGCTGGTTGGACAGGAGGTGCAGCGGATAGCGCGCGGCCTGCGCGCCGCCCAGCCATTCGGCCGGTTCCAGCCACGCGGGATGGGCCGGGCAGTCCGCGTAGCCATAGCCTTCGATCGTGCGCGAATGGAGCTCTATCCTGCCCGACGGCGTGGCGAGCGGATGGCCCTCGGGGTCGCGCCGGAAATCGTCCAGCAGGACGCAGCCGGTCTCGGGCTGGGGAAAGGCGAACTGCCCCGCCCGCCAGAACGCGTCGAATTCCGGCGGCGCGTAGCCCGACTCCCGCGCCTTGGCGGCCGCGACCTCGTACATGTGGCGCAGCCAGCCCATCTCGTCGCGCCCTTCGGTATAGGCCGCCTCGAACCCCAGGCGTCCGGCGACCTCGGCCAGGATGTCGAAGTCGTTGCGCGCCTGCCCCACCGGCGGGATCACCTGCCGCATGGCCAGCCAGTACGGGGAGTTCTCGTGCGCCAGGATGTCGTTGCGCTCCATGGTGGTGGTCGCCGGCAGCACGATGTCGGCATGCCGGGCGGCGGGATTCCACCAAGGTTCGTGGACGATGACCGTTTCCGGCGCTTGCCAGGCGCGCAGGAAACGGTTCAGGTTGGTGTTGTGATGGAAGGGGTTGCCGCCTATGGAATAGACCAGGCGGATGTCCGGAAAGGTGATGGCCCGGCCGAAACATTCGATCTGCTTGCCGGGGTGCAGCAGCATGTCGGCGATGCGGCCCACCGGCACATAGGTCTTGACCGCGTTGGGCCCGAGCGGCAGCGTCGGGCGCGGCATGCCCTCGACGCGCGGCGCCATCATGCCGTTGACCGCGCCGAAGCCGATGCTGAAACCGCCGCCGGGCAGCCCGATCTGCCCCAGCATCGCGGCCAGGGTGACCAGCATCCACACCGGCTGCTCGCCATGATCGGCGCGCTGCACCGACCAGCTCAGGTTCACCATCGTGCGGCTGGCCGCCATCCTGCGGGCCAGCGCGCGGATGTCGCCGGCCGGCACGCCGGTGATGGCCGCCGCCCAGTCGGCGCTGCGGGGCAGTCCGCCCTCGCGGCCCAGCAGATAGGCTTCGAAACGCTCGTAGCCTTCGCAATGGCGCGCCAGGAACTCCCGGTCGTGCAAGCCTTCCGAGGCCAGCGTATGGGCGATGCCCAGCATCATCGCGGTATCGGTATGGGGCCGGATGGGCATCCACTCCGAGCGGGACGCGGGCGGCTGGTCCGCGCGCGAGGGACTGATGGTCACGAACAATGGCCCGCCGCTTCCGGTACTCCGGTACCAGTCGGGGTTGTCGTGCACCACCGCGCCGCCGGGATCGAGCTGCGTGTTCTTCAGGGCGGCGCCGCCGAACATCACCATCAGTTCGGTCGAGGCCATGACCTCCGGCCACGATGCCACGAGATTGGTGATGTCCGAGCGCCCCAGGACATAGGGCATGATGCCCAGCGCGGCTCCGAAGCTGTGGTTGCCGCGCTTGTCCACGTAGCCGCCGTGCAGCCCCAGGAAACGCTTGAGCACGCTGGGTCCGTGGTGCAGCCGGCCGGCGCTGGCCCAGCCATACGAACCGCCGTAGATCGCCTCGTTGCCGTGCTCGGACTTGATCCGGGCCAGTTCGTCGGCGACCAGGCCCAGCGCCTGGTCCCAGCCGACCGGCACGAACGCGTCGCCGCCGCGCCCCTGGCCGTTGCGGTGGCGCAGGTAGCCGGCCCGCACGTAGGGCTGGTCGATCCGCAGCGGCCCCCGCACGATTTCCGGCAGGCCCCGCACGAAGCTGGCCGGATACGGGTCCGCATGGAACGGCACGGTATCGACGATGGCGCCTTGCTCGTCGGTCACGACGTCGTAGACGCCCCAGTGCGAAGCGGTCTGGGTGGTTCGGGTCGCCACAAGGCCTCCTGGAAAGATGGAACGATCGCCGGCCGTCAATCGGCCTGGATCTTCAATTCGTCGATCAGCCGCCCCAGTTGCCGGTAGTCGGCGGCCACCTGCGCCCCGAGCTTGCCGGGCGAGCCTCCTGCCGGCACCGCCGACAACGCCGCCAGCGCCTCCCCCACTTCGGGCAGCGCCAGCACCTGCCCCAGCTTGTCGTTCAGCCACGCCACCACCGGCGCCGGCGTGCCCGCCGGCGCGAAGAACGCGTTCCAGGCGCGCAGGCGCACGTCGGGATACCCGGATTCGGCGATGGACGGCACTTCCGGCAGGAACGGCGTGCGGTCGGGATCCGCCACCGCGATCGCCGTCAGCTTGCCGGCCTTGAGATACTGCCTGACCGGCCCGATCGTCACAAGGGCGACCGGAATGTGGCCCGCCACGACGTCCGTCACCGACGGCGCGACGCCCTTGTACGGAATGTGCTGCAATCCCGTCCCCGCCGACCGGTTCAGCCATTCGCCCACGATGTGCATGGGCGATCCGGATCCCGAGGTGCCGTAGGAGATCCGCTGGCCGCGGCGGGAGGCGTCGACGATGTCGCCCAGCTTCCTGAAGCCCGAACCGGGATGGGCGACCAGCAGCAGCGACGACGTCGTCATCTGGATGACCGGCTTGAAGTCCGCCACGGGATCGTAGCCGGCGGCGCCGGCCTGCTTGAGCACCAGCGGCGCCGTGGCGAAGGTCGAGGGCGCGAACAACAGGGTATAACCGTCCGGCGCCGCATGCGCCACGTGGCTGCTGCCCAGCATGCCCGACGCGCCCGCGCGGTTGACCACCAGCACGGGCTGCCCGGCCCGGGGCGCGAGCTTCTCGGCATAGAGGCGCGCCATGACGTCGGTGTCGCTGCCCGGTGGATAGGCGACCACGATAGTGATAGGCTTTTCCGGATAGCGTTGCGCGTAGCCGGCCGCGCTCCAGACGACCCCCGCGACGGCCAAGGCCGCGCCCAACCGCCGGCGAGTGATTTTCAACATGACGTTCCTCCGTGGTATTGCCGGCACTATAGGAATCGCCCGCCTCCTCCACTGGCGAGAAACCGTCAGTTTTCGGCGAAGAACCGACACATGAATCCGCTGCCCGTACTCCTGCCCGTGGACATGGCGGGCGAGCCGCTGTGCGTCGTCGTGCGCGAAGGCCAGGCGGGCGAGACCTCGCTCCACACGCACGCCTGCGGACAACTGCTGTATCCCGAACGCGGCGCCACGCTGCTCCAGACCGAGCACCACCTGGTCCGGCTCGGCCCCAGCCGCGCCGCCTGGATCCCGCCCGACCTTCCCCACGCGGTGCTGATGGAGCGCCCCTACCGGTATCACAGCGTGTACGTGGACGCGGCCATGTATGCCGAGCCGGCCTTTTCCGTGACCGGCATCAGCCCCCTGCTGCGGGAGCTGATCTTCGACGCGGGGCGCTGGGACACCTCGCACGCCGACGCGCCATCGCGCCATTGGAAGACCCAGGTGATCCTGGACGAGATCCGCCAGGCCCCGCGCGTGGCGGCCGGCCTGCCCATTCCCGAGGACGCGCGCATCGCCCAGATCTGCCGGGCGCTGGAAGCGGACCCGTCGGATGGCCGGACGCTGGCGGAATGGGCGGCGCAGGCCGGGGCCAGCGAAAAGACGATGCAGCGCATCTTCGTCAAGCTGACCGGATTGTCGTTCCAGCAATGGCGCAACCATGCCCGCATGACGCGCGCGATCGAGCTGCACAGCCTGGGGCGCCGCATGCTCGACATCGCCGTCGAGCTGGGCTATTCCAGCGAAGGCGCCTATTCCCACGCGTTCAGGCAGTTCTACGGCTACTCGCCCGGCCAGTTGAAAAGAAAAAAGACGGAAGCACCCTGATCATGGAGCATTCATGGGACATCGATTGAGCGTGATCGCCACGCGCACCGGCGACGACGGCACCACCGGCCTGGCGACCGGGCCGCGGGTGGACAAGGACTCGCCGCGCATCGCAGCCATCGGCGACGTGGACGAACTGAACAGCGCGCTGGGCCTGCTGGCGACCGAAGCCTTGCCGCAGGACATCGCGCACGACCTGCTGGACATCCAGCACGACCTGTTCGACCTGGGGGGAGAACTCAGCATGCCCGGACAGGCCCTGCTGGCGGAGGCGCGCGTGGCGCACCTGGACGGCCTGCTGGCCGACTACAACGCCCGGCTGCCGCCGCTGCGCGAATTCGTGCTGCCCGGCGGGAGCCGGCCGGCGGCCCTGGCCCACCTGGCCCGCACCGTGTGCCGCCGGGCCGAGCGCGCTGTGGTGGCGCTGGCCCGCGTCGAGACCGTCCACGCGCCGGTACGGCAATACCTGAACCGCCTGTCGGACCTGCTGTTCGTGCTGGCCCGCGCCATCAACCAGGACGCCGGCACGCCGGAAGTCCTGTGGCGCTCGGGCCGCACCCGGGGCGGCTAGCCCCGGGGCCTGTTGCTACTTGCCGCTGCTGGTCGCCACCAGCCGGCGCGCCTGCACCGCCTGCGCCAGGCGTTCGAGCACCTGCACCGAGGCATCCCAGTCGATGCAGCCGTCGGTGATGCTCTGGCCGTAGACCAGCGGCTTGCCGGGAACCAGGTCCTGCCGGCCAGCCGCCAGATGGCTTTCCACCATCACGCCGATGATGCGGTTGTCGCCCGCTTCCATCTGGCGCGCCACGTCGTCCAGCACCTGGGGCTGGTTCTCGGGCTTCTTGCTGCTGTTGGCGTGGCTGGCGTCGATCATCACGCGCTGGGCCAGGCCGGCCTTGGCCATGTCCTGGGCGGCGGCTTCCACGCTGGCCGCGTCATAGTTGGGCGCCTTGCCGCCGCGCAGGATGACGTGGCAGTCCTCGTTGCCGTTGGTGGACACGATGGCCGACACCCCGCCCTTGGTCACCGACAGGAAATGGTGGGGCTGGGACGCCGCCTTGATCGCGTCGACCGCGATGCGGATGTTGCCGTCGGTCCCGTTCTTGAAGCCCACGGGACACGACAGGCCGGACGCGAGTTCGCGGTGGACCTGGCTTTCCGTGGTGCGCGCGCCGATGGCGCCCCAGGAAACGAGGTCGGCGATGTACTGGGGCGTGATCATGTCCAGATATTCACACCCCGCAGGCAAGCCGAGGGCGTTGATCTCCAGCAGCAGCTGGCGGGCGGTGCGCAGGCCCTTGTTGATGTTGAAGCTGCCGTCCAGGTCGGGGTCGTTGATCAGGCCCTTCCAGCCCACCGTGGTGCGCGGCTTCTCGAAGTACACCCGCATCACGATCTCGAGTTCGCCGGCGAAGCGGTCGCGCTCGGCCTTCAGGCGGGAGGCGTATTCCAGGGCGGCCTTGGTGTCGTGGATGGAACACGGCCCGATCACCACCACGAGGCGGTCGTCCATGCCGTGCAGGATGCGGTGCAGCGCCTGCCGGGTGGAATAGACCGTCTCCGAGACGTTGGTGGTGCAGGGAAACTCGCGCATCAGGTGCGAAGGCGGAGCCAGCTCCTTGATTTCTCGTATGCGCAAGTCGTCGGTGTTGTGGGACACGATCCTCTCCTGGATTTCAATGATGTCTGGTGTACATGTCTTGGGGGGGTTGCCCCACCGTTTCGTCCAGGCACAAAAAAAGCCGCCAGGACGCTGGCGGCTTTTTTGGGGCAGGAATCCGTTAGATACGACGCTTCCTTTCCTCCGCCAGCGGCTTTGGAAATCCAAAAAAGTAAAAGTAAAAATACGTGGAAGCGTAGTTCATAAAATATATCGTAGCAGGGGCCGGCCGCTTCGGCAAGTGGCGGGCACCGTTCTTGCGGACGGCGGAAAACCATGGCTACGCACGCTTCCCCCTCCTGGGCACCGCCCCGCCGGCGGCGCCGCCGGCTGCTGGCCTGGACGCTGGCGGCCGCGGCGCTATGGCTGGGCTGGCCCATCGTACGCCCGGCGCTGGAGATCCCCCTGTACGGGCTGAGGCTGGCGACGATGCCCGCCCCATCGCGCCTGCCCGTGCCGGTCGAGGGAGTGCGCTCGCGCGACCTGCGGGACACCTGGAACGCCCCGCGCGCCGACGGGCGGCACCACGAAGGCATCGACATCTTCGCCCGCCGCAATACCGCCGTGCTGTCGGCCACGGAAGGCATCGTGACCCGGATCGGCCCCAACTCGCTGGGCGGCAACACGGTGTGGGTCATGGGCCCCGGCAGGCAGATGCACTACTACGCCCACCTGGAACGCTATGCCGACCTGCGGCCGGGTCAGCGCATACAGGCCGGGATGCCGCTGGGCTATGTGGGCAACAGCGGGAATGCGCGCGGCACCCCTACGCACCTGCACTACGGCATCTATGCGGCCGGGGGCGCGATCAATCCGTATCCGCTGCTGGCCGGGCGCTGAGGGTGCGTCCGCGCAACCTCAGTCGAAGAACGCCCGCAGCATCCGGTTCGTCGCCTCCGCCTGCTCGAACTGCACCCAGTGCCCGGCATCGGGAACGACGCGCCACTGGCGCTCGGGCCGGCCGTCGACCCACCACGGCCCCACCCGGTCCGGATGCGCGGTCACGTCATGCTCGCCCCAGGCGAACAGGATGGGCATGGAAAAGCCGTCCAGGATGCCCTTGGTGGGACCGCTCTGCGACAGGGCCTTGCTGCGAAAGCGCGTGGCCTCGCAGGCCTGGCGGTGCACCGCGACGGCCAGCGCGTCGATGCTGTGTTCGTCGTGCAGCATCAGGACGCGCAGGTTGTGGCGCAGGTCCTCGAGCAGCGCCGCCTCGCCGCTTGCCAGCCGCCAGTTGACCATCGCGGCCTTCTGCCGGCGCGGCGTGCCGTGGCCGGCGGCGCCCAGCAGGGCCAGGCGCGCCACGTGCCCGCGCCGGGCAGCCAGGTGGACCGCGCACAGGCCGCCGAACGAGAAGCCGGCCAGGTCGATCGGCGTGTCGGCCCCCACGAGCTGATCCAGCGTCGCAGCCGTGGTCGCCACCAGGTGGTTCAGGTCGGCGGGCGGCGCCAGCGTTCCGGATTCGCCGAATGAAGGCATGTCCGGCACCCACACGGTGTGACGCTGCGCGAGCGCCGCCAGATTGCGTATCCAGTGCCGCCAGCTGCCGTGCCCGCCGTGCAGCAGCACCAGCGGCCTTCCCTGCCCGGCCGAGCGCCAGACGACGCGCGTGCCGGCATGCTCGGCCTCGTGGCGGACGGTGGCGGCCTCCACGGCGGCGATAGCCGCCTCGGCCTGGGCACGGTCGTCGTTCGGGAACAGGATGGGATCGATGTCGCTCATGACGGGAAATCGCGGAAGGCAGCCGGGCAAAGGCGCAAGCTTAACCCGCCGGGCGGCGGCCACGGCGCATCCACTACACTAGCGCCTCCGCATCGATTCCTTACCGTGGCCAGCATGTCCGAACCCGTCCGCCTGTCCAAACGCATGTCCGAACTGGGACTCTGCTCCCGCCGGGAGGCGGATGAATGGATCAGCCGTGGCTGGGTGCGCGTGGACGGCGCGGTGGTCTCGGTGCTGGGCAGCAAGGTGCTGCCCAGCCAGAAGATCACCATCGAACGCCAGGCCAGCGCCGAACAGGCGCAGCGGGTCACGATCCTGCTGAACAAGCCGGTCGGCTACGTCAGCGGCCAGGCCGAGGACGGCTACCAGCCGGCCGTGACCCTGGTCAAGGCCAGCACGCGCTGGACCGGGGACCGCTCGCCCACCCGCTTCCAGCCCAGCCAGTTGCGCAGCCTGGTGCCGGCCGGACGGCTGGACATCGATTCGGTCGGCCTCCTGGTGCTGACCCAGGACGGCCGCATCGCCAAGCACCTGATCGGCGAGGACTCCACCGTCGACAAGGAATATCTGGTCCGCGTCCAGTACACGCGCCCTGGGCGTCTGCCCGACGGCGACCTGAAGCGGCTCAACCATGGCCTGTCGCTGGACGGCAAGCCGCTGCGGCCGGCCGTGGTGCGCTGGCAGAACGACGACCAGTTGTCCTTCACGCTGCGCGAAGGCAAGAAACGCCAGATCCGCCGCATGTGCGAACTGGTCGGCCTGAAGGTGGTGGGCCTGAAGCGCGTGCGCATCGGCGGCGTGGCGCTGGGCGACCTGCCGCCCGGGCAATGGCGCTATCTGCGGCCCGACGAACGGTTCTGACAAGCGGGCCGGCCCCGGCGCCCACCGCTAGTCGTGGTCCTGCCGGGCCAACGCCTCGTAGACGTAGGCGGCGGCGCCTTCGATATGCGCTCGCAGCAGGCCGCAGGCCTTGTCGGCGTCGCGCTCCAGGCAGGCCTCGACCAGTTGGTGATGTTCCAGCACGACGCGCTGGTCCACCGTACGGTTGGCGAGGAACAGGCGCCGGTAGCGGTCGCCCCGGTCATTCAGCATTGAACAGAACTGCAGCAGCAGCGGCATGCGGCAGGCCGAAATCAGGCTCATGTGGAGCTGCCGGTGCAGGCGCTCCCACCGCTCCACCCGCTGCTGCCCGTTGTCGGTCTTCTCCTGGCGCGACAACTGCATCAGCGTGCCGGTGATCCGGACCTCCCATTCCTCGTCGGCGTGCAGGATGGAATCGCGCAAGGCCTTGGGCTCCAGGTCGGCCCGCAGCTCGACCACCTCGGCCAGGTTCTCGGCGGATACCGGCGCCACGCGCACGCCGCGCTGGTCCTCGATCAGCAGCAAGCCTTCGGACCCCAGGCGGGACACCGCCTCGCGCAGCGGACTCAGGCTGACGCCATAGCGGTCGCGCAATTCCTCCAGCCGGATCCGCTGTCCGGGCAGCAGTTCTCCTGACAACACCTCCTGCCGCAAGCGTTCCACCAGCGATGTCGCCAGCGTCGCCCGGCCCCGTTCGGGGGCGGGCTCGGAGCCGATCGGGATCTGTCTTGTCATGAGGCGGGCGGCACGAAATGGGATCCCAGGGATTTTAGCCAGTTGTTGACCTGAAAAACGATAATGATCAAAATATCGATGATTTAAAAATAATCGATATTCAATAAAGGCCGTGCAGAACGGCTTTTTCAAGGAAGGAGACACGATGGAATACACCCCGCTCAGGCTGCTGATCGACGGCCAATGGCTGGACGGCCAGGGGCGCAAGACGCTGCCGGTCATCAACCCCGCCACCGAGGCCGTGCTCGGCCAGTTGCCCGTGGCGTCCGAGGCCGACGTCGAACGCGCCGCCCGCGCCGCGGAGCGCAGCTTCCCGGCATGGCGGGACATGTCCGCCTACGACCGCGCGAAGATCCTGTTCCGGACCGGGGAAGTGCTGCGCGACCGCGTCGAGCGCATCGCGCAGTTGATGACCCTGGAACAGGGCAAGCCCCTGAACCAGGCCCGCCAGGAAGTCGTCCACCTGCCCGACATGCTGATCTGGCATGCCGAGGAAGGCCGCCGCGTCTATGGCCGCACCATTCCGGCTCGCGACCTCGGACATCGCCAGGTCTCGGCGCGCGAGCCCATGGGCCCCATCGCCGCGTTCACGACCTGGAACTATCCGGCCGTGATCCCCATGAAGAAGGTCTGCGCCATCCTGGCGGCCGGATGCACCTGCGTGCTGAAGGGCGCGGAAGAAACGCCGGCCTCCACCATGGAACTGGTCAGGGCCTTCGCCGACGCGGGGCTGCCCGACGGCGTGCTCAATCTCGTCTACGGCGCGCCCGACCGCATCTCCAGCCAGTTGATCGCCTCGCCGGCCATCCGGGGTATCTCGTTCACCGGTTCGACCGCCGTCGGCCGCAGGCTGGCGGAGATGTCGGGCCGGCACCTCAAGCGCACGGTCATGGAGCTGGGCGGCCACGCCCCGGTCATCGTCATGGACGACGTGCGCGACCTGGCCGGCTTGGTGCGCGCGTCGGTCCTGCGCAAGTTCCGCAACTCGGCGCAGGGCTGCGTGAACCCCAGCCGCTTCTTCATCCATCGCAAACTTTACGAACCTTTCGTCGAAGCCTTCGTCGCCGAGACCCGGGCCCTGGTCATCGGCGACGGTTTTTCTCCCGACGTCAACATGGGTCCGCTCGCGCACGAGCGCAGGCTGGGCGCGATGCAGCACTGCGTCGACGATGCGCTGGCGCGCGGCGCCACGCTGCGGTGCGGCGGCAGGCGGCTGGATCGGCCGGGCTACTTCTGGGAACCCACGGTCCTGACGGATGTCCCGGCCAGGGCGCTGGTCATGAACGAGGAGCCCTTCGGCCCCGTCGTTCCCATCAATGCCTTCGATGACGTCGAGGAAGTCCTGGCCGAAGCCAACCGCCTGCCGGTGGGACTGGCGGCCTACGCCTTCACCAACTCGACGCTGTGGGCCAACCGGCTGTCGCGGCGGCTGGAGGCCGGCATGGTGGCGATCAACTCCTTTGCCTTCGGCGCCGCCAATGCCAGCAGCACGCCCGAGGTCCCCTTCGGCGGGATCAAGGCCAGCGGCTTCGGCGCCGAATGCGGCAGCGAAGGCATAGAGGGATACCTGAACATCAAGTTCGTCAGCGAATACGAACAGGCGTGACACGCGCCGCCACGACCATCCAGGAGACAAGCATCATGACCCTTACCCGACGCATTCTTGCGGGCATCGCGCTGGCGCTGGCCGCCGGCAGCGCCCTGGCCGCCTATCCCAACCGGCCCATCCGCTTCATCGTTCCCATGGCGGCCGGAGGCCCCGCCGACCAGACCGCCCGCCTGCTGGCCAGGATGATCAGCGACCAGCTGGGGCAGCCCGTCGTCGTCGACAACCGCAGCGGCGCGGGCGGCGTGGCGGGAACGGACGTCATCGCGAAGGCGGCGCCGGACGGCTACACGATAGGCATGGGGACCATCAGCAGCTTCGGCATCAATCCGGGCCTGATGGCGAAACTGCCGTTCGACGCGCAAAAGGATTTCACGCCCATCGGCAACGCGTCGGCCACCAGCGGCATCATCCTGGCGACCCGGGACGCCCCCTTCGAGGACCTGCCCGGCCTGATCGCCTACGCCAGGCAGAACCCCGGCAAGGTCACCTACGCATCCGCCGGCATCGGCTCGGTCGGCCACATGGTGGGCGAGTCCCTGAACCACGCCGCCGGCATCGCGCTGACGCACGTGCCCTACCGGGGCACCACGCCCGCCGCGCAAGGACTGCTGGCCGGCGACGTCATGCTGTTCATCGAAACCTCGTTCAGCACCGCCATGCAGTACCTGCCCACGGGCAGGATCAAGGCCATCGCCGTCACGCGCAAGCTGCGCTCGCCCCTGCTGCCCGACGTCCCCTCGATGGGAGAAGGCGGATTCCCGCAGATCGACAGCCCGGCCTGGTTCGGCGTGGTCGGACCGGCGGGCATGCCGCCCGACGTCGTCAGGCAGTTGAACGCCATCCTGCAGAAGGGATTCGCCACGCCCGAGACCCGCGAGCAACTGGCCCGCTTCGGCGCCGAGCCCGTGCCCTCGACGCCCGAGGCCTTCCGCGCCTACATCGGCGAGGAAATCGGACGCTGGACCCGTGTCATCCGTGCCGCGGGGATCAAGCCCGAGTAGCGTGCCGGCTCAGTCCAGCGACGCGCCCGACTCCTTGACCGCAGCGGACCACAACTTGTTGTCCGCGACCAGCTTCCTGGCGAACTCCTCGGGCGTATTGCACAGCACGCTGACACCGATGGCGGCGAGCTTGGCGCCGAACTCGGCATTGCGTCCCGCTTCGGCCAGGGAATCGGCAAGCTTGTTGACGATCTCGGCAGGCGTGCCGGCCGGGGCCGCCACGCCGTTCCAGGTCTCGGTCGTGAAGCCCGGATAGCCCTGCTCGGCAACGGTCTTGACGCCCGGCAGGTCGGCGGAGGGCTTGGTGCCGGAAGTCGCAACGATGCGCAGCCGGTTCGTGGTCGAATAAGGCAGCACCTCGGCCACGTTCGCGAAATACATCGGCACCTGCCCGCCCACCACGTCGGCGATCGCCGGCGCGCCGCCGCGATACGGCGCGTGGATCATCGACAGTTCCGCACGCTTGACGAACATCGCCATCGTCAGATGGCTGACCGACCCGCTGCCCGCCGAGGCATACGCCACCTGGCCGGGATGCGCCTTCACGTAGGACACCAGCTCGGGCAACGTCTTGGCCGCGAAGCTCGGATGCACCGCCAGCGCGAACTCGTTGGTCGCCACGATCGACACCGGCGCGAAATCCTTGATCGGGTCGTAGCGCACCTTCTGCAAGTACGGCACGATGGCCATCTGCGGCGCTGTCGCCATGAACAAGGTGTAGCCGTCCGGCTTGGCCCGCGCCACGTAATCGGCGGCGATCGCGCCATTGGCGCCGGGCCGGTTGTCGACCACCACCGTCTGCTTGAGCTTGGCGGTCAGCCACTCGGCGGTGATCCGCGCGATGCTGTCGGTATTGCCGCCGGCGGCGAATGGCACGACCAGCGTGATCGCGCGCTCGGGCCATGCCGCGTGCGCGGCCCCCGCCATGGCCAGTGAAAGAAGAACTCCTGCAAATCGCCACTTCATTTTCATGCCATCCCCCGCCGTGCGTGGTTGAAAAATCAGGCTGCGTGATTCATTTCCCGGTAGACGTCGCGCGCTTCGGCCTCGGCCGCCTTCACGTGCGCCACGGCCACGGCGCGCGCCACGCGGGCGTCGCCTTTTTCCAGCGCGTCATAGATGCTTTCGAGCTCGCGCACGCTGTGCTTGGCGCGGCCCGGGCTGGCCATGGTCCGGGCCCGCAGGAAGTTGATGCGGGTCAAGAGGCCGTGCAGCACCTCGCCCATGACCGCGTTCCCGCAGCATTGGATGATCACTTCGTAGAAATCAGCCGTGGCCGAGATGCGCGTCTTCCAATCCTGCTGGTCGACGGCCGCGGCAAAGGTGTCGAGCGCCTCGCGCATGCGGCGCAGGTCGTCCGGCTTGACGCGTCCGGCCGCCAGCGCGGCGGCCTCGCCTTCGAGCAGCGCGCGCAGGTGATAGATGTTCTCGGCCTCTTCCCAGCTCAGTTCGGCCACCGACGGCCCCTTGTTGGGCACGATGGTGATGAGCTTTTCCGTTGCCAGCACCCGCAGCGCCTCGCGCACGGAAGTCCGGCTGACGCCCAGCAGGCTGCACAGCTTGGCCTCGACCAGCCGCTCGCCCGGCTTGAAGTAGCCGCTGGTGATGGCTTCGCGGACCAGGCGCACCGTTTCCTGTTGCACCGAGCGCGGAGATATCTTCAGGTCCATGGTGTCGTCTCCGGTCACAGCGGCGGCAGTTGCCGGGCCTGATGGCGGTCGAACAGGTCGTAGGCGCCCTTGAACCAGGGCTGGTCGGCCAGTCGCGCGCGCCAGGGCGTGGCGCGGGCCTTCGCGCGGGCCGGCGACTCCAGCGCCCCGACGTCGTCCAGGTAGTGCAGCGCCAGCCGGTTGTAGCGGCCCGGCTCGCCGTCCTTGACGTGGAAGCGCCGCACCGCGCGCCACTGCGGGCACTCCAGCAGCAGCGGCACGTGGTCCTGTTCGTACCAGGCATCGAAATCGGCCAGGTGCTCGCCCGGCACGTTGAACCAGACGGCATACAGCACCGGGGCATCGAGCGCTTCGGGCGAGGCATCGCCCGCGCTGCCGATTTCCTCGCACAGGTAGCGCGTGAAGCCGGAGACGTTGCGCAGCATCCAGGCGGTTTCCTCGGACGGGTGCTGCTTGATGGCCTGGTAGGCGACGGTGCGCAGCGCGGCCAGGTCGTCCATTTCGTAGACGGCCAGATAGTTGCGCTCGGGCGCTGCGTACCGCTGGGCGCTGACGAAACCCCGCAGCCCCATGCGGATGGGGATGTGTTCGGTGTCGTACCAGCGGTTGAACTTCTCTTCCCACTCGGGGGCCGGCTTCATCTCCGAGAACAGAATGGCGCGTCCGCGCATAGAGCCCTCCTGGCCTTCATTGACTTTATGATTGTATGACAATAACATCGTCGAACATTCGGTTCAACAAGAATTTGGAACCCTCGCCCCGAGGGTGGCTGACGTCAGGAGCGACACATGCAATTGAAAGTACGCAGGTGGCAGGCGATCGTGGAAGAGAAGCTGGAGGAAGCCGGCCGGCCGGCCGACGCATCGCTGCGCAAGGCGGCCATCGTGGCCTTCGTGGAAAACCCCTACGCCGGCCGATACGTCGAAGACCTGTCGCCGATGATCGAGGCCAGCCCCGAACTGGGCGCCCGCATGGCCGCCCGGCTGCGCGCGGCCTATGGCGACCA
This sequence comes from Pigmentiphaga sp. YJ18, assembly GCF_038066655.1. Lineage (NCBI taxonomy): Bacteria > Pseudomonadati > Pseudomonadota > Betaproteobacteria > Burkholderiales > Alcaligenaceae > Pigmentiphaga > Pigmentiphaga sp. YJ18. The sequence goes on along the minus strand of NZ_JBBUKU010000001.1, from coordinate 2,384,680 downwards.
CCCCATCCTGTCGTACGGCAAGGCCGGCGTCGTCGGGCTGGGCGGCGAACAGGAACATGCCAACGCGCTGCTGACGACGGCGTCGGCCGAACCCCTGCGCAAGGAGATCGGCGGCGGCAAGGCCTGGATCTCGTCGGTGACCAAGATCGGCGGCCCGGGCACGGTGCTGGACGTGCCGCTCGCCTCCAAGGATGCGCTGTACGTGCGCTCGCTTTATAACGCCATGACGCTGTATTTCGCCGACGGCCCCCTGCCCGACGAGATCGCGCTGGTGTTCGCGGTCTCCAACCGCGAGCGGCTCAACGCCCGCGTGGGCGGCCTGCGACTGCGGGACGTGCAGGGCAAGGACGGACTCGTTTAAGGAGCGCACGATGAAACTCGCCATCGTCAACCTGGGCCGGATACTGACCGGCGAATGGCGCGAGCCCTACGCCTCGGGCGACGCCATCCTGATGCAGGACGGACTGATCGCCAAGGTCGGCACGCTGAGTCCGGCGGAAGTCGAGAGCGCCGACGTGGTCATCGACGCCGCCGGCACCACCGCCATCCCCGGCCTGATCGACTCGCAGGTGCACAACACCTTCGGCGACTACACGCCGCGGCAGAAGACCGTGGGCTTCCTGGAAAGCTACGTGCACGGCGGGGTCACCACCGGCATCACCGCCTCGGAAGTGCACACGCCCGGCCGCCCCAAGGACCCGGCCGGCGTCAAGGCGCTGGCGGTGGCCGCCCAGCGCTGCTTCCAGGACTACCGTCCCGGCGGCATGCGCGTGTACGCCGGCTCCATCATCATCGAACCCGGCCTGGTGGAACAGGACTTCGCCGACATCGCCGCGCAGGGCGTGTGGCTGGCCAAGGCCGGCTTCGGCGCGGTCAAGACCCCGTACGACTACGTGCAGGCCATAGGCTGGGCCCGCAAGCACGGCATGATCACCACCGTGCATACCGGCGGCTCGTCCATACCCGGATCGTCGGGCATCTGGGCCGAGCACCTGATCGCCATGAACCCGCATGTCTCGTTCCACGTCAACGGCGGCCCCGTGGCCATGCCCGACGAAGGCTTTCCCAAGATGGTGTATGAATCGGAAATCGCGCTGCAGGTCTGCACCGCGGGCAACCTGCGCACCACGCTCATGCTGGGCGACATGGTGCGCAAGGCCGATCAGTTCGACCGTTTCCTGATCGCCACCGACACGCCCACCGGCAGCGGCATCATGCCGCTCGGCATGATGTACACGATCACCCACCTGGCCAGCCTGACCGACATGCCGGTGGAATGGGCCATCGCGGCGGCCACCGGCAACAACGCCCGGGTCTATGGCATCAACAGCGGCTTCCTGAAGCCGGGCAAGGATGCCGACGTGGTCCTGCTGGACGCCTGCGTGGGCGGGTCCAAGGACGATCCGCTGGATGCCCTGCGCAACGGCGACATCGCTGCCGTGGCGGCCGTGGTGACCGACGGCGTCCCGCGCTTCGTCGGCAAGAGCCGCAACACCCCGGCCGGCAATCGCCCGGTCCGCGTCGCCCGCTGCGATATTCCCCAGGACTACTCCACCGGAGGCCATTGAATGAGCAAGCACATCGCCATCGTCGGTGCCGGTCCGGTCGGCGTCGTCGCGGCGCTGGCCGCCGTGCAGCAGGGCTTCCGGGTCTCGCTGTACGAAGCCGAGTCGCGCGTGGACGACAGCCCCCGCGCCGCCACCACTCATAGCTCGACCCTGGAGATGATCGCCCGCGTGGGGCTGATCGACCGCTTCGTCAAGGAAGGCCTGACGGCGCGCTACTTCCAGTTCTGGGACCAGGCCGCACAGACCATGGTGGCCCAGTTCGACCACGAGGTCCTGAAGGACGAGACGCCCTACCCCTTCGTCGTGCAGACCGAGCAGCACAAGCTCGGCAACATGGGCATCGAGAAGCTGCGCACCTATGCGGACGCGGCGGTCCACTTCGAGCACCGCATCACGGCGGTCGCGCAGACCGACGACGGCGTGACCCTGACCGCCCAGGCGCCCGACGGACAGGTGCGCATCGAGGCCGACTACGTGATCGCGGCCGACGGCGGCCGCAGCGCGCTGCGCAAGGCCCTGGACATCCCGTTCGAAGGCATGACCTGGCCCGAGCGCTTCATCGTCATCACGGTCAAGGACGACTTCGAGCGCCTGATGGGCTGCTGCTATCGCAACTACCTTGCCCACCCGGACGCCTGGACCAATCTGTTCAAGATCTCGGGAGACGACATGCAGGGCCGCTGGCGCGCGGTGTTTCCGTCAGGCGTGGACGAGACCGACGAAGAGGCCCTGAGCGACGTAGCGGTGGCCCGCCGCCTTGCCCACGTGTTCCCCAGGGCCGAGCCCTACGAGGTGCTGCACCGTAGCATCTACCGGGTCCACCAGCGGGTGGCGGCAAGCTTTCGGCAGGGCCGGGTGTTCCTGGCGGGCGACGCCGCGCACGTCAACAACCCCATCGGCGGCCTGGGGCTGAACTGCGGCATCCACGATGCCATGGAGCTGGTGGACATGCTGTCCGCCGTCGAGCGGGGCGAGGAAGACGCGTCGGTCTTCGATCGCTACGAACGCCGGCGCCGGCAGATGAACATCGAGTTCGTGCAGCAGCAGACGGTCAACAACAAGAAGCGCCTGGAGGAGAAGGATCCCGCCGTGCGCGCGCAGGCGCTGGACGACATCCGCAGGATCGCCGACGACCCGCAGCGGCACCGCCAGTTCCTGCTGCGCAGCTCGCTGATCGACAGCGTGCGCAAGGCCAGGACGATCGCCTGAGGCCCCCGGGCCGGTTCGCCGGCCCTATCCCGCCGCGCAGTACGGCGCCTGGCCGCCGTTCGGCACCGCGCGCACGCTGGCGGCGATGGCATCGGCCACCAGGGCGACCAGGCCCTGGTGGGCCGCCACCACGTCGGCGACCGACCCGCCGGCCGCGGCCTGCTCGAAGCGGCCCAGGCAGACCTGCCCCGCGCCACCCGCCGAGGGCTTGACCGACCACGCCACCGTGGCTTCCACCGGTCCGCCCAGGCGCGCATCCAGGCGAGAGAACTCGACGTTGATGCGGTAGGCGGGCTTGCCCGCCACGCCGCCCTTGGCCACGTCCACCGCGTGCAGCCGGCCCTGGAGCGCCGAAGACAGGGCATCCTGCAGCTCGTCCCCCAGCGTGGCGGACCATCGCTGCCCCTCCAGCATCTGCACCTTCGCGCCATTCTCGCGCAGCACGATCTGGCGGCGGCGCAGGCGTTCGGGCAGCGCCACGGGGGCGAGGTCGATCACCATGGCCGGTCCGGCCGAGGGCACGGCGACCGCTTCCCGGGACGGGGCCTGTAGCGTATAGATGTCGGGAGCGACCGGCGCGGCGCATCCCGACAGTCCCGCGGCCAGCGCCGCCATGGCCAGCACGAATGTCTTCATCGTTCTTCCTTGGGCTTTCCGCGCAGCAGCGACTGCGGGTTCTCTTCCAGATAGTCGGTCAACTGACGCAGCGAATTGGCCGTGCGCATCAATTCCCGCAATGCGCGCCGCAGGTCCTGCTGCATGGGGGCATCGGCCGAGAACGTGCCTTCGGCGGCCTTGAGGGTCTTGCGCGCGTCCTCCATCGTCGCCACGATCTCCGGGGCGACCTGGCCGTCCAGCCGTTTCACGAGCTTGTCGGCCGACGCCATGGTCTCGCGCATGCCGGCCAGCGCCGCCGTCAGGTCGCGGCCGATGGTGTCGAACGGCACCTTGCCGATCTTGTCCACGATGTCCGCCAGCTTGCCCTGCAATTCGTCGAAGGCGCCCGGTATCGTCGGGAACTCGTCCAGGCCCTGGCTGCGGCCCATGTTGGCCGGCAGCGGCGCGCCCTTGAAGAAGTCGATGGCGATGTACATCTGCCCGGTCAGCAGGTTGCCGTTGCGCAGCTGGGCGCGCATGCCGCGGCGAACCAGCACGTCCATCAGGCGGCGTTCCGCATCCTCATCCAGCGCGCCCGGCTCGCCAGTCCGGCGCAGGCCCAGGCGCGAGGGGTAGAAGTCCACCACCACCGGCAGCCGGAAGGAATTGGTGTCGCGGCGGAACTCTATGCCTATCGAGCGGACGGCGCCGATGACCACGCCGCGGAAATCGACCGGCGCGCCGGGCGACAGGCCCCGGACCGACTGTTCGAAGTACATCACCGCGCTGGTCGGCGGACCGTCTTCCACCTTGAGCGCGTCATCCTGGTTGCCGGCAAGCTGGAACACGGCGTCGTCCTGCGCCGGCCGCCCCGGCGGCAGATGGGGCGAATCGATGAACGAGACGCCGCCCAGCAGCACGGTGGAGATCGATTCGGTTTGAAGCTTCAGGCCGTCGGCATCGAGCTTGAGGTTGACGCCGCTGGAATGCCAGAACCGGGTGCTGGTCGTGACGAAGCTGTCGTAGGGCGACCGGACGAACACGCGCACGGTCACGCCCTTGCCGTTCTGGTCCAGGTCATAGGCCACGACCTGGCCCACGTTGACGCGGCGGAAATACACCGGCGAACCGATGTCGAGCGAACCGAGGTCGCCGGCATGCAGCACGAACTGCTTGCCCGGCGTGTCGGCCGTCACGATGGGCGGCACCTCCAGGCCCGTGAACGAGTCCTCGCGTTCCTGGGAACGTCCCGCATCCACGCCGATATAGGCGCCCGACAGCAGCGTGCCCAGACCGCTCACGCCGCTGGCGGCGATGCGCGGCTTGACCACCCAGAAGCGGCTGTCCTCGACGGCGAAGCCGGAGGCGTTGGCGGTCAGCTCGACCTCGACGATGACATGCGACCGGTCTTTCGCGAGTTCGATGGACTTCACCTGGCCGATGTCGACGTCCTTGTAGCGGACCTTGGTCTTGCCCGCCTCGATGCCTTCGGCCGAGCGGAAGGTGATGTCGATGGTCGGCCCGCGGGCATACCAGCTGTTGAGGGCGAACGAGAGGCCGGCGATGGCCGCGACGATGGGAATCAGCCAGACCAGCGACGGCAGCCACCGGCTGGGACGGCGGCGCGCCGGTTCGCCCGGCGTCGCGCCGGGAGGGATATCAGGCTTGTTTGTCATGGGCGTCTAGGGGGTCCCAGATAAGGCGAGGATCGAAGCTCATCGAGGCAAGCATGGTCAGCACCACCACCGCGCCGAACGCGATCGCGCCCGGCTCGGGCCGGACGGTGGCCAGCGCGTCCAGGCGCACCAGCGAGGCCAGCAGCGCGACCACGAACACGTCCACCATGGACCAGCGCCCCACGGCTTCGACCATGCCGTACAGGCGGGTGCGCTCGACCGGCCGCCAGATCGAGCGCACCTGGACCGTGATGACGAGCATCAGCAACACGGCGAGCTTGAAGATGGGAATGACGATGCTGGCGCAGAAGACCACGGCGGCGACGAAATAGGAGCCGTCCTGCCACAGATAGACGACGCCGCTCAGGATGGTGTTGGTCTGCGAGCCCAGCAGCGTGCCGGTGGTCATGATGGGCAGGATGTTGGCCGGCAGGTACAGGGCCATGGCGGCCAGCAGGAAGGCCCAGGTGCGGCGCAGGCTGTCGGGCTTGCGCAGGTGCAGCGCCGCGCCGCAGCGGTCGCACGCGCTGCCGCCGCGCCGGCGCGGATGGATGGCCGAACACTGCGGGCACTCCATCACGCCCGCCTGCTCCGCCGTGCGCACCGGGTTCATGGCCGCTCCTGCGCGGCAGGCGGGTAGCCGGCCTCGATGGCCTCGGCGTGTTCCCACAGGTCGGCGGGATCGAAGCTGACCACGACCGCCAGCAGCACGGTCAGCGCCCCGAATGCCCACAGCGCCACGCCGGGGATCACGGTCGCCATGGCGGACAGCTTCACCAGCGAGGCCACGATGCCCAGCATGAAGACCTCGATCATGCCCCAGGGCCGGCCCAGCCGGATAAGGCGCACCACCGGGCCGAAGCCGGCCGGGATCCGGCCCAGCCACAGCGGCACCAGCAGGTAGGCCAGAAGCCCCAGTTCGACCAGCGGCATCAGCATGGTCGTCACGAAGACCAGGGTCGAGACCGACAGCATGTCCTCCAGCGCCAGCACCCGGACCGCGCCCCAGACGGTGGTGCGCGTGCTCACGCCCTGGATCTCCATCGTGACGATGGGAAAGGCGTTGCAGCAGATGAAGACGATCAGGCTGGCCAGCACCACCGGCAGCAGGGCCCCGTAGCGCCGGTCGTTGTTCCGGTAGAGCTCGGTCCCGCAGCGCGGGCAATAGGCCCGTTCGCCCGGGTCGAGCCGGATCCGGCGAAACACGGCATCGCAGTGTTCGCACAGCTTCAGCGACGTGTCGGCGCGAGGATCGGAATAGTTGGACATGAAGGAGGCTGTCCGCTTCCGCCGCGGGCGGATTGGGCAAGAAGGCATTTACAGACAACACTGTATGTATATGCCAGAGCCATGATATCGCAGATTGACGCGGGCGCGCATCGCCTCACGGCGCCTGGGACAGGGCCTGCGCCTCTTCCTCCAGGCATTCGACCAGCGCCCGCATGGCGGGCGAGGGTTCCAGGCTGTCGTGCCGTATCACGCCGATGGGGCCGAACACCGGCGGCAGCTCCACCCCCAGGATCGCCAGCGCATGACGGCGCGCATGATAGGCGGCCACCGCGCGCGGCATCACCGACAAGGCCTGGCTGTTGTCCATCAGGACCATGTTGTTCAGCACCGAGGCCGACTCCACCCGCGAAGCCGGGCGGACGTCCTCGCGCTGGAACAGCATGTCCAGCCCGGCCCGCACCGGGCTGCCGCGCGGCGGCAGGATCCACGGGTAGGCCGCCAGGTCCCGCCAGGACGGCCGCTTTCTGGCCGCCAGCGGATGGCTGGCCGACCCGCACACGCACATCGGTTCTTCGCACAGGATGCGCGTGGCGAGTCCGGCGCCGGCCGTCCCGGCCCCCAGCCGCGCCACCACCAGGTCCAGCTTGCGGGTCTGGAGATCGGGCAGCAGCGCCTCGATCGAGCCTTCGCGCACCAGCACGTTGACCCCCGCCGCCAGGCGTTCCAGCCGCAGCAGCGTGCGCGGAACCAGGAAGGCCGCGGACGACGAGTTGATGCCCACGCTCAGGGTCTCGACGCCCAGGCCGCCGGGCTCGGACCATTCCCGTCCCATGCGTTCGAGGTCGCCCAGCACCCAGCGCGCGTGCCGGATCATCGAGGCGCCGTGCACCGTCGGAAAGGTCCCCTTCGAAGTGCGCTCGAACAGCCTGGCCCCGACCATGTCCTCGAGTTCGGCCAGCATCCGCGAGACCGCGGGCTGGGTCGTGGCCATGCGGCGGGCGGCCTCGCCCACGTTGCGCACGTCGTCCATCACCACCAGCAGGCGCAGGTGGCGCAGCCGCAGCCGGCCGCGCAGGTACCAGTCCGCGCGCAGCGCGGCCTCGGGAGCGTCGGACATCACATACCAACTCTGATATGACAATGGCCAAATATATCATTGGACCGCAATGATCGAGATCGGCCATGATCTGCCGCAGATGAAGCGTCCGCCGCCAGAACGGGCGTATCGAAGGAGACAACCATGCTGAAATCCGCGACCGGCCTCGTGGCCGCCCTCGCCTTCGCGGCCGGTGCCCAGGCCGCCTATCCCGACCGCCCCGTCACGCTGGTAGTGCCCTCGGTGCCCGGCGGCGCCGCCGACATGGTGGGCCGGCTGGTCGCCGAGCAGCTCGGCAAGCAGTGGAACGTGCCGATCATCGTCGAGAACAAGCCTGGCGGCGCCACCATCATCGGCACCCAGGCGGTGATCAAGGCCGCGCCCGACGGCTATACCCTGCTGCTGGGCATCGATGCCTCGTTCGCCGCGGTGCCCTTCCTGATGGAGAAGATGCCGTACCAGCCGCAGAAAGACCTGGAACCGGTCGCCACGCTGTCCACCCTGCGCTACGTGCTGGTCGCCTCGCCCACCGCCCCGTTCAAGTCGGTCGAACAATTGCTGGAACAGGCGCGCGCCCGTCCCGACACGATCACCTATGCCAGCGGCGGCGAAGGCTCCACCCACCACCTGGGCATGGCGCTGTTCGAACAGGAGGCCGGCGTGTCGTTCAAGCACGTGCCGTACAAAGCGGCGCCGCAGGGCTTCGTGGACGTGATGGGCGGGCACATCGACATGATGTTCCTGGCGGCCAGCACGGCCATCCAGCCGGTCCGGGGCGGCAAGGTCCAGGGGCTGGCCAACACGGCCGCCACGCCCATCCCCGACCTGCCGGAGCTGCCCATGCTCAAGGACAAGGTGAAGGGCTTCACGTTCGACAGCTGGTTCGGCCTGTTCGCGCCCGCCGGCACGCCGCCGGCGGTGATCGACAAGCTGACCGCCTCGGTCCGGTCGGTGCTGCACGACCCGCATGTGCGCGACAAGCTGCAGGCCCAGGGCCTGGCCGCGGGCGAAGGCGGCCCGCGGGAGCTGCGCGAGCGCATCGTCGCGGACACCCGCCGCCTCGCCCCCGTCATAGCCAAGATCAAGAGCCAGCAGAACAAGCCATGAAGCGCCCGAACATCCTGCTCATCACCACCGACCAGCACCGGGGCGACTGCCTGGGCTTTGCCGGACGGCGCGTGAAGACGCCCCACATCGACGAGCTGGCGCGCACCGGTACGCACTTCTCTTCCTGCATCACGCCCAACCTAGTGTGCCAGCCGTCGCGGGCCTCCATCCTGACCGGCCTGCTGCCGCTGACGCACGGCGTCTGCGACAACGGCATCGACCTGGACGAACGGACCGGCAAGGCGGGCTTCGCCGGCAGCCTGTCGGCGGCGGGCTACGCCACAGGCTTCATCGGCAAGGCGCACTTCTCCACGCACCACACCTTCGCCCGCACCGGCCGGCCCGAGTGCCAGCACACCGAGGCCGAACTGGGGCCCGACTGGTCGGGTCCCTACATGGGCTTTGGCCACGTGGAACTCGTCGTCGAAGGCCACAACTACTGGCTGCCCACGCCGCCGCCCGGCGGCCTGCACCACTCGCGCTGGCACTACGGCGACGGCCTGGGGGAAATGCGCAACCGCCTCTACCAGACCGACCTGGGTCCGCCCAGCGGCGCGCCGCAGACCTTCAACTCGGCCCTGCCCGTGGCCTGGCACAACTCGACCTGGATCGGCGACCGCACCATCGACTACCTGCGCGCGCACCGCGACGAGCCCTTCTGCCTGTGGGCCTCGTTCCCCGATCCGCACCACCCGTTCGACTGCCCCGAACCCTGGTCCCGGCTGCACCATCCGGACGACGTGGACCTGCCCCGCCACCGCACCACCGACTACGACCGCCGCCCCTGGTGGCACCGCGCCGCCATGGAAAGCCGGCCGGTGGGCAGCGCCGAGGTCCAGGCGCTGCGGCAGAACTTCTCGCGCATCCCGACCCAGCCCGATGCCCAGCTGCGCAACATCATCGCCAACTACTACGGCATGATCTCGCTGGTGGACCATCAGGTGGGCCGCATCCTGAAGGCCTTGCACGAATACGGGCTGGACGACGACACGCTGGTTGTCTTCACCTCGGACCATGGCGAATGGCTGGGCGACCATGGCCTGATGCTCAAGGGCCCCATGGCCTACGAAGGCCTGCTGCGCGTGGCCATGGTGGCGCGCGGACCGGGCGTGCAAGCCGGCGTGCAGGTACGCGATCCGGTCTCGACCCTGGACCTCGCGGCCACGATGGCCGACTATGCGAACGCCCCCGCGCTGGGACCGCAGCACGGCCGGAGCCTGCGGCCGCTGCTGGAAGGCGCGGACACCGGCCGGGACTACGCGTTGAGCGAATGGGACGTGGCGGCCTCGCGCTGCGGCGTGGAGCTGAAGCTGCGCACGGTGCGCACCCGCGACTGGAAGCTGACGCATGAACAGGGCAGCGGCGCGGGCGAGATGTACAACCTGGCCGACGATCCGGACGAGATGGACAATCTGTTCGACGATCCGGGCTACGCGGCCCGGCGGCGCGAACTGCTGGACATGTTGAGCGAGCGGCCCGACGATCGGCTGGCCGAGCGGCTGCCGGCTTCGGGCGTGGCCTGACCGCGGCGGGACCGGCTCTTCAGATCCCCTGGGCCGGATCCGGCTTGAGCCGACCCAACCCGTCGGCGACCAGGCTGGCCGACTCGACCAACCTGGTCAGGTAGCGGTCGACCGCCTCGGCCGACGTCATCACCGACGAGAACCAGGTCAGGCCCAGCGTGGCGACGACGCCGCCGCGGTGAAAGACCGGAATCGCCAGCGTGCAGGACTGCTGGCTGAGTTCGGGAACGCGCAGGGCGTAGCCCTGCCGGCGGGTTTCTTCCAGCAGGCGCTCCAGCCCCTCCGGATCGTGCGCAAGTTCGTCCTCCTCGCGGCCCGTGCGGCGCACCACGTCCAGAATGAACGCGCGCTCCTGCGGATCGCAGAACGCGAGGTAGGCCAGGCCCAGCGCCCGCCCCACCAGGCTGCGCCGCAGGTTGATCGACGAATGCAGCAGCGACAGCGGCGACTGCGGGATGGTGCTGTAGCGCACCACCATCGCGTCGACGTCCAGCAGCGCCAGCGTGACCGGCCACTTGAATTCGCGCGTCAGCGCGTCGCACACGGGCGTGGCCACCTCGATCACCTGCGGCTGGTGGTTGTAGCCGCAGTACAGCGACGTCACGCCCGAAGCCAGGTAGTACGCGCCGAACCGCACCGACTGCGCCACCAGGCCCTTGGCTTCGAACGTGCGCAGCAGCCGCGCGATCGTGGATTTGGGGATGCCGGTGCGCCGGTGCAGGTCGTCGATGCTCGATACCGACTGCCGGTTCAGGGCCTGCAACAGTTCGATCGCGCGCTCCACGCTGCGGATGCCGCCGCGGGCACGTTCGTCCGGCGCGTCCGGATGCGGCCGGGTCATGCCGGCCGCGCCTCGGCGGCGCGCGCCGCCATATGCTGCCGGTAGGTGCTGACGCGGTAGCCCAGGTCGGGGGAAGCCTCTTCCACATGCATGGAGATCGCGATCGGCAAGCGGTCGGACAAGGGCTTGAACCGTGCGAGGATGGCCGCGAACAAGCGGTCGGTCGACGCCTGCTTGACCTCCGGGTCCCGGCCGGGCAGCGTGCGCAGGACGAAATGCACGAAGACGTTGTCGGGGTGGGCGTCGGCGATGCGGTAGCGCCGGACCGGCACCGCGCGGGTACGCAGCCCCGCCAGCGGGAAAACGCCATCGGCCGCCACCTCGCGGTGCACGTCGTCGAGCAGCGCATCGACATCGGCGTGCGACTCCAGATTGTCGGAATACTCCATCCATAGATGCGGCATGTCGGTCCCCTGGCTTTACTGGATGCGCAACTGATGGCGCTGGATGAAACCGGCGATGTCCTGCGCCTCGCCACGATACTTCTTGCCGAAGGCCGTGGCGCTCTGCACGTCCAGGATGATCCCCTCGTCTGCCAGCTTGCCCTGGACCGCCGGATCCCTGAGCGCGGCATTGATGGCCGTGTTCAGCCGCTCGACGACCTCGGGCGGCGTGGAGGGCGGGGCGAACACGCCCAGTGCGCCGCTGGCATTGAAGCCCGGCGCGCCGCTGCGGGCGATCACCGGCAGCTTGGGAAAGGCCGGGCTGGGATCGGGCGATCCGATGGCCAGTGCCCGGACGGTGCCGCTTTGCAGGTGGCCGGCGGCCAGCGACGACGAACCGAAGATGGCCTGCACCCGGCCGCCCAGCATGTCGGTCAGCATCTGGGCCGCGCCCTTGTACGGCACCGCGGTCATCTTCAGTCCGAAGGCCGCATTCAGGTGCTCCAGCGCGAAATGGTTGGGCGAGCCGATGCCGCTGGTGCCGAAGTTGTAGATGCCCGGCCGGCTCTTGACGAGCGCCACGAACTCCTCGAAGGTCCTGGCCGGAAAATCGGCGCCGACCAGCAACAGCGTGGTCGGCCGCCCCACCGAGGCCACCGGCAGCAGGCCATTGACCGGATCGAAGCTGAGCCCCTGGTTGGTGGCCGCGGCGATCTGCAGCGAGGTATAGGCGGTGAACAGGATGGTGTGGCCGTCGGGCCTGGCCTTGGAGGCCAGGTTGGCGCCGACCAGGCCCGCCGCGCCGCCCTTGTTCTCGGGCACGATGGTCTGGCCCAGCAGGGGGCCCAACACGTTCGACAACTGGCGCGCGACGGTATCGACGATGGCGCCGGGCGGATAACCGATCAGCATGGTCACGGGCTGGCCGGGATACGTGCCCTGGGCCTGCGACGGCACGTTGGCCAGCAACGCGAAAGCGGCGCCCAGCAGGCACGCGGCGGTACGGACGGCGCGCAGGTACGCGCGCGCCGCCGAAAGCTCGGAACGGAACATGGAGGTCTCCAGGAATGAATCGTTATGGGGGCGGCGCGCCTCAGGCGCCGGGAGCCGGATCTTCGTAGTCGGCGGAATTGCAGATCCAGTTGTGCGCGATGAAATCGCGCCGGGGCGGTGAAAACACGTCGATCAGCAGGTGGTATCCCGGCCCCACGCCTTCCGTGGTGTGGACCAGATTGACCGGGATCACCAGCAGCGTGCGCGGATCGGCCTGCAGGTGCGTATCGTCGCGCCAGCGCGTCGCGTCGTTGCCCCACGGCGTGCGCAGGTGGTGCACGAAATTGCCCTCGATGGCCAGCGAACCCTGCTCGAAACGCGAGTGGCTGTGGGGGCTGAGCTGGGTGCGGTCGCGCGGGCCGTCGTACTCGACCCAGTTGATGCTGAGGGTATCGGTCTGCAGCATTTTCAGGCGCTTCTTGTCGGGCGGCGGAATGATGTCGTCGACGGGGATGACGACCAGCTCGCCCGCCTTGCGCACGCGGCGGAAGGCCGGCGTCGAGGCGACGATGCGCGGGTCGTGCTCCACGGCGTTCAGGTAGTCCTGCTCCCCCAGGTCCGGGCGCGAACTGGCGATCAGGATGCCGGGGCCCGGCGCATCCAGCGTGATCGTGCAGTTGCCGGCCGGCACGATGCACAGCGAACGGCCGGGCGCATCGGCCCGTCCGCCCTCGTATTCGATGTGCGCGCCCGCGCCTGGCAGCAACAGCAGCAGTTCGTGCTCGCTGCGCGCCGCATGGGGCTGGGTGCTGTCTATCCATTCGACCGAGAAGTTCTGGGCGCGGCCGATGCGCCGGCCACCGGCCGTCGGCGGGTTGTCCAGGTCGATCAGGTCTGCGTCGCGCAGCACCGTGAAGTCGTTGTCGCTTGCCATGGCTGGATTCGTAGCGTCTCGTTCAGTTGAGCGGGGGGTTGGGGCGGGACAGTTCGACAAGCTCGCCGACGGAGGAATACTGCGAGCCGCCCAGGCGCGTCAGCGGACGCGTGCGGGCCACGTCGAAATGGCCTTGCGGCGTCATGAACGCCTCGTCCAGGTGCACGCCGACGATGCGGCCGAACACCACCGAGCTGCGGGTCTCGCCGGGCCGCTCGGGCTCGATCTCGACGATGCGCAGCAGCGTGCATTCGAGATGGGCGGGCGAGGCGCCCACGCGGGGCGGACGTACCTTGACGCTGGGAAGCTTCTCCAGCCCCGCCAGCGCGAACTCGTCGGTGCCGTGCGGCACGTTCAGCGATGTCTGGTTCATCGCCTCGCGCAGGTCCCAGGTGACCAGATTGGCGACGAACTCCCCGGTGGCGCGGACGTTGGCCAGCGTGTCCTTCTCGGGGCGGTCGCCCGCCGCATTGCACGAGAAGATCAGCACCGGCGGCGCGGTGGAGACGAGGTTGAAATGCGAGAACGGGGCGAGATTGGCCACGCCCGTGGCGCTGAGGGAGCTGATCCAGCCTATCGGCCGCGGCGCGACGATGGCGTTGAACAGGCTGCGCTTGAAACCGGGTGCGGTCTCGGGATCGAGAAACATGGCGGCGGGACGGGAGTAGCGGGTGATGGGGGCAGCGGCGACATCTCGCCGCGTGCGGTTCGCGAAAAATATACGAATCCGCCCAGGAGACTGTCCATCGACATTTCCCGACTTTTCTCCCAGTGGAAAGCTCGGCCGCCGCCGGCTCTCCACCCGGCCCGGCCGATCAGGCGGTGCCGCCCACCGTCAGCCCTTCCATCCTCAGCGTGGGCTGCCCGACGCCGACCGGCACACTCTGTCCATCCTTGCCGCAGGTGCCCACGCCGGAATCGAGTTTCATGTCGTTGCCGATCATGCCGACCCGGGTCATGGCATCCGGGCCGTTGCCGATCAGCGTCGCGCCCTTGACCGGATAGGTGATCCGGCCGTCCTCGATCATGTAGGCCTCGGAGGTCGAGAAGACGAACTTGCCGTTGGTGATGTCCACCTGGCCGCCGCCGAAGTTGACGGCATACAGGCCGCGCTTGACCGAGCGCACGATTTCCTCGGGATCCTTGTCGCCAGCCAGCATGTAGGTGTTGGTCATGCGCGGCATGGGCAGGTGGGCGAACGATTCGCGCCGGCCGTTGCCGGTCACCGCCGTCTTCATCAGCCGCGCGTTCAGCGAGTCCTGCATGTAGCCGCGCAGGATGCCGTCCTCGATCAGCACGTTGCGCTGCGAGACGTTGCCTTCGTCGTCGATGTTGAGCGAACCCCGGCGGCCGGGAATGGTGCCGTCGTCGACCACGGTCACGCCCTTGGACGCCACGCGTTCGCCGACGCGGCCGGAGAACACGCTGGAGCCCTTGCGGTTGAAATCGCCTTCCAGCCCGTGGCCCACGGCCTCGTGCAGCAGGATACCCGGCCAACCCGAGCCCAGCACCACGGTCATCTCGCCCGCCGGCGCCGGACGCGCCTCGAGGTTGACCAGCGCCTCGTGCACGGCATGGTCCACGTACTGCTGCAGCAGCTCGTCGCTGAAATAGTCGAAGCCGGTACGTCCGCCGCCACCGCCGTGGCCCACTTCGCGCCGCCCGTCCTGCTCGGCGATCACGGTCAGGGACAGCCGCACCAGCGGCCGCACGTCGGCGGCCATCCGGCCGTCGCTGCCGGCAACCAGGACGACGTCGTATTCGGCGCCCAGGCCGGCCATGACCTGCACCACCCGCCTATCCTTGGCCCGCGCCATCCGTTCCACGCGCTCGAGCAGCGCGACCTTGTCCGGAGCCGGCAGCGAGACCAGCGGGTCCTGCGGCAGGTAGAGCGAACGCCCCTCGGTGGGCCGATAGCCGCTGGCGACCTTGACCCGGCCGGCGCCCTGGCGCGCGATGGTGCGCACCGCGCGGGCCGACGACAGCAGGGCATCCTGGGACAGCGAGTCCGAATAGGCGAAGGCGGTCTTCTCGCCGCTGAGCGCGCGCACGCCCACGCCCTGCTCGATGGAGAAGCTGCCGGTCTTGACGATGCCTTCCTCCAGGCTCCAGCCTTCGCTGCGGGTGTACTGGAAGTACAGGTCGGCATAGTCGACCTTGTGGGCGAAGATCTCGCCCAGCGCGCGGGAGAGATCCGCCTCGTCCAGGCCCCAGGGGTCCAGGAGCAGGGATTTGGCGATGGCCAGGGACTGGATGTTCGGTTCTACGAGTTGCATGGATGGGTAATCAGGAAATCGTTGCGAAACGCGGCGGGCGCCACGGGATCTACAGTACACGATGGCGCAGCGCGGGCAGCGCGGCGCGCACCTCGGCGATGCGGGCGGGGTCCAGCAGGCCGTCGACCACGCCCGGGCCCTCGGGCAGCACGGACTGCACCGCACCCCAGGGATCGACCAGCATCGCGTGGCCCCAGGTCCGGCGCCCGTTGGGATGCGTGCCGCCCTGCGCCGGCGCCAGCACGTAGCACTGGTTTTCTATCGCGCGGGCGCGCAGCAGGATTTCCCAATGCGCCTGGCCTGTGGTGTAGGTGAAGGCGGCCGGCACCAAAATCAAGTCCACCTGCCCCAGCGCCCGGTACAGCTCGGGAAACCGCAGGTCGTAGCAGGTGGACAGGCCGACCCGGCCCCAGGCCGCGTCGAAGCCCACGGGCGCGGCGCCCGGCCGGATGCTCAGCGCCTCGTCGTAGGACTCGGCGCCGCGGCGGAAATTGAACAGGTGGATCTTGTCGTAGCGCGCAAGCGCCGCGCCATCGGGACCGTAGACGAAGGCCGTGTTGTAGACCCGGTCGGGATCCGGACACTCCAGCGGCAGGGTTCCCCCCGCCAGGTAGATGCCGTGCCGGCGCGCCTGGGCGGCCAGGAAGTCCTGGACCGGCCCGCGCCCTTCGCGTTCGCGGATGGCCACTTTCTCGCGGTCGCTGCGCCCCATGAAACAGAAATACTCGGGCAGGGCCACCAGATTGGCGCCCTGGCCGGCGGCTTCGGCGATCAGGGCTTCGGCGTCGGCGAGATTACGCTCCACGTCCGGGGTCGAAACCATCTGGATGGCCGCCACGCGCACGGCGGCGGCGTCGGAAACTGTCATGGGCGGGGATTCCTGGCTGTGTAGGGCACGGGCATCCGGCTATTGTCGCGCAGAATCACGGCGGGGGTGCCGCCGGCTCGGCCACCGGCGGCGCCGTTTCCTTGCCCGCCGCGTCGACCTTGGTGCTGCCGGCCTTGGCCACCTGCGGATCGGCCCAGGTGCCCGTGACCTCGTACTGATAGGCCAGGACCTTGGACAACGGATCCTTCAGCAGCAACTGCGTCAGAAAAACGCCCAGCCCCACGGCGGGGTTCACCGCCAGCCCGTACAGCAGCGAGGCGGCGCCGGCATCGAGCTTGGGCACCACCAGCACCTGCAGGCGCTGGGTCTCGTGCGCCAGGTCGGCATCGCCGGCGATGACCACGGTGGCGTTCACGCCGTTCATCTTGAAATCGTCGGTATGCGCCACGCCATTGGCGATGGCGGCGTGCGCCCGTATCGTGTCGTAGGCGAAGCCTTCGCTGAAGATGTCGCGGAAATCCAGCGTCACCCGGCGCGGCAGCGATTGCAGCGACAGCACGCCCAGCAGCTTGGCGATGCCCGGCTCGGCCTTGAGGAACTGCCCCTTGTCCAGCGCCAGCTCGACCTTGCCGGACAGGCTGGCCAGATCCAGCGTGTAGGGCAGGCCCTGCCACGACACCTGGGCCGACATGCTGCCCGACCCGCGCGCCATGGTGCCGTGCACGCCCATGCGCTCCAGGAACCTGCCGGTGTCGGCCAGCTTGAGCACCACGTCGAGCGACATTGCGCGCCGCCCCCCGGGGCGAGCGCCGGCTTCCAGCTTCCAGACGCCCGAGCCGTCCAGCTCGGCATCCGGATTCTTCACGTTCAAGCGGCGCAGCCGCCACTCGCGGCCCCGGTCCATGCTCTGGGCCAGGACCTCCAGCCGCCCCAGGGCCTTGCCGAACAATTCGAAGTGCTCGGCCACCAGATCGATTTCCGGCACCTCCTGGTCGTCCGCGGCGGACTCGTCCAGCGCGCCGCCACGATCCGCGTCCTCGGTCTCGCTGTCGACCACCAGCCGCGACAACCGCGCGCTCAGGCGGTTGGGCCCGTTCCCGCCGCGGGTCTCGGCCCACGACAGGCGGCCGGCCAGTTGGGCCGATTCGACATCGGCCCGCCAGTTGGCATTGCCGCCGGTCTCCTGCCGCACGGCGAACAGCGTGACCTTGTCGAGCTGGCGGCCGTGCACGCGCAGCACCGGCGTCGACAGGCTGATGCGGTTGAGCGGGACGTCCACGCCGCCTTCCTGGCCGGATCCCGCCGCGGCGTCCCGGGGCGGCTCGAACTCCGCCGCGAGCTTGCGCAGCCCGTCCACGTCCACCTCGGGCAGCGAGGCGCTCACGCTCAGCCCCGGACCGCTGATCGTGGCGGCACGGTTGATGCCGATGGCGCCGCGCATGGCGGCCACGGCGCCGTCGGCGGCGTAGTCGCGCTCGACATGCAGGTTGACCGCCGGCCCCGCGCTGCCGGCGAACCAGTCCATCCTGGGCCGGTCGGCCGTGGCGGCCGTGCCGCTCCATTCCAGCCGTGACGGACGCGCCTCCTGCGCGGTCTTGCCCAGCGGCGCGGGCAGATCGGCCGCCAGCCCCACCAGGTCGGATTCCACCAGCACCGTGGGCATCTTGCCCGGCGGGATCCGGACCGAGGCCTTGTAGGCCGTGCGTCCAGACAGCCGTGCCATGCCCGGGGCCTTCCACCAGAACGCCAGTGCCGCGGCCGAGGCGGTGCCCTCGGCCCGCAGCAGGTCGGTACCATCCGGCTGCGGGCCGCCGGACAGTTGCAACGGACCGTCCAGGGCCGTGCCGGCCACGTCGCGCAAGGCGACGCCGTGCTGGTCGAACGCCACCGTCCCGGTCAGCCGCGAGAAAGGCGGCACGGCGGGCGCCAGCGAGAAATCGTTGCCCGACAACCGGACTTCGCCCTTGACCTGCACCTCGGCGTGGGCGGAGTCGGCGTGGTCGAGCGGAATGCGCAGCGACAAGGGCACCACGAAATTGCCGCTTGCCGAGGCATCGTCCAGCGCGCCGCCTATCATGCGGCCCACGGGCGAGCGCTTGACGAAGGCCAGGAACGCCGGCGCCGCCCCGCGCGTCTCGCCATCGATCTCCAGCAGCGGCCCGTGCTCGAGGTTGGCGATGGCGGCGCGCGTGCGCCCCATGGCCACGGTGGTCGAGCGGTCGACCCGCACGCGGCCGGAACGGACGTCCACCCCCATGGACACCCGATCGAACACGAGATCCCCCACGAGGTCCTCCAGCCGGGGCCAGAAGTCGCCCTCGGCCAGCGGCTCTGGCAGGTAGTCCAGGGTCACGCCCCGGACCTTGCCCGCCACCCGGAACTCGCCGGACTTGTCGGTACCGTAGGGAAAGGTGTCCAGGTCGCCGCGCACGCGCACGGCCACGTTCTCGGCCTGGCCCGAGACCAGCGCGTGCTGGAGCCAGGCCCGGACGTCCGTGCCGACCACGATGGGGATGTAGCGGTAGACCTCGCGCACGTCGGCGCGCGCCAGCGTGCCCCTCAGGTCCAGCGTGCCGGCGGGGCTGCGGCCATGGCTGCTCCAGTTGCCGCTGAAACTGCCCTCCACGCCGCGGCGGCTGAAATCCAGGTGCTCGACGTCGACCATCCAGGCGCCGTCGGCCCCCTTGCGCGCCGCCGCCCGGGCGTTGAAGACGTCCATGGGCAGGTCGGGCTCGGCGAACACGCCCGGAAAGCGCAGCACGGCGTCGCGCGCATGGACGTCGATGCGTCCGCCCTGCGCGTCCACCTCGATGCTGCCCTGCAGGTTGGAGAAACCCGGCCGCTGCGGATGGTTGCCGTCGTTCACCGGCGGCTCGGGCGCGGCCGCGATCGACAGGCCGGAGAACGCCGCGCGGCCCGATACCGATTCGGGCCGCGTGGGCGCGCCCTGCCAGCCCAGCCGCAGCGCATCGATCCGGCCCCGTGGCTGCAGCTCGGCCAGCTTCTCGCGCGCCGTCCCGGGCAGGGGCAGGCGGTCCGCCAGGTGCAGGCCGGTGGCCAGATCGAACCCGTCCACCTCGATCTGCGTGGCCGGCGGCGTGCCTTGGCGCCCCGGGGTCCAGGTGGCGGCCAGCCGCTGGGGATGCAACACCAGGCCGTCGCCGGTCGCCGCATCCAGGCCGGCCAGGTCCAGCCTGTACCCGCCGCCGGCCACCGGCGCCAGTTCCGCCCGGCCGGCCAGGCTGGCGATGTCCAGCGGCGGCAGTTCCGGCCCGAGCCGCACGCTCAGGTCGCGCACGGCCAGCTGCGCGGTGCCGGCGCGCACGCGTCCGCGGTCATAGTCGATCCAGGTCCGGAGTGTCCCCGTGCCCTGCGAGGGTTCGCCCGGCAGGTCCAGCCAGGGCCGCCATCCCGCCAGGTCGACGCGATCCAGCGCCGCGTACAGCGATCCCCGCCATTGCTGCGGATCGGCGGCATCCAGCGTGAACCAGCCGTGCGTGAAGTCGGCGCGCACGTCCAGCATGGAGCCCAGCGCGGCGGGCGGTTCGGCCCTGAGCGCGGCGCGATGGCGGTGCCCGGTGTTGCGCATCACGAAGGCCACGTTGCCGATTTCCAGCGGCGGCGCCTCCCGCAGGGCATCGTTCCATCGCAGGCGGGCACCGCGCACGACCACTTCGCGCTGGGCCAGCAGCCAGTCCAGGCCTTCGCGGGATCCGCCCCGGGCCTGGGGGTCGACTTCCCAGCCGGCGATCCAGTAGCGCCCCTGGGCATCCCGGCGCGCGTCGAGTTCGGGAGCATCGAGCTGCAGGCGCAGCAGGCGCGGCTCCAGCACCAGCAGGCTGCGCCAGGACAGGATGGCCGACACGCGAGGCAGGCTGAGCCCCGGCTGGCCGGAGGAATCCGCCACCTGGACGGAGGACAGTTCGAAGCTGGGATGCAGGCCCAGCCATTCGGCGTCGATCCTGCCGATGGTGACCGAGGCCCCGATCGCCCGGCCGACCATGCGTTCGATGCCCGGCCGGTAGTCGTCGATGGCGGGAAGCACGCCGTAGCGCACCACCACCAGGGCAACCGCGAACAGGAAATAGGCGGCCAGGATCACCCAGACCAGGGGCCGCACGACGAGGCGATAGAGATAAGCTAGGTCGATATGCACGAAGAAACGGCGAAACGCAGTCGTTCCGTCGAAGCGGCCGCCAGGGCCTGGGTGGAGGAATGGGAAAATGGAAGCTTATACCGCCCCGCATGTCTTATGCTGGCTTATGCGCAAAACTTCTTCGTGGCGCACAATTCTGTAACGCACTGCCACAATTTTCGCCATGACAGACACCTCGCTGCTCACCCCCGCGCTTTCCTGGTCGGGCCATCTGCGCCGACGCATAGACGCCCAGCCCGACTACGGGCGCTGGCTGGCCGACGCGGCCACCCGGCCGGTCGACGCCCAGGCCCTGGCCGCCTGGTTCGACGAATTGCGCACGGCGCGGGGCGCGGCGTCGGCCGACCCGCTGCCCGTGGCCGACTGCCGCGCGGTGCTGCGCAGGCTGCGCGAGCGCGTGTTCTGCGCCGTCATGGCGCGCGACCTGGCGGGCCTCGCGCCGCTGGAGGAAGTCGTGGGCGCGATGACCCGGCTCGCCGACCTGGCCATCGAACAGGCCTATCGCAGCGTCGCGGCCGAACTGGCCGAGGTGCATGGGATCCCGCGCGAGGCCGCCTCGGGCCTGCCCCAGGAAATGCTGATCGTGGGCATGGGCAAGCTGGGCGGCGAGGAACTGAACGTCTCGTCCGACATCGACCTGGTCATGCTGTATGGCGACGAGGGCGAGACCGACGGGCGCCGGCCCATCTCCCACCATGAGTTCTACGGCAGGCTGACGCGGCGCATGATGCCGGTCATCGCCGAGATCGACGCCGACGGCCACGTATTCCGCACCGACCTGCGGCTGCGGCCCGACGGCGACGCCGGACCGCTGGCCTGGAGCCTGGACGCTTTCGAGAACTACCTGGTGTCGCAGGGGCGGGAATGGGAACGCTATGCCTGGCTGAAGGCGCGCCGCATCGAAGCCCAGGCCTTCCAGGGCAGCGACCCCGCCGCCCAGGCGGCGCAGATGGAGGCGCTGCGGCGGCCCTTCGTCTACCGCAAGTATTTCGATTTCGACGCGCTGGCGGCGCTGCGCGCGCTGCGCGAACGCATACGCGAGGACTGGAACCGCCGCTCGTACAACGGCACGGGCGAACAGGCCACGCAGGCCGATAACGTCAAGCTGGGCGAAGGCGGCATCCGCGAGATCGAGTTCGTGGTCCAGCTCTCGCAGCTGGTACGCGGCGGCCGCACGCCGACGCTGCAGGAACGCGGCCTGCTGGCCGCGCTGCACGCCGAACGCGAGGCAGGCCTGGTCCGGCCCGAGGATGCCGAACGGCTGGAAAGTGCCTACCGCTTCCTGCGGCGGGTCGAACACGCCTTGCAATACCGCGAGGACCAGCAGACCCATCTGCTGCCCCAGGACGACGAGCGGCGTGCCGAACTGGCCCGCGCGCTGGGCTTCGACGACCCGGCCAACTTCGAGCGCACGCTGACCGCGCACCGGGAATTCGTCGAAACCACCTTCCGCGGCGTGTTCGGCCAGAACGACGGCGAACAGGCCCAGGGCCGGCGCGGGACGGGCGACCCCGAGGACCGGTTGGTCGAACGCATACGCACGGCCCTGCCGGCCGAGGCCGACAGCCTGCTGCCGCGCGCCGCCGCGCTGCTCGACAGCCCACGCATACGCAGCCTGCCCGACAACAGCCGGCGGCGCCTGGCGGCCCTGCTGCCGGCGGCGGTGGATGCCTGCGCCGGCACCAAGGCGCCCGCCGCCGCGCTGGTCCGCATGTTCGGCCTGATCGAGCACATCGCGCAGCGCAGCGCCTACATGGCGCTGCTGGCCGAGTACCCCGACACGCTGGCCCGGGTGGCCCGCATCTTCGCGGCCAGCGACTGGGCCGCGGGCTACCTGACCCGGCACCCGCTGCTGCTGGACGAATTGCTGGACTGGCGCACGCTCATGGTCGAGCCCGACCTGCCCGCCATGGCCCGCAAGCTCAGCGACGAACTGGATGCCTGCGTGATCGACGGCACCGGCGCGCCCGACGTCGAGCGGCAGATGAACCTGATGCGCGACACGCAGCGCCAATGGGGCTTCCATCTGCTGGCGCAGGATCTCGAGGGCCAGTTGACGGTGGAGCGGCTGGGCGACTACCTGTCCATGGTCGCCGACATCATGCTCGAGGAAACGCTCAAGCGCGTCTGGTACAGCGTGTCCAAGGACGAAGGCCGCACGCCCGCGCATTTCGCGGTCATCGCCTACGGCAAGCACGGCGGCAAGGAGCTGGGCTACGCCTCGGACCTCGACCTGGTGTTCCTGTTCGACGACCCGCGCGAGGACGCCGGCGAGATCTACGCCCGCTTCGGCCAGCGCATCCTGTCGTGGCTCGGTTCCATGACCGCCTCGGGACGCCTGTACGAAGTGGACCTGCGCCTGCGGCCCGACGGCCAGGCTGGGCTGATGGTGATCTCGACCGAAGCCTTCGAGCGCTACCAGAAGGAACACGCCTGGCCCTGGGAACATCAGGCCATCACGCGCGCCCGCTTCGCCGCCGGGGACCCCGAGGTGGGCAGACAGTTCGAACGCATCCGGCGCGAGGTGCTGCTGATGCCGCGCGACGCCCGCCAACTGGCCGACGAGGTCATCGCCATGCGCCGCAAGATCGGCGAAGGCCACCCCAACCGCACGCCGGACTTCGACCTCAAGCACGATCCGGGCGGCATGGTGGACGTCGAATTCGTCACCCAATACCTGGTCCTGCTGCATGCCCGCGAGCAAGAGATCCTGGTGCAGAACCTCGGCAACATCGCGCTGCTGCGCCTGGCCGCCGAAGCGGGCCTGATCCCCGCCGACCTGGCGCGGCGCGTGGGCGATGCCTATCGCACGCTGCGGCGGGAACAGCACGCGCTGCGCCTGCAGGACGTGGAAAAAGCCCGCGTACCCCAGGACGCGCTGACGGCCGAACGCGCCGCCGTGATCGAGCTGTGGGAACAGGTCCTGGGCCCCCGTTCCTGAATCCTCCGGGGGCCTTGCCGCCCCCGCCTCCTACCCCCCTCCTCCTGTTTGCCGCCGCTTCCCTCGGGAAGCGGCGTGCGGCCGCCTGCCCCCGGCCGATTCCACCTAGGGTTTCACACAGGTCTTATTTTTGAGTTTTTTACGTAATATGCAAAAAACTCAATTTTCAATGGCGTTTATTCGCCATATATCAGGCCAAATTTTCCACCATGCCCCAAAGACCCGGTCTTTCCTTCAGCCACGTCGGCATCTTCGTCACCGATATCCAGCGCATGGCCGACTTCTATTCGCAGGTCCTGGACTTCACCATCACGGACCGCGGCATGCTCGACGGCCCCCACGGCCCGATCGAACTGGTGTTCACCAGCCGCGATCCGGACGTCCATCACCAGATCGTGCTGGTATCGGGGCGGCCCGCCGATGTCCGCTTCAACGTCATCAATCAGTTGTCGCTGATGGCCGACTCCCTGGAAACCCTGCAGCGCTACCACCGCCGCCTGGTGGACGCCGGCGTCGCGGAACTTGCACCGGTCACGCACGGCAACGCGCTGTCGCTGTACTGCCGCGATCCGGAAGGCAACCGGCTCGAGCTGTACATCGACACGCCCTGGTACGTCTCGCAGCCCATGCGCGTCCCCATGCCCATCGAGCTGCCGCCGGCCGAACTCATGGCCTGGGCCGAGCGGCACGCGCGCGCCCTGCCCGGCTTCCGCAGCCGCCAGGAGTGGCGGGCCGACATGGCCCGGCGCATGGGCGTGGAGCAGGCGCCCGCATGACGGAAAGCGCATCCAGCCTGGGCCGCATGCTGACGCTGCTCGATGCCTACACCCACGACCGGTACGCCTGGACGGTGGACGACCTGGCCAGCCATTTCGGCTTCACGCCCTCGTCCACCTATCGCTACGTCAAGGAACTGTGCGCGGCGGGATTGCTGATACGGCTGCCGCGCGGCATCTACGTGGTGGGCGCGCGGATCGTCGAACTCGAGGCCCTGATCCGCGAGACCGATCCGGTCACCCGCGCCGCCCAGCCCATCCTGCGCGACCTAGCGCAGGAAACCGGCTGCCACGTGCTGCTTTCCAACGTCTACGGCGAGCACCTGCTGAACGTGGCGCACGAAGCCGGCGTCGAGCCGCTGGAACTGACCTACATGCGGGGCAAGAACCTGCCGTGGTTCCGCGGCGCGCCTTCGCTGTCGGTACTGGCGTTCTGGCCGCGGGCGCGCGTGCGCAACCTGTTCGAACAGACCCACCCGGGTGCCGGCGAGGAAGCCTGGAACGCCGCGTGGACCGGGCTGAAGGCCATACGCAAGGCGGGATACGCCATCAGCCACGCGGGGCTGGATCCCGACGTCATCGGCTACGGCGTGCCCGTGATGGCCGAGGACGAAGTCATCGGAACGATCTCGCTGGTCTGCTCGAAGCAGCGTGGAGAGTTCCTCAACGGCGCGGCCCTGGGGGCCGTGCTGCAACAGAAAAGCCGCGAGATTTCCGCCCGCCTGCAGACGGCGGACTGAGCGGCCTCACGCGCGCCCCGACGGGGCCGCACGAAAACGGGGACGAAGAGGAGACCCATCATGCACGACAAGATCACCGGCCGCCGCCAGGCCCTCGCTGCGGCGGGCATACTGGCCGCGGCACTGGCCGGCCCCGCGCACGCGCAGAACAACGCGCAGAACACCTACCCGAACCGGCCGATCAAGCTGCTGGTCGGCTTCGCGGCCGGAGGCGGCAGCGACGTCGTGGCCCGGCTGGTCGGCAAGGCGCTGTCCGAGCGGGTCGGCCAGCCCGTCATCGTCGAGAACCGCGCCGGCGACGGCGGCAACATCGCCTCGGCCCAGGTCGCCAAGAGCGAGCCCGACGGCTACACGCTGGTGCTGATGACCAGCGGCCACGGCACCAATGCCGCCATGCGCAAGGACTTGCCCTTCGAGCCGGTCAAGGGCTTTGGCTGGGTCTCCACGATCACGACGTATCCGTTGACGCTGGCCGTGGCGCCGTCGTCGCCGATCAAGTCCTTCGACGATTTCGTCCGCCGCATCAAGGCCGAAAAAGACCGCTACACCTACACCTCGGTCGGCGTCGGCACCGCCATGCATCTCGTGGGCGAATGGATCATGGCCGAAAGCGGCGGCAGCGCGCTGCACGTGCCGTTCAAGGGCGGCGCCGGCCCCATGACCGAGCTGCTGGCCGGACGCGTGGACGTCATGATCGACACGATGACCAACACCGCGCCGCTGTTCAAGTCCCAGCGCGTGCGGCTGCTGGCGACCACCGCGCCCAAGGGCGTGCAGGCGCTGCCCGGCGTGCCCAGCGTGGCCGATACGCTGCCCGCCGTCGTCTTCGAATCCTGGCTGGGCATCGCCGCGCCGGCCGGCACGCCCGCCGACGTGGTCGCCCGCCTGAACCGCGAGTTGCGCGCGGTGCTGGACACGCCCGCCGTGCATCAGCAACTGGTCGACTGGGGCGGTTCGCCCAAGGCCTCCACGCCCGACGAATTCCAGGCGCGCGTCGAGAACGACATCCGCCGTCTGCGCGCCGTCGTGGTCCAGCGCAACATCCAGGCTGAATAAAAGAGAAAGGGCACGCGGGCGCTCAGCCCGCCAGCCACCTCAGCAGCCACAGCGTGACCATGCCCGCGCCTATCATCGCGATCGTGTTGCGGGTGGCCACCATGACCGCCACCGCGGTCACGGCGGCCAGGGCGCGCCAGTCGAACACCGGCAGGCCGCCCGGCGCCCAGGGCAGCAGGTCCGGCACGATCACGGCCGCCAGCGCCGCGGCGGGCGCGTAGCGCAGCGCCCGCCTGACGCCCTCGGGCAGGGGCACGTTGTCGCCCAGCAGCAGGAAGCCGGCGCGCGTGAGCACGGTGCACACCGCCAGCGCGATGATGACCAGCCAGACGTACAGGGAATCGGACGTCGGCGGCAGGGTGGACGGACTCATGCTCCCGCCTCCTTGCGGCGCTCGAGCGCCCGCTCCGTGGCGACGCCGGCCCAGACGCCCGCCACCACCGCCAGGACCAGCCCCAGCCGCAAGGGCAGCGGCTGGCCAGCCCATCCGGCCAGGGCCGCCGCCCCCACCGCCGCGGCCACCGGCCAGCTCGCGACCATGGGCACCACGATGGCGATCAGCGCCAGCACCGCGGCGAATTCCAGCGACCAGGCCTGCGGCACCACGGCGCCCAGCAGGATGCCGGCCACCGAGCACACCTGCCAGGTCACCCAGTTGCCCAGCGCCGAGCCCAGGAAGAACCAGGTCTGCTCGGGCGTGCCCTTGACGGCCGCGTCGCCGTAGCGGGGCATGAACAGCACGAAGCCGATGTCGCTCGTCAGGAAGCCCAGCCCCAGGCGGCGCCAGCGGGAGTAGCGGCGGAAATACGGATGCAGCGCCGCCGCGAAGATCACGAATCGCAGGTTGACCACGCAACCGGCGGCGAACACCAGCCATACCGGCGCGCCCGCCACGATCAGCGGCAGCGCGGCCAGTTGGGCCGAGCCCGCGTATACCAGGAAAGTCATCGCCAGCGCCAGGGACTGGCTCAGGCCGATCTTGACCATGGCCACGCCGCTGACCATGCCCCAGACGCCGATGGCGATCGTGGTGGGCGCCAGCGCCCTCAGGCCCGCGACGACGGCCGCCCTGCGTTCCTGCGGGGAAAGGCCGGGCACTGCGGCGGACGGACGCATGGCGGACATGGGGATGGGGGAACGGCGGCTGGATCCCGGCGCCGGGCCGGGAAGGAGTAAAGTGACGGCTTACGGCTATTGTAAGTGATTACCCGAATCTCCCCGGATTCCCGGGCAGCATCGGGCGCGGACCCCTGCGCGCCCGCTTCGCCGCAGGATCCCGTCGCAGATTGGTACAATATCTGGTTCATTTCGGAGATCCTCATCATGTCGATGTCAGACCGCGACGGCTTCATCTGGTACGACGGCAAGCTCGTGCCCTGGCGTGAAGCCAACACCCATGTGCTCACACACTCTCTGCACTACGGGTTGGCGGTATTCGAGGGTGTGCGCGCGTACAAGACCGACATCGGAACCTCGATCTTCCGGCTCAAGGAACACACCGACCGCCTGGTCAATTCCGCCCACATCTACCAGATGCAGATCCCGTACAGCCGGGAAATCCTGATGGAAGCGCAGAAGGAAGTGGTCCGCGTCAACAAGCTGGAATCCTGCTACCTGCGTCCCATCGCGTTCTACGGTTCGGAAAAGATGGGCGTCTCGCCCAAGGGCGCCAAGGTCCACGTGGCCGTCGCCGCCTGGGAATGGGGTGCCTACCTGGGCGCCGAGGCGCTGCAAAAGGGCATCCGGGTCAAGACCTCGTCCTATGCCCGCCACCACGTCAACGTGACCATGCCCCGCGCCAAGCTGGCCTCCACCTACGCCAACTCCATCCTGGCGAACCTGGAAGCCACCGAGGACGGCTACGACGAAGCCCTGCTGCTCGACACCGAAGGCTTCGTGGCCGAAGGCTCGGGCGAGAACGTCTTCATCGTCAAGGACGGCGTGCTGATCGAGCCCGAGATCGCCTCGGCCCTGACCGGCATCACGCGCTCGACCATCCACAGCCTGGCCGCCGACCTGGGCATCAAGGTCGTCACCAAGCGCCTGACGCGCGACGACATCTACATCGCCGACGAAGCCTTCTTCACCGGCACGGCGGCGGAAGTCACGCCCATCCGCGAACTGGACCGCCGCAAGATCGGCGCCGGCCAGTGCGGCCCGGTCACGGCGCGCCTGCAGCAGGCCTTCTTCGATCTGGTCGCGGGCCGCAACGCCAAGTACGGCCACTGGCTCACGCACGTCTGATCGGAGGAACGGCCATGACCACCGAAGCCGCCAACGCCATCATCGAAGTCGATGCCGACGCGCTTCCGCTTTCGTGCCCGGGACCGCATACTCCGCTCTGGAACATGCACCCTAAGGTGTTCCTGGACATCGGGACGACCGGCGAAGCGAAGTGCCCGTACTGTGGCGCCGAATACCGTCTGAAGGACGGCGCCAAGGTACATCATCATTGATGCCCTGCGGACCGGCTATGCCGGATCCGCGGTGTCCCAGGAAGGACACAGCTGACGCTGCCCCGGTCCGCCGGGGTTTGCTTTTTATTCACAGGACCTCCCCGTGCAGCACAACGATTACATCCTGACGCTCGCCTGCCCCGATACGACCGGCATCGTGTACCACGTGTCGGGATTCCTGTTCGAGCGCGGCTGCAACATCCTGGACTCGCAGCAGTTCGGGGACGAGGACACCCGGCTGTTCTTCCTGCGCGTGCACTTCTCGGTGCCCGACGGCCTGGACGCCGACACCGTGCGCAAGGAATTCACCGCCGTGGGCGAGCGCTTCTCCATGCAATGGCAGATCCGCGACCCGCACCGGCGCGCGCGCGTGCTGCTGATGGTCAGCAAGCACGGCCACTGCCTGAACGACCTGCTGTTCCGCGCCAAGAGCGGACAGCTGCCCATCGACATTCCCGCGGTGGTTTCCAACCACCCCGATTTCGCGCTGCTGTCGGCTTCGTACGGCGTGCCCTTCTACCACCTGCCGGTCGCGCAGGGCGGCAAGGAACAGCAGGAGCGGCAGGTGTTGCAGATCGCCGAGCGCGAGAACGTCGACCTGGTCGTGCTGGCCCGCTACATGCAGATCCTGTCGCCCGAGATGTGCCGGGCGCTGGCCGGCCGGGCCATCAACATCCACCACAGCTTCCTGCCCAGCTTCAAGGGCGCGCGGCCGTACTACCAGGCGCACGACCGCGGCGTGAAGCTGATCGGCGCCACCGCCCACTACGTCACGCCCGACCTCGACGAAGGTCCCATCATCGAGCAGGACATCGCCCGCGTGGACCACAGCATGTCGCCGGAAACCATGACACAGGTCGGCCGCGACGTCGAATGCCTGGTGCTGGCGCGCGCCGTCCGCTGGCACGTCGAGCATCGCATCCTGTTGAACGGCCACAAGACGATCGTATTCGCATAAATGGTGCTCAAATCCCGCGGCGCGCCGCTATTCGCCACCTCCGAAGAAGCCGAGCAGGCGTTCTACGACGCCCTGGAACAAGGCGACCTCGCCCAGTTGATGGCGGTCTGGGCCGACGACGAGGACATCGTCTGCATCCATCCGGGCGGGCCGCGGCTGATCGGCCACGACGCCGTGATGGAATCGTGGCGCGAGATCCTGGGTAGCTCCCCGGTACCGATACGGCCCACGCGGGTCTACACCGTGCAAAGCATGATGAGTTCGGTCCACTCCGTGGTCGAACAGCTCATGGTCGACACCTCCCAGGGCAAGCAGCTCGTCAACTGCTATGCAACCAATGTCTTTCACAAGGGTCCCACAGGCTGGCGGCTGGTCGTTCACCACTCGTCGCAAGCCCCTGCCGATCTCGGCCCGACCGAGCTTCAGGACGTTCCCGACCTCTTGCATTGAGTCGCCCGCCCATCCCGCATGCCCGCTTACCTGGACACGACACCCTGCCCGACTCCCGCATGGTTGCCCGAAGGACATAGCCAGACCATCTTCGCGTCGCAGTTCTCGTCGCACCATCACACCTCGTTCCAGCGCGAACGGGTGGATACGCCCGACGGCGATTTCATCGACTTCGACTGGACGGCGCCCGGCCTCGGTCCCGACACGGCCGTCGGCCCCGACCTGTTCGCGCGGCTGGCCGAAACAGCCGGCACCGCCACCGCGTCGCGCGACGGCCTCGTGCTGTTCCACGGCCTGGAAGGCAGCAGCGCCAGCCACTACGCGCAAGCCATCTCGCAGTATTTCCGCGCGCGCGGCTGGACCGTCGTCGTGCCGCACTTCCGCGGCTGCTCGGGCGAGCCGAACCGCCTGCCCCGCGCCTATCACTCGGGCGACTCCGCCGACGTCGGCTTCATGCTGGACGCCGTGCGGCAGCGCCTGCCGCAGATGCGCTGGCACGCCGCCGGCATCTCGCTGGGCGGCAACGCGCTGCTGAAATACCTGGGCGAGGCCGGCGGCACCGCCGGCTGG
Source organism: Pigmentiphaga sp. YJ18 (assembly GCF_038066655.1). Lineage (NCBI taxonomy): Bacteria > Pseudomonadati > Pseudomonadota > Betaproteobacteria > Burkholderiales > Alcaligenaceae > Pigmentiphaga > Pigmentiphaga sp. YJ18. The sequence goes on along the minus strand of NZ_JBBUKU010000001.1, from coordinate 2,354,315 downwards.
CTGGCGGCGGCGGCGGGCGTATCGGCGCCGGTCGACCTGATGGCCGGCGGCCGCGCCCTGGGCACCGGACTGATCAACCGCCGGATCTACACCCACATGTTCCTGCGCACGCTGAAGTCCAAGACGCTCCAGAAGGCGCAGCGCTTCCCCGGCACCATAGACGTGCTACGCGTGGCCAACGCGCGCGACCTGTACGAGTTCGACGACGCCTACACCGCGCCCACGCACGGTTTCCGCGACGTCGACGACTACTGGACGCGCGCCTCCAGCAAGCCCCTGCTGATGGACATCGCCATTCCGACGCTGGTGCTCAATGCGCGCAACGACCCGTTCCTTCCCGGCCGCTACCTGCCCACTCCCGAACAGGCTTCCGGCCACGTGGTCCTGCATCAGCCGGCACAGGGCGGCCACGCGGGCTTTCCCACGGGAAGCTTCCCCAGCAACCTGAACTGGCTGCCGCGCAGGCTGGCGGAGTTCTTCCGGACCGGCCGCTAGGGCCCGTTCCCCCATCGGGGCAAGCCCCCGCTGACATCCCTGGCGTTTTCTTCGACAATGGAGAAAACCACACGGACGCATCCATGGCCTCGACTTCCACGGTTTCCAACGCTTCCACCACCACCGGCGGCCGCCTCCTGGTCGACGCGCTGACCGCCAACGGCGTCGACCGCGTCTTCTGCGTCCCAGGCGAAAGCTACCTGGACGTGCTCGACGCCCTGCACGCCCACGCCGACATCGACGTCGTCGTCGCCAAGCACGAAGGCGCCGCCGCCAACATGGCCGAAGCTGACGGCAAGCTGACCGGACGGCCGGGCATCTGCTTCGTCACGCGCGGCCCGGGCGCCACCCACGCCAGCATCGGGGTGCACATCGCCCAGCAGGACTCGACGCCGCTCATCCTGTTCGTCGGCCAGGTACCCACGCGCGAGCTGGGCCGCGAAGCCTTCCAGGAAATCGACTACCCGTCCATGTTCGGCGGCATCGCCAAGTGGGTCGTCAGCATCGACGATGCCGCCCGCATCCCCGAACTCGTGGCGCGGGCCTTCGCGTGCGCCACTTCGGGCCGCCCCGGTCCGGTGGTGCTGGCGCTGCCCGAGGACGTGCTGAGCGCCGCCTGCCCGTCCGCCCCGGCCGCGATCGCCCCCACGGCCGCCAGCGGTCCCGATCCCGACGCGGCCCCGCGCCTGCGCGACATGCTGGCCCAGGCCCGCCGTCCGCTGGTCCTCCTGGGCGGATCGAACTGGAGCGAACGCGCCGCCTCGGACTTCTCGGCCTTCGTCCAGGCCTGGAACCTGCCCGTGGCCTGCGCCTTCCGCCGCCAGGACATCTTCGACAACCGGCTCCCGCAGTACGCCGGGCACCTGAGCCTGGGCATGAACCCCGACCTGGCCGAGCTGGTGCGCGATGCCGACCTCATCCTGGCCGTGGGCACGCGGCTGGGCGAGATCGCCACCGGCGGCTATACGCTGCTGACGCCGCCCCGCCCCGCCCAGAAACTGATCCACCTGCACGCCGACGCGGCCGAGCTGGGCCGCGTCTACCAGCCCGACCTGGCCATCCAGTCGGCGGCCGCCCCCGCCGCCGCGCTGCTGCGCGGCCTGGAGGCTCCGGCCTCGCGCGCCTGGGACGACTGGACCCGCCGGGCCAGCGAACTGCATGCGCGCTACCAGGCCGTGCCGGCCCCGCATGCCGAGGCCCGCGGCATCGACCTCGGCCAGGTCATCGCCCACCTGGACCGCACCCTGCCCGATGACGCCATCATCGCCAACGGCGCCGGCAACTACGCGGTGTGGCTGCACCGGTTCTACCGCTACCGCCAGCCGCGCACGGAACTCGCCCCCACCTGCGGCGCCATGGGCTACGGCCTGCCCGCGGCGATAGCGGCCAAGCTGCGCCACCCCGACCGCACCGTGGTCTGCGTATCGGGCGACGGCTGCTTCCTGATGTATCCGCAGGAACTGGCCACCGCGCTGCAATTCGATTCCGCCGTCGTCGTCATCGTCGTCAACAACGGCATGTACGGCACCATCCGCATGCACCAGGAAAAGCGCTTCCCCGGCCGGGTCAGCGCCACCGACCTGCGCAATCCCGATTTCGTCGCGCTGGCGCTATCGTTCGGCGCCCATGCCGAACGGGTGGAAAGCGCCGACGTCTTCCCCGCCGCGTTCGAGCGCGCCCGGGCGGCCGGCCGCCCGGCGCTGCTGGAGCTGCGCACGGATCCCCGGCAGATCACGCCGCAGTCGTGGCTGGCGGGGCATGGATAGCGACGTTCTTGCCGCCATGGCGCGCTGGCCCGACGTGCCGGACGCCTATGGCTGGTTGTCGCTGGATGCCCGAGGCCGCTGGCGCCTGCACCCCGCCGGCGATGCCCTGGCGGGCGGGCCGGGCGTCTCCATTTCCAACACCGGCATCCTGGCCTTCATCGGGCGCAACTACGCGCACGACGAACAAGGGCGCTGGTTCTTCCAGAACGGCCCGCAGCGCGTGTTCGTCAGGCTGGACGCGGCGCCGCTGATCCTGCGCCAGTCGGACGCCGCCGGCACCCTGTCCACCCATGCCGGCCACGACGTATCCCGCGTGGACCGCTGGGCGCTGGACGCCGAAGGCAGGCTCTACGCCGCGACCGAATACGGCCCCGCGATGGTCGAGGACCGCTATCTGTCCGACGTGCTGGAACGCATGAAACTGGCATCGGGGCAGCCGCTGCTCGACGCCGCGCCCGGCTGGCTGGCCGACCCCGGCCAGGTATCGAAGGCGGCCGCCGCCCTGTCGGTGGTCTATCCGCCGGTTGGCGCGGCGCCCGCGCCGTTGGCACCGCTGCGCGGCACGGCCGCCCAGGTGTTCGGTTTCGTGGCCCGGCCCGAGGCCGTCAGCTCTGGAAACGCTTGAGCAGGTCGCGCTCTTCCTTCAGCCGGCGCTGGTATTCACGCACCTTGGCGTCGATCTGCGACTGCTCGTAGAAATCCTTGGAGGCCGCGCGCGCCTGCTGCAACTGCTCGACCGCGGCCGGCAGGGCGCCGGTCATCGCATAGTAGTCGGCCATGTTGCGGCGCTCGTTCACGGCGCTGCCCAGCCGCGAATAGCTGACCGCGGCCATCTGGTAGAAGCGGGGCTCGTCGCTCCACTTCAGCATCTGCTCTTTCAGGAAATCGACCGCCTCCTGGTTGCGGCCGGCGCGTTGCAGCGACTCCGCCATCGCCATGGCCAGGCCGCGCTGCTCGGGCCACCGCGCGACGGCGCTGCGCGCCAGGCTCATGGCCTGCTGCGTGTCGTTGCGGGCCAGCGCCAGGTCGATGGCCAGGTGCTCGAGCATGAAATGGGTGCGCGCGCCCGACGTGGCGGCCAGGTAGGCGTCGTTGGCCTTGCCGTACTCGCGCTGGCGCACGTAGCCCAGGGCCATGCCGTAGTAGGCCGCGGACCGCTCGATGCCCTGGGTCTCGGTGGTACGGTTCTCGAAATAGCGGATGGCCTCGAGGGTGTCCTGCCCGCTGTTGGCCTGCAGCATGCGCATCTTGGCGCGCACGAAATGGAAATCCGAGGAACTCGGACGGTCGTGGATCACCACGCCGCGCGCCCGGTTCTGCATGTCGGACATGCGCTCGATGGACAGCGGGTGGGTGCGGGTGAAGGCCTGGCCGGTCCGCTCGTTCAGCCCCGACGCCTGCATCAGGCGGCCGAAGAACGAGGCCATGCCGTTGACGTTGTAGTTGGCCGCCTCCAGCATCTGAAACCCGGTGCGGTCGGCTTCGCGCTCGGCCTCGCGCGAGAAGCCCAGTTGCGAGTTGATGGCCGCGGCCTGGCCGAAGGCCATCGCCGCCTCGGGCGCCTGCGAGTTGCCGCGCGCCGCCACCAGCGCCGCCAGCAGGGCCGCCACCATGATCAGCGTGTCCTGCTTCTGCTGCACCAGGCCCCGGGCGATGTGCCGCTGCACCACGTGGCCGATTTCGTGCGCCAGCACGCCGGCCAGTTCGGACTCGGACTGCGCGGCCACCACCAGCCCAGTATGTACGCCTATGTAACCGCCCGGCATCGCGAACGCATTGATGCTGGGGTCGCGCACCGCGAACACGTTGATGTTGGGCGTGCCTATGGGGGCATGGGCCGACAACTGGCGCGCCATGCCGGTCAGATACTGGAGCAGGTCCGGATCGTCGATATAGGCCGGATCGCGCAGGGATTCCATCATGATGGCGTCGCCCAGCCGCTGTTCCAGCCGGGGCGAAAGCTCCTGCGCGGCCGAATCGCCCAGGTCGGGCAGCCCGACCGGCTGGGCGGGCGCCAGCGCTGGCGCGGCCGCCGCCAGCAGGGCCGGCAGCAGCAGCGCCACGGCCTTGCGGCGCAGCGACGGGAAACGTTGGGAATTCGGCATACCGGTATGATAGCCAGCTTGGGCGGCGGGTTCCCGCTTCCCAGGCGAAACGTGAAAAATTTACCAATGCCGGCCGGAGCCAGACCGGCCGCATGGCAACGCTTACAGGACATGCCATGAGCTTCAGCACCCTGATTTCCGCGCAGGCGCTGCACGCCCTGCTGCAATCTTCCTCGCCGGCCGTCGTGTGCGATTGCAGCTTCGATCTGGCGGACACCGGCGCGGGCGAGCGCGCCCACGCGGCTGCGCATATTCCCGGCGCCCGCTACATCCACCTGGACCGCGATCTGAGCGGCGCCAAGACCGGCAACAACGGCCGCCATCCCCTGCCCCGGCGCGAGGACTTCGCCGGCCTGATGGCCCGCCTGGGCGTCTCCGACACCACTCAGGTGGTGTGCTATGACACCGCCGGCGGCGCCATGGCCGCACGCCTCTGGTGGCTGCTGCGCTGGGCGGGCCACGAGGCCGTCGCGGTGCTGGACGGCGGCCTGGCGGCCTGGCGCGAGGCGGGCTACCCGCTGGAATCCGGTCAACCCGCCGCGCCCGCCCCGGGCACGTTCAAGCTGCGGCCGCCGCTAGTCGGGACCGCCACCTACGACGACGTGCGGGCCAACCTGGACGCGCCGGCCCCACGCCTGGTCGTGGATGCGCGCGCCCCCGACCGCTTCCGCGGCCAGAACGAAACCCTGGACGCCGTGGGCGGCCACATCCCCGGCGCCGCCAACCGCTTCCTGCGCGACAACCTCCAGCCCGACGGACGCTTCAAGCCCGCCGCGCAGCTGCGGTCCGAGTTCGAGGCCGTGCTGGGCGGCACGCCCGCCGACCGGGTCATCAGCCAGTGCGGCTCCGGTGTCACCGCCTGCCACAACCTGCTTGCCATGGAAGTGGCGGGCCTGTCCGGGGCGGTGCTGTATCCCGGCTCGTGGAGCGAATGGAGCAGCCGCCCCGGCTCGCCCATCGCCACCGGAGACGCATGATGTCGCAATCCCCCCTGACCCACTTCGACGCGGCCGGACAGGCCCACATGGTGGACGTGGGCGCCAAGCCCGCCACCGCGCGCGTAGCGGTCGCAGCCGGCACGATACGCATGCAGCCGGCCACGCTGGGCCTGATCCGCGACGGCAGCGCCAAGAAAGGCGACGTACTGGGCATCGCCCGCATCGCCGCCATCATGGCGGCCAAGAAGACCTCGGACCTGATTCCGCTGTGCCACCCGATTCCGCTGACGCACGTCGCCTGTGACTTCACCCTGGACGACGAAGCCGGCGCCGTGCACTGCACCGTGCGCGCCGAGACCGTGGGCGGCACCGGCGTCGAGATGGAGGCGCTGACCGCCGTCAACGTCGCGCTGCTGACGATCTACGACATGTGCAAGGCGGCGGACCGGGGCATGGCCATGACCGACGTGCGGTTGATGGAGAAGAAAGGCGGGAAGTCGGGGACGTGGCGCGCAGAGGGTTGAGCCGGCCGGCTATGCTTCCCAATCTTCGACCCGCAACGCGGGTATGCGCTGGAACTCGCGTACATTGTGCGTGATGAGCGTCAGACCACGCGCCAGCGCCTGACCGGCGATGAGCACGTCGTACGGGCCGATCGGTGTTCCGGCAGCGTTCAGCGTCGCGCGCAGCTCGCCAGCCTGCCGCGCATCTTCCTGATCGAAGGCGAGAACTTCGAATTGCAGGGCGTCGAGTCGCGCCAGGTTCTGCGTAGTCCGCAGTCCTTTGTACGCGCCATAAAAAAGTTCGTGGGCCACGATAGCGGAGAGCGCGAAATCCGCGGGTTTGTGGCGCCGGAGTCGCTCCAGGAATCCGGGATGGCCCTTCAGAAGCGCAATGACGGCGTTGCTGTCAAGCAAGTATTTCACTTGAAGTAGTCCAGCTCGGGACGCTCCTGCTCCCGGGCCGCTTCTGTGGCGGCCCGTTCGAAATCTTCATCGACCGGCCCTATGACGGCATCGAGCCAGGCCCAGTTCTGTGCGACCGGTTCCAGGATGACGGCATTCCCCTGACGCCGAATGCGGACCTCCTCAGTGTCGAAACGGTATTCCTTGGGTAGCCGCACCGCTTGCGAACGGCCGGACCAGAAGATCTTGGCAGTATCCATGAAGACCTCCCAGAATGATATATACCAAAAAAATGTACCATTCAAGCTACTGCGGGAGCAAGTTCCCTCTGAGGAGACCCTTAGACCTGTACGACTCAGAAACTCGACCACGCCGGCGTTGTCATCCCCTCCGGCGTAACCGCGCTGTACACCCCGCGCGCGATGGCGCGGGCCAGCACGTCGGCGGCCAGCGCGCCCAGCCGGCAGACGATGAAGGGCCGGGGATCCACCGGGCCTTCCATCGCCGGCGCCTCGCGCCGGCCGGTCGAGATCGCGAACACCGTATCGCCGTCGAACGGCGCGTGGATGGGGCGGATCGCGCGGGCCAGCCCGTCCTGCGCCATGGTCGCCACGCGCTGCAGCTCGTCGGGCGACAGCGCGACGTCGGTGGCGATGCAGGCGATGGTGGTGTTGGCGCGCGGGCGCGGATCCAGCTTGGCGAACTCCCAGTTCTCGCCCTCGGCCCGGGTGTTGGCCGGCCCCAGGCCACCGAACTCCTCGCCGATCTCGAAGGCTCCGGCCCAGAAACGCCGCCCTTGCGGCGCCACGACCGAACCGAAGCTGTTGCAGGCCACGATGGCGCCCACGGTCATGCCGTCGTGCGTGACGTAGGACGCCGACCCCAATCCCCCCTTGAGCGACCCCGCCGACGCGCCGAAGCCCGCGCCATGCGTACCCAGGTCGAAACCGGACTGGACCGCCCGGGCGGCCCGCATGGCCAGGTCGCGATAGGGAGGGGTCTCGCCCCATTGCTTGTCGCCGCCGTTGGCGAGGTCGTACAGCACCGCGGTCGGCACGATGGGCGAAGGCGGGACGCCGGGCTGGTGCAGCAGCGTGAAGCCGCGGCCCTGCGCCCCCAGCCACGCGGCCACGCCGTCGCCGCTGGCCAGGCCGTAGACCGAACCGCCGGCCAGCACGATGGCATCGACCGAGCGCACCAGGTTGGACGCGCCCAGGGTATCGGTCTCGCGCGTGCCCGGCCCGCCGCCGCGGATGTCCACCGCGGCCATGGCCCGTTCATCCGGCAGGATCACGGTGACGCCGGTGCAGGCCCGCGCATCGTGCGCCTGCCCCACCCGCAGGCCGGCGACGTCGGTGATCAGATTGCGCCCGCCGGGGCGGCCGGCCATTGCGTCGCGTGCATCCATGCTGGGACTCCGTCCGGGAAATGAAGTGGGGGCTATTGTAGGGACCGGCCGGCTGGCCGGCCACCGGCCCCGCGCCTCATTCCTGGTCGCTCAGTTGCCTGGCCCGCGCGATGAAGCTGTCCAGCATGGCGAAGAACCGGGCCACGTCGGCCGCGGAATGCTCACCCAATACGTGCCGGTTGCGCGACTGGGCGGCGGCGGTCAGCTCGGCGTGCATGGCCAGCCCCTGCGGCGTCAGCGACAGTTCCGCCTCGCGGCTGTCGCGCGCGCTGCGCGCGCGGTTGACGTCGCCCCGCTCCACCAGCGACGACACCGCGCGGCTGATCTGCGCGGCATCGAGCATGGCGTGATAGGCCAGTTCCCGTATGGACACCGGCTGGAACACGCCCAGCAGGGTGACCACCTGCCATTCCACCTGGGACAGGCCGTACTGCGCCTTGGCGAACTGGACGGCGCTGCGGGTCAGCGCCTTGCTCAGGGTACTGACCCGGGGCGCCAGCAGGCCGCCTTCCGGAAAGGCCTGGGACTGCCCGGGCCGCCGCGGCGGGTTCGCCGATGAGGATCGCGCCATGGCCTACTCCGTCCCCGCGCGCGCCAGCGCCGCGTCGAGTTCGTCGAACGACGGCGGCGACACGGCCAGCAGCCGGCCGTCGCGGACGACCAGGCGGTCGGACTGGGGCCGGGCCAGCAACTGGGGAATGCCGCGGGCGTCGAAGATCACGAAATCGGCCGGCTGGCCCGGTTCGAGCCGCCCCGATCCGGCCTGGCGCATCAGGGCCGCCGGTGTCGCCGTCACGCTGGCGGACCAGTGGCCGGCGTGACGGTCCAGGTGGCCGTTGCGCACGGCTTCGCGGAATACTTCCAGCATGTCGTAGTCTCCGTAGGCGTGGAACGCATCTGCGCAATTGTCGCTCGATAACGCCACCGGAATGCCGCGCGCCGAGATTTCCTGCAGCGGCGGCAGTCCGCGCAGCCGGGGAGTGCGGCCGGGCGCCCTGTCCTGCAGGAACAGGTTGACCAGCGGCAGGCTGACGATGGCCAGGCCCGCGTCGCGGCAGGCATTCAGCGCCCGTTCGCGGGTCTCATCCGCCTGGACGGCCAGGCTGCAGCAATGGCCGCATACGACCCGCCCGCCCAGGTCGCGCGCCTGGGCGCGCCGCGCGACCTCCAGCAGGGAATCGGCCTCGGGCTCGCAGGACTCGTCCACGTGCAGGTCCACGTCCAGGCCGTAGCGCACGGCCCAGTCGAACAAGGCATCCAGGGCCTGCGCCAGGCGCTGCCGTGCCGCGGGCGGCGGCAGCCCGGGCACGCGCGTCACGCCGCCCAGCACGCCGCCGGTCTCGGCCACGCGGCGCACGAAGTCCTCGGCGCCCTCGCCCAGATAGGTTTCCATGGGCGCCATGGCCACCATCTGTATCCGCACGCGGGAAGCCCAGCTCGCCCGCAAGGCCAGCATGGTGTCCCAGGCCATGCGCGCCTGCGGCCCCGCCGCGTCCAGGTGCGTGCGCAGGCCGGCGGTGCCGTGCGCCCAGGCGCAGCGCAGGGCGAAGCCGGCGCGCGCCTCGAGCTCGCCCGGACGCCAGCACGCATGGTCGGCCATCACGGCCTTGACCGCCCCCAATAGCGTGCCATCGGCATTGGGCGCGCGCGCCAGCGTATGCGTCTTGTCCAGATGAGTGTGCAGGTCGTGGAAGGCCGGCCAGACTTGCCGGCCGGCCAGGTCCGGCCCCTCGCCCGCTTGCAGCGTCCCGGCGGGCGCGACCGCGCCCAGCCGGCCCCCGTCGACCGCCAGGTCGACGCCCGCCAGGCCCTGCGCATCGGCCAGTCCGGCCAGCGTGGCGGGCAGCAGCGCCGCGGGCACCCGCGCGCCGCGCAGGACGTAGGCCCCCGCCGCCCGTTCCAGCTCCGCGGCCAGCGACTTCAAGATTCGCGCTCCATGGCGCTTTCGTGCCAGCGCCGCAGGATGCGCTGCGACACCCACGAGGTCGCCAGGAAGATCAGTACGCCGGTGCAGGAAATCATCAGCAGGGCCGCGAACATGCGCGGCGTCTTCAACTGGTAGCCGGCCTCGAGGATGCGATAGGCCAGGCCCGAACCCTGCCCGCCCGCCCCGGCGACGAATTCCGCGACCACCGCGCCGATCAGCGACAGCCCGCCCGAAATGCGCACGCCCGCCAGGAAGTACGGCATGGCCGACGGAATGCGCAGCCGGCGCAGTGTCTGGCCCGGGGTCGCGCCATAAAGCCGGAACAGATCGCGCAGGTTGTGGTCGGCGCTGTTCAGGCCGACGATGGTGTTCGACAGGATGGGGAAGAAGGCCACCAGCCACGCGCAGATCAGCAGCGCCACCTGCACGTTGTCCACCCAGATGATCAGGAGCGGCGCGATGGCGACCACCGGCGTGACCTGCATGATGACCGCATAGGGGAAGAAGGTCAGTTCTATCCACTTGGACAGGCTGAACAGGATCGCGATGGCGCCGCCCACCAGCACGGCGCTGACGAAGGCCGACGCGGTGATCTTCAGCGTGACCCACAGCGCCGCCGACAGCAGCGGCCAGTCCTCGACCAGCGCGCGGCCGATATCGGCCGGGCCGGGCAGGATGTGCGGCGAGATGCGCAGGCCGCGCACGATCGCCTCCCAGGCCACCAGGCAGAGGATGCCCATGACGACGGGCAGGACGATGCGCGCGGTACGGAGCTTGGGGTTCATGCGTTCATCGCCTTTTCGAGGGCTTCCGAGGCCTGCCTGCACAGGTGCGCGTATTCGGCCGAAGTGCGGAACGATTCGCCGCGCGCCGCATCGGGGGAAATGGGAAGGTCGGCATGGAGCCGGCCCGGCCGCGCGGCCATGACGATCACCCGCTGGGACAGATACACCGACTCGAACACCGAATGCGTGACGAACACGGCGGTGAAGCGCTGGTCCTGCCACAGCCGCAGCAGGTCGTTGTTCAGCTTGAACCGCGTGATCTCGTCCAGCGCCGCGAACGGCTCGTCCAGTAGCAGGACCTGCGGCCGGGTCACGATGGCCCGGGCGATGGAGACGCGCATCTTCATGCCGCCGGAAAGCTCTCTTGGCAGGGCCTGCTCGAACCCCTTTAGCCCGACCTTCTCGAGCGCCTCGGCGGCGCGCCGCCGGGCCTCGTCGCGCGGCACGCCCGCCAGGTCCAGCGGCAGCATGGTGTTGGACAGCGCCGTCTCCCACGGCATCAGCGTGGGCTCCTGGAAGACGAAGCCGACCGCCCCCCTGGTGCCCTGCCGCACGACCTCGCCGGCGGTCGGCTCGGACAGTCCGGCGATCATGCGCAGCACCGTGCTCTTGCCGCACCCCGAGGGCCCGAGCAGGCTGACGAAGCTTCCCCGCGCAAGGGACAGGCTGAGGTTTTCGACCGCCAGCGTGCCGTTGCCGAAGCGCTTGGAAATGTTCCGCAGTTCCAGCACCCGGTCGGTATCCATGGCCGTTTCAGTCATCGCATGCCGACCTTCTTGTTGACGAACTTCAGCGTGTAGGCCTTGCGCACGTCCAGGCCGGTGGGCAGCACGCCCACGTCCACCATGGACCGGTAGAAATGCTCCCAGCGCGCGTCGGTCATCGCCCCGATGCCCAGGCGCTTCGCATCACCGGAATCGATCAGGCCGCGCTCCTTCATGGCATTGATCGCGAAAGCGATTTGTTCGTCGGTCATCTCGGGGTTGTTGCGCTTGATCAGTTCATTGCCCGCCGACGGATCGTCGTACAGGTAGCTGTACCAGCCCTCGATGGACGCATCGACGAACTTCTGCACGAATTGCGGCCGCTTCTCGACGTTGTCGCGGGTGGTGACGATGGTGGTCATGTACGGGTCCCAGCCATAGTCCGCCAGCAGGAAGGACACCGGGTTCTCGACGCCCGCCTTCTTCAGCGCCAGCGGTTCGTTGGTGATGAGCCCCTGCTGCACCACCTTCTTGTCGGCCAGGAACGGCGCCAGCGAAAACGTATAGGGCTTGACCTGGTCGTCGGTGAAACCGAAGCGCCCGCGCAGGTAGGGCCAGAAGGTCGCCATGCCCAGCGCGCCCACCAGCACCGTGCGGTCCTTGATCTGCTCGATCTTGTCCACGCCCTGGTTGGGATGGGCGATCAGCACGCGCGGATCCTTCTGGAAGATCGCGGCCACCGACATCAGGGGCGCGCCTTCGCGCGCCGCGTTGAGCGAGGTGCCGCTGCTGCCCGCCGTGAAATCCACGCGTCCGGCCAGCAGCATGGGCGTGGGATTGCTTTGCGGATTGCCCAGGCGGATCTCGACGTCCAGCCCGTGCTTGCGGTAGATGCCCTTGGCCACGGCCTGGAAGAAACCACCCCACTCGGCCTCGGCCCGCCAGCCGATGAACATGACGGCCTTCTCCGGCGCGGGGCCGGCCGGCTGGGCGCCGGCGAGTCCCGGCTGCGCGCAGGCCAATGCCGCGCAAAGCAAAAGCACGCGGCGTACCCTGGAACTGGACTGCTTCATGACGATCTCCCGACAGTGAAAAAACCCATCCGCGCGCGGCGGCTCCGAAAATCAGAAGAACTGCTCCACGTCGATGTCGTGGTCGAGCAGGCCGGCACCGCGCAGCACGGTCACCCAACCGCGGTACATGGCCTTGACCTCGGGATCGTCCATGCCGAAGGGATGGAAGAGCGTGGTCTTGAACCCGATCTCGCGCAGCAGCGCGGAGTCCTGTCCTGTATGCCGGGCCATCGCGTCGAGCGCGGCCGACGGATCGGCGTATACGACGCCCACGGCCTCGGCCAGCGCGTCGGCCGTGGCGGCGAACAGTTCCGGTTCACGCGCGTAGGCCGCCTGCGTGGTCCACCAGTTCGACACCAGCGACGGGTTGCCCGTGCTGGCCATCGCCAGCGAACCCTCGCCCAGCACCTCGTCCACCGCGCGGCCCAGGCCGCGCCGCAGCATCAGGGTGACCAGCGGCTCGACGCAGATGGCGACGTCGATCTCGCCCGCGGCCAGCGCGTCGGGCATCTTGTGAAAGGGCATCGGCACCCACTGCACGCGCGAGACGTCGACGCCATGCTGGTTGAACAGGTGCAGCGGCGCCGAATGCGTGATGCCCCCGTCCAGCGCGAAGGCGCCCAGGCGCTTGCCCTCGAAATCCGACGGCCGCTCGATGGCCACGTCATGGCGGGCAATGAGATTCATGAAGTCGGCGCTGCGGCCGGCGTAGGTGCCGCGCAGCGCGGCCGCCGACACGAAGCGGGACGGCAGGTCGAACCGCTCGCGCGCCATGATGGTGAGCGTGGGGCCGGAGAAGGTCAGGTCCATGCGGTCGGCGCGCATGTCCTCGATGGCCTGCACCGCCGACCGCTGGACGAAAACGGGTTCGATGCCGCGCTTGGCGAACAGGCCGGCGTCGATGGCGGTGAACAGGGGAACCAGCCCCATCATGGGGTCGGGATGGGCATCGATTCTGAGTTTCATGTCGCTCCAGCCGCTGTGTGGATCATGACTATTTGCATGACTTTATCATGCAAATTTTGACTGTCAATGGAACCCGGGACAGGGATAAACCCTGGGCTGGAAAGCAAATGGCGGGGACTAGTGCAACTTGACGCGGGGCTGCGAACGACGGCTCAGGAAGCGGCTCAGCGAGCGCACGCTGGCGCCCCACCAGCCCAGTACCGCGGCATAGTGCGACCAGTGCGTGCCGGCGTACATCATGCGGGCGATCCAGCCCTCTACCAGCAGCTTGCGGCCGGAAAGATTGCCCATCAGGCTGCCCACGCCCTCGGCATGGCCGATGGACACCAGCGAGCCGAAATCGCGGAAGCGGAACGGTGCCGCGAACGCCGACTCCCCGCGTATGCGGGCGGACAGCAGCGGCAGCAGATACGAGGCCTGCTGGTGCGCGGCCTGGGCGCGCGCGGGCACGGTCTTGCCGGTCTCGCGCCACGGCGCCGCGGCGCAATCGCCCAGGGCGTAGATGTCGGGATCCTGGGTGCGCAGCGTCTCGTCCACCTGGACCTGCTGCATCGGATTCAACGGCAGCCCCAGCCGGGACAGCAGCGACGGCGCCTTGATGCCCGCCGCCCAGACGCACAGGTCGGCGTCGAACACCTTGTCCTGGGCCACCACGGTATGCGGCGTGACCTCGGACACGCGGCAGTCGGCCACCACCGTCACGCCCCGTTCCACCAGCAGTTCCTCGGCCGCCTTGGCGACGCGCTCGGGCAGCGGCCCGAGTATGCGCGGCCCGCCCTCGATCAACGTGATGCGCAGGTTCTGCCGCGTCATGCCGGGCAGCCCGTAGGCCGAAATCGTGTTGCCCGCCTCGTGCAGTTCGGCGGCCAGCTCCACGCCCGTGGCGCCGCCGCCCACGATCACCACGTTGACGATGCCCGGCGTGGCCTCGTCGATGCCGGCCGAGGCGCGCGCCATGGCCTTGAGCAGCGCGAGCCGAAAGCGCTCGGCGGCGTCCGTGGTGTCCAGCGAGATCGCATGCTGGTCGGCGCCCGGCGTGTTGAAGAAATTGCCCAGGCTGCCCACGGCCAGCACCAGCGTGTCGTAGGGAACGTTCCGTTCGGGCAGGATGACGGTGCCGTCGGCATCGCGCAGGGCCGCCACCTGTACGTCGCGCGCCTGGCGGTCGACGCCGCGGATTTCTCCCAGCACGAAGCGAAAGCCGTTGTCGTGCGCGAGCATCGCGTAGGAAAGCCCGTCGCGGTGGATGTCCACGGTGCCCGCGGCGACCTCGTGCAGCGAGGGCTTCCAGATGTGGAAGGGCGTGGCGTCGACCAGCGTGACGTGCTCGGGGCCGTGGCGCCGCCCCAGGCGCACGGCCAGTTCGAGTCCGCCCGCGCCGCCGCCGGCGATGACGATGCGATGCAAAGGCTTTGCGTTCATAGGCTTTCCCCGATGACTGGCGCACGAAACGCCGGACGGCCCCGCTCCGGCGGCAAGACCCTCAGCGTCCGGCGATCGACATTTCCGGCAACAGGATGGACCCGGTCGTCTTGGTGCCGCGCGTGAGCGTGTCCGCCCCCACCGCGGCGATGCCGCCGAACATGTCCTTCAGGTTGCCGGCGATGGTGATCTCCTGCACGGCATGCTGGATCTCGCCGTTCTCGACCCAGTAGCCGAACGCGCCGCGAGAATAGTCGCCGGTCACGTAGTTGATGCCCTGCCCGATCAGCTCGGTCACCAGGAGGCCGGTGCCCAGCTTGCGCAGCATGGCGCGGAAATCGTCGCCGCGCCGCGTCTTGCGCGAGGCCAGCACCAGGTTGTGCGAACCGCCGGCATTGCCGGTCGTGACCATGCCGAGCTTGCGGGCCGTGTAGCTGGACAGGAAATAGCCCTGGACCACGCCGCCGTCGACGACCTTGCGCGCCTGCGTGCGCACGCCTTCGTCGTCGAACGCGCCGCTGCCCTGGGCACCCTTGATGGCGGGGTCTTCCAGCACGTCGATGTGCCCGGGGAAGACCTGCCGGCCCAGGCTGTCGACCAGGAAGCTGGACTTGCGGTACAGCGCCCCGCCGCTCAGGGCCTGGGTGAGCGAGCCCAGCAGGCCGCAGGCCAGGGGCGCCTCGAACAGCACCGGATACCTGCCGGTGGGGATGCGGCGCGCGGACAGCCGCGACAGCGTGCGTTCGGCCGCATAGCGGCCGACGCTGGCGGGATCGGCCAGCCGCGCCCAGTCGCGGTCGCTGGTGTACCAGTCGTCGCGCTGCATGTTGCCGCCCCGCCCGGCGATGGGCGATACCGACAGCGAATGCCGCGAATACGGGTAGCCGTTCAGGAAGCCCCGGGTGTTCCCCATGACGAAGTGGCCTTCGTACGAGGACACCGACGCGCCGTCGGAGTTGGTGATGCGCTTGTCGGTGGAAAGGGCCGCGCGCTCGGCCTGCAGCGCCAGTTCGGCCGCCGCCTCGGCCGGCAGGTTCCACGGGTGGTAGAGATCCAGGTCGGGGAATTCGGTGGCCAGCAGATCGGCGTCGGGCAGGCCCGCGGCCGGATCCTCGGCGGTATGGCTGGCGATGTGGTACGCGGCCTGGACGGTATCGCGTACCGCCTGGTCCGAGAAATCCGAGGTCGAGGCCGAGCCCCGGCGCTGCCCCACGTACACGGTGATGTCCAGCGACCGGTCGCGCGTCTGTTCGACCGTCTCCAGCGAGCCCCGGCGCACCGACACGGCCAGCCCCTGGCTTTCGGACACCTCGGCCGCGGCGTCGGTGGCGCCGACGCGCCTGGACTCGTCCAGCACCCGTTCGATCAACTGGCGGAACGCGGCGGGGTCGGTATCGAGCGCGGGACGGGTGGGCGCGGCGGTCGTTTTCTTGCGGGACGGGGAAGTGGCCATGGAGTTTCTTCGGGAAGGAGGCGGCCCGGACACGCGGGCGGGCGGCCCGGGCAGGAAGGCAAGGCTTTATGATAGCTGGTGTCAGCCTTCTTACCGTCGAAGCACGCCATTTTCCATGTCCCGCTCCAAACGTAGTCCATCGCCCCTGGTCCCGGTGCAAGAAGCCGATCCGGACGGCGAATACCAGTCCCCCAGCAAGTCGCAGCTCAAGCGGCAGATGGCCGCCCTGCAGGACCTGGGGGAACGCCTGGTCGGGCTGCCCGACGCCAAGCTGCGGCAACTTCCCCTGGCCGAACGCCTGTACGACGCGATACGCGAGGCCCAGCGCATCACCGCCCACGAGGGCAAGCGACGGCAATTGCAGTACGTCGGCAAGCTGATGCGCGAGGCGCACGTCGAACCCATCCAGGCCATGCTGGCCGAGTGGGATGGCGAATCCATGGAACAGATCGCCGCCTTCCACCAGCTCGAACTATGGCGCGACCGCCTCCTGGCCAGCGACGAACATTTCACGGGCTTCATGGATTTGTACCCCCACGCCCAGGCCCAGCCCCTGCGGGCGCTGATACGCGGTGCGCGCAAGGAACAGGCCGCCAACGCCGCCCTGCTGCCCGGGCGCGAGCCGCAGCGCAAGCACTATCGCGCGCTGTTCCAGGAAATCAAGCGGCTGCAGGCCGCTCCCGATGCCGGGTCGCCGCCCCCGGCCGACGACGAAGACGAACACTGATCCCACCGCCGCCATGACCACTTCCGCCAAGCGCCTCGTGCGCAACCATCCCGACGAACTGCTGTGCGGCCTGGTGTCCATCAGCGACCGCGCCTCCAGCGGAGTCTATGCCGACGAAGGCATCCCCTCGCTCAAGACCTGGCTGGACGGCGCCCTGCGCACGCCGGTGCGCTACGTCGAGCGGCTGGTCGCCGACGACGCGCCGGCCATCTCCGCCACCCTGGCGGAACTGTGCGACGAACTCGGCTGCGACCTGATCCTGACCACCGGCGGCACCGGCCCGGCGCGGCGCGATGTCACGCCCGAGGCCACCCTGGCGGTGGCCACGAAAGAGATGCCCGGCTTCGGCGAACAGATGCGCCAGATCTCGCTGCGCTTCGTGCCCACCGCCATCCTGTCGCGCCAGGTCGCCGTCATCCGTGAACGCGGCACGTCGGCGGCGGACGGCGCCGCCCTCATCATCAACCTGCCCGGACAGCCCAAGGCCATACGCGAGACCCTGGAAGGACTGCGCGAGGCCGACGGCAAGCTGGTGGTGCCCGGCATCTTCGCCGCCGTGCCCTATTGCATCCAGCTCATCGAAGGCCCTTACGTCGAAACCGACGAAACCGTGTGCAAGGCGTTCCGCCCCAAGACGGCGATCCGCCCCGCGCCCTGAGCGCCGGCCCCTCTCATCGAGAACGCCATGACAGATACCCTGCTCGAATGCGTCCAGGCCGAAACCGGCCCGAACCCCACCCGCGCCGTGATCTGGCTGCACGGCCTGGGCGCCGACGGCCACGACTTCGAACCCATCGTCCCCGAACTGGACCTGCGCGGCCTGCCGCCGGTGCGCTTCGTCTTCCCGCACGCCACCGTGCAGCCGGTGACCATCAACGGCGGCATGGCGATGCGCGCCTGGTACGACATCATCGTCAGCGACCTCGTCCGGCGCGAGGACGATCCCGGCATCCGTGCCTCGCAGCGCCACGTCGAGAACCTGATCGCGCACGAGAACCAGCGCGGCATCGCCACCGAGCACATCGTGCTGGCCGGCTTCTCGCAAGGCTGCGCGATGACCCTGCACACCGGCCTGCGCCTGCGCGAGAAACTCGCCGGCCTGGTCGCCCTGTCCGGCTACCTGCCGCTGGCCGCCACCTTCGCCGCGGAACGCAGCCCCGCCAACGCCCATACGCCCATCTTCATGGGCCACGGCACGGCCGATCCCATCGTCATGCTCGAGCGCGCCACGGCCTCGCGCGACCTGCTGCGCCAGGAAGGCTACGACGTCGAATGGCATGCCTATCCCATGCCCCACTCGGTCTGTGCGCCGGAACTCGGAGACATCTCGGGCTTCCTGCGCAAGGTATTGGCTTGATACCGATCAAGACATAGCCGCTCAAGATGTGGTGTACTGCGCGGTAACGAAAAAACGCCCGCGCCATTGCACCGGCGTTCGAGCGGTCATCTTCGTGATCTTCAAGGAGAAAACGTCATGTTCAAGAAAATCCTGATCCCCACCGATGGCTCGCCGCTGTCCGCCCAGGCCGCCAACGCCGGCGTCAGCTTCGCCCGCTCCGTGAACGCGGAAATCGTGGCCCTGCACGTCACCCAGCCCTTCGCCGCCACCATCGGCTTCGACGGCATGGCCGCCGCCTACGCGATCACCGACGACGCCTACGAGAAAGCTTCGGCCGAACAGGCCGCCAAGTACCTCGACGCCGTCACCAGCCGTGCCGACACCGCCGGCGTCAAGAGCACCGCCCTGTCCGTCTCGAACTTCAACGTCGCCGACGGCATCGTCCAGGCCGCCGCCGAAACCGGCTGCGACCTGATCTTCATCGGTAGCCACGGCCGCAGCGGCCTCTCGCGCCTGCTGCTGGGCAGCGTCACCGCCAAGGTGCTGTCCCTGGCCCACGTCGCCGTCCTGGTCTACCGCGTCAAAGAAGAAAAAGAAAAGAAGAGTCCCCCCCCTACGCGCTGAAGCGCCCCCCCAGGGGGCGATGCGGGTGGACCGGGGGAGCCGGATCCACCGCATCCTGGGGCCGATACGCTCCGGATACCGCCGTCTCAAGGACTCAGGGCTCCCCCTGCCCTCGCACGACCTCCCTCAGGCATTCCAACGCCGCCTCCACCCCCGCCGGCCGCAACGCGTCATTGCGCCAATACATTTCCACCGACCCGAATCCCGACAGGCGCAGCGGCACGATCCGCACCGCGTTCATCGTCACCAGCCGCATCGCCGCCCGATGCGAAGCCACCCCCACCATGTCGCTGTGCGCCAGCAGCGTGATGTTCAGCGTCGCCGAATTCGACTCCACGTAATCGACCGGCAGGCTCCGCCCTGCCGCCGCCAGCGCCGCGTCCAGCGCATTGCGTATGGGCGTACCCCGGGGCCACAGGATCCACCGATGCCGCATCACCGCATCCCAGGTCGGCTCGCTCGCCTCGAACAAGGGATGCAACGGCCGCGCCACGAAATGAATGGGCTCCAGGTACAGCGCCTCCGAACGGATCGCCGGATCGTGCAGCTCGGGCGCCGAACGCCCCACCACGATGTCCAGGTCGCCACGCGCCAATTGCTCCATGAGCTGGTCCATCGTGCTTTCCACCACCCGTATCCGGGCCTGCGGCATGCGCCGCAGCAGGGCCAGCATCGCCAGGGGGACCGTGTCCGGCGCCGCCGCGCCCGAGGTGCCGATCAGGACCTGCCCGCTGCCCCCTTCGCGCATCGCCTCCATGTCGCTGTGCGCGCGATCCAGCTGCGTCTCGATGCGCCGCGCGTGGGCGATCAGCGCCTCGCCGTAGGACGTCGGGCGCAGCCCGCGCGCATGCCGCTCGAACAGCGGCAGCCCGATGTCGTCCTCCAGCTCGCGCAGCCACTTCGACAGCGCGGGCTGCGTGGTGTTGAGCGCGGCGGCCGAATGGCTGATGTTGCGGGTCTGGGCAAGGCTGAGCAGCATCTGGAGATTGCGCAGCCGCAGGCGGTGGGTCCAATCCATGGGCGGAAACCGGAAACGAAAGGGTCACCCCAGCCATATCGCGCTTGATATGGATGAGAACAAAAATTCATTTTCCAAAGCATATCGCTTTCCGCATACTGGCAGGAGACCCTACCAAGGAGACATCGAGATGCCGAGATACCTGCGCGCGCTGGGCGCCCTCGCCCTGGCCGGTTCGTGCGCCAGCGCCTACGCCTGGCCCGACCACCCCATTACCTTCATCGTTCCCTACACCCCTGCCACCGGCATCGACCTCGTCGCCCGCCAGCTCTCCACCCAGCTCGGCAAGACCCTGGGCCAGCCCATCGTGGTCGAGAACGTGGCCGGCGCCAGCGGCAACATCGGCAGCGAACGCGCCGCCCGCGCCGCGCCCGACGGCTATACCTTCATGGTGCAGGTCAACACCCTGGTCATGAACCGCAGCCTGTACAAGTCGCTGCCCTACGACCCGGTGGCCGACTTCGACCCCGTGGCGCTGACCTCGTGGGGCACCCTGCTGCTGGTGTCGCCCACCTCGCGCAAGCCCGCCACCGTGGCCGAACTGGTGGCCGCGGCCAAGGCCGAACCCGGCAAGCTGACCTATGCCACCCCCGGCGTGGGCACGCCCCACCACCTGTCGATGGCGCTGTTCCTGCAACAGACCGGGGCCCAGATGATGCACGTGCCCTACAAGGGCACGGCGGGCGCCGTCACCGACATCCTGGGCGGACGCATAGATGCGATGTTCCTGCCGGTGCACGTGGCCCTGCCGCAGATCAAGGGCGGCAAGCTCAAGGCCATCGCCACCGGCAGCGCGAAGCGCCTGGCCCAGCTCCCCGACGTACCGACCCTGGAGGAAGCGGGCATCAAGGGCGGCAACGTGGACATGTGGTACGGCGTGTTCGCGCCCAAGGGCACGCCGCCCGACATCATCGCCCGCATGAACAAGGAAATCTCGCAGGCGCTGAAATCGTCCGCCACGGCTTCCGCGTTCGAGGCGCAGGGCATGGTGCCGGCCACCGCCTCGCCGGCCGAATTCGGCAAGCTCGTCGCCAAGGATGCCCAGCGCTGGGCGGACGTGGTGAAGGCGGCGAACATCACGGCCGAATGAACCGGCGGGCGGCCGGGAAAGCCGCCCGTGGCCTGTGGTAAGGTGGGCCGGCGCGGGGCGAAATCCCCCACGGCCCGTGGGCTTGTTTCGGCCGCGAGCGCCCCTATCCTCTCCTAGAGAACTCATCCAGGAGGCCCACTTGGCCGATCTACAGACGCTGCTCGTGCTCTACGGAGCATGGCTGGTCTTCTTCAACGTGCTGCTGGAACAGGCGGGCCTGCCCATACCCGCCTATCCGCTGCTGGTCGTGGCCGGCGCGCTGGCCGCGCAGGACCAGCTCTCGTGGCCGTTGATCCTGGCCGGCACCGTGGCGGCCAGCCTGATCGCCGACAGTGCCTGGTACGCGGCCGGACAGCGCCACGGCGCGCGGCTGCTCAGCACCATCTGCCGCATCTCGCTCTCGCAGGACTCCTGCATACGCCAGACCCAGAGCCGCTATCTGCAAGTGGGACCGCGCCTGCTGCTGGTGGCCAAGTTCCTGCCCGGCGCCGGCGCCCTGAGCACCGTGATGGCCGGCCTGACCCGCGCGCCCTACCGCACCTTCGTCGGCTACGAGATCGCCGGCACCCTGATCTGGGGCGGTTCGGCAATCCTGCTGGGCGCGGTCTTCCATCCCGTGGTGGCCGACATCCTGCTGGCCATCGACCAATACGGCCAGATGGGCATCCTGTTCCTGGGCACGCTGCTGGCGCTGTACATCGCCTATCGGCTGGTCCAGCGGTGGCGCGTCATCAAGTACTTGCGCACCGTTCCCCGCCTGGCGGTGGACGAACTCGCCTCCTGGGAACGCGCGGGCCGCCGGCCGATCCTGCTGGACGTGCGGCCCCAGCCCGACGATCCGCTGCCGGGCGCCATCGCGGTGGACATCCACGCACCGCTGGACGGCCTGGAACTCGGCCCCTACGACACCGACATCGTGGTGTATTGCGCCTGTCCCAACGAGATCTCGGCGGCCATGCTGGCGACCAAGCTGCGTGCCGCCGGCTATACCAGCACCTGGGCGCTGCTGGGCGGCCACGACGCCTGGCAGGCCTACCGCGAGACGCCCGAATCCCCACTCGCCTCCCCCGCAACGGAGCAATCATGAGCGTACACGTCAAATCGAACATGCCCGGCGGCATGCGCTACACCATCTCCCTGGGCGCCCACGACGTGCCCCTGGACATGCCCGCCCCCAAGGGCGAGGGCCCGTCCCCGCACGACTATTTCGATGCCGCGCTGGGCGGCTGCAAGGCGCTGACGCTGATGGTCTACGCCAAGGGCAAGAACATTCCCCTGGATGGCGTGGACGTGGAAATCGTGCGCGACGACAAGGACGAGCGGCGCGGCGAATACCGGCTGACCGCGCGCCTGGTGCTGAGCGGCGACCTGACCGACGAACAGGTGGCAGAGCTGCACGCGGTGGCCGACCGCTGCCCCGTGCACAAGCTGATGACCAGCACCACGATCAAGATCGACAGCGAGGTCACGCGCGCCTGACCGGACCGCTCAGCTGGCGGCGGCGCCCGCCAGCTTCAGCAATTGCCGCGTCTCGGCCCGCGCCACGTCCTGCAGCCAGGCCACGAACAATTGCGCGGGCGGCCCCGCGTCCGGCGCCACGCCGTAATAGTAGCGATCGAGCACCAGCCGCAGGTCGGGCAGGGGCGCCGCCAGACGGCCCCTGGCCAGGTCGTGGCCCAGCAGCGAAACCGGGGCCAGCGCCAACCCCAATCCATCCAGTGCCGCCTGCATCACGAAATGCAGGTGATCGAACTGCAGCGTCTGCTGCTTGCGCGCGCGCGGCCGGCCGACCTGCGCGGACCAGGCTTCCCAATCCGCGCGGCGGGAGCGGGAATACAGCAGGACATGTCCGGCCAGGTCGGCGGGCCGATCGACCGGCCGGACCCGCAGCAGCTCCGGCGCGGCCACGACCAGGCCTTCGTCCTGCATGAAGCCGCGCGCTTCGATCGAGGGCGGCCAGCCGCGGCGGCCGCGCCGGATGGCCACGTCGAAGCTTTCGAGCGCCTTCTCGGGCGCCAGGGTGCTGGTCACCACTTCCGGCTTGACCTGTGGATGGCGGGCCACGAAATCCGGCAGGCGCGGAATCAGCCAGCGCACGGCGAAGCTCGGGCGCACGTTGATCCTGACCACCCGAGGCGCGCTGCGCCCGACGAAGACTTCGGCGGCGGCCGAGATGCTGGCCAGCGCGGGCGCGGTATCGGCCAGGAACTGCGCGCCGGCCGCGGTCAGCACGATCTGCCGCGTCCGGCGCTCGAACAGTTCGACGCCCAGGTAGTCCTCCAGTTGCCGGACCTGGCGGCTGATCGCGCCGTGGGTCACGCCCAGCTCCTGCCCGGCGCGGGTGAAACTGAGATGGCGGGCGGCGGCGACGAAGGCCCGGACGGCATTGAGGGGCGGCGGACGATGGTGCATGCGTGCAATTTTCTCACGTGTGGCGCCAGTTTAAATCGTTTGTCGCCCTGTCATGCGGACGTCACCATGTCGGCCTATGTCCGATCCCGACACCTCCACCGCCGATCGCCATTCGCGCGATGCCTCGATTGTCCTGGGCCTGTGCCTGCCCGCCGACACCGTCCTCTACCTGCTGCTTCCCGTCCACGCCCAACAGTTCGGCGTCAGCCTCGCGCAGGCTGGCGTGCTGCTGGCCGCCAACCGGCTGGTCCGGATAGTCGGCTATGGCTGGGTCGCAAGGCTGTACGCCGAGCGCGGCGACCGCGCCGCCTGCACGCTGGCGGTACTGGCCTCGGCCTGCTGCGCGCTGGGCTATGCGCTGTTCCCCGGATTCTGGCTATTGCTGGCCGTCCGGCTGTTGTGGGGCCTGTCCTACGCGGCGCTGAACCTGTCCACCCTGGCACTGGCCACCGCCAGCCTGTCCGGCTCGGCCCAGCGCACGGGCCGCTCGCGCGCCCTGATCGCCGCGGGCCCCATGCTGGCGCTGCCGGCGGGTGCCTGGCTGGCGGATCTGGCCGGACCGCGTTTCATCTTCTTCATCCTGGCCGCCCTCGCCCTGCTGGCCCTGCCGCTGGCGCGCCGCCTGCCCGCGCACCGCCGACCCCAAAGCGCGCCGCAAGCCGCGCGCCGCATACGGCCGCCCGGCAGCCTAGATGCCTGGTCCTTCATGGAAGGGTTGACGCTGGACGGCCTGTTCATCATCGGCCTGTCGCTGCTCGCGCAGGAGGCGCTGCCCGACTGGGCCCTGCTGGCGGCCGGCGTGTTGATGGCGCTGCGATACCTGTCCGAGATCCTGCTCAGCCCGCTGGGCGGGCGCATCGCCGACCGCCTGGGCGCCGAACACATGCTGGTCGTGCTGTCGCTGGCCACCTCGGTCGCCCTGGTCGGCTTCGGCGCCGGCTGGCTGTGGGGCTGCGCCTTCGCCATCGTCGTGCTGCGCGCCCTGCAACTGCCGCTGCTGGCCCCCATCGTGGCGCACCGCCACCCCGGTCACGAACGCATCCAGGCCCTGGCCTCCCGCGCGGTCTGGCGCGACATCGGCGCGGGCACGGGACCGATGCTGGCCGGCCTGCTGCTGCCGGCCGCGCCCGCCGTGCTGATCTACGGCGGCGCCGCCCTGCTGCTGTCGGCGGCGGCGCTGGCCTGCCTGCGCCGCGCCTGAGCCGCGGACCCCGCCGGCGCGGCCCGCGTCAATCGATGCTGATGCCCGTCTGCCGCACGACCTGCCCGTAGCGCTCGATCTCGCGCGCCATCATCGCCGCCAGATCGGCCGGCGTGCCGGTCTGGATCTCGAAGCCCTGCATGGCGAACTTTTGCCTGACCTCCGCGTCCTGCAGCGCGCGGTTCATCGACGCGTTGATACGCGCGACGACCGCCTCCGGCGTCCCCGCCGGCGCGAACAGGGCCAGGCCGCTCGGCACGTCGACGCCCGGCATGCCAGCCCCCACCATCGACGGTACGCCCGGCACCAGCGGCGACTCGGCCGCCGTAGTCAGCGCCAGCGCGCGCAGCCTGCCTTCGCGTATCTGCGGCACGACGGCGACGTCGGCGATCATGAAATCCACCTGGTTGCCCAGCAGCGCGACCACCGCCGGCCCCACGCCCTTGAAGGGCACGTGCGTGAACGACACCCCGGCGGCACGCGCGATGATCTCGGTCACCAGATGGGGGGCGGCGCCGTTGCCGCTGGAGGCGTAGCTCAGCCGCCCCGGCTGCTTGCGCGCTGCTTCCAGCAGGTCCTTGAGCGACCGCGCGGGCGAGGCGGGATGGACCACCACGATGAACGGGGACACGGTCATGTTGCCGACCGGCGCGAAGCTGCGCAGCGCGTCGTAGGGCAGCTTCCTGTAGAGCGCCTGCGAACTGGCGTGGGTGATCGGCCCCGTCACGTACAGGGTATGGCCGTCGGGCGCCGAGGAAGCGACGTACGCGGCGCCGATGGTGGTGCCGGCGCCGGGCTTGTTCTCGACGTAGACCGGCTGCCGGAACTCCTCGGCCAGCTTGGCCGCGAGAATGCGGGCCGCCACGTCGGTCGAGCCGCCCGGCGGAAACGGCACCACGATCTTGACGGGTTTGCCAGGGTATTCCTGCGCATGGAGGCCGGCCACCGGCAGCAACGCTGCCAGCGCCAGCGCCGCGATGCGGCGCGCGCCCATCATGCCTGCCTCCCGGCGGCGGCCATCTGCGCCGGTTCGCGCACCACGCCGATGCCGGCGCCGCGCAGCAACTGGTCGATGCGGCCGATCTCCTCGGCGCGCGGCTCGGGCATGGGCGGACGCATGCGCGGCGACTCGATCAGGCCGCGCAGCCAGGTTGCGATCTTGTAGCGCACGTGCAGCCGGCCGGGCTCGGCGTAGATGTATTCGTGCAGGCGCGCCAGGCCCGCGTCCCAGATGCGGCGGGCGGCGGCGAGGTCATCGGCGCGCATCGCCTCGATGTGGTCCAGCATGGGCTCCAGCGCATAGTTCCACGAGCCGCTGATGGTGCCGTCGAAATTGCCGCTGGCCAGGTACTCGTGGAAGAAATGCGCGCTCGAGCACAGCAGCGCGACGCCGGGCGCCTGCTCGCGCATGGCCCGCGCCAGGATGCGGTGTCCCTGGTAGGCATAGGTCGTCTTCCAGCCCACGATGTTGGGCACCTCGCGGCAGAACTTCAGCGTGGGCTCCAGCGGCAGGCCCAGTCCCCAGGGCTGCGATGCGCTGGTGATGGGATGGGTGAAGATGGGCAGGTCCACGGCCGCGTCCTGCGCCTTGATCTGGTCCAGCCAGACCTCCGGATAGCGGACCGAGTCCCAGGCGATGGCCACGTCCATGGAACCGGCCGGCGGCACCACGAAGATGCCCTGGGCGCCCAGCGCCTTCGCGTCGCGCGCCGTCTGCACGGTTTCCGCGGTGGTCCAGGCGAAGGTGCCGGCCAGCACCGGCATCCGGCCCGCGGCTTCCTCCATCACGATTTCCAGCACCCGCCGCTTTTCCTCGCGGGTCAGGTAGAAGGCTTCGCCCGCCTCGGGATTGGCGATCAGGCCGCCCTCGGCGGCGAACCTCGGCTGTTGCAGGTAATAGCGCACGAGTTGGCGCAGGCCCGGCTCGTCGATGCCGAGATCGTCCCGCAGCGGCAGGACCAGCGCGGTGTAAAGGCGGCGCGCGATGAGGTGGAACGAGGAATGGCTCAAGAACTGCTCCTGAAGAAAGACATGGCCATGCGCCCGGACGGCGCACGGCGGCGGGACGCTACTCGGGCGTGATGCCCGCGTCGGCGATGATCTGTTTCCACTTGCGCCGGTCGCGCGCGATGCGTTCGGCGAAGGCGGCGCTGGTACCGCCCGCGGGGTCGGCGGCCAGGCTGGTGATCTCGGAGCGCAGGTCGGGCGATGCGATCGCGGCGTTGAGCACGCCGTTGAGCCGCTCGACGACGGGCGCGGGCGTGCCCGCCGGCGCCCACAGGCCGAAATAGGCTTCCATGTCGAAGCCCGGCACGCCGGCCTCGATCAGCGTCGGCACGTCCGGCAGCACCGGCGTGCGCTTGCGCCCGGCCACGGCCAGCGCGCGTACGCGCCCACCCTTGAGCACCGCCAGCGCGGACACGGCGCTGTCGAACATCATCGTCAACTGGCCGCCTATCAGGTCCTGCACGGCCAGCGACATGCCCTTGTAGGGAATGTGCGTCATCTCGACGCCGGCTGCGCGCTTGAAGGCTTCTCCGTTCAGATGCGCCAGGGTGCCCACGCCGGCCGAACCGAAATTGTTGTCGGCACCGCGGCTTTTCATCAGCCTGACCAGCGAGGCGACGTCCTGGATGCCCGAGGCGCTGGACACCAGCAGCACGCTCTTGCCGTTGGCGATCTCGATGATGGGCGCGAAGCTCTTCTCCGGATCGTAGGGCAGCGAGGACTTGATGGCGGCGGCCAGCGAATGGGTGCTGGTGGTGGACAGCAGCAGCGTGTAGCCATCGGGCGCCGCGCGGGCCACGGCCGCCGCGCCGATGATGCCGCCCGCGCCGGGCTTGTTCTCGACCGCCACGGGCTGGCCCAGCGCTTCGCTCATCTTGCGCGCGACCAGCCGCGCCATCACGTCGGCCGCGCCGCCCGGCGGGAACGGCACCTGCAGCAGGATGGGCCGGCCGGGATAGGTGTCGCCGCGCGCCACGGCCGGCGCGAGCAAGGCTCCGCCCGCGACCTTCAATAATTGACGTCGATCCATGTTCGTTTCCAGGAAGGAGGAAGAAAGGGCCGGCCGCGCCGGCCCCGGTCACTTCGGGGGCTGCCTGCCGCTCTGCTCCAGCGTGCCGCCGTGGCCCCAGGTGCTTGCATAGTCGGGACGGCTGTCCTCGGCCAGGAACCGGCGTTCGAGCTCCATCACTTTCGGGATGCCCGACAGGGTCTTGTAGTCGGCCGGTCCGTCCGGGCAGGCGTTGACCTGGGCGGCCCAGTCGGCCAGCGCGGCCTGGCCGCGCCGGCGGAAATCATGCAGCACGCGCCAGGCGGCCTGCATCCCCGACGAGGCGGCGATGGTCGGATACAGCACCACCCGCAAGCCCAGCTCGCGGTATTCCTCCAGCGTCGGCGCCGGACCCTGCCCGCCCCAGATGGTCAGCACCGGCACCGGGATCTCGCGGCAGGCGATCTTCAACTGCTCGCGGCTTTGCACCGAATTGAGCCAGACCAGGTCCACACCGCCCTGCTCGGCATAGGCGACGCAGCGGTTCAGCGCGGACTCGAAGGTCTCGCCGGCGGCCCCGAGCGCGTCGCAGCGCGCGCACACCACGAACTCCCGGTCGATCTCGTCGCGGGCGGCGACGGCCGCGCGGTACTTGCCCACGGCCTCGTCCACCGGGATGCAGCGGCGGCCCGCGCTGGTCCCGGACTTCTTGGGCGCCTCCTGGTCCTCGATCTGCAAGCCCGCCACGCCGGCCCGCACCGCCTCCTGCACCGCGTACCAGACGTTGACCGCGTTGCCGAAGCCGGTATCGAAGTCCAGGAAGATGGGGATGTCGGTCCGGGCCGCGACGTGCCGCGCATGGTCGACCACGTCGCGCATGCCCATCACGCCGGTGTCGGGATAGCCATACAGGAACGCGCACAGCTGCGAGCCGGCGATGAAATAGCTTTCGAACCCCGCGTCCTGCGCAATGCGGGCCAGCAGGGGGCTGAAGCCTCCGGGCATGACCAGCAGTTCGTCCCTGGCCAGTAGTTCGCGGAATTGGCGCCGCTTGGCTGTCGCCTCGTTCATCGTCCCGTCTCCCGTCGCCCCGTCCGGCGTGGCCGGCGGGTGCATCTGTGCTTGCTTGCGGGAAATTCTAGGAACAGCCGTTTAATTTGTCTAATATATCTCTTATATCTATTGATTTACGTTACTTATGAATCTCTCGATCCGGCATTTCAAGGCGTTTCTTTCCGTGGTGCATACGCGCAGCTTCACCCGCGCGGCGGAACAGCTGCACATCAGCCAGCCCGGCCTGAGCCTGATGATGCAGGACATGGAGGGCCAGTTGGCGTGCCGGCTGTTCGAGCGCACCACCCGCTCGGTCCACCTGACCGCGGCGGGCCAGCGGCTGGTGCCCGTGGCCCAGCACGTCGTGGACGAGGTGGAAACCATCGCGCCCGTCCTCAGCCAGCTCTCGGAAGAACGGCGGCGCACGCTGCGCGTGGGCGCCACGCCCATATTCTCCGCCAGCGTGATGCCGCACGTATACATGAAGCTGCGCGTCACCCAGCCCACGCTGGACCTGCACGTGTTCGACCTGCCCAAGCCCGAGGTCGAACGCCGCGTGCGCAGCGGCGAACTCGACTGCGGGCTGGGCATCTTTCCCCGGCACGTGCCCGAGGTCTCGCGGCGCCCGCTGTTCGAGTTCGACTTCCTGTACGTGGAGTGCCGCACCGCCCCGCTGCGGCTGAAGGCGCAGGGCAGGCCCCGGCGCATACGCTGGGACGACCTGCCCGACGTGCCCTTCGTCGAACTGCACCCCACCTCGGAACTCCAGCAGTTGATCGACAAGCGCAAGACGGCGTCGAAACGCCTGCGCCCGGAGGGCGGCATTCGGATGAACAACCTGGAATCGCTGATCGGCATGGCGGCGGCCGGCGTCGGTCCCACCATCATTCCCTCGTTCGCCGCGCCGGTCGGACCCGACGTGCCGGTCGTCACCGCGCTGCTGACCGACCCCGTGCTGTCCCTGGGCTTCCATCTCATCACCAAGCGCGGGCGGGAACAACCGGCGGTCCTGGAGGCGTTCACCGGCACACTGCTGGAGGTGATCGCCGAACGCGGGGAACGCACCTACGGGGCGCCCGAAAACTGACGTTCCGCTGAACGGTCCTGGCCACGGAAACTCGACATCCCTTCAACGAAAATTCGACGCACGCCCGACCATACTGGCGCCGTTCCCGTCGTTCTTTCCGAGTGTTTCATGGATGTCCAACACGATCTGGATGGCTTCGGCCCGGCGCTGCCCGGCGTGGTCCTGCCTCTTCCCGAGGCGGCCGCTCCCAGGAATTGCGCCTTCCACGATGTCCACGTCAGCTGCGTCCTGCCCTGCCTGAACGAGGCCCGCAACCTGCGCGAGCTTCTTCCCCTCTTGCGAGCCCGCCTCGACACGCTGTGCCGAAGCTGGGAGATCGTCGTGGTGGACGATGGCAGCACCGACGAGACCTCCGAGCTCATGGCCCGCTGGAGCCAGGTTCCGGGTTTCCGCTATCTACAGCTGTCGCGCAACTTCGGCAAGGAAGCCGCGCTCAGCGCCGGCCTGGAAGCCGCGGACGGCGACGTCGTCATCAGCATGGACGCCGACCTGCAGCACTCGCCCGACCTGATCGACCGGATGCTCGCCCGCTGGAGCGCCGGCGCGGACATGGTCTATGCCGTGCGCAGCCACCGCGACGACGAGCCAGCGCTCAAGCGCCTGGGCTCGCGCCTGTTCTACCGGCTGCTCAGCTCGCATGGCCGCGTCGACGTCCCGGCGCATGCCGGCGATTTCCGATTGATGGATCGCCGCGTCGTCGACGCCTTGATCGCCCTGCCCGAACGCACGCGCTTCATGAAGGGCCTGTACGCCTGGGTAGGGTTCAAGGCCGAACCGCTGCCTTACGTCCCCGCCGACCGTGCCCACGGCAGCAGCCACTTCCGGCCGCTGCAACTGGGACGCCTGGCCCTGGACGGGCTTACGGCGTTCACGACCTGGCCGCTGCGCATGGCGAGCCTCGTGGGCGGACTCTTCGCCGCGCTGTCGTTCGCCTATGGCTGCTACGTGGTGGGCGAATACCTGGTCAAGGGCAACATCGTCGCGGGCTGGACCACCATCGTGGCCGCCCTGCTGTTCTTCGCCGGCCTGAACCTGATCTCGCTGGGCATCGTGGGCGAGTACGTCGCCCGCATCTTCGACGAGGTCAAGGGCCGGCCGCTGTACGTGGTCCGTGCTCGCCGCGGCACGGGGACGCGCAGCCGCCGCGCAGGCATGCGATGAAAAATGGCCCCCACGCTTGCCGCTGCGCGGCTGCGCTGCCCCCCAAGGGGGCGTTTTCATCTTGGGGCGGCCCGGCGATGAAAAGAACCAGCCTGTTCTTTGCCGCCATCGCGGCGTGGCTCGCCATGCTGTCCTGGGTGCGGCCGCTGATGCTGCCCGACGAGGGCCGCTACGCCGGCGTCGCCTGGGAAATGCTGCGCGGCCACTCCCATGCCGTGCCGCTGTTGAACGGCATGCCTTATTTCCACAAGCCGCCGCTGTTCTACTGGCTGGCCGAGGCCTCGTTCTCGGTGTTCGGGCTGAACGAGTTCGCCGCCCGCCTGCCCTCGGTCCTGGCGGCCTGGCTGGCGGCGGCGGGCCTGTACCTGTTCGTGCGCAGGTGGCGCGACGGCGGCACCGCCACGGTCGCCACGCTGATCCTGGTCACCCTGCCTTTCTTCTACGGCGCCGCGCAGTTCGCCAACCTGGACATGCTGGTGGCCAGCCTGATCTCGCTGTGCATCCTGGCGGGTGCCGAGGCGCTGCTGCGCGCCCGCGAAGGCGCCTCGCCCCGCGGCATGATGCTGACGTGCGCGGTGCTGGCCGGCCTGGCCGTGCTGGCCAAAGGCCTGATAGGCGTCGCGCTGCCGGCCGTCGTGCTGGTGATCTGGGTAGCGTCGGCGCGCCGCTGGAAAGACCTGCTCGTCCTGCTGTGGCCGCCGGCCATCGGCGCCTTCCTGCTGGTGGCGGTGCCGTGGTTCTGGCTGATGCAGCTGCGCTACCCGGAGTTCTTCCACTACTTCTTCATCTACCAGCAGTTCGAGCGATTCTCCGCCGGCGGATTCAACAACGTGCAGCCGGCCTGGTTCTACCTGCCCGTGCTGGCCGGGCTGGCGCTGCCCTGGTCGGCGTGGGCCGCCGGCCTGCTCGACAAGCGCTTCTGGACCGCGCCCCACGGCGAACTGCGGCGGCTGATGCTGATCTGGCTGGCCGTGATCCTGGCCTTCTTCTCCCTACCCAGCTCCAAGCTCATCGGCTACATCGTGCCGGCGCTGCCCGCCTTCGCCTTCCTGCTGGCCGAGGTCGTCATGTCGGTCCGGCGCAGCGGCCGCAGCTTGCGCTGGCGGCGCCTGTTTCCGCTGTCGGTCATCGGCGCCGCCACGCTGTGCGGCGCGGCGATGGCCGCGGCCGCCGCCTACTCGCACCAGGCTCCCAAGTCCCTGGCCCTCGACATCGGCGCGCGGCTGCGGCCCGGCGACACGCTGGTGGCGCTGCACGAGTACCCCTTCCAGTTGCAACTGTATTCCCGCTCCCGCTCCCCCATCTGGGTCGTGGACGACTGGCTGGACCCGCAGATTCCCTTGCGCGACAACTGGCGCAAGGAACTGTACGACGCCGCGCATTTCGACCCGATACAGGGCCAGCAGGTGCTGCTGTCGGACCGGCTGCTGCACGAACGCCTGTGCGCGGCCCCCGCCGGGGAACGCTACTGGATCTGGGGCGGCGCCGACGACGCCACGCGCAAGCCACTGCTGGCGAACCGGCAGCCCGTGCTGAGCGAAGGCCGCAGCCGCGTGTGGCTGATCGAGGCCGGCGACGGGCTCATGCGCCGGGCGTGCGGCCAAACGCCCATAGCCGGCTTGCAATGAAGGTACCCACGGCAATCCCCACCAACACCGCTGCCAGCAAGACGTCATAACGCACCGAGGACACATGGAGCAGCCAGGCATAGGCCATTTCGTTGACCGCGAAGCCGCCGGCGGATACGAGAAAAAATCTCGCCGCGGCCTGCTGCCACGCATGCAGCGGGTGCCTGAACGTGAACAGCAGATGGCCCGCGAACGATACGCAGAAGGCGGCCAGCCAGCCCACCACGTTGGCCCACAGGGGCACGACGCGCAGCATCTCGACGCAGGCCACGGCTACGACCCAGTGGGTGGCGGCGGCCAGGCAGCCGACGGCGACGAAGCGAAGGATCTGTCCGGCAAGCAGGCGCATGGATGGACATCCAACGGAAACGTGGTGAACGGAACGCCATTATCCGGCAGGCGCATCGTCGTGTGTGCGGACGACTTCGGCATGGACGCGTCGGTCGACCTGGCCATCCTTACCCTGGCCGCCCGCAAGCGCGTCAGCGCCGCCAGCTGCATGACGCTCGGCCCCAGCTTCGGCACCTACGCCCGGCTGCTGGCCGACACGGGCATCGAGACCGGCCTGCACGTGGACTTCACCGCTTTCTTCGACACGCCCGCCGAGCGCCCGTCCCTGTCCGCGCTCATCGCCCGCAGCTATGCGGGCCTGCTTGACGAGGCCTGGATCGATGCACGGCTGGCCCGGCAGTTCGACGCCTTCGAACAGGCCTTCGGCCGCCCGCCCGCCTACGTCGACGGCCACCAGCACGTGCATCAGCTGCCCCGCATACGTACCCGCCTGGTCGCGCTGCTGGCGCGGCGCTATGCCCATGCCCTGCCGTGGCTGCGCTCCACGCGCCCCGCGCCCCTGCCCGGCATGCCGCGCCCGCCTCGCCTGAAGGCCCGCGTGATCGCCGCGCTGGGCGCCGCCGGGCTGGCCCGTCTGGCACACGGCCACGGCATGCGGACCAACGCCCGCCTGCTGGGCGTGTACGGCTTTGAAGGCGGGGAACAGCACTATGCCGCGCTGGTGCGCAACTGGCTGCGGCACGCGGGCGACCGGGACGTGCTGATGTGCCACCCGGCCGTCGCCCCCGTGCCCGACGACCCTCCCGGCGGGCAGCGCGTGGCCGAATACCGGGTGCTGGCCGGCCCGGCCCTTTCCCGCTGGCTGGACGAGGAAGGCCTGCGCGTGGGGCCGCTGGCCTGAGCCGGCGCGCGCGCCTGCGGGTTCAGCGCCTGGCGAACGGCAGGCTGCGCGCGTTCTCGATGGTGATGCCGATGGGCGACGGCCCACGCTGGTCCAGGCATAGCGACTTGAACAGCTCGATCGAATTCATCAGCACGTTCTTCTTGTGGACGATGCCGATGTCGACCAGGATGGGCCGCCCCGCGCAGCGCAGCAGGCTCAGCCTGCGGCTGGCCACCTCGTCGGCCAGCGCATAGACCGGCATGAGCGCGACGCCGGAACTGATCGAGACGATGCGCTTGATGAACTGGGCGTCGTTGGACTCGGTCAGGATGGACGGATAGCCGCCATCGGGCATGAACAGTTCGTCTGTGATGGCCCGCGTACCGCTGCCCTGCTGGAACAGGACGAACGGAAACTCCCGCAGTTGGTCCAGCGAGACGGTTCCCCGCTTGGCCAGCGGATGGCCGCTGCGGACGATGAACGCATGCTCGGTGCTGCCCAGCGCCACCCTGACCATCTGGCTGCTGCCTTCGCCCAGCGGTCCGAACGCCACGTCGGCCGTCCCGACCTGCACCCGCCTGACGGCGGCCTCGGCGCTTTCGGTGGCGGTGAAGATCAGTTCGATCCCCGGGTACTTCTCGATGAAGGCCTCGCACAGGTCGCCCAGGACGTAGACGATGGACAGCGTGGTGGCCGCGATGCGCAGCGTGCCGGTGACCGGCCCGGTCTTGGAGCGCTCGAAGCGCGCTTCCAGCGCCATGATCTCGGCGCGTATCTTCTGCGCCGAAGCCAGCACCGCCAGTCCCGCCGGAGACGGATAGACCTTGGGCCGGGCCCGTATCAGCAGGGTCTCGTCCAGTTCGGCCTCGAGATGGCGCACCTGGTGGCTGAGCGCCGACTGGGTTAGGCCGAGCTGGGCCGCCGCCTCGCCGAAACTGCCGGTGTCGGCGATGGCCTGCAGCGCTCTGAGTTGCTTCAATTCCATGGCGGTATCGCGAGAGTCGTACGGGAAAGCGCGTGGCGCGCACCGGCATTTTGGCACCGATCACGCCCCGCAGGCGCGCCCCCGCCGTGCATGAAAAGAATTCATCGCATGCCGCAGGAAATCGCGTTGACGGGCCTCGCGGCCGCCCTCTAACCTCGGTCCGCCTCGCCATCCCATCCATCCAACCCTTATCGCCGCCTTCGCGGGCCCGTGCCTCGCGAAAGAAGCCGGCAATGGAGACAACATGCTCAGGTCCCTCGTCAACGCCGGTTCCCGCTCCCTGCAAGGCAAGCGCCGCGCCATCCTCGCGGCCGCCGCGCTCGCCTGTCTGGCCGCGCCGGCCCTGGGCCAGGCGCAGCAGGTCACCCTGCGCGCCGTCAGTTCCTTCGACGAAAAGACCTTCTTCTCCCGCCACTTCGAACGCTTCGTCGAGAAGGTCAACCGGGAAGGCAAGGGCCTGGTGCAGATCAACTACATCGGCGGCCCCAAGGCCATCCCGCCATTCGAGGTGGGCAACGCCGTGCGCAACAAGGTGGTCGATCTCGCCAACGTGACCGGGGTGTTCTACACCAACATCGTGCCCGAGGCCATCGCCATGTCCTACACCGACCTGACGACCCGGCAGCTGCGCGAGAACGGCGCCATCGACTACATGAACACTCTGCTGGCGCCCAAGGGCCTGACCTACCTCGCCCGGCTGAGCGACGGCGTGCCCTATCACATCTACACCAACAAGGGCTTCACCGGTGACCTCAAGGGCCAGAAGATGCGCATCACGCCGGTCTACCGGGATCTGTTCCTGGGCCTGGGCAGCACGGTGGTGCAGACCGCGCCGGGCGAGCTTTACACCGCGCTGGAACGCGGCGTGGTGGACGGCTACGGCTGGCCGATCGCCGGCATCTTCGACCTGGGCTGGCAGGAGAAGACCAAGTACCGCGTGGACCCCGGCTTCTACGGCTCGGAGAACGGCATCCTGATGAACCTGTCGTCCTGGAAGAACCTGACGCAGGCCCAGCGCGAGTTCCTGCAGAAGCAATTCGCGTGGGCCGAAGAACAGAACGCCACGTACCAGGACGAAGTCGCGGCCGAGACCAGGCGGCAGGCCGAAGCGGGCGTCAAAACCATCGCCTTGTCGCCGGAAGACAGCCGCAAGCTGCTGGACGCCGCCCATGACGCCGCCTGGAAGCGGATGGCCGAGGTCAGCCCCGCGCACGCGGCCAAGCTGAAGTCGCTGTTCTCGCGCCCGTGATCCGCCATGCAGACGATTTCACGCGCCTACGGACAGTTGCTCTATCTCTGCTTCTCCCTGGCCTGCCTGATCCTGCTGGCGATGACCGTCATGATCTGCGCCGACGTGTTCACCCGCAACACCGGCCTGGCCGACCTGTCCTGGAGCAACGAGATCTCGGAAACGATGCTGTCCGCCATGACCATGCTGGCCGCGCCCTGGCTGCTGCGCCAGGGCCAGCACATCCGGGTCGACA
Organism: Pigmentiphaga sp. YJ18; assembly: GCF_038066655.1. Classification (NCBI taxonomy): domain Bacteria; kingdom Pseudomonadati; phylum Pseudomonadota; class Betaproteobacteria; order Burkholderiales; family Alcaligenaceae; genus Pigmentiphaga; species Pigmentiphaga sp. YJ18. Next base: position 2,318,390 of record NZ_JBBUKU010000001.1, on the reverse strand, counting down.
TCCTGCTGCAGGCCCTGCCGGCGCGCGCCGGCTGGGCCTGCGAGTGGGCGTCCGACCTGCTCGGCTTCGCCTGCAGCGTCGCCCTGGCCTGGCACGGCTGGCTGGTCACCCATGAAAGCTACCTGGGCGGCGGCATGATCACCAAGACGCTGGTGACGCCGGAGTGGTGGGGGACCGCCCCCTGGGTACTGAGCTTCTCCCTGCTGTCGGTCGAGTTCCTGTTCCGCATGGACCGGCTGCGCAAGGCCGAACACCGGCCGCGGCACGACGCCGTGTCGGCCAGCTAGGAGGCGCCCATGACCTGGCAACAAGCCTCGCTGCTGCTGTTCGGCGGCTCCACCGCCCTGCTGTTCCTCGGCCTGCCCGTGGCCTTCTCCTTCCTGGTCATCAACCTGGCCGGGGCGCTGCTGTTCCTGGGCGGCGAACCCGGCCTGGGCCAACTGGTGCGCAACGGTTCGGCCTCCATCACCAGCTTCTCGCTCACGCCCATCCCGCTGTTCGTCCTGATGGGCGAGGTCCTGTTCCACACGGGCGTGGCGCTCAAGGTGATCGACGGCATCGAACGCCTGATCCGGCGCATGCCCGCCCGGCTGGCGGTGGTGGCGGTGGTGGCCGGCACGATTTTCTCGGCCATCTCGGGCTCCACCATCGCGACCACGGCGATGCTGGGCAGCCTGATGCTGCCGCTCATGCTGCAGCGCGGCTATCACCCCACCATGGCCTGCGGCCCCATCATGGCCATCGGCGCGGTCGACATGCTGATCCCGCCCTCGGCCATCACCGTGCTGCTCGGTTCGCTGTCCGGCATCTCGATCTCCAAGCTGCTTGTGGGAGGCGTGACGCCCGGCTTCATCCTGAGCCTGTCGTTCATCGCCTACATCGTGGTCCGCGCCAGCCTGCGGCCCGCCATCGCGCCGAACGGCCCGCTGGACGAACACCGGGGCTGGGAGCGCGTGCGGCCCTTCCTGATCTACGTGCTGCCGCTGGCGACGATCTTCGGCGTGGTGGTCGGCTCGATGATCGCCGGCTGGGCGACGCCCACGGAATCGGCCGCCCTGGGCTCGATGGCGACCATCCTGGTCACCGCGTGCTACCGGGCGCTGACGCCGGCCCGGCTGTTCGCCGCGCTCAAGGGCACGCTGGTGATCTCGGCCATGATCCTGTTCATCATCCTGGGCGCCACCACCTTCTCCCAGATCCTGAGCTTCTCGGGCGCCACCAACGGCCTGGTGCAGACGGTGACAAGCACGGGGCTGTCCCCGCTGGCCATCGTCGCGGGCATGCTGGCGCTGCTGATCTTCCTGGGCCTGTTCGTCGAACAGATCTCCATGATGATGATCACGCTGCCGGTGTTCATGCCCATCGTCAACCAGTTGGGCATCGACACGGTCTGGTTCGGCATCATGTACCTGATCTGCATGCAGCTGGGCCTGCTGCTGCCCCCGCACGGCATGCTGCTGATGACGATGCGCGGCGTGGCGCCGGCCGAGGTCAGGATGACCGACATCTTCAAGGCGGTCACGCCCTACGTGGCGATGACGATGCTGCTGCTGGTGGCGATCTTCTTCTGGCCCGCGATCGCGACCTGGCTGCCCGCGAGGTTCTAGGGAAGAGACATTCCCCGCGCGCCGCGCGCGTCCCCCGATCCTTCTTCCCCCATGGTGGCCGTCCGTCGATGGCCGCCGGGGTCCCTTTCACCTTTTTTCCGGAACGCTTATGGCAGAGCGATCATTCAAGCAGGAAGTCACGAAGCTGCGCCTGGGCGCGGGCCAGGAGTTCGAAGGCGAAGGCATCCTGGCCGTGACCAAGGCCCTGCTGCAGTCCGGCGTCTCGTACGTCGGCGGCTACCAGGGCTCGCCCGTCTCCCATCTGATGGACGTCCTGGCCGATGCCAGCGAGATCCTGGACGAACTGGGCGTGCACTTCGAAAGCAGCGCCAGCGAGGCGACGGCGGCCGCCATGCTGGGGGCCTCGGTCCACTACCCGCTGCGCGGCGCCATCACCTTCAAGTCCACCGTCGGCACCAACGTGGCCTCGGACGCGCTGTCCAATCTCGCCTCGGGCGGCGTGACCGGCGGCGCGCTCATCATCCTGGGCGAAGACTACGGGGAAGGATCGAGCATCATCCAGGAACGCTCCCATGCCTTCGCGATGAAGTCGCAGATGTGGCTGCTGGACCCCCGCCCTAACCTGCCTTCGCTGGTGCGCGCCGTGCAGCAGAGCTTCGACCTGTCCGAGGCCAGCAACACGCCCGTCATGCTGACGCTGCGCATCCGCGCCTGCCACGCCCACGGCCGCTTCGCGGCCACCGACAACAAGCGCCCCGCGTTCTCGCTGAAGGATGCCATCGAGCAGCCGCGGCGCGACGTGGAACGCATGGCCCTGGCTCCCGCCACCTTCGTGCACGAGCACGAGAAGATCACGCAGCGCTGGAAGGCGGCCGAGGATTTCGTGCGCGAGCACGGCCTGAACGAATGCTTCGACGGCGAGGCCGGCCATGTCGGCATCATCGTCCAGGGCGGCCTGTACAACACTCTGATGCGGGTGCTGGAGCTGATGGGGCTGGCCAACATCTACGGCGATACCGACATACCCATCTATGTCATGAACGTCGTCTATCCGGTCGTGGAAGACGAGGTGCTGGATTTCTGCCGGGGCAAGGACGCGGTGCTGATGCTGGAGGAAGGCCAGCCCGAGTTCATCGAACAGGCGCTGCACACCATCCTGCGCCGCGCCGACGTCGCGACCGTGCTGCACGGCAAGGACATCCTGCCGCGCGCCGGGGAATACACGCCCCGGGTCGTGATGAAGGGACTGCGTCGCTTCCTCGAGCGCCACGCGCCCGGGCTGGCCGGGCGGCAGCCCCTGCCCGAGGGCGTGGCCCGGATGCTGGAACCCAGGATCCCGCCCATCGTGCCGTCCATGCCCGGCGTCGCACTGGAAAAGGTGGACGAAGTGCTGCCGCGACCGCCTTCCTTCTGCACCGGCTGTCCGGAACGTCCCATCTTCACCGCGATGAAGATGGTCGAGCGCCGCATCGGCAAGCACTACGTCAGCGCCGACATCGGCTGTCACCAGTTCGCCGCGCTCGCCCCGTTCAACATCGGCGCGACCTCGATGGGCTACGGGCTGGGCGCCGCCGGCGCGGCGGCCCTGAACACCGGCGAGACCGGCCGGCGCACCATCAGCATCATGGGCGACGGCGGTTTCTGGCACAACGGCCTGACCTCCGGCATCGGCAACGCGGTCTTCAACCGCAGCAACAACGTCACGGTCATCGTCGACAACGGCTATTCGGCGGCGACCGGCGGCCAGGACATCCTCTCGTCCGCCGCCGACGCTCCCACCCGCTCGACCCGCCACGGCATCGAGGCCGCGGTGCGGGGCGTGGGCGTCGAGTGGGTCCGCACCGTCACCCATACCTACGACCTCCAGCAGATGCAGTCGGTCCTGGACGAGGCGCTGACGTCCGACGAGCCCGGCCCCAAGGTCGTGATCGCCCAGTCCGAATGCATGCTGAACAAGCAGCGGCGGATCAAGCCCCAACAGCGCCGGATGGCCAAGGAAGGCCGGCGGGTCGTCAAGGAGCAGTTCGGCATCGACCACGACACCTGCACCGGCGACCACTCCTGCATACGCCTGTCCGGCTGCCCCTCGCTGTCGATCAAGGACAACCCCGACCCGCTGCGCCGCGACCCGGTCGCCACCGTGCTGCCCAGCTGCGTGGGCTGCGGCCTGTGCGGGGAGGTCTCGCACGCCGCCGTGCTGTGTCCGTCGTTCTACCGGGCCGACGTCGTGACCAATCCCACCCGCCTCGAAACCCTGGGCGCGCGCCTGGCCGGAAAAATCATCGGCTTCCTGCAGCGCCGCCTTGCCAAGCAGGAGTATCGCCATGCCGCTTGAGGCAACCGCGCGCCCGATCAAGATCGCCATCCTCGCCATGGGCGGGGAAGGCGGCGGGGTGCTGGCCGACTGGATCGTGGCCACGGCCGAACACGCGGGCTTCCACGCCCAGTCCACGTCCGTCCCCGGCGTCGCGCAGCGCACCGGCGCCACCATCTACTACGTGGAGGTCCTGCCCAGCCCCCGCGACCGAACACGCACGCCCGTGCTCGGTCTGATGCCCGTTCCCGGCGACGTGGATGTGGTGATCGCCTCCGAACTGATGGAGGCGGCCCGGGCGGTGCAGCGAGGACTCGTAACCCCGGACAGGACCGTGCTGATCGCCTCGTCCAACCGCGTCTATGCCCTGCCCGAGAAGATGGCCATGGGCGACGGGCGCAAGGACTATGCATCGCTGTACGAGGCGGGACGCGCGGCCGCCCGCGAATTCGTCTGCCGCGACTATTCAGCCCTGGCCGAACGCAGCGGCAGCGTCATCAGCGCGACCCTGTTCGGTGCGCTGGCCGCCACGGGGACGCTGCCCTGGGACCGGCAAGCCTTCGAAGCCGCCATCGAGCGCGGCGGGATAGGCGTGGCTGCCAGCCTGCAGGCGTTCGACGCGGGCTTTCGCGCCCATGTCGACGCCCCCCCGCCGTCCTCGGCGCCGCCGACGGCCGACACGGCCATCGACGCCCGGCTCGCGCCGCTGGACGCCCGCATCGACCGGGAGTTTCCCGCCCCGCTCAAGGAGATCCTCCGGGCGGGCATCGTCCGCGCCGCCGACTACCAGGACCCGGCCTACGCCGCCCTGTACCTGGACCGGCTGCGGCCCCTGGTGGACGCCGTCCGTAACATCGACCGGGCCGGCCGCCTGCTGCGCGAGACCGCGCGCTATCTCGCCCTGTGGATGACCTACGAGGACACGGTGCGCGTCGCCGAACTGAAGATCCGCGCGACCCGCTTCGACCGCGTCCGGCAGCAGCACGGGGCCCGCGCCGGGCAGATGCTGCGCATCAACGAATTCTTCCACCCTCGCCCGGAAGAGATCGCCGACATGCTGCCGGCTGGCCTCGGGCGGTGGCTGCTGGCCTCGCGCTGGGCCGGCCCGCTGCTGGCGCGCGCCACCCGTAGCGGCCGCGTCGTGCGCACGTCCAGCCTGCGCGGATTCCTGCTGCTGTACGGCGTCACGGCCTTCAAGCGGCTGCGGCTACGGTCGCTGCGGCAAGAGCGCGAGACGGCCGGCATACAGGACTGGCTGGACCGCGTCATGCGGCTCGCGCCCGCGGACTACGGCCTGGCCTGCGAAATCGCCGAATGCCCACGCCTGATCAAGGGCTACGGCGACACCCACGCGCGCGGCCTGGGCAGCTACCGCAAGATCATGGCCGTGCTGCCCGCCCTGCGCGGCCGGCCCGACGCCGCGCGCACCGTGGCCAGCCTGCGCGAGGCCGCGCTGGCCGACGACAGCGGCGAACGGCTCGCCCGGCAGCTCTCGGGCATCGTGCCGGCCGCGCCAGAGGCCCGGGCATGAGGTCTAATTGAGGGCCGCGGCCTCCCTCCCGCGCCCGCCCGTTCCATCCATCGAGGAAACCGCATGGGAACCATCCATGTCATGCCGGTCGAGATCGGCTTCAAGCACTGCGATCCCGCCGGCATCGTGTTCTATCCGCGCTATGTCGAGATCTTGAACGACACCGTCGAGCACTGGCTCCGGCACGGCCTGGGCACCGGCTTCGCCGCGCTGCATGGCGAGCGGCACATCGCCATCCCCATCGTCAACCTGCAGGTCGATTTCCTGGCCCCCAGCCGGCTGGGCGAAGACATCGCCTCGGCGCTGCGGATCGACGGCGTCGGACGCACCTCGCTGAAGATCTCCATCGAACTGAGCCGCGCCGGCGACGGCCAGCCGGTACGCCTGCGCGCCGCGCTGGTCCTGGTATTCATCGACATGCACACCATGCGGCCCATCGAGGTGCCCGAGGATGTCCGCCGCGCCATCGAGGCCGGCGGCTACTGGCAGGCCTGAACACCCCGGCTTCGCCGTTACCGATTTCCCGATAGGGTTGCCGAAAAATGTAACTTGGCCATCATGACCGGCCATGGTCCAGCCATGTGTATCCGTTCGCTAGCAGACGGGCCTTCTTTCCATGGCCATGCGGCCTTCGCCCCGGGATTCCCCTGGGGCGCAATCGCGCTTTCAGCCACTGTTCAGGCGACCCTGTTGCTCGCGAGGCAATTTTTCCGGCCCGCGCAGTGCGTCTTTCGCAGAAAAAAACCCTGCGCTCTTTATAACAATTGAGACATCCTGCAAACTTCCGATAACACATCCCCCCTATACTCGTTCGCGCAAATTCAACGGGAAGAGCATGATTGTTTTCATTGCCATCATCGCTGCCATCTGCGTAGGGGTCTTCGTGTTCAAGGCTCGCCAACGGGCGAAGGCGCGCGAAATCGCCCGTGAAAAGCACGGCAAGCAGTGCCCGAGTTGCGGCAAGTACGTGCATCCCGCCGCGGCCATCTGCAAGCACTGCTACGCCCGGCTGCCGGCGTCCAAGACCTAGGGTTTGCGGAACTTCAGCAGGAACCCGTCGGCCTCCCCGATCGCGGCGTAGCGTTCGCGATCCTTGTCGCCCAGCCGGAAGGTAGGCGGCAGCGTCCAGACTCCCGCCGGATGATCCTTGGTATCCCTGGGATTGGCCAGCGCCTCCGAACTGCCTGCGAAGACGAAGCCCGCCTGCTGCGCGAGCCGTATCGCGTAGTCCTGCCGCACGTAGCCGTCGGCCGCGCGCGGGTCCTGGGGCTTGTCGGTCCGGCCGCGATGGGCCTCGATGCCCAGGATGCCGCCCGGCTTGAGGGCGCGGTAGAAGGCGGCCAGCACTTCCTCCGCATAGCCGTCGTTCATCCAGTTGTGCAGGTTGCGGAAGGTCAGCACGATGTCGGCGCTGCCCGGCGGCGCGATATCGTAGCGGCCCTTGCCGAAGGCCGTCACCCGGACCTGGTCGTACAGGGCCGGATTGGCGTCCAGCTTGGCGCGGAAATTCCGGTAGTACTCCTGGTAATAGGCACGGCCGCCGCCGTCCTGGGGATACTGGGCCGCGTAGTAGGTCCCGCGCGGCCTCAGGTACGGCGCGAGGATCTCGGTCCAGTAGCCGGCCCCGGGCGAGATCTCGACCACGGTGGCGTCCGGCTTCAGTTCGAGGAAACGCAGCACTTCGTAAGGCTTGCGGGCGGCATCGCGGGCGACGAACGCCGGCGTGCGCGCCGGGCTGGCGATGGCCTGCTTCAGCGCGGCGTCTTCGCCGACGGGCGCGACGGCGCACCCCATGCCGGCCAGCGACACGCCAACGACCGCGGCTAAGGCTTTGAATGACATGCGTAAGGCTCCTTTGGACGAGGACCATGCACGGGACGTGGCACGGTCGGTGGCTGCGCATACAATGACGTCGTTCCACGTTTTAACACCGGCCCGCCCAGGCGGACCATGCCAAGACCGCATATCGATCTGCGTTTTCCGTCGCGGCCCCACTCCGCGACCGAAAAGCAGTCCCCTCCGGGGCCGCGGCGCCTTTTTCCTTTCCCTTCATGATCTCAAACGCATGCGGCGTCGATTTCGGGACGTCCAACTCCACCGTCGGCTGGCACCGGCCCGCCGCCCCCTCGCTTCTGCCGCTGGAAGACGGCCAGCCCACCTTTCCCTCGGCGGTCTTCTTCCACGCCGAGGACATCGAGACCAGCTTCGGCCGCGCGGCGGTCCGGGACTACCTTGAAGGCTATGACGGCCGGCTGATGCGGGCGCTGAAAAGCCTGCTGGGCACGCCGCTGATGGAAGGCCACACCGAGGTCCAGGGCCGGGCGCTGCCGTTCCGCCTGCTGCTCTCCCGCTTCATCGGCGAGCTCAAGCGGCGCGCCGAGCGCGCGGCCGGCAGGACTTTCGACCAGGCGGTGTTCGGCCGCCCCGTCTTCTTCATCGACGACGATCCGCGCGCGGATGCCAAGGCCCAGGAGACGCTGGCCGAGATCGCCCGCGAAGTGGGCTTTCGCCACGTCGAATTCCAGTACGAACCGATGGCGGCCGCCTTCGACTATGAATCGCAGATCACCGGCGAGGAACTGGTGCTGGTGGTGGACATCGGCGGCGGCACGTCGGACTTCACGCTGATACGCCTGAACCCCGCGCGCGCGGCCGCCGCCGACCGGCGCGACGACATCCTGGCCAACGGCGGGGTCCACATCGGCGGCACCGACTTCGACAAGTACCTGAGCCTGCGCACCGTGATGCCGCTGCTGGGGCTGGGCAGCCGCCTGGCCAGCGGCAAGGAGATGCCTTCGACGCCCTACTTCAACCTGGCGTCGTGGCACACCATCAATCAGGTCTATGCCCGCAAGTCGGCCACCATGCTGGCCGAGCTGTTCCACGAATCGGCCGAGAAGGACAAGCTCGCCCGGCTGTTGGAACTGGTCAAGGAACGCGCGGGCCACTGGGTGGCCTTCCAGGTCGAGGAAGCGAAGATCGCGCTGGCCGCCGAGCCCGAGGCCCGGATGGACCTGGGCCGCGTCGAGCCCGGCTTGGTCCAGGTGGCGACGCGCGCCGACCTGGATGCCGCCATCGAACATCTGGTGGACCGCATAGGCGGGACGATCGCGGGGCTGCTGGACACCGCCGGCGTTGCCGCGCGGGCGGTCGATACGGTGTTCTTCACGGGAGGATCGAGCAGCGTGCCCCTGCTGCGCAACCAGGTCGCCTCGCTGCTGCCCGCGGCGCGCGCGGTCCAGGGAGACACGTTCGGCAGCATAGGAACGGGCCTGGCCCTGGACGCCGCGCGGCGCCTGGGGTGAAACGCCGGCCGGGGCTCAGCGCCCCGACACCTGCTCGCTTTCCACGGTCATGTCGAGCACGTAGGCATAGCGGGAAGCGTCGGCCGGCGGGTTGGCGACGGTATAGCGCTTGATCCGCAGCACGTTGCGTACGCCGGCGGTATGGGTATAGCCCTGGATGTTGCCGTAGAAGGCCTCCCAATCGCCATAGCCCTGCTTGATGCCGGCGCCGTCGTAGCTGACCGTGCGGACCCGCATGCACTTCATGTTGGGAATCAGGGGATGGCTGCACGGCACCAGGTCGGGGGCCACCTCCAGGAACATGGTCTCGCCCGCCGAGCCGTAGCGCGTCTGGTCGGTGGGCGTGCCGGCCAGCCGCCATTGGCTGCCGTCGGCGAAGGTCAGCTTCAGGGCCGGCTGCGCCCCCGCGTCAGGTCGCGCGGTGCCACCCGATATCTCCCAGCCCGAGACCGTCGGCAGCCGCTCGGCCACGTCCCGCTCGTATTTCATCAAGGCCTGGTCGGGGCACATGCGCAGGGTGCCGACCATTTGCGTGATGGCCATTCGCGCGCCATCGACACGGTAGCCCCCGCCCAGCGTGTTGCACAGGCCCGCCACGGCAACGCGCTCGCCGGCGAAGGTCAGTTGCAGCGCCTGGCCGCCGTGGGTGTTCACCGCGTCGGGCTGGGGCGCGCCGGTCGCGTTCAGCGCCTGCTGCAGGCGCCAGTGGTAGGCCGTCAGGATCGAGGTATCCGCGTTGCCGCCGGGGCCGCCCGCCGCGCCGCCCTGCTGGGCGCAGGCCGCCAGTCCCTGCACCACGACCGCCGTGAGCAGGATTTTCCAGGTCCGTTTCATGGACGTTCTCCTTCTTCTTGGGGCCATCAAGCGTAGCATTGCGCGGCGCCCCCGCATGCGGCCACCGTCCGGCGAGTGCTACAACTGCAATAATCGTCCCCCACCCGCAACAAGTCCTGACAAAGAAACGATGCCGGCGCACTATTTCCTGGCCATCGGCCTGACCGTGGTCTTCTCCATCGGCACCGTCGCCCTGCACTACGAAGCCTTGCGCTTCATTTCCTCCTTCCATCCGCGGCGCTGGAGCGGGCGGGCGAACATAGGCGTGCTGATCTGCGCCATCATCGCCGCCCATTGCCTGGAAGGCATGCTGTTCGGCGCCGGCTACTGGATAGGCGCGGAATGGCTGGGCCTGGGGCGCCTGACCGGCGCGGCCAGCGCGGGCCCCCTGGCCTACATCTATTTCGGACTGGAAACCTTTACCACCCAGAGCCTGGGCGACATCTTTCCCACCGGGCCGCTGCGCCTGCTGGCCTCGGTGGAACCCCTGGTGGGCCTGATCCTGATCGGCTGGTCCACCTCGTTCACATTCATTCTCATGCGGCGCAACTGGCGCGAGCGCCAGGGCGGCGAGGACCGCCGCTGAGCGTCTCCCCGCCGCCCGGGGCCTATATCCTTCCCATCAACAGCAGGACGATCAGCACGACCAGGATCACCCCGATAATGCCCGAGGGCCCGTATCCCCAGTTGGCGGCATGGGGCCACGCGGGAAAGGCGCCGACCAGCGCCAGCAGCAGGATGATCAGAATTATTGTGGTGAGCATGGCGTTCTCCTCGATAGCGAAGGAAGCGGCCTTGGCAAGGCCTGCCTGCTCCTCAGCAAGATGCGCGCCCGCCCTCCGGCGTCAAACCCCCAGCCTGGCGCGCAGCGCCTGGCGATAGGGCCGCGACACCGACCAGGGCCGGCCCAGGCCGCGCAACTGGACGGTCCACGGCATCGAGGCACTGCGTTCCAGCGCCTTGACGTGCCCCAGGTTGATCAGCGCGGTGCGGTGGATGCGCATGAAGCTTTCTTGCGGCAGCAGCTCCGCCCAGGCGGACAAGGGCCGCATGTCCTTGACCGAGTCGCCGCCCGCCAGCCAGATCAGCGAATAGTCGCGCGCCGAGCGTACGCCCAGGATGTCCGCCGGGGCCAGCCCGCGTGTTCCGTGCCCCAGCCGCAGGTAAAGCAGGGGCTCGTAGAGCTGCGCCCGCGCCCGGCCACGCTCGGTTTCCGTGCCGCCATAGCGGGCCTGCGCGATCAGGTCCGCGCACAGGAACAGGCCCAGCGCCTGCGCCGGCTGCCAGCGCACCGGCGCGCGCGTCGCGTCGAAGCCTATGCACGCGCGCAGGCGGCCTTCGTGGAAAACGGGCACGCTCAGCACGCTGCGATCCTGCTGGCGCAGCATTTCCGCCTGCACCGACCTTGCCGCGCGCGGCATCCGCGCCACGTCGTGGACCATGACGGCGCGCTGCTGGTTCAGGGCTCGATGCAGCCAGGCGATCATCGTGACCGGCGCGTCCTGCAGGTCGCTCACATGCGACGTAATGCCGGACCGGCACCATTCATGGGTATTGCGAAAGCGCAGGGCCCGCGCATCGTATTCGAACATCCATGCTCGATCGACCTGCGCCAGCGTTCCCAGCGCCTGCAACGCAAGGAAGATGGCCTCGTCCTGGGGCCGGCTCATCAGCGCCAGGGCAACCTGGTGGACCCAGCCCGCCAGCAAGGGCGCCGGCGCGCACTGGCCGCGCTCCAGGTTCTCGAAGGGCGGCTCGCTGTCCATGACTGGCCTCTTGCGCTATTTGCGTATGGCGTCCACGCACGCCTGCAATACCGGTCGGACGGCCTTCACGAACGCCTGGAAAGGCGCGCCCGTGCTGGTTTCCGCGCCGCGCCAGTTGTAGGTGAAGCAGAACGTGACCGGCACCTGGTCGACGATCATCTGGCCCGGGAAGCTGATGGTGTGGAAATCCAGCCAGTCGATGCTGCCGCCCTTGCCATAGGCGATGATGTCCGCTGGCACCACCAGCGAAATGGCGTCGGCCATCGCCAATATCCGTTTGTACTCCGTCAGGGTCGCCGGCTGGGTGAAGAACTTGCCCGACAGCGACTGCCGGTACCACGCCACCAGTTCGGTGGCCGTGCTGAGCATCGATTGCCTGTCGTTGATCGCCGGCCGCGCGTTCGGCAGCGAAGGCTTCGCCAGTTCCGCCATCAAGGCTTCCCAGCCCAGGTCCACGCCATCGGGCGCCCCGGCCAGGTACGAGAACAGGCGGCGCGTCGAATCCGGGATCCGCGTATGCGTGAGCCCTGCCCGGGCTATCAGCTGCCGCACCCGGTCCGCCCCCACGGCGGCATAGGCCATGTCGGTGGCGGTGTTGTCGCTGTGGGCGATCATCGCCTCCAGCGCGTACTTGGCGGGCAGCGTGCCGTTCAGGTCGACGAATACGGGGCTGCCGGGCGAGCGGACCTCGTCGCCGATGGTCTGCGGCATGTTCCCGGAAGTGCCGTTGTACGACGTTTCCGCGTCGATCACGAACTGCCCCAGGATGAAGGTCTTGATCGCGCTGCCGATGAACAGTTGCCGATCCGGGTTGTAGCTTGCGCTCCAGGACGCCTCGGGAACGTCGGCCCGCACCAGGCAGTGCGTGCCCTCGGGCGCCAGCGCGCCGAAGTCGGCTACCGCCTTGCGTACCGCGTCGTCGGCATTGCCATCGGCGGCGTTGGCGTCGCCCCCGCAGGCGGCAACCGCCTGCACGGCCAGCGCCGACGCGGTGAACTTGAAAAGCCTGCGGCGCTGCAGGTCGGCCGGGTCGAGGGGGAATAGCATGGTCGGGGAACACTCCGCTGGTTGACGCCCGCTCCCGCGCGGCCCACCGCACCGGCAGCCGTCATGCGGAGCACGCATGGACGTGGCGGATATTGGAAGTGGGTGCTGGAATTGTCAATCAGGAATGACCAATCGACATTATTCACCGACGAATCGACATGCCGTCCCGCGGCAAGCCGGCGCCCGCCAGCTAAGGCGGGCGCCGATTTCCGCTACTCATCGCCGCATCGAGCCCCCCGACGACGAGCCGTTGTCGGGCGAAGGAACCGGCTTGCCCGACGCGCCCGAGGACGGCCCCATGTCGGTCCGGGAGTCCCGGTCGTTGCCGCCGGGCCGGGTGCGGTCGCCGGAAGGCTGAGCCGCGTCCGAGCCGCCGCGGCCGGCGGGCAAGGGCTTACCCGAGGCTCCGCTGGACGGCCCCATGTCGCTGCGGCTTCCGTGCTCGACGGGCCCGGTCCGCTTCGTGGACTCGGGCTGCGGACTGTTTTTCCCCTGGCCCGCGGGCAGGGGCTTGCCGGACGAGCCGGTGGATGGGCCCATGTCGGTCCTGGCATCCTGGCTCGTCTGGTTGGGCGAGCTGGTCTGCGCGATGGCGAGTGGCGTGGCGGCCGCCAGCAGGACGGCGAGCAGCGTGTTGCGAGTGGAACTCGAGCATTTCATGGCATCACCTCTTGGTCTTGGGGTAGGGAGCGGGATTCCCGCAAATCGCATGCCCGGCTCCGCGAGGCGGCAACAGCCATGACCAACGCCCAAACAAAAAAGGCTAGTGGCTGCTAGCGCACTAACCCTTGGAATTCCTTGGCGGGCTACGCCCGATGAAGATGAGCACTATACCTACGCTGTAGCGCTACGATAGCAGACGGAGGCCTTCCGGCCCCAGTTTACGCCGTCGAGTGATGCCTTTGCCGACCTACTACCTGCCGTCTGTCCAGGTGGCAAGGCTGTCCAGAACATACGCCAATCGAACGAGGGGTACTGGACTAGCCATGAACCGTCTCGCCGCGTTGGAGCATCTCAACGAAATCAGCGATACGCTTGGCGCGCGTTTCGGACCTTTTCGCCGTGCTGACGCGATAGAGGATCGCGTAGCGGTTCGCACCTTTCAAAGTCGCGAAGAACTCTGCGGCCCGGGGCGCGGCATCGAGCGCGGCCTGCAGATCGGGCGGCACTTGCGCCGAGCTCGCGGGCGCATAAGCAGCATCCCACCGACCGTCCGCCTTGGCGGCCTGCACCTCGGCCAAGCCAGTGGACTGCATCTGACCCTGCTTGATCAACTCCACAGCGCGGGTCCGATTGACCTCGGACCATTTGCTTGCGCGCTTGCGCGGCGTGAAGCGAACTAGCCAGCTCTCCTCGTCATACTTGTCGAGCTGGCCGTCGATCCAGCCATGGCAAAGCGCCGTGTCGATTGCTTCCGCTTTCGAGAGACTGGTAACCGCCGCGCCTTTTTTGGCGAGTTTTAGCCACACCCCCCTCGAAGTCCTCGGTTCCGCCGCCAGCCAAGTGCCGAAGGCGGCGGCGTCCTCAAAGCCGATTATTGGAAGGCCCGCCCGGATCTCCATTTCCATCTCCATTAGGTGGGGATCATATTACGCCTGCCTCGTGGGGCAACGGCAGATGTCTGCGTCGGGCTGCCTTAGGCCAAGTCCCACGAGCCATCATTCAGCAGCCGAGCATAGCGGCGACGGCTCAAAAGTCGAAACGGCGGCAAATGGCGGAATGGCGGGGCACACCGATGAAGATGAGACTATGTCTACGCTATAGCACTACGATAAACGTTGTGGTCTCACCGCGACCATGGCCCAACGATGCTCCCCAGTCTCGCACATTTCGCGTGTGTGGAAGGGACAATGGGGAGTCGAATGCTGCGGGAAAGCGTTGACGTGGAGATCGTGCGGGAACTTGACCCTGCCGCGATTGGCCCGTTCGAAAATGCCGACGCCAAAGACGGGATTCTCCTGAACCGCGACTATATCGACATGCGGGACTATTCGATCGCGTACGCCCAAGAGATCCTCGCCGAGGAAGCCCAACTGCTCGACGATATCAAGGCCATCGGCGACGATGATGATAGGCTGGGCGCCGACGCTTATGATCTGTGGGACTGCACCGTCGCCGTCCGAAACGCCGAGTTGGCGGCTTGGCCGTTCGACGCCGGGCGGCGGTGTGTCGGGCGACCGCCGAGGTGATTGCGGTTGAGGTTCCGCCAATCATCGAGCAAGCGACGTTCGACGCAGTGCAGGCGCACCTCAAGTCACGCAGCCCCAAGGTCGCGCACCCGCGAGTCGTCGGCGGTCCGACGCTGCTAACGGGGCTGATCCATTGCGGTAAATGCGGCGGCGCGATGACGATCCGCACCGGCAAGGGCGGGCGCTACCGCTACTACACCTGCTCGATGAAGGCGCGGCAGGGGGGCAACCGCGTGCGAGGGCATGACCGTCGCGATGGAACGGCTGGACGATCTTGTCGCCAGTCATCTGGAAGAAAGGCTGCTCGACCCAGATCGTCTGGAAGACGTGTTGTCCGAAGTTCTGGATCGCCGGCAGGAGCGATCCGACCGGCGTCGCGATCACATCGCCGAACTGAACCGGCGCGCAGCGGAAACGGAGCTGCGCTTGAAGCGGCTCTATGACGCGATCGTCTGCGCGCGATCGCGCAGCGGGTGGAGGTCGATCGCGAGGAAGTCCGGATCATGGGCTCAAAGAACAACCTGCTACGCGTGCTCACCGCTAACGGCGTAGGAACGGCGGCGGGCGGAGTGCCCACTGTTGTTCCGAAGTGGCGGAGCGGACGGGACTCGAACCCGCGACCCCCGGCGTGACAGGCCGGTATTCTAACCAACTGAACTACCGCTCCGCAGCGGCATTTTCTTACTGCTGCCAACCTGTTCGGCTGGCGTCCCCTAGGGGATTCGAACCCCTGTACTCACCGTGAAAGGGTGATGTCCTAGGCCTCTAGACGAAGGGGACCCGGAACTACAGTACTGCAACAACTTCTTCCTGGACTGGTGGAGGTAAGCGGGATCGAACCGCTGACCTCTTGCATGCCATGCAAGCGCTCTCCCAGCTGAGCTATACCCCCACGGTTACTGCCATCCATCTGGGTGGATGCCCGCAGAAACGCTTTTCAAGCGGGACCTGGATTATAGCCATATTTCTGCTTGCGAGTCCACGCAGGGCGGCACTTGAACCCAAGCATCTCACCCATGTTCTCAATGCGTGGACACCGCCTCTTCAATGGTCTTCGCAATCCATTGATTGAGGCTTTCGCCTTCCGCCGCCGCGGCAATGCTCGCGGCTTCGTGTACCTTCGAGGAAACACGCAGATTGAACTTCCCTGAAAAGTGCTTGCGCGGCTCAATGCCACGCTCCTCACATATATCGAGAAAGACCTTGAGCGATGCCTTCCCTTCGCGAACGAGGCCGGGAACATCCGACGCGTAGAAGTCGGCCCCACCATTGAGTCCGACGAACTCTCCCCGGAACATCTGGATTTCCGGGTCAAATTGGATAACTGCTTGATAGCCGTCGATGTTCATCACATTCTTCATGGCTTGACTCCTGATTCTTCGAGCCATTTGCGGATAGAAGCAACAGCGCCTTTGTCTACGTCGGGAGTCGGATGAGGGCGATGTAGGACCATTACCTGATCCCGAAAAACGACTGCGACCCGGGATCCCTCTCGTTCGACAAACTCCGCTCCAAGCTCATGAAACAGCCCCACTATGGCCGACCACTTCACTCCGCCTGGGGTCGGACGGGAGAAGATCAGTTCCAGCGTGCGCTGATGCTTGGCTTTCATTTGTGAAAAGTACCACATTTTGGTACCATTCTCCAAGACTCGAAAGCTTGATTGGCTCCACGATGCCGGAGCAGAAAAGCAAAAGCCCCGCTAAATACGGGATTTAGCAGGGCTTTCTGATTCTTGGCGGAGCGGACGGGACTCGAACCCGCGACCCCCGGCGTGACAGGCCGGTATTCTAACCAACTGAACTACCGCTCCGCAGCGGCATTTTCTTACTGCTGCCAACCTGTTCGGCTGGCGTCCCCTAGGGGATTCGAACCCCTGTACTCACCGTGAAAGGGTGATGTCCTAGGCCTCTAGACGAAGGGGACCCGGAACTACAGTACTGCAACAACTTCTTCCTGGACTGGTGGAGGTAAGCGGGATCGAACCGCTGACCTCTTGCATGCCATGCAAGCGCTCTCCCAGCTGAGCTATACCCCCGTCCTGCGAAGAAGCGAGATTATGCACGGTTTTTAAACCGCGTGCAAGCGGGCCAGCACTTTCTCGCGACCGAGCAATGACAGGACCGCATCGATGGCCGGCGTCTGCGCCCGCCCCGTCACAGCCACCCGCAGCGGTATCCCGAGCGCCGGCATCTTGACGCCATGCTTGGCCAGGGTGGCCTTCATCAGCGCCGAGATCTGCTCGCGGGTCCATTCGATCGAGCCGGCCTCTTGCGCGAAGTCGCGCAGGATCGCGCGCGCGGCATCGGTCAGGTGCTGCGCGACCAGTTCCGGCGGCGTGGCGGCGGCATCGAATTCGCCGCAGAACAGCATCGCGTCGTCGGCCAGTTGCTCGAGGGTTTCGGCCCGCTCCTTGAGCAGCGCCATGATGGCCGGCAGGTCCACGCCGTCGACCGCCCCGCCCCGCTTGGCGATGCGCGGCACGACGCGCGCGGCCAGGTCTTCGTTGCCGCTCTGCTTGATGTAGTGGGCATTGACCCAGTTGAGTTTCTTCGGGTCCCATTGCGCCGCGGACTTCGACAGGCTGCGGGTATCGAACCACTCGACCAGTTGCTCGCGCGTGAAGATCTCGTCGTCGCCGTGGCTCCAGCCCAGGCGCGCGAGGTAGTTGATCATGGCTTCCGGCAGGTAGCCCTGGTCGTCGTACTGCATGACGCTGACCGCGCCATGGCGCTTGGACAGTTTCTCGCCGTCCGGTCCCAGGATCATGGGCACGTGGCCGTATTCCGGCAGCGTGGCGCCCAGGGCCTTCAGGATGTTGACCTGGCGCGGCGTGTTGTTGACGTGGTCGTCGCCGCGGATGACGTGGGTGATGCCCATGTCCCAGTCGTCCACCACCACACAGAAGTTGTAGGTGGGCGTGCCGTCCGGCCGGGCGATGATGAGGTCGTCCAGCTCGGCGTTGGCGATGGTGATGGGGCCCTTGACCAGGTCGTTCCAGGTGACGTCGCCGTCCAGCGGGTTGCGGAAGCGCACGACCGGCTTGCGGCCCTCGGGCACCGGTGGCAGGACCTTGCCCGGCTCGGGCCGCCATGTGCCGTCGTAGCGCGGCTTGCGCCCTTCGGCGCGGGCACGCTCGCGCATGGCCTCGAGTTCGTCGGGCGAGCAATAACAGTAGTAGGCCGAGCCGGCGGCCAGCATGCCTGCCAGCACCTCGCGATAGCGGTCCATGCGCCGCATCTGGTAGAAGGGACCTTCGTCGTGCTCGAGCGCCAGCCACGCCATGCCGTCCAGGATGGCCTGCACCGCTTCGGGGGTGGAACGCTCCAGGTCGGTGTCCTCGATCCGCAGCACGAAGGTGCCGCCATGGTGGCGCGCGAACGCCCACGAGAACAGCGCGGTGCGTGCGCCGCCCAGGTGCAGGAAGCCGGTGGGCGACGGCGCGAAGCGGGTACGGACCGCGGGATTGCGGCCGGACGACGAGGAATCGGTGCTCATAGGAAAACGGCTCTCGTGCTGAGGTGAATACTGGGCGCGCCAAGCGCGCGACGGTCGACTGACCGGGGTAGTATTGTATTGCAGCAAATCCGCGCGGCCCCCGGGGTCGCCGCGCACCGCCGCGTCCTCATCCAGAAAGGAGGGCCATGTCCCAGCACGCCTTGTCCCCGCTGTTCGATCCCCGCTCGCTGATCGCCGTCAGCGACCGCCCGCTGCCGCTGATGGCCTCCCTGCCCGCCGCGCTGCGCGCCCGCACCACCGAACTGCGGCTGGACGAGCGGCAGGCCTGCGTCCTGCCCGCGGAACTGGCGCAGGCGGCCGAACGGCCCGATCTGGCGGTGGTGTCCGTCCCCCGCGCGGCGCTGCGGACCACGCTGGAGACCCTGGCGCCGGCCCGGCCGCGGGCGGTGGCGGTGCTTACGCACGAGCCTTCGCTCGAGGACAACGACTTCTGCCGCGCCTGGGCCTCGGACCACGACTGCGTGCTGCTGGGGCCGCACAGCTTCGGGCTGCAACGGCCGCACGCCGGCCTCAACGCCAGCGTGCATCCCTCGCTGGGGCGCTCGGGCCGCGTCGCCCTGGTCACGCAATCGCGCTCCATCATGGCGGTGGTCATGGACTGGGCCGACGACAACCGGACCGGCTTCTCGACCGTCGTGTCCCTGGGCAGCGAAGCGGCGCTGGACGTCCCCCGCGTGCTGGACTTCCTGGTGGCCGACGCGCGCACCGACAGCATCGCGCTCTACCTGGAGGACGTGCGCGACGCCCGCGAGTTCATGAGCGCGATCCGCGCCGCCGCCAGCGTCAAGCCGGTGGTGGTGCTCAAGGCCGGGCACGCCGGCCGCGGGCGCACCAGCGTGCGGCCGCTGGCCGCGGACGAAGCGGCCTCCGCCTTGCCGCCAGGACCGCCCACCGTCCCGTCAGACATGGTGTTCGACGCCGCGCTGCGGCGCGCCGGCGCGGTGCGGGTCCGCTATTTCGTGCAACTGTTCTCGGCGGTCAAGGCGCTGGGCTTCGCCAAGCTGCCCAGCGGCCGGCGCATCGCGGTGCTGGCCAATGGCAGCGGTCCGGCGCAGTTGGCGCTCGACCAGTTGGGGCCGGGCCGGCCGGTCATGCGCGCAGAACTGAGCGAGGACACGCGCCGGCAGTTGGCGGACACCCTCAGCGCCAATGCCTGGACCGACAATCCCGTGGTCGAATTCTCGGCGCCCGATCCCCAGGCCTGCGCGCAGGCCGTCCAGGCCATCGTCGCCGACGCCGGCGTGGACGGCGTGCTGGCCGTGCTGTCGCCCGACCCCGAGGCCGACATGCGCGCGGTGGCGCAGGCCCTGGCCGCCAGCGCCCCCAAGGCCCCGAAACCGGTCATCACCTGCTTCATGGGCGATGCCGCCATGCGCCCGCTGCGCCGCATCCTGGACGATGCCGGCTCGCCCTCCTTCCGCACGCCTGAAGCGGCGGTGGACGCCTTCGGCAACCTGGCCACCTATCACTACAACCAGCAACTGCTGTTGCAGACACCGCCGCCCGAGCCGCCCGGCCAGGAACCCGACCTGGCCGGCGCGCGCATCCTGCTCGACGGCGCGCGCCGGGAGGGCCGGCTGACCCTGACCGAGCCCGAGAGCAAGGCGCTGCTGGCGGCTTTCCACATCCCGGTGGTCCAGGTCCTGCTTGCCCGCACGCCGGCCGAGGCGGTGATCGCCGCACAGCAGATCGGCTTTCCCGTGGCCATCAAGATCGATTCGCCCGACGTGGTGCGCAAGTCGGCGGTGCGGGGCGTGCACCTGGACATCCGCAACAGCACCGAACTCGTCACCGCGTACCAGCGCATGCTGGCGAATGCCCACGCCGCGGCGCCGCAAGCCTACATCGAAGGCATCACGGTGGAAGCCATGGCCGGCCCGCCCGGATCGGCCAAGGTCTCCATGGGCGTGGCGCGCGACACCCTGTTCGGGCCGGTTATCCGCTTCGGATCCGCGCGCTCGCGCAGCGAAAGCCCCTCCAACCGCAGCCTGGAGCTGCCGCCGCTCAACGGCTTCCTGGCACGCCGCCTGATGGAACGCTCGCCGGTCTGGCGCTACACGCTGGCGGGCCAGCTCTCGCCGCGCGCCGTCGACGCGCTCGAGGACGTGCTGGTCCGGATTTCCGAGATCGTCTGCGCGCTGCCCGACATCGAGACCATCGACATCGACCCCGTCATGATCGACGGCGACCGGGTCGTGGCGGCCGACACCCGCATCACGCTCACGCGCGAGACCGCGGGCGACGCCGACGCGGGCCTGGGCGGCTACGCCCACATGGCCATCCACCCCTACCCCGCCCGCCTGGTCCGGCACCTGCAATTCAAGGACGGCTCGCCCTACACCATCCGCCCCATCCGGCCGGAAGACGCGGCACCGCTGCAGGATTTCACCCGCCAGCTGTCCGAACACACGCGCTACATGCGCTTCATCTCGTTCATGCGCGAACTCTCGCCGCGGACGCTGGCGCGCTACACCCAGGTCGACTACCACCGCGAACTTGCCCTGGTGGCCACGATCTGGGAAACCGACCCCGACCATTCCGGCGAACTGCGCGAGACCGTCATCGGCGTGGCGCGCTACCTGCTGAACGCCGACGGCGAAAGCGCCGAGTACGCGCTGGTCATCGGCGACGCGTGGCAGCGCCGCGGACTGGGCATCCAGCTCATGACGACGCTGGTGGACGCGGCGCGCAGGCAGGGGCTGGCCGTGATCGAGGGCGTGGTGCTGGGCAACAATCGGCCGATGCTGACGCTGATGGGCAGGCTGGGGTTCCACATCGACGTGGACCCCGACGACTTCAGCATGCGGCGGGTGTGGCTGCGCCTGAGAAACGACGACCCGGCCACGGACGCAGGCACGGCAGGCTAGCTCGGGCGGGCGCGCTCCTGCCAGGCCAGGCCGGCAACGAACCCCAGCGCGGCCAGGGCAGCCAGCGCCGACACGGCAAACCCCAGCACCGCGCCATGCGCCAGCAGGCCCGCGCCCAGCGCGGTCCCCAGGGCGATGCCCAGGTAGATGCAGGAAGCGTTCAGCGCCACCACCAGCGGCGCTTCCTGCGGCGCGGCGTTGGTCAGGCGCAGTTGCTGCGGCGGCGTCTGCCCCCAGCTGCTCATGCCCCAGACCAGCACCAGCAGCCCCACCGCCACATCGTGCCCGGCACCGGCCACGGCCAGCCACGCCATGATCCCGAATGACGCCGCCATGGCCACATAGGCGGTGACCGACACCGGCGTGGGGCCCCAGCGATCGGTCGCGTATCCGGCAAGCAGATTGCCCAGCACCGCCCCGACGCCATAGCAGAGCAGCATCATGCCGATGTGCCCGTCGGCGATGCCCAGGGCCTGGAGCGCGGGCACGCTGTAGGCATAGACGATGTAGCAGGCCGTCATGCCCGCGACCGTGAGTGGCAGCACCCAGGCCACCGCCGGCCGGCGCAGCACCGCCAGGCGCGCGCGCAGCGACGAACGCGCCTGCCCCGGCAGGGATGGCATGATCAGCGCCACCCCCACGCAGGCCAGCGCCGCCAGCGCGGCCACCATGCCCAACGCGGTGCGCCATCCGAACCACTGGCTGACCAGATTGCCCAACGGCACGCCCAGTGCCGTCGCCACGGTCAACCCGCCCGTGACCAGCGAAAACGCCCGCGCCCGCAACTCCGGCCGCACCAGCGCCCCACCCGCCGCCGTGGCCGTGGGCGTATAGGCGGCGGCCCCCACGGCAGCCAGCGCACGGCTCGCCAGCAGCGTCCAGATATCCGGCGCCAGCGCCGACAGCAGATTGGCCACCGCCAGCACCACCAGCGCCCCCACCAACACCCGATTACGCGACCACGGCGCCGTGACCGTCGCCAGCACCGGCGCCAACAACGCATACGTCCCCGCGAACACCGTGACCGACAGCCCCGTCATCGAGTTCGACGCCTGCAACGACTGCGCGATCGAAGGCAGGAACCCCGACACGATGAACGCATCCGTCCCGACCGCGAACGTCCCGAGAGCAAGTATGGCAACGGACCCCAGACCCTGCGCCGGCAAGGCACCGGCAGACGAAGAAGAGCTGCGCGTCATGATGAAGAACTCGACAAGAAGCGAGGCAACGCCTCAATCTAGATATTTTATATCCAGATTAAAAACAAAACAAACCCCAACCGCGGCCAGCGAAGGATGGAAGGCGGGAAACACCAGGACGGGCCATGAGCGGCTCGATCGGCGGCAGCCGGGGCTGGCCGGGCAAGGCCGGCCTAGTTAATAGAGCGCCCCCGGCCAGTCGAGCACCGCCGAACGAATGGCCGCCTCGGCCTCGCATCGGCGAACGAACTGCGCCACGCGCGGCCGCGCGCCACCGCTCCAGAACCTGTCCGCGCCGAGATTTTGCATGCGCAGCAATTCGATGCCCCAGAAGAGATCCGCCATCGAGAGACTGTCTCCGAAAAGCCACGCGGCAGGACTCGTTGCCAGCTTGCGCTCGAGCCGCTCGCAGGCCGCCTCGGCCTGGCCGTAGGCCGTCTGCATCGATGCCGGTGCGAACAGCCGCTCGGCCGCGTCGAGCTCCTTGGTACGTTTGGCTCGATAGGCCCGCTGCAGGATTTCGTCGTGGCCATGCTCCTCGATATAGCGATTGCAGCGTTCCACCTTGCTCATCGCGAAGGCGACACCCGTTCCGGCATGCGGCGATGACGCCTGGCGCCCGGCCTCGGGAGCGTTGCCCACGAGCATCTGATAGTTGGGCAGGCCATCGACCACGTCCAGTTCCTCATCGACGAGCCGGGCAAGCTCGTCGGACCGCAGCCGCGCCCCGCCCGGGGCAGCCTGGTCGAGGTAGATGCAGATGCGTTTCGAATCGATGATGACCTGCCGTGTCTGCCAGTCCACCAGCGTGGGCACGACGGCGGGATCGCAGCCCCCGGTACGCACCGCAGTGCTGCCGGAGTGCGCCGAGACCAACGGCAGGTCCGCGAGGTCGCATGCCGCCATGCGCAGGCGCACATACTCCGGCAGATAGGTTTCCCCCGCGCCGATGTGCATTGCATTCGAGAGGTACGGCATGCCGTGGTGCGCCAGCACCACCCGCACCTTCTGCGAACAGATCGAGTTGGCGGCATGGAAAAGCTCGAATCGGGGCGGGCCATCGCCCGCGGACGATCCGATCGGTTCAGGAGGGCGTCCGAGTTGCCGGCGGGCGCCGCCGACCATTGCTTCGAGATCGCGCATGAATGGCTTGCTCCGGGTTAGGGCGTGTTAACGCCCTGGTTGGTCAATCGGCCGTGATGCCGGCTTTGGAGATGACCGTGCTCCAGCGCGACATGTCCTGCTCGACCTGCCTGGCCAGTTCGGCCGGAGTACCGGACGCCACTCTCATCCCCTGCTTGTTCAGGGTCTCCTGCACTTCCTTCCGCTTCAGGGCGTCCAGCATGGCGGCGTTCAGCTTGTCGACGACAGCCGGCGGGGTGTGCGCCGGCGCGAACAGCCCGAACCAGTTGGGGTGCGACATCTCGGGATAGCCCATTTCCTGGAAAGTAGGCACGTCGGGCGCCGCCGCCAGGCGCTGATAATCGCCCACCCCCAACAGCCGCAGCCTGCCTGTCGTGACCTGGTTCATGGCTACCTGCACGGACATCACCCCTACCTGCACCTGTCCGCCGATCAGGTCCGTCAAGGCTCCAGCCATGCCCTTGTAGGGAACGTGCTGCATGTCGGTCCCCGTCGACTGCTTGAAAAGCTCCATCAGAACATGCTGCGGCGTGCCGCTGCCCGGCGACGCATAGGAAACCTGGCCGGGCCGCTGCTTGGCCAGGGCCACCAGCTCGGCCACGGATTGGGCCGGCACTTCCGGATTCGCCACCAGGACGAGCGTTCCTTGCGCAGCCCGGCCGACCGGCGCCAGATCCTTCTGGGGAGAAAAGGGCAGTTTGCGGTAAAGGCTGGGGGTAATGGTGATGGTATCGGCCGACATCAGAAGCGTGTGGCCGTCCGGCGCCGCCCGGACAACCGCGGTGGTGCCGATCGTTCCGCTCGCTCCGGCGCGGTTCTCGACGACGACCGGCTGGCCGAGCTCGCGCGACATGATCGGACCGATCGCACGTGCCAGGATGTCGGCACCGCTGCCGGGCGTATAGGGCACGATCATGGTGATCGCCCGCGTCGGAAACGAGGCTGGCGGCGTCGAGGGGGCCTGCGCCCAGGCGAACGGGGAAAGCATGGCGGTGCACGCGAACATCGAGCCGCCAAGCGCGAGACAGAGGGATTTACGCATGGTTCGCCTCCCGAGCGAGGGGCGCCTGGCCGAGCTTGAGCAGGCGCGCGGTATTGCCGTAGAAAATTTTCTGTTGCGTGGCCAGCGGCAGATCGAGCTGGCGGATGGCCGCGATCCCGTCGCGGATGAAACCCACGCCACCTTCGGGGTCGAAGGGGCAATCGCTGGCGAACACCACCTGGTCTTCGCCGAAGAACTCCAGGCCGCAACGAATGGCTGCCGGCGAACTGCCGATAGCCGTATCGCCGTAAAACATGCGGAAGTACTCGACTGGCCGGCGGCCCAGCATCTCCTTGACGTGGCTGAGGTCTTCGTCGGCGGAGCGCGTGCCCAGCTGATCCCACAGAGAACCGATACGGCCTTCGAAAAACGGGATCATCGCCCCCAGGTGATGGGTGATGATCTTGAGCGCGGGCAGGCGTTTGAGCACGCCCGAGAAGACCAGCCGCGCCATGGCGACACTGGTCTCGTAGGGCCAGCCGAGCACCTGCCAGATCTCATACTTCGATTTCTCCTCGCCTGGGTAGTCGGCGGGCCGGCTGCCGCGGTAGGGATGCAACCAGATCGGCACGTCCAGTTCAACGGCCTTTTCGAACAAGGGGAAGAAGCGGGGATCATCGAGCGGCAGGCCTTGCACGTTGGTGTCGATCTGCACACCAGCGGCGCCGCACTGGCGCACGGCGCGGTCGAACTCTTCCACTGCCGCGGGCAGGTTGTTCAACGGCAGGCTGGCAACGAAAGCGGGAAAACGATCCCGGTGCCGGTCGACGACGGCCGCCAGCCCGTCGTTGCCCAGGCGGGCCAGCGCGGGGGACTCGTCGGCGGCGCAGACGCTGTCCGCCGACGGCTGCGACAGGGTCAGCACCTGGGCGTACCGAGGCCAGCGCTCCATCATGGCCAGGCGGCGCTCCAGGTCGAACAGCATGGGAATGGCTGTCAGCCGTTTGGCCAGGTCGCGATTGGTGGAGCGGCGCACGACCTGCTCCATGTACTCGGGGGGCAGGAAATGGGTGAATGCGTCCAGGATCGGACCATCATAAGTCGCCACGGGTATCTCCTTCTTTTATCGGCGCCGACGGATCGGCAGCCGTGTGCGCCACATTTAAAAGGTAGCTTAAACTACCTTTTAAATGTGGCGCACATAGAGAAAACCCGCAGGCGCGGTGTACGACCCGCGCCGCGTTCAGTGCTCCGTCTGCTACTTCTCCGCGGGACCGTCGCGGCGGTTGCGGGCGCGCTGCGCCACTTTGAGCTTGCGGCCCGAGGACGGCGCCGAGGTGGATGCATCCAGCACGTTGCTGTAGAGGGCCTGCAAGGTCCGGCGCAGTACCTCCACGTCGCCGGGAGGAATGCCTCGCAGCCAGGTCGCCTCCAGGGCCCGTGCCTGCGGCATGAATAGCCGCACCATCGCCCGGCCCGCATCGGTAATGGACACGCAGGTCGAGCGTTTGTCGGCTGGACTCGCCAAGCGGACCACCAAGCCTCGCTGCTCCGCGTGAGCGACGATGCGCGACAGGTAGGACAGCTCCGTGCCGACATGCGCCGCCAGTTCACTGAGCGTTTGTTGGTCGCGGTCGGTAAGCACGGTGAGCACTCGCCATTCCGGCAAGCTGATGGATTCGTTGCGCAGGATCTCGATGAAGGCCGTCGAGACGATGTCGGCCGTGCGATTGAGCAAATAGCCGAGTGAGCGATCCGACCCGTAACGCTCGCGCCGCCCTGAGGAAGGAGGAGTGCTGCTGGAAACCATGGAAGAGACTGTCTGTCGTGGTGAAAGCGACAGTCTAAGACCCCATGGCCCGTTTCGCTCGGACGCCATGATGCAAAGACGTCTTTCCTGGGGCACGCGCGAAGCCCGCAGGGGGAAAGCCTCTACTTCAGACTGAAATCCACGCCCGCCTGCACGCCCCCCTCGGCGGCCTTGGCCTCGACCCTGGGGGCCACCACGAAGGCCCTCTCGCCCAGCTTGGCCTCGCGCAGCGGCACCATCACGGCCTGTGCCCGGCGTACGGCCAAGGCGCGCAACTGGTCGGGCCCTACGTTCACACTGGCGGCCAGCAACGATTCCATCTCGGAGTCCGGGATGGATTTGGCCAGCCCGATCATGTTGCGCGGCTTGTCGATCTTTGCGGCCTTGTATGCGCTTTCCAGATAGCGCGCCCGCTGCGCGGCATCAAGCGGCGGCAGGTCCTTGTCGCCGGCCTCGTCGCCGCGCTTGCGCAAGTCCTCGCGCTGCTGGGCGCGGATCATCGCTTCCACGCCCGCCTTGCGCAGCCCGTCCGTATCCACGGTGGAATTGGCCCGGCCGGCCACGTCCAGGCGCAGGCCGGGACGATCGTTCAAGGCCTTGACCAGCGTGTCGATGCGCTTGCGCGCGCCGTCATCCAGCCTGGCGCTGCCCGGGGCGAAATCGATGTGGGACAGCTCCTCGCCCGAGCCGAAGGCCGAGGCCAGCAGCGAGAACGGCGCCGTCACGGCACGCGTGATCAGGTTGATCAGGGCGCGGAAGATGATGCCGCCGACCGAGAACTGTGGATCGTCCAGCGAGCCCGAGATCGGCAGTTCGATGTCGATCTCGCCGCGGCTGTTCTTGAGCAGCGACACCGCCAGTTGCACCGGCAGCTTCAGGGCGTCGGGACTGTCGACGCGTTCGCCGAAGGTAAGCTGGTCGAGGAAGATCTTGTTGGTGGCCTGGAGCTTGCCGTCCTGGATCAGGTAGTGCACGTCCATGGACAGCTTGCCGCGCTCGATGGCGTAGCCGGCGTACTTGGCCGCATAGGGCGTCAGCGCCGGCAGCTCCACGCCCTTGGCGCTGGCATGGATGTCCGTATACAGCCTCGGCCCGAAGGGATGGAGCTTGCCGGTGATGTCCACCGGCGCGTCGCCGTCCACCTTGGCTGTGACCTGCACGTCGGCCGGCTGGCTGTCCGCCGACGATACGGCCGAGATGCTGCCGGCGATATCGGTCAGATTGGCGCGGTAATTGGGTTTGACGAAGTTGTCGGTGAAATTGATGTGGCCCCGCGCCAGCTGCACCGCGCCCACGCGGATGTCGCGCGGCATGCCGCCCGCCTCGGGGGCAGCAGCACTGGCCTCCTTGGTATCCTGCGCGGCGGCCGGGGGCTTGTTTTCCCCCTTCGCGGCCGGCTCCGCCGACTTTTCGGCCGTGATGGACCCCGCTTCCTCGCCCGGCTGGACGATCAGCTGCGACAGGTTCAACCGCCCCTGCTCGCTCAGGATCACCCGCGCGAAGAAGTCTTCCAGCGAGATGTCGCCCAGATCGGCCTTGAGCGTCTCGCCCGCGCTGACCACGTTCAGCCGCTTGAACGCCAGCCGCTTCCATTTCAGGAAATCCGCCGAGTTGAGCTTGTCGATCAGGTCCAGGTTGGTGATCTCGGCGGCGCCGGTCCAGGCCGCGCGCTGCGGCTGCCTGCCGGTGGCGGCCGCGAACTCCAGCCTGCCGTTGGCGCCCGCCACCACGCTCTTCACGGTGGCGTTGAGCCGCTCGGCCAGATAGGGGGCAAGCGCCGCCAGGTCGAGCCGGCTGGCGCGCACCTGGGCCTTGACCGACAGCGGCTCGGGCACGACCGTGCCCTTGATGTCGGCGGTGCCGCGGCCCTGGACGGACGAACGCAGCGAGAAATCGACGGGCGCGCGCAGGTCGGAACCGACATTGCGCGCTTCCATCTGCAAACCGTCCAGGCGCAGCGCCACGCGGGGCGACACGGACTCGTCAGTCAGCCTGAGCGAGCTCTTGGCGACCGACAGCGTGCCCGCGGTCACCTTCCACGCGGCCGGGGCATGCCCGGCAGGAGCCGGGGCCGGCTTGCCGGCGGACCGGGCACCGGGCGCGGCCGGTACCACGATGTCCGCCCAGCTCACGGCCGACGAGGCCGACCGGGTGGCCGCCAATGCCAGGCCGTCGATGGCGATACGCTCGATCCGGGCCGTGCGCCCCGCCAGATCCCCAGCCAGCCCGCCCACCTCCAGCGATTCCAGCTTCAAGCTGGAGGCCTTGTCCGAGACGGGTGCCGCAGCCAGCTTGCGCAGCGCGACGCTGCCATCGCTCCAGCGCACCGCCAGGGAATCGCCCTGCTCCACGTGCAGCTTGGCCGCCGCTCCCAGCGAGCCGTCGTCGATGCGCAGCGCCAGGTACGGTTTCCAGAGCGGCGCCAGCGCGGGCAGCGCCAGCGAATCCAGCTTGAGGTCGAGGTCCGCCGAGAAAGGCTGGAGGCGGATCGGACCGCTCACGTCCAGGCGCCCCGCCTCGCCCACGCGCGCGGCCACGGTCAGGGGCACGGCCTGGTCCTGGGCGGCTGGCAGCTTCAGGTCGCGCAGCTCGGCCGCGAACTCCGAGATGCGGTAATCGAAGCGGTCCTGTTCATCGTGCCAGGCGAGTTCACCGTCCTGCAATGCCACGGTTCCCACCGACACGTGCCAGGCATCGGCCTGTGCGGGCGCGACGGACGCGGACGCGGGCGCCGGCGCGGCAGGCGCGGGCGCCGCCGGCTGCTGGAAACGGGCGGCCACCTCGGCCAGGTTCACGCGCCCGTCGGCCGAGCGGCTGGCATGGATCGAGGGGCCGGCCAGCACGATGCGTTCGGCCTGGAAACGGCGCGCCAGCGGCTCCAGCGCGAATTTCTCCAGCGCCAGGCTCTTGAACGCCAGCAGCGCGGCATCGCCCTGGTCGCGTACGTCCACCTCGCGTACCGTGGCCTGGCCCTCGAGGCGAATCTTCGGCGCCGCCGAGCCCCCTTCCTCGAACACCAGCTGGGCATCGCTGTCGAGCCGCGCGTGCTTGAGCGCCACCGGCATCGCGCCCGGCACGGCATCGGCCAGCGCGTCGAGCCCCAGGTCATCGATCTTGAGGTGCAGCGAAGACGTGCGCGGCGTATCGAAGGGCCGCGCGGTCCCTTCCAGGTTGAACGGACTGCCGTTGACCAGCGCCGACAGCCTGGGCTGCACGTCGATGTCGGTGGCATAGGCCAGCGTGGACAGGAAGGGAATGCCCACCTGCAGGTCGCGCACCGTATGCTGGCGGCCCGTGACCTTGTCGTCGACGGTGATCTCGCCCCCGTCCAGCTTGACGTTGTTCAGCGAGAACCGGGGCGGCGGCCCGTCTTCCGAGGGTTTGGCGGCCAGCCGGTCGAGGATGTCGCTGATGTTGAAGCGTTGCGGCCCCTCGCGGACCAGCGAGACGCGCGGCGCGGTGATCGCCAGCCCGTCCACCACCGGCGCGAGCCGGAACAGCGACGAGATCGAGGCATTGACCTCGACCTGCTCCACCGAGAAGTCCGGCTTGGCGCCCGCCTGGTCGAGGATGGCGAAATCATGGACGCGCAGGCGCAGCTTGAAGGGATTGAACGAGACCTCGCCCATGCGGGCCGTGCGGCCCAGGGCCTCCGGCACCTGCGCCAGCGCCACGCTGCGGACCAGCCGGGGAATGCCCCAGGCGGTCAGGGCCAGGAACAACAGCCACAGCGCCAGCAGGACGATGAGAATACGCACCAGCAGCTTGCGCCGCCGCTTGATGCCGTCGACCGCACCCGCCAGCGTGAACGCCACGTCGCGGTCCGGTCAGAGGGAGTTGCTGGCGGACATGAACAGCTTGGTCGATCGCGCCCCGCTGCGGCAGAAGGCCAGGACCGGCCCCGGCAGCGTCTTGAGCAGGGACGCGAAGGTGGAAACGTCGCCCGGCTGGATGTTCGCGCCATTGACCGGCTGGTGGACGTAGTTCAGCCCCGCCGCCTGGGCCGCGGCTTCCATCTGTTCGCTGGAGGGCTGGGCCGGGCCGCCTTCGAAGTCGGGCCGGTTGTTGATGACGCTCTTGAAACCGGCCGCCGCGACGGCGGCCATGTCTCCGGGAGCCAGCTGGGGCGCCACGGCGAAGTTTTCGGTAAGGGAAGTGAATGCGGACATGCGTGTCTCCGGAAGGATCCCCCACGCGCCGCGCGCGCCCCCGGAAGCGCCTTGCGGGCCGCGCGTTGCAGGAGATCGATAAGGGGTAATCCTAACTCGGAGACGTCCGCCAGACAAACGAAATGCGCACCGTACGTCAAGGTTCCGCGCCGCCCGGAGGCGGCGCGGAAAAACTCACGACGAACCGGCCTTGCCCTGGATCTCGATGACGACCCGGCGGTTCGGCGCCAGGCAGGCAATCAATTCGCTGCGGTTGCGCTGGTCGCACTGCACTACCGGCTCGCGCGAGCCTCGTCCGTCCGAACTGATCAGATTGGACGGCACGCCGGAATTGACCAGGTAGGTCACCACCGTGGCGGCCCGCTGGCGCGACAGCCTGTCGTTGTAGCTCGCGCTGCCCAGCCGGTCGGCGTGGCCGATCACGCGTACCCGCTCGACGTTCACGCTGCGCAGTTCCTTGCCGATCTCGTCCAGGCGGCGGCGTCCCTCGGGCGAAATGCTGGCCAGGTCGGACTTGTCGAACGCGAACAGCGCGTCGGCGCCCAGCGTGATCTGCCTGGGAGCCGGCTTGACCGGCACGGGCGCGGGTGGAGGCGGCGGCGGCGGAGCGGCCACCGGGCGCGGGAACACGAAGTCCGCGCACTCGCGCCGGTTCCAGTTGCCGGCCTCGGTCTGCATGTCCTTGTTGAAACGCAGCTGGTACTGGCAAGTGATGAACTCGTTGCCGTTGCCGGTGCGGAAGTTGAAGATGTAGTTCCAGGTGCGCACGCCGAACACGCCCTCGCTGAAGTGCGGAGGGCCGAGCAGGTCGTAGACCTGGGGCTTGGTCATGCCCGGGATCATCTGCCTGAGATTGTCCAGGTTGACGAAAGTACCTTCCTTCAGCGACGCCGACTCGCGGGCCGGGAACTCCACCGCGGGCGGACTCGAGCCGGTCGCTGCGGCCGCCGAGGACGGCGCCGGCGAAGCGGGCGCCTTCGAACTGCGGAACATCGAGCAGCCGCTCATCACGGCCAGCGAAGCCACGCATGCGGTCAGCAGCGCGAGGCGCCTGCCGGCCTGGCCGGCGCGGCGGGCATGGGGGTTCTTTTCTTGCATCCTGACCTCCGATGATTCGTTCATGCGCGCTACCACTGGTAACCCGCGCCGATGACGGCGCCCACCTTGCCCTGCGAATTGACGTTGCCGGCAATCTTGTAGACCCAGCGGCCATTCTCGGAGATGGTGGACAGCCCCACGGCGATGGCGGACTGGCCGAGATAATGGCTGGCGGCCGCCGAGGCCATGCTGCGTCCCGGGGTGTACGCCTGCGGCAGGCCCGCCACCGCCATGGCCGAGGCCGCGCCGGCGTTGGCGTTGCGTTCGACCTTGCGCAGGTCGTCGCGCACGCTGCTGATGCTGCTGGTGAAGTCCGAGGTGGCGCTGCGCAACTGCCGCAGGTTGACGGCATCCGTGTCCGCGGTGCCATCGCCCACGTTGACGATCTGCCGCTCCTGGCCCGCCGCGCCCACCGACACCACGTTGGGCCGGTTCGCCACCGAGTTCGTGCCCAGGGCCACGCTGTTGGCGCCGCTGGCCTGCGCCCCGGTGCCCAGCGCCATGCTGTTGGCCACCGTGGCCTGGGCGTTGTTGCCCAGCGCGACGGTGTTGCTCTGGGCGGCGTTGGCCTGGTTGCCGATCGCGACCGAGTTGGTGGCCGCCGCGCCCGTCTGCGCGCCGTTGCCCATGGCCATGCTGCCGCTGCCCTCGGCCTTGGCGCCGGTGCCGAAAGCCGAGGCGTTGGCGCCGGACGCCAGGGCGGAATTGCCCACCACCGTCGAGTTGGCACCCAGGGCCTGCGCCGAATTGCCGACCGCCGTCGCGTTCTCGCCCTTGGCGATGGACGCGTTGCCGACCGCCGTCGCCGCCGCGCCCTCCGCCACCGCGCCGGCGCCGCCGGCCACCGAATCCTTGCCGGTGGGCTTGGGCTTGTCCCGCGCGAGCGAGTTCTCGATCTGGAACATCCCGTCCTTGCCTTCCTGGATGTTCGTCACGTCCTTCTTGATGTTGGTGACGTCGCCCGAGACTTCCTTCAACTGCGCGTAGTTGACGGCATCGGTATCCTCCGTGCCGCGCGCCACGTTGGTGATCTGGCGCTCCTTGCCCGCGGCGCCCACCGATACGGTGTTGTCGCGGTCGGCCACCGAGCCCGCTCCCAGCGCGACGCTGTTGTTCGCCTTGGCCTCGGAATTGGCGCCGATGGCGGTCGAATCCGTGCCGGTGGCCTTCGAGCCCGAGCCCACCGCGGTCGCGTTGGCGCCGCTGGCGGCCGAGCCGGAACCCATCGCCGTCGACTGCGCGCCGGTGGCCTTGGCATCGGAGCCCACCGCCGTCGAAGCCGCCCCGGAGGCCGTCGAGGCGCCGCCCATGGCCACGCTGTTGTCGGCGGCCGTGGTCGCGCCATTGCCGACCGCCACGCTGTTGGCGCCGTTGGCCACCGCGGCCGGACCCGCCGCGACGCTGTTGGCGCCGACGGCCTGCGCCCCGTCCAGGGTCGAATTGGCCTTGAAGTAC
This sequence comes from Pigmentiphaga sp. YJ18, assembly GCF_038066655.1. Classification (NCBI taxonomy): domain Bacteria; kingdom Pseudomonadati; phylum Pseudomonadota; class Betaproteobacteria; order Burkholderiales; family Alcaligenaceae; genus Pigmentiphaga; species Pigmentiphaga sp. YJ18. The sequence continues at coordinate 2,285,594 of NZ_JBBUKU010000001.1, read as the reverse complement.
TTGGTGTCGACGCTGATGTCGTTGATGCGCTTGTACAGGCTCAGGTTGCTCATGACGTTGGTCTCGTCCTGAGTCCATCCCCACAGCTGCGAACCGTTGATCGCCTCGGTGCTGGTCGAGGTGACCGCGCCCTTGGCCACGTTCGAGATCACCGTGCCGGTGCCGCCCGGATTCAGCGTGATCTTGGTCTTGGTGTCGTCGTCGTACTTGACCGCCAGCTTGTCCACGTCGCCGATGCGGCTGTCCACCGCCTTCAGTTGCGCGATGTTGGCCGCGTCGTTGTCGGCGCTGCCCGCCGAGACGTTGGTGATGCGGCGCGTGGCGCCTGCGCTGCCCACCGAGACCTCGCCCGCCGACGCTTGCCGCGCGGTCAACGCATAGGCCATATAGTCGGCCTGCGCGCCCACGGTCGTGGTCGAGCCGGCCCCCAGCGCGACGCTGTTGGCCATGCTGGCATTGGCGCCGCTGCCCAGCGCCACGGCATTGGCGGCGGAAGCGACGGACGCGCCGCCGGCCGCCACGCTGTCCGCGCCGGTGGCCGAGGCGGCCGCCAAGGTGGAGTTCGCCTTGAAGTACTTGGTGCCGCTGTTGTCGATGTTGGTGACGCGGTTGTCCACGTTCGTCACGCGATTATCGACGTTGGTGATGTTGGTGTTGGTGTCGTTCAACTGCGAACCGTTCACCGCGTCGGTGCTGGTCGCGTTCACGGCGCCGGCCTTGACGTTGGTCACCACCGTGCCGCCCGCGCCGGCCAGCGTCACCTTGCCGCGGGTGGCGTCGTCGTACTTGACCGAGTTGACGTCGACGTTGTCGATCTGGTCGGACACCGCCTTGAGCTGGCGCACGTTGACGGCATCGGTATCCGCCGTGCCGCCCGCCACGTTGATGATCTGCCGCTCGTTGCCCGCGGAACCCACGGAGACCGCGCCGCGCACCGGCACCGCGACGTTGGAGAACACCTCCTGCCCGCCGCCTTCACGGTCCGACACGGACTGGAAGCCCAGCGCGACGCCGCCCGCCACGGTCGACGACGCGCTGGCGCCGACGATGGTCTGGCCGTTGGCGTTGCCGTAGGTGCTGTCGCCGATCAGGACCGAGTGGCCCTTGCGCGCCGCATAGTTGGTGTCGGGCACGCCGGGCATGTTGGGATCGGTGAAGATCGTCCCGGCGTCCTCGTTGGGCAGGATGTGCTTGGCATTGGTGCCGATCACGACTTCCTGCGATCCGTTGGCCGAAGCGCCGTCGCCGATCAGCACCTGGTTGTTCTGCGCAGCGGGGACGTCCCAGCAGGTGGCGCCGGCCAGGCCCAGGACGTTCAGGCAGTTGTTCTGGTCCACCCACGACGGTGGCTGCGTGCCGGGCAGCAGCAGGCCGTTGTTGTAGGTCAGGCCGGAATTGATGTTGGTGATGTAGTTGCCCGAAGTCACGCCGCCCAGCAGGGTGAGTTTCTGCTCGGGCAGCGAGCCGCCCAGGGTGCCTTGCAGCGTGCCCGTCACCGGCGCCAGGTCCAGGATGGGAATGCCCAGCACGTTGACCACGCTGAAGCGGGCGTTGATGTTCTCGCGGTTCACGCTCAACGCGCCGGACCGCAGCCAGGCTTCCTTCTGGCCGAACAGGCTCATCGTCAGCGGCTGCAGGCCCTGCCCGACGCCGCCCAGCAGGCCGGCCGTGCCGATCACCAGGCCGGTGGGCGCGGGCGGATTGAGCGGAGGCGGCTCCGAGCCGGACGAGGCGGCAACCGCCATGGTCTGGCGATTGGAACTGCTGGGGAACAACGAACCGCCGGTCGGCAGAATGCCCAGCGTGCCATTGCCGCTCAGCGGCGACATGGGCGAGGCCGGCACGCTGTTGGACAGCGTGGCGACCGACCCCAGCGACGCCGCCGAAGCGACGGCGCCATCGACGGGCGACGCGGTATTGCGGCTCTTGTCGACCGGCGCCGAAGCCAGCACCTCGGCCAGCTTGGCGGGGACCGCCTCGACTGCGCTGCCGACCTTGCCGGGCAGCGCCGAGGCGACCTTCTTCGTCACCGCGGTGGGCGCGGCGGCGATAGCCTGGACGGCGGCGGGAACCGGCGTGGCGGCCAGCACCTCGCTGACCACGGGCAGCGACGGCACGGCCTCGGAAAGGGGTACCTGCTGCAATGCCGAGGCCGGCGGCAGGATGGACGAGCTGATGCCGGCCAGTGCCGCCGCCGTCTGCGAGACCCCCTGCTGCATGGCCGACGCCACGGGAGCGACGCTGGGCGCCGCATTGGTCGTGGCCTGCAGCATCTGGCTCATCACGCCCACCGCGGCGCCATCGGTCAGCCGCGCGCTCGACAGCCCCGGCACGCCGTGCATGCCGTCGGCCGCCGCCGGCGCCGTCCAGGCGCCCGCCACCAGCGCCACGGCAAGCGCGCCAGCCTTGGCGGCGCCGCCCTTACCCCTGGCACGCGCGGTTTCGGCAACCGCCACCCAACATCCGAGCCTCTGGCTCCACACGGTGCGATAGGTCTTGTTCAATTTCAGCCCCCACGGATAGGTATCCCACCAGTGCCGCAATCCGCCGGATGGAGAATCGGTCGCTGCTGGAAAACACGTTTGCGGGAGCTTCGAGCAAAAGCTATGCCATCAGCCTCGGACCCATGCGGCACGGGCGTTCGCGAAGCTCGAAACGAAGGCTGGCGAAACGGCGGAAACGTTGAAAACAAACGGGATATCGGCAATCCGGAGATGTTCCTTCGGTGCGATAGTCACACCGATTCCCGGTCCCTCGGCCAGGCGCCGGAGCCGAAACGTTACGTACCATACGCAGGGGCGTTACGTAACGCGCAGGGGCCGGGAACGTCCCGCGACGACATCGCGCGCCACCTCGATGAAGGCCGCCGCCGCGGCCGAAGGCGAGCGGAAGCGGTCGCGGATCAACGCGATCTCGGAGCGGACCACGGGATCGCGCAGCGGCCGGACCACCGAATTGCCCTCGCCCGGGACCAGCGCGCCGTAGGGCGGCATGATGGCGGCGCCAAACCCGGCCTCCACCAGGCTGATGACGGTGCTCAGCTGGACGACCTCGACGGCGATTCCCGGCTGCAGGTCCAGGCGCGCGAAGCATCCGTCCAGGAACTGGCGGAAGGAATTTTCCGGCGTGAGCGCGACCAGCGGCGTCGCCGCCAGGTCCGCCCACTTCAGATGGCGGCGGCGCGCCAGCAGATGGTCGCGGGGCAGCAGCGCCACCAGCGGTCCTTCGACCAGCGCTTCGGTCAGGTATTCGTCGCGATCCGCCGGCAGCATGCCCAGGCCCAGGTCGATGTCGGCCGACGCGATGCCCGCGGGAATGGCTTCCGAGGGAATGTCGCGCAGCGTCAGTGCGATGTGGGGATAGGCGCCGCGGAACCGAGCGGCGATGCCCACCACCAGGCGCGACATCAGCAACGGCGGCGCGGCCACCGTCACGTGGCCATGCTGGCGCGAGGCCAGCCCCTTGACGTTGCCGACCGCCGTCGACAGGTCGGCCAGCAGGCGGGCCGCCGGCACCCGGAACTCGCGCCCGGCGTCGGTCAGGCTGACCTGGCGCGTGCTGCGGTCGAACAGGCGGCATTCCAGGCTCTGCTCCAGCTCCCGGATCAGGATGCTCAGGCCCGACTGGGAAATATGGATGCGCTGGGCCGCCTTGCTGAAGTTGCCTTCGTTGCATACCGCGACGAAGGCCTCGAGTTGGCGCAGGGAGATCGACATCGTGCGGATCCACCGGTGAAGTATTGGAAATCACTATGAATCTATATGAATATTTCAATTTTTACAATTAGTCGACTCTGCTAGATTTGCCGGAACGCTTACCGCAGGAGCCATCCGGCCGTGCCGTCCACCCTGGTCCTCCACCGAGGCAAGATCATCACCTGCAACGACCGCGGCGACGTCGCCTCGGCCGTCGCGGTCCGTGGCCGCCACATCGCCGCCGTGGGCAGCGACGACGAGGTGCTGGCCCTGGCCGGCCCGGATGCGCGGCGGGTGGACCTGGGCGGCAAGTCGGTGCTGCCGGGGCTGACCGACGGCCACGCCCACATGGACCGCGAAGGCCTGCGGCGCCACCTGCCCAGCCTGGCCGGCGCGCGCACGCGCGACGACATCCTGGACATCATCGCCGCCGAGGCCGCCAAGGCGCCGCCGGGAACCTGGATCGTGACCCAGCCCGTCGGCCAGCCTCCCGAGTACCCCGAGCCCGACGACGCACTGGCCGGCGGCCCCTACCCCACCCGCGACGACCTGGACCGGGTCAGCCCCGACCATCCCGTCTACATCCGGCCCATCTGGGGATACTGGCGCAACCGCGCGCCGCTGGTCTCGGTGGCCAACAGCCGCGCCCTGGCGCTGGCGGGCGTGACGCCGGCCACGGCCTCGCCCTCGCCCGACGTCGACATCGAGCGCGATGCCGCCGGACGCCCCACCGGCCGCTTCGTCGAGCGCACGCTGGTGCCCATCGTCGAACACACCCTGATGCGCGCGGCCCCGGGCTTCACCGCCGAACAGCGCGCCAGCGGCCTGCGGCACGCGATGGCCGAGTACAACCGCTACGGCACCACGGCCGTGTTCGAAGGGCACGGCGTGGCCGGCGAAGTCATCGACGCCTACGAGACGGTCCATGGCCAAGGCGCGTCGACCGTGCGGTCCACCCTGGTCCTGAGCCCCTATTGGGGGCCTCGGGGCGAAGGACAGGCGCTGGAGCTGCTGCGCGAATGGAGCGCCTGGCTGGCACGCCGCGGCCGGGGCGACGACATGCTGCGGGTGCAGGGCCTGTACGCCGAGATCGACAAGGATCCACTGAACAATAGGCTGCGGGCCGGCAACCACCCCTGTACCGGCTGGGCCGGCTTCCAGGCGGGAGCGGCCCTGGATGCCGACGCACTGGCACCGCTGCTGGCCGAGGCCGCCCGCGCCGGCATCCGCGTCGCGGGTATCTGGCCCGACCTGCTGCCCCTGTTCGAACAGGCCCACCGCCAGCACCCCATCGACGACCAGCGCTGGGTGCTCGGCCACCAGCCGGTGATCGATGCGGACACCCAGGCCCGGATACGCGACCTCGGCCTCGTGCTGACCACGCACACCAACCGCCATATATACAAGGACGGCGATCTCTGGATGCAGCGCCGCGGCGCCGCCGGCCAGGACGACATCGTGCCGCTGCGCCGCCTGCGCGACGCCGGCGTGGCGGTGGCGTTCGGCAGCGACAACCTGCCCGTTTCGCTGTTCGGTCCCATCTGGCACGCGGTCGCGCGCCGCAGCCGCGGCGGCGGCCCCGTGGCCCCCGGCCAGGCACTGAGCCGGCAGGAGGCGCTGGACATCGCCACGCGGGGCGGCGCCTACCTGACATTCGACGAAGACATCCGAGGTTCGATCGAACCCGGCAAGCTGGCCGACCTGACGGTGCTGAACGCCGATCCGCTGACCTGCGCCGAGGACGAGATCGCCACGCTGCATTCCCTGTTGACGGTGGTCGACGGCCACATCGTCGCCCCCACCCCCTGAAGGAGATTGCCCATGAAATCCGTTCCCTTCCCGGCTCGCCGACTGGCGGTCGCCAGCCTCGCCGCCGCCTGCGTCTTCGCCTCGACCGCCGCCGTGGCGGCCGATGCCTGGCCCTCGCGCCCGATACGCGTGGTGGTTCCCTACGCGCCCGGCAATACCGGCGACATCACCCTGCGCTTCGTCCAGCTGCAACTGGAAAAGCAATTCGGCGTGCGCATCCTGATCGACAACAAGAGCGGGGCCTCCGGCAACATCGGCGCCGACGAAGTGGTGCGCGCCACCCCGGACGGCTACACCTTCCTGCTGGGAGCGACCAACAACTTCGTCACCAACCAGTACCTGTTCAAGGGCATGCGCTTCGATCCGACCAAGGACCTGGTGCCCGTGTCCCTGCTCAGCAACGGCCCGTCCGTGCTGGTGGTCAACGGCTCGTCCGACATCCGCACCCTGTCCGACCTGACCGCCGAGGCGAAGAAGAACCCCGGCAAGCTGAACTTCGGCTCGCCCGGCAACGGCACCCCGCCCCACCTCGCGGCCGAACTGTACAGCCAGCTCGCCAACGTACAGCTGACCCACGTTCCCTACCGGGGCTCGCCGCCCGCCGTCCAGGCGCTGATGGCGGGCGAGATCCAGCTCTACGTGACCGCGCTCAGCTCGGTGGCCGGCCACGTGGCCAGCGGCAGGCTGCGCGCCATCGCCGTGGCCGACGGCGAACGCCTGGCCATGCTGCCGTCGGTGCCGACCACGGCCGAGCAGGGTCTGCCGGGACTCGTCACGGGCAACTGGTGGGGACTGGCCGCGCCGGTGGGCACCGATCCGCAGATCATCGACAAGTTCTCGCGCGCGCTGCGCGAGGTCCTGAAGGATCCCGCCATCCGCAAGCAATACACCGACATCGGCGTCACGCCCATAGGCAGCACCCCGGCGGAGTTCGCCGCGCGCATCAGGCAGGAGGCGCAGGCCTGGAAGGCCGTGATCGACAAGGCCCACATCCAGCCTGAATAAAGGGACTCCGCGCCGCGCCTCAGAACTCGGTGTGCAGGCGCAGCGCGAACACCTTGGCCGGGCCCCGGTCGCGGTTGTAGCCGGGATGGCGGATGTATTGCGCGTCCGCGGTGATCCACAGCCGCTTCAAGGGGCGCCAGCTGTAATAGGCCTCGGCGATCTGCTCGGGTCCGTAGTTCAGCGTGCCGTCACCGAGGAAGGCGCCGACCCCGCCGCGACGCAGGTATTCGCGGTGGGAGGCGCTGAGCGCATTGACCGCGGCCGCCACGCCCGCGCTGTCGCCCGACCGCCCCCAGGCCGCGCCGTCGAACGCCACGCCGCCCGAGACCGAACGATCGATCTCGGTAAAGGCATAGGTTTCGGTCTTGCCATCGGCCCAGTTCAGGCGGAGAAAGGCCGTCGCGCTGTCGGTCAGGGCCTGCTCCAGGCTTACCCCCATTCCCAGCTTGGTCCGCTCCTTGCGCACCGCCGCCAGGTCCGGCGCCCCGCCCCGCGCCGCCACCAGCGCGTCGTCGTAGCTCCCCATGTTCGCCTTGTTGCGGAAAGCCAGCACGCGCAGGGTGCCGGGCCTGTCCAGCACGGCGTAGGACTTCTCGAACTCGATCTGGTCGCCATGGTGGCGCCCCAGCCGCCGGTCCAGCGGCAGGCCGTTGGACTCCCGGGGCTGCATGAAGCGGCCGGCGCGCACCGCCCAGCCGTCATCGATATATTCCAGCACCGCGCCCCAGGTATAGCCCCGGGCATCGGCGGCATAGTCGTAGCTGCCATGCGCCATGAAGGCCCAGTTCATGAACTGCGTGCGCGGATCATGGCTGACCGACACCGCGTCGAACACGTCCAGCACCGAGATGTTGCCCGCCGTCAGCACGATGCGCCGCTTGTCGGCGAAGCCCGCGAGCTGGTTCATGTCCGGCTCGACCGCCTCGCGTCCGCCGCCCAGGCCCCAGGTCTGCCGCAGAAAGGCGCGGGCGCGGTAGAAGACCATGTCCGAGCCCGCGGTCTTGGCCAGTTCGCCGTTGGTCAGGCCGCCCAGGCCATGCAGGCCCGAGAACGCGAGGCCCTGCGCGCCCTCGCCGTTGAAGTGGACCTCGGCCCCTTCCCACAGCCGGGCGCCCAGGTCCACGGTGGCGGTCAGCGAATAACTCGTGGCGCGAGCCCCCGACAGCGAGTTCTCCCCCTGGTACGGGGACGCGAACGAGGGTTTGCGCTGCCAGACATACGTCGATTGGGCATGAATGGCGAAGTCCTCCGCCTCGACCGGCGGGGATTCCTGCGCCCTGGCCGGCACGGCCAAGATACCGGCCAGCAGGAGCCCACACGCCCGCAGCCGGCGGAACACGACCATCATTCTTCTCGTACTCGCGACGCAATCACCCAACGTACAATCATGCTGGCCCCGCGTGACACAGCGGTGACGCGGGGCCCCAAACAACGAGGAGACCCGACCCCATGACCCCACCGCCGGCCGATCGTCCGCGCCAACGCCTGATCATCGCCATTACCGGAGCCAGCGGCTCCATCTACGGCCTGCGCCTGCTCGAGGCGCTGCGCGAACTGCCCGACTGGGAAAGCCATCTGGTCGTGTCCGAGGCCGGCGTGCTCAATACCATGCACGAACACGGACTCGGCCGCAAGGACCTGGCCTCGCTGGCCGACGTGGTCTACCACCCCGGCGACGTCGGCGCCGCCATCGCCAGCGGCTCGTTCCTGACCGCCGGCATGGTCATCGCCCCCACCTCCATGAAGACCCTCGCGGCCGTGGCCCACGCCTACGCCGACAACCTGATCACCCGCGCCGCCGACGTCGTCCTGAAAGAACGCCGCCGCCTGGTCCTCCTGACCCGCGAAGCCCCGCTGAACCTCGCCCACCTGCGCAACATGGTCGCCGTCACCGAAATGGGCGGCGTCGTCTTCCCCCCCGTCCCCGCCTTCTACTCAGGCGCCCAGAGCGTCGACGACATCGTCAACCACACCGTGCTGCGCACCCTGGACCTCTTCGGCATCCACTCCGACCGCCTCAAGCGCTGGAAGGGCCTGGGCGGCCGCTAGCCCGAACGCGGTGCTCCGCACCGAGACAACCCCGCTAGACCCAGGATGCGGTGGATCCGGCTCCGCCGGTCCGCCCGCATCGCCCCCTGGGGGGCGCGCGTCAGCGCGTAGGGGGGATCTCAATACCGTAAGCCGACGTAGTTTTCCGCCAGGGCTGTGGAGGCGGCTTGAGAACCGACCAGGTAGCCCAGTTCGGCATGCTGGATCTTCTGGCCGAAGTCGCCGTTCTCCGGGAACTTGTGCATCAGCGAGGTCATCCACCACGAGAAGCGCACGGCCTTCCAGACCCGGTCCAGGCAACGTTCTGAGTAAGTATCGATGCCCTGCTGCTCGCCGCCGTAGTAGCGGATGATGGCATCGGACAGATAGCGCACGTCCGAGACCGCCAGGTTCAGGCCCTTGGCGCCCGTGGGCGGGACGATATGGGCCGCGTCGCCGGCCAGGAACAGCCGGCCGAAACGCATGGGCTCGGCCACGAAGCTGCGCAGCGGCGCGATGCTTTTCTCGATGGACGGGCCGGTCACCAGCGACGCGGCCGCCTCGGCGTCCAGCCGGCTGCGCAGTTCATCCCAGAACCGTTCGTCGGACCAGTTCTCGACCTTGTCGTCCAGCGGGCATTGCACGTAGTAGCGGCTGCGCGTGTGCGACCGCATGCTGCACAGCGCGAAACCGCGTTCGTGGTTCGAATAGATAAGCTCGTCCGACACCGGCGGCGTCTCGGACAGGATGCCCAGCCAGCCGAAGGGATAGATCTTCTCGTAGGTCTTGATGGCCGAGGCCGGCACGCTGGCCCGGCTCACGCCGTGGAAACCGTCGCAGCCCGCGATGAAGTCGCACTCCACCACGTGCTCGACGCCGTCCTTGCGATACGTGACCCGGGGATGATCGGTGTCGAAGTCGTGCACGCGGACCTGCTCGGCCTCGTAGACCGACGCGTAGCCGGCCGCCTCGCGCGCGTCCATCAGGTCGTGGGTGACTTCGGTCTGGCCGTAGACCATGACGCTCTTGCCGCCCGATAGCGTCTTCAGGTCGATGCGGTGGCGCTGGCCGTCGAAGCACAGTTCGATCCCGCCGTGCACCAGGCCCTGCTCGTGCATGCGGCGACCGACTCCGATCTCGTCCAGCAGATCGACCGTGCCCTGCTCCAGGACGCCCGCGCGGATGCGGCCGAGCACGTATTCCTTGCTGCGCTGCTCGATGACGAGCGTCTCGATGCCGGCCCGGGAAAGGATCTGCCCGAGGAAGAGCCCGGCCGGACCGGACCCGATGATTGCGACTTGGACCCGCATGGCGTGTCTCCTGCATAGTTCTGACTTCCAGGAATCTTAAGAGCCGGGTCGGCGGCGCGCGATAGATTATGGAGACATCTTCATGGATAATCCGAACATATTCCGCACCAGGAACCGTGGCCATGAAAAGCATCGTCCCCACCTATGCCCTTTATGGGGAACACGGCAAGAACCTCGTCCCGGAAAGCCTGCATTGCGAATCCATCCCGCAGCGCAGCCGCCTGTACGACTGGGAGATCAAGCTGCACCGCCATGACCTGTTCGTGCAAATTCTGTACATACGCTCAGGCACGGCCGACATCCAGTTCGACGACCGCCGATTCACGGTCCACGGTCCCTGCGCCCTGTTCGTTCCCGCCCTGCACGCGCACGGCTTCCGCTTTTCCGAGGACATAGACGGCGCGGTCATCACCATCGTCACGCAGCAGATGGAAAGCCTGCTGGCGCAGCACGCGGACCTCCTTCCCCATTTCCAGGCGCCGCGCCACGTCCCGTTCGACCCCGGGGAAGCGGCCTATGCGCCCTTCGCGCAATCGATCGAACTGCTGCTGGCCGAGTACGACGAGGCCCACGCGTGGCGGCTGGCCCTGCTCGAATCGCTGCTGGGCACCGTGCTGGTCCTGCTGGCGCGCAAGGTCGCCACGCTGGCCGGCCCCCGGCCCGGCCGGCGCAGCTCGCGCGGCGTCATGCACCTGCACCGTTTCAAGACCCTGCTGAACCGCAGCTTCCGCGAACAACGCGACATCGCCTATTACGCCGGGCGCCTGGGCATCACACCCACGCAGTTGAACCGGATCTGCCGCGACGAGCTGGGCCTGTCGGCCCTGGGCGTCATCAACGACCGCCTGCTGACCGAGGCGCGCCGCGACCTCGCCTATTCGTCGCTGAGCGTGAAGGAAATCGCCCTTACGCTGGGTTTTTCCGACCCCGGCTATTTCTCGCGCTTCTTCACCAAGCACGCCGGCGCATCGCCCAGCGACTTCCGCACCATGGTGCGCGACCAGCTCGACCGCAACCGCGCCGCGCCCCCCCCTCCGGGGGCTTGACCGCCTTCGGCTTTCGCCGGTACTTTCAGGAACTTGTAAGCTTGCCGCTCGAGCTCCGGCCGGGCGCGCCGCTTGCCGCCGCTGGACGATCACGCACCCCTGCCCTGCACCGAGGACCCTCCCGTCATGAGCAACGCGTTCCCCGCATCGCCCCCGCGTGCGTCCACCCCGGATGCCGCCGCCAGGCCCGCCAGCCGCCCGCTGCTCGGCACGCTGGACATCATGGCGCTGGTCGTGGGCATCGTCATCGGGGCCGGCATCTTCAGCGCGCCGTCGCTGGTGGCGATGCATGCCGGATCCCCGGCCGCGATGATGATGGCCTGGATCGTGGGCGGCATGATCTCCGTCGCCGGCGCGCTGTGCTACGCGGAACTGGCCAGCACCTACCCGCATGCCGGCGGCGACTATCACTACCTGCGGCGGGCCTTCGGCGCCCGGCTGTCCTTCCTGTTCGCGTGGGCCCGCCTGACCGTCATCCCCACCGGTTCGATCGCCCTGCTCGGCTACATCTTCGGCGACTATGCCTCGCAGATCGTCAATCTCGGACCGGCTTCGCCGGCCATCTATGCCGCCGCGATCATCGTCGTGCTGACCCTCGTGAACGTGGCGGGCCTGAGCACCGGCAAGTGGACGCAGAACCTGCTGACGGCCCTGGAAGTGGGCGGGGTGGTCCTGATCATCGCGGTGGGCCTGCTGTTCGCGCCCGAGGCCGCGCCGGCCGCGCCGGCCGCGCCGGCCGCCCCCGCCTCGGGCGCCGCCAACTGGGGCCTGGTCCTGATCTTCGTGATGCTGACCTACGGCGGATGGAACGAGGCGGCCTACATCTCGGCCGAAGCCTCGGGTCCGGGACGGACCCTGCCCCGGGCGCTGTTCTGGAGCCTGGCGCTGATCACCGTGCTGTACCTGCTGGTCAACCTGGCCTACCTGAACGTGCTGGGCCAGGACGGCATGGGCGCCTCGTCGGCCGTCGCCGCCGACATGATGCGGCGGGCGCTGGGCGAACCGGGCGCGCAATTGATCGCGCTGCTGATCGCGATCTCGGCGCTGACCTCGGCCAACGCCACCATCCTGACCGCCGCGCGCACCACCTACGCCTTCGGCCAGGACACGCCCGCCTTCTCGATGCTGGCCAAATGGCATCCGCAGTGGAACACGCCGGTCAACGCGCTGTGGGTCCAGGCGGCCATCTCGCTGGCGCTGGTCGCGCTGGGAGCCTTCACCCGCAGCGGCTTCGCCACCATGGTCGAATACACCGCGCCGGTGTTCTGGCTGTTCTTCGTGCTGAGCGGCGTGGCGCTGTTCGTGCTGCGGCGCAAGGATCCCGGCGCCCATCGGCCCTTCCGCGTGCCGCTCTACCCGCTGACGCCGCTGCTGTTCATCGCGACCAGCGGCTATCTGTTCTATGCCAGCCTGCGCCACACCGGCGTCGGCGCCCTGGTAGGCGTGGCCGTGCTGGGCGTCGGCGCGCTGCTGATGCTGGCCCAGCCCCGCAGCGGCACTCCGCCCGCATCCTGATCCGTCCAATCTCCAGGAGCCTTGCAGCCATGAAACGCCGCCAGTTCTGCCTGACCACCCTGGCCGCCGCGGCGGCCGCCCCCGCCTGGGCCCAGTCCTTCGGCACCGCCAAGCCCCTGCCCCGGACGCCCGACGTGATCTTCGTGCCCACGCCCCAGCCGGTGGTCGACGCCATGCTGCAGGTGGCCAAGGTCGGTCCCGACGACATCCTGTACGACCTGGGCTCGGGCGACGGCCGCATCCCGGTCACGGCGGCCAAGCGCTTCGGCACGCGCGGCGTGGGCATAGACCTGGACCCGCAGCGCATCGGCGAGGCCAACGCCAACGCGCGCCGCCAGCAGGTCACCGACAAGGTCCGTTTCATCCAGGGCGATCTGTTCGAACAGGACCTGAGCCCCGCGACCGTCATCACGCTCTACCTGCTGCCCAATCTCAACCTCAAGCTGCGGCCCACCCTGCTCGCGCTCAAGCCCGGCACGCGCATCGTCTCGCACGCGTTCGACATGGGCGACTGGGAACCGGAGCAGACCCTGACGGTGGACAGCAAGCGGATCTTCTTCTGGACCGTACCGGCTCGCTAGGCTGAATCGACATTCATGGCATCCAAATTGAAGTCCATGGATCTGCGTGCCCAGCGGTGCAGGTCTTGTCCGGGGCGCCGGGGCCGGGCGGGCGCGGAGGCGCATTCGGAGCCGCCGGAGTTGGCGCGGTTGGCGGGGAAGCAAGGGCGTGCATGTTTGAGCGCGGCAGTAGGAATAGCCCGGGGGGCTATTCCCGCGCGAGTTCACGCCCGCCCCGCCAACCGTGCCAACTCCGGGTAGTCCCGCGCAGCGGGACCGGCTTCGCTGCGCCTCCGCGCCCGCCCGGCCCCGGCGCCCCGGACAAGACCGGGTCAAGAACTCAGCCTGGGGCTAGCGACGGATCAGAACCTCTCGACCCGCTCCAATATCTCCTGCCCATAGGCCTCGAGCTTGCGCGCCCCCACCCCGCTGATCGCCCCCAGTTCGGTCAGCGACTCAGGCCGCGCCAGGGCGATTTCCCGCAGGGTCGCGTCATGGAAGATGACATAGGCCGGCACGCCGTGGCTGCGTGCCACTTCGCCGCGCCAGGTGCGCAGCGCGGTGAACAGCGCCTCGGCCTCGGGCGGCAGGGTAACCGCCGAACGGGCCCGTGAACTTTCGCGCGCGCGGGCCGGCTTGGCGGGCTCGCGCCGCAGCATCAGCGTGCGCTCGCCCTTGAGCACGCTGCGGCTGCCCTCGGTCAGGGCCAGCGTGCCGAAGGCCTCGTGGTCCACCGTCAACAGGCTTTGCGCGATCAACTGGCGCAGCACGTTGCGCCAGTCCTTCTCGCTCAGGTCCGCGCCGATGCCGAACACGCTGAGTTCGTCGTGCCGGTGCTGCTCGACCTTCTCGTTGCGCTTGCCGCGCAGGATGTCGATCACGTGCCCGGCGCCGAAGCGCTGGCCGCGCTCTTTCCACAGCCGGTAGACCGCCGACAGGATCTTCTGCGCCGCCTCGGTGCCGTCCCAGGCCTGGGGCGGTTCGAGGCAGGTGTCGCAATTGCCGCAGGCCTGCGAGGCCTGGCCGAAATACTGCAACAGCCGCACGCGCCGGCACTCCACGGTCTCGCACAGCCCCAGCATCGCTTCCAGCATGGACGCCAGGCGGCGCTTGTAGGCCTCGTCGCCGGTCGACTCGTCGATCATGCGGCGCTGCTGCACCACGTCCTGCAAGCCATAGGCCATCCAGGCCGTGGCCGGCAGGCCATCGCGGCCGGCACGGCCGGTTTCCTGGTAGTAGCCCTCGACCGACTTGGGCAGGTCCAGGTGGGCCACGAAGCGCACGTCGGGCTTGTCGATACCCATGCCGAAGGCAATGGTGGCCACCATGACCACGCCATCCTCGCGCAGGAAGCGCGCCTGGTTGGCTGCCCGCGTGGCGGCCTCCAGGCCGGCGTGGTACGGCATGGCATCGATGCCCTGGGCCCGCAGGGCCTCGGCCGTTTCCTCGACCTTGGCCCGCGACAGGCAGTAGACGATGCCGGAATCGCCCGCGTGCTCCTGCTTCAGGAAATCGAGCAACTGGCGGCGCGGGTCGTTCTTTTCGACGATGCGATAGCGGATGTTGGGGCGGTCGAAGCTGGAGACGAAATGCTGCGCGTCCTCCAGTGCCAGCCGCTGGGCGATCTCGACCCGCGTCGCCTGGGTGGCTGTGGCGGTGAGCGCGATGCGGGGCACGTCGGGCCAACGTTCGTGCAGCGCGGACAGGCCCAGGTATTCGGGACGGAAGTCGTGGCCCCACTGCGAGACGCAATGGGCCTCGTCGATCGCGAACAGCGCGATGCGGCCCCGCTCGAGCAGGGACAGGCAGCGGTCGGTCAGCAGGCGCTCGGGCGCCACGTACAGCAGGTCGAGTTCGCCGTCCACGAAGGCGCGTTCGACTTCGCGCACGCGGGCGAAGTCCTGCGTGGAATTGAGGAAGGCCGCCCGCACGCCCAGTTCGGTCAGGGCGTCGACCTGGTCCTGCATCAGCGCGATCAGGGGCGAGACGACCACCCCCGTGCCGCTGCGGACCAGCGCCGGCACCTGGTAGCACAGGGACTTGCCCGCGCCGGTGGGCATCAGCACCAGGGCATCGCCGCCGCTTATCACGTGCTCGACGATCTCCTGCTGCGGTCCGCGGAACTGGTCGTAGCCGAAAACCCGGCTCAGGACCTCCAGCGCGCTGCCATCAGCCATGCGCCGCGGCCTTGCCGTCTTGCAGCAGGTCCAGGCCCTGGCGCAGGTCGGCGATCAGGTCGGCCGGATCCTCCAGGCCGATGTGCAGCCGCACGGCGGGCCCCTCGGGCTGCCAGCGGGTGGCCGTGCGATAGGCCGCGGCGTGCACGACGGTGATCAGGCTTTCGAAACCGCCCCAGCTCGAACCGATGCCGAACAGCTTCAGGCCGTCGGCGAAGCGCGCCAGCGCGGCGTCGTCGACCGGCTTGAGCACTACCGAGAACAGGCCCGAGGCGCCCCGGTAGTCGCGCTTCCACAGCGCATGGCCGGGGTCGCTTTCCAGCGCCGGATACAGCACCCGCGATACCTCGGGCTGGGCTTCGAGCCAGCGCGCCACCTGCAGCGCGTTGCGCTCGTGCTGGCGCAGGCGCACGCCCAGCGTGCGCAGGCCGCGCAGGGCCTGGTAGCAGTCGTCGGGGCTGACGCTGTAGGCGTAGTCGTACACCGTCTGGCGCACCGGCTTCCAATAGCGCTCGTTGGTGGCGACCACGCCTATCATCAGGTCGGAATGGCCGCCGATGTACTTGGTGCCCGCGTGGATGGAGATGTCGACGCCCAGTTCGAACGGCGACGCGAAATACGGCGTGACCCAGGTATTGTCGGCCAGCACCGGGATGTCGCGGGCGTGGGCCGCCGCCGCGATGGCGGGGATATCCTGCATTTCGAAGGTGAGCGAGCCCGGCGATTCGCAGAACACCGCGCCGGTATTCTCGCGCAGCAGGCCGGCGATGCCGGCGCCGACGAGGGGATCGTAGTATTCGACCTCGATGCCCAGGGGCGCCAGCCTGCGGTCGCAGAAGCCGCGCGCCGGCGAATAGGCCGAATCGGCCACCAGCAGGTGCTGGCCCGGCTTGAGCACCGCCAGCAGAGCCACGACGATGGCCGACAGCCCGTTGGGCGTGGCCACCGCCTGGTGCGCGCCCTCGAGCCTGGCCACGGCCTCTTCGAAGGCGAAGGTCGTGGGCGTGCCGTGGCGGCCGTAGCTGACCGGTTTCCTGGTCAGGTCGCGCGGCGCCTCGTACGACTCGATCGTGGGATGGATGACGGTGGAAGTACGGAAGACGGGCGTGTTGACCATGCCGGCATAGGCTTCGGGAGCGCGTCCGGCATGCGCCAACAGCGTATCGGGCTTGGGCATGGACATCTCTGGCAGGTTCGGGCGGATCGCCGATCAAGGGGGATTTTAGCGAAGTCGGCCGGGCACCGAAGCCGAGCCGGCCCGAACCGGGACAAGAAGGGCTCACTCTACGGTCGATTCACCGCCCTGGGCCAGGCTCTCGACGATCCGGTCGACGATCTCCCCGGGCGTGCGCTCGGCATCGACCACGATGCCCCGCCGGGGGATCTCCAGCGTCTGGAACTGGCTGCGCGCCAGGGCGGGATCGAAGAAATGCCCCCGGCGGCGCGCCAGCCGCTGCATGACCGTCTCGTAGGAAACGTCCAGGTGGACGAACACGACGTCCTCGCCGGGCCGGGCCAGCGCGTCGCGATAGCGCTCCCGCAGGGCGGAACAACTGAACACGTGGGTGCGGCCGCCGGCCAGGACGGTCTGGATCGCCGCGCGCATGGCCCGCAGCCAGGGTTCCCGGTCGGCGTCGCCCAGCGCCACGCCACGAGACATTTTTTCGATGTTGGCCTCGGGATGGAACTCGTCCGCGTCCGAATAGCCGCAGCGCAGACGGGCGGCCAGCAGCTTGCCTATGGTCGTCTTGCCGCTGCCCGATACCCCCATGATGATCACCACCATGCCCGTCTCCCGTCGTGGCCGTCCACGGGCGGCCGGAAAACCCGTCCCTCGCAAGAAACGTACCTCGTCGCGGCGAAAAAAAACCGGCGCATCGCTGCGCCGGTTTTACCGCGTGCCGGGGGATCAGCCCTTGGACGGCGCGTCCGGGCGGCGATGCTCGCGCATGCGGTCACCCCGCTCCAGGCGCTTCTTGACCGCGTCGGTCACGACCTGCTTCTGCTTGCCGTCCAGCGAATCGTAGGCGGCCAGCCAGGCGTCGCGGGCGGCATCCAGCTTGGGCTTGGCGGCCGCGCGCTCGGCGTCGTGCCGGGCGCTCAGGGCGCGCAGGTCCAGGGGGCCGGCGGCGACCTGCGTGCGCAGCGTCTTGATGCCTTCCTCGCGCTGGGCCCGCATGGCCTGTCCGGCTTCACGGCTGGCGTTCTGCGCCGTGTCCCAGAGCTTCTGCTGCGAGTCGGTCAGGTTCAGCCTGGATTTCAGGTGCCCCAGCATGGCCAGCGGCGACTGCTCCATGCCACCCCGGAAATGATGTCCCTTGGACCCATGATGGCCCATGTGGCCACGATGGCGTTCCGGCGCGGGCTTCTGTTCGGCCTGCGTGGTATTGTCGCCCGCGGCCTGGGCATGGGCGGCCTGCAGCACGCCGGCGCCCCCGGTAGCCAGGGCCAGCGACAGCGCGATCGTACGAAGGGCGTTCTTGGTCATTGCGTTACTCCTTGTCGACACCGCATCGGACTGCGGCGGTGAGGGCATTCTTGTTCCAGACCCGTTTCGGACCGGTTGCGAGGCGGGGCCCATCTGTTTCAACCGATTTCAGGCTGCTTGCGGGTCCGGCCCCGCCACGCGAACATTCCCCCATGGAAAAATCCGCCCTCAAACTGCTCGTGGTCGATGACGACCCGGCCCTGCGCCAGCTCCTGGCCGACTACCTGAACAAACAGGGCTACGACACGCTGCTGGCCCCGGACGCCACCGACCTGGAAGCGCGCATCACCCGCTACGCCCCCGCCCTGCTGGTGCTGGACCGCATGCTGCCGGGCGGCGACGGCGCGGACGCCTGCCGGCGGCTGCGCGAGCGCGGCGAGGACCTGCCGGTGATCCTGCTGACCGCCCGCGACGAAACGGTGGACCGCATCATCGGCCTGGAATCCGGCGCCGACGACTATCTGGGCAAGCCCTTCGACCCGCGTGAACTGCTCGCCCGCATCGAGGCGGTGCTGCGGCGCAAGAGCGGCCCGTCGGCGCTGGTCAAGGATGCACCGGTCTCGTTCGGCCCCTTCATCTTCGACGCCAAGGCCCGCACGCTGCATCGCGGTACCGAACAGGTGCGCCTGACCGGCGGCGAATTCAACCTGCTGGAAGCCCTGCTGCGCAATGCGGGCAAGCCGCTGTCGCGCGAACGGCTGCTGGCCCTGGCGCGCGACGACGAGGCCGGCGAGCGCAACGACCGCGCCATCGACATTGCCATCCTGCGGCTGCGCCGCGCCATCGAAGACGACCCCAAGCAGCCGAAGTGGATCCAGACCGTCTGGGGCATCGGCTACCGCTTCTCGCCCCTGACGCCGGACGACCCGGCACCGGCCTCGCCGTCGCTGCCATGAACAGCCCCGCGCCCCGTGGCTGGGCGAGCCGGCTGATGCCGCGCTCGCTGCGCGCACGCCTCGTCCTGCTGATCCTGGGCGCGGTGCTGGTCGCGCAGGCGACGACCTTCCTGGCCATCGAGCACTACCGCCGCAACGTCCTCGAGAACGTCACGCCGGACCTCATGGCGACCACCATCCGCACCCTGCGCGCCTCCATCGCGCAGATCGACGAAAGCGAGCGCGCCGCCTTCGTCGCGGCGGCCTCCCAGGGCGAATGGCGGCTGGTTTCCCGGCCCATCCCGCCCCGGCCCCGGCCAGGCGGGGAACGCCCCCGGCGCGAGGGTCATCCGCCCCATCCCCGCTTCGAGCCCCTGCCGGGGGGCCGCATGCCGCCCGACTACCGGTCCGGCGAATTCCGCTTCGGCCCCGAGCGCCGCGGCCCCCGCGAGGCCCCGCGCTGGGCCGACGACGATCCCCGCCACGCCATGCGCGGCCTGATCCAGCGCCTGAACACCCAGTTGGCGGACGGCTCGCGGGTGGCCTTGTCGCGCGGCCCCGAACCCGCCCTGTTCATTTCGCTCACGCCCGGCCTGGGCAACGACGAGGAACCGCTGATGCGGTCCTGGCTGGTGATCTCGCTCGAACGCATCAGCCCGCCCGTCAAGACGCCCCTGATCGTCATGTGGCTGGGCGGGGTGGGCGCGATCCTGCTGCTGGCCGCCTGGTTTTCCTGGCACATCACCCGCCCCATCACCTCGCTCGCCCATGCCGCCGACCGCCTCGCGGCCGGCAAGCCCGAACGGGTGGAACCGGCCGGTCCGCACGAGACGCAGGTCCTGGGCGAACGCTTCAACGCCATGCTCGATGCGCTGAACGAGTCCGACAAGGTACGCCGCACGCTGCTGGCCGGCCTGCCGCACGACCTCAAGGGCCCGCTGTCCAGGATGCGCCTGCGCACCGAGATGGTCGACGACCCGGCGCTCAAGGACGGTTTGCGGCAGGACGCCGAGGACATGCAGCACATCGTCGACCAGTTCATCGGCTTCGTGCGTGGCACCGACCGCGCCACCTACCATTTCACGCCCATCGACCTGGGCGACTGGCTGCGCGAACGCATCCACGCTTGGCAGGGCACCGGCAGCCCGATCGACTACCCATCGCCCCCCGGCGACGAAATCGTGGTCAACGCCGATGCCGTGGCCCTGGCGCGGCTGGTCGACAACCTGATCCAGAACGCCATGCAGCACGGCGCCCCGCCCCTGGAGATCACCCTGGAAGCGCGGGGCGGCGAGGCCCGCCTGGGTGTGCGCGACCACGGCCCCGGCATCAGCCCCGACCGCTACGAAGACGCCCTGCGCCCCTTCTCCCGCCTGGATCCCGCCCGCAGCCGCACCGGCAACGTCGGCCTGGGCCTGGCCCTGGTCGACGCCATCGCCCGCGCCCACGGCGGCCGGATCATCCTGGAAACCCCGGCAGGCGGCGGCCTGCGGGTCATCGCGGCCATCCCCCTCCCCCCCTGACCCCACCCCGCCACCCGGATCTCCCTCCCAGGGCACGGCGGATCCGGCTCCGCCGGTCCGCCAGTGCAAGCGCGTAGGGGGGCCTCGTTATGGCAAAATCGAAGGAAGGACTCTTCGTCCAACCCATACACGATGACCACACCGAATAAACCTGCTCCCGCTCCAGCCACCAATTTCCTGCGCAATATCGTCGAGGCCGACCTGGCCGCCGGGCGGTATGCCGAGAAGCACTGGGCCGGCCATCCCGGATCGGCGTCGGAGCTGGCCGAGGCCGCGCTGGATCCGGCCCGCATCCGCACGCGCTTTCCGCCCGAGCCCAACGGCTACCTGCACATCGGCCATGCCAAGAGCATCGCGCTGAACTTCGGCCTTGCCCGCGACTACGGCGGCGTCTGCCACCTGCGGCTGGACGACACCAACCCCGAAAAGGAAGAGCAGCGCTACGTCGACGCCATCGTCGACGCCGTGCGCTGGCTGGGCTACGACTGGACGGCGTTCGGCACCGAACACTACTACCACGCCAGCGACTACTTCGACTTCATGTACGAGGCGGCCGAAGCCCTGATCATGGCCGGCTACGCCTACGTGGACGAACAGAGCCCCGAGGAAATCCGCGCCATGCGCGGCACGCTGACCGAAGCCGGCACGGATTCGCCCTGGCGCGCCCGCCCGCCCGAGGAATCCGTGGCCCGCCTGCGCGAGATGCGCGACGGCAAGCACCCGGACGGCTCGATGGCGCTGCGGGCGAAGATCGACATGGCCTCGCCCAACATGAACCTGCGCGACCCGGTGCTGTACCGGATCCGCCATGCCACGCACCATCGCACCGGCGACAAGTGGTGCATCTATCCGATGTATACCTATGCCCATCCCATCGAGGATGCGCTGGAAGGCATCACCCACAGCATCTGCACGCTGGAATTCGAAGACCAGCGGCCGTTCTACGACTGGCTGCTGAACCACCTGCGCGAGCTGGGCCTGCTGGAGGCGCCCCTGCCCCACCAGCACGAATTCGCGCGGCTGAACCTGACCTACATCATCACCAGCAAGCGCAAGCTGCTGCAACTGGTCAACGACGGCCACGTCAACGGCTGGGACGACCCCCGCATGCCCACCATCCTGGGCCTGCGCCGCCGCGGCTACACGCCCGAGGCCATCCAGTTGCTGTGCGAGCGCACCGGTGCCTCGAAGTCGGACTCCTGGATCGATTATTCGCTGCTGGAACAAGCCCTGCGCGACGACCTGGACCCCAAGGCGCCGCGTACCGTGGCGGTGCTGCGGCCGCTCAAGCTGGTCATCACCAACTACCCGGAAGGCCAGACCGAGGAATGCTCGGCCCCCCGCCATCCCCACCACCCGGAAATGGGCAGGCGGACCTTCCCGTTCGGGCGCGAACTGTGGATCGAGCAGGAAGACTTCGAGGAAACCCCGCCCAAGGGCTTCTTCCGCCTGTTCCCCGGCAACATGGTGCGGCTCAAGTACGGCTACGTGGTCAAGTGCACCGGCTTCGTCAAGGACGAGGCCGGCAAGGTGGTCGAGGTCCAGGCCGAGTACCTGCCGGACACCAGGAGCGGCACGCCCGGCGCGGACAGCGTCAAGGTCAAGGGCAACATCACCTGGCTGCACGCCCCCACCGCCGTGCCCGCCGAGATCCGCCTGTACGACCGCCTGTTCACCGAGGCCAATCCCAGCGCCGGCGGCAAGGACTTCATCGAGTACCTGAACCCCAACTCGGTCGAGACCATCCAGGGCTACCTGGAACCCGGCACCGACGGCACGCCGGGCACCTCGTACCAGTTCGAACGCTTCGGCTACTTCGTCGCCGACCGCGAAGACTCGTCCACCCTGGCCCCGGTCTTCAACCGCACGACGACTCTCCGCGATACCTGGAAGTAGTCGTCCCCCCCTACGCCCTTCGGGCGCCCCCCAGGGGGCGAAACCGGCGGACTGGCAAAGCCAGATCCGCGGTTTCCTGCGTCTAGAGAAAGTATCTTGGACTGAAGCACGGTTGCTATCGCTGGCTGCCCGCGGTAGCAACGGTGTGGCGTACCAAGAAACAGGCACTAGACCCTGGGCGCCGCGGATCCGGCTTTGCCGGTCCGCCAGCGTCGCCCCTTGAGGGGAGCGGCCATAGGCCGCGTGGGGTGGGGCTTTCCCTCCGGTCCGCCAGCGTAGCCCCCTTGAGGGGGCCCGCGTCAGCGGGTAGGGGGTGGGCTTCCCCTCCCCCACCGACACAACCGCTAACGCCCACGCCGGGGCGCCTACCGGTAGAATCTGCATTTTGCGCATTTGCGCCCTCCGGCGCCGCCCATGGAAGCCAGTCCCGTACTTGATATCAAGAGCACCTCGCTCTACGCCATTCGCGTGGTGTTGCATTCTTCCGACCTGCAGGCCGTGCTGGCCGCGCTGGACCAGCGGATGGAGGAAGCCGCCGGTTTCTTCGAAGACGAGCCGGTGGTCATCGACGCGTCGCGGCTGGCCGAACCGCTCGACTGGAACCAATTGGCCGAGGCCCTGAAACGGCACGGCCTGCCGACCATAGGCATCATGGCCCCGGCGGAGCTGGCCGAGTCGGCCCGCGAGGCCGGCCTGGCCCTGTTGTCGCTGCCCGCCGCGCCGGTCCGATCGCCCGCGCCCGAGTCCGAGCCCGCCGCCGAACCGGCGCCTGCCGCCCAGGCAGCGCCGGCGCCCGCTCCGCTGCCGCCCGAAACCCCACCCGCCACCGAAACCGTGGCCGAGCAGGCTCCCGCAGCGCCGCACGCGGTGCCGACCATGGTCATCGACAAGCCCCTGCGCTCAGGCCAGCGGATCTACGCCCGCCATGCCGACCTGATCGTCATGGGCGTGGTCAGCCACGGCGCCGAAGTCATCGCCGACGGCAACATCCATGTCTACGGGCCGCTGCGCGGCAAGGCCATGGCCGGCGCCCGCGGCGACACCAAGGCACGCATCTACACCACCCGGCTCGAGGCCGAGCTGGTCGCCGTGGCCGGCGTCTACCGGACGCTGGCCACGGCCCTTTCCCCCGACATCCAGGACAAACCGGCATTGATCCGCCTCGACGGCGAGAAACTGCTGGTCGAACCGTTGCCCATCTAACTCATAAGGATCCACTCCCCATGGCACGTATCGTTGTCGTGACTTCAGGCAAAGGCGGCGTCGGCAAGACCACCTCCAGCGCCGCCTTCTCGGCAGGACTGGCACTGCGCGGCCACAAGACCGCCGTGATCGATTTCGACGTCGGCCTGCGCAATCTCGACCTGATCATGGGTTGCGAACGCCGCGTGGTCTACGACCTGATCAACGTCGTCCAGGGCGAAGCCACCTTGAACCAGGCCCTGATCCGCGACAAGCAGCTCGACAATCTCTACATCCTCCCAGCCTCGCAAACGCGCGACAAGGACGCGCTGACGCAGGAAGGCGTGGAAAAGGTCATGGAAGGCCTGAAAGAGATGGACTTCGAATACATCGTCTGCGACTCGCCCGCCGGCATCGAATCCGGCGCGCTGATGGCGGCCTACTTCGCCGACGACGCGCTGGTCGTGACCAATCCGGAAGTCTCGTCGGTGCGCGACTCGGACCGCATCCTGGGCATCCTGTCGGCCAAGTCGCGCCGCGCCATCAACAGCGAGGAACCCGTCAAGGAGCACCTGCTGCTGACGCGCTACAACGCCAAGCGCGTGGCCGACGGCGAAATGCTGTCGCTCAAGGACGTCGAGGACATCCTGCGCATCAAGCTGATCGGCGTCATTCCCGAATCCGAAGACGTGCTGCAAGCCTCGAACCAGGGCCTGCCCGCCATCCACCTGAAGGGCACCTCGGTGGCCGAGGCCTACCAGGACGTCGTCGACCGCTACCTGGGTGAAGACAAGCCGCTGCGTTTCATCGACTACGAGAAGCCCGGCCTGTTCAAGCGTCTGTTCGGAGGGAAATAATCGATGTCGCTGCTCTCCTTTTTCCTCGGACAGAAAAAGCCTTCGACGGCCGGCGTCGCCAAGGAACGGTTGCAGATCATTCTTGCCCACGAACGATCGGGCGCCGGCGCCTCGGCCGACTACCTGCCGCAGTTGCAGAAGGAACTGGTGGCCGTCATCTCGAAGTACGTCAAGATCAATCCGGACGACATCAAGGTGAACCTGGAGCGCCAGGACACCCTGGAAGTGCTGGAAGTCAAGATCGAGATGCCTTCGGCGACCTGACACCGCCGCTTGCGCGCGGCCCCGGCGCTCCCGCGCCGGCGGCCCGCCAGAACGCCTCGGCCGCGGCAGGCTCGGCCTCGCCGCGGCGGTACAGGCGGATGTCCAGCGCGATGCGCCAGGACGCCTCCCCCGCCTCCATCAATCCTCCCTGATCCAGTTCGTCCTGCACCAGGCTGGCCGGCAGCCAGGCAACGCCGCGGCCGCTGCGCGCCATCGACTGCAACACCGTCGCCAGATGCGCCGTTACCGCCACATCGGCCCGCAGCCGCGCCAGCGCCGCTCCGTGCACGGCCCGGACGATGCGCCCCAGGCCCGACTCCGCGCTGTACGCAAGAATGGGCACGCGCCTGCCCGACGCCCCGCCCAGCAGAAAACGCGGCCGCCCTTGACGGTCCGGCGCGCAGACGGGCACCAGCACGTCGTCGCCCACCTTGACCGACGGATAGGCCGATGGGTCCAGCCGCGCCGGTGCCTGCTCGTGCGCATGGCACAGGAAGAACTGCGCCCGCCCCTGGGTCATCAGCGCCTCGCACTGCTGGGCCACGTCCGACACCAGCTGGATCGGCCCCAGGCTCAGGCCGGACTCCAGGCCGCGCAGCCAATCGGGCAGGAAGGTCAGCGACAAGGCATGCGTGGCCGCGAAGCGCAGCGTGGCCGAGCTGGCCTGCGCCACCCGGCGCGCCTCGTCGGGAATGCGCTCCACGCGCGCCAGCATGTCCTGGGCCGTGGTCCGGAACCACAGGCCCGTTTCCGTCAGGGTGACCGGATGCGTGGCCCGGTCGAACAGGGTCACGCCCAGCCACTCCTCCAGCATGCGTATGCGGCGGCTGAACGCGGGCTGGGTCATATGCCGCAGCTCGGCCGCGCGCGAGAAGTTGCCGCACTCGGCAAGGACCAGGAAATCTTCCAGCCAGATCAGGTTCATGGCCGATGCTTACAGAGCATGGAAAAAGAGAAAACTAGCATTGGCCGCCCCGTGCGGCAAACGGCATGATACGTCCACGCAGCCGGACATCCGCCCGGCTCCTCTGGAGTTTCCATGTCCGTCCGCATCCTTGAAATCCGCGAAGTCACCAAGCCCATTTCCTCGCCCATCCGCAACGCCTACATCGACTTCTCCAAGATGACCAGCAGCCTCGTGGCCGTGGTCACCGACGCGGTGCGCGACGGCAAGCGGGTGATCGGCTACGGTTTCAACTCCAATGGCCGCTACGGCCAGGGCGGACTGATCCGCGAACGCTTCGCGCCGCGCATTCTCGAGGCCGACCCGAAGTCGCTGCTGAACGATGCCGGCACCAACCTGGATCCGCACCGCGTCTGGGCCGCCGCGATGGCCAACGAAAAACCCGGCGGCCACGGCGAACGCTCGGTGGCCGTGGGCACGATAGACATGGCGGTCTGGGATGCCGTGGCCAAGATCGAAGGCAAGCCCCTGTTCCGCCTGCTGGCCGAACGTCATGGCGTGACCGCCGATCCGCGCGTGTTCGTCTACGCCGCCGGCGGCTACTACTATCCGGGCAAGGATTTGTCGGCCCTGCGCGCCGAGATGCGTTCGTACCTGGACCGCGGCTACAACGTGGTCAAGATGAAGATAGGCGGCGCGTCCCTCGACGAGGACCGCCGGCGCATCGAGGCCGTGTTGGCCGAGATCGAGGGACGCGGGCAATTGGCGGTGGACGCCAACGGCCGCTTCGACCTGGACACCGCCATCGCCTACGCGAAGATGCTGCGCGACTACCCCCTGTTCTGGTACGAGGAAGCCGGCGATCCGCTGGACTATGCCTTGCAGGCCGCGCTGGCCGAGTACTATCCGGGCCCCATGGCCACCGGCGAGAACCTGTTCAGCCACCAGGACGCCCGCAACCTGATCCGCTACGGCGGCATGCGGCCCGACCGCGACTGGCTGCAGTTCGATTGCGCGCTGTCCTACGGCCTGGTCGAATACGAGCGCACCCTGCAGGTGCTGCGCACGCACGGCTGGTCGCCGCGGCGCTGCATTCCCCATGGCGGGCACCAGATGTCGCTGAACATCGCGGCGGGACTGGGCCTGGGGGGCAACGAAAGCTATCCGGACCTGTTCCAGCCCTACGGCGGCTTCCCCGACGGCGTGCGGGTCCAGGACGGGCACATCGTCATGCCCGAGCTGGCGGGCATCGGCTTCGAGGGCAAGCGCGACCTGTACGCGGAAATGCGGCAACTGGCGGAATAGATCCGCCAGTCCGCTCCTTGCGTTTACAGATCGCCCTCAGTGATCGACGTGCTCTTGCCCGAGGAAGACTTGACGGAGATCGTCGTGACGCCCTTGTCCGAAGTGGCGATGGTCGTATCGACGGTCTCGGCGTCGGTCTTGGCGCGCAGGCCGCCGCTGATCAGCTCGCCGAAAGCGATCCGGGCCACGACGGGCGAAGTCATCGACACCCGGTAGTCGAACTCGCCCAGCGGCGAGCGGGAACCCTTGGCCCGGTAGTCGACCTTGGTCATCGTGTCGGTATCCGTGGCATGGTCGGTGCTGAACTCGGAGGCATACTCGCTGATCTCCATCGACACGCCGCTCTCGGTCAGCTTGACCGCGCCCGAGATCTTCAGGGTGCTCGTGCCGTCGTCGGTATCCGGAGCGCCACCGGGCGTGGTGGCCGCCTTCAGCACGAAATCGCCGTCCAGCGTGGTGTCGTCGTCCACTTTCATGCCGCGGAACGGAAACGTCATCGTCGCCGCGGCCGGCTCGTCGGTATCGAAGATGTCGCCGCTGACGTCGCTGAACGTGACGGTCGTCTTGCCTGTCAGCACCACGTCATCGTCATCGCACCGGTCGAACTGGATGTCGACCTTGTCGCCGTTGCCCGGGATGGGGCCGCTGCCGGCCCGAGTAAGCGTGGCCGTATAGGTGCCGCCGTCGTCACACGGCTGGGGACCGCTCGGCGCGCCATCGTCCAGGAAGCTGAGCGCCTGGCCGGCCGCGGACATCGTGACCTGCGGCACGCCCAGGCTGATACCTATCATATCGAAGGCGAGCTCCTGGAGCTGCTTCTCGGAATAGGTGGGCTTGGCGGGATCGTCGCTGCCGCCACAGGCGGCCAGCAGGGCCAGCGCGACAGCGGCGCCGGTGGTTTTCAGGACATGGTGCATCTGGATTCCCCCTTGTGTTTTCTTGGAATGGCTCGATGGCCACCTGCATCCTAGGAGGCGTGCTTCCCGACGGCAATCCTTCAAATTGAGGATTTCTCGTCGATCAGAGGGTTCTTGACTATGAAATCCATGAAGTCCAGATAGCGGGAATATTGATTAAAGCGAACACTTACTCCTTTCGTTGTTGGCCTGGTAAGGTGATGGAAACACGAAGCCCGCCCAGATCCGACGAGCGCGAGAAGCCGATCACGCCCCGATAGGCCTCGACCAGATCCCGGGCGATCGCCAGGCCGAAACCCGTACCCGGACGGGACTCGTCCCAGCGGCGGCCCCGCTCGATGCGCAAGGCCTCGTCCTCGGGCAACCCGGGGCCGTCGTCATCAATGACCAGCGTCCAGTCCCGCTCGCCGGCCTCGCGGGCCACCAGCCGGATCTGGCTATGCGCCCACTTGCGCGCGTTGTCCAGCAGGTTGCCGAGTATCTCCATCAGGTCGCCCTCGTCTCCCGCGAAGCGGAGCCCCTGGGCAACGTCGGCATCCCAATCCAGCAACTGCGCGCCCGGCAGCGTTTGCAGCGCGCGCAGGGTCTTGTTCACGGCGTCGCCCACCGGCGTTGAGCCATAGCCGAGGGCGGCCGCCATGCCGGCGCGGGCGCGGGCAAGCGTCCGGTCGACCTGGCGCCGCATGGCGCCAACCTGCTCGTCGATCTCGTCCGCCAGCGCACCCTGGCCGCCGTCGCGGGCCCGCCGTGCCGCCGCGCCCATGACGGCCAGCGGCGTCTTCAGGCCATGCGCCAGGTCGCCGGCCTGGGTGCGCGCGCGTTCGAGCGAGGCATCGTGGAAGGCAAGCAGCCGGTTCAGTTCGTCCACCACCGGTTGGACTTCATCGGGCACGCCGCGCGGCAGCTCGCGGCCATGTCCGCTGCGCACCGCCTGCAAGTGGGCCTGGAGATCGCGGAAGGGGCGCAGCGCCAGATGGATGAACCCCGCCATGGCGATGATGAGAAGCAGGCCCAGCCCGATCAGCGAGGGAACGAGCAGGCTCAGGAACGAGCGGCGTTCGGCCTGCAGGTCGGCGCGGTCGAGCGCCACCAGCAGGTGGACCTTCGTATCGGTGGCGGTATCGTCCAGGACGATGGTGCGCTCCACCGACAACAGGCGGGCATGCTCCGGGCCGTCGATCCAGCGTGCCCGCAACGGCCGCCCCGGCGGGGTATCGATGGTGGGCAGCGCCTCGTCCCAGAGCGAGCGCGAACGCAGCTGCTGGCGCCTGGGGCCGTCGATCTGCCAGTACAGGCCGCCATAGGGCTGCTCGAAGCGCGGGTCGCTGGGCGTGGCTTCCAGCCCCATCGTTCCATCGGCATCCAGGCGGACCTCCGCGGCCAGCGCCTTCAGGTACAGGGCCAGTTCGGCGACCGCGCGCCGCTCCATCTGGCGATCGAAGATCAGCGTAAGCCCCACGCCCCCCGCCGCCAGCGCCAGCAGGATCATCAGCGCCGCGGCGCAACCCAGCCGGACGAGCAGCGACCGGCGGCTCATCGCGCGTCGTCGGGAATCAGGTAGCCGTGGCCCCGCCGGGTCTCGATCAGGTCCACCCCCAGCTTGCGGCGCAGCCGGGCGACCAGCGCCTCGATGGCATTGGTGTCGCGGTCGCTGCCGGTTTCGTAGATGTGCTCGATCAGTTCGCTCTGCGACAGCACGCGCCCCGGATGGTGCAGGAAATAGGCCAGCAGCCGGTACTCCAGCGACGACAGCGTCATCGCGGCCCCCTGCACCGTGACCAGCCGGGTGCGGGTGTCGATTTCCACCGGCCCGGCACGCAGGATGGCCGACGACTGCCCCGCCGCGCGCCGGGTGATCGCGCGCAGCCGGGCCAGCATTTCCTCCATCTGGAAGGGCTTGGCCAGGTAGTCGTCGGCGCCGGCATCGATGCCCTCGACCTTGTCGCGCCAACCGTCGCGCGCGGTCAGGATCAGGACGGGAGTGGCGATGTCCGCCGCGCGCAGCCGCTTCAGGACCGTCAGTCCGTCCAGCTTGGGCAGGCCCAGGTCGAGCACGATGGCGTCGTAGTCCTCCGTGCCGGCCCGGAACCACGCGGTTTCGCCGTCGGCGGCCTCGTCCACGGCATAGTGCGCGCGCTCCAGTCCAGTGCGGATATCGGCCGCGATGCGCGGCTCGTCTTCGACTACCAGTATGCGCATGTCTACTTGATCTTCAGGATTTCCAGGGTGCGGGCATCGATCTCGAGCTTCTTGCGCCGGCCGCTGGGCGGCAACACCTTGACTTCGTAGACCCAGATGCCGTCTTCGCGATCGAGTTCGATCTCAATGATATCGCCCGGCACCTTGTCGCGCACCACGCCCAGCACCTCGGACAATGGACGGATCTCGCCGTGCACCAGCGCCTCGCGCGCGCAGTCCTGGTCCCGCCTGCAACGGTCGTCGCGGGCCAGGGCCGGCGACGCCGCACAGGCAAGCGCCGCGGCGAGCAGGATGGCGGACAGGCGGGGAAAACGGATGAGGCTTGCAGACATGGACGGCACACTAACAGTCGCTGGCTGATAAAACGCTGACATCGGCGGTCAGGAAGGCGGGGCGCATGGTGGCTATTCTGCCAGCCATGGATCACCAACCCCCACGAACGAGGACCGCCATGCGCCTGCTGCCCACCCTGATCATCGCCCTTGCCGCCACCGCTTCCTACGCCACCGCCGCCCAGGCCGCCGACAAGTGCGCCTACGTTCCCCACGACCGCTGGATTCCTATCGACCAGGCCATACGCAAGGCCGAATCGCTGGGCTACGAGGTGCGCGAGGTCGAGCGGGACGACGGCTGCTGGGAAGTCGAAGGCTTCGACAAGAACGGCGCCAAGATCAAACTGTACCTGGATCCGGCCAACGGCGAAGTGGTCAAGCCCTCGGACTGGCTGCCGGGCAGGAGCCGCAAATGATGGCCTCCCAGACGCTTTGCCGCACTCTAGCCCCGAGGAAAGATGCCGTGAACCAGCCCGCGTTCTCCGATGACAGCGAACCCAGCCTGTTCGACACCCATCATGCCCCGGGAACCATCGGCGCCGACGCCGGCCTGCGCGGCCGCATCGAATCGGCGCTGGCCGACCTCGGCCGGGCCCGCGAGGAATGCTTCGGCTACGCTGCCTATGGCGCGGTGGTGGCGGGCCTGAAGCGGGACTTCGCCATCCCCTCGTACGTGCCGTGGACGGACATCTGGAACTGGCCCGCCGAGCGGGCCGGTGAAATCCTGAACTACCTGCACGGCCGCCACGCCGAGACCCTGGGGCGGCCCGCGCAGCGGCGCTCAGCGTAAGGCGTAGTGCACCATGCGCGCCAGCGGCGGCTCGATGCCGTTCAGCACGCGGGCAGGCAGGTTCAGCGGCTTGAGGAACATCTTCACGCTCATGTCGGCGCTGACATTGCGCTGGACCAGGCGCCGGGAATCGGTATTGATGCGCTCGATCCATGCCTTGTCGTTCGCATGCTCGGGATGGCGATGGTTCAACACATGGCGGATGGCGCATTCGGCGTCGTCGTTGCGGATTTCCAGCAAGCGCCGGACCAGCGCGCCCAGCACCTTCACGCGTCCATTGCCTTCCAGCGTGTTGTAGCGGTTGAAATAAAGATAGAAGTACTTGTAGTGGCGGACCTCGTCCGTCCGTATGTTCGTGGTGAGTTCGCGCAGCACGGGTTCGGCCGCGTAGTCCGCCAGGCTGCGATAAAGCGTGGCGGTACCCATCTCGACCACGCAGCGGGCAGCCAGCTCGAGCGCCCGCGTGGGTTCGAACTCATCCAGCGTGCAGCGCCGGGAATATTCCGCGAAGAAACTGTCGAACGCGGCCTGCCAGTCGAACTCCGGCCAGACGTGTTCGATATAGGCGCGCAGCGCGCGGCCATGCTGCAGTTCTTCCTGTTCCCAGTGCTGGCCCAGCCAGCCCGCCACATCCTGGTCGTCCTGGTAATAATTCACCAGGTTGCGAGTGTAGAGATCGGAACCGCTTTCTATGAACGAGGCGCTGCACAAGAGGTAGAACAGCGTTTCATCGTCCCGGACCAGGCTCCGTTCGATGCGGTTCAAGTCGATATCCTCGAGCCGCCAAGGCATTTCCGTTGCAACAGCGTCCACCGAAAAATCTCCGAAGTGCGCAGTTCATCCTTGCAGCATAAGCCCAATCGGCCCTTGATTCGAGTCCCGACAGGCTTCCGGATGCATCCGCCCGGGGTTACTTTGTGTAATGCTTGTCGAGTTCGTTCACAGACAGCCTGGGGCGAATCTGTCACTGTTAATCCAAGCTGCGGCGCGACGGTCGATGCCGCCAGTACACGACTACGTACTATAGGGAGTCACTCATGAACAAGAATCTCATTGCCAAGCTGATGATCGGTGCTGCCCTGACTGTCTCGGCAGCGGGATGTGCCAGTTGGGACAGCATGTCCGGCCGTCAGAAGAGCACCGTGGTCGGTGCGGGCGTCGGCGGCGTGGCCGGTGCGGCCCTGACCGGCGGCGGCATCCTGGGCACCGTGGGCGGCGCCGCCATAGGCGGCGTGGTCGGCGACCAGGTCGGCAAGCGCCGCTGACCCCAGGCCGGCCCTGGGCCGGCCCGTCCCAAGGCACGACAGCCCCGGCTCCTCTCGGAGATCCGGGGCTGTTGCTTTTTTACGACAAGGTGTATCAGAGTGGCGTGGCGCCTATTCCGGCAGGATGTTGGCCGCCTTGACCACTTCGCGCCACTTGGCCAGTTCCGCCTTCGACAGGTCGCCCAGCGCCGGCGCGGTCATGGGGCGCGGGGTCATGCCTTGCTTGAGCAGGGTGCGCCGCACCTCGTCGTTCTCGAGCAGCCGGTTGAAGGCGCCGTTGTAACGCGCGACCAGCTCGCCCTTCATGCCCTTGGGGCCCCAGACCGCATACCACGCGTCCGCGTCGTAGCGCGGCAGCCCCACCGTCGCCAGCGGGGGAACCGCGGGGTAGGCGGGATCCTGCTCGCGCCGGGACGCGCCCAGGATGACCAGGCGCTTCTCCTGCTGCATGGGCACGGCGACGTGCATGGGCTGGAACATGGCCTTGATGTGGCCCGCCAGGAGGTCGGTCGTGGCGCCGGCCGAGCCCTTGTAAGGGACGTGCACCATGTTCAGCCCGAGCTGGGAAACCAGCATTTCCATGCACAGGTGATGGAAGGTGCCCTTGCCCGGCGAGCCGTAGTTGACCGTGCCGGGATGCCGCCGGACATGCTCGATGAACTGCGCCAGGGTCGTCACGCCCAGCGAGGGATGCACGCACAGCGCGAAGTTGGTCGAGCCCAGCATGGCGATGGGCGTGAAGCTGTCGATGACGTCGAACGGCACCGAGGCATACACCAGCGGCAGCGTAAGCGCCGTGTTCGTGCTGAACGCGATCGTGTGGCCGTCGGGCGCGGCCTTGGCGACCGCCCCCAGGCCGATGATGCCGGAAGCGCCGGGCTTGTTCTCCACCACGAAGGTGCGGCCGGTCTGCTCGGCCAGCCGGGGCGAGAACAATCGCGCGCACAGGTCGGGGGTGGTGCCCGGTGTGAAGGGCACCACCACCTGCACGGTCTTGTCCGCCAGGCCCAGGTCGTCTCCCGCGGCGATCAGGCGGCCCGGCACGAATGCGCCCGCCGCCAGCGTGGCAACGAACGCCCGGCGTCCGGAAAGGGTTGCGGAATCCTGCATGCTTGTCTCCTCGTTCTCTGTTCGGGGTCGTGGCGCCGGTAGCCGCCGGCTATTGGATTTCGTTGGCCCGCCGCACGCTGGCGATCATGGACGAATTGATCAGGTACTGGCGATGGGCCTGGGCGTCGGCCACGGTGGCCCGCAACTCGTCCAGGCGCTCGCGCCGCACTTGCGGGTCGCGCTCTTCCAGCAGCCGCTTGTTGCGTATGGTGATGGCCTGCACGTATTCGACGTTCACCGTGCGCCGCTGGCGGTGGTAGCGGTCGAGCAGGTCGTCGGGCGCGCCGTGCAGCATGACCTCGGCCAGCTTGCCGGTCAGGTTCATCGCATCGTGGATGCCGCTGTTCAGTCCCATGCCGCCCAGCGGATTGTTCACGTGGGCGGCGTCGCCGGCCAGGAACACCCGGCGGTCGCGGAAATCCTTGGCGACCCGCTGGTGGACGCGATAGACGCTCTTGTAGGGAATGTCATAGTCCTGGTCAGGAGAAAGAAACCCCTTGATCTTGCCCTGCACGAAATCCGGCGCCAGCACCTCGGCTTCGTCCATGCCCGGGGCGATGGGGAAGGCGATGCGCCAGATCGGCGGCGGTCCGTCGTGAGGCTGGATGAAGATCGCGCTCCATTCGTCCGGATCGGCGATGTACGCATTGCCGGTATAGCCCTGCTGGCGCAGGTCGTAGCGCGTGGCGAACACCAGGAAGCGTTCCGGCCAGGTGAAGCCCTCGAACTCGGTGTCCATGGTCTTGCGCACGATGCTGCGCGCGCCGTCCGCGCCGATCAGGTAGCTGGCGCGGATCTCCTGCCGTCCGTCGGGCCCGGCGACCTGCACGGTCACGCCGTCGGCGTCCTGCTCATAGCCGGCGCACTCGTGCGCGAACAGCAGGCGCGCGTTGCGGTGCCCGCGCAGCGCTTCGGCCACGATGGCCGACAGCTTGTGCTGCTCCACGTGCAGGCGGAACGGATAGGGCGTCAGGTCGGCGATCATGCCCAGGTCGAACTGGGCCACCAGGCCGTCCTTGCGATCACGTATCTGCCATTCGGGCACGCGCAGCGCGCGCGAGCGCAGGGTCTCGCCTATGCCCAGCGTGTCGAGCATCTCGACCGTGGGCGGATGGAAAGTGCCGGCCCGCAGGTCCTGGGGAATATGGTCCTCGCTTTCAAGGACGACGACGTCCACGCCCTTCTGCGCGAGGGACAGGGCGGCCACCAGCCCCACGGGGCCGGCGCCGGAAATGACGACAGGATGCTGTTGCATGATTCGGTTCTACGATGACTGGAATGATTCGAATACGGGGCGCCGGTCAGTCCCGGCTTTCGCGCCACAGGCCCAGCAGTTCCTGGACCGGACGGTCCGAGAAACTGAACAGGACCGACGGTTCCCGCGCCACCAGCCGATGCGCGGTCCAACTGGGAATGACGAAGACGTCGTTGGGCTCGGCCACGAAGACGCGGTCGTCCAGGACGACCTCGACCCGGCCTTCGAGCACCGTGAACACCGTGCCCGACGAGCAGCGATAGGATGCCGTGGAGAAATCCCTGGGCAGCAACTGCGCGTAGGCGCCCATGGTCGGCATGGGCGAACCGCCGGTCAGCGGATCCACGTAGCGCAGCTTGTAGCCAAGGTGCGGATCGGGCGCGCCCGCGGCCTGCATGCCCAGCAGCGACTCGCGCGTGCGCTCGTACGGGTAGCAGAACAGCGGAGAGGCCCGGTTGGCCGGCGGCGTCCAGTCCACGGGCGCGAGCCCGTTGCCGTAGCGCAGCAGGCTGTCGCCCACCGGACGCCGCAGCTCCTGGCGATCCTCGGACGAAGCCTCGGCGAAGCTGGCGTCCAGCATGGCGACCAGTTGCACGTCCAGGCCGTCGAGCCAGATCATCGGGGCGTCGCTGTCGTTGCCATGGTCATGCCAGGTCCATGACGGCGTGGTGACGAAATCGCCGCGCCGCATGATGGTCTTCTCGCCCTCGACCGAGGTATAGGCGCCGCTACCCTCCAGGATCAGGCGCATCGCGGCCTGGCTGTGCCGATGGGCGCGCGCCACCTCGCCCGGCAGGATGGCCTGCAGGCCGGCGTACAGCGAGGTCGTGATGGCGGCCTTGCCCCGCAGCCCGGGGTTCTCGAGGATGAGCACCCGGCGCTCGGCCTCCTCGGCCGTGATGAGCGAGGTCGCCTCGGTCAGGTAGGGCCGCACCTTGCCGTACGACCAATGGGCCGGCTGGCAATCGGAACGCGGCGTCCGCGTGACCAGGTTGTGCAGCTGTTCCCACAGCGGCGCGAGATTGTCGGCGCCGATGCGGGCGTAGAACGCTTCGCGCTCCGCCCGCGTCGCCGCGGCTGCCGGTTCTTGCCTGGGATCGTTCATGTGTCTCCTCCGCCCTGCGGCATCGTGGCCGTTCAGCGCACCGCCACGTCCATCTCGCCCAGGCCCTCGATGCGGGCATGCATGACGTCGCCCGGCTGCACCGTGTTCACGCCCTCGGGGGTGCCGGTCATGATGACGTCGCCCGGGTACAGGGTGTAGACGTGCGAAGCCACCTCGATCAGCTCGGCGATACCCGTGATCAGGTCGCGCGTGTTGGCGCGCTGGCGCGGCTCGCCGTTGACCTCGATCGAGAAATCCAGGTTGCCCGGATCGGCGATCTCGTCCGCCGTCACCAGCCAGGGGCCCAGCACGGTGTAGCTGTCGGCCGACTTGCGATAGCTGCGGTCCTCGGTGCCGCGCACCGTCATGTCCAGGCCGATGCAATAGCCGGTCACGTAGGCCATGGCGTCGGCGGCGGGAATGTCCTTGCCCTGCTTGCCGATCACCACCGCCAGCTCCACCTCGTGGTCGTTGCGGCGGCCGGGGAAGGCGATGCGCACGCCCTGGCTCGCGCCCACGACCGACTGCGCCGATTTCAGGAACACCCCGAATTTGGCGACGGGGCTCTTGAAGCCCTCGTAGTGCGCGATGTGCACGTTGTTGTGGATCTGGGAATCGGCCAGCGATTCATCCACGTGGGCATGGTAGTTCAGCGGCGCGGCGATGACCTTGGACGGCGTGGCGATCGGGCTCAGCAGGCGGACGTCGGCCAGGCGGCGCGTGGCGGCGCCGGCCTTGGCGGCCTGGATGGCGGGAATCAGTTCGCCCAGCCGTTCGATGAACAGATCGCCGGGCGGCACGGGCCAGGCCAGCGCGGGCAGTCGGTCTTTCACGGACGACACGTCGTAGACGGTGTCTCCTTCCACGAGGCCGATCCGGCCTTCGTCGTAGCGGCAAATCTTCATCTGGTCTCCGGTGCCGCCGGGCGGCGGCCTTTCAAAATTTTGAGCACGTTCAATTTTATGGAAAGCGGCGGACGATAGTCAAGGCGGCTGATTCCGGACAGCTGGCAAATCCCGGGCTTTTGCGCATCCCCTAGTTGGGGGATGCCCCGGCAAGCACCGCAACCCCATACTCCGCCTATCCACAACATGCGCGGCGGAACCGCGCGATTTCAGGGGGGAACCTGACATGAAGAAGCACATCAAGACGGCTGGGTCCATTCTTGCCTTGTCCATTCTCGCCGCCTGTGGCGGTGGCGACGGGAGCTCGAGCAGTTCGGGTGGAAGCGGCGGCGGGAGCGGGAGCGGGGGTGGAAGTGGCGGCGGCGACACGCCGGCTTCCCTGTACACCAAGGCGCAGATGGAA
This sequence comes from Pigmentiphaga sp. YJ18, assembly GCF_038066655.1. Taxonomy (NCBI): domain Bacteria; kingdom Pseudomonadati; phylum Pseudomonadota; class Betaproteobacteria; order Burkholderiales; family Alcaligenaceae; genus Pigmentiphaga; species Pigmentiphaga sp. YJ18. The sequence goes on along the minus strand of NZ_JBBUKU010000001.1, from coordinate 2,248,874 downwards.
TGGGCCGGCCATGAAAGCTTCTACACCGCGGTGGGCGTCACCCAGATCCCGGGCATGATTGCCCAGGCCAGCCTGGGTTTCGTCCGCTATGCCGTCACGCACGACATCACGACGGACTCGGAAGAATGCGACGGCGACTCGCCCGGCACGGTTACCGCCACGTTCACCGATGGCAATGGCAACCACAAGATCGACAACGGCGACAAGGTCACCTTCAAGCTCGTCAACTGCCGTGGCCCGGTCGGGGATGAGCTGGTCGATGGCACGGTCACCATCACGTACAGCGACGTGACCGGCGACCTCCTGGACGAATCGGCATCTTCCGGCGCCACCATGACCATCCCGCTGGCGGACTTCAAGCTGGACGGCAGCGAGACCCTGAACGGAACGGTCGTCATCGACTACGCACGCGACACCAAGGATACGGTGGACGACAGCGACGACACACTGTCGGTCCAGACCACGGTCGAGCAACTGGACATCGGCTACTCCCAGGACGGCAAGAGCTACGCCACGCGCATCGAAGACTATTCCAGCGACTACACCTATGCGCGCGAAACCAGGCTGTACACATTCTCGGCCATCGGCTATCGCACCAGCGGAACGGACCCGCTACTGGGCGCGTTCAACCACACCGTCAAGATGACCACGCCCCTCGTCTATTGGCGTGACCTGGGCGACGGTTCACCCGATACGGGAGCGTTCGAGACGAAAACCCCTGGTGAAACCATCACGACGACGATCGTCTTGACGGAAACCGAGGACCTGGTCGAAATCAAATCGACCTCCGGCCTGTCTTCGAAGATGGATTTCGCCGCCTTCGACGACCTCTGAGCCTGCCTCGCGGGCCTTCCCGCTTCTCCTGCTAGCGGCCCGGTTTCCTCCGGGCCGCTTTTCGCTGGAAGCGGGACTTTAGTCCAATGCACGCCGTCGCCTGCGCTGGCAAGATGCCCCCAATTATTTCCATCGGGGGCATGATGAAACCAGGACTGAAGTCCGCCGGCGCGCTGGCGCTGATCACGCTGTTGAGCGCATGCGGAGGGGGCGACGGAGACGCAGGCAAGGACGGCGGCGGCACTCCTGTGCCGATGAGCCAGGCCGAAATACGCTCGTTCGCCGGCGGAGCCTACGAAACGGGCCTGTTCCTGCCCTACTTCGCAATGGGCGCCATCAACAGTCTGTTCGACCACGTCGGCGACGGCATGCCTGAAGGTCCGCTGCCGTGCGCGGACGGGCAAGGCACCCGCACGCCGGTCTACGCCGACGCCGATCGCGACGGCAAGATCAGCGCCGGGGATTCGTTGACGATAGACATGACCAATTGCGCCACGCGCGGCCTGGGCGACGCGCTGAACGGGCGGATCAGGATCGCGGTGAATGAAATACAGGGCGACATCCTGAACGCGTTCAACACTGTGGGCGTTTTCACCCTGGAAGTCCCGGAGCTGAAGCTGTCGGCCAGCGAATCCATGTCGGGCACGCTGCAGGTCCGGTTCGAGCAGACCACCCACGACGTCCCCGAGGCCTCGGCCAAGCTCGAAGACGTCGAGGAAACCGTGGAAGTCAGCCAATCCGGCGGCGATTTCAAGCTGCGCTACACGGAAGACGGCAAGGACTATGAGCAGGCCATCAGCGGGTACGACAGCACGTCGCACTTCCTGTACGCGACCGGCACGGAGCGCTACACCGCCCTGCGGTTCGCCCATCGCGGACAAGGCGCCACCCTGGGCGCCTTCGACTACCGCATGGCGCTGGTCGACCCGCTGGTCACCGTCTATGACAAGGACGGCAGCACCCCGGGCTCGATAGCCGGCCGCTACACCGTGGAGACGCGCGGCGAAACGATCACGACGACCTTCAGCAGCCCGGCAGCGGGCACCAGCGGCGTCCGGATCGAGTCCTCCTCGGGCGTGAGCTGGAGCGGCTCGTCCGACGACGAGGGCGGTCTCTGAGCGTCAGGCGCCGAAAACGGCGAGGCCCGGCCTGCGACGCAGGCCGGGGTATCCGCTACTTCAGCGGCTTGAACCGCACCCGCTTGGGCTTGGCCCCTTCCTCGCCCAGGCGGCGTTTCTTGTCGGCCTCGTACTCCTGGTAGTTGCCGTCGAAGAACACCACCTGCGAGTCGCCCTCGAAGGCCAGGATGTGGGTGGCGATCCGGTCCAGGAACCACCGGTCGTGGCTGATCACCATGACGCTGCCGGCGAACTCCAGCAAGGCGTCCTCGAGCGCGCGCAGGGTTTCCACGTCCAGGTCGTTGGACGGTTCGTCCAGCAGCAGCAGGTTGCCGCCGGCCAGCAGGGTCTTGGCCAGGTGGAGCCGGCCGCGTTCACCGCCCGACAGGTTGCCGACGGTCTTGTTCTGGTCGCCGCCCTTGAAGTTGAAACGGCCCAGGTAGGCGCGCGACGACATCTCGAAGCGCCCCACCGTCAGGATGTCGGCACCGTCGGCCACGGCGTCGAACACGGTCTTGCCGTCTTCCAGCGCGTCGCGCGTCTGCTCGACATAGGCCAGCTTGACGGTGCCGCCGCGCACGACCTCGCCGCTGTCGGGCTGCTCCTTGCCGGCGATCATGCGGAACAACGTCGACTTGCCGGCGCCGTTGGGGCCGATGATGCCGACGATGGCGCCGGCCGGCACCTTGAAGCTGAGATCGTCGATCAGCAGGCGGTCGCCATAGCCTTTGCTGACGTTCTTGAACTCGATGACCTCATTGCCCAGGCGCTCGGCCACGGGGATGAAGATCTCGGAGGTCTCGTTGCGCTTCTGGTATTCGTGCGAGCTGAGTTCCTCGAAGCGGGCGATACGCGCCTTGGACTTGGCCTGGCGCGCCTTGGGGTTCTGGCGCACCCACTCCAGTTCCTTCTTGATGGTCTTCTGGCGGGCGGACTCGTTGGCCTCTTCCTGCTTGAGGCGGTCTTCCTTCTGTTCCAGCCAGGAGCTGTAGTTGCCCTTCCATGGAATGCCGTGGCCGCGGTCCAGCTCCAGGATCCATTCGGCGGCGTTGTCCAGGAAGTAGCGGTCGTGGGTCACCGCGACCACGGTACCCGGGAACTTCTGCAGGAACAGTTCCAGCCAGTCCACGCTTTCTGCGTCCAGGTGGTTGGTGGGCTCGTCCAGCAGCAGCATGTCGGGCTTGGACAGCAGCAGGCGGCACAGCGCGACGCGGCGCTTCTCGCCGCCCGACAGGTGGCCCACCACCGCGTCCCAGGGCGGCAGCCGCAGGGCATCGGCGGCGATCTCGAGCTGGTGCTCGATGTCGTCGTTGCCGCTGCCGCTGCCCGCCGCGATGATGGCCTCGAGCTCGGCCTGCTCGGAGGCCAGCGCGTCGAAGTCGGCATCGGGCTCGGCATAGGCCGCGTAAACCTCGTCCAGCCGCTTCTTGGCGGTGAACACGCCGCCCAGTCCCGTCTCGACCGCTTCGCGCACGGAGTGCGCGGGATCCAGCTGGGGTTCCTGCGGCAGGTAGCCGATGCTCAGGTTGGCCATCGGGCGGGCTTCGCCCTCGATGTCCTGGTCCACGCCGGCCATGATCTTGAGCAGCGTGGACTTGCCGGAACCGTTCAGGCCCAGCACGCCGATCTTGGCGCCCGGGAAGAACGACAGCGAGATGTCGCGCAGGATCTGCCGCTTGGGCGGCACGATCTTGCCGACGCGATTCATGGTGAAGACGTATTGGGCCATGGATGGACGAACGAAAAGGAAAAATGGGCGCGGGGCCGGCTTGGCCGGCCCCGCCATGACGAAGCAGACAGTGTAGGCCGGTTCGCGCGGGAAAGGCGAACCGGGGCCGGCGCTATTCCAGCTTGATGCCGGCCTGCCGGATGATGTCGCGGTTGTTGTCGTACTCGGCGCGGATCAGGCGCGCGAACGCCTCCGCGCTGCCGCCGGTGGGCACGTTGTCGCTGTCCACCAGCCGCGCGCGCAGGTCCGGCAGCGCCAAAGCCTTGTTGATCTCGGCGTTCAGCCGGTTCAGCACCGCCTCGGGCGTGCCCGCCGGCGCGAAAACGCCGAACACCGACATCAGGTTGGCCTTGGGGAAACCGGCCTCGGCGAAGGTCGGCACGTCGGGCAGCGAATCGATCCGCTCGGGCGCCCCCACGGCCAGCGGCCGCAGCTTGCCGGCCTTGATGTGGCCGTTCAGCACCGGGCCGAGGTTGGTGGACAGCAGCTCGAACTGGCCGCCCAGCGCATCGTTCTGCTGCTGGCCGCCGCCCTTGTAGGGAATGTGGGTGATGTCCACGCCGGCCGCGCGCTTGAACTGCTCCAGCGTGATGTGGCCGACCGTGGCCAGGCCCGAGGTGCCCCAGCGCAGCGCGCCCGGACGGCTGCGCGCCTGCCCGACCACGTCGGCCAGGCTCTTGCCCTGGAATGCCGGCGTGCCCAGCAGCACGACCGGCGAATACATCACGCTGGCGACCGGCGCGATGTCCTTGAACGGATCGTAGTTGACCCGGCCCAGCAGCGGATTCAGGGACAGCGGGCTGATCGAGGAAAAGCCGACGGTATAGCCGTCGGGCGCCGCCTTGGCGACCGCGTCCATGCCCAGCGTGCCGCCCGCACCCGCCTTGTTCTCGACGATGACGGTCGTGCCGAGCTGGCCGCTCAGCTTGTCCGCCAGCGCGCGCGAGACGATGTCGCTGATTCCGCCCGGCGGATAGGCGACGATGATGCGCACGGGCTTGGCCGGCCAGGTCTGGGCCGTGGCGGCGGTGCCGGCCAGCGCCAGCACGCCGGCGCACAAGGGAAGCAGGATACGGTTCATGGTGGTGGCAAGGAAGCGGCCGCGACGAAAGCCCCGGATGACGCGCCGGCGCGGCCCGGCGGACGGGGTCCATTGTAGTGGAGTGCCGCGCCCCGGCCCTTGGTATGCTGTGTCCCAGGACGACTACCCGCAAGCGACGCCATGCTGCCCTTCGACTGGAACTTCCCCTATCCCTCGCAGAAGATGCCGCTGCTGGCGGCCAACGCCGTCAGCACCAGCCAGCCGCTGGCCTCGCAGGCCGGCCTGCGCATGCTGTACGAAGGCGGCAACGCCGTCGATGCCGCGCTGGCGGCCGCCATGGTGCTGACCGTGGTCGAGCCGGTCATGAACGGCATAGGCGGCGACCTGTTCGCCATCATCTGGCACGAGGGGCGCCTGCACGGCATCAACGCCAGCGGCCGCTCGCCCGCCGCCTGGACCCTGGACCACTTCCGCGGCCGCGCGACCATGCCCGTCACCGGCTGGGACGCCGTCACGGTGCCCGGCCAGGTCGCCGGCTGGCGCGCGCTGTCCGAACGCTTCGGCAAGCTGCCTTTCGAACAACTGGTCCAGCCCGCGCTGCACTACGCCAGGGAAGGCTTCCAGGTCACGCCGCAGATCGCCCGCCTGTGGGCCCGCCAGGCCCCCAACCTGGCCAGGGAACCCGGCTTCGCCGAGGCCTTCTTCCGCGACGGCCGCACGCCCCAGGCCGGCGACCGCTGGCGCTTCCCCGAACAGGCCGACACCCTGGCCGACATCGCCCGGACCGGCGGCGACAGCTTCTACCGCGGCGCGCTGGCGCAGAAAATCGTCGACTTCGCGCAACGCACCGGCGGCGCGATGACCCTGGCCGACCTGGCCGCCCACGAAGTGCAGTGGGTCGAACCCCTGCGCCAGGACTTCCGCGGCTACACCCTGCACGAAATCCCCCCCAGCGGCCAAGGCATCGCCGCCCTGGCCGCGCTGGGCATGCTGGACCGCCTGGACCTCGAAGGCATGGGCCTGGACAGCCCCGCCATGTACCACGCCATGATCGAGGCCATGAAACTGGCCTTCTCCGACCTGCATGAACACATCGCCGACCCCGCCGCCATGCGCATGGGCCTGGCCGATCTGCTGGACCCGGCCTACCTCGCGCAGCGCGCCGCCCTGATCGACCCCGCCCGCGCCAGCACCCCCACCGCCGGCACCCCCAAGCTGGGTGGCACCGTCTACCTGGCCGCCGCCGACGCGGACGGCACCATGGTCTCGTTCATCCAGTCCAACTTCCAGGGCTTCGGCTCGGGCGTCGTGGTCCCCGGCACCGGCATCTCGCTGCACAACCGCGGCATCGGCTTCAACCTGCGCCCCGGCCACGTCAACTGCGTCGCCCCCTCCAAGAAACCGATGCACACCATCATCCCCGGCTTCGTCACCCGCAACGGCCAGCCCGTCATGGCCTTCGGCGTCATGGGTGGCTCGATGCAGGCCCAGGGCCACATGCAGATGCTGGTACGCCTGGGCGCCTTCGGCCAGAACCCGCAAGCCATGAGCGACGCCCCGCGTTTCCGCGTGGAGCCCGGCGAAGTCCGCCTGGAAGCCCACACCCCCGCCGCGGTGGTCGACGGCCTGCGCAAGCTGGGCCACACCGTCGAAGTCTCGGAACGCCATAGCCTGGACTTCGGCACCGCCCAACTGATCTACCGCAGCGACGAAGGCTACATCGCCGCCTCCGACTCCCGCCGCGACGGCCAGGCCGTCGGCTATTAGCGCACCCGCGCCAACGAGTCGGCGCCCGGCCTACACCGGTGCGGGCGGGTCCGCCGACTCCTCCACCTCCCGGGACTCCAACCTCGCCACCCGACTCCCCACCTTCCGCAACGGCCCCAGCAGCCCCCCGATCAACCCCAACTGCGTCAACACCAGCCGATGCCCGTCATCGGCATCATCCTCGGGCAACTGCTCCAGCGCCCGCGCCAAGGCCCCCTCCTCCTCGCTGCTGGCCGCCAGGCCCCCCTTTCCGGCCATCCCCGCCGCGATCCCGTCCAGCGCATCGATCACCCCCATCGTCATCCGCGCGATCTGCGCATCGCTGGCATGGTCCGACAGACTTTCCCGATGCGCTCCCAGCCCCGACAGGTAGTTCAGCAAGGTGTGCGACAACGTCAGGAACCGCAGCCCCGCGTCCGCGTCGCGCCGGAAATGGCCCGGCTCGGCCAGCATGTTCGACATCGCCATCGACAGGGCCGCATCCGCGTTATGCGCGTTGCGCCGGGCCAGCCGATAGGCCAGGTCGTCGCGCTTGCCCGTCTCGTACTGGATCATGATCTCGCGCAGGTAACGGCTGTTCGCGGCCAGTGCATTGGCCGCCACCTGCGTCAGCCGGCGCCCCTGCCAGTCCGGCAACACCACCAGCACAGCCAGCCCCGCGATCCCCGCGCCGATCAGCGTATCCACCAGGCGCGGCACGAACAGGTCGTAGCCGTTGCCGATCTGGTTGAAACACAGCAATACCAGCACCGTGATCGCCGCCGTGCCGATCATGTAGCGCGTGGACCGCGTCGCGAAGAACGCCACCCCCGCCACGACCGCGAACAGCGCCTGCACCAGCAGGCTGGAGAACAGCGTGAACAGCACCCACCCCACCAGCAGTCCCAGCACCGTCCCCAGCACCCGCTGCACCAGCCGGGTACGCGTGGCGCCATAGCTGGGCGCGCAGACGAACAGCGTCGTCAGCACGATCCAGTAGCCCTGCTGCGGATGGACCAGATGCAGCATCCCGTAGCCCGCCGCCATCGCCAGCGTCAGCCGCACGGCATAACGGAACACCGGCGCCCCCGGCGTCAATTGCAGCCGCACCCGGTCGAAGGCCTCGCCCACCGACTGCGGCGAACGATCCAGCAGGCTGTTGTCCTGCTGCTGCTCGTCCAGCTTGTCGGGATTGCTCGCGCTGCCCAGCCGCCGGTCCAGTTCCGCCAGGTTGGCCGACAGCGCTCCCACCGACCGCAGCAGCCGCGCCCACTCCGGACGGCCCTGCCGGCGCAGATAGTCCAGCGAGGCATCCAGGTCGGCCCGGGCCTGCCGCGCCTCGTCGCCCGCATCGAAGGGCTGGCGCATCCGGATCGCCCGCGCCAGCCGGCGGCAGGCCTGCCCTTGCAGGCCCAGCAGCCGCTGGCAGCGGAACATGATGTCGCTGTGGAAGAAGGCGTCGGCCAGTTCGTCATAGGGATAGTGCGAGGAACTGGCGCGCTCGTGCACGTCCTGCGCGATGAAATACAGCCGCAGATAGCGGGCCGTCTTGCGGCCCGGCCGGCTCTGCCCCAGGCGGCTGAAAATGCTTTCCTTGGCCGCGTTCAGTGCCATCACCACCTTGCCGTTGAGCTGCGCCAATTCCAGCCGGCGCGCCTCCAGGTCGATGCCGCGCACGGGCTCGAACAGCGAGGCCTTCAGCAGCAGGTAGTCCCCCAGCACGGCGTACAGCCGCGCCAGCCGCTGCTGCACCGGCTGGTGCACGAACAGCGCCGCCCACAGCACCGACAGCAGGCCGTACCAGGCCGCTCCGGCCATCAGCAGCGCCGGCTCGTGCCAGAAGCCGCCGCCGCGGCCCTGCTCCACCCCTATGGTGGTGTAGATGGCCAGAGTCAGGGTCGCGTATCCGATGGCGCGGTAGCGCTCGCCGATAGCCCCCAGCATGGTCAGGCAGAACGTGGACAGCACCATTCCCGCCAGGAACAGCCACGGATAGGGAAACAGCGCCTTGACGGCGACGGCCGCCACGGCGAAGCAGGCCAGCGTGACGACCTGGGCCAGCAGCCGGCCGCGCCAGTTGTCGTCGGTCTCGGCCAGTGCGCAGGCGATGACGCCCAGGAAAGCCGGAATGACCAGGTCCATCCTGTCGTACCACCCGCACAGCGCCATGACGCTGGCCAGGGCGATGAACACGCGCAGGCTGTAGACGAAGGTGTCGTGCGCCCAGAGGCGGCGCAGGGTATCGGGAATGGAAGCGGGACGCATCGATGCGGCAGGGGAACAGGCAGACGTAACTATCGCATGCAGGACTCGTGCCAGGGTCTCCGGCGCACGGTGGCCGGCCCGGATACGCGGACTTCGCGCCACCTGGCCGCGCCCGGGGACATGCGATAATCAGGGCCGGCGGGTGCTTTTCCGCGCCCGGCCATCGCATCTGTGCAGCCCAGGCCCATGAAACAATACCTCGACCTCGTCCAATCCGTCCTCGACAACGGCTCGTGGCAAGTGAACAGAACGGGCATCCGCACCCTCAGCCTGCCCGGCGCCGCGCTGCGGTTCGACCTGCGGCAGGGGTTCCCGGCCGTCACCACCAAAAGGCTGGCGTTCAAATCCGCCATCGGCGAACTGGTGGGCTTCCTGCGCGCCTCGCGCAACGCCGCGGAATTCCGCGAACTGGGCTGCAAGGTCTGGGACCAGAACGCGAACGAGAACGCGCAATGGCTGGCCAACCCCTATCGCGAAGGCGACGATGACCTGGGCCCGGTCTACGGCGTCCAATGGCGCAAGTGGCCGGCCTACAAGGTGCTGGACGCATCGCGCGCCGCCCAGCTGCAGGACGCGCTGGGCCGCGGCTACGCCCGCGTGGCCGAGTTCGACGAAGACGGCGCGCGCAAGGTGCTGCTCTACAAGGCAGTCGACCAGTTGCGCCAGTGCCTGGACACCATCCACGACAACCCCGGCGACCGCCGCATCCTTTTCCATGGCTGGAACTGGGCGCAGATCGAGGAAATGGCGCTGCCGCCCTGCCACCTGCTCTACCAGTTCCTGCCCAACGCGACCACGCGCGAGATCTCGCTGTGCCTGTACATCCGGTCGAACGACATCGGCCTGGGCACGCCCTTCAACCTGACCGAGGGCGCCGCGCTGCTGCATCTGGTCGGTCGGCTGACCGGCTACCAGCCGCGCTGGTTCAGCTATTTCATGGGCGATGCCCACATCTACGAGAACCATCTCCCCATGCTGCGGGAGCAACTGACCCGCACGCCCTTCCCCGCGCCGCAGCTGGCCCTGTCCGACCGCATCCCCGACTACGCCGTCACCGGCAAGTACGAGCCGGAATGGCTGGAACGCGTGGAGCCGGGCGACTTCTCGCTGGTCGGATACGAACACCACGCGCCGCTCACGGCGCCCATGGCTGTCTAGGGCCGACTCACTCGGGCGCCAGCCCGGCCGCCTTCACGCCCTCGCGCCACCGGGCCAGGTCCGCCTGGATCTGCTCGGCATAGCGCCGGGGCGTCGTGCCTTCCGGTGCCAGGCCCAGCCCCTCCAGTTGCCGCGCGACGTCCGGCAGCTTCACGATGGCCGCGATCTCGCCCTGCAGCTTGTCGACGATCGCCTGCGGCGTCCCGGCCGGCGCCATCATCCCGTACCAGGAATTGATCTCGTAGTCCGAAAACCGCTCGGCAATGGCCGGCAGCTCCGGCTGCAGCGTCGACCGCTGGCGCGTGCTGACCGCGATGCCGCGCAACTGCCCGCTTTTCAGATACGCCACCGCCCCCGAGATGTTCAGGAACGCCATGTCGATCTGCCCGCCCAGCATGTCGGTAATGACCGGGGCCGCGCCCTTGTAGGGCACGTGCAGCAGCTCCACGCCCGCCTTCTTGCCCAGGATCGCCCCCGCCAGGTGCGTCGTGCTGCCCGGCCCCACCGACCCGTAGGACAGCTTGCCGGGATGCGCCTTGGCATAGGCGATGAGTTCGCCCAGATCATGGATGGGAAGCTGCGGCCGGACCACCAGCACCAGCGGCGCCGACACGACCTGGGTGATGGGCGCGAGGTCCTTCACCGGGTCGTAGGGCATGTCGCGTTGCAGGGCCGGGCTGATGGTGATGGGCCCGACGTGCGAGAACAGCAGGGTGTAGCCGTCCGGCCGGGCCCGGGCGACCATGGCCGAGCCGATCACGCCATTGGCACCGGCGCGGTTCTCGACCACGAACTGCTGCCCCAGGCGCTCGGACAATTTCTGCAGGATGGGGCGCGCCACGGCATCGGCCGGGCCGCCTGGCGTCCAGGGGTTGATGACGGTGACCGGACGGGCCGGGTAGGACTGGGCCAGGGCGCCGCCGGCAGTCAGCAGCCCGGCGGCCAGCGCCACCCATGGCCGGCGCGGCGGACGACGCCCAGCGGGGCGCGCGGGATCGATCGACATGACAGGTCTCCTTTATCGTTATTCGGGTCCGGCGTTCAGCACTCGGGAATCCGGGAGCCGAGTTCCGACACGCCGTAGAACTGCAACACCTGCTCGAAGCGGCGCGGATCCGGCGACTGGTGGAAATAGCCGTGGTCGCTGGGCCGCATGCCGCTCAGGCGGCGCAAGTCCACCATCATCTCGGCCATCTTGAACGAGACGGCCAGCCCGTCGACCACGGTGGCGCCACCTATCCGATCGACGCCCGCTTTCGACAGCAGCAGGTTCATCGGCATCTCTCCTGGCACGATCACATCGGCGCCGGTCTCGCGCACCAGCTTCTCGCCCTGCTCGACGATGCGGGCCACCACGGCGTCGCGCCGCGACGGGTCCATGTGCCCGGCCAGCACGTCCTGGAACGACACGCCGGCGTGCTCGATGCCGGCGAAGCGGTTCTCCAGTCCCCAGTGGCGCAATTGCTCGGGCCAGAAATCCAGCCGCTCCTTGATGAAGAACAGCATGCCGGCGCGCCGGCCGTACAGGCCCGCGAGATTGAACGCGGCTTCGCCGTAGCCGACCACGGGTATGTCGACGATGGTCCGGATTTCGCGCGCCATCGGGCCGGCGATGCTGGCCAGCACCATCGCGTCGAAGCCCTGTTTCTGCGCCTCACGCGCGGCGGCCAGCCATTGCAGGCCGTGCATCCAGTACAGCACGCCGTAGGCCAGGTCCGAGCCCGGGTAGTCGCTGGTGTAGGTGCCGGGTATCTGCCCGTGCAGCACGACCTCGGTGTCGGGCCGCACGACCTCGCCTATGCGCAGCTTGAGCGCCTCGGCATAGGCCGGCAGGTCCTGCAGTACGGTAAAGCTCTGGTGCCAGATGCGCATGATGGTTGCTCCGGGGGGTCAGGGGATAGAGGCTTCGCGCTGGCGCGCCCACTCGCGCAGGACGTGGCGCTGCAGCTTGGAACCGTTGGCCGCCGTATGGTAGGGCAGCTCGTCGACGAAATAGACGGCCCGCGGCGTCTTGAAATTGGCGATGCGCGCGCGGCACCAGGCGATCAGTTCGTCCGCGTCCGCCGACATGCCCGGACGCAGCCGGACGAAGGCCACGGGCACCTCGCCCAGCCGCGGATCGCTGCCCGCCGCGACCGCGACGTCGGCGATCGCCTCGTGGGTCCGCAGCAGCCCTTCGACCTCCTGCGGCGCGACGTTGAAACCGCCCACCTTCAGCATGTCCTTGAGCCGGCCCACGTAGAACAGGAAGCCGTCTCCGGTCCGCACGCCCAGGTCGCCGGTATGGAACCAGCCGTCGCGAAGCGCCGCGGCGGTGGATTCGGGATCGTTGTAGTACCCCCGCATGACCGTGGGCCCGCGCACGACGATCTCGCCTTCCTGCCCGGCCGGCCGGTCCAGGCCGGATTCGGGATCCACGACTCGCACCTCGGCGCCTTCGGCCACGCGTCCGCCCGCCTTCACGCTCACCTCGAACGCATCGTCCAGGCGGTTGTACAGAATCATGGGATTGGTCTCGGTCATGCCGTAGGCATGGATGAAACGATGGATGCCCAGCCCGGGTCCCATCTCGCGTGCCAGCGCCTCGTCCAGGCCGGCGGTGAAGGCGATGGTGGCCCGGCGTTCGGGCTCGTCGCCCGAGGGATTGCGCCGGCACGCCACCATCAGTTCACGGATCTGCACGTCCACGCCGTGGATCACGGTGCACCGCTGCGCGCGCAGCAGCTCGGCCGCTTCGTCCGGCCGGTAGCTGTCCTGGAAGACCAGCCGCGCGCCGGCGCCCAGGGTGGACAGGACCTTGTTCGCGCCACCCGAGATGCCGAAGAACGGATACAGGGTCAGCACGCCCTCGCCCGGCTCCAGCTCCAGCCAGCGGCCGCCGCGCACCGAATGCGGCAGCAGGTTCGCATGCGTCAGCGGCACGCCCTTGGGAAACGATGTCGTGCCCGAGGTATAGAACAGCACCGCGACGGTCTCGGCGTCGTCCGCGCGGGGCGGCGCGCCATGCTCGTCCAGATACCGCCGGCCCGACTCGACCAGGTCCGCCGTATCCCGCGCATCCGCGGCGGGCGCCGTATGCACGCCGATCACGGTTTCCAGCGCCGGCAGCGCCGCCTCCGCGCGGGCCTCGGCGATCTGGCCCGCGTAGTCGTGGCCCAGATAGCTGCCCATGGCGATCAACGCGCGGGCGCCGGAATGGCCCAGCACGTGCCGCAGCTCGCGGCTGCGGAACCGCGGATTGACCGGAACGAGCACCGCCCCCAGCCGCGTGACGGCGAACAGATACAGCACCCACTCCGGAAAGCTCGACAGCATCACGCCGACCCGGTCGCCCGGCCGGATGCCTTGCCGCATCAGCGCCCATTGCAGCGCGCACGCGTCGCGCGCCAGTTCCGCGTAGGTCCAGCGACGAAGGCCGGGGCCGTGCTGGCGATCGCTGGCCACCAGGGCCTCGCCATCGCCGAAGCGCGCGCCGATCTCGTCGGCGAAGCGCCCCAGGGTCCAGCCGTCCACCTCGGCCAGCGGCCCGTTCGACGCCGACGTCATGCGAACATCTCCCGGCCCAGGCACGCCCGCGCGATCTGGTTCTTCTGGATCTCGCTCGTGCCCTCGCCTATGCGGAAGGCGCGGACATCGCGATAGATCATCTCCACCGGCGATTCGGCCATGTAGCCCGCGCCGCCCAGCAGTTGCAGCGCGCGGTCCGCCACCCTGCCCGCCATCTCGGTGGCCGACAGCTTGGCCATGGAAACGGCCGCGCGGGCGTCCGCCCCCCGGTCCATCTCGCGCGCCGCCGCATAGAGCAGGGCGCGCGACTGCTCGATGTCCACCGCCATCTCGGCCACCATCCATTGCAGGCCCTGGAAGCTGCCCAGCGCCCGCCCGAACTGTCGGCGCACTCGCAGGTGCTCGGTCGCGTAGTCGTAGGCGCGCTGCGCCATGCCCACGCAGTGGGCCGCCACGCCTATGCGCGACTCCAGGATATTGGCCAGCCCCAGCCGCAGGCCGCCGCCGATCTCGCCCAGCACGTTCGCATCGGCCACGAACACCTCGTCGAACACCAGCTCGCACACCGGATAGCCGCGCCATCCCATCTTGCGATGGACCCGGCCCACGGAGAATCCCGGCGCGCCTTGTTCCACCACGAATGCGGCCGGCACGTCGCCGTCGTCATGCCGCGCCTTGGCGATCACGATGATCCGGTCGGCATGGTTGCCGTGCGAAATGAAGTGCTTGGTGCCGCTCAGCCGCCAGCCTCCTTCCACGCGAGCCGCGCGGGTACGGATGGCCGCGGCGTCCGACCCCGCGCCGGGCTCGGTCAGGGCGAAGGCCCAGACCTCTTCGCCGCGTACGGCCGGCGCCAGCAGGCGTTCGCGCTGCTCGCCGCGGCAGGCCAGCAGGGCCTTGGGCGGACGGCCCGCCATGTCGGCCAGCGCCACGCTGGCCTGCCCCAGTTGTTCGCGTATCAGGACCTGCGCCAGATAGGGCAACCCGGGGCCGCCAGCCTCTTCCGGCATGTTGAAGCCGAACAGGCCCAGCTCCACCGCCTTCGCCCGCAGGCCGCGGGCCAGCTCGGGCGGCACGCGGTCGGCGCGCTCCACCTTTTCTTCGTGGGGCCACAACTCCTTCTGCACGAACTGGCGCGCCAGATCGGCGAACTGCACGAACTCCGCGGGTATCAGGTAATCCATGTCAACCTTCTGCAACGACGAATACGGGAATCGATACAGCGGGATCGGGCGACGGATCGAAGCGGCAGCGCACCCGCAGGCCCGCCCGCAGCGCACCGGCCTCGGTGCCGACGATACGGGTGAACAGGCGCACGCCTTCGTCCAGTTCGATGAAGGCCACGACGTAGGGCACATCGGCCTGGAGTTCCGGGCGCGGCGCCCGGGTCACCACGCTCCAGGTCGACAGGCGTCCGCCGCCGCTGGCCGGGCGCCAGTCCAGCGCGCCGCCGCACCCCCGGCAGACGGCCCGGGGCGGCCACTGCCACGCGCCGCAATCGCCGCAGCGGGGCAGGAGCAGCACACCCCGCCCGGCCGCCTCGCGATACGGTGCCAGCGGTCCCGGGGAAGAAGCGGGCCTCATCGCGGCGCTCCCAGCAGCAGGACGCCATGCGTGGCGAACACGCCGCCCATGCCATGCGCGAGCGCCAGCCGCCTCTTGCCGGCCTGGCGCGCGCCGGCTTCACCGCGCAGTTGCACGACCGCCTCGACCACGTTGCCCATGCCCCCGGCCCGGGCGGGATGTCCATGCGACAACAGGCCGCCGTGGGTGTTCACGGGCAGCGCGCCCGCCGGGCCGAAACGGCCGTCCAGGAAACTCTTGCCCGCGTGTCCCGGCTCGGCCAACCCCAGGTCCTCCAGGTTCACCAGCATGGCGATCGTGAAGCAGTCGTAGACCAGCGCCAGATCGATATCGCCCCGGTCCGCTCCCGCCTGCCGCAATGCCGCGTCGAGCGCCCTGCCGGCCGAGAACGCCGTCAGCGACGCGGCCGCCGACAGATGCATGTGGCTGGTGGCGAAACCCGTACCCCGAACCGGCACCCGGCGCGCGCCCGGCGTCGCGGTCACCACCAGGGCACCACCGCCGTCGGACACCGGCGCGCAGTCCAGCAGACGCAGCGGATCGGCGATCAGGCGGCTGGCACGGTGGGCCGCCGCATCGATGGCTTCCCGATGGTGCGCGTTGGGATGCACGGCCGCGGCCCGCCGGTCGTGCACCGCCACGGCCGCCAGGCCTTCGCCGATGTCGCCCCAGCGCTGCGCGTAGGCGCGGGCCACCAGGGCGAACATCGCGGGAACGCTGGGGCCGTAGGGCACTTCCCATTCCGGATGCACCGGCCCCGCCTCGGCCAGGGTCTTCACATAGGCATTCCGCGACACCGCGCCCAGGGGCATGTCGGCGGCCACGATCAGGACCGTGGTCGCGCCGCCGCCGCGGATCAGGCCGCGCGCGGCCTCCACCATCGCCATGGGCGCCGCGCCGCCGGCCTCCAGGGTCCAGGCCACGGCGGGCTCGATGCCCAGGTGTTCGGCCAGGGCGGCGGCGTGGATCAGATAGGGGTCGGTGCGGGGCGGGACGGTCAGCACCGCGTCGACCTGCGCCAGGTCCATGCCCGCGTCCTCGAGCGCGCGGCGGGCCAGCTCCACGTGCAGCGCCATGGTGTCCGGCAAGGGCGACCGGCCTTGC
This sequence comes from Pigmentiphaga sp. YJ18, assembly GCF_038066655.1. NCBI lineage: Bacteria > Pseudomonadati > Pseudomonadota > Betaproteobacteria > Burkholderiales > Alcaligenaceae > Pigmentiphaga > Pigmentiphaga sp. YJ18. The sequence goes on along the minus strand of NZ_JBBUKU010000001.1, from coordinate 2,232,787 downwards.
GGCAGCTCCCCCACGCCGGCGATGTAGGCTTCGTCCATGGTCAGCCGGCCTGCGTCTCGCGGTCGACCGCCGCGCAGACCGCCACCCGCCCGTTCGCGCTGCCGAACTCGACGCCCAGTCCATGCACGCCGGGGGACTGCTCGTAGGCCCGCACCACGGTCGCCAGCGCTTCCTCGATGTCGCCCGGCTCGGCCGGCCATTCCTGCAACTGCTCGCCCAGGTCGTCCACCAGGGCCAGCAGATCCGCGGCGGAGGCGGGCAGCGCGCGCACCACGCGGTGCGTGCCGACCCGGTAGGCCGGCAGCCAGTTGGCCATGACCACCGGGCCGAAGTCCCTGTCCGATGCGATCTCCACCCGCAGCCAGGGCACGGACGACGCCGAGAGACCCAGTCCATGCCGCGCCAGCAGCTCGCCCGCCTGCCGGCCCCGGACTGTCCGGCCATCCGCCGCGCGCGCCGGCAGCGGCGGCGCGGGTACGGGCTCCTCGGCAGGACGGCACGCGATCCGCGCCAGCGCGCGCAGGCACAGTTCGGGATCGAGCAGCACGGCAATGCCGTGCTCGGCCAGGGCCGCGTGGACCTCCGGCGCCAGCGGTACGCCGCAGCACACCACCATGGCCTTGCCCGTGGCATTCACGAACTCGATCAGCATGGGGTAGTAGCGATCGATGATGGGCCGCCCGAACAGCATCCAGACATTGATGCTGTCGTCCTCGCGCAGCGTCGCCAGCGTGTGTCCGAGGATTTCCCCGCGCGCCACCACGTCCGCCGACAGGTCGACCGGATTGCTGGACGACCCGTAGACCGGAATGCCGCGGTCCAACGCCTGCTGAATCGCGGGTGGCAGCTCCGGCAGCTCCAGGCCCGCCTGGATCACGTGATCGGCGATGACCGAGCAGGCGCCGCCCGAGGCGGAGATGATGCCCACGCGCGGCCCCAGCCGGTCGCCCACGCTGGTAAGCAGCGTCATCACATAGCTCAGCTCCGACAGCGATACCACCTGGATCACCCCCAGTTGGCGGAAGACGCCCGCATACACGTCGCGGTCGGTGGGATGGCGGGCGGTATGCGCGATCGTGGACCGTACCGAATCGGGATACTCGCCGGCCTTGAGCACGACGATGCGCTTGCCGGTGCGCCGCGCCGCCTCGGCGGCGGCGATGAACTTGCGCCCGTCCCGGATCCCCTCCATGTAGCAGATGATGGTGTGGATGTCCGGGTCGGCGCTGAAGTGGGCGATAAAATCGGCCGTCTCCAGCGTGGCTTCGTTGCCCAGGCCTACCCAGTAGTCCACGCCTATGCGGTTGAGCTGGAGCGACGAGAAGATCAGGCCGCCCACGCTGCCGCTGTGCGTGACGATGGCCACGCCGCCGCGCTGGCCGGTGTCCCGGCCGTACCAATCGGCGAAGGTCAGCGGCAGCCGCTTGCGGAAATTGACCATGCCGACGGTGTTGGGCCCGACCACGTGCATGCCGGTCTCGCGGCACAGGCGTTGCAGGCGTGCCAGGCGGGCCCGCCCCTCGTCGCCGCTGCGGCCTTCGCCGAAGCCGCCCGTCATCAGCACGCAGAACTGGACGCCGCGCCGCGCAGCCGCCTCGATCGACTCGAAGGCGGCTGCGATGGGGACCACGCACACCAGCAGGTCGACCGGCTCGGGCAAGGCCTCGACCGACGGATAGCACGGCATGTCCGCGACGGTCGCGTAGCGGGGGTTGATGGGGTAGACGCGGCCCTCGAAACCGCTGCGCGACAGAAAGCCCAGGATCATCCCGGACAGCTTCGAGGGATCGGCCGACGCCCCCGCGATGGCGATGGAACGCGGCTCCAGCAAGCCTTGCAGATTCATGACTAGGTTTCTCCGTCCTGGCGCGATGCGCGGCTACCGGCCCGAAAAGCGCGGGGGCCGCTTCTCCAGCCAGGCCTCTACGCCCTCCGCCTTGTCCTCGGTGCCGCAGACGATGCCGAACAACCGCCGCTCGTAGTCGAGCCCATCGGCCCGCCCCAGGTCGCCCGCGCGGCGGACGCACTCCATGATGGCCCGCATCGCCACCGGCGGCCCCGCCGCCAGCTCCTGCGCCAGTGCCAGGCCGCGCTGGCGCAGTTCATCGGCCGGCGCGATCTCGGTCACCAGGCCCGCGTCCAGCGCTTCCCGGGCATCGACGATGCGGCCGCGCAGCATCAACTCCAGCGCCCGCCCTTCCCCCACCAGCCGCGGCAGGCGCTGCGTACCGCCCAGCGCGGGGAAGATGCCCAGCTTCACCTCGGGAAAGCCGCCCCGGAAATCCTCGGACGCCAGCCGCACGGTGAACGCCAGCGCCAGCTCCAGTCCGCCTCCCAGCACGTACCCGTGCAGCGCGCCGACCACGGGCTTGGACAAGGCCTCGACCATCGTGTCCAGGCGCTCGGGCGCCCACCCGGCTTCCAGCATGGTCCGCGCCCGCAGTTCGCGGATGTCCGCGCCGGCGCAGAAATGGCGTCCTTCTCCGGTCACCAGTACCGCCCTCACGCCGGCGTCGGCCTCGGCCTGCCGGAACGCAGCGGCCAGCGCCTGGCGCACCGGCGTGTTGAGGGCATTGCGGGCATCGGGCCGGTTCAGCGACACGTGCATCACCGCGCCCTCGCGGCGCACGAGCACCGTATCGGCGGCCGGTTCGCAAGCGGATCGATTCATGGGCATGTCCTGCTCGGTCAGTTGTCGAGCTTGATGTTGAGCCGGCGCATCAGTTCGGAGAACTTGCGGATCTCGGCCTTGACGAAAACGGCCGCCTCTTCCGGCGAGGTCCCGCGCGCTTCGCCGCCTATGGACTTGAAGCGCTCGGACAACTCGGGCGTCTTGAGCGCCGCCAGCGTGGCGGCATTCAGCCTGGCGATGACCGCCGGCGGCGTGGTGGCCGGCACGAACAGCCCATACCACCCCATCGTCTCGACATCCACGCCCTGCTCCCTGGCGGTCGGAATGTCGGGCAGCATCGGCGACCGCTTGGCCGTGGTGATGGCGAGGGCCCGCAGTTGGCCGCTCTGGATGGCCGGCGTGGCCAGCGACGAACCGGCGATCACGTAGTCCACCTGGCCGCCGATGAGATCGGTGATGGCCGGCGCCACGCCCCGGTAGGGCACGTGCAGCGCCTCGATGTCGGCCGCGGCGTTGAACGAGGCCTCGGACAAGTGGATGGACGTGCCGATGCCCGAGCTGCCGTAGCGCAGCTTGCCCGGATGGGCACGCGCGTAGGACACCATGTCCTGCAAGGTCTTGAAGGGACTGTCCTTGCTGACCAGCAGGATCTGGGCACCGGAGAATAGCACCGAGACCGGCGTCAGCTCGCGCAGGAAGTCGTAGGGCAGCGTGCGGCCACTGGCCGTGTTGATGGTGGCGGCGTCGCCGCTCAGCAGCAGCGTGTAGCCGTCGCCCGGCGCTTTCGCCACATAGTTCACCCCGACGATGGTGCCGGCCCCGTCGCGGTTGACCACCACCACCGACTGGCCCAGCTCGCGCTGCAACTGCTCGGCCACCGAACGGCCGATCACGTCCGCCGCGCCGCCGGGCGCGAAGGGCACGACCAGCCGCAACGGCTTGGACGGGAACGGCTCGCTTCCCTGGGCCAGGCACGGTTGAGCGAACAGCAGCGGCACCAGCGCCGCGGCGGCCGCGAGCACCGCGCGCCGCAAGAAAGGATGAACGGACATCGACGACGGACGCAGCGGACCCATGTTTGTCTCCTCGTGCGGCGGCAGGCCGCGGCGCCCGGACGGGCGGAAGTCTCCCGGCTGCGTGCTTCGCGCGGCCGGATGTTGATCGGCGGCCATTGTGGAATCGGCCCCGGAGAGCGTCCAATGAAGAATGTGGAGGGATTCATTACCCCGGGGTAATGCTGCACCGCACCCAGATACGGCGCCGGCCGCGCCGGTGCTAAGATCGCCCGCACTTCGTGCGACGGAAGCAGGCATGACGCAGCTCGACTGGTACATACGGAACGAATTGCGGCCCCGGCACCTGCGTTTGCTGGTGGCGCTGGACGAGCTGCGTCACATCGGCAAGGTCGCCGCGCACATCAACGTCACGCAGCCGGCCGTCTCCAAGATGCTGGGCGAGATGGAAAAGGGGCTGGACCTGAAGCTGTTCGAGCGCACGCCCAAGGGCGTGACGCCGACGCTTTACGGGGAATGCCTGATCCGCCACGCGCGCCGGCTGTTGAACGATTTTTCCCAGGCGCGGGACGAACTCAAGGGACTGCTGGACGGCGATACGGGCCGCATCCGCGTCGGCGTCCTGTCGAACGTCGTGCCCGCGCTGCTGCCGCGCAGCGTCGCGCTGCTCAAGCAGCGCGCACCCCGAACCAACGTCCTGTTGCGCGAGGGCACGATGGAGCGGCTGCTGCCGCAATTGCTGCAGGGCGAACTCGACCTGATCGTCGGGCGACTGGCCGAGAAGCACGCCTTGCCCGAACTGGGCGGCAAGGTGCTATCGCAGGAGCCGGTGGTGCTGATCGCCCGCCCCGGCCATCCGCTGGCGCGGCGCAAGCGCCTGGAATGGGCCGACATCATGCATTGCCCCTGGGTGCTGCCGTCGTCCGAGGGACTGCTGCACGAGCCGCTGGAGCGCACCTTCGAACAGCACGGTTTCCCGATGCCGGCCGATTTCGTCGAGGCTCTGTCGGTGCAGTTCGTGCTGACCTATCTCCAGGAAACCGATGCCATCGCCACCATGACGCGCGACATCGCCCACCACTACCGGCGCCAGGGCCTGGTGTCGGTGCTGCCCTTCAACTTCCCGAAACTGATGCGCCCATTGGGCATCACATGGAACCGCAACCGGACCATGTCCCCCAGCACGACACTGCTGATCGAATGCCTGGAGGAAGCCGCCGCATCCGGCACGCCGGCCTAGGGTCTGTTTCCCCCTGGGGCCCGCGGCCGGACGGGCATGCCGCGTCAGCCCACGTGCTGGCGCAGGAACTCCAGCGAGCGCGACAGCGCCAGGTCGGCGCTGGGCTTGTCGTACGAACCCCGCATCTCGCAGTTGAAACCATGGCCGGCCGCATACGTGTGGACGATCACGTCGGGCTGGGCGGCGCGGATCTTCTCGACGTCGGTCATCGGAATGGCGTGGTCCTTTTCGCCGAAATGCGCCATGGTCGGGATGCGGGGCTTCTTGTCGGCCATGCCGGCGATGCCGCCGCCATAGTAGGGGATGGCGGCCGACAGGCCGTCCAGGCGCCCGGCCGCGGCCCAGGCCACGGTGCCGCCCCAGCAATAGCCGACGATGCCGACCTTGCCCGCCTCGCTGGCGATGGCCAGTGCGGCGGCGACGTCCTTCAGGGCGTTGTCGATGGAGACCTTCTGCATCAGTTCGCGGCCCTTGGCGATGTCGTCGGGCTCATAGCCCAGTTCCACGCCCGGCTGGACACGGTCGAAGAACGCGGGGGCGATGGCCAGGTAGCCTTCCTGGGCATAGCGGTCGCACACGCCGCGGACATGGACGTTGACGCCGAAGATTTCCTGGCACACGATCAGGCCGCCGCGCGGCTTGCCGGCGGGGTCGGCGCGATAGGCGGAAATGGTGGCACCGTCGGAGGCGGTCAATTCGATCTGCGTTCCCATGATTCCCTTGTCGATTGGTGATGGATGGTTGTCGTGATGCGGTCCAGCCGCGGCGCGAACCGGACCCACAGCCTTGCGTTGTATCAGAAATCCCGCGGCGTGGCAGCCATCCGTCTCAACCGGCGAGTCAATGGGCGCCCTGGGCGTTCATGCTAGATTGCGGGCTGGATACCCCGGATTCTTCCCCGCCATGCCCGCCCAGCTCATCCTTGTCGTCGCCTATGCCAGCAACCGCGTCATCGGACGCGACAATGCCCTGCCCTGGCGCCTGCGCGGCGACCTGGCGCACTTCAAGCGCACCACGCTCGGCCATCCCATCGTGATGGGACGCAAGACCTGGGAATCGCTGGGCCGGCCGCTGCCGGGCCGCCAGAACATCGTCATCACCCGCGACCCGGCCTATGCGGCCGAGGGCGCGACGATAGTGCACACGCTGGAAGATGCCCTGGCCGCGGCGGGCGACGCCGCCCGGGTGTTCGTCATCGGCGGCGCGCAGATCTATGCCGTGGCGCTGGACCGCGCGGACATGCTGATCGCGACCGAGGTGCACGCGGACGTGCCGGGCGATGCCTGGTTCCCGCCGCTGCCCGCCGGCCAGTGGCGCGAGTCCTCGCGCGAGCCCCAGCCGCCCGAGGACGGCCTGGGCTACGACTTCGTGACCTACGACCGGGTACGGGCGTAGGCCACCGGCCCTAGGACAGCGTCCGCCCGGCCAGCCCATGCAGCCAGGCCAGGAACGGCAGGGTCAGCAGGACGCGCTCCCCCCGTGTTTCCTGGCCCGCCGCCAGGGCGAGCGGACAGAACTCCGGCGCCAGCATCACCGAGTGCAGGGGCGAGCCGGGCTGCTGGCGCTTGCACAGGGTAGCCTCGGACTCCAGCCATCCCATGCCCAGCGTCGCGCTGCGCTTGACCAGCAGCGTGGCCTGCCGGTCCGGCACGTCCAGCACCAGCAGCGTGACGCGGCTGCCCGCGGCCAGGCCGGCGGCGAGCGCCGCCGCCAGCACCACCAGCACCGATGCGATCACGATCGGTTTGCGCATCGCCGCCTCCCTCAGCGCGCCACGGGACGCAAGGTCCACGAGTCGGCCTTCACGGCGTCGATCGCGCCGCGGGTATAGACCATCGGGAAGTAGTCGCCCTTGGACCAGGCCTCCAGCAGGTTGTCGTAGTACGGACTTTCCGGATCGGCGGACTGCCCCGGCACGTTGATCGCCAGCGACTTGTCCCAATCGGCCACGTCGATGATCTGCCGATAGGAAGCGCCGCTGGACACGCGGTAGTCCGACGTCCGGTACGAGGCCCGGTGGACGGTATCGCCGGTGCCCCCGACCGCGAAACGCTGGGTGGCCAGATCGCCGGCCGTGCCGGCATCCAGGAAGGCCGCCAGTTCATGGTCGAACTTGATGTGGTGCAGCGATCCCCACTTCCACGCCGAGACGTCGCCGCCCAGCCGCGTCTTCAGGTCCCCCATGGCCGTCTTCAGCGTGTCCAGCAGCAGCGCGTTGCGCCCCGCCACCGGATCCGCGCCGAACACCGAGTCGGGCGCCGCGAGCCGCGCGAACACCACGGGCTTGGACAGCGTCCCGAACAACGAACGTCCCGCCGGGGGCACGACAAGGCTGGTGACCTGCGCGCTCACCTTGGGCAGCCAGGCCTCGAAGATGGTGGCGGCCACCGAATCGACGCTGGCCACGTAGTCCCAGGCGCGCAGGCGCTGCAAGGCCTCGGCCACGTCCGCGTCGCCGGAATTCAGGCCGGCCAGCATGGGCACCAGCGTGCGCGCCGGGATCGACAGCTCGTCGATCTGGAGCTTGGCCGAATCCTGCACGGTGTGCCGTGTGGCGGTCTTGAGCACCTCGACGATGCGGTTGTAGCGATAGGGTTCGGCCCAGCCCATGGTGTTGGTCAGGTCGCGGTAGGCGTAGTCGTCGGGCACGTTGAACTGGTTGGCCGTGGCGAAGTAGCCCTCGCGGGGATTCAGGATGCGCGGCAGCAATGAGCCGGACAGATAGCCCGCCCATTCGTAGCGCCCGTCGCCCGGCACCGGCAGCAGTCCCGTCCAGTCCGGATTGGGCCGGATGGGCACCAGCGAGCCGCCGAACCAGCCGATGTTGCCGTCCACGTCGGCATAGACCATGTTCTCGCCCGGCGTGAAATGGCGTGCCATGCCTTCGCTGAACTCGGTCCAGTTGTTCGCCTGGTTCAGCCGCAGGCTGGCCAGGTAGGCCGCGGTACCCGGGAACTCCAGGTAGGCGGCGCGCACCGCGTAGGCCTTGTTGGCACCGGCATCCTCGTACACCACCGGACCATGGCGCGTGAACTTGAGCGTCACCGTCTGCTCGGCCTGGCCGCGCACCGGCACTTTCTCCTCCACCGTCGTCATGGTTTCCCACGCTCCCTTGTAGCGGTACTGGGCGGGATTGGCGGGATTGGTCTCGTAGACGTACAGGTCTTCCTCGTCGCCGTAGGCGAAGATGGTCAGGCCGAACGCGATGCGTTCGTTGTGTCCCATCGACACGCCGGGCAGCGCGGGTTCGCCGGCGCCGATCACGTTCCAGCCCGGCGCGTGCAGGTGAACCATGTAGCGCAGCGAGGGCATGCTGATCGCGCGGTGCGGATCCCCCGCCAGGATGGGTTTGCCGGAGGCGGTGCGGTCGCCGGACACGGTCCAGTTGTTGCTCTCGTGCTGGAGAGCCAGCAGTTCCTCGGGCTCGCGCTTGGCCGTGCCACCGCTGGCCGACAGGGACGAGGCCAGGCGCTCGCGGTCGACCGGTGAAAGCGGGCTGCGGGGGAAATCGCCGGCCTCGAAGGCCATGCCGCCGCGCGCGAGCTGGTATTCGGCCAGGATAGCCGTGGTCAGGGTCCCGACGTCCAGCCCCGCCGGCACTTGCAGGGTTCTGGGCGGTTGCTGGTCGGTCAGTTCCTGCGTGGTCGACAGCCCGACGGCCGCGATGCGGCGCGCCATGGAAATCTCGGTGCTGACGTTGCGCGTGATGCCGTAGATGCGGATCAGCGACGATGTGGGCGACCAGCGGCCGGGCTCGGTGCCGGTCAGGCGAAACTCGATGGGGAGCTTGGCGGGATCGGCCTTGACCTCGTCGACGTAGGCGTTGATGCCGTCGGAGAACGCGGTCAGGATTTCCTTGCCCTGCGGGTGATAGCTGGCGAACTCCGCCTCGGCATCGCCGCGGAACAGGAACTTGCGCGCCGCGCGGTCGGCCGGCACGAAGCGGGCCCCGAACTGTTCGGCCATCTTGCCTTCGCCCCGCCGCCGCCACTGATCCAGTTGCCAGAGGCGATCACGCGCGGCGTTGTAGCCTTGGGCAAAGAACAGGTCGCGCTGGTTCTGGGCAAAAATATGGGACACGCCATGGCGGTCCCGTACGATTTCCACTTGCTCCTTGACGCCCGGCACCTGGGTGCCCGGACCCGGCGGGGGATTCGAGCCTCCGCCGCTGTCGCCATCGCCTCCGCCACAGGCGGCCAGCAACAAGGCGGCCGCCGCCAACGACGACCATCGGATTCGTCCGTACCTGTCCATGTCTGTCTCCGGTTTTCTTTGCGACACATCAGTCATCGCAGGCCACCGCACCGATGCGGCGGGCTGCACTACGCCACGCGCCTTTCTTCCCCTCTTTCTTCGTGCAGATGAACCGCCGTCGCCTTCCGGACCGGACGGCAGGCGGACCGTGCAATATCCATGCCATCGGGCACGGGCCGCGCACATATGGAAACCGGCCCTGGTGGGGGCCGGTATTGCCATATTTCAGAAAAACAACGAAAAAACTGTCTGGATAACCGCACTGGCCGGCGGGCCCGGGATCAGCCCCCGGGCTGCCAGAGATAGTCGCAGCGGGCCACCTCGCTCATCCACACCAGGCCATCGCCGACGTGGCCGGTCGTGGCCGCCTGCTTCAGGGCCTCGTACAAGGTATCGGCGTGTTCGTCCGCCGCCACCATCTCGATGCGCACCTTGGGCGAGAAATCCAGCAGTTCTTCCTTGAGGTTCTGCGGCTGGTGCCGCCCGGGCGCGCTGCACCCTTCCACATGGGTAACGGTCATGCCCGGAAAGCCCGGCGTGCGCATCAGCGCCTCGCGTACGTCGTCCAGGCGCACCGGCCGGATGATCGCCTTGATTTCCTTCATTCGATTTCTCCTTGCGTTCGTCTATGCCTCGGGCGACTCTTCGTCGAACCACCGGTAAAGCATCGGCAGCACCAACAGCGTCAATGCCGTGCACGTGATCAATCCCCCGATCACCACCACCGCCAGGGGTTTCTGCACTTCGGACCCGGGCCCCGTCGCGAACAGGAAAGGCACCAGGCCCAGCATCGCCACCGTGGCCGTCATCATGACCGGCCGGAACCGCATGGTCGCCCCTTCCACCACCGCCTTGGCCAGCGGCATGCCCTCCATGCGCAGCTTGCGTATGTAGGACACCATCACCACCCCGTTCAGCACGGCGATGCCCCATAGCGCGATGAAACCCACCGACGCCGGCACCGACAGGTATTCGCCCGTCACGAACAGGGCGATGATGCCGCCGATGGAGGCGAACGGCAGCACGGTGATGATCAGCGTCGCGTAGCGCACCGAGTTGAACAGCAGGAACAGGAGGAAGAAGATGGCAGCCACGGTCGCGGGCACGATGATGGACAGGTGGCCCAGCGCGCGCTCCATGTTCTGGAACTGTCCGCCCCATTCCAGGTAGTAGCCGGTCGGCAACTGCACCTTGCCCCGTACCGTCTGTTGCAACTCCGCCACGAAGCCGCCCAGGTCGCGGTCCTGCACGTTGATGGCGATCACCACGCGCCGCTTGCCCCCCTCGCGGCTGATCTGCGCCGGCCCGTCGCGCACCTCGATGGCGGCCAGGCTTTCCAGCGGCACGCGCACGCCGTGCGGCGTGGTCAGCAGGATCTGGCGGATGGACTGCACGCTGCCGCGGAAGTCCTCTGGCAGGCGCACGGCCGCCGAGAACCGGCGCTCGCCTTCATAGATCTCGGTAGCGGTCTTGCCGGCGATGGCCACTTCGATCACGTCGTGCACGTCCGACACGTTCAGCCCGTAGCGGGCGATGGCCTGGCGGTCGATGTTGATGGACAGGTACTGCTGCCCGCTGACCCGGTCCACCCGCACGTCGCGCGCGCCCTGTACCGTCTCGGCCACCCGCGCGATCTCCTGGGCCTTCTGCAGCAGCCGGTCCAGGTCCTCGCCGAATACCTTGACGGCCACGTCCGAGCGCACACCGGTAACCATTTCATCGACGCGGTCGGAAATCGGCTGCGCCATGATGATCTGAGCGCTGGGGATCACTTCCAGGCGCTTGCGGATCTCCGCGGCGATAGTGTCCTGGGTCCAGCCTTCCGGCCATTCGTCCTGCGGCTTGAGGCTGACGATGGGCGTGGATTCGTTCTGCGCCTGTGGATCGGCGGGACTCTCGCCGCGGCCCACCCCGGAGATCGCCGATTTCACGCCGGGCACGCCCATGATGATCTTCATGGCCTGGCGTTCCAGCGCGATCGACTCCTCGAGCGAGATATTGGGCACGCGGTTGATGCCCGGCACGATCGATCCTTCCTTCATCTCCGGAATGAAAGAGGTGCCCAGGAAAGGCAGCACGGCGACCGACGCGCAGAAGGCCAGCACCGCCATCACGACCGTCTTCTTCGTGTTGCGCAGCACCCAGTCCAGCATGCGCAGGTAGTGCCGCTTCATGAAGGCGATCATGCGCGTGTCGTGCTCGGCCCCGCCCTTGAGCAGGTAGGACGACAGCACGGGCGACAGCGTCAGCGACAGAACCAGCGAGATCGCCAGCGCAATGGCGATGGTGTAGGCCAGCGGCGCGAACATCTTGCCTTCCATGCCCTGCAGCGTCATCAGCGGCAGGAACACCAGGATGATGATGCCGATGCCGAACACCACCGGCGTCGCCACCTCGGCCACCGCCTTGAGGATGATGCGGATCTTGCTCTCGCCGCTGTCCTTGGCATGGCCCAGGTGGGCGAAGGCGTTCTCGACCACGACCACGGAACCGTCCACCATCAGGCCGATGGCGACCGCCAGCCCTCCCAGCGACATCAGGTTGGCCGAGATGCCCAGCCGGTTCATCGCGAAGAAGGTCAGCAGCGGCGTCAGCACCAGGGTCGCGACGACGATCAGCGAAGACCGCACGTCGCCCAGGAACAGGAACAGGATGACGACGACCAGCAGGACGCCCTCCAGCAGCACCTTGGCCACGGTCCACAGGGCCGCGTCGACCAGTTCGCTGCGGTCGTAGTAGGGCACGATCTGCAGCCCGTCGGGCAACATGCCCTGACTGTTGATCTCGGCCACCCGCTGCTTGATGCGCGCCACCACTTCCTTGGCGTTCCCGCCCCGCATCATCATGACGATGCCGCCCACGGACTCGGTCACGCCGTTCTTGACCACGGCGCCGTAGCGGACCTCGTGCCCCATGCCGACCTCGGCCACGTCCCGCACGTAGACCGGTGTGCCGTTGGATTCGGCCAGCACGATGTTGGCGATGTCCTGCAGGTTCTCGATCAGGCCCACGCCGCGTATCAGGTACTGTTCGGCGTAGTGCGGCAGGATGCCCCCGCCCGAATTGGCGTTGTTGCGCGCCAGCCCCTCGTAGACCTGATGCAGCGTGATGCCGTAGTGGCTCATGCGGTCGGGGTTGACCCGCACCTGGTACTGCTTGACGTAGCCGCCCTGCGAGTTGATTTCCGCCACCTGCGGGATCGACCGCAGCAGCGGACGCACCACCCAGTCCTGGACGATACGCCGCTCCGTCAGTTCCTTCTGCGTCAGTTCCCGGTCGCCGTCGTCGGGCCGGTCCAGGGTGTACTGGTAGACCTCGCCCAGGCCCGTGGAGACGGGCCCGAGCACGGGCGTCACGCCGGTAGGCATGCGCGAACCGATCTCGATCAGCCGCTCCATCGCCAACTGGCGCGCGAAATAGACGTCGGTCGCGTCGGTGAAGACCAGGGTGATCAGCGACAGCCCCGGCTTGTTCAGCGAACGCATTTCCTCCAACCCGGGCAGGCCGGTCATCGCGATCTCGATGGGCACGGTCACGAAGCGTTCGACCTCCTCCGGCGAACGGCCGGTGGCGTCGGTCGCGATCTGCACCTGGACGTTGGTCACGTCCGGGAAGGCATCCACCGACAGCTTGCGCATGGCGTCCAGGCCGGCCACGAGGGCCACCACCGCCAGCACGACGATGATCAGCCGCTGCTGCAGGGCAGCGCGGACGATTTTCTCGAGCATGATGGTTACTCCGGATCGACGCCAGTGCGCTGGTTGTTGAGGTGGAAAGCCCCTTCGACGACGACGCGGTCACCGGCCTTCAGGCCCGAGGCCACCGAGCGCTTGCCGTTGTACGAGGCGCCCATCTGCACGTGCGTCGCGCGAAAGCGGCCCGGTTCGATCTCGACGTAGACCAGGTCCTCGTTCTCGAAACGCACCACGGCCGAGGCGGGAATCACGAGCTGTTCGGTCGGCCGGCTGGCGATCAGCATGGTCGCCAGCATCGCCGGCTTGAGCCGGCCGTCGGCGTTGTCGATGGAGGTCCTGACCGGCACGGTGCGCGTGACCGGATCGACCACCTGGCCGACGAAGATCAGCTCGCCCGAGATCTTGCGGTTGCCCAGCGCCGGCACCTCGATGTCGACGGTCTGGCCCGCCGCCACCAGGTCGGCCTGCTGCTCGGGGACCTCGGCCACGGCCCACACGCGCGACAGGTCGGCCACCGTGAACAGCGCATCGGCGGGCTGGACCACCTGTCCCGGCGATACCTTGAACTCGACCACGGACCCGCGCAGCGTGGATACCACCGGCGAGAACGAACTGATCTCGCCCGATTGCCCCATGCGCGAGATCACCGACGGCGACATGCCCAGCACGCTCAACTGGTCGTACGCGGCGCGCAGCTCGGCCGCGGCCACCGCGTACTCGTTCTCGCGCCGCTGCAGTTCGGCCTTGCCGATCACGTCGGCGGCGAACAGCAGCCGCGCCCGTTCGCGGGCGTTCTGCTGCAGTTCAGACTGGGCCTTGGCCTTCAGGTAGGCCAGTTGCGCGCTGCCCAGCTCGGTGCTGTGCAGGCGCGCCAGCACGTCGCCCGGCTTGACCGCCGCGCCCAGCGTGGTGTTGATGTCGGTAACGCGCCCCGTCACGGGAGCGCCGATCCGGGCCATGCGCTGGCGATCGAAATCGATGCGGCCCGCCACGCGCAGCACGTCGCTGAACGGTTCCGTGGTGATCGGGGCAACCTTGATGCGGGCCTGCATGGCCTCGCTCGCCACCACGATGCTGGGGTCGAGCATTTCGGCCGGCTCGGCCTCGGCCGCGGGCTTGTCGCCGCAGGCGGCCAGGACGAGGCAGAACGCGGCCAGGAGGCTCCACCGTCCGGCGGCGGGCTGGACCCGGCGCGCGCCGTGGGAAGTCTTGCGGAAAGAACGCGGAATCATGAGGGTTCACCTGCGAAGGAATTGGCCAGCAGCCGCTCGATTTCCACGGCAGCCATCTGCAGATCGAATTGGGCGGCGATGAGGTCGTTGCGCGCGGTGCGCAGCACGCGCTGCGCATCGAGATAGTCGATGATCCCGCGCTCGCCGTAGCGATACGCGGCCTCGGCCACGTTCAGCGCGGCCTCGGCCTGGCGCACGATGCCCGACTCGAGCGCCTCGACCTGCGAGGCGGCGATCTGGAATTGCTGATAGGCGGAGTCCAGTTGCTGGGTCAGTTCGAACTCCCGCGCCTCGAGCTGGCTGCGCGCACGGATGACACCGGCGGCGGCCTCGTTGACCGGACCTTCCCGGCGATCCCAGAGCGGCACGCTGACCACCACGCCGAACTGCGTGTCGCGCACGTCGGGATCGCGGCTGGACGTGGCCTTGAGCGCCACCGACGGCAGGCGCAGCGAACGCTCGTAGTCCACCGACGCCCGGGCCCGCTGCAAGGCGGCCCGGTACTCGGTCAGCTCGGCATTGCCCGCCAGCATCGTCTCGCGCAGCTTGGCAAGCGGCTCCAGCGACCACGTCCGCCCCAGCCTTCCCTGCAGCGCGAAGCCGGCCGGCAGGATCTCGCCCACCTGCTGGCGCAGGAACGACTTGGCCTGGTTCACGCGCAGCAACGCGCTCTGGTTGTTCTTCTGGGCATTGAGCAGCTCGGCTCCGACCCGTATGGCCTCGTACTTGGGCGCATCGCCCACGTCGACCCGGATCTGGGCACGGTTGTACAACTGCTGGGTCAGGGCGAGGTCTTCCTGGGCCGCCGAGAATTCGGCCTCGCGCCGAAGCGTCTCGTAGAACCCGCGCTTGACCTTGGCCACGAGGTCCACGACGAACGACTCGTGGCTCGCGGTGGTGGCCCGCAGCGTTCCCGTGGCGACCTCGTAGCGCAGCCGCCGCTGATTGGGCAGGTCGATGCGCTGGGTGATGGACAGCGTCTGCCCCACCCCGGTGGCGGCGCCGGGCTGGCGTGCGGAGACGCGGCCGGTGGTGAACTCCACCTCGGGGTTGGGATAGGCCCGGGCGGTGGTCAGGCCGGCCCGTGCGACGTCGACGCCGGCCGAAGCGGCCTCGACGCCCTTGTTGCCCCGCAGGGCAAGGGACAATAGCTGGTCGAGCGTGTAGGGCTGCGCCGCAGCCGCATGGGTACACATGCCCGCCAGCCACACTGACAAAACGAGTGTGATGGGCTTCATGATGATCGTAGGAACGGACACGCGCGGCGGCCCGAGGCCGCCGGCAAGGCGTGTGCGGCGGCTAGCTGCCGCCGCAGACAGGGGTGACGCGGATCAGACCGTCGGTAACGGCGGCCGGTAGGCCCGGAACACCGGGGCCGGCGCGGGAGGATGCTGCGAAGCGATGAACAGCGAATCGCCCAGGGCGGGCGCGGCGATCGCGACGCACAGGGGAAGGTCGAACTCGTGGGGATCGAGCGGAGCGCCCCCGTAGGAATTGTCGTTGGCCGGCGGCCGGCAAACCAGGTCGTCCACCGCGACGTCGCCCCAGTCGGGCTCGGAAATCTGCTCGACGATGTCGAATTCCTCGTCCACCTCGAACTCCCAGCGCGGCATGTCGATCTGGACGGCGGTGCCGGCCAGGGGCGCCTCGCCCAGTTCATGGCCGGCCGTCACGGGCAGGTGGGCCGCGACACGGGCGTGCTGGTAGCCGGCCACCACGTGCGCCTTGAGCTGGCACGCGGCGGACTCCGCCCACACCCATTGCAGGGGCAGGAACAGCAATACGAGAAACACGTACCAATGTCGCATGTGCAGCATTTTAAGCGCTGCGACGGTTTTTGCAATTCACTCTCATTTCGCCCTGACTACGCGGCGGCGCGGCCCCCAGGAAGATCAGCCCCCTTCCGGGGCGGCCATGTTGTTGCGAACGCGTTGCAACAAACCTATCAACTGGCTTTGCTCGGCCTCGGTCAGGCCGCGCAGCGCGAAATCGGCCAGCTCGTCGCCCACGTTCAGCGCCTCTGCCAGCATGGACTCGGCCCTGGCCGTGGCCTCGACGCGGAGCGCCCGCCTGTCGCCGGGCACCGGCATGCGCGTGACCCAGCCGCCCTCCTGCATCCGGTCCAGCATGCGGGCAACGGTCATGGGCGTGACATCCAGCGTCTCGGCCAGTTGCGCCTGCGTCATCGGCCCCAGGAAGGACAGGTACAGCGCCAGGCGGCACTGCGCGCGGCTGAGTTCGAGGCGCCCGCGCGCCCGGCGGTCGAATTCGGTGCTCATCAGCCGGCCGATGTCGGACACCAGGAAACCGAAGCGCTTGTCGTAGGGAGTCGCCATGGGGAGGACCGGAAGAGGAACGCGCGATATTGTCGCCCATCGCCGCGCGTTCGGGAATATGTAAGCAAGCATATGATATACCTGCATATCATTCCAGACCCGCCGGGCACCTGCCGTGCAAACCTCCGCCGCGCCGCTCAACCGGCGCATGATCACGCTGTCCATCATGCTGGCCACGCTGATGCAGACGCTGGACAGCACCATCGCCAACGTCGCGCTGCCCCACATGCAGGGTACGCTGTCCGCCTCCCAGGACGAGATCAGCTGGGTCCTGACCTCCTACATCGTGGCCGCCGCCATCGCCACGCCGCTGACCGGCTGGCTGGCCGCCCGCCTGGGCGTCAAGCGCCTGCTGGCGATCGCGGTCAGCGGCTTCACCGTGGCCTCGCTGCTGTGCGGCCTGTCCGAGACCCTGGCCCAGATCGTCGGCGCCCGGCTGCTGCAAGGCCTGTTCGGCGCGGCGCTGGTGCCCCTGTCCCAGTCCATCCTGCTGGACATCAATCCGCGCGACAAGCAGCCGCAGGCCATGGCGATCTGGGGCGTGGGCGTGATGGTGGGGCCGATACTGGGCCCCACCCTGGGCGGCTGGCTGACGGACAGCTACAACTGGCGGTGGGTGTTCCTGATCAACCTGCCCATCGGCGCCTTCGCGCTGTTCGGCGTGCTGACCTACCTGCCCCGCTCCAAGCCCTCGGCGCGGCAGGCGCTGGACTTCTTCGGATTCATCACCCTGTCGCTGGCCATCGGCGCCCTCCAGGCCATGCTGGACCGCGGCCAGCAGCTGGACTGGTTCGGCTCGCTGGAGATACGCATCGAGGCCGCCGTCGCGCTGGTCAGCTTCGTCTTCTTCGCGCTGCACACGGCCACGGCGGGCAAGGGATCCTTCTTCCGCTATGAATTGCTGAAGGACAGCAACTTCGTCACCGGCACCTGTTTCATCTTCGTGATCGGCGCGGTGATGTACGCGACGCGCGCCCTGCTGCCCCCCATGCTGGAGGCGCTGATGGGCTATCCGGTGGCCACCACCGGCCTGGTCACCGCCCCCAGCGGCGTGGGCACCATGGTGGCCATGCTGATCGCGGGGCGGCTGGTCGGGCGCATGGACGTGCGCATGATGCTGCTGGCCGGTTTCCTGGTGTCGGCGGTCGCGCTCTACCAGATGATGGGCTATACGCTGGTCCTGTCCCAAAGCGACATCGTCTGGCCGGGCGTCATCCAGGGCGTGGGCCTGGGATTCGTGTTCGTTCCGCTGAGCGCGGTCACCTTCGCCACGCTGGCCCCCGAGCTGCGAGCCGATGGCACGGCCATCTTCAGCCTGATGCGCAACATCGGCAGCAGCATAGGCATCTCGGTGATCCAGGCGCAGGTCACGCGCAACACACAGGTCGTGCACGCTTCGCTGGTCGAGCACATGAATCCGGCCAACGCCGCGCTGATGCAGAACTACGACCTGGGCTCGCCCTCGACGCTGGAGTCGCTGAACCGGATGGTGACGCAGCAGGCCTCGATGATCGCCTACGTCGACGCGTTCAAGCTGATGTTCGTCGCCACCCTGTGCGTGGTGCCGCTGCTGGCCATCGTGCGGTCGCGCCGGCGGGCGGCGGGCGAGGACGCGCCGCACGTGGCCATGGATTGACGCGGGCCAGGCCTAGACGTAGTCGCTCATGGGCGGGCACGCGCAGGCCAGGTTGCGGTCGCCGTACAGGTTGTCCACCCGCCCCACCGGCGGCCAGTATTTGTGCTCGCGCAGCGACGCCAGCGGATAGGCCGCGCGCTCGCGCGCATAGGAATGCGGCCAGTCCGGCGCCAGCAGCGTCTCGGCGGTGTGCGGCGCGTTCTTGAGCAGGTTGTCGCCGCGGTCCTGCTTCCCCGCCTCGATCTCGGCGATCTCGGCGCGAATGGCGATCATCGCCTCGATGAAGCGGTCCAGTTCGGCGCGGCTCTCGGATTCGGTCGGCTCCACCATCAGCGTGCCCGCCACCGGAAAGCTCATCGTGGGCGCATGGAAACCGTAGTCGATCAGGCGCTTGGCCACGTCCTCGGCATCGATGCCGCAGCGCTGCTTGATGGGCCGCAGGTCGAGTATGCATTCGTGCGCCACGTGGCTGCCACGGCCGGTGTACAGCACCGGGTAGTGATCGGCCAGCCGGCGGGCCACGTAGTTGGCGTTCAGGATGGCGACCTGGGTTGCCTTGCGCAGCCCCTCGGCGCCCATCAGCGCCACGTAGGCCGCGGGAATGGGCAGGATGCCCGCCGAGCCCAGCGGCGCGGCGGCCACGGGGCCGCACGGCGTGCCGTCCGGCAGCCGGCCGTCCTCGCCCACCACGCCGGGCAGATAGGGCGCCAGGTGCGCCCGCACCGCCACCGGCCCCACGCCCGGCCCGCCGCCGCCATGCGGAATGCAGAAGGTCTTGTGCAGGTTCAGGTGGGACACATCGGCGCCGATGCGGCCGGGCTTGACCAGGCCGACCAGCGCGTTCATGTTGGCGCCATCCAGATAGACCTGTCCGCCGTGGTCATGGACGATGCGGCAGATCTCGCCGATGGCGTCCTCGAACACGCCATGGGTCGACGGATAGGTCACCATCAAGGCCGCCAGGCCCCGCCCCGCCTCGGCCGCCTTGCGGCGCAGGTCCTCGACGTCGACGTTGCCCTGCCGGTCGCAGGCGACCACCACGACCCGCATGCCGGCCAGTTGGGCGGAGGCGGGATTGGTGCCGTGGGCCGAGGCCGGGATCAGGCAGATGTCGCGCGCCGATTCGCCGCGCGCCGCGTGGTAGGCACGCACCGCCATCAGGCCGGCGTACTCGCCCTGCGCCCCGGAGTTGGGCTGGAAACTGATGGCGTCGTAGCCCGTGATCTCGCACAGCGCGCGCGACAGCCCCGCGACCAGTTCGCGATAGCCCTCGGCCTGCCACGCCGGCGCGTACGGGTGCAGCGCGGCGAAGCGGGGCCAGGTGACCGGCATCATCTCGGCGGTGGCGTTCAGTTTCATCGTGCATGAACCGAGCGGGATCATGGTGCGATCCAGCGCGAGGTCCATGTCCGACAGCCGCCGCAGCCAGCGCAGCATCTCGGTTTCCGAGCGGATGGAGCGGAACACGGCATGCGACAGCACGGGAGTATCGCGCGCCAGGTCCGGCGGGATCGCCCCGGGACCGGCCGCGCCGGCCGGGTCCTCGTTCCCCTTCCTGCCGCAGCCTTGGGCGAACACTGCCAGCAGGGCCCCCAGGTCGGCGTCGGTCACGGTCTCGTCCAGCGATACCCCCAGGTGCGCGGCGTCGAGCTTGCGCAGGTTGATGCCGGCCGCCTCGGCCGCGCGCACGATGGCGGCGGTGTGGCCGCCCGTGCGCAGGTGCAGCGTGTCGAAGAAGGATTCGTGCCGGGCCTCGATCCCGAGGCGGGCCAGCGCGTCGCGCAGCGCCACCGTCTGGCGGTGCACGCGGGCCGCCATCCGCGCGAGTCCGTCGGGGCCGTGCCAGACCGCGTACATCGCGGCCATGACGGCCAGCAGCACCTGCGAGGTGCAGATGTTGGAAGTGGCCTTTTCGCGGCGGATGTGCTGCTCGCGCGTTTGCAGCGCCAGCCGCAGCGCCGGCCGGCCCGACGCATCGCGCGACACGCCCACCAGCCGTCCGGGCAGGTTGCGCTTGAGCTCGTCGCGGCATGCCATGAAGGCCGCGTGCGGGCCGCCGTATCCGGGCGGAATGCCGAAGCGCTGCGACGAGCCGACGGCGATGTCGGCGCCCCATGCGCCCGGCGGCTGGAGCAGCGCCAGCGCCAGCAGGTCGGTCGCGCACGCGACCACGCCGCCCGCCGCCTTCACTTCGGCCGCCACCCGCGCGTAGCGCCGCACTTCGCCGGTGCTGCACGGGTATTGCAACAGGATGCCGAAGCATGCGGGCACGCCCGCCGCCTCGTCGCCGACCACGACCTCGATGTCCAGCGCCGAGGCCCGGGTGCGCAGCACCTCGATGGTCTGCGGATGGCAGCCCGAGGACACGAAGAATACCCGGCTGTCGCTGGCGGAGCCGCGCCGCGTCAAGGTCATGGCCTCGGCCGCCGCGGTGCCCTCGTCCAGCAGCGACGCATTGGCGATGTCCAGGCCGGTCAGCTCGCACACCATGGTCTGGAACACCAGCAGCGCCTGCAGCCGGCCCTGGGAGATCTCGGGCTGATAGGGCGTATAGGCGGTGTACCAGGCCGGATTCTCCAGGATGTTGCGCTGGATGACCGGCGGCGTGTGCGTGCCGTAGTAGCCCTGGCCGATATAGCTGCGGAAAAGCGTGTTGCGCCCGGCCAGGGCCTCGAGTTCCGCCAGTACGCCGGCCTCGGTCTTCGGGCCCGGCAGGTCCAGGGGGGCGGTTTCCAGGATGGCGGCCGGCACCACGCGGCGCACGAGATCATCCAGGCTGTCGGCCCCGACCACGGCCAGCATCGCCGCCTGGTCGGAATCGGAAGGCCCGATATGGCGGGCCGTGAATACCGCATCGTCTTCAAGCGCCTTGAGCATGGGAACCTGTCCTGTCGTGGGCCTGCGATGGAATGGCGAAAGCGCGCGCACCCGCTTCGCCGGGCGGGTGTCGACAGCGGCCCTGGCGGGCCGCGGCGGTAGCGTTACCCGGCGTCGACCGAGGCCTGGTAGCCCGCCGCGTCGAGCAGGCCGGCGGTATCGGCCATGTTGTCGGGCCGGAGCTTGAAGATCCAGGCGGTATAGGGTTCCTGGTTCAGTTGCTCGGGGCTGGCCGAGAGGTCTTCATTGAAGGCCACGATTTCACCCGCCACGGGGGCATAGATGTCGGAGGCGGCCTTGACCGACTCCACCACGCCCGCGGTCTGGCCGGCCTGGAGCCTGGCGCCCACCTTGACGTCGCCGACGTAGACCAGGTCGCCCAGCTGGTCCTGCGCATGATCGGTAATGCCCACCACCAGCAGATCGCCGTCGGCGCGGATCCATTCGTGGGTCTTGGCGTACTTGAGTTCGGAAGGAAGATTCATGGAGCGGATCCTGGTAATGGGTCGGTGGAGTCTGAGGGAATTGTAGTGAACCTTGGCGGCGGCGGACGCGGATCAGGGCTCGCCGCTGTCGAGCACCTTGCCGCGCCGCACGAAAGCCAGCCGGCAGACCACCGCCGGCACGCGGCGGCCGCGAATCTCCACTTCGGCGGCGTCGCCGGGCGACACGCTGTCCGGCAGGCGGGCGAAGCCGATCGACGTACCCACGGTGGGCGACATGGTGCCGCTGGTGACCATGCCGGCGCCTTCGGCCGTGTGAACCGCCATCTGGGCGCGCATCACGCCCCGGTCCAGCAGCTTGAGCCCCAGCAATTGCCACTTCAGGCCGTAGGCCAGCGCCGCGCGCCCGACGAAGTCGCGCTGCGGATCGTGGTCGGATACCGTCCAGGCCAGGCCGGCCTCGGCCGGCTGGGTCAGTTCGTCCATGTCCTGCCCGTACAGGTTCAGGCCGGCCTCGACCCGGAGGGTGTCGCGCGCCCCCAGGCCGCAGGGCGCGACGCCCGCCGCCAGCAGGTCTCGCCACAGGGCAGGCGCCTCGGCGCCGGGCAGCACCACTTCCACGCCGTCCTCGCCGGTGTAGCCCGTGCGCGCGACCAGCACGCCCTCGGTGCCTTCGGCCGTGAACGGCGCCAGGCCGCGCGCCAGGCGGCCCAGCGCCGGCCTCGCCTGCGCCAGCCGGTCCCGGGCCTGTGGCCCCTGGACCGCGATCATCGCCAGTTCGCGGCGCGGCTCGATCGTCACGTCGTACCCGCCGGCCTGGGCGACGCGCGCCATCCATACCAGGTCCTTGTCGGCCGAGGCGGCGTTGACCACCAGCCGGTAGTGCTCCGGCGTCAGCAGGTAGACGATCAGGTCGTCGACCACCCCCGCCTGCG
The DNA here is from genome assembly GCF_038066655.1 of Pigmentiphaga sp. YJ18. NCBI lineage: Bacteria > Pseudomonadati > Pseudomonadota > Betaproteobacteria > Burkholderiales > Alcaligenaceae > Pigmentiphaga > Pigmentiphaga sp. YJ18. The sequence goes on along the minus strand of NZ_JBBUKU010000001.1, from coordinate 2,210,494 downwards.
GATTGAGCATGCAGGAATACAGCGCCCGGCCCGGTTCGGCCAGGCGATCGACGTCGTTGGCCAGCAGATGCCGCAGGTAGGGCCGCGCCTGGCTGCCCACCACGTCCACGTTGAGCATGTGCGAGACGTCGAACATGCCCGCGCCGCGCCGGACGGCGTGGTGCTCGTCGATTTGCGATCCGTACGAGACGGGCATGGACCAGCCGCCGAAGTCGATCATCTTGCCGGACAGGGCCAGATGCTCGGCGAAGAGCGGGGTCTGTTTCAGGGGAAGAGGCGCGGTCATACGGATTCCAGGAAGCAGATGAACGGACAGCGGAGGAACGGACCTCAGCCGCGCACGGCGGTCCACGAAGCCGGCGAACCCCCTGCGCGCGTGCCTTGCATGGTGTTGCCGTTCACCTTGCCGCGATAGCGCACCCCATTCACCGAGAACGAGATGTCGTCGCCGCGCAGGGTGGCGTCGTCGATGGGCCTGGCATCCAGGGTGCCGCTCAGCCGCTGGAACTGCTGGGCCAGCTTCAGTTCGCGGCCGTCGAGCTTCCAGGCGCCTTCGACCTTGGCCGGCACGATCCACAGCAGCGCCGAGCACCAGGTCTGGCATTGCTCGGTAACCGTGGCCTGCTCGTCGGGCCGCCAGTCGCCCATGGGGAAGGTGTTGGACACGACGCGGGTGCCGGGCTTGAGGTTCAGCAGGTGCGGCCGCAGCTTCTCGTTGATGGTGGGCAGCAGGAACAGCGTGATGACGGTGGCGCCGGAAAGATCGGTTTCGAACAGGTCCGCCTTGGCGAACGTGGCGCGGCCGGACACGCCCGCCGCCTGGGCATTGCGGCGCGCCAGCTCCACCATCTCGGGGTTGTATTCGATGCCGTGGGCCTTGATGCCGCGCCGGGCCGCGGTGATCACCAGCCGTCCGTCGCCCGAGCCCAGGTCGATCAGGGTATCGCCCGGCGCGGCCTTGGCCATGTCTATCATCTTGTCGACCAGGGTCTGGGGCGTCGGCACCCACACCACGTCCTTGCCTTCCTGGCCGACGTCGGGCACATACGACGAATCCGGCTTTTCCGCCGCCTGGACGGCGGCCAGGGCCGGCAGCGCGCAGACGGCCAGGACGGCCATCCCTCGCGCGCACCGGCGCAACGCTTTCGACTGCGACGAACTACCCAACAACGCGAGCATCATGGGGTTTCCCCTTTTCTGGTGAACGAGTTAAGCGGGACGTGGGTGTGTCGGATTCGATTGTGCCTGACTCGATGTCGGCGCGAAAGCAGGCCTGGCCACCAGGGGATTCTCAATGAACGAGACGGGTGTTTGACCCGTCTTCGAAGCGGGTGACATAGTCGCCGGCGACAGGGCGTCGTTGCGTTGGCGACCGCCTGCGCCTTGCGTGCCAGGACGCGGCACGATTCCCACATGAAAGATGCCAGGAGACAGTCATGACCGCATTCCCTTTTCCCCTTGGCTGGCGGCCGCTGGCCGTCCTGTGCCAGGTTGCCCTGATGGCGGTCTGCGGCATGCCGCAGGCGGCGGCGCAGTATCCCGACCGGCCCGTGCGCATCGTCATGCCTTTCCCGGTCGGCAGCGGCGTCGACGTGAACCTGCGCATGGTCACCGAACGCCTGTCCAAGGCCTGGGGCAAGCCCGTGCTGGTCGAGAACAAGCCGGGCGCCGCGGGCTTCATCGCCATCGAAGCGGCCAGGCGCGCGCCGGCCGACGGCTATACCCTGCTGCAACTGGACAGTGCGCAGATGGCCGCGCAGCCCTATCTGTTCAGCAAGCTCCCCTACGACCTGAAGCGTGACTTCACGCCCGTCACGACCTTGTTCCGGAACTACTTCTTCCTGGCCGTGCCCGCGGACAGCCGCTACCGCAGCGTGGGCGAGCTGATCGCCGACGCCAAGGCGGCTCCGGGGAACATCAACTACGGGTCATGGTTCGTGGGCAGCCCCGGGCACCTGGGAGGCGCCATGCTCGACCAGGCGGCGGGCACGTCCATGACGCACATCGCGTACAAGGAAATGTCCCAGCTCTACACGGCCGTGGCGAGCAGCCAGGTACCGTGGGCGTTCGGCACGATAGGCAGCATGAACGCGCTCTACAAGGGAGGCAAGCTCAGGTTGCTGGCGGCCGCGGCGCCGGCGCGGGTGCGGGGGTTCGAATCGGTCCCCACCATGGGCGAAGCCGGCGGACCGCAGGGTTTCGAACTCAGCGCCTGGGTGGGCATCCTGGCGCCTCGAGGCGTTCCCGATGCCATCGCGGCCAGGATCCGACGCGACATCGCCACGGCGCTGCAGGACCCGGAACTGCGGGAGCGCTACATGCAGCTGGCCTACGAACCGCTGGCGATGACGCCCGAGCAGTTCCAGGCCCAGCTCGATGCCGATTCGCGCCGGTATGGGCAGATCATCAAGCGCCTGAACATTTCCTTGGACTAGGCCCGGGCCTGGGCCAGGATGCTGCGCAGCATGTCCACGAGTTTCAGCGCCGCCGGCGACAACGCGTGGCCGGGCAGCGTCACGATCGCCATGCTGCGGACCAGGGTGGGACGGACGATGCGCAGTTTCTGGACGCCCGCGCCGAGCGTGCGCGGCAGCGCGGTGGCCGGCAGGATGGCCGCGCCCAGGCCAGCCGTCGCCATCGAGATCAGCGTCTGAGAATGCATGAACTGGAAGCGCGTGGCTAGCTGCAGCCCCTGCGCGGCCATCGCTTCCTCGACGATGGCGCGCAGCGCGGTGCCCTGTTCGAGCACCAGCAGCGGCATGGCCGCCAGCGCCTTGAGCGAGATGGTCTTGCGGTCGCCATCCAGCAGCGTGCGCGGCACCAGCGCGACCAGTTCGTCGGTCAGCAGGGGCTCGAAGCGGAACTCGGGCGAACCGGTCATCACGCTGATGCCGAAATCCACTTCCCGCTGCCTGACGCTTTCGAACAGCGCCGCCGCGGTGATCTCGCGCACGAAGACCTGGATGCCGGGATACCGGCCCTGGAAAGCCGCCAGCACGTCGCCCAGGTAGGCGCCGGCGATGGTGGGCGCGCAGGCCAGCGCGATGCGCCCGCGCTGGACGTCGGCGGCTTCCTGGATCGCCTGCAGTCCGCCTTCCACTTCCTGCAGGGCGCGGCGAACGCACTGGAGCAGTTGCTCGCCCTCGCGCGTCAGCGTGACCTGGCGCGTGGTGCGATGGAACAGCGGCACCCCCAATTGTTCTTCCAGGCGGCGGATCTGGCCGCTGACCGCCGAACCGGACCGGTGGGCGCGCCCGGCGGCGGTACGAAAGCTCCGGCTCTCGCCCACCAGCATGAAGGTGTGCAGCAGTTTCAGGTTGACCGAGGAAATCGGACCGCCGGGTCTGGCCATGGAAGCTCGCCTGGTTTCGCGGACGAAAAGATTGTACGGAAAATCTTCTCAATCCTAACAATAATCGCGATTGTCGTTCCACCGGGCGATTCCTACACTGCACGGCATGGAAACCGCACGATGCCCGCGACCGGCTGGCACGATGCGGCCGGGCCATCCGGGCCCGGGCCCTCTGGAGACAAGCCATGAACCGTTCACGACCCCTGGGACTCCTGCTGTCCGCGCTGGCCGCGGCCTTGCTCGCGGCCGCGCCGGCCGCCGGCCAGGACGGCTATCCCGCCAAGCCCATCCGCATCATCGCTCCCTTCCCGCCCGGGAATTCGTCCGACGTCGCCGCGCGCTTCCTGGGAGAACAACTGGCCGCCCGGCTCGGGCAGCCGGTGGTGGTCGAGAACAAGGTCGGCGCCTCCGGCCAAGTGGGCGCGGCCTACGTGGCCAAGGCCGACCCCGACGGCTACACGCTGCTGATGACCTCCACCTCGGCCACCATCAGCCCCGCCATCTACAAATCCATCCCGTTCGACATCCTGGGCGACTTCGCGCCCATCGTGCGGGTCGCCGTGGCGCCCATGGTGCTGCTGGTCCGCGCCGATGCGCCGTATGCCAGCCTGGAGGATTTCGTGGCGCAGCTCCGCAGCCACCCCGAACGCTATACCTACGCCACCGCGGGCACCGGGACGATCCAGCATCTGGCCATCGCCGCCTTCCTGTCCCGGCTGAAGACCGACGTGCTGGGCGTGCCTTACAAGGGCAGTCCCCAGGCGCTGACCGACCTCATCGGCGGCCAGGTGCAGTTCATGTTCGACGCCGTGCTGTCGGGCAAGCCCCACGTGGATTCCGGACGGCTCAAGCCGCTGGCCGTGGCCAGCCTGGCGCCCATCGCGCAGATGCCGGGCGTGCCGGCGGCCGCGCAGTCCGCCGTCCCGGAACTCAAGGACTTCGAGATCGAAGGCTGGGTCGGCCTGCTGGCCCCCCGCGAAACGCCGGCCGCCATTACGCAGCGCCTGAACCGCGAGATCGTGGCGGTCCTGACCTCGCCCGGCATGCGCGAGCGGCTGGCCAAGGCCAACATCGCCACCGCCGCGGCCAATACGCCGCAAGAGTTCTCGCAGTTCCTGCGCAAGGACGCGCAGCGCTGGAAGGACATCGTGACCGCCGCCCGGATTCCGCAGGAATGACCATGCCCCCAGACACCGACGATGTCGCCGCGCTGTGCGCCCTGCTGCGACAGGCCTCCGCGGCGGCGGCCTACGAAGCCATGGAGCGCGGGGGGCACATGTCGCCCACGCTGTCAGCCCTCGTGGCCGGCCTGCTGTGCACCGGGCCGGCGTACACCGTGCGTGCCCCCGCCGGCTACGGCGACGAGATCGTGCGCGCGGCCGACGAAGCACCGCCGGGCTCGGTCATCGTGATCGACGTCGGCCCCGCTCCGGATGCCTGCACCTGGGGCGGCACGGGAACGGCCGTCGCCCAGCGGCGCGGCGTCTCGGGCGTGGTCAGCAACGGCCGGGTCCGCGACCTGGCCGAGATACGCCGCGCACGCTTTCCCGTGTTCGCCCGCGGCGCGGTCGCCACCGGCTGGTCGGGCGGACGCCGGGGCGAGACAGGCGTGCCGGTGTCGGTGGGCGGCCGGCTGGTCGAAGCCGGCGACATGCTCTGCGCCGACGACGATGGCATCGTCGTCATTCCGCGTGCCGGCGCGGCCCCCTTCCTGACAAGGCTGCGGGCACGCCTGGACTTCGAACGCGAGGCCGCCGACATCGTCGATAGAGGTGGCCGCTATGCCGATGTCATGGCCCGCAAGCCCGCCTGACACGGTCCCGCCATGAATCGCACCGCATCCAGGATCCCGCAGACGGGCGCCGAGAAAATCCTCGCGCGCGCCAGCGGCAAGCCCTGCGTCCGCCCCGGCGACATCGTTTCGCCAATTCCCGAACTGGTCATCATCCACGACGGATACGTGGAGTCCGCCTACAACGAGCTGTCGAGCCTCGGGTACCGCCGCATCGCCCACCCCGAACGCGTGATGTTCGTCACCGACCATGAAGTGGCCTACGCCAGCCCGGCCTCGGCCCTGCGCGCCCGCCGCATCCGCCAGATCGCCCGGGAATGGAACGTGGGCCGCTTCTTCGACGCCGGCCGCGGCGGCCACGGACACCTCTTCCCCATCGAGGCTGGCCTGGTCCGGGCGGGCATGTTCCTGTCCTGCTACGACATGCATGCCACGAACTTCGGCGCGGTCGGTGCGGTGGCCTGCGCACCCGGCCCGGAGATCGTCTCGGTGCTGGCGACCGGCGCGGTCTGGGAACAAGTGCCTGCGACCGTGCGCGTGCGCCTGCAAGGTGCCACGGGGCCGGCGCTGACCGCGCGCGACGTCGGCTTCCATGTCACCCGCCTCTTCGCCGACGGCCGGCTGCCCGCGTACGACAACCGGATGATCGAGTTCGCCGGCGGCTACACGGCCGGGCTACCGCTGTCGGAACGCATCGCCCTTTGCAACTCGCTGACCGAGATCGGCGTCGCCAACGTCTGGTTCACCCCGGCCGGCGACGGCTCCGTTCACGCCGGCGACGCCGACGCGCCGGTCGAGGCCGACGTCCAGATCGACCTTGCCGGCCTCGCCCCGCAGGTCGCCCTGCCCGGCGGCCCGCATCGGGGCGTGGACGTGGACAAGGTGGCCGGGCGGCACGTGGACCACGCCTACATCGGGTCGTGCGGATCCGGCATGTACGAGGATTTCGCCGCGGCCGCGGCCCTGCTGCGCGGCCGCCGGATCGCGGGCCACGTGCGCATGTTCATCGTCCCGGGCACGGTCGAGACCTCGCTGCGCATGGCCCGCGACGGGCTCGCGGAAGTGTTCCAGGAAGCCGGGGCGATGCTGCTCCCCCCCGGATGCGGCCCCTGCGCGGGCGGCGTGATGGGCCCCCTGGCCGACGGCGAAACGTCCATTTCCACGGCGGCGACCAACCATGCCGGCCGCTTCGGCGCGAAGACGGCCCAGGCCTACCTGGGCAGCCCGCTGACGGTGGCGGCATCGGCCCTGGCCGGCTGCATTGCCGATCCGCGCGCGCTGACGCAACAACGGGAGCGAACCCCATGACCGGCACGATGCGACGCGTTGGGCGCTGCCACGTATTCGGCGACGACATTCCCCTGGACGACGGTTTCATCCCCTTCGAGATGGCGATACGCCGGATCGACGATCCGCAGTTGTTGCGGCCCGAATTGCTCCGGATGGTGGACCCGGCCTTCCCCGACCGGGTGGAACCGGGAGACATCATCGTGGCCGGCGCCAACTTCGGCTGCGGCAAGCCTCACTTCCAGGGCTTCATCGCAATGGCGGCGCTGGGCCTGTCGGTGCTGTGCGTGTCGATGCCCTACAAGACGCTGCGCGGCGCGATCTCCAAAGGCGTTCCGGTGCTGGCCGGCCTGCCCGGCATCGATCCGGCCCTGCGCACCGGCCACCGGCTGGACGTCGATTTCAGCCGGGGGACGATCATCAACCTGGATACGGGGCGGCGCATCGACGCCCCCCCCTTGTCGCCGTTGCTGGCGGACGTCGTCCAGCGCGGTGGCACCCGCGGCACGCTGGCCGCCTGGCTGGAGACCCACCCGGACATGCGCCTGCCCGCCCAGGCGCCACGCGCATGATCAGACCGACTGGCCGCAGGCCGCGCCGGACGCCCAGGCCCACTGGAAGTTGTAGCCCCCCAGCCATCCCGTCACGTCCACCACTTCGCCGATGAAATGCAGGCCGGGGACGGCCTTGGCTTCCATGGTTTGCTGGTCCAGGCCACGGGTATCGACGCCGCCGCGCATGACCTCGGCCTTCCTGTACCCCTCGGTACCCGACGGCGTCAGGGTCCAGCGCTTCATGCCCTCGGCCACCTGGCGCAGCGCCTTGTCGGGCAGGTCTGCGATACGCTGCTCGCCCAGGCCGGGATGGGCCGCGGCCAGCCACTGTTCGGCCAGCCGGCGCGGCACCATGCCGGCCAGCACGTTGGCCAGGTGCTGGCGGCCGCCGGCCTTGGCGGCCAACAGGTCCGCCATCAGGTCCACGCCCGGCGCGAGATCGATCACGATGGGCTCGCCCGGCTGCCAATAGCTCGATATCTGCAGCACCGCCGGACCGGACAGGCCCCGGTGGGTGAACAGCAGGTCCTCGCGGAACGAGGCGGCGCCCCGGCCCGTGCCGGTGCGGATGCCGACCTCCAGCGCGACGCCGGCCAGGGGCACGAAGGGTTTCCACGACGCGGCGTCGAAGGTCAGCGGCACCAGCGCCGGCCGGGGCTCGACGATCTTCAGGCCGAACTGCCGCGCGATGCGCAGGCCGAAATCCGAGGCGCCGATCTGCGCGACGGGCAATCCGCCGGTCGCGACGACCACGCGTGCGGCGCGGATGGCGCCGGACGAGGTACGAAGCATGAAACCCGCCTCGCCCTGCTCCACCGATTCGACCGTGCAGGGCATGCGCCACGCCACGCCGCCCGCGTCGCACTCGGCGCGCAGCATGCGGATGATGTCCTCGCTGGATTCGTCGCAGAATAGCTGGCCCCGGTGCTTCTCGTGCCAGGCGATGCGGTGGCGCGCCATCAGCGCCAGGAAATCGCCCGGCGTGTAGCGCGACAGCGCCGAGCGGCAGAAGTGGGGATTGCCGGAAATGAAATTGGCGGGTCCGGCATCGCGGTTGGTGAAATTGCACCGCCCGCCGCCGGAGATGCGGATCTTCTCGGCCAGCCGCCGGGCGTGGTCGATCAGCACCACGCGCCGGCCGCGCTGCCCGGCCACCGCCGCGCACATCATGCCGGCTGCGCCCGCGCCTATCACCGCCACGTCGAAGGCCGCGCCGCGCGGCCCGTCCGCCGCCATCAGGCGTCCTTGACGCAATCCACGTAGAAGCGCACGTCGCCGTTGGGCAGCACTTCCTCCACCAGCCCATGGATGTCGGTGTCGAAGCCCGGGAACTGGGCATTGAACTTGCGGGCGAACTGCAGGTACTTGACGATGGTGCTGTTGAAGCGTTCACCCGGGATCAGCAGCGGAATGCCCGGCGGGTACGGCGTCAGCAGCACGCTGGTCACGCGCCCTTCCAGCGCATCGATGTCGACCCGCTCGATCTCGCGGTGCGCCATCTTGGCGAAGGCCTCGGACGGTTTCATGGCCGGGACCATGTCGCTCAGGTACATCTCGGTGGTCAGGCGCGCCACGTCGTGGGCCCGGTACATCTCGTGGATGCGGGTGCACAGGTCGCGCAGCCCCACCTGCTCGTACTGCGGGTAGTCGTGGCAGAACTCGGGCAGGATGCGCCACATGGGCTGGTTCCTGTCGTAGTCGTCCTTGAACTGCTGCAACGCAGTCAGCAGCGTGTTCCAGCGGCCCTTGGTAATGCCGATGGTGAACATGATGAAGAACGAGTACAGGCCGGCCTTCTCGACGATCACGCCGTGTTCGGCCAGGAACTTGGTGACGATGGACGCGGGAATGCCGGTCTGGCCGAAGGTGCCCGACACGTCCAGGCCCGGCGTGACGATGGTCGCCTTGATCGGATCCAGCATGTTGAAGCCGGGCGCCAGGGCGCCGAACCCGTGCCAGTTGGCATCGGTTTCCAGCAGCCAGTCATCGCGCTCGCCGATGCCGTCGGCCACCAGGTTGTCCGGACCCCAGACCTTGAACCACCAGTCGCTGGCGCCGAACTCGGCTTCCACCTTGCGCATGGCGCGGCGGAAGTCCAGCGCCTCGAGGATGCTTTCCTCGACCAGCGCCGTGCCGCCCGGCGGCTCCATCATCGCCGCCGCCACGTCGCAGGACGCGATGATCGCGTACTGCGGCGAGGTCGACGTGTGCATCAGGTAGGCCTCGTTGAATACGTAGCGGTCCAGCTTGCGGGTCTCGGACTCCTGCACGATGATCTGCGAGGCCTGCGAGATGCCGGCCAGCAGCTTGTGCGTGGAGTGGGTCGCGTACACCACCGCCTCGGTGCTGCGCGGACGGTCCTTGCCGATGGCGTGCATGTTCCGGTAGAAGTCGTGGAACGCCGCGTGCGGCAGCCAGGCCTCGTCGAAATGCAGGGTGTCGATGCTGCTGCCCAGCAGTTCCTTGATCATCTCGACGTTGTAGACCACGCCATCGTAGGTGCTCTGCGTGATGGTCAGGATGCGGGGCTTGCGGCCGGCGTTGTCCTTGGCGAAGGGATTGGCGTCGATCTTCTTCTGGATGTTCTCGGGACGGAACTCCTCCAGCGGAATCGGCCCGATGATGCCCAAGTGGTTGCGCGTGGGCCGCAGGAACACCGGCACGGCGCCCGTCATGATGATGGCGTGCAGGATGGACTTGTGGCAGTTGCGGTCCACCACCACCACGTCGCCGGGCGCCACGTTGGCATGCCAGACGATCTTGTTGGACGTGGACGTGCCGTTGGTCACGAAGAAACAGTGATCGGCGTTGAAGATGCGCGCCGCGTTGCGCTCGGAGGCCGCGACGGGGCCGGTGTGGTCCAGCAGCTGTCCCAGTTCGTCCACCGCGTTGCAGACGTCGGCGCGCAGCATGTTCTCGCCGAAGAACTGGTGGAACATCTGCCCCACCGGGCTCTTCAGGAACGCCACGCCGCCCGAGTGGCCGGGACAGTGCCAGGAATACGAACCATCCTGCGCGTACTTGACCAGCTCACGGAAGAACGGCGGCGGCAGCGATTCCAGGTAGCTCTTGGCTTCACGGATGATGTGGCGGGCCACGAACTCCGGCGTGTCCTCGAACATGTGGATGAAGCCGTGCAGCTCGCGCAGGATGTCGTTCGGAATGTGCCGCGAGGTGCGGGTCTCGCCGTACAGGTAGATGGGGATCTCGGCGTTGCGGAAGCGCAGTTCACCGATGAAGGCGCGCAGCTTGCTGACGGCATTGGCCACGTCCTCGGGCATGCCCTCGCCGAATTCCTCATCGTCGATCGACAGGATGAACGCGCTGGCGCGGCTCTGCTGCTGCGCGAAGGACGACAGGTCGCCGTAGCTGGTAACGCCCAGCACCTCCATGCCCTCGGCCTCGATGGCCGCGGCCAGCGCGCGCACGCCCAGACCGGATGCATTCTCGGAACGAAAATCTTCGTCGATGATGACGATGGGGAAACGGAATTTCATTGAGGTTGAAGCCCCCCCCTACGCGCTGACGCGCGCCCCCCAGGGGGCGGCACTGGCGGACTGGCGGACCAGATCCGCTGTGCCCTGGCAGGGCACGTGGCGGCAGGGAAATCGGTTGAAAAACGGCCGGCCGCGCGCGAGTTACCTCGCATGACGCCTCCGGGCGTAAAAATAAACAACGACTAGCGTAAAACAATTCAGTGTCGGTTTGAGGACCACCCTCGCCCCAGCCAATGCCCCCCAGACCACGACACGGGGGATCCGGCTCCGCCGGTCCCCCGCCGTCGGCCCCCTGGGGGGCGCGCGTCAGCGCGTAGGGGGGGGCTACGTCCTAGGCAGCGTCACGCCCTGCTGGCCCTGGTACTTGCCGCCGCGGTCCCGGTACGAGGTCTCGCAGATTTCGTCGCTTTCCAGGAACAGCATCTGGGCGCAGCCCTCGCCGGCGTAGATCTTCGCGGGCAGCGGCGTGGTGTTCGAGAACTCCAGCGTCACGTGGCCCTCCCATTCGGGTTCCAGGGGCGTGACGTTGACGATGATCCCGCAGCGCGCGTAGGTGCTCTTGCCCAGGCAAATGGTCAAGACGCTGCGCGGAATGCGGAAGTATTCGACCGTGCGCGCCAGCGCGAAGGAGTTGGGCGGGATGATGCAGACCTCGCCCTTGAAGTCCACGAAGGACTTCTCGTCGAAGGCCTTGGGATCGACGATGGTCGAATTGATGTTGGTGAAGATCTTGAATTCGTCGGCGCAGCGCACGTCGTAGCCGTAGCTGCTCGTGCCGTAGCTGACGATGCGCTGGCCGTCGTGCGCCCGGACCTGGCCGGGCTCGAATGGCTCGATCATGCCTTCGGCCGCCACACGGCGGATCCAGCGGTCGCTTTTGATGCTCATGGACGGGGTCTCGTCAGGGGACGTCTACGTGAAAGGGGGAATTGTAGCTGGACTGGGGATACCCCCAATACCCCCCGCCGTCCCCTCCCCCTTTCGGCTCAGTCCAGCCGGATGTCGAGCGCCTTGATCACCTTGCCGTACCTGCGGGAATCCTCGGCGATGGCCCTGGAAAGATCGTCCGGCGTGCCCCCCAGCCCCACCGTGCCCTGGCGCACCAACAGTTCCTGGGCCTGGGGCGACCGCATCGCCCGGGTAACCGCCAGGGCGATTTTCTCCCGCAGCGCCAGGGGCGTGGCGGCCGGCGCCATCAGCCCCGACCACGAAATCGCGTCGCCGAAAGAAAGGCCGGTGGTTTCCTTCAGCGTCGGCATCTCGGGCACCAGCGGCGAGCGTTGCTCGGCGACCACACCCAGCGCCTTGACCCGCCCGCCGCGGATGAACGGCAGCGCCGCCGGCAATTGCGCGATCATCATGTCGATCTGGCCGCCCGCCACGTCCGCCAGCGCCGCCGACACGCTGTTGTAGGGCACATGCAGCAGGCTGACGCCCGCGCGCCCGGCGAAGATCTCGGCGGCCAGGTGCGCCTGGCTGCCTATGCCCGGCGACGAATAGCTCAGGCGCCCGGCCTTGGCCTTGGCGATCAGCGCCCTGGCATCCGCCACGCCCAGCGTGTTCGACACCACCAGCACGTTGGGCACCGCCCCCACCTGGGCGACGGGCGCCAGGTCGCGGGCGATGTCGAACGGGCGCTTGCGGTAGAGGTGCGGGTTGACCGCCAGGTCCGACACCGGCACGGACACCAGCGTATAGCCATCGGGCGCGGCCTTCACCACGGCCGAGATGCCTATGGTCCCCACTCCGCCGGGCTTGTTCTCGACGATGACGGGCTGGCCCCAATCCTGCGCGAGGCGTTCCGCCAGGACGCGCGCCAGCAGGTCGGCCGCGCCGCCCGCGCCGTAGGGCACGACGATGCGGACCGGGCGCTCGGGGTAGGCATCGGCGGCATGGTCCTGGGCGAATGCCGGCGCGGCCAGGCCGGCCGCCACCGCGCAGACGGCCGCCCGCAGGAAGTTCGCCCGGGCAAGGGAAAAGCGTGAGATCTTCATGGACATATCCTTGGAAACGATCGGATCCGGCGCGCCGGGCTATTCGCAATCGGGGCAAAACGAAGGCGGGCACATCATGCGGGCGGTACGCCGCAGCGGGTCCCAGTCCTGGACCTGGCCCCACACCCTTTCCGCGAACGCCTGGGCCTCGGCCCGCAGGCCGCCCAGGTCGACGTCGGGGATGCGGCCGTCGCGCATGCGGATCTCCCCGCCGGTGACGACCAGGTCCACGTCGTCGCCCACGCCGCACTCGACCAGACTGCATATCGGGTCCCAGATCGGCCCGTAGCGCAGCACGTCCTTGCGCCCCAGGTTGATGGCGACGATATCCGCGCGGGCGCCGGGCGCCAGCCGGCCCAGGTCCTCGCGGTCCAGCGAGCGGGCGCCGCCCAGCGTGGCCGCCTCGAACACCTGTTCCGCGCTGGCCGCCGTCAGGTCATGGCTCATGACCTTGCCGTGATAAGAGGCCGTGCGCATGTTCATGATCATGTCGCGCGGATAGGTATCGCTGCCTATCGTCATGTTCACCCCGGCCTCGCGGTACGACTTCCACGAATCCAGCACGCGGGCACGGCGCACGATGTTGATCGGGCAATGGGACACCGAGACCTGGTTCGTCCCCATGCGCTTGAGGTCGCTGCCGCCCGAGTAGTTCAGGCGCGGACTGTCGGAGATGAAGTTGGCATGCCCGATGTTCAGCGCCGGGCTCAGCATTTCCACGCTGTCCAGCAGTTCGATGGGCGTCTTGCGATGCTCGCGCACGGTCTCGTAGAACTCGATGACGTTGTAGCCCGCGTGCGTCGCCATCGGCACGCCCAGGTCGCGCGCGGCCGCCACGGTCCGGCGCAGGATGTCGACGCTGCAGTTCTCGACCTCGCGCGGCACCAGGATTCCATGGACCAGGTCGCTCGGGTCGCGCTCGGCCCGCTCGACGAACGCCACCGCGTCGTTGAACAGGTGCAGGCCACCGTCGGGATAGGGCACGCGGGTCAGGTTGCCGTCGTCGTCCGATGCCCAGCGGCCGCTGTCATAGCCCGGCCCCAGGTAGCCCCGCACCCCCAGCGCCTCGCACTGCCTCCACAACGCCTCCTGGACGATCACATGCCCGCCCAGCTCGACGAAGGTCGTCACGCCGTTGCGCAGCAGTTCGCTGACCGTGAACGCCGCATGCAGGGCGATGCCGGGATCCACCTGCGCCTGTTCCTTGGTCAGGTAGTTGGGATAGCCCTGTATGCGCGTGCCCGACCGGGCGATGGTGACGTCCATGTAAGGCTGGCCGAACAGGTCCGGCCGGCCGTGGTCCGTCAGCAGCTTGTGCAGCGCGCGGTGCCCCGAGTGCACGTGCGTGTCGATGAAGCCGGGTGACAGCAGGCAGCCCGGCGCCTCGATGACGCGGTCCGCCTCGCCCCGGTAATCGTCCCCCGCGTAGACGATGCGGTCTCCTTCGTAGACGACGCAGGCATGCCGGTAAAGCACATGCCCGCCATCCTGGAACCCCACCACCCAGTCGCCGTTGATCCTGGTTTTCATGCTGGTCTTTTTCCTCCGCGTTCTGCCAATATTGATCCTGCGATGCACTGCCGATGCCAGGTTCTCAGCATGCTGAGCAATTGCCGGGACTGTCAACGCGGTGGACCGGCCGCCGGAAGCCAGGAACGCGGCTCGCCCATGCCGTGCAGCGAGAACGGGCGTCACGCGAAAATGCGCGAGATCGATGAAGAACGTGTGTGATGAAGGCAGAAGCGGGATCGAGGGCTCGCGGCCCCATAGCGAGGATCTGGCCGGGCCGTGCCTTCCGGCCAAGAATGGCTATCTCGATTCCGTTGTGGAATATTTGATTATGACGGCCGCCCGCCGGCCCCGATGAAGCCCCGACCCATGGACATCAAGCACGTCGACCTGCATCTCCTGATGATCTTCGATGCGGTGCTGGCCGAAGGCAACGTGACCCGCGCCGCCGACCGCATCGACATCAGTCAGTCCGCCGTCAGCAAGGGGCTGGCGCAGTTGCGGGAGATCTTCCACGACCCGCTGTTCCTGCGGAACGGGCGCGGCGTCGTGCCCACCCACAAGGCCATGGAGATGGCCACCGGCGTGCGCCACGCCATCCTCGCCCTGAACGGACTGGCCTCGCCGTCCGAGCCCTTCGCGCCGCATGCCGCGCGCATGCACTTCAACATCGCGGCCACGGACTACGTCACCTTCACCCTGCTGCCCGCGCTCATGCGGCGCCTGGCCTCGGAGGCACCCTCGGTATCGGTGGCCATCCATCCGATCGAGCCCCTGATGCCCGAGGAATTGCTGCTGCTGGGCAAGGTCGACCTGGTGCTGTCGCCGGTGGCCACCGCCACCTACCCCATCTACCGGCAGGAACTGTTCAGGGACGACTACGTCTGCCTGCACCGCATCGGCCATCCCCTGGATGGCCAGGCGCTCGGCCCCCAGCAGTTCGCCTCGGCGCGGCACGTCGCCATGCCGCGCCAGAACGGCGCGCGAGAACGGGTGCTGCAGGACGCGATGCAGCAGCACGGCATCTCGCGGGACGTCGCCGCCCAGGTTCCCCACATGCTGGCCATCGCCCCCACGCTGGCCTGCACCGACCTGATCGCCACCGTCACGCGCCGCATCGCCCGGGCCTTCTGCGGCCTCTATCCCCTGCGCATGGCGCCTCATCCGCTGCCACTGGGCGAATTCGTCGTCTCGCAGCTCTGGCACGAACGGACCCATCCCAGCCAGTCCCAGCGCTGGCTGCGGGAATTGATCCTCGAGGTCTGCCGGGAATTGTGACGCGCGGCGCTAGCCGGCGGCCGGCGCCGCCAGGCCGGCCGCCAGGAAATCCAGCAGGCGCGCCAGGGTCAGGTCGACGCTGGCCGCGGACACCGGCGTGGCGCGCACGTCCGGCATGAGCCGGGCGACGCGGCCGTTGTCGGCGCGGATGTACATCATGCTGCCGAACACGCATTGCAGCCGCAGGTACAGCTCGTCCCGCGTCAGGTGGGGACAGGCGCGCGCCAGGATGTCGACGAACAGGCGGCCGACGTCGTCGTGGACGCCGAACACGATGTTCTTGACCGCCGGATCGGGCTCGACCGAACAGATGGCCGACAGCCGGTTGAAGCGGGCGCCCTCCTCGGTCTGCCCCACGCGCATGCCCGGCCCGATGAAGGCCTCGAGCACGGCACGCACCTCGGGGCGCGCCGCCGGCTCGGCCGGCACGCAGGCTTGAAGCAGCGCGTGGCGCTCGTCGTTCATCCGTCCCACCCGCGCCTCGAAGATCGCTCGCAGCAACCCTTCCTTGGTCCGGAAGTAATAGTGCACGGCGGCCATGTTGACGCCCGCGGTGGCGGTGATCGTGCGCAGCGACACGCCGTTGTAGCCATGCTCGGCGAACAGCCGCTCGGCCACGTCCACGATACGGTCGCGGGTGGAAGCGGATTCGACGGGATCGACGGCGGGGGTGGGCATGGACACGTCCGGAAAGCGGTGGGGAGTCTATGTTACCCGCAAAGCCCCGATTATTGTTTCAGTCGATTGATTGAATCATTCGTTTGACCGAATCGCCGGGACTTCCTATGATGGATCCTGACGCGCCATCCGGCGCACCGCATGAGGAACCCCATGAACGGAAAGATCCGCCGCGTCGTAACCGGCCATGACGAGCAGGGCCGCGCCATCGTGCTGGAAGACGGCTACGCGCCCAACGTCCGCCACGACGCCAGCCGTCCGGGCTACTACCTGACCCAACTGTGGCTGACGCCCACGGCCCCCGCCCCCATCGACAACGGCGCCGACCCGACCCTGGGACCGGTATCGCTGGCGCCGCCCGAACTGGGCACGGTCGTGCGCATCATCGAATTCCCGCCGGCGGGCCTGGAGCTGCGCGACGTGGACGCCGATGCCGCCAGGCAGGCGTTCTCGATGTTCGGCGGCCAGCATGCCTTGACCGGCCACGGCGCCGGCAAGCAACGCCATCCCTTCATGCACCGCACCGAAACCATCGATTACGCCATCGTGCTGTCGGGCGAGATCACCATGCTGCTGGATGAGTCCGAAGTCACCCTCAAGGCCGGCGAAGTCCTGATCCAGCGCGGCACCAATCACGCCTGGACCAACCGCACGGACGAGGCGGCACGCGTGCTGTTCGTCCTGGTCGACGGCAAGTTCGACCCCGCCCTCCCGCAGCAGTAACCCCACTCCAAGAGGAGACCAAGCATGTCGTTCAAGAAGATCCTGTTCGTTCCGTTCCTGGCCGCCCTGTGCGGTTCGGCCGCCGCCCAGACCTATCCGTCGCGTCCGGTCGAACTCATCGTCCCGTACTCGGCGGGCGGCAGCGTGGACGTCATGGCGCGCGCCTTCGGCCGTGAACTGTCCGAGATCCTGTCCACCCAGGTCGTCATCAACAACCGCGACGGCGCGGGCGGCACCATAGGCGTGGCCGCCGTGGCCTCGGCGCGTCCCGACGGCTACACGGTGCTGTTCTCGCCCTCGTCGCCGCTGACCCAGGCGCCCTTCCTGATGGGTCGCCTGCCCTACCAGCCCGACAGCATCACACCGATCTGCCAGATCTTCGAGAACCCGTTCGTCATCGCCGTGCGCAAGGACTCGCCCATCCACAGCATCAAGGAACTGCTGGACCAGGCGCGCCAGCAGCCGGGCAAGCTGTCCTATGGCCATGCCGGGCCCGGCTCGGTGCCGCACCTGGCCACGGCCAACCTGGCCAAGTCCTCGGGCGTGAGCTTCAACGAGATCGCCTTCCGCGGCGACGCCCAGGTCATCCCCCAGTTGCTGGGCGGCCACATCGACTTCGGCGCGCTGGGCGTCTCGTCGGTGGTGGGCAAGGACCTGCGCATCCTGGCGGTGTACGGCGACAAGCGCCTGCCCGGCCTGCCCGAGGTCCCCGCCATCACCGAGTTCGGCATCAAGCACGCGGTCATCGCCCGCAACGGCCTGTACGTCAGCCAGGGCGTCCCGCAGGCCGCGCGCGACAAGCTGCAGCAGGCATGCCACGCCGCCACGGAAAAGGGCGAGTTCCAGAAAGCCGCCGGCCAGCTCTACCAGCAGGTCAACTACCTGGACAGCGCCACCTTCGCCAGCCGGCTCGCCAGCGACAACGAGACCAACCGCGCGCTGATCCAGTCGCTCGGCCTGCTCAAGACCGGCAACTGAGCGCGCCATGTACGAGATCATCGATGCGTCGCTGCGCGCTTTCGTCGACGTCGAGCCCGACAGCGACTTCCCCATCCAGAACCTGCCCTACGGCATCTTCTCCACGCCCGACGGCGGGATCCGGGCCGGCACCGCGCTGGGCTCGTGGGTGGTCGACCTGCAGGCGCTCGAGCGCGCCGGGCTCCTGCCCACGCCCTCGGGGCCGTCGCTGTTCGGCCAGGCCAGCCTGAACGCCTTCGCCGCCGCCGGCCGGCCGGCGTGGAACGCGGTGCGGGCCCGGCTGGCGGCCCTGCTGTCCGGTTCCGACGCCCGCCTGCGCGACGATGCCCAACTGCGCGCCCGCGCCCTGGTGCCCATGGAGGCGTGCACGCTGCACCTGCCGTTCGAGGTCGCCTCCTATACCGACTTCTATTCGTCGGAGGACCACGCCACCAACGTCGGCAAGCTATTCCGCGATCCGGCCAACGCGCTCACGCCCAACTGGAAGCACCTGCCCATCGGCTACAACGGCCGCGCCAGTTCGGTCGTGCCGTCCGGTCACGACGTGCACCGCCCCATGGGACAACTGCCGGTCGCGGGCGGCGCGCCCGAGTGGGGGCCATGCCGCCAGCTGGACTTCGAGCTGGAAACGGCCTTCTTCGTGGGACCGGGCACGGCGCTGGGCAGCCGGCTGGCGCCCGATGCCGCCGTCGCACGCATCTTCGGAATGGTGTTGATGAACGACTGGAGCGCCCGCGACGTCCAGCGCTGGGAATACGTTCCTCTGGGCCCCTTCCAGGCCAAGGCGTTCGCCACGTCGATCTCGCCGTGGGTGGTCACGCTGGATGCGCTCCAGCCCTTCCGCGTCGATGCGCCACCGCAGGATCCGCTACCGCTGTCCTATCTGCGCGAAGGCGATCGCCACGCCTACGACATCGAGCTGTCGGTCGAACTCGGCACGCCAAACGGCGTGTCCACGGCCATCGCGCGCAGCAACTTCCGTCACCTGTACTGGACCATGGCGCAGCAGCTTGCGCACCACACCAGCAGCGGCTGCAATCTGCGCACCGGCGACCTGATGGGCTCGGGCACCATCAGCGGACCGACTCCCGAGGCGCGGGGCTGCCTGCTGGAACTGACCGAGAACGGCAGGCGGCCGCTGGCCCTGTCCGATGGCGCCACGCGCGACTTCCTGCAAGACGGCGACGAGGTCGTGATTCGCGGCCATGCCCGCCGCGGCGCGCTGCGCGTGGGATTCGGCAGCGTGCGGGGACGGGTGCTGCCGGCCATTCCCTGAACGACGCGGGGCCCGGCAACGGGCCCCCGCGCTTTCGTCAGTCGTCGAACAGCACGAAATAGAGCAGGTCCAGGCCGTTCAGGGTGCCGCCCTTGGCCACCGCCGACAGGCGGTTGCTCAGGCGGTAGCTGAGCTTGACCACGCCGTCGCGGCCGGACAGCGCCTGCTCGAAGCTGGCGTAGATCCGGTCGGACAGGCGCTTGCCCACCACCAGGAACTGGTTGTTCGACAGGTTGTAGGCCGACGAGGTACTGTCGCCCGCCACCGTGCGGTCCGGCAACAGGCCACGGCTGCTGCCCACGTTGCCCGAGCGCACGCCTATCTCGTCCAGGCCCAGTTGGCGCGAGATCGGCTCGCTGCCCTGCGGCCCCAGCAGCGAGGTCGCCGCGCTCAGCAGCAGCGTGGCGTCGGCGCCGCCCCCGCCTTCGTCGGGGCCCCGGCCCAACAGCAGCCACGAGAGCTTTTCCACGTCGCTGACCTCGGGCGTGGAAACCAGCGCGATGCGGGGCCGGCGCGCCGTGCCGCTGATACGCACGCCCGCCTCCACGCGCGGGCCGACGCGCACCGCCACGACGTCGAGCAAGGGATCGTCGATCGGTCCCTGGAAGGTCAGCACGCCGCGGCGCACCGTCAGCGTCTGGCCATAGGCATCGAAGCGGCCGCCGCGCGTGCGCACCGAGCCGCTCGACGACAAGGCTCCCACCATACCGACGATGCGCAGATCGCCCGTGATGCCGGTATCCAGGCCATAGCCCCGCAGGTAGAAGCGCTCGCCCAGCTTGGCGCCCACGTCGATGGCGATGCCCAGCGTCTTCTTCTGCCTTTCCTCGCCGGTGCGGCGCACGTACACGTCGTCCGACAGCTTGGCGGGCGCCTGGGTGCCCATGTCGACCCAGCCGGTGTCGGCCTCGAACAGGCCGGCGATACGCATGCGGTCCGGGATGATGTCCATGTCCACCCGCCCCGATCCGGCCACGAAGCGATCGGCGCGCTGGATGGCGGGGAAACGCTCGGCCTTGAGGGTCGCGTGACCCGAGGCCTGCGACATCCGCCAATCGGCGCTGATCTCCATCCAGCCGCCCTGACTCTCGTTCTTGATCCACTGCTGCACACGCGAATCGCGCGGGTTGACGCGGATCACGCTGGGAAAGCGCAGGGACTCCAGCACGATGCGGTCATCCTCCAGCGTCGCTTTGAGCTTGCCGTCCAGCAGTCTCAGCCCATCGTCCAGCCGCACGATCCGGATGCCTTCGCCCTGCAAGCCGCCGGTGGCGTGCCACTGGCCGCCGGACTGGGTCACGCGCGCCGAGCCCGCCACCTTGCCGCCCACCTCGACGCTGTCGCCGACGAACAGGCTGACCCAGCTCAGGTCCTTCAGGTCGACCTGGGCCTCGAGCTGGGCCGGGCGGTCGCGATCCAGGCCGATCGCGCCGTCGCGGGCGACGACGCCGGCTTCGCCATCCACCCGCACGCTGCCCACGCGCTCGCCCTCGACCAGGGCTTGCAGGACGACTCGGCTATGGCCGGCATTGCCGTCCGGCGTCGCGCGCACGCTCGCATCCAGCGTGCGCAGGCCCAGCGCCAGCGGCGGCGTGCCGGGCACCCACAAGTCGCCGCTGCGGCGGCGGATGTTCGCCGCCCCTTGCAGCGAACCGGCGAAACGCATGTCCCACTCGGCGTCCAGCACGATGATGCGCTCGCGCGGTATGGGTTTGCCGCCCAGGGCCTCCAGCAGGATCTCCGGCGCCCACGCCAGCCCCTCGGCGCGGCCGCGCGATTCCCAACGGCCATCGCCGCCGCGTGCCCCCTCGTTGACCAGCTTGCCGGTCTGCCCGCCCGGCAGGCGCAGGGCGATGCCCGCGGGGCCGACCTCCCACTGCCATTGCGGCGCCGCGGCGGCCGGCACGTAGCTCAGTTCCACCGGCGCCTCGAGCGACATGCCCAGCGGCGCGCGGGCCAGTTCGAACTGCCCCACCTTGCCCCGCCATCCGGGCAGCGCGCCGCGCCCCGGGCCCGCCCCCCAGCCGCCGTCGAAGCGGACTGCCAGCGTGGCCGGCGCCGACCGGTCGGCCGGCGCGAACTCGGCGTCCACCACCCCTTCGTGCCGCGCCATCGTGCCTTGCAGGCGCAAGGTCCCGTGGCTCATGGTGGCCTGCGGCGCGCTGGACACGGACATGTTCTCGATACGCAGATCGATGTCGGCGGGCGCGGCCGCGAACCCGCCCTGCGGGCGCTTGCCGTTCACCGGCGAGCCGCCCAGGTTCGTTCGTCCCTGGACCTTGCCGACGCGTACGCCGCCGGGCATTTGCAGGTCGCCCGCGTCCAGCGTCATGTCCAGCACCGGCGCATCCAGCGTTTCACCCAGCGAGCCGCGCGCGGACAGGCGGCCGTTCAACAGCGATGACAACGTCTGCAAGCGCGGTGCGTCCAGGTCGAAATCGAGCTTGTCGCCCGGTCGGCCGAACGCGCCCTTGGCCGTCAGCCGGTTGTTGCCGGCATTCAGCGCCGCGTCGGCGCGCGTGACGCGCATGCCGGCGAAGACCAGTTCGCCATGTCCGCCCAGCGGTTGTCCGTTCCAGCGGCTGCCGTCCTCGATGCGCAGTTGCGCCGTCCCGCCCAGCTCCGGCAGCAAGGCCCCCTTCACCTCGGCCCGCGCCGAAACCTGGGCCGGCGGCAGGGCTTCGCTGCGCACCCAGTGGCTGGGATCGAAACGATCCAGCCGCAGCTCGGCGGCGAAGCGGCGCGGCTCGGCCAGTTGCAGTTCGCCCTTGCCGTTCGCGCGCGCCTCGCCGGCGGTCAGCGCGAACTGCGGCACGCGCACGACTTCGTCGCGCACGCCGGCCTCGAGCTTGAGGGCCAGCGGCACCTTGCGCGACCGGTCGGACAGGTCCGCGGTCAGCGACTGGGTGGCCGCGTCGGCCGAGAAAGCCAGCGTCCCCGCCAGCTTGGTCGGCAGCGCGGCGCCATGCAGCCGCGACGCGTCGATACCGTTGGCCTGCAGCCGGCCCTGCACCCGTCCCGCGTCGCCGGCCGAGGCGTCGCGGCGCCAGTCCATCTGGCCCGACAGGCGCCCGCCCCCCGCGAACTCGATCACGAGCCCGGCCACATCCAGCGCGTCGAAGGTCTCGACCGGCGCGCTCAGTTGCCCCGAAACGGCAGCCACGGGCACGCCGTCCTTGTCCAAGGGGCGCGGCGTGGAATTGGTCAGCGCGAACGGGCCTTGCAGCAGCGCCGGTCCGGAGCCCGCGGCCACCGCCAGGTCGGCGGTCAGGCCCAGGTTGGCGGACGGCGCGCCGGGCACCCAGGCCGAGGGATCGATGCCGCGCAGCGCCAGCTTGAGTCCGCGCAGCGGAAACCCTTCCAGCAGCGCCGCCTGCCCCTCGGCATTCACGTCCACGCCCGCGCCATCGCCCTTCACGGCGAAGGCCAGGCGCTCCAGCGATCCGGTGGCCGAGGTGCCCAGGTCGAAGGCGTGCGCCGCCTGGCGGCCCGTGGCGTGCAGCGCCAGCTTCACGGGGAACGGCGCATCGGCGCCCACGCTGGCCTCGCCCCGCAGCGTCGCCTCGGCCTGCGGCGCCGCCACGTGCAGATTGGCCAGCAGGATCCGGTGTTCGGCGCCCGATGAGGTCGCGCGCAGGTCGATGGCGTCGAAGCTGGCGGGCAGCCGCTCGCCGTCCATCTCGATGTCCAGCGTGCCGAGCCCCAGCTTGTCCACGTCGATCGCAAGCGGCAGCCGCAGCGAGGCCAGCGGCGTGCTGGGCTCGTCGGACGGCCGCAGGTTCAGCCTGGCCCGTCGCGCCGACAATTCGGAAACATGCAGCCGTGCGCCGCGCAGCGCACGCCAGCGGACGTCCAGACGCACCTGCTCCAGGTCCGCATCCGTCGTCGGCAGCCGCAGCTCCAGCGTGTCGACGTTCAATCCGCCCAGCAGCGAGCCGCGCACGCCTTCCAGCCGCACGGACCCGCCCGCCAGTTGCACGCCGGTGCGCACGGCCCAGGCCGCGCCGCTGGCCGAGGACGCGATCCATGCGCCCGCGCCGGCCACCGCGGCCACGCCCAGCACGAGGACGCCCGCCACGGCCCAGGGCCAGCGGCGGCGGCGCGGGGCGGGCTTGGCGGGAGGAGTGGCGGGCCCGTTCAAAATGCGATCCCCAGGGAAAAGTGCAGGCGGATGTTCTTGTCGCGCAGCGCGTAGGCCAGGTCCACGCTCAGCGGCCCCGCCGGCGTGCGGACCCGCAGGCCCGCGCCCACGCCGGTGGCCAGCTTCATGTCCGAGAAGCGCGAGGCGACGTTGCCGGTATCGACGAAAATCGCCCCGCCCAGCCGGTCATCGAAGTAACGCGTGGCTTCCACGCTGGCGACGAACAGCACGGCATCGCCCAGCACCGCGTTGCCCACCTGGCGCCCCAGGCCCAGGTAGCGGTACCCGCGCACCGACCGCGCGCCACCGGTGCGGAACGAGAAATCGTCCGGCACGCGGTTGAGATCCTGCGCCCACAGGCGCCCGACCTCACCGCGCACCGTGATGACGTCGCGCTTGGTGGGCGACCACCAGAACTGGCCGCGCGCGGTCAGCCGGTGGAAATGGTTGCTGGCGTCGAGCGCGGTGCCCGCGCCGGCGCCCAGCGCGAACAGCGTGCCTTCGCGCGGATCGTACTTGTCGTTGACGTCGCGGCGGATGACCTCGGCGGTGGCCGTGGCCGTGTTGGTGGTGAAGGAGTTGTAGCCGTCGATGTCGGTCATTTCGTGCGCGACCCGCGCGCCGTAGCGGGTCTCGTACTCGACGCGGCTCTGGAAACCGGCGGGATAGGTCTTGGCGCGGATGGCACCCACCGCCAGCCGCCGCACGTGCAGGCCCTGCACGTCCGAGTCCTGCGCCAGCACGCCGAAGCTGTCGCGAAAACCGTTCTCGTTGGGCGCGAGATGGATGTCGGCATAGCCGAGCTTGCGCAGGCGGTCCAGCCGCAGCCCCGTCTCCAGTTCCACCGGCTGGCCCAGCACCACGTTCTGCCGGTAGACCGTCTCGATGCGCGGCCCGGCCTCGTCGTCCACGCCCAGCGCGACGCTCATGCGGCGCGGGCGCGATTCGACCACGTCGGCCAGCACCGGCAGCGTCAGGTGGCTGGGTCCCTGGTAGGCCCGCTCGGTGCGCGTCTGGTCCGGCTCCAGCCCCTCGGGCATCAGGGCCGGATCCTCTTCATGGTTGGGCGCGATGCCCTGGCGGTCGATGTCGAGCTTGGCGCCCGAGAAGAACGGCGAGGACTGGAGCGTCTGCTGCCAGTCCACCATGCGGTCGCGGTCGTAGGGCTCGCCCGGGCGGATGCGGACATAGCGCTCGACCGTCCCCTGGGGCACGCGTTTCAGGCCCCGGACCTCGACGCCCGACAGGCGCACGGCCGGGCCGCTGTCGAGCTTGATGTGCAGGGCCGCCCGGGCCCGGTCGGCGTCCACGTCGGCCGCCGTATCGACCAGGCGGGCCACCGGGAAATCGCGCTCGGACGCCGTGTCCAGCAGGTTGCGCTTGGCGGTCTCCCATTCCTCGTTGCGGAAGGGGCTGCCTTCCTTCAAGTCCCAGTCCTGCCGCAGCTTGGCGACGCGCTCCTCGAACTCCGGACCGGATATGGCGCCCAGAAAGGAGATGTCCACGGACTCGACGATGGTGCGCTCGCCCGGAACGATGACGATGTCCCAAGTGGCGCCGGCCACGTCGGTCCCGGCCTCGAGCTGGACCTGGGGCGAGAAATAGCCTTCGGTGGCCAGGGCGTCCAGCGTGGCTTCGCGGGCGCGGCGGCGCAGCCGTATGCCCTCGCCGCCGTCCTGGTCGTCGGCCATGTCGGCCATGCTGTCCACGGCCAGCGTGACGGCCTCCAGCGCGCTGGCGGACAGCCCCCCGGGGTCGATGGTGATCTCGGGCCGCGCCGCGAACGCGGGCTGGACCAGCAAGGTGCACAGGAGGACGGGCGCGAAAGGCAGGCGCATCACGTCCGCGCGACAGGCAGTACGTTTCCGTTCGCGACCGCGGCGCCCGCCCCGCAGGCGCCCGAGAGTGGATCGATCATGGTGTGCACGGCCACGCAGGCCCGTTCGACTGACAAACTCATGACGCTTCCGCTGTATTGATTGTTTTCAACCCCAAGCATAGCGGATCGCGCGCGCGATCCGCGATCGCGTGGCGGCGATTGTTTCCAGGTGTTTACGGGCTCGACACGTCCGATAAGTAGCATTGCTCATTTGGAATACGGCCATCCTCGGCTATGCTACGGGGTCTTCATAACAGTAGGTGGGGGAAATTCGGTCAAATAAGACCGGTTTCGCTGGCGTTACAAGCGTTTTCCAAACAAAAGGGGAATGCCCGCCTGACCAACCCGCCTGAAAAAATGGAAATTGGCTTACTTCTGATTTTGTTCATCGCCAACGGCATTTTCGCCATGAGCGAGATCGCCGTTGTCACCGCCCGCAAATCCCGCCTGCAACAGCGCGCCGACGAAGGCGATGCCAAGGCCCGCGCCGCGCTCGAACTGGCCGAACACCCCACGCGATTCCTTTCCACTGTCCAGATCGGCATCACCTCGATCGGCATCCTGACCGGTATCGTCGGCGAGGGCGCCCTGGCCAAGCCGCTGGCCGAAACCATCCGCCTCCACTTCCCGGCACTGGCGGACGCGGCCAGCGCCATCGCGCTGACGCTGGTGGTCATCGTCATCACCCTGCTTTCCATCATCATCGGCGAACTGGTCCCCAAGCGGCTGGGCCAGATGCATGCGGAAACCATCGCCGGCCTGATCGCCGCGCCCATGCGCCTGCTGTCGTGGGTCGCCACGCCCTTCGTCAAGCTGCTGTCGCTGGCCACCGACACGGTGCTCAAGCTCATGGGCGCCAAGGAAAACAGCGACCAGCTCGTCACCGAGGAAGAAATCCAGGTGCTGATGGCCCAGGGCGCCACGGCGGGCATCTTCGAGCAGGCCGAGCAACTGATGGTGCGCAACGTCTTCCGGCTGGACGAACGGCGCCTGTCCTCGCTCATGGTGCCGCGCTCGGACATCACCTACCTCGACGTCAACGCGCCGCTCGAGGTCTCGCGGGCGAAGATAGAAAGCTCTCACCACTCCCGCTTCCCCGTCGTGCGGGAAGACCTGTCGGACGTGATCGGCTTCGTGCGGGCCAAGGACCTGCTGGCCCAGCTCATGGCGGGCGAGCCGCTCGACCTCGCCAGCAAGCTGAGCCCGGTGCTGTACGTGCCCGAGACACTGACCGGCACCGAACTGGTCCAGAACTTCCGCGACTCGCACACCCAGACCGCGCTGGTCGTGGACGAATACGGCGACGTGCAGGGCCTGGTGACCCTGCGCGACGTGCTCGAGGCCATCGTGGGCGAATTCCACACATCCACGGCGCCCGAGGAATCCTCGGCCGTCCAGCGCGAGGACGGCTCCTGGCTGCTCGATGGCCTGCTCGACGTACACGAGATGGAGGATATGCTGGGTTTACAGCATCTACCCGAAGGGGATTCGGGCACTTACCATACGCTGTCCGGCATGCTGATGCTGCTGCTGGGCCGCATCCCGCACACCGGCGAGCAGGTCGACTGGGCCGGCTGGAACTTCGAAGTGGTCGATATGGATGGCAAACGCATCGACAAGGTCATCGCCACCCGCATCGAACCCGCCGAAACTCCGGAAGAACCCTATTGAACCTGGCCGCGGGCATCCCCATTTGCAGGGCAAGCCCCAAGAAATAATCGGGAACTTTTCCAACCCCGCGGCCGCCCAAACGCTTTGACTGCCCGCTCCCGGGCGACGCCCGCCCCGACGCACCACCTATGACTGACACCATCGCCAAATTGCTACGCACCGCCTTCGTGGCGGGCATCGCCCTGGTCGGCATGATCATGGCGGCCATCCTCCTCGCCTCGACCGCCGTCGCCCTGGCCATCGTCTACGTCGTGGCCAAGCTGCGCGGCAAGCCGTTCGTCGCCAATACGTACTGGAAACGCTCCCAGACCCGCTGGGGCTTCGGCGGCAACGCCGAGGGCGCCACCGCCGCGGCGGCCCCCTCCCGCCCCACGAGCGGCTATGCCAACCGCATGAAGCGCAGCGACATCGTCGACGTCGAGGTAAGAGAGCTGTCCTGAGGGCAGCCCTCCCCATGCGGCCCTTGGCCGCTTCCCTTCAAGCTACCGGTACAGTCCGCGCTTGGTCAGCCATTCGTTGATCAAGGCGGACACTTCCAGGTTGTTCTTGTCCATCATCACCATGTGCGAATTGCCCTTGATACCCACTTTGGGCAGATCGACCTCGTCCACCTGGCCGCCGGCCTCCCTGACCGCCTGAGCAAAGCGCGCGCCCTTGGCGCGGATGGCCGGCC
Organism: Pigmentiphaga sp. YJ18; assembly: GCF_038066655.1. Classification (NCBI taxonomy): domain Bacteria; kingdom Pseudomonadati; phylum Pseudomonadota; class Betaproteobacteria; order Burkholderiales; family Alcaligenaceae; genus Pigmentiphaga; species Pigmentiphaga sp. YJ18. The sequence continues at coordinate 2,183,212 of NZ_JBBUKU010000001.1, read as the reverse complement.
AGCGCGAATCCTGTTCGATGTAGTCGCCGTAGACCATCAGAGCGGGCACCGACTTGAGCGCGGCGATTTTTTCCTTGTCCGCGTCACCGACCTCGGCGGGTTCGACGGCCACCACGGCGCGGATCTTGTCCGGGCGTGCCTGCGCGGCCTGGAAGCCGAATTTGCCGGCCTGGCTGTGCACCAGAAGCACGCAGGGGCATACCTTGTCCACCAATTGCAGATAGGCTTTCAACGTGGGTTCGTCCGTGGTGATCCAGCGAGGCACGAATTGCCGTGAGAACTGCCAGATCTGGTCGGCCGGGAACTGGTTGCCGGGCAGGAGCTTGCGCTGCGCCGGATCCTCGCTCCACGACCCCGCCCCGCCGATGCGGAAGCGTTCATAGGCATTGGCCGCGGTGACCAGGACCGGATCGCCCTTCCATACCGGCTTGGCCGTGGCCGGCCATCCCGAACGGCCGCGCTCGACCGCATCCGAGTTGTAGACCGCCCACCCCTTGCGCAGGAAATCGTTCAGCCATCCGGGCCGGCCGTCCGGCGTCGTCTCGTACGTTACCCCCGACAAGCCGCCGCCATGCCACATCAGCAGCGGCACCGCGCCCTTGCGGGACTCGGGGATGAAGTACTGCACGTACATCTGCCCGACCATGTAGGTACCGTTGGGATCGATTTTCAGCGGCACGCCGTTGGCGGTGAACTTCACTTCCTTCACCGGCTCGCCCGACACCACGAAAGGCTCGCCGCCGATATGGAACGACCCCATGTCGCGCAGCACGATAGGCTGCGCCACCGCCGCCCCCGCCCAAGCCGACACCACCACCGCGACCGCCGCAACTGTCCTCTTCATATCTCCTCCTGATAAAGAAAAAGGCGGTGCAAGCACCGCCTTCCACGCCATTCCCGGATGCCCCGCAAGGACATACCCAAGGCCAGCCACAATCTCATTCCCCAGGATGCGGTGGATCCGGCTCCGTCGGTCCACCCGCATCGCCCACGGGACCCGGCGCCGGGCCGCCCCAAGGCGGGTCCCGGCCCCCTTGGGGGGCTGCCGCGTAGCGGCTGGGGGCCCACCATTCTGGGCGCGCGAAGCGCGTAGGGACTACTCCTATTCAGTCGTGAGCTTCGCCGCCTCCACGACCTTCTTCCAGCGAGCCACTTCGGCCTTCACGAATGCGCCCAGTTCCTGCGGCGTGCTGCTCTTCGTCTCGGCGCCCTGCTCCTTGAACTTGGCGATCACCTCGGGGTCATGCAGCGCGGCGTTGAGTTCCTTGTTCAGGCGATCGACGATGGCGTCGTCGGTGCCGGCCGGCGCGAACAGCGCATACCACTGGGGCACGCTGACGCCCTTGACGCCCAGCTCTTCCAGCGTCGGCACGTCCTTCAGGACGTCGGACCGCTTGTCGCCGGCCAGGGCCAGAGCCTTGATCCGGCCAGAAGCCAGGTGGGGATAGGCGCTGAACAGGCTGGGGAACATGACTTGCGTCGTGCCGGCCAGCGTGTCGGTCATCGCCGGCGCCGAACCCTTGTACGGCACGTGCAGCATGTTGGCGCCCGTCACCATCTTGAACAGCTCGGCCGTGACGTGCGGCGCGGTACCGGCACCGGCCGAGGCGTAGCTCAGGCCCTTGGGATCTTTCTTGGATTTTTCGACCAGGTCCTTGACCGAGGTAATGCCGGAGGCCGAGGACACCACCAGCAGCGTGGGCGAGCTGGCCAGCAGGCCGATGGGCTTGAAGTCCTTGACCGGGTCGTAGCGCAGCTTCTGCAGCGCGGGGTTGATGCCGTGCGTGGCGATGTAGCCGAACAGGATGGTGTAGCCATCCGCCGGCGCACGAGCGACGTATTCGCTGCCGATGGCGCCCTGCGCGCCGGCCTTGTTGACGACCACGACGCTCTGCTTGAGGCTCTCGCCCATTTTCTGGGCGATGACGCGCGCGAACGCATCGTTGCCGCCACCGGGAGCGGTGGGAACGACGATGGTGATGGGGCGCTCGGGCCAGGCGGCCTGGACGCTGACGGCGCCCAGGGACAGGGTGAAGGCAGTGACAAAGGCGGCGATCGCCGGCACTCGGAACGAGGCTTGCATGAAAAGGTCTCCGTTTGGTTCTTCGGATCTACCGAAGCATAAGCGGCTTCCGCCGGGCGCGATGAAGGCGCCCGATGGCGGATGACGCGGTCCTAAAAAAAGCGGGCAGGTATGTAAAGCTGCCCTTCCATGATTTTCCGGGCTGTGCGAATCAGGCCGGCACCGCACACTTCGATCGAAGGCGCCGTGCCGCGCAATTCGACATCGACCTCGATGCGTCCCGAGGGATGCGCCACGGCGATGCGATGCATGCCGGCCGCGCGAGGCGCGCCCAGCTCGAACGCCACCGTGCCCGGAGTCACGAAGGCGGTTGCCACACCGATTGCGCCGGTGACGGCATGCGAGCGATGGCACTTGTGCGGCGTGAAATACCGCGACACCACCGTATCCGCATCCGCCGACGCGCTGACCAGCACCGGCTTGGGGATGACGCTGTCCGTGACGTCGCCCAGCCCCATGCGCCTGCCGGCCTCCAGGCGCAAGGCCTCCAGCCGCTCGAGCATGGCCTTGTTGGCATCCAGCTCGACCGCCGTTTCGTCGCCCTTCACGCCCAACTGCGACGCGCGCACGATCATCAGCGGCATGGCCGCATCGATGCACGTGACGGATACGCCGTCGATGACGTCCTGCGTGTTGCCCGTGGGAAACACCTTGCCCGTGACCGAACCCCAGGCGTCGAGGAAATTCAGCCGGATCGGCGCGCCGGTGCCCGGCACGCCGTCGATGCGGGCGTCGCCCTCGTATTCGGTCTTGCCGCCCGGCGTCTGCACCACGGCGTCGATGGTCGAATTCGTGTTGACATTGTAGATCCGCACGCGGGTCTCGCCGTCGCTGGCGGCGACCATGCCCTGGTCGATGGCGAAGGGCGCGACGCCCGACAGCATGTTGCCGCAGTTGGGGCGGGTATCCACCAGGGCGCGGTCGACCGACACCTGCGCGAACAGGTAGTCGACATCGCAGCCGGGGCGCGTCGAGGGCGACACGATGGCGACCTTGCTGGTCAGCGTGTTCGCGCCGCCCAGCCCGTCGATCTGGAGTTCGTGCGGCGAGCCCATGGCGGCCAGCAGCACCTGGTCACGCTTGGCGACGTCCTGTGGCAGCCATTCGGCGCGAAAATAGGGGCCGCGGGACGTACCGCCCCGCATCAGTACACAAGGTATGGCTTTTTGCATGACGAAATAATGCACCGAGGCTGTGCATTAGTAAATTGCATTTTTTATATAATTTGATGCATGGCACGCATTAGTTTCGACCTCCAGGAATTGCAGGCTTTCGTCGCGGTGGCAGAGCGCTCCAGCTTCCGCGCGGCCGCGGACGACCTGCACCTTTCCCAGCCCGCGCTCAGCCGGCGCATCGAGAAGCTCGAGGCCATCCTGGGCGCGCGCCTGCTCGACCGCACCACTCGGCACGTATCGCTCACCAATGTGGGGCGCGTATTCCTGGAACGGTCGCGCGCCGCGCTGGACGAGCTGGAAAGCGCCATGCTGGGCGTAAGCGACCTCGCGGCGCAGTTGAGCGGCCTCGTCACGGTGGCCTGCGTGCCGTCGGTGGCCTACTACTTCCTGCCCTCGGTGCTGCGCGACTTCACCGCCAAGCACCCTCGCATCCGGGTGCGCGTCATCGACGAAGGCGCCAACACCGTCCTGAACGCCGTCATCTCCGGCCGGGCCGACTTCGGCGTGAACTTCATCGGCACCCAGGAAGCCGAGGTCGATTTCAGGGCCATCTTCAAGGAAAACTTCGTGCTGGCCGCACGCAAGGACCATCCCCTGGCCCGTCGCAAGTCGGTCACCTGGGAAGACCTGACCCGGGAACGCGTCATGACCGTCGACAAGGGCAGCGGCAACCGCCTCCTGATCGAGGCCGCGCTGGCCAAGAGCGGCAAGCGGTCGCAGACCGCCATCGAGGTCAGCCACATCCTGACCCTGCTGGGCATGGTGGAGGCCGGCCTGGGCGTCGCCGCCGTCCCGCAGCTGGCGCTGCCGCTGACCACGCATGCGACCCTGGTCGGCATACCGCTGTCGCAACCCCGCGTCAGCCGCACCCTGGGCCTGATCTCCAAGCACGGGCGGGCGCTTTCCCCGGCCGCCAACCTGCTCTACGACATGCTTCGCAACGCCGGACGCGCAGCGCGCGCCTGACGGCGCCCGCCTCAGGCGGGCGGGTCGATCAGGGCCAGCGCCTCGCGTATCTGCCCCGCCTGGCCAGGGCGCACCAGGCGGGCCACTTCGCGTCCCCGGTCCAGGAACACGAGCGTGGGCCACAGCTTCACCCCGAACGAGCGCCCCAGCGGCCGGCCCTTGCCGTCCTCGACCTTGAGGTGCCGCACCTTCGCGTGCCCCTCGAAGGCGGCCTCGATCAGCGGCTGGGCCGCCAGGCAATGCCCGCACCAGGGCGCGCCGAATTCCAGCACCGTGGGCTCGCCCAGGGCGTCGATCTCGTCCCGGGCGGGTTCCCGGGTCGCGTAAACGGTGTTCATGGACATGGCTGCCTCCTTACGCTCAGTATGGCAAAAACGGCGGCCAGGCGGCGCGCGCAAGCGCCGTGCCCGGCATCCACCCTCCCACCGGCTAAAATCCCCCATTCGATACTTTCATCGCCCCCTCGTTTCCGCCCCATGTCGCGCACACTCTTCGTCACCACCGCCCTGCCCTACGCCAACGGATCCTTCCACATCGGCCACATCATGGAGTACATCCAGGCCGACATCTGGGTCCGCAACATGCGCATGCAAGGCCATACGGTCCACTTCGTGTGCGCCGACGACGCTCATGGCGCGCCCATCATGCTCAAGGCGGAAAGCGAAGGCATCACGCCGCGCGAACTCGTCGCCCGCATCGCCGCGGAACGCCCGAAGTACCTCCAGGGCTTTCACGTCGCGTTCGATCACTGGCACTCCACCGACACGGACGAGAACACCGAGCTGTCGCGCCAGATCTACCTGAAGCTGCGCGAGGCCGGCCTGATCGAGACCCGCACCATCGAGCAGTTCTACGACCCGGTCAAGGGCATGTTCCTGGCCGATCGCTACATCAAGGGCGAATGCCCCAAGTGCGGCGCCAAGGACCAGTACGGTGACTCCTGCGAAGTGTGCGGGGCCGTCTACGCCCCCACCGACCTGCGCAACCCCTACTCCACCCTGACCGGCGCCACGCCCGTCCTGAAAAGCTCGGAACACTTCTTCTTCAAGCTGTCCGACCCGCGCTGCTACGCCTTCCTGCAGGAATGGACCGGCAGCGTCAACGGCAACGGCACGCCGCGCCTGCAACCCGAGGTCTATGCCAAGACCCGTGAATGGCTGGGCGAGGCAGGCAAGCTGGCGGACTGGGACATCTCGCGCGACGCGCCGTACTTCGGCATCGAGATTCCCGACGCGCCGGGCAAGTATTTCTACGTCTGGCTGGACGCGCCGGTGGGCTACCTGGCCTCGCTGAAGGCCTATTGCAAGAAGACGGGCCTGGACTTCGACGCGCTGCTCGACCCGCAGTCCGACACCGAGCAGTACCACTTCATCGGCAAGGACATTGTCTATTTCCATGCCCTGTTCTGGCCGGCGATGCTGCACTTCGCCCAGCGCAAGACGCCCGACGGCCTGCACGTCCACGGCTTCATCACCGTCAGCGGCGAGAAGATGTCCAAGAGCCGCGGCACCGGCATCTCGCCGCTGCGCTACCTCGACCTCGGCATGAACCCGGAGTGGCTGCGCTACTACATCGCCGCCAAGCTCAACGCCCACGTCGAGGACATGGACTTCAACCCCGAGGACTTCATCGCGCGCGTCAACAGCGACCTGGTCGGCAAGTATGTCAACATCGCCAGCCGCGCCTCGAACTTCCTGATCAAGCATTTCGACGGACAGCTCTGCTTTGACGGCGGGACCCCCATCGAACTCGAGAACGAGCTCAACGCCTCGGCCACCCTGGTGCGCAACGCCTTCGAGGCGCGCGAGTTCGGCAAGGCCATCCGCGAGATCATGGCTACCGCCGACCGCATCAACCAGGCCTTCGACGCGGCCCAGCCCTGGGTACTGGCCAAGCAGCTGGACGACGCGGACAGGAAGCGCGAACTGCACGAGGTCTGCTCGCGCACCATGATCGGCTTCAAGGCCCTGTCGGTCATGCTGGCGCCGGTCCTGCCCGAGCTGACGCGGCGGGTGGCGCACGAACTGTTCGGCCTGGGACGCGATTTCGAATGGCGCGACGTGGTCGTGCCGCCGCAGCGCATCGCGCCCTACAAGCACCTCGCGCAGCGGGTCGATCCCAAGCTGCTCGACGCGCTGCTGGAAGCGCCGGCCGCGCCGGCGCCCGCCGCGCCCGCGCCCGGCGGCGAGGAGATCGCGCCCGTCATCACCATCGACGACTTCGCCAAGATCGACCTGCGCATCGCCCGTATCGTCAATTGCGAATACGTGGAAGGCTCGGACAAGCTGCTGCGGCTGACGCTGGATGCCGGCGAAGGCCGCACCCGCAATGTGTTCTCCGGCATCAAGTCGTCCTACAAGCCGGAAGACCTGATCGGCAAGCTGACCGTGCTGGTGGCCAACCTCGCGCCGCGCAAGATGAAGTTCGGTGTATCCGAGGGCATGGTGCTGGCCGCGAGCCACGCCGATGAAAAAGCGCAGCCCGGCATCTATGTGCTGGAGCCCGTGGCGGGCGCCCAGCCAGGCATGCGCGTACGGTAGGCAGCGCGGCGGGCAGCGCCCGCCGCCCCTAGCGTGCCCGGGCTTGCGATGCTTGCGCTGCCGGCACGTGGCCGGCCTTGACCCGGTTCACCACCATCTTGTCGTTCAGGTTCTTGATGATGGATGAACCGGTGCGCACGCACAGGAATGGAAACAGGCCGTGGACCAGGGCCGCCAGACCTCCCATCAGCATGCGGAAAGCGAACCCCCACGACGCGGCGAGATGTTCGAAGTACGTCTCACCCACGGAGGCGGGATGCGAAGTGAACGACCATTTGCTCATGGGAATGCCGGAAGGTTAGGGAAACTGGAGATACTTTATCAACAGGACCCCGCAAAATTACTGCAAATTTCCGTCCAGATCGCGCAGAAATATAAAAATTATTCCCCATTTTCTGTAGAAAAAAGAAAAATTCCCCCACCATGCCGGACAGCCCGTTCAAGGCGCCGGCCGGACGGCGCCCACCGCCCGGCGTGCAGTAAACTCCCGGGTGCACAGAAGACGTCCCGACCGACGGCCCCACGCGCCGGCGGCACGGCATGCCAGAACAAAGGTTAGTCATGGCCAAGAGTTACGAATCCGAAATCACCCAGTTCCTGCAGGACCTGAAGCAGCAGCGCCCCAATCTCGAAAGCGAGCAGAAGCAGGGCCGCGCGCGCCTGTGGGACAAGACCATCGATCCGGAACTCGTCGAAGGTTTCAAGGCCGGGACGGTGCCGCAGAAGCCCTATGTCTATCAGACTGAAGACTGATCATCTCCCGCATGGGCTCTTCCCCGCCCCCCAACGACGGGCTGGCAGCATTGGCTGAACCCCCGGTCGACAGCACGCCCGACGTCGTCGACGGCGTTGCCATCGCCCGGCTCTACGGCGAGCCGCTGTTCGCGCTGCCCCAGGACCTGTACATCCCCCCCGATGCGCTCGAGGTTTTCCTCGAGACCTTCGAGGGGCCGCTCGACCTGCTGCTCTACCTGATCCGCAAGCAGAACTTCAACGTGCTCGACATTCCGATGGCGGAAGTCACGCGCCAGTACCTGTCGTACGTCGACCAGATACGCAAGCACAACCTCGAGCTGGCCGCCGAGTACCTGCTCATGGCGGCGCTGCTGATCGAGATCAAGTCGCGCATGCTGCTGCCCGTGCGCAAGGCGGATACCGACGAGGAAGTCGAGGATCCCCGCGCCGAACTCGTCCGGCGCCTGCTCGAATACGAGCAGATGAAGCTGGCGGCGCAGAGGCTGGACCGCTTGCCGCAGTTGGGCCGCGACTTCGTGCGGGCCCAGGTGTTGCTGGAACAGACCACCGTGCGCCGGCTGCCCGACGTCAACGTCGAGGAACTGCGCGACGCGTGGGCCGACATCGTCAAGCGCGCCAAGCTCAATGCGCACCATCACATCTCGCGCGAGGAGCTGTCCGTGCGCGATCACATGAGCCAGATCCTGCGCCGGCTGCAGAACGTGCGCTACATGGAGTTCACCGAACTCTTCATGGAGCGCGTGCAGGACGGCGCCGGCGTGCCGGTGATCGTCGTGCACTTCATCGCCATGCTGGAACTGGCCCGCGAGTCGCTGCTCGAGATCACCCAGGCCGAGCCGTACGCGCCGATCTACGTGCGCCTGGCCTTCACTTCCGTCCATACCCACTGAGGTCCCGGCGCGCGGCCCGGCCGCCCGCCTCCTCGGCCTCCAAGTCCACCTTACCGAATCCAACGCCATGAAGGTCGTTCACTCCATCGAAGAATTGCGCGATCAGTTGCGCGGCCAGCTCCGGGTCTCTTTCGTCCCCACGATGGGCAACCTGCACGAAGGCCATCTTGCCTTGATGAAGACGGCGCGCCAGCATGGCGACCCGGTCGTCGCGAGCATCTTCGTCAATCGCCTGCAATTCGGGCCCAACGAGGATTTCGACCGCTACCCGCGCACGCTGCCCGCCGACATCGAGAAGCTCGAGCGCGACCGCAACGTCTACGTGCTGTTCGCGCCCGACGAGCGCGAGATGTACCCCGAGCCGCAGAATTTCCGCGTGCAGCCGCCCGACGACCTGGGCGGCATCCTGGAAGGCGAGTTCCGCCCCGGCTTCTTCGCGGGCGTCTCGACCGTCGTACTCAAGCTGCTGTCCTGTGTGCAGCCGCGCGTGGCCGTGTTCGGGAAGAAGGACTACCAGCAGTTGATGGTGGTGCGGGCCATGTGCCGGCAGTTCCAGTTGCCGATCGAAATCGTGCCGCAGGAAACGATACGCGCGGACGACGGCCTGGCCCTGTCCTCGCGCAACGGCTACCTCAGCACGGACCAGCGCGCCGAGGCGCCGCAGTTGTACGCCACGCTGCGCCGCGTGCAGGCCGACCTGCGCGGCGGCAACCACGACGTCGCCGCGCTCGAGCGCGGGGCCGTCGCCACGCTGGATGGACGCGGCTGGAAGGTGGACTACATTTCGGTGCGGCGCCAGCGCGACCTGCTGCCACCCGCGCGCGAGGAAGTCGAAGGGGGCGAGCCGCTGGTGGCGCTGGCCGCCGCCAAGCTCGGCACGACCCGGCTGATCGACAACCTGGAGCTGTAGGCGGGCCACGCCATCCGGCCTCGGTTGCGAGGCTTGCAAGCAATTGATACAGCGGCACGCGGCCGGGTTCCCGGCCGCGTGCCGTTCGCTACAATTCCCGGCACTGGATGGTTTACGATACGCCCATGATCGAAGATCTCGACCTTCTCGCCAGCCGCATACGCCAGCTCACCGAACTGACGCAAAGCCTGCGCGACGAAAACGTGGCGCTGGGCAAGAGCCTCGCGCAACGCGATTCGCACATCCGCGTGCTGCGCGATACGCTGGCCGCCGCGCAGTCGCGGGTCGAGGGCGTGCTGGCGCGCCTGCCCGGCGGCGAACAGCCTGCCGAAGAAGTCGAGGGCGACGCCGATGCGCCGGACAACGCTTCCTCCCCTGGATCAGAAGGCGCCGACCCGGGCGCTCGGAGTCTCTATGGAACGTCTTGACGTCACGATCCTCGGCAAGGATTATCCGCTGGCCTGCGAACCCTCGGAAAAGGAAGCGCTGCTGACCGCGGCCACCATGGTCGATCGGGCCATGCAGCGCATCAAGGCCGGCGGCAAGGTAGCGGGCACCGAGCGCATCGCGGTGATGGCGGCGCTGCAATTGGCCGCCGAGTTGATGAATGCGAATTCTCCCGACTCCCGACTTGCAGTCGGCGACTACAAGCGTAAAATTGAAGACATGCATCGCATGGTCGATGCAGCCCTGGGGGCCCAAGAAAAGTTGTTTTAAGTTTTGATGTTTGTGCGGTACTTTTCTGTGCGGCACAAACGCGTATGATCAGTCTTCCCTGCCGTGCTCGTGTTTGGCCTTATATTTCTTGGACCCATGCTTATGGCATGAGGTTGTGGAAATTGCCCGCGGGTGTGATCGTCTCTCCGTCAGACGAACCCGAAGCGCGGCTGACCGCGACCACCTTGAACCCCGGTTCAAGATGCCGGCCTAGCGACACAGGCGGGGATCCTATCCGACCCGGAGCATATACGTTATGCTCCGGGTTTTTTTTGCCCCCGGGGATTTTGCCCCCCCTACGCGCTTCGCGCGCCCCCCAGGGGGCGGCACTGGCGGACCGGCGGAGCCGGATCCGCTGTGCCCTGGATGGGCGGGGGAGTTGCCGAGGTAGTTTTTTTCGGTGCTAGAACTAGAACGAAGGGCGGGTCTTGGGGAGAAGAGACGCGTCCACCGATTTACCAACTATCGACAAGACTTCATCAACATGGATCCCTTATTCATCGTCGCATTGCTCGTACTTGGGGCCTGCACCGGCTTTGCCGCGGGGCTGCTCGGCATAGGCGGGGGCATGATCATGGTGCCCTTCCTGACCATGCTGTTCACCTGGCAGCGCCTGCCGCCCGAACTGGTGGTGCATGCGGCGATCGCGACGTCGATGGCGTCCATTCTGTTCACCTCGATTTCCAGCGTGCGCGCGCATCACAAGCGCGGCGCGGTGCGGTGGGAGATCGTGGCGCGCTTCGCGCCGGGGCTGGTGATCGGCGGGCTGCTGGCGGGCGGGGCCGTGTTCTCGACGCTGAAGACCGGCTGGCTGGCGCTGGTGTTCGCGGTGTTCGTGGGGTATTCGGCCGTCCAGATGCTGCTGGACAAGAAACCCAAGCCCAGCCGCCAGATGCCGGGCACGCTGGGTACCTCGGCGGCGGGAACCGGCATCGGCTTCCTGTCCGGACTGGTCGGTGCCGGCGGCGGCTTTGTTTCCGTCCCTTTCATGACCTGGTGCAACGTCCCGTTGCACAACGCCGTGGCCACCTCGGCCGCGCTGGGTTTTCCCATCGCGCTGGCCAATACCGCGGGTTACATCTGGTCAGGCATGCAGCACCCCAGCGGGCAACCTGGCATGCTCGGGTATGTCTATTGGCCGGGGCTGATCGTATTGATCGTTTCCAGCGTGCTGCTGGCGCCGGTGGGTGCCCATACCGCGCACAAGCTGCCGGTACGTTCGCTGAAACGCATCTTCGCCTACCTGTTGATGCTGCTGGCGGCCTATATGCTATACAAGGCCGTCGCCGCGCTGACGGGGGCCTGACAGGCGCCGCGGTCCGGGTCGCGGTGCAAATGGTCAGCCCTTCCATCAATCAGAACAAGGACTCACACCATGGCTTACCGCCCCACCCTCGCTCCCACGATGCGCCGCGCCCTGTGCGGCGCGGCACTGGCCGTCTCGGCCGCGATGTCGTCCATCGCCGTCGCCCAGGCCGCGCCGGACACCGCCAAGCCCGACCGGCCGACGCTGTCGCTGTCGGCCGCCGCCACCTCGGAAGTGGCGCAGGACAAGGTGACCATCACGCTCGCCAACGAGATCGAGGGCAATGACCAGGCCAAGCTGTCGCAGCAGCTCAATCAGCTGCTCGAGGCCACGCTGGCCGAGGCCAAGCGCAACACCGCGGTCACCGCGCGCAGCGGCAACTACAACGTCTGGGCCAACACCGACCGCAACGGCCGCATCACCACGTGGCGCGGACGCGCGGAACTGATCCTGGAGTCCAAGGACTTCGGCGCCGCCTCCAAGCTGGCCGGCGAACTGAGCCGCCAGATGGCGGTCTCGAACGTGTCGTTCTCGCTGTCGCGCGAGGCGCGCGAGGCCGAGGAACAGCGCCTGCTGGCCGAAGCGGCCAAGGCCTTCACCACGCGGGCGACCCAGGCCGCCAAGGCATTCGGATTCTCGGGCTATGCGGTCAAGCAGCTCGACCTGAGCGGCAGCGGCACGGTCACGCCCATGCCGCGCGCCTACGCGATGGCGGCTCCCGCCATGGAAGCCAAGGCGGCCGACCTGCCCCTGGAAGGCGGCAAGTCGTCGGTGTCGGTATCGGTGCGCGGCACAGTCTACCTGCAATAGGCCGCCAGGCCTCGCCTGCCGGCCGCGCGGCTCAGGCCGCCGGCCGGCGCGCCCAGACGAACAGGGCCAGCCCCGCCAGCACCATGGGCAGCGACAGCCACTGCCCCATGCTCAGCCCTCCCGCCAGGATGCCCAGGAAGCTGTCCGGTTCCCGGGTGTACTCCACCATGAAGCGGAAGAATCCGTAGCCCATCAGGAACACGCCGCTGACCTGCCCCACCGGCCGGGGCTTGCTGGCGAACAGCCAGACCAACGCGAACAGGGCCAGGCCCTCCAGGCCGACCTCGTACAACTGCGAAGGATGGCGCGCGACACCGTCACCCGCTTGCGGGAACACCATGCCCCAGGGCACGGTGGTCGCCCGGCCCCACAATTCGCCGTTGATGAAATTGCCCAGGCGCCCGGCCGCCAGTCCCAGCGGCACCAGCGTCGCGACGAAGTCGCCCACCTGCAGGAAACGAAAGCCACGGCGCCGCGCGAACAACGCCATGACCAGCAGCACGCCCAGCAGCCCGCCGTGGAACGACATGCCCCCATGCCAGACCGCGAGGATCTCCAGCGGATGCGCCAGGTAGTAGGCCGGCTTGTAGAACAGCACATAGCCCAGGCGCCCGCCCAGCACCACACCCAGCACGCTGTAGAACAGGAGGTCGTCCAGGTCGCGCGTCGTCAGCGCGGTCTTGCCATGGCGGATGCGCCAGCGGCCCAGGGTCCAGGCGAGGAGGAACGCGACCAGGTACATGAGGCCATACCAACGCACCGCCAGGGGTCCGATCTCGAACGCGATGGGAGAAAACTGCGGGTGAACCAACATGTTTGCGCGCGCCTTTCAAGGAAAGGCCGGGCACCTGCCCGGCCACGGTGTCTGTCGAACACTGGCGATGATAACGCCCCTTGTCCCGGGCCCCTGTGACAGATCGACGCAGGCGGTCCCGAATCCGGTGTACACCGGAATCGGTTGTATATACTCTGCCCGGTCGAAAAATACGCGCATCGCGCCGCATTCAACGGAGAAGCTTCATGTCCATTCGTTCCCTCAGCCTGAGCGCATTGGTGGCCCTGGCCGCCCTGCACACGACCGCCGGAGCGCAGACCACCGGACTCGATCTCGCCAAGGCCAAGAACTGCATGGCCTGTCACAGCGTCGACGCCAAGCTCGTCGGCCCGTCCTATCAAAGCGTGGCGCAGCGCTATGCCTCGGACTCCGAAGCGGCCGACAAGCTGGTCGCCTCCATCCGCAAGGGCAGCTTCCGCAAGTGGGGCGCCATTCCCATGCCCGCCCAGAACGCCGTCAACGACGACGAAGCGCGCAAGCTGGCGCAGTGGATCCTGACGCTGAAGAACTGACGCCCCCGGGACTGGCGCGCGTCAATCCAATTTCAGGCCCAGGGCGCGCACCAGCCCGGTGTATCGCTGCGTATCGGCGGCCATCGTCGCCACCATCGCCTCGGGCCCCTGCGCACTGGCCGCCAGGCCGATGGCGGCCAGCTTGTCCTTCACCGCGGCCGTCCGGCCCGCTGCAAGCAAGGCCGCCGACAGATCCCGCACGGCCGGGGCCGGAACGCCCTGCCTCATGCTCGCGCCTATCCAGGTTTCGCCCGCCGCCGACGGATAGCCCAGCTCCGTGAAGGTCGGCACCTCGGGCAGGAGCGCCGACCTTGCCGCACTGGTCACCGCCAGTATCCGCACCTTGCCCGCCTTGTGGGCCGGCGCCAGGTTGACGATGGGATCGAACACGGCAGGGATGTGGCCGGCCATGAGATCCTGCGCCATCGGCGCGCCGCCCTTGTAGGGCACGAAGGTCAGCGGGCACCGTTCATTCTGGCTGAAGCCGAAGGCCATCAGATGGCCTTCGCTGCCGACTGCCGCCATGCCGCACAGGGATTGCTCGGGCCGGGCGCGGGCCCAGGCGATGAACTCGGCCACCGACCGGACCGGAACATCCGGATGCACCGCCAGCACCCACGGGAACGTGGCGACCACGCCGACCGGCGCGAAATCCCTGGCCGGATCGAACGACAGGCTGCGATACAGCGCCGTCGATATGCAATACACGTTCAGCGGGGCCAGCATCACCGTCGCGGCATCCGGCCGGCTCTGGGCCAGCGCCGTCGCCGCGATGTTGCCGGCCGCGCCGGCGCGATTCTCGACGACGAAGGTCCCCACGCCGCGCATGGCCTCGGCGTAGACCCGGGCGGTCACGTCAATCGCCCCGCCCGGCGGGAACCCCACCAACAGGCGGACGACGTGCTGGGCCCGGGATGCGCGCCAGGGCATGCCCACGGCAGCCGTGGCAACCGTCGCGGCGGCCAGCAGCCGCCGCCTTGCAGGGAAACAGTGGTCCATGGTCTCCTCCTTCCTGGTCATCGGGGGCCTAGCCCTGGTGCGCGTCCGCGTGGTCGCGCAGGGGCATCTGGCCCAGCCAGAACACCACCTGCTCCGGATCCGCGAACAACGTGCTCAGCTCGGCGCGGGCTTCGTCCTCGGACTGCAGGACCGACTCCACCACACCGGCCTGTCGCGGCCCGCGGCTGGTCGCGAACTCCAGCCTGATGCCGTTGGGATCGTAGAAATAGGCCGACCAGAAACGTCCCCCCAGCGCCACCGGCCCGATGACCTCGATGCCCGCCGCCCGCACGTGGGCCAGCAGCGCGTCGAACCGCTCGGGCTCGACGTGGAAGGCGACGTGCTGCATCCCGCCGGGCAGGTCGCGGTCCTGGCGCGCCAGCCCCGCGGGATATTCGAAGAACGCCAGCAACTGGTCGTGCCCCATGTCGAAGAAATAGTGGCGCAGGTTGTCGTAGGGCGGCTGGCCCCGGTCCTGCTCGAAGGGCACGCGCCGCACGTGCACGAGGCGCATCTGCATCACGCGGGTATAGAAATCCATGGTGGAGGGCAGGTCGTCGGTGACGAATGCCAGATGGTCGATCCCGCGCATCGGCGCGGGGCTGGGGGCGGCGGGTTTCATAGGGACTCCTGGGAAAGAAAGGTCTGGATGGCCTCGAGCACCCCGTCGGGGTTCTCGCCGGCAATGTGATGGCCGCCCTCGATTTCGCGGGCACGCAGGCGGGGATTGCAGGCCCGCACGGCCGGCAGTGTCTCGGCCGCGAACAGGTCCGACCGCGTTCCGCGCAGGACCAGCGTCGGCACGGCGACCTCGCCCAGCGCGTGCCACAGGTCCACTCCGTGCCGCGGCTTCTCGCCCGTTTCCAATTGGCGGCGGAACTGGTCGCGGAAATAGGGATCGCGCTTGAGCGCATAGCCGCCCGGCACTTCGCGCAGATAGGCCTCGAACCGCGGACGCATCCGGCTGGCGGCCGGCGTGTCGGGATCGGCGCCGAAATGGCGCATGGCGGCCTCCACCGACGGGAAGCTGTCCGGCGTACCCGCCACGGTCGTCGCCACGCGCCGGCTTCCCGCGGGCGCGTTCTGGGGTGACCAGTCGACCAGGACCAGCGCCGCCACGTGCTCGGGGCGGCGCGCGGCCAGCAAGGTCGCGCTGCGCCCCCCCATCGAATGGGCGACCAGGATGGCGCGCGGCCAGGCCAGGTGGTCGAGCAGGTTCTCGATGTCCTGCGCCATCACCGGGATGGAATAGTCCTTCTGCGGGCTGAACGACGAATCGCCGAAACCGCGCATGTCCATGGCGCAGCCGGCGCGCTCCTGGCCGCACAGCCGCGCGCCGAAATCGACCCAGTCGTACGAGAAGTACGACAGGCCGTGGATGAACACCACGGGCGTGGCCTGGCCCGGCGCCGATCGGGCGCCGAAGAGACGGTATGCCAGCTCGACGTCCCCCGAAGGACAGCGGGACTGGAGGTGAGGGGCAAGCATGGGACGAGGCTCCGAAAGAAGACAGGGGAATTCGCCACGCCATGATCTAGAATGGCGCCCATGCTGTCGATGTCACAACTGTCATTCCCCTCATGAATCCTGTGCATATATCCCAGTTGGAGTTCGCACAGTTGCGGCTGCTCGACGCGCTGCGCGCAGGAGGCAGCGTCTCGCGCGCGGCCGACGCGCTGGGCCTGACCCAATCGGCGGCCAGTCATTCCCTGGCCCGGCTGCGACGGATCCTGGGCGATCCGCTGTTCGTCCGGACACCCGGCGGCATGGTGCCCACGCCCCGCGGCGCCCGTATCGCGGACGCCGCCCGCTCGGCCCTGGCCACGCTGGACGAAGCCCTGCGCGACGCCGGCAGCTTCGACCCGGCCACGACCGAGCGGATATTCCGCGTCTACATGAATGAGGTGGGGCAGATGGTCATGCTGCCCAGGCTGCTCGACCACCTGCGCCAGCACGCCCCGGGCATCGCGCTGAAGATAGGCACGCTGCCGGACCACCAGCCCGGCACGCGGCTGGAAAGCGGCGAGGTCGACCTGGCCGTCGGCCACATCACCGCCCTGAGCGCGGGTTTCCACCAGCGGCTGCTGTTCCACGAACACTATGTGTGCGCCGTTTCCCCGGACCATCCGCGCTTCGGCGCGGGCATGACGGAAACCGCCTTCCGCGAGGCTCGCCACGCCGTGACCGGTACCAGCGCGATGGCCCACCGTGTCGTCGAAGAGGCGCTGCGCCGGCACGGCATCGTCCGCCGCATCGGACTGGAAGCCCCGGAATTCATCGCCCTTCCCTTCGTCATCCCGTCGTCCGACCTGGTCGTCACCATGCCCGGCGGGCTGGCCGACCAACTGGCGGGGACCATGCCGCTGCGCATCCTGCCGCCTCCCGTGCCGCTGCCTTCGTACGAGATCCGGATGTTCTGGCACGAACGCGCGCACCACGACGCCGCCAATATCTGGCTGAGGAACCTGTTCGTCGAGCTGTTCCGACGGACGCGCGCCGCGGCCTGAACGCCGGGGCAAGCCACTCCGGCGTCCTGTCCGGAGCGCATACACTATCGTCATGGGCGCCCCTGGCGCCGGCTCTCTTCAAGAGGACGATCATGCCCGCACAAGTCGAGACAGCCGTGTTCGGCGGTGGCTGCTTCTGGTGTATCGAAGCCGTGTTCCAGCAGATCGAGGGCGTGCTGCGCGCCGATTCCGGCTATGCCGGGGGGCATGTGGACGGCCCCACGTACGAGCAGGTCTGCGACGGCGATACCGGCCACATCGAGGTCGTGACCGTGACCTACGATCCCGCGGCGGTCACCTATCACGAACTGCTGGAAATCTTCTTCGCCTCGCACGACCCGACCACCGTGGATCGCCAGGGCAACGACGTCGGGCCGCAATACCGCTCGGCCATTTTCTGGCAGTCCCCGGCCCAGGAAGAGGCGGCGCGCGAAGTCATCGCCGACCTGGAGGCGCGCCAGGTGTTCGGGTCGCCCATCGTGACCCAGCTGCTGCCGCCCGCCACGGTCTGGCCGGCGGAGGACTACCATCGCGACTATTTCCTGCGCAATCCCGGCCAGGGTTATTGCGCCTTCGTGGTCGCGCCCAAGGTGGCCAAGATGCGCAAGAACTTCGCCCACAAGCTCAAGCAATCCTGAAGGAACATCCCTCATGAACCGACGCCGGATCTTGCTCGCCTGCGGCGCGATGGTCGCGGCGGCCAGCCTGTCCGGGCCGGCCGCCGCGCAGGACGCCGCCTACCCCACGCATCCCGTCCGCTTCGTCGTGCCGTATCCCCCCGGCGGCCCGCTGGACATCATGGCGCGCGCGCTGGCCGAAAAAGTCCGCCCCGCGCTGGGCCAGCCCGTGGTCGTCGAAAACAAGCCGGGCGCCGGCGGCAACATCGGCGCCGACCTCGTCGCCAAGTCCGCGCCGGACGGCTACACGCTGGTGATGGGGGCAGTCGCCACGCATGCGATCAACCCGGCGCTCTTCCCTTCCATCCCCTACGATCCGGTCAAGGACTTCGCGCCCATCGTGCTCGTGGCGTCGGTACCCAACGTCCTGGTGATGAACCCCGCCACGTCCGCCAGGCTGGGCATCCAGACCGTGCAGGACCTGATCGGCTACGCGCGGCGCAACCCGGGCAAGCTCAACATGGGTTCGGGCGGCAACGGCAGTGCCGGGCACCTGGCGGGGGAACTCCTGAAGACCCGCGCCGGCGTATTTGCCGCGCACATCCCCTACGCCGGCGCCACACCAGCGCAGGTGGCGCTGATGAGCGGGCAGACCGACTTCATGTTCGACAACCTCGCCGCCGCCTCGCCGCTGATCGCCGCGGGCAAGCTCAAGGCCCTGGCGGTCACCACGGCGGCCCGGTCGCGCCTGCTGCCCGAGGTGCCGACCATGATGCAGACCGGCGTGCCGGACTTCGACCTGGGAACGTGGTTCGGGATCTTCGCGCCGGCGCACACGCCTGAAAACGTGGTGCAAAAACTCCATCATGAATACGCGCAGGCGCTCGGCAGCCCCGACATGCGCCAGCGCCTGGCCGGCATGGGCTCGGACGCCGCGCCCGGCACGCCCGCGTCGCTGGCCGCGCTGGTGCAGTCCGACCTGCGCAAGTACGCCGAGATCGTCAGGATCTCGGGCGCCAGGCTGAACTGAGCGGGAGGCCGGATGCAGGTCCGGCCCCCTGCTCAATCGGCGTGGAGATCGCAGTCACCCGCGCCGCCCTCGGCCACCCGCAGGCCCTGCATCTCGGCCACCACCGCCATTTTGTGCGTGTGCATCCGCCAGACCAGTTCGACCGCGTTGCGCACGCCCAGCTTGGCCAGCACCCGCGCGCGATGGACCTCCACGGTCCGGATGGAGATGCCCAGCCGGTCGGCGATCACCTTGTTGGCACGCCCCTCGACCAGCAGGTCCATGACTTCGCGTTCCCGTGGCGTCAGGGACTTGCCGCGTTCCCCGCCATCCTGCCACCCGTACATCGACTTCATCGTGCTCCCCCCTTCATTGATAAGCTTGTCATGGGTGGGGTCTTGCGCGCCCCGGGGGAAGTCTGGCACGACACTTCCGATGCGAAAAAGCTGTCAAGGCTGACAGGAGTCTGAACATCCTATTGATCAATTTGGCACAAAGTTGTGCCGATCCATCATTTTTCGGGAAAACCCCGACTCATTGCGAGCAATTTCGTTATTCACGCTTGCTTCGCGTGAGCTAACATGCCGGCCTTGCAAGTGAAGTCAGATAGGAGCCCACTTCCAATGCGCATTCAGTCAAAACAAAATTTCTGGTCCGGGGTGATGTTCGTCTGCCTCGGGCTATTTTTTGCCGGGTTCGCCGTCGAGTACCAGATGGGGACGGCAGCCAAGATGGGGCCGGGCTACTTCCCGTTCTGGCTGGGCGTGATCCTGGCGATCCTCGGCGCGATCATCGGCATCTCCGCCCTGTCGCCCAAGGCTGAACCCACCGAGATCGCGAAATTCAATCTCAAGACCACGGGCATCATCCTGGGCAACGTGGTGCTGTTCGGCATCCTGCTGCGTCCCCTGGGCGTGTATGTGTCGGCATTCCTGCTCGTGCTGCTGTCCAGCATGGCCAGCCACGAATTCAAGTGGAAAACGGCCATCATCAACGGCATCTGCCTGGTGATTGCCGTCCACCTCATCTTCATTGTGGGCCTGGGTCTGATCTTCCCGCTGTGGCCTTCGTTTCTCGGTTTGAACTAAGGAAAGCCATCCATGGAAGTGTTAGAGCACTTGGCCCTAGGTTTTGAAACGGCGCTTTCGTTTCAGAACATCATCTACGCATTTCTCGGTTGCCTGATCGGGACCTTGGTGGGCGTGCTGCCCGGCTTGGGTCCCGTTCCGACCATCGCGATGCTGCTGCCCATCACCTATGCGCTGCCCCCGGTGGCCGGCCTGATCATGCTGGCCGGTATCTACTACGGCGCCCAGTACGGCGGTTCGACCACCGCCATCCTGGTCAACCTGCCGGGTGAAACCTCCGCGGTGGTGACCTGCCTGGACGGCTACCAGATGGCGCGGAACGGCCGCGCCGGACAGGCGCTGGCCATCGCGGCCATCGGATCATTCTTCGCCGGCTGCGTGGGTACGCTGCTGATCGCCGCCTTCGCGCCCCCGCTGGCCGAAGTGGCGTTCCAGTTCGGTCCCGCGGAATACTTCTCGCTGATGTGCCTGGGCCTGGTCGGCGCGGTCGTGCTGGCGTCGGGTTCGCTGGTCAAGGCCATCTGCATGATCTTGCTGGGCCTGCTGATCGGCATGGTCGGCACGGACGTGAACTCGGGCGTGGCCCGCTTCTCCTTCGGCATCCCCGAACTGACCGACGGCATCGACTTCGCCGCGGTCGCCATGGGTGTGTTCGGCTTCTCGGAAATCATCAACAACGTCGAGCAGAAGGAAGAGCGCGAAGTCTTCCTGGACAAGATCGGCCACCTGTACCCGACCTGGAGCGACCTGAAGGAAGCCGCGCCCGCCATCATCCGCGGCACGGCCATCGGTTCGTCCCTGGGCATCCTGCCCGGCGGCGGCGCGGTGATGTCTTCGTTCGCCTCGTACACGGTGGAAAAGAAGCTCGCCAAGGATCCCTCCAGCTTCGGCAAGGGCAACATCCGCGGCGTGGCGGGTCCGGAATCGGCCAACAACGCCGGCTCGCAGACCTCCTTCATCCCGCTGCTGACGCTGGGTATCCCGGGTAACGCGATCATGGCGCTGATGGTCGGCGCCATGACCATCCACAACATCCAGCCTGGTCCCCAGGTCATGACCAGCAACCCGGACCTGTTCTGGGGCCTGATCGTGTCGATGTGGATCGGCAACCTGATGCTGGTGATCCTGAACCTGCCGCTGATCGGTATCTGGGTCAAGCTGCTGAAGGTTCCCTACCCCATCCTGTTCCCGGCCATCCTGCTGATCTGCTCGATCGGTGTCTACACGCTGAACTACAACGTGTTCGACATCTGGATGACGGCAGCCTTCGGTCTGATCGGCTACACCTGGTCCAAGCTGAAGTGCGAAGGTGCTCCCCTGCTGCTGGGCCTGGTGCTGGGTCCCATGATGGAAGAGAACTTCCGCCGCGCCCTGCTCCTGTCGCGTGGTGACTTCACGACCTTCGTGACCCGCCCGCTGTCGGCGACCCTGCTGGTCATCGCCGTCATCCTGGTGCTGATCGTGGCCTCTCCCACGATCCGCAGGAAGCGCGAAGAAACCTTCGTCGAAGACTGACGACACCAGCCGCTACAGCGGCTGCAAGAAAAAAGGCGCCTCCGGGCGCCTTTTTTCATTGCCGGGCCGCCCCAAGATGAAAAAGCGCCCCCTTGGGGGGCAGCGCCGCGGCGAAGCGGCAAGCGTGGGGGTCTTTTTTCTTGCGCGCGGCTCGGACATCGCTCCCTTCGCATCCGCCGGAAACCGGCATCCGGGACGCTATACACTTGCCTCTGGCAATGGAGAATCAGCATGGCATCGATTGGCACCAAGACCTACGACAGCACCTCCCCGCTCAACGTCAGCTTCATCGGCCTGGGCGTCATGGGCTTTCCCATGGCCGGCCACCTGGCCCAGGCCGGGCATGCGGTCCGGGTCTACAACCGCACCCCGTCCAAGGCTCGCGACTGGGTGCAGGAATTCGGCGGCAGCCACGCGCCGACCCCGCGCGAAGCTGCCCAGGACGCCGACATGGTCTTCCTGTGCGTCGGCAACGACGACGACCTGCGCAGCGTCGTGCTGGGCGCCGACGGCGCCCTGGCCGGCATGAAGGCCGGCGCGCTGCTGGTGGACCACACCACGGCCTCGGCCAAGGTCGCGCGCGAGCTGCACGCCGCGGCCCGGGACCAGGAAGTCGCCTTCATCGACGCGCCCGTCTCGGGCGGCCAGGCCGGCGCGGTCAACGGCGTGCTCACGGTGATGTGCGGCGGCGACGCCGAGGCCTTCGAACGCATGAAACCCGTGGCGCTGGCCTATTCGCGGGCGGTCACCCTGATCGGCGAATCCGGCGCCGGCCAGTTGGCCAAGATGGTCAACCAGATCTGCATCGCCGGACTGGTGCAGGGGCTGTCCGAGGGCATCGCGTTCGGGCAGAAGGCCGGGCTGGACATGCAGCTCGTCCTGGACGTGATCTCCAAGGGAGCGGCGCAAAGCTGGCAGATGGAGAACCGCGGCGCGACCATGGTGGACGGCCAGTTCGACTTCGGCTTCGCGGTGGACTGGATGCGCAAGGACCTAGGCCTGGTGCTGGACGAAAGCCGCAGCAACGGCGCGCGGCTGCCCGTCACGGCGCTGGTCGACCAGTTCTATGCCGACGTGCAGCAGATGGGCGGCAGCCGCTGGGACACCTCGTCCCTGATTAAACGGTTAGGGTAGGTCCCCCCCTACGCGCTTACGCGCCCCCCCAGGGGGCGGCACCAGCGGACCGGCAAAGCCGGATCCGCGGTGCCCCGGCAACCAACAGGCTGATGAATGGGGTCTGTTAAGCGCTCAGAGCGGCCAGGGTTCGATCTAGCGGCCAGGCCAGGTCCACGACCAGGTTGGCGATGCCGGGCAGGTCGTCCAGGTCGACGAAGGGCAGCGATGCCTGGCCCGCGGGCGGCACGTCGCTGGCGACGGCGCCTATGCTGGCGTCGTCGGGATACAGCCACGGCTTGCCGTTGGCGGCGCGGTGGATCTCGATCTTGACGTGCGGATCGCGCTTGAAACCCTCGACCAGGATGAAGTCGACGGGCGAAAACTTGTTCAACAGCTCGCCCAGGCGGGGCTCGGCCTGGCCGCGCAGCTCGTGCATCAGCGCCCAGCGGCTGCCCGAGGCGACCAGCACTTCCCCGGCGCCGGCCTCGCGGTGGCGATGGGAATCCTTGCCCGGCTTGTCGATGTCGAACGAATGGTGCGCATGCTTGAGCGTCGATACGCTATAGCCCTTCTCCCGCAACGCGGGGATCAGCCTCGTCAACAATGTGGTTTTGCCGGCTCCGCTCCAGCCGGCCAGCCCCAGGACGCGCGTCATCAGATCAATCCGTCGAAAGGCAGGACGTCGACCGGTTCGCCGGCCGCCACGTTGCCCTGCTCGTGCCCCAGCACGACCAGGCCATTGGCCTGGCTCATGCTGCGCAGGATGCCCGACCCCTGCGAACCGGTGATGCGCACTTCCCAGCCGCCGCCCGCGGCGGGCGTGACGATGCCTCGCTGGTATTCGGTCCGCCCCGGCTTCTTGCGGATGGCACTCGCGCTGGCCGCGCGCAGCATGGGCAGCGGCTGGGCCGGCGCGCCGGCCATGGCCAGGAGGGCGTCGCGCACCAGCGCGTAGAACGTCACCATCACGGCCACCGGGTTGCCGGGCAGGCCGAACAGGATGGCGCTGCGTCCGCCGGTGGCGATGCGGCCGATGGCCATGGGGCGGCCCGGCCGCATGGCGATGCGCCAGAACAGCACGTCGCCCAGCTTCGCCATGATGGCCTTGGTGTAGTCGGCCTCGCCCACGCTCACGCCGCCCGACGTGATGACCACGTCGGCCTGCGCGGCCGCATCGCGGAACGCGGACTCGAGCGCCTGTGGATCGTCGCGCACCACGCCCATGTCGAGCACGTCGACGCCCAGCCGCTGGAGCATGCCCCACAGCGTGTAGCGGTTGCTGTCGTACACGCAGCCCGGATCGAGCGTCTCGCCGATCGAGCGCAGCTCGCTGCCGGTGGAGAAGAACGCCACGCGCAGGCGGCGCCAGACCGGCACCTCGGCGCGGCCGAGCGAGGCCAGCATGCCCAGGTCCGCCGGGCGCAGCACGCGGCCGGCGGACAGGGCCACGTCGCCCCGGGCCAGGTCCTCGCCCGCCAGCCGGCGATTCTCGCCGGCCTTGACCGCGCCGGCGGGCACGACGATACGGTCGCCATCCTGCCGGACGAATTCCTGCGGAATCACGGTATCGAGCCCGTCGGGCATGGTGGCGCCGGTCATGATCCGCACGCACTGCCCGGGCGCGACGCTGCCCGTGTAGCCGTTGCCGGCCAGGCCGCTGCCCACGACCTGCAAGGCCGTGTCGCCGCCGGCGGCCAGGTCGGAACCATAGAACGCGTAG
The DNA here is from genome assembly GCF_038066655.1 of Pigmentiphaga sp. YJ18. Classification (NCBI taxonomy): domain Bacteria; kingdom Pseudomonadati; phylum Pseudomonadota; class Betaproteobacteria; order Burkholderiales; family Alcaligenaceae; genus Pigmentiphaga; species Pigmentiphaga sp. YJ18. The sequence goes on along the minus strand of NZ_JBBUKU010000001.1, from coordinate 2,159,141 downwards.
CCGTCCATGGCCGAGTTGTCATGGGCCGGCACGTCGATGTCGGACACGATGTCGCGCGCCAGCACGCGCCCCATGGCCGAGCGCAGCGCCAGCATCTCCACGCCCTCCACGCGCGGCACGAGCCGGGCGATGAATTCGCGGGCCTGCTCGACCGGCAGCGCGTTCGGGTCGTAGCCGCTGACACAGGACGAAATTTCTTCTAGCGAGGGAGCGGGCTTGTCGTTCATGGCATCAGAGCTGCTGCAATTCGGCGATCGTATTGGCGCCCGCGAAGGCCGCGGGGTCGTCGAAAAGGACCTCGACACAACGATGGGTGGCGGTCCACTTGTCGATCTTGCGCCCCCCCGTGGCGGTGAACGCCACGAGGCTGTCCAGCAGCTCCGCCCGCAGCATGCAGAACACGGGCTGGGTGCGCACGGCGCCGTCCTGGCGGGTGGCCACCATGGCGATCTCGGCGCCGGCCCCGGACAACTCGCCGGCCAGGCGGGCGACGAGGTCCTCGGGAAACTTGGGGGTATCGCAAGGCACGGTGACCAGGTAGTCGGTCTCGCAATGCTCGAGCCCGGTCAGGAATCCGGCCAGCGGCCCCGCGTAGTCGGGCAGCGCATCGGGCCACACCGGCACGCCCATGGATTCGTAGGCCGCCAGGTTGCGGTTGGCGTTGACCAGCACCTGTCCCACCTGGGGCCCCAGCCTGAGCAGCGCATGCATGGCCATCGGAATGCCCTGGTAGTTCTGCAGGCCCTTGTCGACGCCGCCCATGCGGCTGCCGCGCCCGCCAGCCAGGATCAAGCCGGTAATGGAGTCCTTGTCGATCATGCGGCTGAGTATAGACGAGGCGCCACGGATTTCGCCGCCCGCGGGCTGGTGGTCTAATATCCCTCATCGGCCTGCGACACGCAGCGTCCCACTTACGAGTCCGCCCCCTTCCCATGGCCACTTCCGAAACCCTGCTCCAGGCCCTGCAAACCGTCGTCGATCCCAATACCGGCAAGGATTTCGTCTCGACGCGCAGCATCAGGAACATCGAGATCAACGGCGGCGACGTCTCCTTCGACGTCCTGCTCGGCTACCCCGCCAAGAGCCAGGTCCCCGCCCTGCGCAGCGCGCTGATCGCGGCGGCCCGTGCCGTGCCCGGCGTCGCCAACGTCAGCGCCAACGTGCGCAGCGAGATCATCGCCCACGCGGTCCAGCGCGGCGTGCCGCTGCTCCAGGGCGTCAAGAACATCGTCGCCGTCGCCTCGGGCAAGGGCGGCGTGGGCAAGAGCACCACGGCGGTCAACCTGGCCCTGGCGCTGGCGGCCGAAGGCGCGCGCGTCGGCCTGCTCGACGCCGACATCTACGGCCCCAGCCAGCCGCTCATGATGGGCATCGATGCGCGCCCCGTCAGCGACGACGGCAAGACCATGGAGCCGCTCGAGAACTACGGCGTGCAGGTCATGTCCATCGGCTTCCTGGTGGCCCACGACGAAGCGATGATCTGGCGCGGCCCCATGGCGGTGCAGGCGCTCGAGCAGCTGCTGCGGCAAACCAACTGGAAGGATCTCGACTATCTGATCGTCGACATGCCCCCCGGGACGGGCGACATCCAGCTCACGCTCAGCCAGCGCGTGCCCATGACCGGCGCCGTCATCGTCACCACGCCGCAGGACATCGCGCTGCTGGACGCCCGCAAGGGCATCAAGATGTTCGAGAAGGTGGGCGTGCCCATCCTGGGCGTGGTCGAGAACATGGCCGTGCACGTGTGCAGCCAGTGCGGGCATGTCGAACACATCTTCGGCGCCGAGGGCGGCAAGAAGATGGCGGCCGAATACGACACGCCCTACCTGGGGGCGCTGCCGCTGGACATCAACATCCGGCTGCAGGCCGACAGCGGCAAGCCCTCCGTGGTGGCCGACCCCGACGGCGAGATCGCCGGCCTGTACAAGACCGTCGCGCGCCAGGTAGCCGTAGCCATCGCCGCCCGGAACAAGGACTTCTCGTCCAAGTTCCCCACCATCTCCATCAGCGCCGACTCCTGACCGAGGCCGCCATGACCAGCCAGGCTCCCCGCATCGACGTCGCCGTGATCATGCGCAAGGAGCGCGTCCACGGCCCGATGAGCCGGTGGCAGCCCTGGCGATGGACGCTGGCGGACGTGGTGGCCGACGAGCCGGCGTTCGGCGGCGCGCCCCACCGGCTGCGCAAGGACGCTCAAGGCGAGCTCTGGCTGCATCCCGGCTTCGCGGTCGAGCTGTTCAAGGACGACGCCGAGGGCTACTACCTGAACGCCACGACCGAGGCGCCCTGCTGGTTCGTGATGTGGCGGATGGAAGAAGCCCCCGGCCTGGACGACGAACCGCTGGCGCGGCCGGAGCTGGTCACGCTCAGCTACTATCACGCGGGCCGCCTGCTGGACGCGCAGGAAACCGTTGAACAAGTGCCCGCCCCCGCCGACATCGTGGGGTGGCTGCGCGGCTTCGTGGCGGAGCACTATGTGGCCGAGCCCAAGCGCAAGCGGCGCCCGGTCAGCTTCGTGCCGCTGCAGGACCGCTTCGGCAACCCGGCGTCGGTCAGTACCGGCAGGCGCAAGAACACCGAAGAGCCATGAACGACGACGGCGCAGGCTTCCTGGGCCGCTGGTCGCGGCGCAAGGCTCAATCCCGGACAAGCACGGACGAACGGGCCGCCGATGCCGGACCCGCGCCCGAGGCCGGGCCTGATCCGCGCGATGCCGCGCCAGGCGTGCCCGCCATGTCGTCCACGCATGCGCGCCCCGCCGACGAAACCCCGGCCCCCGGCCCGGGCGCGGCGCATGCGCCGGACACCGCCGACCAGCCCCCGCCCGCGCCGACGCGGGAAGACCTGGCGGCGCTGACGCACGACTCCGACTTCTCGCCCTTCATGCAGGCGGCGGTCGAACCCGACGTCAAGCTGGCCGCGCTCAAGAAACTTTTCTCCGATCCGCACTACAACGTCATGGACGGGCTGGACGTCTACATCGACGATTACTCCTCGCCCGAAAAGCTGCCCGAATCCACGCTCAGGCAAATGGTCAGCGCGCGCGTGCTGGCCCTGGTCCAGGACGATCCCGCCCCGCCTTCCGGCGATCCGGCACCCGGCCACGACCCCGCCAGCGAAGCGCCGGCCGATGATGACGCGCAGGGTTCCGTGCTAGAGTCTGGCGCATCCACAGGCCATACGCCCAGCGACGGCCAGACGCATTTCGACTTTCCCGAGCCCGACCCCTCCAGGTAGCCGGGCTCTCCAGAGCGCCCATGCCTACACTGATCTGCGACTGCAACAAGACCATGCCCCTGGACGCCGATGCGCTCGGCACGGCCCTGGACGAAAAGCTGGTTCTGCACTCCACGCTCTGCCGCCACGAAGCCGGCGCCTTCCAGCAGGCCGTGACCGGCAGCGCGCCCGTCACCGTCGCCTGTACCCAGGAAAAGCGCCTGTTCGCCCAGATCGGCGAACACACCGAGGCCGCCGTCGCCCCGGTGCGCTTCGTCAACATCCGTGAAACCGGAGGCTGGAGCCGCGACGCCTCGCAGGCCATGCCCAAGCTTGCCGCGCTGCTGGCGGCCGCTCGGCTGCCGGATCCCGAACCGGTCCCCACGGTCAGCTATCGCAGCGCGGGCCGCCTGCTCATCGTCGGCCCGCTGGACGAAGCCGAACGCGCCGCGGCCATGCTGGACGACACGCTCGAGGTCACGATCTTCGCGCGCGGCCCCGGCGCGGCGGGCGCGAACCAGGAACGGCGCCATCCCGTGCTGGCGGGCCGCGTGGAATCGCTGCAAGGCTGGCTGGGCGCATTCGACCTGGCCTGGGTGCAGGACAACCCCATCGACCTCGACCTGTGCACGCGCTGCAATGCCTGTCTTGCCGCGTGTCCCGAAGGCGCGATCGGCCTCGACTACCAGATCGACCGTGACCGCTGCCGCGACCATCGCGCCTGCGTGGCATCCTGTACGACCGCGGGCGCGATCGACTTCGCCCGCTCCCCGGAACGGCAGGAAGCGCGCTTCGACCTGGTCCTGGAGCTGGGTGGCCGCACGCTGTTCGAGCAGCACGCGCCGCCGCAGGGCTATTTCGCCTGGAACGGCGCGGACCCGATGCCGCTCCTGCGCTTGCGCGAGCTGGTCGGCGAATTCGAGAAGCCCAAGTTCTTCGACTACAAGCAGTCGCTATGCGCGCACAGCCGCAACGACACGGTCGGCTGCCGCGCCTGTATCGACATCTGCTCGGCCCGCGCCATCGAGAGCGACAAGGCGCGCCAGCAGATCAAGGTCAATCCCAACCTGTGCGTGGGCTGCGGCGCCTGTACCACCGCGTGTCCGACCGGCGCGATCACCTATGCCTATCCGCGCATGACGGACCAGGGCACGGTGCTGCGCACGCTACTGTCCACCTACACACGCGCCGGCGGCCAGGCCCCCGTCGTGCTGGTGCACAGCCAGGAGGCCGGCCGCGCGCTGATCGAGCGCCTGGGCCGCGACGCCAGCCTGGGCAGGGCCCAGGGCCTGCCCGCCAATGTCATCCCGCTGGGCGTCTGGCATACCGCCAGCCTCGGCCTGGAAGCGTGGCTGGGCGCCGTCGCGCTGGGCGCCTCGCAGATCGCGATCCTGGCCACGGCCGAGGAAGCGCCGCAGTACCTGGACAATCTGGCCGCGCAACTCGCGCTGGGCCAGGCCATCCTCGACGGCCTGGGCTATCCGGGACCGCACCTGCACCTGCTGCGCCCCGATACGCCGCAGGCGCTGGATGCGGCGCTGCGCGAACTGGCGGCGCGCCGCCCCGGCGTACCGGCCGCGCCGGCGCGCTTCGCCATGGTGCGCGAGAAACGCAGCACGCTGGACCTCGCGCTGGACCACCTGATCGCCCACGCCCCGGCCGCGCGGGACGAGATCGCGCTGCCCGGCGGCCCGCCGGGCAGCGGCTCGCCCATCGGCAGCCTGGCCATCGACAAGGACGCCTGTACGCTGTGCATGAGCTGCGTGGGAGCCTGTCCGCCCAGCGCGCTGCTCGACAACCCGGACGCGCCCCAACTGCGCTTCCTGGAAAAAAACTGCGTGCAGTGCGGCCTGTGCGTCGAGACCTGCCCCGAGGATGCGCTGGCCCTCGTGCCGCGCCTGCTGCCCACGCCCGAGCGCGCCCGGACCCGCGTGCTGAACGAGACCACCCCCTATCACTGCGTGCGCTGCGGCAAGGCCTTCGGCACGCAGAAGGCCATCGAGGCCATGCTGGACCGGCTGGGCAGCCACCCGATGTTCCAGGGCGCGGGCCAGGAACGACTGAAGATGTGCGGCGACTGCCGCGTGATCGACCTGTACTCGGGCGCCAGCCAGGCGCGCATCACGGACCTATGAACGCATCCATTTCCCCCGCCGACATCGGCTCGGCCTCGCTCGACGAAGAGATCGCCCGGGCCGAACTCTACGGCGTGCTGGCGCGCCTGTTCTACGCGCCGCCCGACGCCGCCTTCGCGGCCAGCCTGCGCGCGGCCGCCACCGACGCCCCGATGGCGGGCGCCTTCCTGGAAACCCCGTGGCGCGATCTCGTGGCCGCCGCCCAGGCCGCCGACGACACGGCGCTGCGCGACGAGTACGAAACCTTGTTCGGCGGCCTGGGCAAGCCCGAGGTCTACCTGTACGGGTCGCACTACCTGAACGGCTTCCTGAACGAGAAATCGCTGATCGGGCTGAGGAACGACCTCGCCGCCCTGGGCCTGGCGCGGGATCCGGCCATGCCCGAGACCGAGGATCACATCGCCTACCTGTGCGAGGTCATGCGCTACCTGATCGCCGGAGACGACGCCGGCCAATGCCACCTGGCCAACCAGCGGAAATTCTTCGGCGACCATCTGCTGCCGTGGGTGCCCGCCATGTGCGACGCCCTGTCGGCCCACCCGCGCGCCCGCTTCTACGCGGCGCTGGGCGAATTCACGCGGGCCTTCGCCAGCGTGGAAGCACAGGGCTTCGACATGCTGCCCTGACGCGCCACGGTCGAGGGTATACCCGAGGCCCGGAACGGCCCGCGGCATTGCCTGTAACCGGTTACCGGGGGTACAGTATGCACAGCACTTCATATCTGCCAGCCCCAACGGAGACAGAGATGCCCAAGACCGCCGCCAACCTATCCCGCCGGGGTTTCTTCGTAGGTGCCGCCACAGCGGGCGCCGCTGCCGTCGGCGCCGCCGTCGCGCCCTCGCTGCGCCCCGACCCGGCCCCGCAGGCCGACGCCAGGCCCGCCCCCGAACGGGGCGGCGGCTACAGCGTGACCGATCACGTCAAGCGCTACTACAAGTCCACGCTGGTCTAACCACCGGAGCACGGCATGTTGCTGACCAAGAAAACGGGCGCCGGCGACTCCGGCGCATCTTCATCCTCGTTCGTCCACAGCCTGCGCCGCGGCATGGCCCACGCGCTGCCCACCATGGACCGCCGCACCTTCCTGCGCCGCTCGGGCCTGGGCGTCGGCGCGGGGCTCGCCGCCACGCAGCTCGGCCTGGTCAGGAAGGCCGGCGCGGCCGACGGCGACCAGAAGGCCGGCATGGGCAAGGGCAAGGTCGAAGTCAGGCGCACCGTCTGTACGCACTGTTCGGTGGGCTGTTCGATCGACGCCGTGGTCGAGAACGGCGTCTGGGTCCGCCAGGAACCGGTGTTCGATTCGCCCATCAACCTGGGCGCGCACTGCGCCAAGGGCGCCTCGGTGCGCGAGCACGGCCACGGCGAGCACCGCCTGCGCTATCCGATGAAGCTGGTCGACGGCAAGTACCAGCGTATCAGCTGGGATACCGCGCTGGAGGAAATCTCGGCCCGCATGCTGCAGTTGCGCAAGGAAACCGGCCCGGACTCGGTCTACGTGATCGGCTCGTCCAAGCACAACAACGAGCAGTCCTACCTGCTGCGCAAGTTCATGAGCTTCTGGGGCAGCAACAACTGCGACCACCAGGCGCGCATCTGCCACTCGACCACGGTCGCCGGCGTAGCCAATACCTGGGGCTACGGGGCCATGACCAACTCGTACAACGACATGCAGAACTCGAAGGCTGCGTTGTACATCGGCTCGAACGCCGCCGAGGCCCACCCGGTGTCCATGCTGCACCTGCTGCACGCCAAGGAAAAGGGCTGCAAGGTCATCGTCGCCGACCCCCGCTTCACCCGCACGGCCGCCAAGGCCGACCACTACGTCCGCATCCGGTCCGGCACCGACATTCCCTTCCTGTTCGGCGTGCTGTACCACATCTTCAAGAACGGCTGGGAAGACAAGAAGTACATCAACGACCGCGTCTACGGCATGGACCAGGTCAAGGCCGACGTCCTGGCCAAGTGGACGCCGGACAAGGTCCTGGATGCCTGCGGCGTGGACGAGGCCACCTGCTACAACGTCGCCAAGACCATGGCCGAGAACCGCCCCAGCACGCTGGTGTGGTGCATGGGCCAGACCCAGCACAGCATCGGCAACGCCATGGTGCGCGCCTCCTGCATCGTGCAGCTCGCGCTGGGCAACGTCGGCGTCTCCGGTGGCGGCGCCAACATCTTCCGCGGCCATGACAACGTGCAAGGCGCGACCGACATCGGCCCCAACCCCGATTCGCTGCCCGGCTACTACGGCCTGGCCGAGGGCTCGTGGCGCCACTACGCCAAGGTCTGGGACGTCGACTACGACTGGATCAAGGGCCGCTACGCCTCGCCCGCGATGATGACCAAGTCGGGCATCACCGTCTCGCGCTGGATAGACGGCGTGCTGGAAAAGAACGACGTCATCGACCAGGACTCCAACCTTCGCGCCGTCTTCTACTGGGGCCACGCGCCCAACTCGCAGACGCGCGGCCTGGAAATGAAGCGGGCCATGGACAAGCTCGACCTGCTGGTCGTGGTCGATCCGTACCCGTCGGCCACCGCCGCCATGGCGGCCATGCCCGGCAAGAGCGAAGACCTGAATCCCAACCGCGCCGTCTACCTGCTGCCGGCGGCCACGCAGTTCGAGACCAGCGGCTCCTGTACCGCCTCGAACCGCTCGCTGCAATGGCGCGAGAAGGTCATCGATCCGCTGTGGGACAGCCGCACCGACCACATGATCATGTACCAGCTCGCGCAGAAACTCGGCTTCGGCGCCGAGCTGTGCAAGAACTACAAGATGCAGAAGGTCAAGGGCCTGGACGAGCCGGTGATCGAGGACATCCTGCGCGAAATCAACCGCAGCAACTGGACCATCGGCTACACCGGCCAGAGCCCGGAACGGCTCAAGGCCCACATGCGGCTGATGCACGCCTTCGACGTCAAGACCCTGCGCGCCAAGGGCAGCGTGGTCGACAAGGAAACCGGCTACGACATCCAGGGCGACTACTTCGGCCTGCCCTGGCCCTGCTTCGGCACGCCCGAGCTCAAGCACCCCGGTTCGCCCAACCTGTACGACACCTCCCGCCACGTCATGGACGGCGGCGGCAACTTCCGCGCGAACTTCGGCGTGGAACGCAACGGCGTCAACCTGCTGGCCGAAGACGGCTCGCACTCCAAGGGCGCCGACATCCCCACCGGCTATCCGGAATTCGACCACGTGCTGATGAAGAAGCTCGGCTGGTGGGACGAACTGACCGATGCCGAGAAGGCCGCGGCCGAGGGCAAGAACTGGAAGACCGACCTGTCCGGCGGCATCATCCGCGTGGTGATGAAGAACCACGGCTGCTACCCCTTCGGCAACGCCAAGGCACGCGCGGTGGTCTGGAACTTCCCCGACCCCATCCCGCAGCACCGCGAACCGATCTACGGCACGCGCCCCGACCTCGTCGCCAAGTACCCCACCCACGACGACATGAAGACCTTCTGGCGCCTGCCGACGCTGTACAAGTCGCTGCAGCAGAAGAACGTCGAGGACAAGCTGTACGAGAAATTCCCCATCATCCTGACCTCCGGCCGCCTGACCGAATACGAGGGCGGCGGCGACGAGACCCGGTCCAACCCCTGGCTGGCCGAGCTGCAGCAGGAAAGCTTCGTCGAAATCAACCCGAAGGCGGCCGCCGAACGCGGCATCACCAACGGCTCACGCTGCTGGGTGGTCACGCCCACCGGCGCGCGGCTCAACGTGCAGGCCCTGGTCACCGAACGGGTCGGGCCCGACACCGCCTTCATGCCCTTCCATTTCGCCGGCCGCTGGCAAGGCAAGGACCTCCTGGCCTACTACCCCGAGGGCGCGGCCCCCGTCGTGCGCGGCGAAGCGGTCAACACCGGTACCACCTACGGCTACGACAGCGTCACCATGATGCAGGAAACCAAGACCACCATCTGCAACATCGAGAAGGCATAAGGAGCGCGCCATGGCCAGAATGAAGTTTATCTGCGATGCGGAGCGCTGCATCGAATGCAATGCCTGCGTCACCGCCTGCAAGAACGAGCACGAAGTGCCGTGGGGCGTGAACCGCCGGCGCGTGGTCACGCTGAACGACGGCGTGCCGGGCGAGAAATCCATCTCGGTGGCCTGCATGCACTGCAGTGACGCGCCGTGCATGGCGGTCTGCCCGGTCAACTGCTTCTACCACACCGACGAAGGCGTGGTGCTGCACAACAAGGACACCTGCATAGGCTGCGGCTATTGCTCGTACGCCTGTCCGTTCGGTGCCCCGCAGTTCCCCTCGCAGGGCACCTTCGGCGTGCGCGGCAAGATGGACAAGTGCACCTTCTGCGCCGGCGGTCCCGAGGCCCATGGCAGCGAGGCCGAGTTCGAAAAATACGGCCGCAACCGGCTGGCCGAGGGCAAACTGCCCGCCTGTGCCGAGATGTGCTCGACCAAGGCGCTGCTGGGCGGCGACGGCGACGTGATCGCCGACATCTTCCGCACCCGCGTCGTCGCGCGCGGCAAGGGCGCCGAAGTCTGGGGCTGGGGCACCGCCTACGGCTCCAAGCAGGCCGGCCAGCCGCCGCAGAATCCCCAGCCGGGCGGTACAACCACCGGAGGCAAGTGATGAAAGCCAGCGTCTTTCTCGCCATCCTGCTCGTTTTCGGCACCGCCGCCTGCACCGAACGGGAGCAGTCGCTCTACCAGGGCAAGGTCCAGAACGGCGAGCCCGCGTACAAGGGCACCGGCGTCTCGGCCTTCACCGCGCCGGGCTGGACGCCGGGCGACCGGAACAGCTGGGCACAGGAACTCAAGTCCCGGACCCAGCAAGGCCAGAACGAATACAACCGGGTGAACTGACCGGAGGTCGCCATGATACGGTCGCTACTTGCCGCGCTCGCCCTGTTCGGCGCCATGCTGGCATCCCCCGCCACCCTGGCGGCGGATGCCGCGCAGCCCCCCGCCGGCACCTCGATGGGTGCCATCCAGAGCGCCAACATCTTCGAGGTCAAGCCCGACGCCAGCCAGGACCCGGGCTATGCCGACCAGACCAACGCCGAACGCGCCAAGGTCCAGCCGGGCAACAACGCGCCGAACTGGCGCCTGGTCAATTCCGGCCAGCCCGGCTATAGCAGCCTGCCGCGCAGCGAGGCCCCGGAAGCCGGCGTGCTGATCCAGCGCTTCGTGCAGTACCCGGGCTCGAAATACACCTCGGCCGGCGAAGCCTGGCGGCAGGTGCGCAACAACTGGCTGATCCCCTATGGCGGTTCGCTGCTGCTGATCGTGCTGGTCGCCATCGCGCTGTTCTACTTCACCAAGGGGCCTCTTACGGTCCACGGCGCCGAAACCGGCCGCAAGATCGAACGCTTCACGTATTTCGAACGGGCGGCTCACTGGGTCAATGCCATCGCATTCGTGATCCTGGCGATCTCGGGTCTGATCATGGCCTTCGGCAAGTTCTTCCTGCTGCCCATCATGGGCAGCGCCCTGTTCGGCTGGATGACCTGGGTGCTCAAGACCGGCCACAACTTCGTGGGCCCGCTGTTCGCGGTCTCGCTGGTGGTGGTCTTCCTTACCTTCATCCGCGACAACCTGCCCACGCGCGACGACATGGTCTGGCTGCGCAAGGGCGGCGGCCTGTTCAACGGCCAGCACGTTCCCACCGGCCGCTTCAACGCCGGGGAAAAGCTCGTGTTCTGGGGCGGCGTGCTGTTCCTGGGCTTCATCGTCATCGGGTCCGGGCTGGTGCTGGACCGGGTCATTCCCGGTCTGGTCTACACCCGCGGCACCATGCAGATCGCCCACATGGTCCACGCCGTGGCGACCATCCTGATGATGTGCATGTTCCTGGGCCACATCTACCTGGGCACCCTAGGCATGAAAGGCGCCTACAAGGCCATGAAGACCGGCTACGTGGACGAGGCCTGGGCCCGCGAGCACCACGAACTCTGGTACAACGACATCCAGGCGGGCAAGATCCCCGCCCAGCGCACCCAGCCTGCGCAGAAGAAGCCGGACACCCGGCCGGCGAACGCCTGAACCCGCCGGCCTCGACCAGGAGATCCCGCATGAAAACCGCCCTCGCGCTGCTGCTGGCCGTCTTCTCCACCGCGGCCCTGGCCAAGCTGCCTCCGCCCAGCCCCGAGGCCCAGGCCAAGGCGGCCGAGGCCGCCGCCCGTACCGCCTGGACCGCCAAGGTCGACGGCTACAAGCTCTGCCAGGCCCAGAACAAGACCGCGTCCGTCTACTTCGCCAGCGCGCGCGCCGCCGGCAAGTCCGTGCACGAGCCCGCGTCCATGCCGCCTTGCGCCGATCCGGGCCCGTTCGCCTACACGCCGCCCGAGGCCAAGCCGCTGGAAGCGGCCGGCGCGCATTCTCCTTCGGAAACGGCCAAGGCGCCGCACAACACCGCCGCGCCCGACGCCGCCACGCCCAAACAGTGACCGCAGCGCCCCGCCACCGTCCTTTCCTGACCGACGCCCGTGCGCCACTGACGCGCGAGATCACCGTCGTCAACGAACATGGCCTGAGCGACACGGTTTCCATCCCGGCCGAGCGGTCGCTGACCGTCTACGTCGACAAGCGCGAACTGGTCACGCTGATGACCCTGGGCGCCTTGCCCGAACTGCTGGTGCTGGGCTATCTGCGCAACCAGCGCCTGGTGCGCTCCATCGACGAGGTCGAGGCGGTCACCGTCGATTGGGAAGTCCAGGCGGCGGCGGTGCAGACACGCCATGGCATCCAGGACCTCGACGCTCGCACTTCCCAGCGCGTGGTCACCACCGGCTGTGGCCAGGGCAGCGTCTTCGGCGGGTTGATGGACGAGATCGACGACATCCGCCTGCCCGAAAACGCCCGCCTCACCCAGGCCCAGCTCTACGGCCTGCTCGATGCCATCCGGCTGCAGGAGACCACCTACAAGTCCGCCGGCTCCGTGCACGGGTGCGCGTTGTTCCAGGGCGAGCGCATGCTGATGTTCGTCGAGGACGTCGGGCGCCACAACGCCATCGACACTATCGCCGGATGGATGTGGCTGCAGGACCCGGCCCGGATGGCGGGCCACGACAAGGTGTTCTACACCACGGGCCGCCTTACCAGCGAAATGATCATCAAGGCGGCGCAGATGGGCATCCCCATCGTCGTCTCGCGCAGCGGCATTACGCAGATGGGCTTCGAACTGGCGGAACGCCTGGGCCTGTGCGCGATCGGCCGCGCCACCAACAAGCATTTCCTCTGCTACACGGCGCCCTGGCGCCTGGCCTTGCAGCCCGAGCTGGCCGCGGCGCCCCGCCCCGTTCGAACCGCGCCGCAGGGCGCCTGACCGGACCGCCTCAGCCGCGCTTGCCGGGCTTGGGCGTACGGAAATTCCACCAAGGCAGCACGCGCCGCATCGACAGCACCTCGCCGCTTTGCTGCGGCTGGTACCCCGGCATCGCCGCCAGCTTGCGCTGCCAGGCCTCGCTGCGCAGGATACCCAGCAAGGCTTGCGTGGACGGCAGCTCCAGCGTGGACTTCAGGCAGACCAGGAAATAGTTCTCGGACACCAGCGGAATGAAGTCCAGCCGGCTGGTCCGGGCCGCGACCTCGATGCCCAGGCCCGCATCCGCGGCGCCCGAGGCCACCGCGTGCGCCACCGCCGCGTGCGACGGCTCGGTATGGGCATAGCCCTGGATGGCCGACGGCGACAAGGCCTGCCTGGCCAGCAATTCGTCCAGCAGCACGCGCGTGCCCGTGCCCAGCGGACGATTCACGAAACGCACGTCGGGCCGCGCGAGATCGGCCAGCGAGGCAATGCCCAGCGGGTTGCCCCGCGCCACCATCAGCCCCTGGCTGCGGCGAGCGAAGCCGATGATCTTGTGCTGGCCGGGTTCGAGCAGCGGCTTGTACGTGCGCTCGGCCAGCGAGCCCGGCGGGGAATCTGCGGGAACGTGGAAACCCGCCATCACGCACCGGCCTTCGTTCAAGGCCTTGATCGCGTCGACACTACCGGTGAAGCGAATGTCCAGGTGCAGCTTGTCGCTGGCCACGGCGTGCTCGCGCAGCGAGGCCAGCGCGTCGTCGTGGCTGGCGTGCAGGGCGACCACGTGGGCCGCGTCGTCGAAGGCGACCGCGAAGGCCCGCTCCAGGTCGGCATACAGGGCGCCGATCTGCGGCGCCAGCCGCGCCTGCGCCTGCCGCTCGGCCCACAGCAGCTTGTTGCCGAACTCGGTCAGCCGGGCCGGCTGACCCTTGTCCCAGATCACCAGCGCGTGCCCGAGGTTTTTCTCCCAGCGCTTGAGTTCGCCCCAGACATGGCGGTAGGACAAGTCCAGGGCCTTGGCGGCGGCCGAGATCGAACCTTGTTCGCGAATGGCGTGCAGCAGGTCCATCAGCGGATTGCGGATGGAGGCGGCGTTGGCGCGCGGCACGCCGAAGGTGTAGGAGATCTCGATTTGATGCACGGGGGGAGTATAGCCCCCCCTACGCGCTGACGCGCGCAAGGGAAGCCCAGCCCCTACCCGCTTGCGCGGGCCCCCTCAAGGGGGCGAAACCGGCGGACTGGCAAAGCCAGATCCGCGGTTTCCTGGGTGTGTCCGGCGCCTATGCAAACTACTTCATATCGCCTCGTCTGTCTCACTCCGTTACGCTGGGGCGGCACATTTGAAGACGGCATGAACACTCTTGCGGAAAGCGCGGTCACAGCGCTGCGCCTCATCACCTCTCTCGATCCCGTCCTGCTCGACATCGTCCGGCTGTCGCTGGCGGTCAGCGCCTGTGCCTGCCTGCTGGCCTGCGCCGCGGGGCTGCTGCTGGGAGCATGGCTGGGGGTGGCTCGGTTCCCGGGACGGGGGGCCGTGCTGACGCTGCTCAATACCATGCTCGCCCTGCCCTCCGTCGTGGTGGGGCTGCTGGTCTATCTGCTGCTGTCGCGTTCGGGGCCGCTGGGCTTTCTCGGCTGGATGTTTTCGTTCCAGGCCATGGTGGTGGCGCAGTCCATCCTGGTGCTGCCGGTGGTCATGGCGTTGACGCGGCAAGTGGTCGAGGATGCCGACCGCAGCCATGGCGAGCAACTGCGTTCGCTGGGCGCGGGCACCTTCATGCGCGGACTGCTGCTGACCTGGGATGAACGCTTCGCGCTGCTGACCATCCTCATCGCGGCATTCGGCCGTGCGGTCTCGGAAGTAGGCGCCGTGATGGTCGTCGGCGGCAACATCGAAGGCTACACGCGGGTCATGACGACGGCCATCGCGCTCGAGACCAGCAAGGGCGACCTGCCCCTGGCCGTGGCGCTGGGCATGGTGCTGCTGGCCGTGGTGCTGTTGCTGAACACGCTGATCTCGCTGGTGCGCCGCTGGCGCGAACGGCGCGACGCGGGCCTGTCCGCGTGGCTGCGCATGCCGGACCCGGCCGCATGAAGCGCGCGGCCTCGATCATGCCCCTGGACGCCGACCCGGCTCTCGCCCTTCCGGCCACGGCGGACGTACGGGAGCCGGCCCCTGCTCCGGCCCTGTTCTCGCTGCGCGACGTCGATCTGCACTACGGGCAGGTGCGCGCGCTGCACGGGGTCGACCTGTCCATCCACGCGGGCGAACGCGTCGCCCTGGTCGGCACGAACGGCAGCGGCAAGAGCACGCTGCTGCGCGTGCTGCACGGCCTGCTCGCCCCCACCTCGGGCACCGTCTCCTGTCTGCCGCGCAACCGGCAAGCCCTGGTGTTCCAGCGGCCGCACATGCTGCGTACCTCGGTACGGAACAATGTCGCGCTGGGGCTGTGGCTACGGGGCGTGGGCTGGCGCCAGGCGCGCCAGTCCGCCGTGGACGCGCTGGCGCGCGTCGACATGGCCGAACTGGCCGGCCGCAACGCCAAGGCGCTGTCCGGCGGACAGCAGCAGCGCGTGGCGCTGGCCCAGGCCTGGGCCATGGACGCGGATGCCCTGCTGCTGGACGAACCCACCGCCAATCTCGACCCACACGCCAAGCGCGAGGTGGAAGCCTTGATGCAGGAATTCGCGCAGCCCCGCTCGGGACGCACGATGACCATGGTGTTCAGCAGCCACAACCTGGGACAGGTCAAGCGCCTGGCCAGCCGCGTGGTCTATCTGGAGCGGGGGCGCGTCCTGGCGGACCTTCCCGTCCACGCCTTCTTCAACGGGCCGCTGCCCGACGAAGCCGGTCTTTTCGTCAAAGGAGAAAAAATATGAAGCTCTTCCACCGCCTGCGTCCCCTGGTCCTGGGCTGTCTGCTGCCCGCGGCCGCCGCCCTGGCCAGCCTGCCCGCCGCCGCCGAGACCATCGTCATGGCCTCGACCACGTCCACCGAGCAATCTGGCCTGTTCGCCCACCTGCTGCCCGCCTTCAAGAAGGCCAGCGGCATCGACATCAAGGTGGTCGCGCAGGGTACGGGCCAGGCGCTGGACACTGGCCGGCGCGGGGATGCCGACGTGCTGTTCGTGCACGACCAGGCCGCCGAGGAGAAATTCATCGCCGAGGGCTACGGCGTGAAACGCTATCCGGTCATGTACAACGATTTCGTGCTGATCGGTCCCGCCGCCGACCCCGCCGGCGTCAAGGGCAAGGACATCGTCCAGGCACTGAAGAAACTGTCGGCGGCGAATGCCGAATTCATCTCCCGCGGCGACAAGAGCGGCACGCATTCGGCCGAGCTTCGCTACTGGAAGGCAGCCGGCCTGGACGACAAGAAGGGCAACGGCTATAAGGCCTGCGGCTGCGGCATGGGACCCGCGCTGAACATGGCGTCGTCCACCGGCGCCTACGTGCTGTCGGACCGCGGCACCTGGCTCAGCTTCAAGAACCGGGGCAAGCTGACCGTGCTCGTGGAAGGGGACGAGCGCCTGTTCAACCAGTATGGGGTGATGGTGGTCAATCCGGCCAAGCATCCGCACGTCAAGGTCGCGGCCGCCCAGAAGTTCGTGGACTGGGTCATTTCGCCGGCCGGCCAGCAGACCATCGCCAGCTACAAGATCGACGGCCAGCAGCTGTTCTTCCCCAACGCCAAGCCGTGACGGCCGGCCCGGCCTCGCGCCGGGCCTTGCCAAGCGCTCTTCCGGGCGGCCTTCCAGGCCGCTTTTTTTCGCCCTCCGCAAGCTGCCCCGGACGATCCGACTCTTACAACTTCATTGTTGAAATAGAATTGATAATAATTATCATTAAAAGATTTATTTCCCACCCACGTCGGACATCGTTCCCATGCCACCCTTCTCCACTCCGCTGTGCCGCGCGGGCCTGGCCGCCGCGCTGGGCGCGCTTCCCGCCGCCCTGCCCGCGCAGACCACCGAACCGGCCACCCTGCAGGAAATCCGCGTCCAAGCCACCCCCGAGCGCGAGACCGCCACCGGTCCCGTCTACGGCTACGCCGCCAAGCGCTCGGCCACCGCCACCAAGACGGACACGCCATTGCACGAAACGCCGCAGTCGGTCACCGTGGTCACGCGCGACCAGTTGACGGACCAGGGGGCCACCAACCTGCAGGACGCGCTCGGCTACGCGGCCGGCGTGCGGTCCGACGCCTACGGCATCGACTCGCGCGCCGACTCGGTCCGCATACGCGGCACCGAACCCACGCTGTACCTGGACGGGCTGCGCCAGCACTACGACTACTACACCAGCACGACCCGCACCGAGCCCTATACGCTGGAGCGCCTGGAGGTCCTGCGCGGACCGGCGGCCATGCTGTACGGCCAGGGCAGCACGGGCGGCATCATCAACATGGTCAGCAAGCGCCCGCAGGCCGAGTTCCAGGGCGAAGCGGGCATACAGCTGGGCAACCGCGGCCGCAAGCAGGCCCAGGTGGACCTGACCGGCCCGCTGACGGCCGACGGACAGTGGCTGTACCGGCTCGTCGCGCTCAAGCGCGATGCCGACACCCAGGTCGATCATGTGAAGGACAACCGCAGCCTGGTCATGCCCTCGCTGACGTGGCGCCCCAGCGCGTCGACCTCGCTCACGCTGCAAGGCCTGTGGCAGAAGGATGAAAGCGGCTCGACCGCGCAGTTCATGCCCTGGTCGGGCATGCGCACCGACAATCCCAACGGCAGGATACCCACCAGCCGCTTCATCGGCGAACCCGGCCACGACCGCTACGATTCGCGCCGCACCTCGTTCGGCTGGCTGTTCGAGCACCGCTTCAACGACCAGTGGTCCTTCAGCCAGGGCTTTCGCCATGCCAACAACAAGGTGGACTACCTGACGCATTACGCGGACTCGTTCACCGAGCCCGGCGGCTGGGCCGCCGACCCGGTCAACCAGCGCCGCATCGGCCGCTATGCGGACGACGCCTTCACCAAGGTGCGCATCGACACGCTGGACCAGCACCTGACCGGCAAGCTGCAGACCGGCATCGTGCAGCACCAGGTCCTGCTGGGTTTCGACTGGACCCGCTACCGCCGCGACCGCCGCAGCGGCACCGCCGACGGCGGCACCATCGACGCCTACGATCCGGTCTACGGCAACTACACGCCGCCCGAGCTGACCGACGAGCCGCGCTACACGCTGCGCCAGGCAGGCCTGTACCTGCAGGACCAGATGAAGATAGGCAAGCACTGGATCGTGGCCGCCGGCATCCGCCACGACCGCGCCACCGCCGGACTGGCCGGCAGCGCCGACGAAAAAGACAACGCCACGACCAAGCGCCTGGGCGTGATGTACGTGGCCGACAACGGCCTGGCGCCCTACATCAACTACAGCGAATCCTTCACGCCCGTGCCCGGCACCGACAAGGACGGCGCGCGCTTCAAGCCCCTGCGCGGCGAACAGTGGGAAGTGGGCGTCAAGCACCAGTCGGCCGACGGCCGGCGGATGGCCACCGCTTCGGTCTACCAGCTCAAGGAAAAGAACCAGTTGGCGGGCGACCCGACCAATCCGCTCTATTCCGTCCAGGTGGGCGCGACCAAGACCAAGGGCCTGGAACTCGAATACCGCGGCGCGATTACCCGCACGTTCGACCTGATCGCGCACTACAACTATATCGACCTGGACAAGTCGCTCGAAGGCATGCCGCGCCACCAGGCCGCGGCGTGGGGCAAATGGCGCTTCGCCGTGGGCGACGTGAACGGCTTCGCGCTGGGCGCCGGGGTACGCTGGATGAGTTCCTTCCGCGACGGCGTGGCTCCCACCACGCCCTCGGTCACGCTGTTCGACGCCATGGTCTCGTACGAGACCGACCACTGGCGCTACGCGCTCAACCTGAACAACCTGACCGACAAGACCTACGTCGCGACGTGCCTGTCGCGCGGGGACTGCTGGTACGGCGCGCGCCGCAGCATCATCGCCAGCGCCACCTACAAGTTCTAGCCCGCCGGCGCCAGCCATACCCTTGGCGTATGGCTTCCAGCCGAAACCCGTCTTGGACAGGGCCGCCTCCGGCGCGGTCCAATTCTCCTCCAGAGCCACCGAGTGGCCGTTCACATTCCACGGAGGAGAAATGGACCAGGACTTGCAGATCGACGACCCCTTGTTCAAGGAAAAGGGCTTCGGTCGCCGCATCGGTTTCGGGCGCCACTGCGCGCTGGTCGTCGTCGACATGATCCGCGGCTTCACGGACCCGGCGCAGCCCCTGGGCGCCGACCTGGGGCAGGCGGTGCTCGCCACCAACCGTCTCGTCGCCGCGTGCCGCCGGATCGGCGCGCCCATCCATTTCTTCACGGTAGGCTACCGGGCCGACCTGTCGGACGCCGGCGTCTGGCAGCGCAAGATGGGCGGCATGGCCAGCCTGATGGAAGGCAGCGACAACGTCCGGCTCGATCCGCGCCTGGATACGGTGGACGGCGACTCGATCATGTCCAAGAAATACGCGAGCTGCTTCGCCGGCACGGATCTGGCCGCGCGCCTGGTCTCGCAAGGCGTGGACACCGTGATCGTGACCGGCTGCACCACCAGCGGCTGCGTCCGGGCAACGGTGGTGGACGCGGTGCAGAGCGGCTTCCGGCCCATCGTCGCGCCCGAGGCCGTGGGCGACCGGTCCGGCGCGGCCCACCGCCAGAGCCTGCTCGACATGGATGCGAAGTACGGCGACGTCGTCCCGCTGGAAGAAGTCCTCGCCCATCTTTCCCGCGCCACCCAGCCGGTGGAGGCCTGACATGAAAAAGCCAGCCCTTTTCGCCGCCGTGCTGCTGGCGTTGTCCCCCGCCGCGGGCCATACCGACGCCGGGTTTCCCAGCCGTCCGATCAAGATGGTGGTGGCCGCGCCCACCGGCGGCGTGCCCGACGTCATCGCGCGCCTGGTGGGCCAGCACATGTCGGCTTCGCTGGGGCAGCCCATCGCCGTCGAGAACAAGACCGGCGCGGGCAGCATCATCGCGCTGGAATCGGTGGCCAAGGCCAATCCCGACGGCTACACCCTGCTGGTGGCCGATTCCAGTCCGCTCACCATCAATCCCACGCTGTACAAGAAGCTGCCCTACCAGGGCATGGACAGTTTCGAGCCCATCGCCTTCCTGGGCGCCGCCCAGCTGTTCCTGACGGCCGGCCCCTCGCTGAAGGCCAACTCGTTCCAGGAGATGGTGGCGCAGGCCAAGGCCGCTCCGGGCAAGCTCACCTACGGCACCATAGGCATAGGTTCGCTGCACCACGTCATGTTCGAGGAAATCCGGCGCTCGGCCGGCATCGACATCATGCACGTGCCGTTCCGCGAACAACCTTCCGCCCCCGTCGCGGCGGGAACGGCCGACATGCTGCTGGCCGGCCTGCCTTCGATAGAAGGCCTGGTGCGCGCGGGCCGGCTGCGTCTGCTGGGCGTGACCAGCAAGGCGCGCGTCGCGCAGTTGCCCGACGTGCCGACGCTGGAGGAAAGCGGCCTGCCCGGCTATGTCTTCACCGCCGACATCGGCCTGCTCGCGCCCCGCGGGACGCCGCCCGGGCACCTGCGCAAGCTGGCCGATGCCGCCCGCCACGCCGTGGCCCAGCCCGACGTGCGGCGCAAGCTGGCCGACCTGGGCATCGTTCCCGACGGCCGCGTCCTGGCCGAATACGGGGACTACATGCGGCGCGAGATCGACCGGTTCGGCGGCATGGTCCGGCGCGCGGGCCTGGCCGGGACCCAGTAGTTTCCGGCCGGACGCCCTCCGCCGTGGTGCCGGCCACGGCGGAATCGTCCTACTATAGGGCGGAGCCTCTCCCATGCCTGCCGCCTATGATCACGCTGAAGCGACTCGAGTACTTCGCCAAGGTCGTGGAGACGAGAAACATCACCCGCGCCGCCGAACAGCTCCACATCGCCCAGCCGGCCCTGGGCACGCACATGCGCGAACTCGAAGCGGCCCTGGGCGTGCCCCTGCTGTCGCGGCATTCGCGCGGCGTGGACCCGACGCCGGCCGGCAGCCTGCTGCTGGAACGGTCGCGCCAGATCTTCGAGCTGGTCGCACGGACCCAGGATGACGTGCGGCGCGCCGACCAGGCCGCGCCGGTCCGCTTCAACGTGGGGCTGACCTCCAGCATCATGCTGCTGATCGGCTCGGACCTGCTGCTGACCCTGAAGCGCCGGTACCCCCATATCGACCTGCAGCTGTACGAGAACCCGAGCTTCCTGCTGGTGGACGCGCTCGAGCGCAAGGACATCGATGCCGCGCTGGCCTATTCCGTATCGCCCCACCCCGGCTTGTCCACGACCCCGGTGCTGAAGGAACGGCTGCTTCTGACGGTCCGGGCCGATCTGGCGCCTTCCTGCGGCCCCGTCACCATGGACGAAGTATTGGCGCACGAGCTGGTGCTGGGCAACGAACGCGACGTCGCGCGCCGGCTGGTCGAGGCCAGCGCCTTCGAGAAAGGCGCGCAGCCCCGCATCCAGTGCGAGACGCACTCCATCACCAGCCAGCGCGACCTGGTGCTGCGCGGCGCCGCGGCGGCCGTCATGCCCCTGGGCGCCATCGTCCGCGAACTGGAACGGGGCGAGGTCGTCGCGCGCCCCATCACCGATCCGGGCATGCACATCACGCTGTTCATCGTTCGCCGGCAGGCGCCGGACGAAGCCAGCCTCCAATATGTCGACCAGACCGATCCCATCGTCCGGGCCTGCGTGGACATGATCGCGGGGCGGCTGGGGGAACTGGGCAGCCCGGTGTAGAACCGCACGAGTTGCGCTTGCCTCTCGTTTGCGGCTATGGTGACTGTTACCCTTCGACACATCCCGGGAATTCCGCCAGGCATCTGCGGCCGCGGCGGTCCACCCCGGACACAGAATAGATATACCGATGGATACGAAAGGGACTGCACTCCACTTGCTGGAGCGGCTCTATGACGGCGTCCTTTCGGAGGACCAATGGCGGCAGTCGCTGCGGGACATCAGCCTGTCGCTCGGCGCGGCCAGCGCCGGTCAGGTGGCCCTCCATACGCCCACCGACTCGCTGGAACTCGATGAACTCATCGGCATGCCGCCCAAGATGGTCGCGCATTTCGACGAGATGCAGGACCTGGACCCGGGCCGCGCGGCATCGCCGCTGCTTGCCGCGGGCCGCATCTACGTGGACTACGAATTCCATGGCCAGGCGCGCCTGCAGCGCGAACCCTTCTACCAGGAATTCCTGAAACCGAACGGCCTGGGCACCTATGCCCTGCTCCCGCTGGGACAGGACGAAGAGCGCATGTACACCTTTTCCGTGCAAAGGGAAAACGGCCGTCCGCCGCTGGACGACGATGAGACCCGGCTGATGCATGCCGTGTTGCCCCATCTGCGCACCGCCTTGCACCTGCAACTTCGATTCCGCCAGCAACAAGCCGAATCGCTGCTTCTGCGGCACATGCTGGACCGGCTCGGCTTCCCGCTGCTGGTCTGTTCCGCGCGCGGCCGCATCGTGCAGTCCAACCACCTGGGCGACATCTGGCGGCAACAGCCCGACTGCCCCCTGGGCGTGCGCGCCTCCGCCGTGCCCCAACCCATCCGCCGGCTGCTGGACAGGGCCTGCGGCCACGGCGCCGAGGCCCCCTCAGCCGGCTCGCTCGCGCTACCGGACGGCGGCCGGCTCATCGTCCTGCCATGTCCGCTCACCCAGGACCTGCGCGGCGGCGACGCCCTGGCGCTGCTTGCCGCGCAGGGGCCGCAATGGCGTCCCACCCCGCGGGGCACGCTGCTGCGTACCCTGTTCCGGCTGACGCCGGCGGAAATCCGCCTGGCCCATCACCTGGCCCGGCACGACGATCCGCTGCCCACCGTTGCCGAAACCCTGAACGTTTCGCTCAACACACTGCGTACGCAGCTGCGATCGATCTTCGACAAGACCCAGACCCGGCGGCAGGCAGACCTGGTGCGGCTGATGGGACACCTGGGCCTGCTGACGCCGGGGGACTGATCGCGATTACAGGTCGTCGAATTCCCCGTAGGTCATCGTCTTGCTACCGCCCAGGCTGGACGAGAAGGTGACGGTGCCCGGCGCGTTGCCATTCGCCTGGAAGCGGGTGGTGATCGTTTCGGCCGCGGTCTTCGTGGCAAACGCACCCGTCAGGAAACCGCCCGCCTCATGCGAGAAGAGGACCGTCTCGGTCATGCTCGCGTCGTAGGCATAGTCGGGGCCGAGCACCGGATCCGAGCCGCTGACCGAGAACGAGATGCGCGAATAGGTATCGGCATCCGTCGTGGGATCGTAGGCCACGGCCACGGCGTAATCCTTGAAATTCATCGTCACGGCACCGCCATCCTCGGTCAGGACGATCGCGGGAATATCGAACTCGGCGCGCTGCCCCTTCGGTTCGGCCGAACTCACGTCGTTGGACGCCTTCACCGATGCCGTTCCCGCCGCGGACGTCCCGTCGAAGGATGCGCCCTCACCCAGCGTGACCCTGGCGCCCAGCGTCCAGTCCGACTCCTCTTCCAGCAGGTCGCCCTCCACCTCGTCGAAATCGACCGTCGCCGTGCCCGTGAACGGAATGCCGTTGTCGGACACGCGACAGTCGTTCATGGTCAACGCCACCGAGTCCCCAGCCGACAGGGTGCCGCTGTCGTCCGCATCGGTCCAGATGCCCGAGACCGTCCCGCCGTCCAGGCACTCGGGCGTGCCGTCCCGGCCGATGACGATCCCGTTCTCGAGCATGGGCTCGAACGCCTGGTGCAGGGACACGGCCGAGAACGCCGTCTCGTGGCCGTACCAGATCTGCTTCTCGCTAAGCGTCTTGCCATCGCCGCCGCCCCCGCCGCCTCCACCTCCGCCGCCACCACCCGAATCGTCGCCGCCGCCTCCCCCACAGGCGGCCAGCGATGCCGCCATCAAGGCGGCGCAAAGTGCGGTCAACGATTTCGACATGCTCGACTCCTTACTGAATGAATAGGCAATGTCGGCATTCTCGAAAATCGCAGCGCCCGGCGCATCACAGGATCCAGTGAAGAAAACCGGGCGGCCCCTGCTGGCGGCCCTGGTCAGAACACGCCGCGATACGATCCTCCATCCAGTTGCAGGTTCTGCCCCGACAGATAGCCCGCCTGCGCGCTGCACAGGAAGGCGCAGGCATCGCCGAACTCCCGCGGCTGCCCCAACCTGCCGGCCGCGATGGTATCGACGATGCGCTGCCTCGCGTCCTCATAGCTCAGCCCTTGCTCGCGCACCATGCGCTCGGCCATGAAGCGCTGGCGGTCGGTGTCGAAGCGCTCGGGCAGCAGGTTGTTGATGGTGACGTTGTCGGCGACCACTTCGCGCGAGATGGCCTTGCACAGCGCCGTCAGGCCGGTGCGCGCGGACGTCGACAAGCCCATGGCCGGGCTGGGCGACTTCACCATGGCGGAAGTGATGTTGACGATGCGGCCGAACCCCCTGGCCCGCATGCCGGGCAGCACCGCGCGTATCAACAGCGCGGGCGCCAGCATGTTGGCCTCGATCGCCCGCAGGTAGTCTTCGCGTTCCCAATCGACGAAGCGCCCGGGCGCCGGCCCCTCGTTGTTCGTCACCAGGATGTCGGCGTCCGGGCACGCCGACACCAGCGCCGCGCGGCCCGCGTCGGTATTGATGTCCGCCGCGACCGCGCGCACGACGCCGCCGGTCTCGGCGGCCAGTTCCCGGGCGGCCGCGGCGGCCGTGTCCGGCGAGCGCCCGTTGATCACGACATGCACGCCCTCGCGTGCCAGCGAGGTGGCGCAGGCCCGTCCCAGCCCGCGGGTGGACGCGCACACGATGGCCTTGCGGCCGCGAATCTGCAGATCCATGAGTCTCCCCGCCTAGGCCTGTTGATGGGCCGGCACCGGCCGGCCGATGGACTGCATCAGATGCCGCGCAAGCTCGGCGCGCGTGCCTATCCAGACGTCGTCCGCCGCCGTGGCGATCTCCAGCAGCCGCTGAAACGCCGCCATTCCCGCCGGGCGTCCGCATACGTGGGCATGCACCGTGGGATCGATCTTCTGCGGGGTGCGCTCCCACTTGCGAACGTAGTCGAGCCAGTCCTCGAAGATGTCCACCATGGCGCTGGGCGGCTGGCCGTGACGCATCACCAGCGGCAGGTCGTTCACCTCCATGGTGCCGGGCACGGCCACGATCGCGTGGTCGCCGAAGTCGACCAGATAGGGCATGTCGTCGTTCAGCGTGTCGCCATGCCAGAGATAGCCGGCCTGGGCCAACAGGCGCGCCGTGCGATGGCTGGGCGTGCCGCGCGGGCTGATCCATCCCGGCGGCATCCGGCCCGTCGCCGCCGCGATCAGATCGGTCGTGCGGCGGATGTTGTCGCGCTCCTGCGCCTCGTCCAGATAAGCGGGGATCACGTCCATCGCGTACGAATGCGCGACGATGTCGTGGCCGGCCTGGGCGATGCCCTTGACCTCTTCCGGATAGCGTTCGGCCATGATGCCGCTCACCAGGATCGAGGCGCTGACGCCGTTGCGGGCCAGCGCCTCGAGCACGCGGTGCACGCCGCGCCGATGGCCGTACTCGGCCCAGCCGACCGCGTTCAGGTCGGGAATGCCGCCCTTGAGCGGATTGCCCATGGGACCGATGCCGGGCCACGCCCCGTCCGACCACCACTCGTAGGCCATGCGGAACACCACGCCGATGCGCTTGCCGCCGGGCAGCAGGAAGCCGGCGGGCGGGTGGATCTCGGTCGCGCCGGCGTGCAGGTTCAATACATCCATGTTGGCTCCTCGTTCGGTCATGGTCATCGGATCATTGGGCTTCGATGCCGGCGCGCTTGACGGCTTCCGCATAGCGGACGGAATCGGCGCGCACCAGTTCGGCGAATGCCTGGCCGGTGCGCGGGTCGGGTTCATAGCCGCCGTCCCGCAGCATCTTGGCAAACGCCGGCTGGGCGACGATGTCGCGTACCGTGGCGGCTATCGTGTCGATTGCCGCCTGCGGCGTGCCGGCCGGCGCGAACAGGCCCTGCCAGGAAGCCGGCAGCACGAAGTCTGCGATGCCCGCCTGCGCCATGGTCGGCGCATCCGGATACTCGGGCGTGCGCCGCTCGCCGGTGAAGCCCAGCGGGCGCACCTTGCCCGACTGGACATAGGGCAGCGCGATCGTCGGCGGAATGAACATGAGGTCCACGTCGCCCGCGGCCACCGCGTTCAGCGCCTGCGATGCGCTCTTGTACGGCACGTGCAGCATGCTCATGCCGGCCCGCGCGGCGAACAGCTCGCCCGCCAGGTGCAGGGTGTTCCCTATGCCCGGCGACGAATACGTGATCGGCTTGGCGGCCTTGCGGCCATAGGCCACCAGCTCCGCCACCGTGCGCACCGGCAGCGCGGGATTGACCATCAGCAGGTAGCCCGTGCCCGTCGCCACGTTCGCCACCGGCACGAAATCCTTGCCGATGTCGTAGGGCAGCTTCTTGTAGACATGGGGATTGATGACGAACGAGGTCGTCACGTGCAGCAGGGTATAGCCGTCGGGCGCGGCCTTGGCCACGTCGGCCGCCCCGATGACGCCGTTGGCGCCGGGCTTGTTGTCCACCACCACGCGGGTCTTCAGCCGCCTGTCCATCTCGGCGGCCAGTTGGCGGGCCACGGTGTCGGGCGTCCCGCCCGCCCCGAACGGGACGACCAGCCGGATCGGATGCGACGGATAGGGCGCCTGCCCGTGCGCGAGCGGGCCCAGCGCCACCATCACCGCCAGCCCCCACCATCGGATCGTTTTCATAGTCTCTCCTTTTTATCGATAAAAAATATTTCTTTTTTATTTTTATCGATCACCGAAGAAAAGCAAAACCACGGAGAAACCCGTACATGCTTCGCCCCAGCACGCGTCCCGGCCTGTGTATGATTTATCGATAAAATCCGACCATCATGCTGGAATCCAACGACTCCCTTTCCGCCGGCCGCGCCGTGCCCGCCACCCTGGCCTCTCAGACCTACGAGCGTCTGCGGCGCGACATCGTCGATGCCCACTACGCTCCCGGCCAGAAGCTGGGCACCCGCCAGTTGAGCCAGCGCTACGAGGTCGGCCTCGCTCCGCTGCGGGAAGCGCTGACGCGCCTGTCACGCGAAGGCCTGGTGGTCCAGCACGACCGGCGCGGCTTCGCGGTGCCCAACTTCGGCGGCGCGCATCTGGAAGAGCTCTCGCGCACCCGGGCCTGGCTCAACGACATCGCGCTGCGGGCCTCCATCGACTACGCGGACCAGACCTGGGTGCAGGGACTGGTCCAGGCGTATCACCGCCTGACGCGGCTGGACCGCTACCTGGAAGGCGCGGCTGGCCCCCGCGAGAATCCCGAATGGGAAGCCGCGCATCGGGATTTCCACACCGCGCTCATCGCCGGCTGCCGGTCGCGCTGGATGATCGACTACTGCAACCAGATGTTCGAGGCCTCCACCTACTACCGCCGCTACTCCCGCATCACGGCCGAGTACCGCAAGGGCCGCGAGAACGAACACGAAAAACTGTTCCAGGCGG
This sequence comes from Pigmentiphaga sp. YJ18, assembly GCF_038066655.1. Taxonomy (NCBI): domain Bacteria; kingdom Pseudomonadati; phylum Pseudomonadota; class Betaproteobacteria; order Burkholderiales; family Alcaligenaceae; genus Pigmentiphaga; species Pigmentiphaga sp. YJ18. The sequence continues at coordinate 2,132,033 of NZ_JBBUKU010000001.1, read as the reverse complement.
CGGTGTCCCTGCAAGCCGACGAAGCCGCGCGCCTCATGCGCAAGCACGTCATGGAAACCGCCCAGCGCGTGCAGGAACGCTTGCTGGCCGAATCGGCCAGGCCGGGCCTGCGATCCTGACGCGCCTCATGCTGCAACGCGCAAGCGATGCGCGTTGGACATTGGCCGCCGCCAGCCTATACTTACGCCCGTGACGCAGGGGTACTCATCGCCGGTTCGGCGTGGGTTGAGATGACACCCTCAGCACCTGTACGGATAATGCCGATGCAGGGAGCGTTTTCCGGCGGAACCTCGCGTTCCCGGCATGCGGCCCCACAGCCGTTCCCCCTGTCCGCTCACGGACATCACCGGGGGTCACCCGGAAAATTCCTTCCTTCGTTCGGCTCCGGAAACCTTTTCTTGGAGCTCCCATGAACGCCAATCCCAAGTTCATCGCCGCCACGGCCCAGGTCGACCAGGCCGCCATCCAGCCGCTGCCCCGGTCGCGCAAGATCTACGAGCAAGGCTCGCGCCCCGACATCCGCGTGCCCTTCCGCCAGATCGAACAGGCCGACACGCCCACCATGTTCGGCGGCGAACAGAACCCGCCCATCACCGTCTACGACACCAGCGGCCCCTACACCGATCCGGACGTCCAGATCGACATCCGCTCGGGCCTGGCGCCGCTGCGCGAGAACTGGATCGCCGAACGCGGCGACACGGAACAGCTCGACGGCCCCAGCAGCGCCTACGGCCGCGAACGCCTGGCCGACGCCAAGCTGGCCGAGCTGCGCTTCAACCTGCACCGCGCCCCGCGCCGCGCCAGGGCCGGCGCCAACGTGACGCAGATGCACTACGCGCGCCGTGGCATCGTCACGCCCGAGATGGAATACGTGGCCATCCGCGAGAACCTGCGCCGCGAGCAGTACATCGAATCGCTGCGCACCAGCGGCCCGCAGGGCCAGCGCCTGGCCGAACTGCTGGGCCGCCAGCACCCGGGGCAATCCTTCGGCGCGTCCATTCCGGCCCGCATCACGCCCGAGTTCGTGCGCGACGAAATCGCCCGCGGCCGCGCCATCATCCCGGCCAACATCAACCACCCGGAAATCGAACCGATGGCCATCGGCCGCAATTTCCTGGTCAAGATCAACGCCAACATCGGCAACTCGGCCGTCTCTTCCTCCATCGCCGAGGAAGTGGAAAAAATGACCTGGTCCATCCGCTGGGGCGGCGACACGGTCATGGACCTGTCCACCGGCAAGCACATCCACGAAACGCGCGAGTGGATCATCCGCAACTCGCCCGTGCCCATCGGCACCGTACCCATCTACCAGGCGCTGGAAAAAGTCGACGGCAAGGCCGAGGAACTGACCTGGGAAATCTTCCGCGACACGCTGATCGAACAGGCCGAACAAGGCGTCGACTACTTCACCATCCACGCCGGCGTGCGCCTGCCCTTCGTGCCCATGACCGCCAAGCGCATGACGGGCATCGTCTCGCGCGGCGGCTCCATCATGGCCAAGTGGTGCCTGGCCCACCACAAGGACAGCTTCCTGTACGAGCGCTTCGAGGAAATCTGCGACATCATGAAGGCCTACGACGTCAGCTTCTCGCTGGGTGACGGCCTGCGTCCCGGCTCGATCTACGACGCCAACGACGAGGCGCAGTTGTCCGAGCTGCGTACCCTGGGCGAACTGACCCAGGTCGCCTGGAAGCACGACGTGCAGGTCATGATCGAAGGCCCCGGCCACGTGCCCATGCACATGATCAAGGAAAACATGGACCTGCAGCTCGAGCACTGCCATGAAGCGCCCTTCTACACGCTCGGCCCCCTGACCACCGACATCGCCCCCGGCTACGACCACATCACCTCGGGCATAGGCGCGGCGCAGATCGGCTGGTACGGCACGGCCATGCTCTGTTACGTCACGCCCAAGGAACACCTGGGCCTGCCCAACAAGAAGGACGTCAAGGACGGCATCATCACCTACAAGATCGCCGCCCACGCCGCCGACCTCGCCAAGGGCCACCCCGGCGCGCAGATCCGCGACAACGCGCTGTCCAAGGCGCGCTTCGAGTTCCGCTGGGACGACCAGTTCAACCTCGGCCTGGACCCGGACACCGCCAAGGAATTCCACGACGAGACCCTGCCCAAGGACTCGATGAAGGTCGCCCATTTCTGCTCGATGTGCGGACCGCACTTCTGCAGCATGAAGATCACGCAGGACGTGCGCGAGTACGCCGAGCAGCAGGGTTTGAGCGAAGCCGAGGCCTTGAACAAGGGAATGCAGGAGAAGGCGGTGGAGTTCGTGAAGAAGGGGGCGGAGATCTATCACCGCTCCTGAGCGATCCAGGGCCGCTTGATACACTGGCCGGATGGCATGTGCGCCGGCCCGCTACACAGGTAGACGCTCCGGCGGGCATAGGCCGCGGCGGCGCCGGGCGGGCCGGCTGGCGTGGCGTTGGGCCAGCCGGGTCCGGAGACGAAATCGGGGAAGCAAGGGCGGAACTGTTTGAGCGCGGCCTTAGGGACAGTCCGGGGGACTGTCCCCGCGCGAGTTTTTCGCCCGCCCCGATTTCGTCTCCGGACCCGGGAAGTCCCGGCGCAGCCGGGACCTGGACCGTCGCCACGCCAGCCGGCCCGCCCGGCGCCGCCGCGGCCTATGACCGCCGCATGCGCCCCAGATGCCGCTATGAACACGCAAGCTTTCAGGATTTCATCATGACAGACACATTCACCCTTGCCGGCAAGACCTACTCCTCCCGCCTGTTGGTGGGCACCGGCAAGTACAAGGACTTCGACGAGACCAAGGCGGCCATCGACGCCAGCGGCGCCAATATCGTGACGGTGGCCATCCGCCGCACCAACATCGGCCAGAACGCGGGCGAGCCCAGCCTGCTGGATTACCTGCCGCCCAGCGAATACACCATCCTGCCCAATACCGCCGGCTGCTACACCGCCGACGACGCCGTGCGCACGCTGCGCCTGGCGCGCGAACTGCTGGATGGACACGATCTGGTGAAGCTGGAAGTGCTGGGCGACTCGCACACCCTGTTCCCGAACATGCCTGAAACCCTGAAGGCCGCGGAAACGCTGGTCAAGGACGGTTTCAAGGTGATGGTGTATTGCACCGACGATCCCATCCAGGCGCGCATGCTGGAAGAGATCGGCTGCATCGCCGTCATGCCGCTGGCCTCGCTGATCGGCTCGGGCATGGGCATCCTGAATCCGTGGAACCTGCGGCTGATCATCGACCAGGCCAACGTACCCATCATCGTCGATGCGGGCGTGGGCACGGCCTCGGATGCGGCGATCGCCATGGAGCTGGGCTGCGACGGCGTGCTGATGAACACCGCCATCGCCGCGGCCCAGGATCCCATCCTGATGGCCAGCGCGATGAAGAAAGGCGTGGAAGCCGGGCGCGAGGCCTTCCTGGCGGGCCGCATGCCCAAGAAACTGTACAGCGGATCGCCCAGTTCGCCGACGACGGGGCTGATTCAGTCGTAAGACCGCGCCGCTGCCCCGTCACCCTTGCCGCAACTTGGTGATCGTCGCCCGCGGCGAGATCACGTCGGGGTCGGTCTTCAGCGCCAGCAGGGCCGGCCGGCCCGCCTCCAGCGCCCGGGCGAACGCGGCGGGGAAATCGGCGGTCGCCAGGACCTGCTCGGCGTGCAGCCCATAGGCCGCCGCCAGCGCGACGAAATCGGGATTGCGCAGGTCGGTGCCATGCACCCGGCCCGGGTAGTGCCGCTCCTGGTGCATGCGTATGCTGCCGTACATCCCGTTGTCCACCACGATGAACACGGCATTCGCGCCGTACTGGACCGCCGTCGCCATTTCCTGCGAATTCATCAGGAAGCAGCCATCCCCCGCGAAGCAGACGGCGGGCCGGTCGGGATGGACGAGCTTGGCGGCGATGGCCGCCGGCACGCCGTAGCCCATGGTCCCGCTGGTGGGCGCGAGCTGCGTGCGCCAGCCGCGGTACTGGTAGAAGCGCTGCACCCATAGCGTGTAGTTGCCGGCCCCATTGGTGATGATGGACTCGGGCGGCAGCACGTCGCGCACGTGGGCCATGACCTCGCCCAGGTCCACGGGGCCGGGCATGGGCGCGTGCCGCAGGTTGTCGAGGTAGTCCGCGCGGGCCTGCGCGGTCCAGTCGGCCCAGGCGGGCGGCGCGGCGGGCGCCAGTTGCACGGCCGCCGCGGCGAAAGACGCCATGTCGGCGTTGATGGCGACGTCGGCGCTGTAGACGCGCCCCAGTTCGCCCGCGTCCAGGTGGACGTGCGCCAGCTTCTGGCGTGGCCGGGGGACGTCCAGCAGCGCGTAGCCGTTGGTGGAGGTCTCGCCCAGGCGGGGCCCGACCGCGACGATCAGGTCGGCTTGCCCGATGCGGGCGGCCAGGCGCGGGTCCATGCCCAGGCCCGACTCGCCCACATAAAGATCGTTGCGGTTGTCGAACAGGTCCTGACGCCGGAAGGTGCAGGCCACGGGCAGGTCGAAGGCGCGCGCGAAGCGCTCGATGTCCTGGCAAGCCGCGCGCGACCATCCGCCTCCGCCCAGCAGCATCATGGGCCGACTTGCCTCGGCCAGCAGGGCCGCCAGATCCGCCATGTCCCGCGCCGCCGGCGCCTGCGCGATGCGCCGGTAGCGCGGGGCGTCGTCCGCCACCGCCATCTCCGCCAGCATGTCCTCTGGCAGCGCCAGCACCACCGGGCCGGGGCGGCCCGAGGTCGCCACATGGAAGGCACGGCTGACGTACTCGGGAATGCGGCGCGCATCGTCGATCTGGTCCACCCACTTGGCCTGGGTGCCGAACATGTGGCGAAAGTCGATTTCCTGCCAGGCCTCGCGTCCCATGTCGCCGCGCGCCACCTGGCCGACGAACACGATCAGCGGCGTCGAATCCTGCCGCGCGGTATGAATGCCGATGCTGGCATTGGTCGCGCCAGGCCCGCGCGTCACGAAGCAGATCCCGGGTTCACCGGTCAGCTTGCCATAGGCTTCGGCCATGTGCGCCGCCCCGCCCTCCTGGCGGCATACCACCAGCCGGATCGCGTCGCGCGCCTCGTACAGCGCGTCCAGCACGGCCAGGAAGCTTTCGCCCGGGACGCAGAAGGCGGTATCCACGCCGTGCGTCCGCAGCGCGTCCACCAGGATCCGGCCGCCGCTGCGCGCCTCGGATGTTCCACTCATGTCGGTTCCTTGAAATCTCGTTGGGCGTGTCTCAGACCACGCCGGCGCTGCGATAGATGTGCTTGGTTTCCAGGAAATCGCCCAGCCCCTCGTAGCCGTGCAGCCGGCCCAGCCCGCTCTGGCGGTAGCCGCCGGTTTCGGCTTCGGCGAACAGACGGTTGTGGTCGTTGATCCAGACCGTGCCGTTGCGCAGGGCGCGCGCGACGCGCAATGCGCGGTCGCCGTCGGCGGTCCAGACGCTCGCGGACAGCCCGTACACCGTGTGATTGGCGCGCTGCACCGCCTCGCGTTCGTCGTCGAAGGATTCCAGCACCACGAAGGGGCCGAAGATTTCTTCCTGGCAGAAGAAGGCCGAGCTGTCGCGATGCGCGACCAGCGTGGGCGTCAGATAGCTGCCGCCGGCCAGCGCCCCCTGCGGCCGGCCACCGCGCAGCAGGACCTCGTCGCATTCGTCCAGCGCGCGGCGTGCGGCCTCGTCCACGGTCCGTACCGCCTGCTCGTCGATCAACGGCCCCATGCCCGAGGCTTCGTCCGCACCGGGACCGACCACGATGGCCGACAGGGCCAAGGCCAGGGCACGCTTCATCTCGTCCAGACGCGACGCATGGACCAGCACACGCCGCGCGGCCGTGCACTGCTGTCCGGAAATGATGGTGGCCGCCGCGGCCAGCCGGCACGCGGTCGCCTCGATGTCCGCATCGGGAAAAACCAGGCAGCACGACTTGCCGCCCAACTCCAGCGACAGCTTCTTCATGGTGGGTGCGGCCGCCGCCATGATGTGCTGGCCGACCAGGTTGGAGCCGGTGAAGCTCAGCACGTCCACGTCGGGCGACGCGACCAGTTCCCTGGCCGCGTCGCTGCCGGTCTCGCACACCAGGTTCAGCACGCCGGAAGGCAGGCCGGGCACCTGCGTCAGTTCCCGCAGCACCGCCGCCGTGATCTGCGCGGTCTGCATCGCCGGCTTGACGATGACGGTGCATCCGGCCGCCAACGCCGGCGCGAGCGCCCGGATCAGCAGCACGACCGGGGCGTTCCAGGGAATGATCAGCGCCGCCACCCCGGCCGGCTCGCGCAGCGTGGCCGCGAAGGCTCCGGGCTCCACTTCCATGAAATGCCCGGGCATGTGGCGCGCCAGCCCGGCGTAATAGCGGATCTCGGAAATGGCGCCGGCCATCTCGCCGCGCGCCTCGCGCAGCACCTTGCCGTTCTCGCGCGTCAGCAGCGCCGCCAGATCGGTACGGCGTTCGAGCCGGTCGGCCCATTGCAGCAGGACGTTCTGCCGCGCGCGCGGGCTTTGCGGCCAGGGCGTCGTGTCGAAGGCGCGGCGGGCGGCGGCGATGGCCGCCTGCGCCTCCGCGCGGCCGCCGTCGGCCAGCGTGCCGATGGCCTGGCCCGTGGCGGGGTCGATGCTGGCGGCCGTGCGGCCGTCGGCGGAAGGCAGCCAATGTCCATCGATCAGATGGCGGGCGTCGAGCAAGTGCATGAGCATTCTCCGGAAGGGATGCGGAATTCGGATGGCGGGCCTGGCCGGGCCAGGTACCGGCTGTCCAGGCCGGCGACGTCGGCGCATCCCAGCAGGGCGAGGTCGACATCGATCTCGCGCTTGAGCAGGGCCAGCACGTGGGCGACGCCGGCCTGTCCGCCCACGGCCAGGCCGTACATGGCGGGGCGGCCGATGAAGACGAAATCGGCGCCCAGCGCCAGGGCCTTCAGGATGTCGGTACCGCGGCGAAAACCGCTGTCGACCATGATCGCCAGCCGCGGCGCCGCGGCCGCGATGGCGGGCAAGGCATCGATCGGCGCCTGCGCGCCGTCGAGCTGCCGGCCGCCGTGATTGGAGACGATGACGCCGTCGGCGCCGATGGCCTGGGCGCGCCCGGCATCCTCCGGATGCAGCAGGCCCTTGATCACCAGCCGGCCGCGCCAGCGGTCGCGCACCCAGGCCAGGTCGTCCCACGATAGCGCGGCCCGCCCCGCGCGGTGGTCGCCGGATGCCGCCGTGATGATGCGGTTGCCACGCGCCGCGGAAAAATTCTCGAACCGGGGGATGCCCTGGCGCAGCAGCGTTTGCAGGAAGGTCCGCGCCAGCCAGCCGGGCCGCGCCAGGCCGCCGGCCACCAGCCGCGGCGTGAGCCGCAGCGGCAGGCTGAAGCCGTTGCGCAGCTCCACCTCGCGCGTCGAGGCGATCGGCACGTCCACCGTCACCACCAGCACCGGTACGCCCGCCCGCTCGGCACGCGCCAGCAAGGCACCAATCAGTTCACGGTTGGACGGGACATAGGCCTGGAACCAGCTTCCCGGCGCCTGTTGCAGCACGCGCTCCATGGGCGTGGTCGACGCGCCGCTCAACACGAAGGGCACCTGGGCCTCGGCCGCCGCGCGCGCCAGCGCGAGGTCGCCGTCGAAGCCGCAGATGCCGGCCACGCCCATGGGCGCGATGCCGAACGGCGCGGCGTAGTGCGTGCCGAACAGGCTCCTGGCCTGGGACCGGCGCGACACGTCCACCAGGAAGCGCGGCACGAACCGCCAGGCATCGAAAGCCTGGCGATTGCCCCGCAGCGCGCTTTCGGTTTCCGAGCCGCCCGAGACATAGCCGTACACGCTGGGCGGCAGGCGCCGCCGCGCGGCCTGCTCCAGGTCGCCGGTGGACAGGATGGAAGCCAGGGTCATCGTTGTTCCTCGTGCGCCGCTAACCGACCGCGCCGGTTTCCCAGTCGACCACGGCATTGGGCATGATCTGCGCGGCGATGTCTATCTCCGCCTCGCCCGGGATCCTGACCTTGGTGAAGATGTGGCCCGCATAGGCCAGCGGCCGCGTGGCGTCCAGCCCCATCTTGGCGCCGATGCCCTGCAGGGCCGGCGGCAGATTCTCGATGTCGTCCACGCCCACGGTGGTGGACGGGTCGAGCACCGATCCCTGGGCGCCGCTGATCACCACCAGGTCGCGGTCGGCCTGGAAGCGCGTGGCCACGGCCCACTCGACCTGCTTGGGGTCGTGCACGTCGACGTCGTCGTCCACCACGATCACCTGCTTGATGTCGTAGTGCGCCCCCAGCGCGCACAGCAGCACGTTCTTGGGTTCGCCCTCGCGGCGCTTCCTGAACTTGACGAACAGGTGGTAGCGCCCCACCCCGCCCATGCTCAGGTGCACGTCCAGCACGCCGGGAAAGCTGCGTTGCAGGTGCGACAGCAGCGTGGCCTCGCGCGGGATGGACCCGAGCAGCAGGTGCTCGAGTTCGGCCGGCACGATGGTGTGGAAGATGGGACCGCGCCGGTGCGTGATGGCATCGACCGCGATCACCTCGCGCTTTTCCTTGGCGCTGTAGTAGCGCGGAAATTCGCCGAACGGCCCTTCCTCTTCCCGCACGCCCGGCAGCAGCCGCCCCTCGATCACGATCTCGGCGCGGGCCGGCACGCGCACGTCGTTGGTCAGGCACTTGACGACTTCGAGCGGTTCGCCGTGCAGGGCGCCGGCGATCTCCAGCTCGTCGTAGTCGATGGGCGTGATGGCCTGCGAAGCCAGCAGCGTCAGCGGATCGGCGCCGATCACCACCGCCACCGGCAATTCCAGGCCGTGCGCCTCCGCCTCCTGGTAGAACGCGTGCAGATGGCGCGGCAGCATCAGGATGGCCATGCGATCGCGGGCATGGACCTGGATGCGGTTGATCGAGACGTTCTGCACGCCCGTGACGGGATTGCGCGCGATCACCATGCCTGCCGTGATGTACGGACCGCTGTCGAACTCGCTGTGGGTGGGAATGGGCAGTTGCGCCAACAGGTCGACGTCGCGCAGCACGACTTCCTGGCAGGGCGCCGAAACGGACGCTACCTCGCGCCACGGCAGCGGCGCCTCGGCCGCCGTCCGGAAGGCCTCCAGCAACCCGGCCGAATCCACCCCCAGTGCCTCGGCGATCCAGGCGCGCTGCGCCATGAAGCCCGACACGACGGGCATGGCATGGCCGCCAGGCCGAGGGAAGTAGGCGGCCTGGCGGCCGTCCAGCAGCTTGGCCATGGCCGCCAGCGTGTGCTTGAGCGGCACGCCCTCGCGCAGGACCGCGAGCCTGTCCGTCTTCGCCAGGTGCGCCAGCCACTGCCGCATGTCCCGGGGCCTGTTCTTGCCTGTCATGATTCCTTTCCTCGTCAATTGCGCCGGTCTCCCCTACTCCAGGGACACCTTGGCGTCATGCACGACCTTGGACCAGCGCTGGGACTGTTCCTTGAAATAGGCCGAGAAATCCTCCAGCGATCCGCCCAGCGGCTCCACGCCCTGGTCGGCGAAGGTCTTCCTGACCTCGTCGGTGGCCAGGATCCGGTTCAGTTCCCGGTTCAGCTTGGCCAGGATGGCGGGCGGCGTCCGGGCCGGGGCGGCCAGGCCATACCAGACGGCGACCTCGAAGCCGGGATAGCCCTGCTCGGCGATGGTGGGCAGATCGGGCGCCAGCGGCGAGCGCTTCGCGCCGGTGATGCCGAGCGCGCGCATCTTGCCCGCGCGCACGTGGGGCAGCACGTGCGGCATGTTGTCGAACATCACGTCCACCTGGCCGCCCAGCAGGTCGGTCACCATGGGCGCGCTGCCCTTGTAGGGCACCTGTATGAGATCGATGCCCGCCACGCTCTTGAAGTACTCCATGGTCAGGTGGTTCGAGGTGCCGTTGCCGGCGGTCGCGTAGTTGAGCTTGCCCGGGCGGCGCCGCGCCTCGGCCACGAGGTCCTGCACGCTGCGTATGCTCGAGTTCGCGCTGACCACCAGCAGGTTGGGCGAACGCGCGCCCAGGATCACCGGCGCCACATCCTTGACCGAGTCGTAGGGCAGCTTCTTGTACAGGAACTGGTTGGCCACCAGCGGGAAGCCCACCACCACCAGCGTGTAGCCGTCGGGCTCGGCGCGGACGCCCTGCTCGGTGCCGATGATGGTGCCCGCGCCCGGCTTGTTCTCGACGATGACCGGCTGGTGCCAGCTTTCCTGCAGCTTGCGCGCGAACACCCGCGCCATGGCATCGTTGAAGCCCGCCGGCGTATAGGGAACGATGATGCGTATGGGTTTTTCCGGGTAGGCGTCGGCCACCCGGTCCGCCAGGGCGGGCGCGGTGGCCGCCAGGGCGGCCGCGCCCGCGGCGATCTTGATCCACGTCGTGAAGTGCATGTTCCTGTCTCCGTTTGTCTGTTTGATGGATTGCTGCGTCATGCGTAGGCCGGCCCTTCGATGGCCGGATGGGCGCGCAGGAAGTCCTCGTCCACCTCCACGCCCAGGCCCGGCCCCTCCAGCGGCCGGACACAACCGTCGTCGCCGATCTCGAACGGCGTGCTCGTCAGGCGATCGCGAAACAGATTCATGCGCGAGACATCCGCCTCGAAATACCCGCCGTTGTCCAGCGCCGCCAGCACGTGGACGGAGGCGGCCAGGTTGATGCCCGTCATCGACGAATGCAGATGCACCCACAGCTTGTGGGCCGACGCCATCGCGGCAATGCGCAGCGTCTCGGTGATGCCGCCCGCCTTGGACAGGTCGGGCTGCAATACGGTGACCACGCCGTCGTCCACCAGCCGGTTGAACTCGTAGCGGGTGTAGTGGTTCTCGCCCGCCGCCAGCGGCACCCGCCCGAAGGTCCGGGCCTGCGCATAGCTGCGATGATCGTGCGGGGGGAACGGCTCTTCCAGCCAGCCCACCCCCAGTTCGTCCAGCCTCGGCATCACGGCGCGCGCCTCGTCCACCCCATAGGCGGTATTGGCATCGGCCAGGATGACCAGCTCGCCGCCGAACGCCTCCCGCACGGCGCGCACGCGGGCCAGGTCGCGCGCCACGCTGTCCCCCAGCCGCAGCTTCACCGCGCGGTATCCGGCCTCGATGTGGCGGCGCGCCTCCTCCACCAGGGCGGCGGGATCCTGCCACCCCAGTGCGACCCCCCCGGCATAGGCGGGAACCGCCCGCGCGGCGCCGCCCAGCAGCCTGTGCAGCGGCCAGCCGACAGCCTTGCCGCGAATGTCCCAAAGCGCCATGTCGATGCCGCTCATGGCCATCGCGCAGGCGGTGCCCAGGCCGTGGCTGGCCAGCTGGCGCATGTAGATGTGATGCCAGATCCCGTTCACGTCGGCCGCGTCCCGGCCCACCACGAACGGCCGCAGCGCGCTGTTCACGAAATGGGCGATGGTGGTGTGGGCGCGCCCGTGATGCGATTCGCCGTATCCCACCAGTCCGCATTCGGTCGTCACCTTGACCACCACGGCATCGCGCTTGATCACCCGCCCGACGCCCAGCGTCACGCTGCTGAAAGCGGGAACCGGGAACGAGGTGGCGTAGGCCTGCACGTCGCGCACCACCAGCGGAGCGGCCGCCTTCATTGCGGCACGATCCCGGCCTGCCGGACCACCTGCTTCCAGAGGTCCATCTGCCCGGCGATGAAGGTACGGAACGCCTCCGGGCTTCCGCCATCGGGCACCACGCCCTGCTGGCGGAAGACCTTGCGCACGTCCTCCATGGCCAGAATCGCCTCGAGCTGGGCATTGAGCTTGTCGACCACGGGACGGGGCGTGCCGGCCGGCACCACGAATCCGTGCCAGGACGACACTTCGTAGCCGGGCACGCCCGCCTCGGAAACGGTGGGCAGTTCCGGCATGAGCGCCGACCGCCGCGCATCGGCGATCGCCAGCGGCTTGACCTTGCCCGACTGGATGAAGGGCAGCACATGGGGAAAGGCATCGAAGGCCAGGCCGACCTGGCCGCCGGCCAGGTCCGTCAACAGCGGCGTGCTTCCCTTGTACGGCACCGGCGTCATCTTCGCGCCGGTCATGCCGGAGAAGCGCTCCATCGCCAGGTGGTTGGAGGAACCATCGCCGGATGTGCCGTAGTTCAGGCTGCCGGGCCGGGCCCGCGCCGCCGCCAGCACGTCGGCCACGGAACGCAGGCTGGATTCGGCGTTCACGACCAGCAGCATGGGCGACCGCCCTGCCAGTATCACGGGCGTGAAATCCTTGACCGTGTCGTAGGGCAGCTTCTTGTACAGCCAGGGATTCGCGGCGAACGGAAACTGCACGACCAGCAGGGTGTAGCCGTCCGCCGGCGCCCGCGCCACGGCCGCCGAACCGATCTGCGTGCCCGCGCCCGGCTTGTTCTCGACGATGACCGGCTGGCCCCAGGCCTCGTGCAGCTTGGCCGCCACCAGCCGCCCCAGCGTGTCGTTGAAGCCACCGGTCGGATAGGGCACGACGATGCGCAAGGGCTTGGAGGGATAGGTATCGGCTGCCGCCAGGGCGGTCCCGGGCAGCACCACCGCCAGGCCGGCCGCGGCCAACGCCGCCAGGGCTCGCGGGCCCAAAGGGGAAAGGGTCATGTCGCGTCTCCACTTCTCTTTCTTGTGGAGCGGAAGTCTAAGATCGCGGCATAATCAGTTCAATTAATATTTAATTATTGTCTATATCAATTTTTCTGAATATAAAGACAGGATAAAGGTGCTTTCCTCCTTCGGCAGAGCAGTGATAATTCACCAGACAGAGATCTCGACCATCGGCCATTCGTTCATGGCTTTTTATGATCTCCATCAGAAAAACTGAACACCTGGACGCGACATGGAATTCCGGCAAATCCAATACTTCATCTGCCTGTTCGAGGAAGGCACGGTCACGAAGGCCGCGCGCCGGCTGAACATCGTCCAGCCCGCGCTCAGCATGCAGATCTCGAAGCTCGAACAGGAAGTCGGGCAGCGGCTGTTCGAACGCAGCCCCCAGGGCATGCTGCCCACCGCCACGGCGCGGCACATGTACCGGCTGTTCCTGCCCATCATGCGCGACTTCTCGCAGGCCCGCGACGAAGTGCTGTGCAACGACGGAGAAATCGCGGGCCACGTCAACATCGGCCTGATCGCCTCCATCACCGAAGGCGTGCTGGCCGAGACCATGACCAAGTTTTCGGCCAGCCATCCCAAGGTCTCGGTCACCGTGGCCGACGGCTACAGCGCCACGCTCAGCGACTGGGTGGCGGGCGGACAGCTCGACGCCGCCATCATCAACAAGCCACGCCGGCCGCTGGCGCTGAGCGTGGACCACATCGTGGACGAAGAACTGGTGCTGATCACCGGCACGCGGCATGCCGGCAACCTGCCCGCGCGGCTCACGCTCGGCCAGATCGCGTCGCAGAACCTGTCGCTGGTGCTGACCACGCGGCGCCACGGCCTGCGCCACATCATCGACAGCTTCGCCCAGCACGACAACGTCGAACTGGCCCCCTCGCTGGAAGTCGATTCCCTGGTCACCGTGGTCAAGCTGGTCGAGCAGAACCAGCTGGCGACGATCCTGCCGCGCATCGCCGTGCACGACCGGCTGCGGGCCGGGATCCTGCAGGCGCACGCCATCGTCTCGCCACGACTGATACGGCAGGTGGTGTCGGTGGTGCATCCGCGCCGGCCGCTGAATCCGGCCGCGGCGGCCTTCATGGCGATGCTTACCCGGCAGATCCGGCTTCGGGCGCAGGAACAGGCGCCCGGCGTGGACGCGGCGCCAGCCGCCCCCGCGACGTGACCGGGACCTCTACCACCATCCGTGGAAGTGATGCACCGGCCCGTTGCCCGAGCCCACGCCCAGCCGGTCGGCGTGGCGGATGGCCTCGGTCAGGTAGTGCTTGGCCCGGCGGGCCGCATCGGGCACGTCCTGCGCCTGGGGCAGCAGCGCCGCCAGCGCGGCCGACAGGGTGCAGCCCGTGCCGTGGGTGTTGCGGGTATCGATGCGCGGCGCGGCCAGCTCGATCATCTGGTCGCCGTCGTGCAGCAGGTCGATGGCCATGTCGCCCGGCAGGTGCCCCCCTTTCAGGAACACCCAGCGATGGCCGTTGTGGGCCAGCTGTTCGCGCAGCCGCTCGGCCACGCGCCGCATTTCCTTGACGGTTTCCACTGGCCGCTGCTCGAGCAGCACGCCGGCCTCCGGCAGGTTGGGCGTGATCATCGTCACCTGCGGCATCAGCACTTCGCGCAATGCGCCGATGGCGTCGCGCGCCAGCAGGGCGTCGCCGCTCTTGGCGATCATGACGGGGTCGAGCACCACGTGCGGCGGCTTCCAGTGCGCGAGCCGCTCGCCCACGACCTGGGTGACGGGCCGGCTGCCCAGCATGCCGATCTTGACCGCGTCGGCCGGCACGTCGGCGAACAAGGTGTCGATCTGCTGCGCGACGAAGGCGGGATCGACGGGCAGCACGCCCGTCACGCCCTGGGTGTTCTGCGCGGTCAGCGCCGCGATGACGCCGCAGGCGTACGCGCCCAGCGCGCTCATGGCCTTGACGTCGGCCAGCACCCCGGCGCCGCCCGAGGGATCCACGCCCGCGATGGTCAGGGCCTTGGGAATGGGACGAACGGCAGACATGGCGATCCTCTGGAAACGAAACGCGCCGCCCCGCGGGCGACGCACGCCGCCAGTATAGTCCGCCGGCCGCGCGCGAACGCGGGTAACATGGCAGGCCGTTCTGTGGAAGGCCAACCATGATCTACGAACTCGCGCACATCGAAATCCAGCCCGGCACCCAGGAAAAATTCGAGGCCGGCGTCCAGGAAGCCGCCCCCCTGTTCCAGCGGGCCAAGGGCTGCCACGGCATGGAACTGCACCAGACGTTGGAGGATCCCAACGCCTACCTGCTCGTGGTCCAGTGGGAAACGCTGGAAGACCACACCGTGCACTTCCGGGGCTCGGAAGACTTCAAGGCCTGGCGCGCTCTGGTGGGCAGCTACTTCGCCAAGCCGCCCGAGGTCCGTCACGCCACCACGGTCGCCAAGCCGTTCTGACCCGGTTAGAATGGTTCGTTTTGTTACGTTTTCCTGCTCAAGTCCTGCCATGAACGCTGCTTCCCTTCCCGACGTCGAACACGCCCGCTTCAATATGGTGGAGCAGCAGATCCGCCCCTGGGACGTCCTCGACCCCAAGGTGCTGGAACTGCTGTTCAAGGTGAAGCGGGAGGAGTTCGTGCCGCCCGCGCTGCGCACCCTCGCCTTCGCCGATACCGAGATCCCGCTGCGGCTCGACGACTACGACAGCGGCGAATGCATGCTGGCGCCCAAGGTCGAAGCGCGCCTGCTGCAGGAACTCGCGCTCAAGCCCACCGACAGCGTGCTCGAGATCGGCACCGGCTCGGGCTACCAGACGGCGCTGCTGGCCAGCCAGGCCCAGACGGTCACCTCGGTCGAGATCCTGCCCAAGCTGGCCGCCTTCGCCCAGGCCAACCTGAAGCGCGCCGGCATCGCCAACGCCACCGTGCAGGTGGGCGACGGCAGCAAGGGCTGGGGCTCGACCGAGTACGACGCCATCCTCGTCACCGGCTCGGTACCCGAAGTGCCCGACAGCCTGAAGTACCAGCTGCGCGTGGGCGGCCGGCTGGCCATCATCGTCGGCCAGGCCCCGGTCATGACCTCCCTGCTCATCACCCGCACCACCGCCGCCAGCTTCGAGACCACCTCGCTGTTCGAAACCCTGGTCAAGCCCCTGCGCGGCACCACCGTTTCCAAGTTCAAGTTCTAAGCGGAGCTTCGTGCCCATGCGCGCCAGGCCGTACTACGTCCAGACGCTGTGCGCGCTGTTCGGCGCCTGCGCTTTCGTTCCTGCGGTCGCGGCACTGGACCTGGAGCAAGCCTACCAGTCGGCGCTGGCCAACGACGCGACCTTCGCGTCGGTGCGCTCGGCCTATACGGCCACGCTTGAAAAGCTGCCCCAGGCGCGCGCCGCGCTGCTGCCCACCATCTCGCTTGCGGGCACCCGCGCCAACGCCTCCACGACCCGCCTGCCGGGCGTGACCTACACGAACGAGACCTATACGCTGCAACTGATCCAGCCGCTGTTCCGCTGGTCGGGCTGGCACGCCTACGAACAATCCAAGCTGCAGCTCGCCGTGGGCGAAGCCCAGCTCGCCCAGGGGCGCCAGGACCTGATCCTGCGCGTGGCGCAGGCCTATTTCGACGTGCTGGCGGCGCAGGACAACCTGGCCTTCATCGGCGCCCAGAAAATCGCCATCTCGGAACAGCTCGAATCGGCCAAGCGCAATTTCGAGATCGGCACGGCCACCATCACCGACACCTACGAGGCCCAGGCGCGCTACGACCTGGCCCAGGCCCAGGAGATCCAGGCCGAGTCCGACCTCGCGGTCCGCATCGGCGCGCTGCAGCAGATCATCGGCACGCCCGCGGGCGACCTGGCCAAGCTGCCGCCCACGGTCAACGTGCCGGCGCCGCAGCCGGCCCGGATCGACGCCTGGACCGAACAGGCCGCCGCCAACAACCTGGCGGTCGCCCAGGCCACGCTGAACAGCGAGATCGCCCAGCGCGGCATAGAAATCGCCAAGAGCGGCCACTACCCCTCGGTCGACCTGGCCGCCAACGTGGGACGCACGCGGGGCCTGGTCGGGCAGACGGTGGTCAACGATTTCTACACCACGCGCTCGGTGGGCGTGCAGGTTTCCGTGCCCATCTTCGCCGGCTTCGGCACCACCTCCAAGGTGGACGAGGCCGTCGCGCTGTCCGAGAAGGCCCGCAACGACCTGGAGGTCGCACGCCGGGCCGCCGTGCAGAACACGCGGATCGCGTTCCAGGGCGTGAACGCGGGCCTGGCCCAGGTCCGGGCGCTGGAAGCGGCGGAAGTGTCCAGCCGCAGCGCGCTCGACGCCAACAAGACCGGCTACGAAGTGGGCGTGCGCATCAACATCGACGTGCTGAACGCCCAGCAGCAGCTCTATTCCACCGAACGCGACCTGGCCAAGGCACGCTACGACGCGCTGCTGTCGGGCCTGCGGCTGAAGGCCGCGTCCGGCATCCTGACGGAAGACGACGTGCGCCAGGTCAACGCGCTGCTGCGCTAGCATCGCGCAGCAGCGGTACGCGCTAGCCGCGGCCCTTCAGCCGGCCGAACACGCGGTAGGCATTCCCCGAGAAGATCTTCGCCTTGTCGCCGTCGCCCAGCGTGGCGGCGTCGATATAGCGGCGCGTGTCGTCGAAGTAGTGGCCGGTCTCGGGGTCCACGCCCCGCACAGCGCCCACGGTCTCGGACGCGAACAGGATGTTCTCCGGCGGAATCACCTTCAGCAGCAGGTCTATGCCCGGCTGGTGGTAGACGCAGGTATCGAAGAACACGTTCTGCAGCAGCAGTTCCTTGAGCGGCGGCAGGCCCATGTCCTGCGCCAGTCCGCGATAGCGCCCCCAGTGATAGGGCACCGCGCCGCCGCCGTGCGGGATGATGAACTTCAGCGTGGGGAAGTCCTTGAACAGCGAGGATGTCAGGAACTGCATGAAGGCGGTCGTGTCGCCGTTGATGTAGTGCGCGCCGGTCGCATGGAAATGCGGGTTGCAGGAACCGCTTACGTGGATCATGGCGGGCACGTCCAGCTCGACCATCTTCTCGTACAGCGGATACCACCACTTGTCGTGCAGCGGCGGATCCTTCCAGTAGCCGCCCGTGGGATCGGGGTTCAGGTTGCAGCCGATGAAACCCAGCTCCTTCACGCAGCGCTCGAGCTCGGGTATGCACTTGGCCGGCGCCACGCCCGGGCTCTGCGGCAACTGGCAGACCCCCGCGAAGTTCTCCGGGTACAGCTGGCAGGCGCGATGGATGAGGTCGTTGCAGACGATGGCCCATTCATTGCTGGTCTGCAGGTCGCCGATGTGGTGGCCCATGCCGACCGCGCGCGGCGAAAAGATCGTCAGGTCGGTGCCGCGTTCGCGCTGGATGCGCAACTGCTTGGTTTCCAGGCTTTCGCGTATCTGGTCGTCCGAGATGACGGGGCGCGGGAAGATCTCGCACTTGCCGCACTCGCAGGCCGACACCTGCAGGCGCCGGTACTCGTTCAAGGCTTCGGGCGCGGTCGTGTAGTGCCCATGGCAATCGATGATCATGTGGACTCCTTGCTCCTGTCGTCGTGAGTCGTGGCCGGGCCGGCATCGGCCCGCAATGCCGGATACAGGCGTTCAGCCGTCCGGTGGAAGATCCAGTCGAGATCGTCGTCGCCCGCCCAGGCCAGCGCCTGTTGCGCCTCGTCCAGGAGGGTTTTCAGCGATCCCGCGGTGGCGGGGAAATTCGAGCCCCAGGCGATGCGCGAGGCGCCGAACTCGGCCAGCGCGCGCCCGAAGAAGGATTGCGGGCTGGCCTGGCCCAGATACGCCTTGGCCAGGATGACCGGGGTCAGCTTCAGATGGATGTTCGGATGCGCGGCCAGGCGGAACAGCTCCTGCGCCGACGCGTACGGCGGCCCTTCGTCCAGCGGCAGCGCAAAGAAATGGTCGAGCACGATGGGCACGCGCGGATAGCGCGCCAGCAGCACGCGCAGTTGCGGCACGCCGGCGATGCGCATCTGCACGCACACCGGCAGGCCCAGATCGGCGGCGCAATCCCACGCGCCAAAGCTGCGCGGATCGTCCAGGCCGGGAACCTGCCCCTCCACGGTGCTGCCCGCGGTGAACAGGCGCAGCCCCGTCAACCCCCGGGCCACCCAGTGCCGCATGCGCGCGGGCGCATCGGGCGCCAGCATGTCCACGGAGAAGACACCGGTGAAACGATCGGGATGCGCCGCCACCGCATCGGCCACATAACTGTTGTCGTAGCCGTAGCAGGTCGAGGCCTGCACGATGGCGGCCTTGGGCACGCCCGCCTCGTCCATGGCCTGCAGCAATTGTTCCGTGCTGGCGGGCCGCTCCTGCGACCACGCCGATGGCCGGCCCCACAGCGGATCGCGCGGGTAGGCGCGGGTATCGGTGCTGATGACGTGCGGATGGATGTCTACGACTCTGCGCTTCATGCGGTGCCTGTCCTGGATGGCGTATGGGAATCGGGGTCTCGGTCTATTGCAGCGGGATCTCGGCGGTCTCGATCACCGCCTTCCACTTCGCGGCATCGCGCTCGATGCGCGCGGTCATCTCGGCCGGCGTGCTGGCACTGGCCACATAGCCCATGGCTTGCAGCGAGGACTGGACTTCGGGCGACTCCACCGCCGCGCGGATCTCGCGCGCCAGGCGCTCGACCACCGGCGTGGGCGTGGCCGCCGGCACGCTGATGCCGGCCCAGGACGACGCATCGAAACCGGGTACGCCCCCCTCCGCCACCGTAGGCACGTCCGGCAGCCCCGGGAAGCGCCGGGCGGACGTCACGCCTATGGCCTTGACGCTGCCGGCCGACAACTGGCCCAGGATGGGCGACAGCACTTCGAACGCCACCTGCACGTCGCCCGCGCGCACGGCCGCGATCATGTCGCCCGTCGTCTTGTACGGAATGCTGACGGCGTCGATGCCGGCCATGGACTTGAACAGCTCGGCCGCCAGATGCTGCGTACTGCCGATGCGCGAGGTCCCGATGTTGAGCTTGCCCGGATTCGCCTTGGCGTAGGCGATGACGTCGGCCACCGACTTGAAGCGCGAATGGCCATCGGTGATCAGAGCCAGGTCGAACGAGGCAACGGACGAGACGTGCCGGAAGTCGCGCGACAGGCTGTACGGCAGGCTCTTGAACAGCACGGAGCTGATGGCCGTGCCGTTGCCGGTCAACAGCGCCGTATAGCCATCGGGACGGGCCTGGGCCACCGCCACGGCCGCGGCCGCCGCGCCTGCGCCGGGCTTGTTCTCGACCACCACCGGCTGCCCTATGCGCGCCGACATGGCCTGC
Organism: Pigmentiphaga sp. YJ18; assembly: GCF_038066655.1. Classification (NCBI taxonomy): domain Bacteria; kingdom Pseudomonadati; phylum Pseudomonadota; class Betaproteobacteria; order Burkholderiales; family Alcaligenaceae; genus Pigmentiphaga; species Pigmentiphaga sp. YJ18. The sequence goes on along the minus strand of NZ_JBBUKU010000001.1, from coordinate 2,112,251 downwards.
GCGACCTTGCGCGTGACGAGATCGCCGGCGCCTCCTGGGCCGAAGGCCACGACGATGGTGATCGGCTTGGAAGGATAGGGCTGGCCCTGGGCACACGCGCCTGCCGCGGCCAGCGCAAGCACGGTCGCGCCGGCCGTTCGGGCAAAAACATTCCTGGGGTACATGGCGTCTCCTGGATCTTGTGGGCTTGCGCACCGGCTCGAGGCCCGCGCAGGCATTCCGCATTCTGCCGGCGGCAAGGCGCACGCATCCATTGAGTAATGCTTCCGGTGACTTGAGGAAACGCTCAACCCCGAGGAAGTTTTACTCAATAGACCCCGCGGCGCCTCGCATGCAACCATCCTTGCCAGTACGACATCGGCGCAGCCCAGGACGCCGGGACAAGGAGACGAGCCGTGATATTGCCCGCATTGCGAATTCTGAAGTACCCCGTTGTGCTGTTCGCCGCCGCGCTGTCGGCCGGCATTCCCCCTCCGGCCGCCGCGGCCGACTATCCGGAACGGCCGATCCGGATGTACCTGCCCTACGGCCCGGGCGGCATCGGCGACCTGACCGCGCGCGTGGTCACGCAGAAGGTCAGCGAGATCCTGGGCCAGCAGATCGTGATCGACAACAAGCCCAGCGCGGGCGGCGTGCAATCGTTCCAGGCCGGCCTGCAGGCCCCCGCCGACGGCTACACGCTCGTGCAGGGCGGCAACGGCACGGCCATCACCCAGACGCTGGTCAAGGACCTGCCCTACAGCATCGTGGACGACTTCACCCAGGTCGCCACGCTGTCCAGGTTCAACCTGATCCTGACGGTCAAGCCCGATTCGCGTTTCCACAACCTGACCGAGCTCATCGCCTACGCCAAGGCCAACCCCGGCAAGCTGAGCCTGGGGACCACCAACGTCGGGTCGAGCCAGCACCTGGGCGCCGAGCTGTTCAAGTCGGTGGCGGGCATCCAGGCCGAGACCATTCCGTACAAGACCAGCGCCGCGCTGCTGACCGGCGTGCGATCAGGCGACATCGACGTGGGCTTCGACTTCGTGCCGCCCGTGCTGTCGTCGATCAAGAGCGGCGCGGTGCGCGCGCTGGCCATCTCGGCCGACAGCCGCAACCCCAACCTGCCGGACGTGCCGACCACCGCCGAAAGCGGCCTGGACGGTTACGTGGTCGCGTCGTGGAACGGCGTGTCGATCCGCCAGGGCACGCCGCGCGCCATCATCGACAAGCTGAACCAGGCCTTCGTGGCCGCCGTCAACTCGCCCGAAGTCGCGCAGAAGCTGCGCGAAATGAACTCCGAACCCTACGCCCTGGGCGTGGACGAATCGCGCGCCCTGATGAAGGCCGACATCGCCAAATGGAAGGCGGTGATCGAGAAGGCGAACATCCCCATCAACTGAACGAGAGCACCATGAAGAACGTCGTCGTACGCAACATCCCGCGCGGGCCGCAGGATCTTATCGCCGAGCTGGCCACGCACGGCGTGGCCACCGTGCACGAGGCCATGGGACGCGCCGGCCTGATGGCGCCGTACCTGCGCCCCATCTATGCCGGCGCCAGCATCGCCGGGTCCGCCGTGACCGCGCTGGTCGCGCCGGGCGACAACTGGATGCTGCACGTGGCCATCGAACAATGCCGGCCCGGCGACATCCTGGTGGTCGGCGTCATGTGCGAGAACACCGACGGCATGATCGGCGACCTGATCTGCACCTCGCTCAAGACGCGCGGCATCCAGGGCGTGGTCATCGACGCCGGCTGCCGGGACGTGCGCACCCTGACCGAAATGCGCTTTCCCGTCTGGTCGCGCGCCATCTCCGCGCGCGGCACGGTCAAGGCCACGCTGGGCCACGTCAACCTCCCGGTGGTGTGCGCCGGCATGAACGTGAACCCGGGCGACGCCATCGTGGCGGACGACGACGGCGTGGTGGTCGTGCCGCGCCTGGAGATCGCCCGCACGCTGGAACTGGCGCGCCAGCGCACCGCCAAGGAAGAAAAGTCGCGCCAGCGCTACCTGGCCGGCGAGCTGTCGCTGGACGTGGCCAACATGCGCCAGGGCCTCGAAGCCGCCGGCCTGGTCTACGTCGACAGCGAGATATGACCCCCCTACGCCCTTCGGGCGCCCCCCAGGGGGCGACGCTGGCGGACCGGCGAAGCCGGATCCGCGGCGTCCTGGGGGTAACCGACACACCGCACCGTTCCCGTTTTCTCTCCAATCAGCAGCCATGACATCCAAGCAACCCCTCCCCCTGAAGATCGCCATCGCCACCTACGGCCACACCGCGGCGCTCAAGCGCGGCGACGTGCCCATCGAAGGCGTCCAGCCGGACTTCGTCGAGATCAAACCCATCATCGCGGCCTTCCGCCGCATGGTGCGCGACGTCGAGTTCGACGTCTGCGAAATGGCCCCCGCCACCTACATGATCGCCCGCGAAGCCGGCGCCCCGTTCAAGGCGCTGCCCGTCTTCATCTTCCGCCGCTTCCACCATGCCGGCCTGGTCTACCGCGACGACGCCGGCATCCGCGAACCGCGCGACCTCGAAGGCAAGCGCGCGGGCGTGCGCGCCTACTCGGTCACCACCGGCATCTGGACGCGCGGCATCCTGACCAACGACTACGGCGTCGACAACTCGCGCATCACCTGGGTGGTGGACGACGAGGAACACGTCTCCTCGCTGCAGTTGCCGCCCAACGTCGAACAGGCCAGGGACGGCAAGTCGCTGGTGGACCTGATGGCCAGCGGCTACCTTTCCGCCGCGTTCACCGACAACGCCGGCATCGGCCGCGCCGGCGCGCCGGCCGACGGCTGGCAGGCGGGCGGCCGCATCAAGCCGCCCGAATACCTCGAGATGTTCCCCGATGCCGACCGGCTCGAAGCCGAGTGGTACCGCAAGACCGGCATCTATCCCGTGCATGGCCTGATCACCGTCAAGGACGAAGTGCTGGCCCGGCATCCGTGGCTGGGCAAGGCCCTGTACGACGCCTTCCTGGCCTCGAAGAACATTTACCTGCGCCAGCTCGCCGCCGGCGAATCGGTGTCGGACAAGGACGATCACTACCGCGCCATGGGCCGCATCGTGGGCGATCCCCTGCCCTACGGCATCGAGGCCAACCGGCCGTCCATCGAGGCCATGATGAATTACTGCCACCAGCAGGGCCTGCTCAAGAAGCGCTACGCCGTCGACGACATGTTCATCGACGTCGGCGCCTGAGCCGGCCCTTCCATACCCATCATTTCCGCGACACCGCCATGACCACACGCCTGATCGACATTCATCCGCACATCATCTCGCCCGACACCGCCCGCTACCCGCTCGATCCGCTGGGCGGCGAACGCTCGGGCTGGTCCGCCACGCGGCCGGCCACCTTCGAACAATACGCCGCCGCCATGGACGCCGTCGGCATCGACAAGGCCGCCATCGTCCATTCCTCGACCACCTACGGCTTCGACAATTCCTACGTGGCCGATTCCATCGCCGCGCAGCCCAAGCGCTTTGCCGGCGTCTACTCGGTCGACATGCTGGCTCCCGACGCCACGCAGAAGATCCGCTACTGGACCGGACGCGGCCTGGCGGGCCTGCGCATCTTCACCACCGGCAGCACCATGCCGGGCCAGGCGCCTACCCTGGAAGACCCCGCCCTGCATCCCGCCTGGAGCCTGGCGGGCGAACTGGGCATCCCCGTGTGCGTGCAGATCACCAAGGCCGCCATCCCGGCGCTGGAGAAGCTGCTGACCGCCTTCCCCCAGACCCTGGCCATCGTCGACCACATGATGAAGCCGGACATCAGCAGCGGCCCGCCCTATGCCGGCGCCCAGCACCTGTTCGACCTGGCCCGCTTCAAGAACCTCTACCTCAAGCTCAGCAGCCGCAACACCGAGTCCGCGTACGCCGGCAAGGCCACGCCCGAGACCTTCTTCGGCCGCGTGGTCCAGGAATTCGGCGCCGACCGCATCGCCTGGGGCTCCAACTTCCCCGCCGCCGAAGACAGCCTGGCCGACATCGTCAAGGCGCTCAAGGACTACATCGCCTTCCTGCCCGCCGCCGACCAGCACTGGATCATGGCCGGCACCGCGCAGAAGCTCTACCCCGTGCTGAAGGACTGACTCCATGCCCACCACACCCGCCACGCGCGTCACGCTGAAGACCAACCTGGCCGACTCCCCCGTGGCCGCGGCCATGAAGGACGGCCGCGTCGCCTCGGACATCGTCCAGCTCGATTTCTGCGGCCCCAAGACCGCGCACGACGGCTTCAAGCCGATGATCCGCGACAACGCCTTCGACGCTGGCGAACTGGCCATCGTCACCTATCTCCAGGCCAAGGCCTACGGCAAGCCGTTCGTGATCCTGCCCGCGCCCATGGTCGGCCGCTTCCAGCACCATTGCATAGGCTTCAACAAGGAATTCGGCCACCTCGACCCCAAGGACATCGAGGGAAAGAAGGTGGGTGTGCGCACCTATGCGCAGACCACCGGCCTGTGGGTGCGCGGCATCCTGCAGCACGAATACGGCGTCGATCCCGACAAGGTCGAGTGGTACACCGTGGACGAATCCCACCTGGCCGAGTACCGCGACCCGCCCAACTGCCACATGCTGCCCAAGGGTTCCTCGATTCCCGACATGATGCTGAACGGCGAACTGGCCGCCGCCATCCTCGGCAACGACATGCCCAAGGATCCGCGCGTGCAGACCCTGGTGCCCGAACCCATCGCCGCCGCCCGCGCCTGGTACCAGCGCGAAGGCGTCGTGCCCATCAACCACGTCTTCGCCGTCCACCAGGACGTCACGCGCCGGCATCCCGAGGCCGTGCGCGAGATCTATCGGATGATCCGTGAAAGCCGCGCGCTCGCTCCCGCCGCCGCGCTCGAGACCCTGCCCCCGCTGGGCCTGGAGGCCAACCGCAAGGGCCTGGAGATGGCCATCGAGTGGTCGTACGAGCAGAAGATCATTCCGCGCCGGTTCGCGGTGGACGAATTGTTCGACGACGTCACCGGCGCGCTGGATTGACCGCCACCGCGGCGCGCAGGGCTTCATCCTGGTAGTTCAGCGCGCCGGGGCGGGACTTGCCCAGCATCACCTGGAAATAGACCGGCTCCAGGCTTGCGTTCAGATAGCCGTGCATGACGCCCGGCGGGCAGGAAACGCACTCCCACGGCCCCAGGCGGGTCTCGAACCGGTTGCCGGCCTCGTCCTCCAGGAAGACGTCCAGAAAGCCCTGCAGCACGAAGAACACTTCTTCCACTTCGTGGGTATGGGCGGCATTGCCCTGGCCGGGCGGCACGAACATGACGCTCAGGGTGAAGCCCAGCGGCGGAATGGCGCTGGGATCGCCATGCTTGGCGGATCCGCCCGCCCCGATGAAGCGATGCTGGGCGCGCCGGAAGCCGTCGAGCTTCGCGTCCTCGAACGCTTCCCAGTCGGGCTTGCGGTCGCGGAAACGCGCCACCTGGCGCTGGCCGATCTGTTCGATGCTCAGGTCGGCCGCAGGCGCCGGGGAAAGGGACGTCATGGTGTTGCTCCTTGGTAGAGTCGAGAGGGAAGGCTCGGGCTGTCGAGCCACTGCCCAAGCAATCGGGTAACCACACCGGGGTGCTCCAGCGTGGACAGATGCCCGCAGTCGCGCAGCATGCACGGATGGGAACCCGCGATGGCCCGGGCCAGGGCATGCTGGCTTTCCTGCGGTGCAATGGCATCCTGGTCGCCACCGATGACCCAGGTCGGGCAGGCGATGTGCGCCAGCCTGTGGGCAATGGGCGGCCGGTTCATGTTGGCCTCCTGCTGGCGGATGAACACCTCGGCGCCCAATGACAGGGACATGTCGCGGACGACCTGCGCCAGGGTTTCGTCCCGCAGGGCTTGCGGGCGCAGCAAGGCCGGCAGCAGTTGCTCCACCAGCGCCGCGAAGTCCCGGCGGGCCAGTTCGATCTGGGCGGTACGGCGCAGGCGCCCCGCTTCGGTCTCCTGGGCATGGGCACGCGTGTTCAACAGGGCCAGCCGCTGGACGCGATGGGGAGCCTGCAAGGCGGCAAGCGCCGCCAGGTAGCCGCCCATCGACAGCCCGGCCAGCGCGAACCGCTCGAACGGGACGTCGGCCAGCATCCGCTCCACCGCCTCGGGCAGGCTGGCGTCACGCGACAGGTCAGGGATCCAGATGTCGGCGCGGCCGCGCAGGCCGATCCGCTGCGGCTCCCACAGCACCTCGTTGCAGAGCAGGCCGGGAATGAGCACCAACGGGGCGCGGGCGTCGCGATTCATGGTGAAGCGTTCCGTTCCGGCTCAATAGGCGGTGATGCCGGCCTGTTTCACGATCGGTCCCAGGCGTTGCAAGTCCTGGCGCAGCGCGCGCCCGAGTTCGGCGGCCGGCAACGCGACGCTCTCGAACCCCATGCCGTTCATTCTTTCCCGCATGGCGGCCGATCGCAGGCTCTTGTTGATCTCGGCATTGAGCTGATCGACGATGGCCGCATCCGTGCCGGCCGGCGCGAAGATGCCGTGCCAGCCGGCGGCCACCTCCATGCCGTCGACGCCGGCTTCCTTGAACGTCGGCACGTCCGGGAAAATAGGCAGCCGGTTGGGGCCGATCACGGCCAGCGCGCGCAGCTTGCCGGCCTGGATGTGGGACATCGCGGTACCGGAGTCGAACATGAAATCGATCTGGCCCGCCAGCAGGTCGTTCAAGGCCGGCGCGATGCCCTTGTAGGGAACGTGGGTCGCGCGGGTGCCGGTCCGTATGGCCAGCAGTTCCGCCGCGACCTGAGGCAGCGACCCATTGCCGGACGACCCGTAATTCAGTTCCCCGGGCCGCGCCTTCATGGCTGCAACCAGTTCCTTGAGCGTGGCCGCCTTGGCGCCGGGCGCGACCACCAGCACCATGTTGAGCCCGGCCGTCATCGCCACCGGAACGAAGTCCTTCTCGGGATTGAAGGGAACGCGCTCCAGGACGAACGGATTGAGGGTGAACGTGCTGGAACTCAGCATCAGCAGCGTATGGCCGTCGGGTGCCGAGGTCTTCACATGCTGGGCGGCGATGTTGCCGTTGGCGCCGGGCCGGTTCTCGACCACGACCGGCTGTCCGAGCGTCTTGCCCAGATCCGCGGCGATGGCCCGGGCAATGGCATCCACCGATCCGCCGGCCGCCGTCGTGACCACGATGCTCAGCGGTCGGTTGGGAAAGGCCGAGGGCTGGGCGGCCAGGGAAAAGGACATACAGAGCAAGAACAAGCCGAACAGTCGGGCGGGCATGGCGACTCCTGGTTCAGCGGCCGGTGCCGCGGGGCGTAGGGGGAAAGCCAGTGTAGGTTGCCGCCCCGCCTGGTTTTGCCTACATTTACTTAACTTTCAGTTAAGGCGAACTTCCATGCCCCGCGTCCTGACCAGCCGCCACCTGCGCGTATTCGCGGCGGTCATGAAAAGCCGCAGCCTGTCCGAGGCCGCCCTCAAACTCGGAGTGTCCGAGCCCGCGGTCAGCAAGATCCTCCGGCTCCTGGAACGCGAGACGGGCGTGGCCTTGTTCGACCGCTCCGGCGGGCGCCTGCGGCCCACGGCCGCCGCCAGGCAATGGCTGCCCCATGCCAACCGCGCGGCCCAGCAACTGGATTTCGCCCTGGACATGGCCTATGAACTCGAGCGCGGAAAACAGCGCCGGGTGACCATCGCCGCGCACGCCCCGCCGCTGATCGCGATCGTGCCCCAGGCCATCAGCAGGCTGCGGCGCGAGATGCCCGACGTGGAGGTGGACCTGCGGGTCGAGACGCCGCACGACACGCTGGAACTGGTCGCCCACCAGGAAATCGACGTGGGCGTTACCAACCAGCCGCTGCCGCAGTCGGCCAGCAACCTCGAACTATGCGAGCGGCGGACGATATCCGAGGATCTCCTGGTGGCGGCGCTGCCGCCCGGCCACCGGCTGGCCGGCCGGGCGCTCGTCCGGCCCGACGATCTCCAGGGAGAAACGCTGATCGCCCTGCCCGACGACTCGCCCACCACGATCCTGGTCGAGGCCACGCTCAACGAATCCGGCGTGCGCGTGCGCGCACCGGTGCTGGCCAGGAACTCGCTGGCGGCGTGCGCCCTGGTGCGCGAACAGGTCGGCATCGCCCTGATCAACCCCCTGCTGCTCGCGGGTGGCATCTTCTCGGACATCGTGCTGCGCCCCTTCCGGCCCCGCATCGTGCTCTGGACCGAGGTGTACTACTCGGCGCTGCGCCCCCTCTCGCCCGAGGCCGCAGCGCTCGTGCGCCACGTGGAAGCCGTGGCGGCCGACATCAAGGGGCAGGCTTCGTTCGGGGCTCCCGGGCGGCGGCAACGCCGGTAGCCGCGCCAACTTTTCCTTAACTTCCGGTTAGGCCGAGCCTGAGCGGCACGCGCGGGCCGGTTGAGTAAAATCGCCCGGCTCGAACAACCGGCAACAGACCTTTCCCCTGGAGGCGGCATGACGCAGATCGACTGGTATCTCCAGATCAACTTGAAGGCACGCCACCTCCGACTCATCACCGCGCTGCACGACCACGGCAATCTCAAGCAGGTGGCCGAAAGCTCGCACGTCACCGTGCCCGCGGTCTCCAAGGCCCTGGCCGAACTGGAAAAGGGCCTGGGCCTGGAACTGTTCACCCGCACCGCCCAGGGCCTGCGTCCCACGGCCTACGGCGAATGCCTGGTGCGCCATGCCCGCACCCTGCTGACCGAACTGCACCAGGCACGCGACGAACTGAACTCGCTCAGCTCGGGCGCGGTGGGCAAGATCCACATCGGCGCCTTCCCCGCCGCCACCTCCATGCTGCTTCCTCAGGCCATCGCCATCCTCAAGCAGCGCTCGCCCCACACCAACGTGCTGGTCACCGAAGGCACCGCCCAGACCCTGCTGCCCGAACTCTGGCAGGGCCGCGTCGACCTCGTGGTCGGCCGGCTGCCCTTGCGCAGCGCCGCCGACGGCTTCGAGGAAAGGGAACTGCTGGAGGACCCCGTGCAGCTCATGACGCGGCACCAGCACCCGCTGGCCCGGCGCCGGCGCCTGAAATGGTCCGACCTGCAACCCTACCCGTGGATCCTGCCGCCGGCGGGCAGCATCCTGCGCGCGCCGCTGGAACGCACGCTGGAGGAACACGGCATGACGCTGCCGAACAACTACGTCGAGACCCTGTCCACGCACCTGGCGCGCGCCTACCTGCACGTCACCGACGCGATCGCCGTCATGGCCGGGGCCGTCGCGGCCGACGCGTCGGAGCCGCTGACGGTGCTGCCGCTAAGCTTCCCGCACCTGATGCGGCCGCGCGGTGTGCTGTGGAATCGGAACCGGGGGCTGACGCCCGGGGCGGAACTGATGATCGCGTGCCTGGAAGAGGCGGCGGCGGGACTGCAAAGCCGCTAGGCGCTCACCCCAGCCAGGGCCCCACCGCCCGCATCACCCGCTGCGTCGCGCCGGTGTGCGTGGCGCTGAACCGGCCCGCGGCGGCGCGCATGCCAGCGCGGCGGTCCTCGTCGTCGATCAGTTCCTGCGCGAGCCGCCAGGCCGCCTGGGCGCTGTCCGCGCGCAACGCGGCGCCGGCCTCGATCGCATCTTCGGAAGCTTGTGCGAAATTGAAGGTATGCGGACCGACGATGACCGGCACGCCACAGGCGGCGGCTTCGATCAGGTTCTGCCCGCCCAGCGGCGCGAAGCTGCCCCCCACGATGGCCACGTCGGCGGCGGTGTAATAGAAAGGCATCTCGCCCAGGCTGTCGCCCAGCAGCACCGCGGTGTCCGGGTCGACCGAACCGAACGGCATGCCGGACATGGACGAACGGCGCCGCATGGACAGCCCCGAGGCCAGCACCATGGCGGCCACCTCGTCGAACCGCTGGGGATGCCGGGGGATCAGCACGGCCAGCGGCGCCAGCCCTCCCTGCGTGCGGGGCATGTCGCGCAGGGCCGCCAGGATGGCCTCTTCCTCGCCCTCGCGCGTGCTGGCCCAGGCGATGACGGGCCGGCCCAGGCGCTGGCGCCAGGCGGCGCCGGCCTGCATCAGGTCGTAGGGCAGTTGCAGGTCGAACTTCAGATTGCCCACCACCTGCGGATCGCGCGCGCCCACCTGGCGCAGCCGCTCGGCGTCGGCCCGGGTCTGCGCCAACACGGCATCCAGGCGGCCGTAGGTGCGGCGCGCCAGGCTGGCCACCCGCAGCGTCTTGCGCGCCGACGAAGCCGACAACCGCGCGCTGACCAGGGCGATCGGCACCGCGTAGCGCCGCGCGCCGGCTACCAGGTTGGGCCAGACCTCGGTCTCGACCAGCAGACCGCAGCGCGGCGCGAAATACCGGTAGAAGCGGTGCACGGCCCCCGGCATGTCATAGGGCAGCCAGACCTGCCGCAACCGGCCCTGCACGATGTCCTGCTCGAACAGGCGCGCCCCCTCGGTGCGGCCGGTGGCCGTCATGTGGGTCAGCAGCACCGGCAGGCCACGGTCCAGCAGCGCCCGGACCAGCGGCTGCGCCGCGCGCGTCTCGCCCAGGCTGACCGCATGCACCCAGACCGGCGCGGCGCGGAAACCGCCGCGCGCCGGCGCATGCCGGCCGCTGCCATAGAAACCGAAACGCTGGGCCGGATGGACGCCGTACACCGGCTCGCGCCGCGCCCGGCGCCAGATGCGCCACAGCAGGAAAGGCGTGGCCAGCCGCCACAACGACGAATACACGGCCTGCAGCACCGCGCCCCGCATCAACGCGCCACTCCCGGCACGGCCGGCAGCGCCTGCCCGATGGCCGCCAGCACCTGTTCGCACGAAGGCGGCGTCCCCCGCCCGCCCAGGCTGGCCGTATAGGCCGAGCCGGTCACCGGCGCCAGCGCCGGATCGTAGTCGGCGTAGATGCCAATGGTGGGCCGCCCCAGCGCGCCGGCCAGGTGCGTCAGCCCGCTGTCCAGCCCCACCACCACCGATGCGCCCGCCAGTACGCCGGCCACCTCGGCCAGCCCCATGCGCGGCAGCGCCCGGGCACCGGGAATACCGGCGATCAGGCGCTGCGCCCGGGCCGCCTCGTCTTCGGTACCGGCAAACACCAGCGGCGCCTGCCCCGCCACCGCCAGCCGCTCCAGCACCGTACGCCACGACGTCTCGGCCCACAGCTTGGTCGGCCGGCTGGCCGACGGCATGATCGCGGCGTAGCGCGCGGGCAGGCCCGTGGGCGGCTCGGCGCGGATACCGAAATCCGGCGGCCCAGCCAGCTCGTATCCCAGCGCAAAGGCGGCCAGTTCCCGCATGCGCACCACCGCCGACTGCTCGAACACCACCCGGTAGCGATACTGATAGAAAAAAGACGCGAAGGGATCGCGCGCCGAGCGCAGGTCGCAACCATGCAGCGGCCCGTTCGCCATGCGCGCCACCATCGCCGATTTCCAGAGCCCCTGCATGTCGATCACGGCGTCATACCGATGCTCGAGCAGCCGCTTGCGAAAGGCCGCCCGCTCGGCCCTTACCGACGCCGACCACCAGGCCTTGCGCCAACGGCGCAGCGCCACGGGAATGACGGCGTTCAGCCGCGGATGCAGCGCGGGGATGGCGGCGAATGCCTCTTCGGCCACCCAGTCGATCTGCGCGTCCGGCATGTGGCGGACGATATCGGAGACGGCGGGCAGCGCATGGACGATGTCGCCCATGGACGAGGTCTTGACGAGGAGAATACGGGGCACGGACGGAAGCCGGCGAGAAACCGGCTGCGTGGAAAGGGCGGATTTTAACCGGAGGGAAGGACCGGCACTCAATTGCCGGGGTCGACTCGAATAGGAACCACAGCTTCGGCCGGCCACGCCGGTGCCGATTTATTGGACAATACCCAGGCAGACTGCCCGCACAGTCTGCCCACCTTCTTCTCCAACAAGCAACCGCTTCATGGCTCTCGACTCCCTGCTGCTACGGTCTCCCCCCAATCTCACGAGCCTGCCTGAACAGGTCGCCGAAGCCATCGCCGAAGCGATCATGAAGAACGAGATCGCGCCCGGCGCCAGCCTGCGCGAAATCCCGCTCGCGGGTTATTTCGGGGTCAGCCGCAGCAGCGTGCGCGAAGCGTTCCGCATCCTTGAACGCGACGGCGTGGTGTCCATCCAGCCCCGCCACGGCGCCAAGGTCACCGCGCTCAGCCACGATGAAATGGTCGAGATCTACCAGATCCGTGCCGCGCTGCTGGGCGTCGCGTGCGATCTTTTCGCCCGGTCCCGCACCGAGGCCCACCTGCGCCGCCTGGACGATACGCTGGCCCGCATGTCCACGCTCGAAGGCGCCGACGAACAGGCGCGCGCGCTGGAGCACGCCGCGCTGTCCGCCAGCATGGCCCGGCTGATCTGCGAACACTGCGGCAACAGGAAACTGGCCAGCATGCTGAACCAAATGTCGCTGCAGATCGCCCGCTACACCAATCTCGGCCTGTCCTCCGCCACTCGCCGCGAACAGTCGCTGGACAACTGGCGCGGGTTGCTCGAAGCGCTGCGCAGGCAAGACCATGCCGGCGCCAATCTTTGCGGCCAGAAACTGGTCCAGGACAACCTGGCCTATGCGTTGAACGTGCTCGCCACCTGACGGCGCTGTACGCCGGACTCGCTGTCGACAAGACACCATAACGAATCAGAATGTATTTTTATCAGTAAAAACCCCTGAATTGACATCACGGTCATCTATTGTCGACAATTAAACAAAACGAGGAGACATGATGGATCAGACGACTCTTGCAGACAGCTATCGCACCGCCAGCGGCCTTACCGTCCGCAAGCTCACCGAGCACATCGGCGCCCAGATCGAGGGCGTCGATCTTTCCCGGCCGATCCCCGCCGACGCCGTCGCGGACATCCGCGACGCCTGGGAGCAGCACGGCGTGGTGATCTTCCGGGACCAGGACCTGCCCCCCGTCGCTCACCGCGACTTCAGCGCGCACTTCGGTCCGCTGATCGGCCACGTGGTCAATCGCTTCAACATGGCCGATTGCCCGGAAGTCACCATTCTTTCCAACATCACCAACGAGAAAGGGGAGAAGATCGGCGCCGACCGCGCGGGCATGCTCTGGCATTCCGACATGTCGTTCCTGCCCCGTCCAAGCATGGGCTCGCTGCTGTACGGGGTGGAATGCCCGCCGCAAGGCGCGGATACGGAGTTCGCCAGCATGTTCGCCGCCCACGACGCCCTTCCCGCCGAAGAGCGGCAGCGGCTGGCCGGGCTGCGCGGCGTCCACGACTACCCCTGGCACTACCGCACCTATCTGTCCCACCGCACGCCGCTCACGCCGGCCGAAGAAGCCAAGACGCCGCCCGTCGCGCATCCGCTGGTACGCACCCATCCCTCCACGGGCCGGCAGGCGCTGTACGTCGGCGAAGGCCTGACCCGCAGCATCGAAGGCATGGACGACGATGCCGGCCGGCGCCTGGTCGTGGAGCTGAGCGACTTCGCCACCCAACCCGCCTTCGTGTATCGCCACAAATGGCAGCCGGGCGATCTCGTCTTCTGGGACAACCGGTCGACCATGCATCGGGCCACCGACTTCGACAATACCTATCGCCGGCTGATGCGGCGTACGACGATCCAGGGCGATGCGCCGTTCTACCGCCCTGCCGGGCACTGACGCGGACCCGCGCCGGAACCACCAAGGAAACCGCCATCATGAAACGCCGAACTCTGCTCGGGCTGACGGCTGCCGCGGCCATCGCCCCCGCCATGCAAGCCGCGCACGCCAAGGAAGACAACTGGCCCAACCGGCCGGTACGCATGATCGTCCCCTTCCCCGCCGGCGGCGCGACCGACATCATCGCCCGCATCCTGGCCGACCGGCTGTCCGCGTCACTGGGCCAGAGCTTCATCGTCGACAACCGGGCCGGCGCTTCGGGCATCATCGGCCAGGAAGCCGCGGCCCGGGCGCCCGCGGACGGCTATACCCTGCTTCTGACGGGCAACGGCCCGCATGCGGTCAACATCAGTCTGTTCGAACGCATGCCCTACGATCCGCTGAAGGATTTCGCGCAGATCTCGCTCACGTCCATCCTGCCGCTGGTGTTGAACGTACATCCCTCGGTTCCCGCCAGAAACCTGGCGGAGTTCATACGATGGGTAAAGGCCAACCCGGGCAAGCTGAACTACGCGTCGCCCGGCGTGGGCTCCCCGCCCAACCTGACGATGGAACTGCTCAAGAGCCAGCAGGGCCTGGACATCGTGCATGTCCCGTACAAGGGCAGCAGCCTGGCCTTGGCCGACCTGATCAGCGGACAGGTTTCCGTGATGTTCGACAATGCGCTCGCCTCCTACCAGCACATCAAGAGCGGCAAGATCCGTGCGCTTGCGGTCGGCGCCGACCAGCGGCTGTCGTCGCTTCCCGACGTCCCCACCTTCGTCGAATCGGGCATGGCCGGCTTCGAGGCCTACACCTGGACCGCCCTGGTAGGTCCCGCGGGCCTGCCGCGAGCCATCATCGATCGCCTCGCCCGCGAAACCGCTCTTGCCCTGGCGGATACCGCCGTCAAGGAAAAGCTGAACGCGCAAGGCGCCATCGCCGCCAGTTCCACGCCACAGGAACTGGAAGACAAGACGCGCCAGGAAATCCGCAAATGGGCAGGTGTCATCGAACAGGCCCATATCCCGCGCGTCTCGCTTTGACGGCACCGGCACAACCCATCATCCATCACCCATGAAACTTCTACGCCATGGCCCCAAGGGCCACAAAAACCCGGCCTCGTGGATGCGCGCGGCGCGATGCGCGACCTGTCCTCGCACCTGGACGACATCACCCACGCCACCCTGTCCCCCGCCGAGCTCGACCGCCTGCGTGCGCTGGACACCGAGCATCTGCCCATCGTTCCGACCGGAACGCGACTGGGCGCGCCCTACCTCGGCACGGGGAAATTCATCTGCGTCGGGCTGAACTACAGCGATCACGCGGCCGAGTCCAACCAGCCCGTTCCCCAGGAACCAGTGCTGTTCGCCAAATGGAATAGCTGCATCCAGGGTCCCGACGACCCCATCGTCATGCCACGCGACTCCACCAAGACCGATTGGGAAATCGAATTGGGCATCGTCATCGGCACGCGCGCCCGCTACGTCGAACCCGCGGACGCCCGCCGGCATATCGCAGGCTTCTGCGTCATCAACGACGTCTCGGAACGCGAATACCAACTCGAACGCTGCGGCCAGTGGGACAAGGGCAAAGGCTGCGACACCTTCGGCCCGATCGGCCCGTGGCTGGTAACGGCCGACGAAGTCCCGGACCCGCAGGACTTGCGCCTATGGCTGGACGTGAACGGCAAACGCCGCCAGGACGGCAGCACGCGCAACATGGTCTTCGGCGTGGATTTCCTGGTCAGCTACATCAGCCGCTTCACCACGCTCGAACCCGGCGACCTGATCGCCACGGGCACGCCGCCCGGCGTCGGGCTGGGACAGAAGCCCCCGGTCTACCTCAAGGCGGGCGACGTCGTCACGCTGGGCATTCCCGGCCTGGGCGAACAGCGACAGGTCGTCCACGCCTGGGATCCCGCGCTGCTGGATTGAGGGGAAGGAGGGGTTTTAACTGGCAAGAAGGACGCGATCCACCTGGGCGGTCATGACCCCATCCCTTCAATGTCCGGGCCAGTGATACTGGCCAAGGCCTCCCGAACTTGAACGAATAACCCAGGAAGACTGCGCTGGATCGTCTTCCAGACGATCTCAAAATCGACCTTGAAATAGCCGTGGGCAAGAGCGTTGCGCATCTGGTAGGCGAACGACAAAGGCAGTTCCGGATGCGCCGCTGCAAATTCGGGATAGCGCTTCTCGATGTTGTTACTGGCCTCGCCGATGATCTCGAAATTGCGAATCACCGCATCCTGCACGAGTTGGTCGCGCAGGAACGTGCCCTCGTCCATGCCGCCGGTGTAGTAGTTGATGCGTTCGATGGCTTCTACGATATGCGTGAGATAGTCGACCAAGCGTTGCTGGTCAAGAGTCATACCGGGCGAGCCTCCGCGAGCACCTTGGCCCGGAAACGATCTGGCAGCGCGTTGGGAGTGAGAACATCCACTGGCACCCCCAACAGCTTGCCCAACTCGTGTCGGATCGCACCGATGTCAAATAGGGTCGTCTCCGGCGTCGGATCGATGAGGATGTCCAGGTCGCTGCTATCCGTATCCTTACCGCGCAGTACGGAGCCGAATACACGAGCATTGCGGGCGCGATGAGACTCGACCACACGCCGTATCGCGACGCGGTTCAAGGCCAGGGCTTCGGAGGGTTTCATACGCTCTCCCGCAACACAATGGTTTCACGATAGCCGAAAAGCGCGCGCCTTGCCTACATCCCGCCGTTGCCCCACTGCGCCACCCAATACGCGGTCGACGCATCGTGTCCGTCCGCTGCTCCCTTGCCGGCCAATTCCCGGGCGATGCCCGTGGCCAGGACCTTGCCGTATTCGACGCCCCACTGATCGTAGGGGTTGATGCCCCACACCAGCCCCTGCACGAACACCTTGTGTTCGTACAGCGCCAGCAACGCCCCCAGCGCATGCGCGCTCAGGCGCGGCAACACGATCAGCGTGGATGGCCGGCCGCCGGGATGCATCTTGTGCCGCGCCAGCCAGGCCGCGCGCGCCGGGTCGCTTTCCTTCGCCGCCAGCTCCGCCTCGAGCACGGGCGCGGACTTGCCGCGCAGCAGCGCCTCGCGCTGGGCCAGGCAATTGGCCACCAGCAGCCGGTGGTGTTCCGGGTAGGGGTGGTCCGCCTCGCGGCAGATGATGAAATCCACCGGAGCGCCTTCCGGCCCCTGGTGCAGCCACTGGAAGAACGTGTGCTGGCCGTCGGTGCCCGGCATGCCCCAGACCACGGGCCCGGTCGGCACCGTGACCGGCCGGCCCCCGAGGTCGACCGACTTGCCCAGCGACTCCATCTCCAATTGCTGCAGATAGGGCACGAGATGGACCAGCCGCGCGTCGTAGGGCGCGATGTTCAGCGAGGCATAGCCGAACGCGTTGCGATTGGCCAGCCCCGCCAGGGCCAGCTGCACCGGCGCATTCGCGGCCAGCGGCGCGGTCGAGAAATGGACGTCCATCGCGGCCGCCCCCTGCAGCAGCCCGTCCAGCGCCTCGGCGCCCAAGGCCAGCGCGATCGGCAAGCCGATGGCCGACCAGACCGAATAACGGCCCCCGGCCCAGTCCCAGAACGTGAAGATGCGCTCGGGCGCCACGCCCATGTCCCGCGCCGCGTCGGGATTGGCCGTCACGGCCACCACCTGCGACCATGGGTCGGCGATGCCTGCCTCGCGCAGCCAGCGCAGCGCGCAATCGGCGTTGTGCAGGGTTTCGGTCGTGCCGAACGACTTGGACGACACCACCACCAGCGTGCGCCTGGGGTCCAGCCCGATCAGGCCCGCCTCGATGGCATGCCCATCGATGTTGGAGACGAAGCGCATCTGCCTGCGCGTACCCGCATAGCCCAGCGCGGCCACCACCAGCTTGGGGCCCCAGTCGCTGCCGCCTATGCCGATATGCACCACGCTGTCATAGCGCCCTTCCGCATCCACATGGCGCACGAAGGCCCGCACACGGTCGCGCTCGGCCAGCACCCGGCCCGCCACCCGCCCGGGCGGCTCTTCCGCGCGCAGGGCGGTATGCCAGGCGGCGCGGTTTTCCGTGCAATTGGCGATGCCGCCTTCCAGCAGGCGCGCCCGCGAGGCCTCGAAATCACGGGCGGCCAGCAGCGATGCGCCCGCGGCCGACAGTTCGTCGGACTGCGCCTGGGTACTCAGGTCCACCGACAGACCGGCCGCCTCCACCACCCGCAGCGTGCCCGCCCGGCGATCCGCCCGATGGGCGGCCTCGACGAAGGCGCGCCATTCGGCCGTCTCGGCCAACGGCGCAACGGACGCCAGATAGGCGGGAACCCCTTCCTGCATGCCCTCTCCTCCTTAGAACGGCAGCTTGGCGTCGGGAGCGACGCGCAGCAACTGCGTACGGAAATCCTGCTGGATGCGCGCCAGCGCGGCATCGTCGTCCGCCTCGAAACGCAGCACCACCACCGGCGTCGTGTTCGAGGCGCGGGCCAGCCCGAAGCCGTCCGCGTATTCCACCCGCACGCCATCAATCGTGATCACCTCGCGCGCACCGGTGAACTGCCCTTGCTCCTGCAGGCGCTTGACCACCTCGAACTGCTCGCCCTCGGCGGTCTCCATCTTCAGTTCGGGCGTGGACTTGGCCTGCGGCAGGGCTTCCAGCACCGCCGAAGGGTTGTCCGAGCGCGACACGATCTCCAGCAGCCGCGCGCCGGTATACAGGCCATCGTCGAAACCGTACCAGCGTTCCTTGAAGAAGATATGCCCGCTCATCTCGCCCGCCAGCGGCGCGCCGGTCTCCTTCAGCTTGGCCTTGACCAGCGAATGCCCGGTCTTCCACATCAGCGGCTTGCCGCCCGCGGCCTTCACTTCCTGGGCCACGTAGCGGCTGCACTTGACGTCATAGATGATCTCGGCGCCCGGATTGCGCGACAGCACGTCGCGCGCGAACAGGATCAGCTGCCGATCGGGCCAGATGATCTGCCCCGACTTCGTCACCACGCCCAGGCGGTCGCCGTCGCCGTCGAAGGCCAGGCCGATCTCGCAATCGGTCTCGGCCAGGCAGCGGACCAGGTCTTCCAGATTGTGCGGATCGGCGGGATCCGGATGGTGGTTGGGGAAGGTCCCGTCCACGTCGCAATACAGCTCCACCACCTCGCAGCCCAGCGCCTTGAACAACTGCACCGCCACCGGGCCGGCCACGCCGTTGCCCGCATCCACCGCGATCTTCATCTTGCGGGCCAGCTTCACGTCGCCCACGATGCGCTGCAGGTACTCCGGCACGGCATCCCATTCCTTGCGGGAACCGGTCGTGGCCGCATCCCCGCCGGCATTCTTCACCATGGGCTCGCGCAGCGCGGTAATGGCATCGCCGTACAGCGTCGTGCCCGCCATCATCATCTTGAACCCGTTGTACTGCGGCGGATTGTGGCTGCCGGTAATCGCCACGCCCGACCCCGTGCCGCTGACGTTGGCCGCGTAATAGACCAGCGGCGTCGGCACCATGCCCACGTCCAGCACGTCGATGCCGCCCGCCATCAGGCCGGCCTGCAGCGCCTGCGCCAGATCCGGCCCGCTCAGCCGGCCGTCGCGGCCGACCACCACCTGCCGCACGCCGGCCCGGTGCGCTTCCAGCGCCAGCGCCGCGCCCAGGCGGCGGGCGAATTCCGGGCTGAGCGGCGACGGGACCACGCCACGGATGTCATAGGCCTTGAAGGCGGAAGCGGCGATGTCGGCGGGTGAAGATGAGACGTTGGTCCCCACGGGATGCTCCTGATTCAGATTCGTTTGATGGGCCGTAGTGGTGCGATGCGCCCGCCAGCCATGGGCGAACCGAGCAATCAGCACTCACTTACTTATTTTGATGTCCATGCACCGCCCTTCCAGGCGATATAGTCCGGTGCATATCCCGGAAAGTTCACTGGGACTATAGATGAAGTTGAGGCACGAAAACCCTGTTTTCTTGTATGACGTAACCCGGCGTAACGGGACGATAATTATGCGATACCAGGCGATACCTGGAGTCGCGTGACACGCCCGGGCTGTCGGATATACAAATAACAGGCTAAACAATCCTTTGCGCCGGCAACGGACCGGCGTTCACCCGCGGCGAGCATGCATGCTCAATCTGACGATCAGTTTCATTGTTTCCCTACTCGTGACCATGCTTATCGTGCGCTTCGCCAACCGCGACAGCGCCGCGGCGGACCACGACCTGGACGGCGTCCAGAAATTCCACGTCCGGCCCGTGCCCCGGATCGGCGGCCTGGGCATCGTCGGGGGCTGTACGGTGGCGGTCGCCGCCCTGACCTCGCGCGACTTCCCCCTGGCCATCGACCTTGCCTTGCTGCTGCTGTGTTCGGCCGTGGTGTTCGGAATCGGACTGGCGGAAGACTTCACCAAGCGCATCAGCCCCACCGTCCGCCTGCTTTGCGCGTTCGCCGGCGCCGCCCTGGCCGCCGTCTTGCTGCAGGCCACCGTCACCCGCATCGACATCCCCATGGCCGATGCCTGGCTGGCCATCCCGGTGGTCGGCGGCCTGGCCGCGATCCTGTGCGTGGGCGCGATGGTCAACGCGGTCAACATCATCGACGGCTTCAATGGCCTGGCCGCCGCCGCGGCCCTGGCCATGTTCGCCTCGCTGGGCTACGTCGCCTTCAAGGTCGGTGATCCCCTGATCCTGGGCGGCTCGCTCCTGATGATCGGCGCCATCCTGGGCTTTCTGGTCTGGAACTATCCCTACGGCCTGATTTTCCTGGGCGACGGCGGCGCCTATTTCCTGGGCTTCATGCTGGCCGAACTGGGCATCCTGCTGGTGGTCCGCAATCCCGTGGTCTCGGCCTGGTATCCCGCGCTGCTGTTCATCTATCCCATCTTCGAAACGCTATTCTCCATATATCGAAAGAAATATCTCCGAGGCATGTCCCCCAGCATGCCGGATGGGGTCCATCTGCACATGCTGATCTACAAGCGGGTGATCCGGTGGGCCATCGGCACCCGCAACGCGCGGCTGCTGACCCAGCGCAACGCCGTCACGTCCCCCTACCTGTGGGCACTCAGCCTGGTCGCCATCGTCCCGGCCACCGTGTTCTGGGATCGAGGCCTAGTGTTAATGCTATGTCTCACGATCTTCATCGCTGTCTATACTTGGCTGTATACAGCGATCGTGCGCTTTCGCACCCCCCGCTGGCTGGTCCTGCACCGATCCAGGGAATGACTCCAGCATCAGGACTTTCCCAGATGGGCAAAGACCGCAAAACTTCGAACATTAGTTAAACAGCGTAACAAATTGTAAGCGCTGCGATACCTGGGGGCCCGGTGCGCGACCCCCTGGGCATTACCCCATTCTAGGGACCATCTCCCGTATTTTGTTACATAGCGGAAGTGGAGTGTCACACTTCCCCGCCTATGCTGTCGTCCGTGTGGCTTGCGTTGGCTAAACGGCAGATTTCCATAAAAGCCGTAGTGGGGAATCATGGCGGCCTGTCTCTACCGGTGCTCCGATAAAAAGGAACGCCAGGCGTCGCTTTCCTCGTCGAACAAGCAAAGAAGCATGAGGCAATAAGAACGCACGGAAGAAATCATGGCTGCAACACAAGTTAAATATTTCGGCACCGACGGCATCCGGGGCAAAGTAGGCGGAGCGGTCATCAATCCCGCCTTCGCCCTGCGCCTGGGCCACGCCGCCGGCCAGGTCCTCCTGGCCCAGGCCCCGCGCGGACATCGTCCGTCCGTCCTGATCGGCAAGGACACCCGCATTTCCGGCTACATGCTCGAATCCGCCCTGGAAGCCGGCCTTTCCGCCGCCGGTGTGGACGTCGTCCTGGCCGGCCCCATTCCCACCCCGGCCGTCGCCTACCTGACCCGCGCGCTGCGCCTGTCCGCCGGCATCGTCATCAGCGCCTCGCACAACCCCTTCGACGACAACGGCATCAAGTTCTTCTCGGCCCAGGGCAGCAAATTCCCCGACCAAACCGAACAGGCCATCGAAGCCGCGCTGGACCAGCCCATGGGCTGCACGCCCTCCGAAGGACTGGGCCGGGTCAAGCGCCTGGACGACGCCGCCGGCCGCTACATCGAATTCTGCAAGGCCAGCTTCCCCCCGGAAATGGACCTGAGCGGCCTGCGGATCGTGGTCGACGCCGCCCACGGCGCCGCCTACCACATCGCGCCCAACGTCTTCCGGGAACTGGGCGCCACGGTCATCACCATCGGTTGCGAGCCCAACGGCTTCAACATCAATGAAAAAGTGGGCGCCACCCATCCGGAAACCCTGGCCGAAAAGGTCAAGGAACACCGCGCGGATCTGGGCGTGGCCCTGGACGGCGACGCCGACCGGCTGCAAATGGTCGATGCCAGCGGCCGCATGTACAACGGCGACGAACTGCTCTATGTGATCGTGCGCGACCGCATGACGCAAGGCCCGGTGGCCGGCGTGGCCGGCACCGTCATGACCAACTACGCGTTCGAACGACGCATGGCCGACCTGGACGTTCCCTTCGTCCGCACCCCGGTTGGCGACAAAAACGTGATGCAAGCCCTGCAGGACAAGGGCTGGCTGTTCGGCGGCGAAAGCTCCGGCCACATCCTGTGCCTGGACCGCCACTCAACCGGCGACGGCGTCATCGCCGCCCTCCAGGTCATGGCCGCCATACGCCGCAGCGGCAAGGGCCTGCCGGCCCTGACCTCGGAACTGCACCTGCTGCCGCAGAAACTCGTGAACGTGAAGCTGCAACCCGACCTGGAATGGGAATCCCATCCCGGCCTGGCCGCGGCCTACCGGGAGGTTTCCGCCACGCTGCAAGGCCGCGGCCGGGTCCTGATCCGCCCTTCCGGCACCGAGCCCAAGCTGCGCCTGATGGTGGAGGCGGACGAAGAAATGCTGGCGGTCCGATGCGTGGACCGGCTGGCCACCAGCCTGGCTTGATCGTCATTCCAACGCCTGGGATTCGCAATATATGCATAGATATTACGAATCCGGGCTCGCCCAACCGCGCGGCCTATAACGAGAGGAGCAGGAAATCGGCGGAGCAATCACGGCAACCGGCAAATGATCGCTACGTTTTGCATTTCTCAAAAATGAGATTGCCTATTTCGCGCATGCACAAACTGATGCAATCTTTTTGCAAGCTTTTACGATAGGCGCATCGCGACATGCTAATCTTTCAGACCGTCCTGAATTCGCTGGAAAGACCGTGCTCCGGCTTTCCGCAATCCCTCAAATCGGGGATTGCCGCAATTCGGCGCGCCAACCAGAATACCGCCGCCGCACTACCGAGTGCCAACTGTCTTCCTGCCGGGCAGTCGATGGGGAATGAGTCACGAAGGGGTGTGTATCCCCCGGGGGCCAGATTCGTCACCCGCGATCGGATTGGTACAAGGTAATCATGCAGACGAAACTACGCGACTTTCTTCTTTCCCTTTCCCGGCCGCAAAAGATCGCGGTCATGGTGATCGCGGACGCCATCGCCCTTCCGGCCAGCCTGATCGCGGCGTTCTATCTTCGGCTGGGCGATGCGGTCACCCTGCAGCGATACGGCATCAGCGCACCGATTATCATGGCGCTGGCCACGATTCCCGTTTTCTACCTGTGCGGCCTGTATCGCAACGTGGTGCGCTACATGGATATTTCCATGCTGCGCTCCACGGGTATCGGCCTGGCTGCCTTGGCTGTCGGCACCTATATCGCATGCGTACTGTTCAATATGCCGGCGCCGCCGCGCAGCACGCTGCTGATCTACTGGTTCATCGCCTTCTCGTACGTCGTCATTTCCCGCTTCGGCGCGCGCCATCTGCTGCGCACGCCGCTGCGCCAGCACATCGTGGCGCCCCGTGTCGCCATTTATGGCGCCGGGGAGGCTGGCTTCCAACTGGCTGTCGCCATGCGCACCAGCCACGCCTACACGCCCATCTGCTTCTTCGACGACGACAAGCGCCTGGCCAACCGGCACGTGGGCGGCCTGCGCGTCTACCCGCTGAGCCGGCTCAACGATATCGTCCGCAAGCACGAACTCCAGCAGATCATCCTGGCGATTCCGTCGGCATCGCCCGAACGCCGGCGCACCATCGTCAGCCGTCTGTCCAGCCTGGGCATTCCCGTCCGCACCCTGCCCACCATGGCGGAAATGGTGGAAGGCAAGGTACTGGAAAGCGCCATCCGCGAAATCCAGGTCGAAGACCTGCTGGGCCGCAAGCCGGTCCCCCCCCGGCGCGATCTGTTCTCCAAATGCGTAACCGGCAAATCGGTGCTGGTAACAGGCGCCGGCGGATCCATAGGCAGCGAGCTGTGCCGCCAGATCGAGTCGCAGAAGCCCGCCCACCTCGTCATCCTGGACCATTCCGAATACGCGCTGTACGCCATCGAGCACGAGCTGCGCGAGCGCTTCCCCGCCACCCAGCTGTCAGCCTACATGGGCAGCGTATGCGACACCGAACTGGTCAGCCGCATCGTGCGCGAACACCGTGTCGACACCATCTACCATGCCGCCGCCTACAAGCACGTGCCGCTGGTGGAAAACAACATGGCGGCCGGGATACGCAACAACGTGCTGGGCACCTGGTCCGTGGCCATGGCCGCCGCCCAGAACAACATCGAGACCTGCGTCCTGATCTCCACCGACAAGGCGGTGCGCCCGCCCAACGTCATGGGCGCCAGCAAGCGCTGCGCCGAACTGATCTTCCAGGCCTTCGCCCTGCGGCCCAACAACCGCACTGTATTCAGCATGGTGCGCTTCGGCAACGTGCTGGGCTCGTCCGGCTCGGTGGTCCCGCTGTTCCGCAACCAGATCCAGCGCGGCGGCCCCATCACCGTCACCCATGCCGACGTCACCCGCTACTTCATGCTGATCCCGGAAGCGGCCCAGCTCGTCATCCAGGCCGGTGCCATGGCGCGCGGCGGCGAAGTCTTCGTGCTGGACATGGGCGAACCCGTCAAGATCATCGATCTCGCCCGAACCATGATCCAGATGTCGGGCCTGACCGAGAAAAACGCGGACAGCCCCAACGGCCATATCGAAATCAAGGTGGTAGGCCTGCGGCCGGGGGAAAAGCTGTACGAGGAACTGCTGATAGGCGGGGACACCATTCCCAGCGACCATCCTCGCATCCTGTGCTCGCGCGAACACTACCTGACGCTGGGCCAACTGGAATCCCTGCTGGAGGGCTTGCACACCGCCTGCAAGAGTGGATCCGCCCTGGACATCCGCATGGCCTTGCAGAAGCTGGTGCCCGAATACACGCCCTATTCGCTGCTGAGCGATAGGCCAGCCGGCCAAAACGAGCCCGCCAGCCTCCTCGGCGAGCGAGAGGGCAAAGCCGCGCGGACCCCACTGGCCTCGTACAAGGGCGAACGAGACGTCGCCGTCGGCCATCCGGCGTAAGCCTCTCTATACTGAACCGTAACCGTACCCACAAGCCTTCGTTCCGAAGGCCCTTTTTCATGGCAAAACGCGCATTCGACATCATCCTGGCGACAATCGCCCTACTTATTCTCAGCCCGGTCATCCTGGTGTTGTGCGTCGCGATCCGGCGGAAGCTGGGCTCGCCGGTATTCTTCCGCCAGGTCCGCCCAGGCCTGAACGGCAAGCCCTTCCAGATGATCAAGTTCCGCTCCATGCGCGATGCGACGGGTCCCGATGGCCAGCCGCTGCCGGACGATCAGCGCCTGACCCCGTTCGGCAAACGCCTGCGCAGCACCAGCCTAGATGAACTGCCCGAGCTCTGGAACGTCTTGCGCGGCGACATGAGCCTGGTCGGCCCCCGCCCGCTGCTGATGGAATATCTGCCCTTGTATGACCAACGCCAGCAGCGCCGCCATGAAGTCCGCCCCGGCGTGACCGGCTGGGCTCAGGTGAACGGCCGCAACGCCCTGTCGTGGCCGCAGAAATTCGAGCTGGACGTCTGGTACGTGGACAACCGCTCGCTGTGGCTGGACGTGAAGATCCTGTGGATGACCGTGCGCAAGGTGCTGGTGCGCGAAGGCATCAGCGCCGATGGTCAAGCCACGATGGAACGCTTTCGAGGCAACAACCCATGAAACGACTCGCCATCTTGGGCGCGGGTGGCCATGGCCGCGTGGTGGCGGATGCGGCCGAGGCCGGCGGTGAATGGCAGGAAATCGTCTTCTTCGACGACGCCTGGCCGGAGCGGAAAAGTAGCGGACCCTGGGCCATCGTGGGAAACCTGGCGGCCCTGCTCCAGCAGTGCCGGGAATTCGACGGCGTCGTGGTCGGCATAGGTGCCAACCGCGTGCGGCTGTCCAATACAGACACGCTGGCCGCCGCGGGCGCCAACCTGGCCACCGTCATTCATCCGCGCGCCACAATCAGCCGCCATGCTAGCGTGGGCCCGGGCAGCGTCGTGTTCGCCGGTGCCGTGGTCAACATAGGCGCCCGGATCGGGCAAGCCTGCATCGTCAACACCGCCGCCACCGTGGACCATGACTGCCAGGTAGCCGACGGCGTCCACATCAGCCCCGGTGCCAATCTGGCGGGCGGCGTTACCGTGGGCGCCTGCAGCTGGATAGGCGCCAACGCCGGCATCCGCCAGCAAATATCCATAGGCGCCCATGCCGTGATAGGCGTGGGCGCCGTCGTCGTCAGCCCCCAGCCGGACGGAATCACCGCAGCGGGCAACCCGGCCAAAGATTTGAACAGGACCACGCCAACATGCTGAATACCCCCTTCTCCCCCTGGCCTTCCTTCACCGAAGAAGAGGCGGAAGCCGTCAAGCGGGTGCTGCTGTCCAACAAGGTCAATTACTGGACCGGGCAGGAATGCCGGGAATTCGAAAAGGAATTCGCGGCGTGGTGCCATACGGAGCATGCCATTGCGCTGGCCAACGGAACCGTAGCGCTGGATCTGGCCTTGAAAGCGCTGGATATCGGCCCTGGCGACGATGTAATCGTCACCCCGCGCACCTTCCTGGCTTCGGCCTCGAGCATCGTCAGCGCCGGCGCGCGCCCGATATTCGCCGACGTCGACCTGGACAGCCAGAACATCACCGCTGAAAGCATCCGCGAAGTCCTGACTCCCAATACCCGCGCCGTGATTTGCGTGCACCTGGCAGGCTGGCCGTGCGAGATGGACCCGATCATGGCCCTGGCCGAGGAAAAAGGCTTCTTCGTGATCGAGGATTGCGCGCAGGCCCACGGAGCCAAGTACAAAGGCCGCCCGGTCGGTAGCATCGGCCACATCGGAGCCTGGTCGTTTTGCCAGGACAAGATCATGACCACGGGCGGCGAAGGCGGCATGGTCACGACCAACGACCGCGCGCTGTGGTCCAGGATGTGGGCATACAAGGACCACGGCAAATCGTGGGAAGCGGTGTACGAACGGCAACATCCCCCGGGATTCCGGTGGGTGCACGACTCCTTCGGCACCAATTGGCGAATGATCGAAATGCAAGGGGCCATCGGCCGGATCCAGCTGCGCCGGCTGGCCGATTGGAGCAAACAGCGCCAGGCTTACGCCGCGCAAATCAACACGGCAGCCCGCCCCTACGCTTGCGTGCGCATCCCCCAGGTGCCGGACCACGTCGACCACGCAGCGTATAAACACTACCTGTTCGTCAACCCGGAGCAACTGGCGGATGGATGGACACGCGACGCCATCGTCCAAGCCTTGACCGAAAAAGGCGTTCCCTGCTACCAAGGTTCCTGCTCGGAGGTTTATCTGGAAAAAGCCTTCGACGGAACGGACTATCGCCCGGCGCGCCGGCTGCCTCATGCCGTGGAACTGGGGGAAACCAGTCTGATGTTCCTGGTCCATCCGACGCTTACGCCCGCGGAAATCGAACGTACCTGCGCCGCGCTATCCGAAACGCTGCGGCAGGCTACTCGCTCTTAACCCGCAAACCGGCACCCGATGAAAGTTCTTTATTTCCACCAGCATTTTTCCACCCCGAAGGGAGCAGCCGGAATACGCTCGTACGAAATGGCCAAGCGCCTGGTCGAGCGTGGCCATGAAGTCTGCATGGTCTGCGGCAGCTATAAGGGCGGCACAACCGGCCTGACGGGGCCGTTCGTGCGCGGCAAGCGCCGAGGCACGATCCAGCCCGGCCTGGAGGTGGTCGAGTTCGACCTTTCTTACGGCAACTCGGACGGATTCATCAAGCGCACCGCCACGTTCCTGCGCTTTGCGTTGCGAAGCGTGGCCATCGCCCTGACCGAGCGCTACGACCTGGTCTTTGCCACGACCACGCCGCTTACCGCGGGGATTCCCGGCATCTTCGCGCGTTGGTTGCGCGGCAAGCCGTTCGTGTTCGAAGTACGCGACCTATGGCCCGAGCTGCCCAAAGCCATGGGAGTAATCCGCAATCCGGCCGTCCTGTTTGGCATGTCCGTACTCGAATGGGCAAGCTACAAATCGGCACACCGGCTGATCGGACTTTCACCAGGCATCGTGGACGGCATTGCTCATCGGGGCGTGCCTCGATCCAGCATTGCCCTGATTCCGAACGGATGCGACATCGATATCTTCGGTGCGAATCCCGAGCCATGGCGTCCCGAAGGGATTGCCGATACCGACCTGCTGGCGGTATTCGCCGGCACGCACGGCAAGGCCAACGGCCTGGACGCTGTACTGGATGCCGCCGCCGAGTTGCAGCGGCGCGGGCGGCAAGACATCAAGATCCTGCTCGTGGGTCAAGGAGCGACGAAGCAAAGCTTGATGCAAAGAGCCGCATCGCTCCAGTTGAACAACGTCATATTCCATGACCCCGTCAACAAGACCCGACTGGCGGGCCTGATGGCTGCTACGGATATCGGCCTCCAGACCCTGGCCAACATCCCAGCATTCTATTACGGCACGTCGCCCAACAAATTTTTCGATTACTTGGCGGCCGGGCGGCCAGTGCTGAACAACTATCCTGGTTGGCTGGCAGAAGTCATCAGCGAACATCACTGTGGATTTGCCGTACTACCGGACAATCCGCACGCATTTGCCAACGCGCTGGAACAAGCCACCTCTGATCGGGTGGAGCTTCACCGAATGGGGGAAAGAGCCCTGACGTTAGCCAAAACCCAATTCAGTAGAAAGCATTTAAGCGATCAATTCGTAGAATGGCTCGAAAACGGAAACTACTGCGATGCCAACACTAGCAAGGAGCTTATAAAATGAAAGCATTATGCGTTTTTGGCACGCGCCCCGAAGCCATCAAAATGGCTCCATTAGTCCAAACGCTAGCAAAAGACCCTCGTTTTGATTCTAAGGTCTGCGTTACCGGCCAGCACCGCCAAATGCTTGATCAGGTTTTGGAACTATTTCAAATTACTCCCGATTTCGATCTCAATATCATGAAAGCCGGGCAAGATCTCACCGATGTAAGCACATCAATTCTTCAGGGAATGAAGGAAGTCCTTTCTACGTTCAAACCTGATGTGGTGTTGGTCCACGGTGACACAGCCACAACCCTCGCGACAAGCTTGGCGTCATATTATCAACAAACACCTGTGGGCCATGTCGAAGCCGGTCTTCGCACAGGTAATCTCTATTCCCCTTGGCCAGAGGAAGGAAACAGAAAGATCACTGGTGCACTAGCACGTTTTCATTTCGCACCGACCGAAACGTCACAAAAAAACCTCCTGCGCGAGGGAATAGATAAATCCAATATCTACGTCACTGGAAACACAGTAATCGATGCTCTGCTTGAGGTCGTAGAAAAACTGAAGCAGGACGACGCCCTGCAACGCAAATTCAGTGATCAATTTTCTTTTCTTGACACGTGCTCCCGCCTCGTCCTGGTTACAGGTCATCGTCGCGAGAGCTTTGGCGACGGCTTTGAGCGAATCTGCACAGCATTGGTGCAAATAGCAACCACCTTCCCCGACGTCGGCATTGTTTATCCCGTTCACCTCAATCCAAATGTCCGGGAACCAGTCAATAGACTTCTTTCCGGAATCTCTAACGTACATCTGATAGAGCCGTTGGAGTACCTGCCGTTTGTCTACCTGATGCATCGTGCAACGCTCATCCTAACTGATTCTGGCGGAATTCAAGAAGAAGCCCCATCCTTAGGCAAACCCGTTTTAGTGATGCGTGACACTACTGAACGACCAGAAGCCGTCACAGCTGGCACCGTCCGACTCGTTGGGACAAACTCGGACAATATAGTTCACCACGTTAGTGAACTCCTGACCGATCAACGAGCTTATGACTGCATGGCATACGCACACAACCCCTACGGAGATGGGCAAGCATGCTCTCGTATAGCGGAAGCTCTTATTGAACAAATCGGAAAACTTTGAATACTGTGTACCGTGGAGAGAATTATGCCCTTTGACACCATTTCCGTTGTAGGCTTGGGTTACATCGGCCTTCCTACTGCCGCCGTCTTTGCCTCTCGCAAGAAGAAAGTCATTGGCGTTGATGTGAATCAAAAAGCTGTTGAAACAATTAATCGCGGCGAAATTCATATTGTCGAGCCCGACCTAGACATAGTGGTCCGCGCGGCTGTTTCGGACGGGTTTCTTAAAGCGACCATCAGCCCGCAACCCGCCGACGCATTTCTAATTGCGGTCCCGACCCCATTTAAAGAAAATCATCAACCAGACCTAGCATATATCGAGGCTGCTAGCAAAGCTATTGCCCCCGTGCTCAAAAAAGGGGATCTTGTTGTTCTAGAATCCACCTCTCCGGTTGGAGCAACTGAGAAAATGGCGGTCTGGCTGGCTGAAGCTCGCGCCGACCTAACTTTTCCCCAAACCCACGGGGAACAATCTGACATACGAATTGCACATTGTCCCGAGCGCGTTCTGCCCGGGCAAGTGCTTCGAGAGCTAGTGTCTAATGATCGAGTCATCGGTGGGATGACCCCCGCATGCTCAACAGCCGCCTGCGATTTATATAAAATTTTTGTAAACGGCGACTGCATTATAACGGATGCACGCACTGCCGAAATGTGCAAACTAACAGAGAATAGCTTTAGAGACGTTAATATAGCGTTTGCCAACGAACTCTCCATAATTTGCGAAGAGCTTGGAATTAATGTCTGGGAACTAATTCGACTCGCCAATCGGCACCCCCGAGTGAATATCTTACAACCGGGCCCTGGAGTCGGGGGACACTGCATTGCAGTAGACCCTTGGTTCATTGTTAGCACATCGCCCGACGAAGCTCGCCTCATCCGGACAGCCCGGCAAGTCAACGACTCCAAGCCTGTTTGGGTCTTAGATAAAGTCAAGATCGCCATTGCAGAACATCTTCAGGACAACCCAGCCAAAGCCATTAAGGACGTTACCGTCGCATGCCTTGGACTAGCATTCAAACCGGACATTGATGATTTGCGAGAAAGCCCGGCAGTGGAGATCTGCCGCGAACTCGCGTCTCTGCATGTTGGGCGTACCGTGGCTGTAGAACCAAATGTCCACGAGCTTCCAGCCAAGCTCCGCGAATCACTCACTCTCCTCGATACGCAAACAGCTCTTCTAGAAGCTGACATTATCGTTCTTCTAGTAGACCACAAGCAATTTAAGGCGATCCCAAGAGAAGTACTTCACGGCAAGAAATTCGTAGACACCCGTGGAGTATGGACAAGCCAGGTTTCTCGCTGAGAGAACTGTTTCCTGATAAAAATCGAGTCCCGGGCAAAAAACATGCCCGGGACTACTGCTTTCAGACTCACGTATTAAATTGCGCTTTCTTAAGGATAGTTAATGAAACAAGTTCTCCAGGACATGGCCAACGGGGGCACCACAGTGACGATGGCTCCCGCCCCTGCAATTTCCCGCGAGAGCCTCTTAATTGCTACTCAGCTGTCTCTCATTTCTGCCGGTACAGAGCGCATGCTAGTGGGATTCGGAAAAGCATCCTATCTCGAGAAAGCTAAACAGCAACCAGACAAAGTAAAAATGGTTCTGGAGAAAGTTCGGACCGACGGCCTGATGACGACTATCGACGCCGTGCGCTCCAAACTTGCTCAACCCCTTCCTTTAGGTTATTGCAATGTCGGTAAGGTAACCGTAGTTGGTGCCGGGGCCGAAGAGTTCAAAATTGGAGATCGCGTAGTTTCGAACGGAGCTCATGCCGATGTAGTACGCGTTGCGAAGAATCTTTGCGCCCGTATCCCGGATAATGTTGATGACGAATCCGCATCTTTTACCGTCGTCGCAAGTATTGGATTGCAAGGTATCCGTCTCGCTCGCCCTACACTCGGCGAAACTTTCGTCGTAACCGGTGTCGGCCTCATTGGTTTGCTAACGGTTCAACTCTTGCGAGCTCACGGCTGCCGAGTTCTCGCAATCGACTTTGACGACGGAAAGCTGCAGCTTGCGAGAAATTTTGGAGCTGAAATATGCAATCCAGGGAAAGGCGAAGACCCGATTGCGGCAGGTATTGCATTTAGTCGGGGAAACGGAGTGGATGGTGTAATTATCACCGCCTCTACCAGCACATCCGACCCAGTCACACAAGCGGCCAGAATGAGCCGAAAACGTGGTCGAATAGTTCTTGTTGGGGTAACGGGTCTTGAACTAAACCGAGCTGATTTTTACGAGAAGGAACTCACATTTCAAGTTTCCTGCTCTTATGGGCCTGGACGATATGACCCCCTCTATGAAGACAAGGGATACGATTATCCATTTGGTTTCGTGCGGTGGACGGAAAAGCGAAATTTCGAAGCGATTCTCGATATGTTCTCGAGTGGTCAACTTAATGCAAAACCGCTCATAACTCATCGGTTCCTGTTCGAAGATGCTCCTCAAGCTTACGAAGTACTCACCAACGATAAAAGTGGACTGGGTATTTTGTTGCAATACAATTCCGACCCCTCGACTCGCTTAGTTAAAAGCGTAGAACTAAGGGCATCCACACAATATGACACCGCAACTCCGGTTGTCGGCTGCATAGGAGCTGGGAATTACGCGTCGCGAATGCTAATTCCTGCGTTTAAAGCCGCAGGAGCGCAGTTTCATACCATAGTCACTTCTGGTGGCGTCAATGGCGTTATACATGGGAAAAAAGCAGGCTTTGCGCAGGCGTCTACCGACATAGAAGCGATGCTTGCTCAACCAGAAATTAATACAGTCCTAATTGTTACCAGACATGACACCCATGCAAGCATGGTTGAGAAAGCACTCAATGCCAAAAAGAACGTTTTCGTAGAGAAACCATTAGCTCTTAATCATGATGAGTTGCAAAAAATCCAATCCGCGTATAGCACAGCTCATGATTCTGGTTCGGGCCCACAGCTACTGGTTGGATTTAATCGGCGTTTCTCTCCGCATGTTCAAAAAATTCGATCGCTTCTAGAACCAATCAAAGAACCGAAGTCGTTCATTATGACAATGAATGCCGGCTCGATCCCAGCCAACCATTGGACACAGGATAACACCGTTGGCGGTGGGCGGATTATAGGCGAGGCTTGCCACTTTATAGATTTAATGCGGTACCTCGCCGGTAGTCCTATCGTTTCTATCCAAGCGCGCCGGATGGGAAACTCCACCACTATAGAAGTAGCAGAAGATAAAGCCAGTATTACTTTAGGTTTTGCTGATGGATCATTTGGTACGATCCTTTATTTGGCAAATGGTTCAGCAAGTTTCCCCAAAGAACGGATAGAGGTATTCACGGCAGGTCGTGTCCTGCAATTGGATAACTTTCGAAAATTGGTTGGATACGGATGGCCCGGCTTTAAGAAAATGAACTTGTGGAAACAAGATAAAGGCCAAACCAATTGCGCAGCGGCATTCCTACGCAGCATTCAAGATGGAAAACCTGCAATTCCTGCCGAACAAATATTTGAAGTTGCAAAAGCCACAATCACGGCTGCTGAAATCCTACGTCAGCAATGAAGCCGTTCTCCTACCTCAGAACTGCATTGGCCCTTGGCCCTATTAGCGTTTCGCGAGCCATCCGCTACAAGCTGGGATTAAAAATTGGGCTTAATCCTGCGAAACGTTTAACCGGGCAATTCAAGAACAGCACCCCATACTTCCTTGCTCCACAGCAGGCATGTCACTCATTAACTCCGCCCACTCAGTGGAAGAATACAGGAATCGCATTCGGCCATATATCATTTCCCATAACAGACACACCTCCCGACTGGCACCTGAATCTTTTGAATGGCCAGGCTGGAGCCAACTCGTCGCTGTTGTGGTGGAAAATTTCGGACTTCGATCCTTCTGTCGGCGATATTAAGGGTGTTTGGGAACTATCCCGGTTTGACTGGGCAATTGCATTTGCGCAGCAGGCTTCATCTGGTGACAGCGCGGCTCTACTTCGTCTAAATAATTGGATAAAAGATTGGAGTGAAAAAAATCCGCCGTATCGTGGTTCAAACTGGAAATGTGGTCAAGAAGCCTCGATACGAGTAATGCATTTGGCTATGGCTGCTCTCATCTTGCGACAAGCTAAGCTTCCCTCCACCTCTCTCCTCGATTTGATCTATCATCACCTCAGGAGAATAGTACCTACTATAACTTATGCGATCGCGCAGGATAACAATCACGGCACTTCTGAAGCTGCAGCCCTTTTCATTGGCGGCAGTTGGCTTAGGGCAAATGGATATCCTGATGCCACTCGCTGGGATCGGCTTGGAAGAAAATGGCTTGAAAATCGCGCACGCAAGCTAATAGAAAAGGACGGCTCGTTCAGCCAGTACTCATTGAACTATCACAGGGTAATGCTAGATACGTATAGCATGGCTGAAATTTGGCGCCGCTCGTTAGGCCTTCCTTCGTTTTCAAAGAACTTACATTCTCGCCTTTCAGCTGCCTGCGCGTGGCTTCACACACTCACGGTCTCTAGCAATGGCGACGGCCCCAATTTAGGAGCGAATGACGGGGCTCGCCTCTTTCCCATTACTGACAGTGACTACAGAGACTTCCGTCCATCTGTCTATATTGCCTCCGCGCTTTTTGGCTCTCAGCTGCCCCTTGCTTTTTCGGGACAAACTGAAGATCCGTTGGCCTGGGTTGGAACCTCTCCGCCTTCTTCGTGTTGCACCTCACCCTCTCCTTCCCCCTCTAAACTGTTGAAGGATGGAGGATATGCAGTACTGCGGCTCGGCCGCGCAATGGCACTGCTGAGATTCCCCAGGTTCCGTTTTCGACCAAGTCACGCAGACGCGCTCCATGTTGATTTTTGGATAGGGAAAGATAACTTACTTCGAGACGGTGGAACTTATAGCTATAACACCGACGACGAATCTCTCACATATTTTCCTGGTATTGCAAGTCACAACAGCATCCAATTTGATTCTCGCGAGCAGATGCCACGCATTAGCCGATTCCTGTTTGGGGAGTGGTTAAAAACGAATTACCTTTCTGCGATTGAGAAAAATGAGAGAGAGGTTGCTTTCGAAGCAGGCTATAAAGACTGGCGAGGAGCAATTCATCGTAGAAAGATATCTCTCAATGACGATCGATTACAAATTAAAGACTCCATCTCTAACTTCAAACATAAAGCCGTTTTACGCTGGAGACTGGACCCCTCAAGAAACTGGACGATTATCCACAACGCCGTGAGCGACGGACAACATCGCCTTCAAATTACCTGCGCGTATCCAATAAAGAGATTTCAATTGGTTCAAGGGTGGGAATCAAGATACTACGGCAAAAAAGAACCCGTGCCGGTGCTCGAGGTAGAAGTTGATCAAGCTTGCGAAATAACAACTGACTACTTCTGGACAACGGACGTATCCTGAAAGAGGGACGCATGAACTCTACAAGGTGGAAGGTAAACAATTTCGATTTACTCAGAATTGTTGCCGCAACTCAAGTTTTAGTAATGCATGGCATTGAACACTTAAACCTTTCAAAGCCGGCACTACAAAATATACTGTCCCATTTTCCCGGCGTTCCGATTTTTTTTGTTATTAGCGGATTTCTCATCTCAGCATCTTATGAGCGGAATCCTGATCTTCGTTCCTATTTTCGCAATAGAGCATTGCGCATATTCCCGGCTTTATGGGCCTGCCTTGCCTTTTCAATTTTCCTTGCCAGCGTGGTTGGTGACGTCGCATTCAACAATATCGAACTC
This sequence comes from Pigmentiphaga sp. YJ18, assembly GCF_038066655.1. Classification (NCBI taxonomy): domain Bacteria; kingdom Pseudomonadati; phylum Pseudomonadota; class Betaproteobacteria; order Burkholderiales; family Alcaligenaceae; genus Pigmentiphaga; species Pigmentiphaga sp. YJ18. The sequence goes on along the minus strand of NZ_JBBUKU010000001.1, from coordinate 2,076,776 downwards.
ATTCCATGGCTACTAGCTCAAGTTTCATTCTTACAGTTTTATAATCCCGATTTTCTACGTAGCTTCGGCGTAGGCGTGTTAAATGGCAGCTTGTGGACAATCTCTGTTGAACTACAGTTTTATGTTGCATTGCCATTGATATATCGCTGGCTTTCAGGAAATCCCCGAAACGCCATACTGATTACTATGACAATCTTACTAGGTGCTCTGAATTTTTTTATTCTCGGAGATTTTTTTCAGCAATCTCTCCCTCGAATTTTTCAAAAAATCAGTCAAGTAGTATTGCCAACCTATCTTTATCTTTTTCTGGTTGGAATACTTATACAACGCAACTATCTTTCGCTTCAAAAATATCTAGAAAAAAACGCGATTATCTGGACCTTTACATATTGCGTGCTTTCTTTCTCTTCAACCTATTTTTTCTCATTAAAAACAGGAAACGAAATCAATCCTGTTTTGGCGACACTGTTAGCATTCACCGTTGTCTCATGGGCGGTAAGCTGGCCCAACATCTCCAGTCGCCTGCTCCGCACAAATGATTTCTCTTACGGTATATATATCTATCATATGCCAATTATCAACACGCTAATTTTTCTGAAGCTCGGCGGCGCCAAGGGTTTTACATTTGCATTGGCACTCACCGCCATTTGCGCCATTCTCTCCTGGTTACTTATTGAACGTCCAATGCTCCGCTTGAAGCGTAATCCGCTACATGCGGTGAAACCTTCTCTTAATTTATAAAACCAAGACACTTGTCGCTGCAATTGTTTTCAATTAGACATATTTTTGGTGGAATTCTGGCCTACTTTAAAACATTGACCTTCAAAATCTGTCAATGACTTTAGGGATAAATCTGCCATGCAACGACGAACTTTAGTAAAAGCTGCGGCCATCTTACCCGGCTTACTACTTCCCCGCATCGGGTATCCACAAACCAAATCAAGCACCCAAAGAAAAATAACAGACTATGGAGCAAAAGGAGACGGAATTTCAGATGACAGCTTTGCATTTTCGGCTGCGTCTCAGGATGTGTCTAAAGGGCAGCTAACTCAATTGATCATCCCCCCTGGGAAATACCGTCTAAATCACCCAATTCTCTACCCGGGGGGGCCACAAGCATTTTCTTTTAAGGCTGAACAACCTGGAACAGTAGTAATCGTCCTTGATGATCAGCTCACCTATTCTCGCCCTATAATTTTCCGAAATTTTAGGCAAGGATTAGAAATTCTTGGAATAAATTTCCAAGATGAGCATCTCTACAAGAAAACGGGCAAAATATCCAATCTAGTCGACATACAAAATAGCCAAAAAATTCGTGTCGAAAATTGCTCCTTTACAGGAGCTTCTTTTTATGGACTGGGAGTATATGAGAATACAGAAAAAGGCGCGAAGCCTCTTCCATGTGACGATCTTGTAGTGCGAAACAATGCCTTCTCTAGAATAGGCGTCATAGGACTTGAGATATTTCCGAAAATTACGTCTCGCAATTGTGAAGTATCTGGAAATATATTTAAGGAATGTGGCGGAAATTGGGAGGAAATAAAATCCCGTGGAAAAATCATCGCTCCTAGCAGCACCTGCGCAATGAAGCCCGGCCAATGCTATATCAATGCAACCGTGCATTCAAATAACATTGAATCTTGTCCCGGAGGGGGCATCTATCTCGGCAATATAGAGAGCTTAGACTGCTATTCCAACCATTTAGTTAATGTGGGCCTCGGTCAAAGAGGCAGCCAGGCATCTGCTATAGCTCTAACCATAGCGGCCCATTCCCTCGGTTATAGAGGAAAATTTGAAAAAACGATTATCCGTGATAACAAAATTGAGTGGACTTCATCACTAGCGTCCAGGCATGCAGCGATTCTTCTCAATGGCTCCGGAATAGAATCAGCAAAAAACGTCTTATTCTCGGGGAATCAGATCATCGGTCGAACAGTTGCATTTGACATCTATCTAAAATCATCACCTCAATCTGCTATCGAATTCATAAAAAACATAGTAGATGTTAATATAACATCTAGCCCTATAATTATTCGCAGCTCAAAGAACCGAACAGGCCTTAATCTTGCAGTAAAAGAAAACATTGTCATTAATAACTCCCTAAAATCGCCTCCGTTTATCAATTTAAACACAAACGACGGGGCTATCGATGGAGTCTTGCTGGACAAAAATACATTTTTAGGTTTATCGTCAAAATTGATCGATGCTGTTGGAGCCATTTCACAAATTCGAGTTAGCAATAATCTACTCGTGGCCGACTCCAATACTTCCTCTTCTCTTGATATTGTTACAACCAAAGATCCAAAAGTACAAATAGCATCTGAAAATAACGAAGCTTACGGCTCTCGTGAAGTTCGTTGGATCCCAGGATCGTCTACGTCAGACTCCACAGCGGGAAATCGAATTCTATCTATCGATAGCAAAACTCAAAATTTACAATCTCAAACTGGAGCGTTGCGTACCAAGCCAACAGTAATCAGAGAAACCGCGACAGCACCTCAGACAAACCTGAAATGTGAATTCGGTGACGTTGTTGCTCGAAGAGAATCCAGAGGAATTCGTGGAGGCTGGGTTTGCATTGGCACTACGAATGACGCGCGTTGGCTTCCCTATGGACCTCAGTAGAAAAAATTAAATTTCATATCTAGATCCATTAAATTTCTTTTCAGATTCATTTTTCTAGTGTAATTAACAATTGGCCAATCGACTTAATTTGACAACGGAGATTTAGTGAAAATTTGTTTTCTTTCTTCCATGCATCCTCCTTTTGATAAAAGAGTCTTTGACAAGGAGGCGGTGACTTTAGCTCAAGAAGGACACGAGGTAATACATCTATGCCCGGGAGAAAAACGTGAAAATGGAAATTTTAAGGGTGTTACCGTTATCACCTATCCTCGCCCTAAAGGTATAAAGGGGAGACTCAGGCAGTTTTTTGATTTATATAAAAAAGCCAAGGCTACCAACGCAGATGTCTACCATTGTAACGAGGTTGATTCTTGGATCATCGGAGTTGCTTTACGGATATTTCAAAGAAAAATCTGTGTATTTGATGTTCATGAACATTATCCAAGCACTTTTTCTGAAAGCAGATTTCCCCCTTGGTTACGCCCAGCCGTTGCTTGGGTAATCCGCCAAACCTTTCGCCTTCTTACGCCCTTCACTGCCAGAATTGTCCTTGCTAAGGAAACCGTCGCCGATGATTTTAAATGCGCAGAGCATAAGAAGATATTGGTTCGCAACTTCACCCCGTTGAAAGGTCTCAATTTAGATAAAGCATTGGCTGAGACAAAATCATCCTCAAATGTCACTATCGTTCATTTCGGACTCTTCAACAAGTTGCGCGGTTGGCCCCAACTCTTATCCGCATTGCATTTAATGCGTGACAAAACCCCACATCTGACAGTTGTAGGAGAATTCAACGATGGCACTAAAGATGAATTTCTCGCTGAAGCACAGAAGCTTGGATTAATTGATCGTATTACCGTAAATGATTGGATGCCATTTGAGGATGCATTTCAAATACTCGCTCGAGCGCATATCGGATTAATCATTTTTCAACCCGGTATTCAAAATCACGTTTACGCTATGCCACACAAGATGTTTGACTATATGTCAGCTCGCATGGCCGTCATCTGCCCCTCTTTTGCCGTAGAAGTGGCTCCGATTGTGCAGTCAAGTGGCTGCGGATTATTGATTGATTCATCTTCCGCGGCAGATCTCAGCGAAAAACTCGATTACCTCATGGCGAACCCTGACATTCGTCAAAAAATGGGTCAGGCCGGAAGAGAGGCGGTTCTAAAGGATTACAATTGGGAAAGTGAGAGCGTTCGATTGAAACAGATATATCTCGACTTATCCCAATAAGAACTAGGAGGAACTGTATTGACCCAGAAGCACCAGCTCAAGTTACGACGCAGCTAAAGCATATGCCTCGACCGGCCATGCCCAACGCCTGATGCGGACGTCGGTGGTTGTGGAAGCGTATTCAGCCACCGATCACGCGACTGGCGTGTTAGACAGTCTCGAAGTGATGCTGATGCGCGACTTGTTCTTTCAACGTGTGGATCACGCGTTCGACCATGCCGTTCTGCTGCGGGCAGTGTGGCATGATGAACTCCTCGCACAAGCTATAGTTGCGCACGAAGGCGGCGTAAAGAACCGCGCCGCGCCAACCGTCTCAACACCTAGACTCAGCATAAGTTCGTCAACCAACGCTCGTTGGGCCTGACCGTTACCGGTAATTTCTGGATTGAAGGCTGAAGCCGATTGGCCGCATGTGGAACTGGCCAACCGTCAATTGGAACAACGTTGCACTATGTTCTTATTGAATCCCAGCAGATGGGCAGCCGTCCGGCACCCGAACAATGGCGACTCTTCAATCATCGCCTTAATCGACGTGGCGAGTCTGGGATCAACCTTCGGTACCAATTTCACCGGCTTCTCGTAGACCGTGCGGTGTAGCCCGTCGAACCGGCGGCTCAGCTTCTCTCGGCTTACAGTCCCTGGATGATCGCCTCGATCACTTCTCGTTCTCGCCCAACGGGCACCGCAATTTTTTCTGGCACTCAAGGCCAGCATCGCTTCGCCGTACGCCTCTTGAAATTTTCAGCTGGCAGCTCGTAGTGCTCGCCCACATCCTGGAGATTGGCTCACGAGGAATTCGCCATACCCTGCTTGCCGCTATCGACCCACGATTCGACTCCAATGGCGACCGGTCGTGCTAACTGCTCGCCTCGCCACCATGGTCTCACCTTGTATGGTCCAACACCAGGCGCTTATACGCTTGGCTGTCCCGCGTCATCTTCCATCTTCATGCTCAACGTCGCTTCCTCGATGATAGAGTGAGCAGGCTTTCACCGAGCTAATCCGTCTCTCCACAAACTTAGAATAGATCCAGGCCACTACAGTCCGCTGGCTTGTCGGTTACAACGGCTACTGCTTGTATGAAGCGCCTGGCAGCATCAACCGATGCAGTTCATGCCCCGGGTAATCGTCATTTCGAACGTCTACGAGACGCTGCTTACTTGATCGTTATGCTTATAGTACTTCGCGCAAATCACATCTTCTGAAAGTTCATGCCTGGAAAATTTAAAAAAACTACCAAGCCCTTCAGGAATGTGGCGACAAACAGTTCGACACTGGCGGCGAATGTCACCATCTCAACAATCAAAGGCATGAATAATTTCACACACCTGATCAAAAATTCCCGCTATACCGAATTTTCTTTTTAAAACATAACAGCCATACCAAAAAATAAAATACTCCTCCGTAGCCCAATGCTGATCGAAAGAGACTAGCTTGACTGAGATAATACAAGAACACCATACCAAAGATCATCACGTAGACTCGTGACATACCTTGAGGAGCTCTTGTTGTCATTACATCAAACCAACTTATTATTAACGCCACTACCGCACCATAGAGGATGGCTACGATGACCCCCCCCTGTCCGTATGCGTCGATAAACACAGAGGCAGCAACACTTCCCGACTGAGCTCCAACAGCGTATGAGGAAAACACAACACGGGAGTCCTCAAAAACATCGAATCCCAATAATGATCCAAACAATCCAACATTGCTCAACCAATAATGTGGTGCCACGCTAGGAAAATAATCGACATACATTGCAGCCGGCAACGACAATCGCCCGATCACCCGCGTAACTATGACTTCGAACAACAACGGGACTGTGTCCCAGAAACTCATATAGAATCGATAGGCCGTTTGAAAATAATAGAAGAAAAATACAACACCCAACGCCACCGGCAAATATATCCACTTTTTTGCCAATAAGTTTGCATAATCTATTCTTATTTCATGACCTCGGCGATATCTTTCATAGAGTACCCACGCTATAGCGCACCCGCCCAGATAGACCATTAACGGGCGCTTCTGGAAAGTGAATATAAGCGCTAATGAGGTAATGACAAAAAATATCGCAAAAAAAATAAGAGAAAGCTTTGTTTTTCCTGACGTATATCGCAATAACGCAACAATCGATACTGCCGGGGCAAAATTATAGACAATCAGAATTATCAAATAATTTGATATGGCTTCGTAGCGAAGCTCCACAAAATCAGTAAGAGCATCTGGGTTCGCCGCTGTTATTAAACTCTTATATGAAGAGAAATTTTGTATGATAAAAAAAGTACATGCGGAGATGGCTACGAAGCTGCATACAAAATATAGCGGCCTCCGTACTCCAGATTGGAGGACCAATTGCCGTCGGTGTGCATTCATAGTTGATAAATCTGGTTGCCGCAACAATCTATTAAGAATAACAGCGACCCAGCTTCCAACTAATACTATCGCGTTTGCTTTATAGAAGTCGCCTTCACTAAGTAACTCCACGCGAAACGTAGAAAATGATTCCGCTAGTTTGTCTAATCCAAAGAACGGAAAAATCGTTAGTCCCAAGCCAACAAAAACAAACTGACAAACCACAAAGAAGAACAAGTATCGACTTCTGGAACGCAACGCGATCCACAAGAGAGCAGCCCAGGCAATAGCATAAAAAAGCGTCATTTTAAGACTCTAAAAATTTTCCGCAATGAGCTTCGATCAAGACTTTACCAAAATTCCACAAGTGCTATTGGACCAGTGCATTTCTTCTCTTTCCAAAAGCCCATATGAAGTAGATAGTATATAAATAGAAAAGAGAGAACATCGCACAAGAAGCATAAGTCGCTGCTTTTAACGAGTCAAACCCTATAGCTACCATACCAATGGCCACAGCGATATAGATTCCTACTGCAAGGGCCAGAAAAAATAAATTGATAGGGCTCGAATACTTGAGATCAACGTGGTTTCTAAGCGCATAAAACCCACAAACAGCTGGCGTAAAAATAATTATATAAAAGAGGATTTCATTGACCTGCTGCCACGAGTCGGGAATCCAATACCTCAACAATTTCCATCCAGCGACATAATAGAAAATACAAAACAAGATCGAAGCCACTATAGAAAATAGCGTGAACTGCACCAATCGTTTCTCTTCGTCTTGCGTATTAAAGATTTTGCTATTCGCCCTGAGCGCGAAGACCTGTGCTACTGGCAGAACAACCGCCTGTGCAATCCGCACTAATGTATAACTTATTATTAGAAAGCCGCTTTTCTCTGGATCATTTCGTAGCAGCCAAGGGCCGATAACTATCGTGCCAGCATCCGCAAATGCAGCAACACCTCTGGAAAACCCGAAAAGTAAAACCTTGCGATCAATGGCGAGTGACGGCTTCAATAAGGAGGACATATATCCTTTATGAATTAAAAACCACCCAAGAAACCCAACAGATGATACTAAGGTACCCACCGCCAATGTCATCGACAGGTCTTCTAAACTCCCATCGCTAGGAAAAACCAGCAAACAGAGAACAAAGATCAAGCTACCATTTAACCAATCCACCACATTATATTTTGAGAAGTGCAACTCGGATCGCCAAGCTGAGCCGGCCAAGTAACCAAAAGCTATTCCTGTTGCATAAACAACTAGCCAAAACGCCATGAGCGGGCCTGAATTTCCAAGCGCAAACTTCCCAAGAGCTTCGCCCCAAAAAAATGCTCCAACGCTCAAAATTGTTGCTAGTGCGAAGACCAATTTAACCATATTAGCGATTAGTTGATTACTCTTCGCACTACGGTCAGCGACTCCACAAAATTTAATGATACTCTGCGAAAATCCGAGCTGTGTCAGATTTCCATAAAAAACACCTTGTCGACGGAAGAGCAGGATCGCCCCCATAACCACAGGCGTCAGCGTCTGATCAGCTAGTCGAATACTCCACATCAAGAAGGCACTCTTAATTAATGCAAATCCAACATTTACAATAATTTGACTTTTCGCAGAGATTTTCATTCTTCCCTGAACAATCAATAGGCAGCAGTTTTGGGCTGAATCAAGAACTCAAAGCACTCGCTTTTTCTTTGATATATTCATCCAGTTTGATCACAGCCTTCTCTCTTCCGCTGAGTACTGCAGCTTCCGCAATTGCCGTAGCGTATAACCCCGCCACTGCATCCGCGCCCCCACCACTCTCCTGTCCAAGGATAGCATTGATAAATTCTGTCATTGCAGCTAGTTGGCCTTTGTCGTTCATTCCATCTCGAACTACTTTCTTCGACTGACCATAGATCTCGACCCCCTTATAGTCGTCGACAACTACACAGCGTCCGTTCCCAAAGGCTTCAAAATATTCTTTGCCTCGCTTTGTACTTCCGATCGTCACATAATTGATGTTAGCAACCGATCCATTTTCATACGCTATCGATATAGAGGCATCGGGATTGGTCACACTCGCCTCTCCAACAAAACTAGCCTGAACAGAAAGGGGCTTTGAATCCAGCATCCAGGTTGCGAAGTCAAAAAAGTGAACTCCTTCTCCCATCAGGCGCCCTCCCTCCTCAGCAGTATTAGACCAGTGGTTTCCCATGGCACCAACATTTACTCGTACATTAAGCACACGAGGGCCATTTCCCAAATTTGATTTCATGACTTTCAATTGAGGGGAGAAACGCCGGTTGTAGCCTACACGGAGGATACTCTCCCCTTTCTGCACCTCGCGAAGAATTTTTAGGCAATCCAAGATTGTTGTGGCCATCGGTTTCTCGACAAAGACGTGCTTACCGCTAGCCAATGCTCTCAAAACTAACTCCGCATGACTCTCATGTCTCGTCGAAATTACCACGGCGTGAACGTCATCATCCGATAAAATCTGATTTGTATCAGAAGTCGCATATGCCGCACCGATTTTTTTTGCAACCACGGCGGCGGAAGCTCCGGAGCGGCTAGCAACCGCCGACACTGTCGCAGCTTTTATTTTCCCCAAGTTCGGGACATGCACATTCTTCGCGTAACCGCCGACCCCAATTAAGCCAACATGGACGCTTCCGGTTCTAATTTGCGGTTGCGGATTAGCTATAATCTTGAAAGCATCTTTAGGCAACCCGCAATTTTGAGGGCTAGGCAGCGCATAATCCAACAGCACACCGAAAGTTCTCAATGGATCTGATTTTATTCTGGAATAGGCCTCTGTCGCCCGAACAACGGGAAATTTCTCAGTAATCAAATCATCGACATTAAGCCGTCCCGAGTGTAGAAGCGAAATGAAATACTCCAAATTTCTTTTTTCGGTCCAACGAGCAAACTCAATCGGATAATCGATTCCTCTCAATTCATAATTAGAATCGTATCGTCCGGGTCCGTAGGAGCATGACAATCGCAATTCAAGCTCTTTTGCATACATGCGCGCCCGCTCCAATCCGAGCCCCACGTCCCCCACAACGGACACACGCCCCCTCCTTCTGCAAAGAGAGAAGGCAGAATTGATCAAGGCATCTGAATCACTGGACGCGCAAATAACAATTCCATCGAGACTCTCCCCCTCTGTCCAAGTATTAACCTGCATCCCTGGATCAGTTTGGGCTGAATTAACTACTCCTGAACTCTGACAATAACGCCGTGCGTGCTCTACTTTTTCCCCTGAAATATCAAACCCATAAGCTTCATATCCCATCGCTTGGGCTAACCGAAGGGCCAATTGTCCGATAAGCCCAAGCCCAATAATTCCTACCCGTTCACCAGGGGATAACTCGAGCCGTCGAATTCCCTGCATCGCTATACAAGCAATCGCTCCGAAGGCTGCACTTTCGAAGCTAACGGTATCAGGCAGGTTAACAGTAAGCTGTTCGGGCACAACTACAAATTCCGCATGACTTGCATACCCCACGCCCATGCATGCAACACGTTGGCCGACTTTGCAGTCTTTAACATTCTCCTCGATTTCCAGAACAATACCAGCTGATGTATACCCGAGAGCAGTCATATCAGACAGCTTACTTTGCAGCGCTTCCGCCGTATTGCGAAACCCCTGCGACTTGGCCATATCCCAAATTTGACCAAACTTGTCTTTCGAATTCATCGCCTTTTCATAAAGACCTCGGAGTCCTGAATTCTTGGTAACTGCACTGCCCTCTGTACCTGCGCTAATCAGGGAGAAGGCATTTTGTACAAGAACCCCTTTGTATAATTTACCCGGGACGGGAGCTTCATTCACTTCAATGCGCCCTTGCCCTGAAAGAAAAACCTGTTTCATTCAAAACCCTTCCTAAATTATCTTCTTGAAATCAAATACCTGTCTAACAATTCCGGTAGCTCTATTAATTCTGGCAACCAAGACATTTCCTGGCGACTCATGCCCATATGCCTCGCTATAGATATCAGGGCGGACACAAACCTGAGCCTCACCCTTCATTTCAATTGAATAGGTTTTTCCCTGCGCCTTGATGACAGCAGAACGTCGATCCGACGATACGTTCACTTCCAATGCACCAACGGGGAAGTTCCATTCGATAGATCCCGAGGCGTTGCAAAAATCGATTTCGTCTGTTAACAAAAAATCCAAGGTAATCAAATTAATTTCAAACTTTCGTGAAACTGAAGCTCCTTGACTTACCCTCTCATATCCGTTATGTGACGCGCACACTTCTACCGAACCGTCTTTTCTTACTACGGAAATGTTATACGGTTGTGCATCGTTCTCTATCCCCCAACTTCCCGAAAAACGAGCCATTTCTTCATCAAACAAGCAGACAGTCGAATGAGAACGCGTACGTCGATAGTGGTCTTTTTTTAATAAATCGGCGGTATACCCGGAACATCCAGGATCTCTAACGAGACTAATAGCATCCCTCATGAACTCGAATGACAGCAAATCGTTGTGTCCATGCCCACCTCTCCCATTCATTCCTACTTCTCCAACATCGATCATGAGGTGGCTATTTTTTTGTATAGATCGAACCACCACATATCCACCTGTCGGGAAGTACATAACTTCGCTATCGTTGACCAATTTTATTCTTGGAATACCTTTAGAAGCAGTCAAAAATTTCGCCGCCAAATAGTCAATTTTTTTCACCAATGGACTTGGTGAGTCATACTCCAGAAAACTTTGACTTAGGGCCACGATAGGACCATGATCCCGCGGACGATCGAAGAGGAATGGTAAAATCACAGCGTCATCGGAGTCTCCGAAACCAGCGGAACTTCCGTCTGGTCGCATAGTGGCTTCGCTGTATTTAGCTGCTAACTCCAGAAGAACTAGTGCGTCTTGAGCGAATGGTTCGCCATGCTTTGCCCTCGAGATTGCCGCGAGAATAAAAAGCTCTAGAACTAGTTTGTGATAGCCACATGATTTCTCAAAATTCACGCCATCTTGAAGAAATTGCAGCGACACTTCTATATTCAACCATTTTATTGCATAACGGCGCCACTTTCTGGAGGTAGCGTTTTTACTCAGTGCATAAGATGCACAAAGCAACGCGACCAGATTTGCGGTAAAGTGATTTCCTCGCACGTCGGTAAACTCACGATTCATCCATACAAAAACCGCGTGTTCATAGATCATTGCAGACAGAGAGGAATATAAATCTTCGAGGACAGATCCTGCGTCTGACTCCGTGGATAGCGCTTGAACAACCAGATCCCGCATCAAAACAAGGTTGATCAAACGAATTGAAGCCTCCATCGGATACCAGTTCACGCTGTAAGCAACACGATTCAGGGACCGCCACCTAGCCAGCATCACCTGGGCATACTCGAGGCCTTCTAGATATTTATCTGAATTTCCGGCAGCGTTTACAAATAGCGGCATCAGGAAATGAAGGCGGGAAAGTTCCCAAGGAAATTTCACGTCATATGGACGATTTTTCTGCTCATAAAAGACATAGGATTTATAGTACTGAGGTGGCCATTTTTTCCCGTATCTCCAATCGCTCTGATAATCGTATGAGGTTAGATCAGGAACTTTTGTGGAAAAAATACTGAAGTCTGAGCGTATTACGTTTTCAGACAAGAAAGACAGCAGTGCTTTTTCTTCGGACGAGAGGGTAGGACTCGCATCTCTCAAAATAACAGTATTTTTCGTTAACTGTTTCTGCAGAGATATACGATGAGAGCGCCACTCTACCGCCCTCCAACCTTTTACTCTTCTAAAAAGAGCCAACATCATCCATTGATATAGGCGAAAGATAATGACACGCATAGGCTTTTGAATAATCCGCTGCGCTTTCGCGAAGAACAATTTAATTAGACGATGCATTGCTTTTGCGCTCCTCGCTGTGGGTACGAGGGCATCCTGAAAGGGAGATTTTGTCGTTGAGCCGAACTGCAACCCATAGCTTAAGCAGCACACTCATACGAAGCTTTCACGGCACCAGTGAGCCGAATGGGCCGATATTCGCACGAAGCATTTGGAGGTAGGGCGCAATCGCAGTTAGTTGAAAGTACCGCGCTACGTCTTATCGGCACAGGCTGGAGCAATTGTCGAGGTAACGTGAAATCGCTACATGGCTCTACTGTGCGATACTGCGCATTTGACATCGAAAGTAATTTTCGAAATTGCCTCTTACCTGCACAGGGGCAAGAGGCAAGGATATAGACAGGTCTATAAGCGAATCCGCTCAGTTCTTGGTCCCATACCCATAATAGTAGCGATAAGCGTATCCGTACCCGACCCGCCTCCGCTTAATCCCGTTAAAAATCAATCCTTTAACGTGACCGCCCGTTGATTCCAGTTTACGTATTGCATCGCGCACTTCACCAAGCGTACTTACCTCTGAACGCACAACCAAAAACACCGTTGCTGCAAGTTTTGCGACGGCCAATGTATCGCCGACAGGTAGAATGGGTGCAGAATCGAGCACTATGTGATCATAGTTGGATTGAACTTCTTCCAACAGTTTGGCGAATTTTTCCGTAAGTAACAGCTCACCTGGGTTGGGTGGAATTTGTCCAGAAGGAAGAATATCCAGCCCATTAATAGAGGCAGCGTTCTTCAATAAAACATCTTCCAGCGTGTTCTGCTCCACGAGCAGATTGGACAAGCCTGGTCTCATGTCATAACCGAAGTACGTGCCTAATTGGGGGCGGCGCATATCGGTTTCAACCAGCAGGACTTTTTTTCCTGCCGATGCAAGCAGCGCGCCCAAATTAGCGGAGACAAAACTTTTCCCAAGAGCAGACGTAGCACCAGTTATAACGATGTTCTTATTTTGAGCGCCGAGTGTGGCAAAAGATAGTCCTGTACGTAGAGAGCGAAGGCTTTCTATGGCCGGATCGTCTGGTTGAAGAACGGCCAAGAGTTGACTTCTACCCGCAACGATGGCCTGTCGTCCCTTTTGATCTCGCTTACTCGAATCCAGTTTCTCCTGCGAAACACTTTCAGGAACACTCGCAAAAGAAACAAGACCAGTTGCCCGCTCTACTTCCGTTACATCTCGGACCGTCGGTCTCAGCAACCTCGCAACGAACGCAGCCACAATACCAAGCAAGAGCCCCAACATCGCGGAGGTGAACAAAACATTTAACTTCTTCGGTTCGACTGGCTCATCATCTCGCACTGCAAAATCGATAATTCGCACATTACCGACGGTACCGGCCTTTGCGACTTTTAATTGCTGAGCGTTATTCAAAAGAGCCACATATAGTTCATTGCTAACCTCAGCATCGCGTTGCAACCGAAGCAAGTCACGCTGTGCGGCAGGCAGCCGATTGACTTGATCGTTAATGAGGCCACCTTCTCTTTCCAGAGCGGCTAGTTGCGACTCTACGGCGCGAAGCTCAGGGTGTTCTGGTCGATAACGTTGGCGCAATTCGTCACGTTTTAGTTGGAGCTGCAGTCGTTCTTTCTCCGTCTCTACGGCCTGCTGGAGCAAACTATCCGTCGTTTTTTCAACACTGACGGTGTTGGTCTTTGTCCGAAATGCATTCAGAGCGTCTTCTGCTTTAATAACACTTTGCTTAACCTCAGGCAATTGCTGCTCGAGAAATTTCAAGCTTTGATCTGCCTCAGCGCTACGGCGCTCCACATTCTGAGTGAGATAGGTTTTCGCTATAGCATTAACCAAGCCTAACGCGAAATCCACATTAGAATGCACATAACTCACGCGGATCACACTACTTTGGCGGCCGACTTCCGCCACCGATAAATCTTGTAATATATCGCGATAAACATCAACGATGGCTTCTCGTTTGACGTTGAATTGTGTGCCAACATGGGCCCGCAGATCTTTAACAACAATCTGAGCAGATTTTCCATCGACAAGGAACTCTGTCCGCTCATGCACGCGTCCGGCGCCAACTAGATCACCATCGCTATTTTCGATTTCAAATTTTCCGTCGCCGGTCGCGCGAATGGTAAAAAACTTTCCATAGCTCGAGGAAGGAACAATGAATTCGTCTAACTCTAAGGACTCCCCTCCCCACGCATAGCTATTTAGCCCAAGAACCGGATCAGCAAGTTCAACAGCAGTATGTCTGCGTGCAAGCCAGGAGCCGATGAGGGGAAAATAATGTGGCCTAATCTTTATATCTGCGTGAGTCGCAGCTATCGCTTTTATTACTACTTCGCGGGATCGTAAAATTTCAACCTCACCGCTGACTGGGCTGGAGTTTGCACCCAATGCATCTGCAATATCCTGCAAACCGCCCAGAGCGCTCGGTTTTTTATCTTCAACTTGTACGAGCGCATCAGCTTTGTAGATGGGCGTAGCTAATACAGCATAGCTCACACCAACAATCAACGCTGCTACAAAAAAGCCGACTATTAGCCATAGATGCTGCAACAAGGTATCAATAAGACCCGATAGATTCAGCTGATCAACTGAATCCATAGTCGCATCTTGCATCAGAGGAGAGGTTTGTACTGTCATATTGAAACCGTTTTTAATTCTGCACTGTTGCGCGAATAACCGAAGCCGTCGGGATGATATTGTTTATAATACGGCCGAATCGCGCGACCGCAGCGGGATCCACATAAACAATATCTCGTGGCTGTAAATCGAATCGATCTGCAAGCACTAACGCATCGGGTGCCGCTGCATTCAAATGCCATATTTGAGGACGATTATTAGTTCCCGAACGTATTACATAGAGTTGACCAGCGTTGGCACTCAATGGATTGAATCCACCCGAATCGGAAACAGCCTCTGCCAAACTCAACCTACCCCGAGGCATAACGAGAGACTGAGGTTTGGTAACCTCACCCAGTACGAAAACTTTGTTATAGCGGTTTTCAATGACCGTAAGGATATCGCCGGCTTGCAACTGTAGATTTTGCGACAAATCGCCCTGATAATACAATGCATACAAATCTACTGCTATAGACTTTCCCTGCCGCATCAATGTCGCTTTGCTCAAGTCGGCTTCAGGTTTTAGTCCCCCAGCCTGGGAAATTAAATCCGTTATGGTCAAGGGGACATCAGTTAAAGGCACAACTCCAGGTTTTTCCACTTGCCCCATCACAAATGCTCTCTGGCTGCGATAAGTCAAAACCGAAACATCAACCTGGGGCTCTACAAGAACTGCGGACAGTTTCTTGGCTAGTTCGTCACGAATTTCTTTAACCGTTCGGCCACCGGCCTTAACCTGTCCGGCGTAAGGATAGAAAAAGAAGCCATCATTGTTGACAACGCGCCCCTGCAAATCATTTAGAACGCCTGAAGGATTGTTTAATTCGGGATGATTCCATACCGTTACCCGCAACACATCTTGTGGAGCTACGGTATAGCTATATGAATTTGACGGTGCCGTCGTTGCCACTGCCCTAGCACTGGCGAGCTTCTCTTCTTCAGCTTCACGCTGCTGAATCTGTTTCGCGATCACACCGGGTGTGATAGAAAAAATATCTGCTCTTTCTTCTATTGATTCTGTACCGGTAGCATCGTAGACATACGGTTCATCCGTTTCGTTAACTTTTGGTGTCACCCCCAGATACTGTCCTGGAACTAGGGAGCACCCCCCCATTATTAAAGCGCTAGCCGCTATGAACAAGGGCCGTTGACGAGAGAAAGAAAGAGAAAGAGGGGCGATAGGCTTCATAGATATTGGGATCTCCAACTTTTATTCGCTATGGGTCGAATACACTTCTTGCGGCTATACCACAGCATTTACCCGCAACATTCCCGCTTCTTGTAGCCGCTTCACCCACTCCTTAGCACCAGCGTCACATTGAGCCCAAACACTTTCAAAGACAGATAATGGATCATTTATTGGATCCGCTATTTCTTGCCCCTGCCATTGCCCCAGAAGAAATGTTTTTCCTAATGCGGTTGGATAACGTCGTTGAACTTCTCTACGATGCCCTTCGTCCATGACAAATATGGCTGTTGCCATGACCATATCCGCGCTATTGACGGCAGCCGCCCTTTTCTCTTCAGCGATGGGAACTCCGTGCGATTGAGCCACCGATAAAGCATGTGGATGCGGTGAGCGCCCAACAGGAGCAGCAAAGCCTCGGGAAATAACGTTTGCATCGAGGCCCATTAGATCTACATAGTGGGCCACCAGGGCCTCTCCCATCGGACTACGGCAAACATTTCCCGTGCACATTACAAGCAGTACTGGAGCGTGAGGCGTTAACGACATATTGGATAAAATTAGGAACAAAAACGTACACGATCTTCTATTGCTACATACCAAGGGGTATATTCATAGAAAGATTCAAACTGAATCCGTTAT
This sequence comes from Pigmentiphaga sp. YJ18, assembly GCF_038066655.1. NCBI lineage: Bacteria > Pseudomonadati > Pseudomonadota > Betaproteobacteria > Burkholderiales > Alcaligenaceae > Pigmentiphaga > Pigmentiphaga sp. YJ18. The sequence continues at coordinate 2,060,266 of NZ_JBBUKU010000001.1, read as the reverse complement.
CTATATTCCCCGACGTACGTCGCAGCATGGAGACACCAGCCCGAAACGTCGCAGGCCGAATACGCCAGCTGTATGCCAATTCAGCTCCATACCAGCGAGCTTGTCGGGGAAAAGCTTGGTTAATAGCTTGGCTTTTTTCGTTAACCTCTGCTTGGATAAATCGGACGCTATAGCGAGAAAAATATCTAAAATCATCTGGAACAAGTACTACTCCCGCCGACAATGCTCGACCAGTCCCTCCGATTGGATGTCCGATAGGTAATCCATCGTGATACAAGCCATCTTTATATGTGCCGTGACTATAAGCTGTGCCAGCTAAAGCTGAACCCAATCCAAAGACTCGGCTGGCGGTCGTATCAGCAGCCTCCGCATGCCATTGGACGCGAGTAGCGCCTATAGCATGCTTAAATTGCATTCCAAACTGGGAAAGGTAATGTGAAGGCAACCCTCCAGCTTCATCTTCCCCCGCCAATTGTCCATAGAAAGTGAGCGGATTTCCCCAGAGACTAAGGGTATAGCGTAGATCGAAGCCGGACAGTTCGTTGCTTGGATCCTCTCCCCTCGCTTGATCGTTTGAGTTACCCCGCAAAGCGTCCCAAAGTGCGCCAAGGCCATTATCGCGGCCGCGCCCCCCCCACTCGATGAACCGCGACGCGCCTAATTCCAAACCTTTTATGGGTTGCACAAACACGCGCATATTGATCACTCTCGCACGAGGCACGGCATTATCATGCTGCAACTGACCAAGAAAAAAATCATAGCCCCACGGTCCCATCCACGACAGCCACTTGCTTTCTGGCGCAGTCTGCTTCGCACGTTGCAACCCAATACCGGGAATGGCTGTTCCCGCATTTCCCCAATTCAAGCTACCATCGAGCCCGGGCCCCCAGTAGTGGGCAAGTTGCCCTACATAGAGTGCTTGGCCTAGAAATCGTGCAGACACATAGCTGCCTTCCAGATTCACCTTGGACTGCTTACTTGTAAGTGGATCGAGCAATCCATTAACCTGAAGTTTGCCCGCAAAGGTATCCCCGCCCCCCTGTAGGTATACGCCTCCTGAAGCAGCTGCCCGACTCTGACTAGCGAACCCCAATTGCGGTAAGGAGTCAGTATTGACCTGTGCGACAAGTCCGAAACGAGAGTTCTTCTGGTCATCGAGATAGCGCCGCACCGCCAAGATCGCGTGCACATCAGCTCGCGCTAAACCCTTCCTCTTGCGTGCTTCCAAAGCTGCTTCCAGCACGGAAACAGGGATGGGCCAAGTGGATGTAGAGACGTAGCCGATGATCCCTCTGTCCACCAACCATTGGATGTCGTCTCGTAACTCCTGATTGCCCGCCTCGATCATCGCCGCATTTTGCGCAGATGCCCCCTCTCCTGCTAGAAGGGCTACAGCGCTCAACAGACCAATAGCGATGGATCGGATGACATGCTTGCCGGTTGGCTCGCACAAGCGAATCAGGCCACTTTTGTGCACGATAGACGTCAAGAAAAAGGGTCAACCCACGACAGAAATATAGGGCTTACCCTAGATTCCGTGGAAGAGAGAAAGGCGAGCAAACATACCATGAAACCCTAAGCCCCCATATCGCACTTAATTTCTATAACAAATTTGCGACCATCCCACGATGGCAGGTTTCACGGAGACGAGGTTGCTTTCCCCGTGTCGACATGATAGCCCTCGTTACGAGAGTTTGATCAACGGTAACAGGCGCTTTTTCCTTTTTCCTCCAGCTAAATTTCCGCCCCCCAGCCCCCCCGGAACGAGAAGCAAGTCGAGTAACATGCCTAGCAACACAGCATTCTCACCCCTTCTCGAGTCGCTTCTATGAAACCTATCCGTACCGCCGTCTTTCCTGTCGCCGGCCTGGGCACGCGTTTCCTTCCTGCAACAAAAGCCATGCCGAAGGAGATGCTGCCCGTCATCGACAAGCCCCTGATCCAGTACGCCGTCGAAGAAGCGGTAGCGGCAGGGATCTCTACTATGGTCTTCATCACCGGCCGCAACAAGCGGGCAATCGAGGATCACTTCGACACGATTCCCGAGCTGGAGGCCGAACTGGTGGCCAAGCACAAGATCGAGCTGCTGCGCACGGTGAAGAACATCATCCCGCCGTCGGTGAACTGTATCTATATTAGGCAGCCTGCTCCCCTGGGGCTGGGCCACGCTGTGCTGTGCGCCGAGCCGGTGGTGGGCAAGGAGCCGTTCGCGGTACTGCTGGCCGACGATCTGATCGATGCCGACGTGCCTGTTACAAAGCAGCTTGTCGCTGCCGCCTTGGCGAACGGCGGCAGCGTGTTGGGTGTGCAGGACGTGGACCGGCAGGATACGTCGAAGTACGGGATCGTCGACACGCGGGACGCTTCGGGGCAAACCGCCCAGGTGTTCAACATGGTTGAAAAACCCGCTCCGGAGGACGCTCCGTCCACGCTGGCGGTGGTGGGCCGCTATGTTCTGGAAGGCGAGATATTCGATCACTTGCGTACGTTGGGCAAGGGCGCGGGCGGCGAGATCCAGTTGACGGACGGGATCGCGGCGCTGATGCAGGCCAAGCGCAAGGTGTTTGCGCATCGCTACGACGGCAAGCGTTACGACTGCGGCAGCAAGACGGGGTTGTTCGAAGCCACGGTCGCGCTGGGCAAGAAGTATCACGGTTTCGAGGTGAAGTAAGCCGCGGCGGGGCCGGCCTTCCCCCGCGGCCATCCTTTACACTAACGGCCTGCCCGTTTCCCTATACGCCGTGAACACCGCCCGCCGCTACCTGGCCACAGAAATCTATCGTTCCTCTTCCGTCGTCCTGATGGCGCTGGTGGGGTTGTTCTCGTTCTTCGCCCTGGTGGACGATCTGGACCAGGTGGGTCGTGGCGGCTTCAAGCTGTATCACCTGCTGTTCCTGGAACTGCTGGCGCTGCCGACGCGGATCTACGACATCCTGCCCATCGGGCTGCTGATCGGGGCGATCCTGGCGCTGGCGGGGCTGGCGCAGCGGCACGAGTTGGTGATCCTGCGGGTATCCGGGGTCAGCGGGATGCGGTTGCTGGGCATGCTGTGGCTGGTGTCGGTGCCGGTGATGATGCTGGCGATCGTGCTGGCCGAGTGGTTGACGCCGGCGGCCGAGATCAAGCTGAACGAAACGCGGTTGTCGATCACGGGCAGCGCGGGCGGGCGGTCGTCGGGGGTGCTGCGCAGCGGCTATTGGTTCAAGGAAGACGCCCCCAACGGCGAACGCATCATCAATGTGGCCACGATGCAGGCCGGCGGCAGCGCCACGGACGTGACGCTGTACGACTTCACGTCGTCGCGGCAGCTGGCCTCGATCACACAGGCAAAAACGGGCAGTTTCGGGACGAATGAGCTGCGTCTGCATGACGTGGCGATCACGACGGTTTCCCCCACGCTGGAGTCCGCGCTGCACGCGGGAGCGCGGGCCACCGAGGCCCCGGTGGTGGTCACGCATGAAGCCGAGCGTGTAGTGCCGACGACGTTGACGCCGGAACTGTTGCTGGCCAGGGTGCTGACGCCGGAGCGGATGTCGTTCACGGATCTGCTGGACTATGTAGGGTATCTGAACAAGAATCACCTGACGTCCGACCGGCAGATCGTTGCTATTTGGCGAAAACTGATCTATCCGTTCACGCTTCTGGCGATGATTACTATCGCCGCGCCCATAGGGTTCATGCAGACGCGGCGGGGCGGGGTCGGGGTGAAGATCTTCCTGGGCATCCTGCTGGGCGTGGGCTTTTTCATGTTGAATCAGTTGTCGCTGAACGTGGGCATGCTGAATCGATGGCCGGCCTGGGTGACGGCGGTGGCGCCGAATGCGCTGGCGCTGGGTGCCGCGCTGCTGGCGATGTTGGGGATGGAGTACGGCAATCTGCTGCGCGCCCGGTGGCGTCAGGCGGCGGGTGCGACGACATGAGTATCTGGATGATCGGCGACTTGCAGGGGTGCTGTGCACCGCTGGAGTCGCTGCTTGCGCGGCCGGAGATCGCGGGCGATGCCGATGCGCGGTTCTGGTTCGCGGGTGATCTGGTGAACCGGGGGCCAGCCTCGCTGGCGACGGTGCGCAAGGTGATGTCGCTGGGCGAACGGGCGGTGGCGGTGCTGGGCAATCATGACTTGCATCTGCTGGCGGTGGCGGCCGGGCTGCACAAGGTGGGCAAGTCGGACACGATCCAGGAAGTCCTGGATGCGCCGGATGCCGCCGACATATTGGCCTGGCTGCGGCATCGGCCGTTGGCGCATTTTCAGTTGGGACATCTGATGGTTCACGCGGGCGTACTGCCCGCCTGGACAGCGGCGCAGACGCTGGCGCTGGCCGGCGAGGTGGAGGCAACGCTGCGCGGGCCCCTCTGGCGGGATTTCCTGGCGCAGATGTACGGCAATCAGCCGGCGGCCTGGGATGACGGGCTGCAAGGCGCGGATCGGCTGCGGGTGATCGTGAATGCGTTGACGCGGATGCGTTTCTGCGCGGCGGACGGCACGATGGAGTTCGCGGCCAAGGCCAATGCCAAACATGCGCCGGACGGGTTCATGCCCTGGTTCGATGTGCCGGGCCGGGCCACGGAGTCGGTCACGGTGGTATTCGGGCATTGGTCGACGCTGGGGCTGCTGGAGCGTCCGGGCCTGCTGTCGCTGGACACGGGCTGTGTCTGGGGCGGGCAATTGACGGCCGCGCGCCTGGAGGACCACAAGCTGGTGCAGGTGGCCTGCCAGCAGTATCAGGTACCGGGCTGATCGCCGCCGGCAAAAGGGGTAATCGTGGACGTGCTGGAGACCCGCCTGCCGGAAGTGCTGGTGTTCGCGCCCGAGGTGCGGCGCGATGCGCGCGGGTATTTCGTGGAAACGTTCCGGGCGAGCTGGCTGGAGCAGGCGGGCATCCAGGCGGAGTTCGTGCAGGAGAATCAATCGCTGTCGCGGCGCGGTGTGCTGCGCGGGCTGCATTTCCAGTGGCCGGGCGCGCAGGGCAAGCTGCTGCGGGTGGCGCGGGGCCGGATTTTCGACGTGGCGGTGGACGTGCGCTTGGGGTCGCCGCGTTTCGGGGCCTGGGTGGGCACGGAGATCGATGGCGATACCCACCGGCAGGTCTGGATTCCTCCGGGCTTCGCACACGGCTTCTGCGTGCTGTCGGACGAGGCCGAGGTCGTCTACAAGTGCACGGCCTATTACGACCCAGCCGCCGAAACCGGCGTGCGCTGGAACGATCCCGCGCTGGACATTGCATGGCCCGACGTCGGGCCCTACGCGCTGTCGGCCAAGGACGAAGCGCAGCCATTGCTGGCGGAGCTGCCGCGCGACCGTTTGCCGGTCCATGCAGGCACGCCATGAGCATCCTGGTGGCGGGAGCAGGCGGACAGTTGGGGCGCGAACTGGTGTCCCGAGGAGCGGCCCTTGGGGTCGTGGGGCTGGATCACGGGCAGTGGGACCTGACCGATCCCACCGCGACCGACCGCATCATGGCCGGGCATCGCCCCCAGATCGTCATCAACGCAGCCGCCCATACGGCGGTGGACAAGGCGGAGCGTGAACCTGCGCTCGCCCTGGCGGTGAACCGGGAAGGGGTGGGCCATCTGGCCCGGGCTTGCGCGGCTCGGGGGGCTGCGCTGCTGCATCTGTCGACCTGTTATGTGTTCGATGGGGCCAAAGGCGCTCCCTACGTCGAGGATGACGAGCCCCGGCCGCTGAATGCGTACGGCCGCAGCAAGTGGGAGGGGGAACGGCTGTTGCGCGCGTCGCTGACCCGCCATCTGACGCTGCGGGTATCGTGGGTGTTCGGCGCGCAGGGCGACAATTTCGTCCGTACGATGCTGCGGCTGGCGGGCGAAGGCCGGCCGCTGCGCGTGGTGGCCGACCAGACGGGCACGCCCACGCACGCGGGCGCCATTGCCGGGGCTTTGTTGCAGTTGGCCACGCGCATCCAGGGCGGCGAAGAGCTGCCGTGGGGCACCTATCACTACCCAGGCGGCCCGGCGACAACGTGGCACGGCTTCGCCCAGGCCATCCTGGCCGAGGCGCACGAATTGGGTCTGCTGGATTCGACACCCGAGGTCGGGGCCATCGACAGCGGCGACTACGCGACGCCGGCCCGGCGGCCACGCCATTCGGTGCTGGACGGCACGCGGGGCCGTGAGGTCCTGGGACTGGAACCGGCCGACTGGCGCACAGGATTGCGAGAGGTATTGTCCGCATGGAAGGACGCGGCATGAATCATGTTCCCCGGCATGTCCTGGTCACGGGCGGCGCCGGCTTCATCGGCTCGAACTTCGTGGCCTGTCTGCTGGCCGGCGATCCCGGCGTGCGGGTGGTCAATCTCGACCTGATGACCTACGCGGCGGATCCCGGCATCCTTCCGCGCTTCGATGCCAGCGGCCGCCATGTCTTCGTCCATGGCGACATCTGCGACGCGGCGCTGGTCGATCGGCTGCTGCGCGATCACGACGTCGATACCATCGTCCACTTCGCCGCCGAGACGCACGTGGACCGGTCCATCAGCGGGCCGGGCGATTTCGTGCGGACCAACGTGGACGGGACCTTCGTGCTGCTGGAGGCGGCGCGGCAGGCCTGGCTGGCCGAGGGCCGTTCCGCGCGGGGGCGGCGTTTCCATCACATTTCCACGGACGAGGTCTACGGTTCGCTGGGGCCGGACGACGCGCCGTTCACCGAGTCTTCGCCCTACGCGCCGAACTCGCCCTACTCCGCCAGCAAGGCGGCCTCGGACCACCTGGTGCGGGCCTATCACCGCACTTATGGGCTGCCGGTAGTGACGACGCATTGCTCGAACAACTACGGCCCCTATCAGCACGACGAGAAGTTCATTCCCACCATCATCCGCTGCTGCCTGGCGGGCGAGCCCATACCGGTGTTCGGCACCGGCGGCAATTCGCGCGACTGGCTGTACGTGGATGATCATTGCCGGGGCATAGACCGGGTGCTGCGGGACGGACTCACGGGCGAGACCTACAACATCGGCGGCGGCTGCGAGCTGAACAATATCCAGGTGGCCGAGAAGCTGTGCGCGCTGATGGATGAACATCATCCCGAGGGCGCGCCGCATCGCCGGCTGATCAGCTTCGTGGCGGACCGGCCGGGGCATGATTGGCGGTATGCGATCGACGCGGGGAAGATGCGGGAGGAGCTGGGATGGGAGCCCGCCGAGGACTTCGACGGCGCGATACGGAAGACACTGGCCTGGTATCTGACGAGGTAAGGAAGTCCCTAACACCCAGTCTGCTGTCAGTTCATGATTGCCTGAACACGGCCTCAAGGCTGGGGGCATCCAGCACGTTCAACGCCCAGGTTTCCAGCTCGCCATCGGATGCTTCCGCAAGGCGCCGGCGTACGACATCTGGTAGCGGACCGAAGCGCCGGATAAGCAATTGCTGCAACAACTGTGCCTTGCCTTGGTGCAGGCCACGATCATGCCCCTCCTGAAGCCCTTCTTCCCGGCCCACTTGCTTCCAGCGCAGGCTCCAATCGATTTTCTCTGCGGTCATCACGGCGTTGAACTCCTGCAGGTTGCCTACTCTAGGAATGCTAACACCCGGCGCCCGCTCCGGCAGAAGGATCTCCACCAGCCACGCGGTAAACGCACGTTCCAACTCATCCAACCCCGTCCCTTGCAGCCGCATGATCAAAGCCTGCACCGCCTGGCGCATCGTCTCTTCGTCAGCGGCGTGCTCCAGCTGGAACAATAGCGTTGCCAAGTTGCCGGCGGGGAGACTGCCTCCCTCAAGCAGCGCCCCCTCATCCAACAACAGGTAACGTAACGCGGGAATGTAGGTTTCCAGCCCGACAGCGGGCGCAATCAGTTCCGATACTTGCTGCACCGCATTCCAGCGCGCCAGACCGTTGTACAACACGATGGGCAGCACTGGCGGCAAGCGGCCGCTGAGCAGCGGCCTTTGCTGGCGCCGGATCTCTTCATACAACAACCCCAGATAAGTAAGCATGCGTAGCGCCATGGCGGGGTCGCTGCGGGATTGGAACTCCAACAGCAGATATACGTAAACCCAATCGCCTGCCCCGCGTACACGCCAGACCATATCACTGACACGACGCTTGCCGCCGCGTGCGACATGTTCACCATTGACTCGCTCGAGGGTGGAGAAATCGACTTGTGCTATCCACTCCTGGCGCACAACTCCCTGCAGCAACTCGGCCATCATTGCCGAATGAGAAAACAGGCTACGGTACGCGCTATCGTGACGAGACATGACGAAAACAATCCAAGGTCAGGAAGCGCTACTCTATCGATCGCCTTAGGCTCCAGCATCCGGAACCAGGACGGTTTTGTCCCTCCGTTCGCGCCGCTCCCCCCAAGATAGACACGCTCTCATGACTGACCACGCCGACGACTACGCTTCGCTCACCCGCCTGCTGAACGACCGCTGGAGCTGCCGCGGCTTCCTGCCCGAGCAACTGCCCCGCGACACCATCCAGCGCATCCTGGCGCTGACGCAGCGCACGGCCTCCTGGTGCAACACGCAGCCCTGGGAAGTGATCGTGACGGCGGGCGCGGGCACTGAGCGGTTCCGGCGGGCCCTGTTCGACCACGTGATGTCGCGGCCGCAGGCGCATTCCGATTTCCCCTTCCCGCGCGAGTACCCCGGCGTCTACCGGGAACGGCGACGGGAGTGCGGCTTCCAGTTGTACGACAGCGTGGGCGTGCAGCGCGGCGACCGCGAGGCCTCGGCCCGCCAGGGCGCGGAGAATTTCCGGTTCTTCGGCGCGCCGCACGTGGCCATCATTACCACGCCCGAGGCGCTGGACGTGTACGGGGCCGTGGATTGCGGCGCCTACGTGGGCAATTTCATGCTGGCGGCGCGCAGCCTGGGCGTGGCGACGATCGCGCAGGCCGCGCTGGCGGAATATTCGTCCTTCATCCGCGATCATTTCGGCATCGCGCCGGGCCGCAAGGTGGTCTGCGGGATTTCGTTCGGCTTCGCGGATCCGGGCCACCCCGCCAACGGCTTCCGCACGTCTCGGGCGGCGGTGGACGACGTTGTCAGGTGGATGGAGGAGTAGAAAATCCTCACGTTCCTAAGGATTCTTCCGTAATTCCGAGTTCATCATAGAAAATCCTTAAGTTCATGAGGATTTTGTTGCCAAATTGGGCATACTGATCAAGAATCCTTTTGACCGTGAGGATTTCATGAAAATTACGCTCGCCGACGCAACCAGCCTTGGCCCGATAGTACGTGCCGTCCGCAAAGCTCAGGGCATCCGCCAGGACGATGCCGCTGGAAGTGTGGGTGTAAGCGAGAATTTTCTGAGCAAGATCGAGCGCGGCGGCGAAACCGCGCAGTGGGGAAAGCTCTTCCAGGTCCTCGACGGACTGGGGATCCGAATCATCCTCGATCTACCGGAAGATACCGCAGGCCGTCTTCCTGCTTCGTTCGGAAGTGATGCCCAAAGACCATGAGCAGACGCACGCTCATTGCCAGCATCAACGGTCGCCGTATCGGTGAACTTTGGGAACAGGATGGCCTGTGGGCCTTCCAGTACGATGCGGCCTGGTACGCCGACAGCAACGGCTATCCATTGAGCCCCCACCTTCCATTGCAGCGTGCACCGTTGATCGACGGCGCGAGCAAGCGTCCGGTGCAATGGTATTTCGACAATCTATTGCCGGAAGAAGGCCAGCGCGTCTTGTTGGCCGCCGACGCACACATCGATGCAGCGGATGCGTTCGGGTTGCTAGGCTATTACGGTGCGGAATCCGCGGGCTCTGTCACGCTGGAAGCTGGTGTCGCACCGGACACCGGTATTCCCGAGGGGCTGAAGCCGCTGCCCGACAGCGAGCTGTCACGCCGGATCCGTCAGTTGCCTCGCGTCGCACTGACCCATGGGTCGAGCAAACGGATGTCCCTGGCCGGAGCGCAGCACAAGCTTGCCGTCGTACTGCGCAACGACGAACTCTATGAGCCATCGGGTTCACTACCTTCGCTCCAGATCCTGAAACCCGAACACGTGGATCCGGCCTACCCACACTCCGTCGCCAATGAATGGTTCGTCATGCAATTGGCATCCAGGATGGGATTGGACGTACCGACTGTACGGCGGCGCTACGTCCCCGAACCGGTCTATATCATCGATCGGTTCGACCGCGTGGCGATCAACGAAGCCTGGGAACGACGCCACGTCATCGATGCTTGCCAGCTTCTGGGCCTGGATCGTACGTTCAAGTACGCGCAGGGCAGTCTCGAGAATCTCGCGCGCTTGGCCGATGCGTGCCGAAGCTCCGCCATCACGCGTACGCGGCTCTATTCATGGCTGGTCTTCAACATGCTGACCGGGAACGGCGACGCACACCTGAAGAACCTGAGCTTCTTCGTGTCGGCCTCCGGCGTACAGTTGGCTCCGCGCTATGACCTCGTCAGTACCTCGGTCTACGACACGCCAGCCTTCGACGGGCGAGACTGGCCCGATGCGACGCCGTTGGCCTGGCCGCTGCTGAATGCTCGAAGATTCGCGGAAATCGACCGGCCATTGATGATCGAGGCAGGCACGGCGCTGGGCATTCACCGAAACACGTCGACAAGACTGCTGGATGTTCAACAGCGTAGCGTGGTGAATTCGGCCGCCTTGCTGTATGAGGCATTCCTGGCCGATGCGAACGATCGAACACGCGCTCAACCGGCGCTTCAAACAACAATCGCCGGCGAGGCTCGCTGCCTGCGCGCCATCGTTTACAACGTGATCAAGGAAATGGCTGAGCGCCTGGCCTGAACGCTATAGCCCCGCCAGCCCGCGCGCCGCGACCACCGCCTCGGTGCGGTTGCGCACGTCCAGCGCGCGGAAGATGGCGGCCAGGTGGATCTTGACCGTGCCTTCGCTGATGCCCAGGTCGCGGGCGATGAGTTTGTTGGGCTTGCCCTGGGACAGCAGGCGCAGCACGTCGATCTGCCGCTCGGTCAGCAGGCCCCGCAGCTGGTCCAGCGAGGTGGAGCGGGCGCCACCGGCGGCGTCCGCGGCGGCCAGGGGCGCGCCGGCCGGCTGGTGGGACATGCCGGACAGCATCATCTGCGGCACGAACACGCCACCGGCCAGCACCAGCCGTACCGCCGACAGCATGACGTCGGGCGAATAGGCCTTGGGAATGAAGCCCAGGGCGCCCAGGTCGATGGCGGCGCGCATGACGTCGGGGTCCTCGACGCCGGACAGCACGATGATGGGCAGCGCGGGCAGGCGCTCGCGCAGTTCGGCGATGTGGCTGTAGCCCTCGGCGCCGGGCATCGTGAGGTCGATCAGGGCCAGGTCGAGGTCGTCGGTGGCCTCGTGCCGCAGGTCCTCGACCTTGAGCGCCATCCTGAACTCGACATCGGGCCCCAGTTCGGCCAGCTTTACCTTGACGGCCTCGATGACCAGCCTGTGGTCATCAGCAATCAGGATCTTCATATTCCCCCCATATCCCTGACACCGTAAAGATAGTCGGCCCGTCCGCGCTAGGCAAGGACCGGTGGCTTGCACCAACGATATAGGCCGCTCGGAATATGGCCCGGACATATCCCGTCTGAAAGAATCGCCTTCACTTTCTACGAGGACGCGGACCATGGGACTGCACTCCCGCCCCCCGTGCCGGTCCATGCCAGGTCTATGGTCGGCGCTGCGGTCGTTGTTGCTGGCGCTGGCCTGCGCCACGGGGGTGCCGGCGTTCGCGTCGGCGCCGCCGGGCGCGGCGCCGCGCGAGGACGAACCGCCGGTGGAGGCCTGGCGCCAGTGGCGCAGCGTGCTCTTCCGGGTGCAGGCGCCCGGAGCGACACCGGCCGCGCCGGACGGCGCGGCGGCCGAATCGGTCAATTTCATCTTCGGCACCATCCATTTCGGCGATCCCGGTGAACTGGCGCTGGATACCGGGGTGATGCGGGAGGCGATGAGCCATACCCGGATCCTGGTCAACGAGGTGGCCAATGACGCCCACTGGGACGCCTCGAAGGAACGCTACCGCCTGCTGGCCGATCAGGCCGGCCTGCCCGGCCTGATCGGCCAGCAGGCGTACGCCGAACTGCAGCGGCTGCTGCCGGCGGTGCCACCGGCCCTCTTGCATCGCCTGAAACCCTGGGCCGCGCTGGCGCTGCTGGAGGCGCGCGGCGAGGTGGCGGGCGAGCAGACGCTGGACCGGCGGCTGGAGCGCTGGGCGGCGGACATGCAGCTGCGCACCGAGCACCTGGAAACGCTGGACGAGCAGTTGGCGGCACTCGATTGCGTGCCGTCGGCCGAGCAGGCGCTGGTGTTGAAGCAGCGCCTGCAGTCCCCCTGGCTGTTCAGCGAGCAGTCGGCCCGGGTGCTGGAGTACTACCGCAGCCGCAACCTGGCGGCGTGGCTGGACGAGATCGACGCGATGGTGGGGCTGGACGCGCGCGCCCGCCCCATCGAGGACAGGGCGCGGCGCTGCCTGATCGAGGCGCGCAACGAACGCTGGCTGCCCAGGCTGGACGAGCTGCTAAGACGAGGCGGAATGTTCGTGGCCGTGGGCGCCATTCACCTGACGGGAGCCGCCGGCCTGCTGGAACGCCTGAGGCAGCGCGGCTTCCTGATCGTGGCGGAACCGCTGTGAAGCGGCGGCACGCCATGGGGAGGACACGGGAATGTTGAACCGACAGCAGGTTTTCTGGGGCCAGGGCGCATTCCTGGCCCCGCAGCATCTGCAATGTCACGAGGAATGGACGCGGGCCTACGGCTGGGCCCTGCACGGCCTGCACGCGCCCTACCCGCTCGGCTTCGAGGTGCTGGAGCTGGACGAGCAGGCGCTGGCGGGCGGAGTGGTCCGGATCGTGCGCTACGCGCTGCTGACGGCCGACGGCCACTGGGTGGGCGGCGGCTCGGCCGGCGCGCCGCAGCCGGGCAATGCGCAGGTTCCCGAACGCAGCCTGCTGGACATGGCGGTGGCGGGCAACGATCCGATCTCGCTGCATCTCGTACTGGCCCGCGACCCCACGGTGCAGGGACTGGGGCCGGACCAGAAGTCGCTGCTGCCGGCGCGGCATGCGCTGCGCACCGAGCACGTGGCCGACCCCTTCGATCCGCAGGCGCCCGCGGTGGACGTGGATTTCGTCGACTGCCAGCCGCGGATCGTGTGCAGCCTGGACGAGCATGCCGAGGCGGTGCTGGGCAGCGCGGAATCCTGCAAGTTCGCCGAAATCCTGCCCAACGGCCCGGGCCGCTTCAAGCTGTCGCAGGACTACGTGCCGCCGATGGTGTCGCTGAACGCCTCGCCGAACCTGGCGCGCTGGACGCGCGCGCTGCGCGACCTGGTGGTGTCGCGCGGCCAGGACTTCGCCTCGGCCAAGCGCCAGCGCGGCATACGCGCGGCCTCGACCAGCGCGCAGGAAGTGATGCGGGTGCTGATGATGCAGACCTTCGCGCGCTACATCCCGCTGCTGCAGGAACACGTGCGGCTGGGCAGGGTGCCGCCCTGGCCGCTGTACCAGGACCTGCGGCGGCTGGTGGCGGAGTTCTCGGTGTTCTCGGAGGAAATCGGCTACGCCGGCGGGCTGCAACCGAACCCCGCGGAAACCGAACTGCCGGTGTACGACCACGACGACCTGCGGCGCTGTTTCAAGCTGGCCTTCGCGCGCGCGGAAAGCCTGATCAAGGCGCTGACAGTGGGCGCGGAGGTCGGCATCACGCTGGCCTACGACGGCCGTTTCCACAAGGCCGACCTGCCGGTCAGCCTGTTCGCGTCGGACAAGACCCGCTTCTACCTGGCCTTCGAATCGTCGGTACAGGGCATGGAGCTGGCCCAGCGCCTGCAGCGCACCGGCAAGATCGCCTCGAGCGAGGAAATGCCGCGCCTGCTGCAGGCGGCGCTGTTCGGCCTGAAGATCGACCTGCTGCCGGTACCTCCGGAGGAGTTGCCGCAGAAGACGCCGAACACGACGTATTTCCTGATCGATACGCGGCACCAGTTCTGGCAGTTCATCAAGGACAGGCGGAACATCTCGATCTTTTCCGATCTCCCCGCAGACGAGACGGTCATCAAGCTGTTCCCCGTCGGCGCAGAAGAATAGCAACAAGCGCCCAACCAGGAGTCATCCATGGCACGCCTGCTGGATTTCTTTTCACCGGTCTTCTCGTTCGGACTGGAGCTGGACGAGCGGATCGCCGCCGGCACCGCTGGCAACGGGGCGGCCGAGGTGCAGGAACACGCACGCAAGCTGATCGCCTCGGCGAAGGCGGCGGCGCTGGCGGCCGGCAAGCGGCCCGAGCACGTGGAGTCGGCCTGCTTCGCGGTGGTGTCCTGGTTCGACGAGATCATCACGCGCAATCCCGCGTACTGGAACAGCGTCACGCCGCTGCAGGTCGCGCTGTTCAACACCAACAACGCCGGCAACGAGTTCTTCCACCATCTGTCCATCCTGAAGTCGGACGAGGACGAAGTGCGCGAGGTCTACTACCACGCGCTGCTGCTGGGGTTCGTCGGCCAGTATTACTTCGAGACCGGCGACACCGGCGAACTGGGCAAGCTCAAGGAACTGCACAGCCGCCAGCTTCCCGTGCCGCCGGCGGCTCTGCACACGCTGCGCGAGGAACCCATCACGCCGCAGCCCTACCTGATGAAGGATCCGTCGGGACCGCGCTATCCCAAGCAGTGGGACAAGCTGCTGCTGAAGGCCGGCGCGGCGGTGGCGCTGCTGATCCCGGTCGGCTATCTGCTGTGGCTGCTGGTGGCCGGCCCGCGCGAGACCGGTCCTTCGGTGGCGGACCTGGTGCAGGGGCAATTGCAGACCTACGCGTGTTCGGAGCTGGGCGCGCAGGTGGCCGACGGCGGCGCGACCGCGGTAAGCGGCTACGTCTCGCGCCCCGAGGACATCGCGCGGGTGCAGGCCGACATCGCCGGCATCAAGGGCGTGAAGTCGCCCACCTTCGACGTCAAGGTGCGCATCTGGCCGCATTGCGAGGTGGTGTCGCTGCTCAAGCCTTACCGCGCGCGCAACCTCGATCGCCGTCACGGCCTGCAGGTCACGCCCACCACCGGCCACTCGGACCGCTTCACCGAAGGCGAGCGCGTCACGGTCAAGCTGGGCCAGGCCGACTACGACGGCTACCTGTACGTGGACTACTACACGGTGGACGGTTCGGTCATCCATCTGTACCCCAACAAGCGCGAGCCGGAGAACGGCCGGCTGATACGCGCGGGCGAACAGTTCAACGTGGGCGAGAAGATACCCGAGGGCTGGATCGTCGGGCCGCCCTTCGGCCAGGAACTGATCACCGTGGTCAGTTCGCCATCGCCGCTGTACACGGCGGAACGGCCCGAGTACGAACCGGCCTCGGCCTACCTGCCCAAGCTGCGCGAGTTCCTGGACGCGCACCGGGGCAACGACAAGCTGGCCGCGAATTTCCTGTTCCTGCAAACCGAACCGAAGCGGTGACGCCATGAGTTTCCTCGACCGTATCGCCCAGCCGCTGGAACGCCTGCCCGGCATGAAGAAGCGGGCCGTGCGCGTGGCCGCCGCGCTGGTCCTGCTGCTGGTGATCGCCGTGCTGCTCGTGCTCGTGGCCACGCTGGTGCTGCCGCTCCTGCCGGCCCGGTTCTGGCAGGTGCTGGCCCTGTGCCTGGTCGCCTTCGCCGTGCTGTGGTGGTTCGCCTCGGGCGCGAAGCGGTTCTCGCGGCGGGGGTTCGCGCGCAAGCGCATCGGCGACCTGGGTCCCGGCAATCCGGAGGACGAGAAGGTGGCGCTGGAGCGCATGCGCACCGCCATCGCGCAGGCGCGCCAGGCCATCCAGCGTTCGCCCGAGATCGGCAAGGGCCGCGATCCGCTCTACCGCATCCCCTGGATGCTGTTCGTGGGCGACGAGCAGGCCGGCGTGGACGGCCTGCTGCGCGCGGCCAACCGGGTTTCGCCGTTTCCGCCTCCCGATCCCCAGCCCGACGGTTATTGGCGATGGTGGTTCTTCAAATCCATGATCGCGATCGAGACGCCGCCCTCGGCGGTCTGCGATGCCTCGGCCCGCGTGGAGCGGGGGCTGTGGTACCAGGCGCTGATGCTGCTGTCCACCGAGCGGGACAAGCTGCCGCTGAACGGCATCGTCGTGTGCATGGGGGCGCGCACGCTGCTGGCCGGGCCCGATGCCGTGCGCCCGGTGGCGATGCGGCTGCGGCGGCTGGTGGACGAGGCCCTGGAGCATCTGCAGGTCCAGCTTCCCGTGTACCTGGTGGTGACCGGACTGGACCAGGTGCCCGGCTACGGCGCCTTCGCCGCCGCCGTGCCGGAGCAGGCGCTGGCGCAGGCGGTGGGGCACCGGCTGTCGGATACGGAAGAGATCAGCGCGGCCACCGGGAACCGGCTCGAAGAACTTTACGCGCCCATCGTGCAGCGTCTGCACGCGCTGCGCATCACCGCGCTGCGCGGCCAGGGCACGCCGGCCGGACGCCGCGCCATCTACGAATTCGTCGAGCACGTGCGGGCGCTGGAGCCGGGCCTGGAAACCCTGGTCGGCCTGATGCTGGAAGACAACCCCTTCCAGCGCACGCCCCGCTGGCGCGGCCTGTTCCTGACCGGCTCGCCGCCCGAGACGGCCGCGGGCAAGAGTGGCGCCGCCGGCGGCTTCCTGGACGATCTCTTCACCCGCTTTCTGCCCGCTGACCAGCCCCTGGCCTCGCCCAGCTTGCGCGGTAATGCCGGCAAGATGGCCATCGCGGCGGTGGGCGTGGGCGCGATGCTGGGCCTGTCGGCCATGCTGAGCTACGGCTTCGTCAACGCCCGGCAGGACGACGGCAAGCTGCTGGCGCAGACGCAGACGGCCTGCCGCGAACCCAGCGACGCGGTGGCGGCCGCGCGCATAGGCTGGCTGGCCCGCTGCGGCCGGACCATCGAGCAGCTGGAGGTGGCGCGCGCCGGGACCGGCCTGGGCTTCGGCCTGCGGCGGGCCGACTCCGACATCGAACGGATGAAGGAACAGGTGCTGCGCGATTTCTCCAACCTGATCCTGGCGCCCTACGACCAGATCATCGAGACCGATCTGGCGCGCAACCAGGTTGGGCTGGAGCACCTGCTGGCGGTATCGCAGCGGCTGCGCATGCTGGACCACTGCCGCCGGCAGAGCGATGCATGCCAGCAGGAAGCGGCGACCAACCTGGCTTTCGACCAGGACGCGAGGCTGTTCAGCCCTTTTGTCTCGGGTGAGCAGGACGCGCGGGCCGATCGCGAACACGCCGCCGCCCTGCTCACCACCTACATGGGCTACCTGCGCTGGCAGCAATCGGCCACGCTGGACGCGGAAGCCCAGCGCCTGCGCGCGCTCCTGGCCCGCTTGCTGGCGGCCCATACGCCGCGCCCGGAAGACGTCCGCGCCTGGGCCGACCAGCGGCGCGACCCGATCGCGCTGACCGCCTTCTGGCTGCCGCCGGACCGGGTCGTGGGCGTGGAGGCGGCCGCCATGCCCGCGGTCTCGGCCGCCTTCACGCGCCAGGCCTGGCAGGAGGTGCTGGCGCCCATGCTGCGCACCGCCATGGATGCGGTACCCGAGCGCAAGCCTGTCCTGGAAACGTTCCGAGCCCAGTACTTCAGCGAGTACTTTCGCGCATGGGGGCGTTTCCAGGCCAGGTTCTTCGAAGGCACCAAGTTGTGGCGCCCCCAGCTCGACGTCATGGGCAAGCGCGCGGGAACGGCCGAGGACCCGTACGTCCTGCTGGCCGCCGCCATCGACCGCGAGCTGCAGGGGCTGGACCTCGCGCTGCCCCTGGGCACGCGCTGGACCCGGGCCTGGGCCCGCGCCAAGAGCGATTGGCTGGGCGCCTGGCGGCCCCTGGGCGGATTCCTGGCCGATGCCATGACGAGCATGTTCGGCCGATGGTGGGGCGCCGAACCCATCCAGCCCCCCGCCTGGCTGCTGGCCAAGATCGACACCACCGAACGCGTGCTGCGCCCCCAGCGCCCGGATTACGCGCGCGCCTACCTGCGCCTGCGCGCCGACGCCAGCGGCCAGGACGCCTACGACGTCGCGGCCGAACTGTTCCGTGCCAAGGGCGCGCCGCCGCAGCCGCCGGCGGCCGACTATGCCGCCCTGCTGTCCTCGGTGGACAAGCCGGGGGAACAGTTCGCCGCGGTCTTCAAGGGCGACGATCTGGCCGCCTGGTCCGTGGTGCAGGGGCCGTCGCGGCTGCTGCTGTACTTGACCGTGCAACGCGCCGGCCAGTTCGTCCAGGCCCGATGGAACGAGAGCGTGGTCGCCGCGCTGCGCGGCATGCCGCCCAAGGAACAGGTGGACGCGCTGTACGGCGAACAGGGCCGGCTGACCGCCTTCGTGAAGGACTGGCTGCAGCCTTTCATTACCGAGCGCGAACGCACCCCCACGCGCGTCGCCGGCATCGGCCTGCCGCTATCGCCCGCCTACCAGGGCATGGTCGCGGCCGAGCGGCGCATCCTGTCGACCCAGGTCAACAAGCCCTTTCTTGCCGGCAGTTTCCAGTTCTCGCAGCCCACGCGCATGGGTACGGCCAGCGAAGGGCCGCAAGGTACGGTGCTGGAAGTGGTCTGCCGCGAGCGCACCTACCTGGCATCGACCCGCGCGGAATCGCTGGCCGAAGCCACGGCCCAGGTGTTCTGGTCGCCCGACAGCTGCATCGAGGCGCGCCTGCACATCTCGCTGCCCGCGCCGCCGGAGGCGCCCGCAGCCGCCGCGCCCGGCGCGATACCCGGCGCCGTTCCCGCGCCCGTGCCTGCCGCCGCTCCCCCGCCCACCCTGGGGCCGAGGCTGACGCTGATCTACCCGGGCGCCGAAGGCTTCGCCACCCTGATCGCCGATTTCCGTTCGGGCTCGCACGCCTTCCGGCTGCCCGACTTCCGCACCTCGTACGGTCCCATCCAGTGGAAGGAGCTGTCGGCCCGGCTGGCGCAGCAAGGCTTCACCGAGGCCCGGGTCTTCATGGACGTGCGTCCGTCCGACGAGATGCTGCGCTTCCTGAACGCCCGGACCGAGCCGGTCGCCGCGCTGCCGACCTCCATCCTGGAATGACGACCTGGAGACTCCCATGGCCATCGATATCGCCGAACTGATGCAACCCATCGCCGGGGGCGACCCTTGCGGCGAGGACGCCTCGTTCTCGGACACCTACGACCGTATCCGGGAAGCGCGCCGCGCGGACGATCCGTCGCTGTCGCAGGGCGACTGGCAGACCGAACTCAAGACCGCCGACTGGCGGGCCGCCGCCGACCTGGCGGCCGAAGTGCTGCAAAGCCAGAGCAAGGACCTGCAGGCCGCCGTCTGGCTGGGCGAGGCCCTGATCGCCCGCCACGGACTGGCTGGCGCGGCGGACGCGATGGGCGTGCTGCACGGTCTGCTCGAAACCTACTGGGACGGCCTGCATCCACGGCCCGACGGCGACGACCTGGAGGAACGCGCCAGCAAGCTGGCCTGGTTCAATGCTTATGGCGGGCTGGCCTTGAAGAAGGCGCCGCTGACCGCTTCCGCGCCCCATGTCACGCTGATCGACTGGCAGGACTCGCGCGAGGTCGACAACCTGGCGCGCCAGAACGCCGCCGCCTACCAGGAGGCCCTGGACGCGGGCAAGCCCACCGGGGAATCGGTGGACAAGGCCATCGAAGGCAGCGGACCGGGTTTCGTGTCGGAGACCCTGGCCGCCGCCGACGCGGCGCAGGCCGCCTTCGACCGTTTGCAGGCGCTGGTCGACCAGCGCTTCGGCCGCCAGGCGCCCAGCCTGGCCGACCTGGGCGACGGGCTCAAGCGTGCGCGCCAGGTGCTGGGGCGGGCGGCACAGAACCTGGGGATCGCGCCCCGGCAGGGGCAGGAGGCCGGCGAAACCGCGGCCGTCGTTCCCACGGTGCCCGCCGCGATGCCGGCGCCCGCGTTGCAGGCCGTGCCCGCGGCCGCGCCCGCGATGACCGTGCCGCGCGTGATGGTGGACTTCCAGGCCCGCGCGGAACTCTTGCGGACCCTGGGCGAGATCGCCGCCCACTTCAAGCGCGTGGAGCCCCACAGCCCCGTGTCCTTCCTGCTGGAACGCGCGGTGAGCTGGGCCGACATGCCGCTGGATCAGTGGCTGGCGGAGGTCGTGAACGACGATTCGGTGTTGGGGGTGATACGGGATCGGATAGGGGTGCCGCGGGGGTGACGGGCCATCAGACCACGACGACCTGCGTATGTCCTTCCGCCTGACGCTTGGCTTTCCTGACGACGATATCCACGTCGCGGCCCAGCCGGTTCAGACATTCGATCATCTTCGCTTGGCTGATGCCCCTGAACTTACCGCGCAACATCTCGGACAGCTTGGGTTGCGGCATGCCCAGGATGGTGGCGGCATGTTGCTGGGTCAACCTGCGGTCTATCAGGATCTGCGCGATTTCCCTGGCCAGTTCGGCCTTGACCTGCATGTCCGAGGCGTCCGGGTACCCCAGATCCGCGTAGACACTTTCCGTGCCTTGCTCAACGGGAAAATC
Source organism: Pigmentiphaga sp. YJ18 (assembly GCF_038066655.1). NCBI lineage: Bacteria > Pseudomonadati > Pseudomonadota > Betaproteobacteria > Burkholderiales > Alcaligenaceae > Pigmentiphaga > Pigmentiphaga sp. YJ18. The sequence continues at coordinate 2,039,863 of NZ_JBBUKU010000001.1, read as the reverse complement.
CTTGATGTCACTCATACTCATGCTCTGGCCTCGTATGCGTCCACACTCTTCAACCGGGCCCTGATCAGTTCGACGTCCGGTCTGGGCGTGGCAACGCCACGCACGGACTTCTTCTGAAAACAATGTAGTACATAGACGGCCGATCGATAACGGATCGTATAGACAGCACGGTAGGTGTCGCCCAGGAAATCTTCGACCACCTCGAGCACACCGGAGCCGCCAAATCCTTTGAGCGGCTTCGCCTGCGGGTGCTTCTGGCCGCCCTGGGCCAGGTAGAGGGCATAGCCAAACACATCCTGCACGGCTTCCGGCATCGCGCGAAGGTCCTTTCTGGAAGATGCGACCCATCGCAGCGGCTTCAACTCGATCGGCCTCATTGATTATACCTATTTGTAGATATTCGACGAGATCTCACTCTCCGTTCGATCATATGAATCAACAACGTCGCCGCCCACTCCACGCTGGACAACTCCATCCTGCTTCGCAGGCGGCATTCACCCCCTCCCCCCTACCCCTTCCGGCCTATCTCCACGTCTGGCCGTCTGGCTACTACCGCCGCCGGCCCCGGCTTTCTAGACTGCACCGCATTCCCGTTCGACCGCCGGCTACGCCAAGGAGAGCGATCATGGCCAAGAAGGAAAGCACCCAGCACAAGCTCGACCGCGTCCGTGCGCCGCGGGTCCAGCTGACCTACGACGTGGAGATCGGCGACGCCATCGAGAAGAAGGAACTGCCCTTCGTCGCCGGCGTGCTGGGCGATTTCAGCGGCAAGCCCGAGGAGCCGCTGCCCCGGTTGAAGGACCGGAAGTTCGTCAACGTCGACAAGGACAACTTCGACGACGTGCTCAAGGGCATGAAGCCGCGCCTGCAATACCAGGTGGACAACAAGCTTTCCAACGACGGCTCGCGCATAGGCGTGACGCTGGACTTCAAGAGCCTGTCCGACTTCGAGCCGGAGAAGCTCGTGCAGCAGATCGATCCGCTGCGCAAGTTGCTGGAGGCCCGCCAGAAGCTGGCCGACCTGCGCAACAAGATGGCGGGCAACGACAAGTTCGAGGAATTGCTGAGCGAGGTGCTGCAAAACACCGACAAGATCGCCCAGTTGTCCCGAGAAGTCGCGAAAGACGACACCCCCGAAGCCTGACGCACCGTAGCCACCGGAGAACGCCCATGGCCGACACCCAGCAACAAGGCGCGGCGCCCGCCGCATCCGCCGAAGCCGAGTCCGCTTCGCTGCTCGACTCCATCCTGTCGCAAAGCCGCATCGCCCGCTCCGATTCCGAGAAGGAACGGGCGCGGGACCTCATCGCCGAGCTGGTCAGCCAGATCGCCGACGGCGAGGTCACGATCTCGCGCGACGCCATCGCCTCCATCGACGCGCGCATCGCGCAACTGGACGCGGTGCTGTCCGACCAGCTGTCGGCCGTGATGCACGCGCCCGAGTTCCAGCAGCTTGAAGGCAGCTGGCGCGGGCTGAAGTACCTGATCGACAGCTCGGAAACCAGCACCACGCTGAAGGTCAAGCTGTTCAACGCCAGCAAGAAGGAACTGGTGAAGGACCTGAAGAGCGCCTCGGATTTCGACCAGTCGGCGCTGTTCAAGAAGGTCTATGAAGAGGAATACGGCACCTTCGGCGGCGCGCCGTTCGCGACGCTGATCGGCGACTACGAGTTCACGCGCCATCCCGAGGACATGTATCTGCTGGAGGAGATGTCGCACATCGCCGCCTCGGCGCATGCGCCCTTCCTGTCGGCCGCCTCGCCCGAGCTGTTCGGGTTCGAGAGCTTCACCGACCTGTCGGGGCCCCGGGACCTGGCCAAGATCTTCGATACGGTCGAGTACGCCAAGTGGAAATCCTTCCGCGCGTCGGAGGATTCGCGCTACGTCGGACTGGCCATGCCGCACGTGCTGGGACGCCTGCCCTACGGCCCCGACACCGCGCCGGTGGAGGCCTTCAATTACCAGGAAGACGTGACCGGCAAGGACCACTCCAAGTACCTGTGGAGCAACGCCGCGTACTCGCTGGGCGCGCGCATCACCGACGCCTTCGCCCGCTACGGCTGGTGCGCGGCGATCCGCGGAGTGGAAGGCGGCGGCCTGGTCGAGGGGCTGCCCACCCATACCTTCGCCACCGACGACGGCGAGGTCGCGCTGAAGTGCCCGACCGAGATCGCCATCACCGATCGGCGCGAAAAGGAATTGGCCGATCTGGGCTTCATTCCGCTGGTGCACTGCAAGGGCACGGACTACGCGGCCTTCTTCTCGACCCAGTCGGCGCAGAAGGCCAAGGAATACAACACCGATGCCGCCAACGCCAACGCCCGGCTGTCGTCGCAGTTGCAATACATCTACGCGGTCAGCCGCATCGCGCACTATCTGAAGACGATGATGCGCGACAAGATCGGCAGCTTCGCCTCGAAGGCAAGCGTCGAGACCTATCTGAACAACTGGGTCGCGCAGTACGTCCTGCTGGACGACATGGCCTCGCAGGAACGCAAGGCTCAGTTCCCGCTGCGCGAAGCCCGTATCGAAGTGGCCGAGATACCCGGCAAGCCGGGCGCCTACAAGGCCGCCGCCTTTCTGCGCCCGCACTACCAGTTGGACGAACTGAGCGTCTCGCTGCGCCTGGTGGCCGAACTTCCGCAATCGGCCCGCTAATTCACCACGAGGAGTCTGAATCATGGCATTCGATGCATTCATCCAGCTTGAAGGGATCAAGGGAGAAAGCACGGACGAGAAGCACAAGGACTGGATAGAGATCCAGAACTATGGCTTCGGCGCGGCCCAGCCCCAGTCGAACACCGCATCGTCGTCGGGCAACCTCGGGTCGGCGCGGGTCGAAGTGAAGAACTTCAGCTTCCTGCACAACCTGGACATCGCCAGCCCCAAGCTGTTCGAATACTGCTGCACCGGGGCCACGATTCCCAAGGCGACCATCACCCTGAACCGCGCCGGCGGGCAGAAAGAGAAGTACATGGAGTACAAGCTGACCGACGTGATCGTGACCTCGGTCAATCGCGACGGTTCCTCGGACAATACGCAGGACGTGCCGCTGGAAGCCGTCGCGCTGGGCTTCGGCAAGATCGAGATGACCTACAGCAAGATCGGCATCGACGGGAAATCGTCCGGTAACGCGTCCGCCGGCTGGGACCTGAAGAAGAACGTGAAGGTGTAGAGGTCCCCCCCTACGCGCTTACGCGGGTAGGGGGTGGGCTCCCCTTATGAAGAGCCTGATCGAACGCCTGGAATCGGCGTCGCCGGACAGTGGCCGCGCCGATATCTACGCGCTGCGCGAGGCCGTCTCGCGCGACCTGGAGGCCTTGCTGAACACGCGCTCGGAAGGAGCGCGCCTGATTCCGCAGGCCTATGCCGAATGCCGCAAGTCGTCGCTGACCTACGGCATTCCCGATTTCTCGTCCTACAGCCTGCTCAGCCCGCACGACCGCGACCGGATACGGCGCGCGCTGGAGGCCGCCATCAGCCAGCACGAAAGCCGTCTGTCGCGGGTCAGGGTGGGACTGGAGCCTCCTCGCCAATACGAGCGCGTGCTGCGCTTCAAGGTGGACGCCCTGCTGTCGCTGGGTCCCGACCGCGAGAAGGTGCAGTTCGACGCGGTGCTGCAGCTCAATACGCAGGCCTACGCCGTCAAGTAGCGGTCGCCGCGCGCATCGCGCAGCACCGCCGCCAGCGCCTGCCTGAGCACTTCGCTGGTGACCGGCTTGTGCAGCACCGCGATACCGGCCTCGGCGATCTCGCGCAGCCGGTCCGGCTTGGTCTCGCCCGTGACCAGCAGGCGCGCCGCCCGGCGGCCGCCCATGCCGGGATGGGCGTCGAGCGCCCGCAGCACCTCCAGCCCGTTCTCGCCGTCGCGCAGCAGCAGGTCGGTGATCACCACGTCGGGCGGCCGCGCCCACTGCCCGGCCAGGGCCAGGACCTGCGCCCGGCTCTCGGCCACGGCCACCTCGGCACCCCAGTTGCGCAGCACCAGCGACAGCCCTTCGAGGATATTGGGTTCGTCGTCGACCACGAGCATGAACATGCCCGTGAAATCGACCTGGGCGCCCTGCGCCGGGCAGGACGGCGGCACCTCGGCCGGCGCCGCCGCAGGCGCGACCACGGTCACCACGGTTCCCCGGCCCACGCGGGATTGCAGCCGCAGCGGCATGTCCAGCAGGTCGCACAGGCGGCGCACCGTGGCCAGGCCCAGCCCCAGGCCCCGCGAGCCTCGCGAACTGGACGCGTCGACCTGGTAGAACTCTTCGAACACCTTGTGCTGGTGCTCCGGCGCGATGCCCACGCCCGTGTCCCAGACGCCGATGCGCATCCCTCCCGCGTCCCGGCGGGCGCCAACCAGCACCCCGCCTTGCGTGGTGTGGCGCAGCGCGTTGCTGACGAGGTTGTTCAGGATGCGCGACAGCATGACGTAGTCGCAATCGACCCACGCGTCGGTCTTGCGCACGACCAGCCGCAGTCCCTGCTCCTCGGCCTGGGGACGGAAGTTGCGGCTGATGTCGTCGAACAGGTGGTCCAGCGGGAATACGGCGCGCTGCACGCGCACCGCGCCGGCGTCGATCTGCGACAGGTTGAGCAGTTCGGAGAACAGCCTGTCCAGCGAATGCACGCACTCCTGGATGGAGGCGATGCAGGCCAGGCGCGGCGGATCGGTCTCGTCCGAGCGCAGCGCATCGGCGAACAGCGTCAGCGCATGCAGCGGCTGGCGCAGGTCATGGCTGGCCGCGGCCAGGAGACGCGTCTTGCCCTGGTTGGCGGCCTCCAGCTGGGCGTTCTTCAGGGCCAGTTCCTGGGTAGCCTGCACGATCTGGCTCTTCATGGTCCTGCGGCTGTCCGCCAGCGCCTGGGCCGCCACCTTGAACCCGTGCTGCAGACGGCCGACCTCGGCGGTGGCGCCGGTGTCGACTTCGACCTCCTCGCCTTCGCCCAGCCGGTCGACGACCTCGGCCAGCTTGCGTATGGGCGCGCTGATGCGCCGCGCCGCCCACCAGCCGGCGATGCCCACGCCCAGCAGGCTGGCTCCCAGCAACGCGGCCAGGGTGGACCACAGGTTGCGGCGCGCGGCGGCGATGGAGTCCAGGTCGAACTCCACCATGACTTCGCCGGCGCGCGCCGATTCTTCGCTATCTATGGGTTCGAGCACCTCCAGTCCCGGCGGATCGGTAGGCTTGGTCCAGAAACCCGACTGGGCGACGATCTCGCCATCCAGGGTGCGGATCTGCACCTGCCTGACACCCGGCTGCTGGCTGCCGACGCGGGCGGCGTTGAGCATCGCGCGGCGGTCCATGCGCATCAGCGACGTGCGCGACAGGGTCGCCACCTGGCGGGCCACCGCCCGCGCGTTGTTCTCGGTCAGTTCGGTCAGCTCGGTCAGGTGATGGCGCGCCAGCACCGACATCGCCAGCAGGATGGCCACCGCGGCCGGCACCAGGCTGAGCAGCATCAGCCGCACGGCAAGCGGCACGCTGCCGACGGAGCGGCGGGCAAGATCGGCGAGACGCGGCGGCGCGGCCATGCGGAGACGGAAAGTGACGGTCTCGTGATTGTGGATAGCCGCGTTCGCCAAGACAAGCGAATTCGATTCTTGCAGATTCTGTTGCCAAATATGTCGTCGCTTTCTGTCCGCGCGGGTTGATGCGATGATCCGGTGCCCCGATCCACGCTACCCCATCGTGCATACGCTCGCCCAGCTTCTCGTTCGCCGGATGTCGTTCGCGCTGCTGCTCGCCAGTGCCGCGCTGGCCGTCCTGCCGGGCGTCTCGCGGGCGCAGGAAGCCGCGCTGCGCTTCGGGGTGCTGCCCCTGGGCGGCGCGCTGGAATCGCGCCAGGACTGGAAACCGCTGCTGGACGACATGGGCGCCTCGGTGGGCCGCCCCGTCGTCGCCCTGTCCTTCACGTCCTACGAAGGCCTGCGCCTGGCCATGCAGGAGAACCGCGTGGACCTGGCCTTCGTGTCGGGCAAGCTCGCGCTCGAGGCGGTGCTGCAATACGGCATGGTGGTCCTGAACCAGGTCGTGCGGCCCGATGGCCTGCCCGGCTACCGCTCGGTCCTGATCGTGCGCAAGGACGGCCCCATCCAGTCGCTGGACGATGTCCTGAACCAGCCCGGCAAGTGGCGCCTGGGCATGGGCGAGACGCAATCGATGTCGGGCTACGTCATTCCCCAGCTGCAGCTTTTCGCGCCCCGCGGCATCGCGATCGAGCGCCATTTCCCGAGCGAACTCGTCGACGGCCACCAGGGTACGGCGCTGGCCGTGGCCAATGGCGACGTGGACGTGGCCACCAACAACACCGCCGACCTGGACCGCTTCCGCAGCCACTTTCCCCAGGAAGCCGCGCGCCTGAAGATCATCTGGGAGTCGGATCTCATCCCTCATGGCGCCATCGTCATGCAGCGGGGCTTTCCCGAGGCGATGCGCGACAAGGTGCGCGCCTTCCTGAGCGGCTATGGCCATGGCGCCGGCGCGCGCGGCGATACCGAGCGCGTGGTGCTGAGCCGGCTGCACGGCCTGGCCGGCTTCCCCCCCGCCGACAACCGCATGCTGCTGCAGGTATTGCGATTGGAATACCAGCTCTCGCAGCGCCAGGCCCTCCAGGGCCAGTGGGTTTCGGAACAGGCGCGGCAATCCCGGCTGGCGCGCCTGGCGGCCGAATACGAGGACCAGCGGCAGCGGCTCGCGGCAGCACCCGCGCCTTAGGCCCTATCCCCTAAGTGGTATGGAACGGGCGCGGGCGAGGCGTCACACTGCATGGCCAGGATCCTGTCGGGAGAAGCGCCATGACGCCCGAGACCAGCCATGTTCAAGCGGGCTCGCCACGGGCCGCGCAAGGCCGGCTGTCCATGACGACCGCCACCGGTGCCGGCCTGCTGGCCTTGGCCGCCTGCACCGCGCCAACCACGCAGCAGCCGGCGCCCGCCGTGCCCACGGCCGCGACGGTCGCGCCTGCGCCATCGGCGCCGCGCCCGCCCGCGCCCTCGGGGGCCGCCCGCCCCGTGCCAGCCGCCGCCCCTGCCCGGGACAACGGCCTACCCGCTCCCGGGCTGGTACCGCCGGACGACCTGGGTACCCCCTTTGCCACCCGCTACGCCCGCTTCGAGCCGGTGCCGTTCTCGGCCCTGCCCGGCTGGTCGGCGGACTCGGCGCGCGAAAGCCTGAGCGCCTTTCGCCAGAGTTGCCTGGCCCTGGGCAAGAAACCGGTCTGGGATGAGCTGTGCACGGCCGCCGGCCGCATCGAGGCCAGCGACGACGGCGGCATCCGCCGCTTCTTCGAGCAGCGCTTCCACGCCTATTCCATGCAGAACCCGGACCAGAGCGACGAAGGCGTCATCACCGGCTACTACGAACCGCTGCTGGAAGGCAGCCGCACGCGCAGCTCCCGCTATCCCTACCCCGTCCATGGCATACCGGCCGACCTGCTGTTCCTGGACGCGCAGGTGGCGGCCGCGGGCAAGCGGCAGTGGTTGCGGCTGGACGACCGGCGCCTGACGCCCGCCGCGCCCGGTTCGCCCGGCGCGCGGCAGTACGACGTGGACATGAGCGGCCTGACGCCCGGCATCCGCGACAAGCGTTATCGCGTGCGGGCCGAGGGCGGCCGCATCGTGCCGTACTGGTCGCGCCAGGACATCGAACGGCGCGCGCTGGACGCGCAGGTACTGGCCTGGGTGAACGACGCCTACGCGCTGTATTCGCTACAGATCCAGGGCTCGGGCAAGATCCGGCTGGCGGGCGGCGAAACCCTGCGTGTCGCCTATGGCGAACAGAACGGCCATCCTTTCCTGCCCCAGGCATCGAGCGCCGACACCGCCACCGTCGGCGCCGCGATCAAGACCCGCGGCCTGGCGCTGGGCGCCAGCAGCGCCGCGGCCACCTCGTCGGCCGCGCAGCCGATGGCCAGCCCGCGCGCCGCCCCGGCCATCCAGCGCGATCCCGACGTGGCCCGCATCATCGCCGCCTTGCAGGGGCGCGGCAGCGCGACGCCGGCGCGTCCGGCCGTGGCCGCGCCGGCCGCCGCGACACCCGTGGCCACGGCCGCCCCTGCCGCCAGCCGGCCCGCGGCCCCCGATCCCGAGGTCGCGGCCATCATCGCCGCGCTGGGCGGAAAGGCTCCGGCCCGGCCCGCCGCGAGTCCCGCGCCCACGCCCGCCGCCTCCGGGGATGTCTCCCCCGCGGCGCCCACCGCCATGGGCGGAGCGGGACAGGCAACCGGCATCCCCGACCCCAGCTACGTGTTCTTCCGCCTGATTCCCGATGGCCCGCAAGGTCCGCTGGGCGCGCTGGGCGTGCCGCTGACGGCGGGCCGTTCGATCGCGGTGGATCCGCGCACCACGCCCCTGGGCTACCCGGTCTTCGTTTCCACCGGCGACCCGTCGCCCACGGTGGGCACCGTCAACCGGCTGATGTTCGCGCAGGATACCGGCGGCGCCATACGCGGCACGGTACGCGCCGACTACTTCTGGGGCTTCGGCCCCTCGGCCGGCGACCGGGCCTCGCGCATGAAGGAAACCGGCCGCATGTGGCTGCTGCTACCGCGCGATCTCCAGACCTCGGCCATGACGGCGGCGGTGCGCACCCGCTCGCTGGGCGGCCCCGCGGTACTGGCCGAATGCGTGGTGCCCGATCCGGACAACTGCGTGGAGCAATAGGACGCTGCGGCGCCCGCCCCGAAGCCACGAGTAATAGGCCATTCGGCGAATGGCCCGGGGCGCCGTCCCCTCCTAGACTGCATACTCCAACGCGCCGCATCGCCCCGCCCATGCTCGAGGAACTCCTTCCCTACTACGAAGACGAGCTCACGCACCTGCGCAAGCTCTCGAAGGAATTCGCCGCGCGCTATCCCAAGATCGCGGCGCGGCTGCTGCTGGACGGCGACGTCTACGAAGACCCGCACGTCGAGCGCCTGATCGAGTCCTTCGCCTTCATCGCCTCGCGCATCCACAAGAAGCTGGACGACGACTTTCCGCAGATCACCGAGGCCTTCCTGTCGGTGCTGTATCCGCATTTCCTGCGGCCGGTGCCCTCGATGTCCATCGCCCAGCTGCTGCTGGCGCCGGGCGCGGAGCTGAGCGGCGCGCAGCGCGTCGAGCGCGGCACCACGCTGCTGACGCGTCCCGTGCAGGGCGAGCCCGTGCGCTACCGCAATGCCTGGCCGGTGGAGGTCTGGCCGCTGGAGGTCACGGCCGCCCGCTGTGAATCCATCGAACGCTCGGCCTTCGCGCTGCGCGGCGCGGAAACGGCCGCCACCATCAGCGTGCGCGTGGAGACCCGCGGCCAGGCCAGCTTCGCCAAGCTGGGCGTCGACACGCTGCGCTTCTATCTGGATGGCGAAAGCCCGCTGGTGCACGCGCTGCACGAACTGCTGCTCAACAGCACCAGCCGCGTGCAGATCGCGGCGGCCGAGGGACAGCCCGCGGTCGAGCCGCTGGAACTGCCCGCCTCCTGCCTGCGCCCGGTGGGCCTGGGCGAAAGCGAAGGGTTGCTGGACTACGATCCGCGCTCGTTCCTGGGCTACCGGCTGATCCAGGAATACTTCGTCCTGCCGGAGAAGTTCCTGTTCGTGGACCTGGCCGGCCTGGACCTGCGCCGCTTCGCGCGCGGCATCGACATACGTTTCCTGATCGCGCCCTTCGGCCGCCAGGAACGCCTGGGCCGGCTGGAACAGACGGTGGGGCGCGATACCTTCAAGCTGCACTGCACGCCCATCGTCAATCTTTTCTCGCAGCCGGCCGAGCCGGTGCGGCTGACCCACGAACTGCACGAGTATCCCGTGATTCCCGACGTGCGGCGCCCGCTGGGGCTCGAGGTCTATTCGGTGGACGGCGTGCGCCGGCACACCCGCGGCGTCTCGCAGGAACACGTGCGGGAGTTCCTGCCCTTCTTCTCGGTGGCGCACGGCCTCGAACAGGAGCCGGGCACCTACTGGATCGCCCGCCGCGTCCCGTCCGCGCAGCCCTCGGACGACGGTACGGACATGCGCATCGCGCTGGTCGACAAGGACATGGATCCCAGCGTGCCTTCAGTGGACACGCTGTCCATCATGCTGACCTGCACCAACCGCGACCTGCCGGCGCTCCTGCCCTTCGGCGGCGAGGACAGCAACCTCCAGCTCGAGGACGCCGGCGCCGTGTCAGGCGCGCGGCTGCTGAAGAAGCCCACCGCCACCTGGCGCGCGCCCATGCGGCTGGCCAACCAGTGGCGGCTGATCTCCCATCTGGCGCTGAACCACCTGTCCATCGTCGAAGGCGGGCGCGAGGCGCTGCTGGAGATCCTGAGCCTGTACAACTTCACCGACTCGGCCAGCCTGCGCAAGCAGATCGCCGGCATCGTCGACGTGGCCGGCGCGCCGTCGGTCGCGCGCGTGGGCGCGGCGCCCCGCCAGGCCTTCGTGCGCGGCACCGACATCACCCTGACCTTCGACGAGAACCAGTACGTGGGCTCGGGCGTGTACCTGCTGGCCTGCGTGCTCGATCGCTTCTTCGGGCTGTACTGCACCGCGAACTCCTGGACCCGGCTGACGGTGCGGACCTTGCAGCGCGAGACCGCCATGGCCACTTTCGCCCCGCGCTCGGGCGACCAGCACCTGGTGTAGCGACATGGCCGCCCCCGCCCACAGCCACCTGGCCCTGCTGCAAGCGCACCCGGAGCGATACGGGTTCTTCCAGGCCGTGCGACTGCTGCTGCGCGGTGCCGGCGTGCCGGCCGGGACGCGCGCGATTCCCCCCGCCACGCTGCGTTTCGGCACCACGCTGGGCCTGTTCTTCCCGCCGAACGAAATCGCCTCCATCGATCGGCCGGCATGGGCCGGGGCCGACGGACCGCAGCTGATGCGGGTGAATTTCATGGGCCTGGCCGGCCCCTCCGGGGTCCTGCCTCGCCACTACACCGAGTGGCTGATGGCGCTGCGCCAGGCGCGCGACCCGGCCGCGCAGGACTTCCTGGACCTGTTCAACCACCGGCTGATCGAACTGTTCTGGCGCGCCTGGGCCCGCCACCGTCCCGAGGTGGCGCTGGAGTCGGACGCCGAATCGGGCGTGCACCGGCACGTCTACGACCTGATAGGCATGGGCACGCCGCATCTGTACGGCAGCCTGTTCCCGCGCCGCGCGACCGGGTCCCAGGCGCGGCAGCGCCCGCTGCCCGGCGCGGCGCTGGGCTATTACGCCGGCCTGCTGTCGCAACGGCCGCACGGTGCCGGGTCGCTGGCGCAGGTCATGAGCGACTACCTGCGGGCGCCGGTCACGGTGGAAAGCTGCGTCGGCACCTGGCAGGACGTGCCCGCCGGCGACCGCACGCGCCTGGGCCGGCAGGCCGCGGCGCTGGGGCGGCAGTGCGTGCTGGGCAGCCGCTTCTGGGACCGGCAGAGCACGCTGCGGCTGCGGGTGGGACCGATGCGGCGGCGCCATTTCGAACAACTGCTGCCGCCGCCGGACAAGCGGGCGGGCTGGCTGGACGGCACGGTGGAGCTGGCGCGGTTCATGACCGGACTGGCGCTGGACCTGCGCATCCGGCTGGCGGTCCGCGCCGACGAAGTCCGGCCCCTGCGGCTGGGCGGCGCCGCCACGGACGCCGCCCGCCTGGGCTGGAACACCTGGCTGGGCGGACGGTGCGGCGCGCGGCCGGCGGACGACTGCGAATTTCAATTCAGCGCAACGGGAGGCCAGTCATGGCGGTGAACCTGCGGGCATTGGTGGGACGTCTGAACGGCGTATGCAAAGGCGCCATGGAAGGCGCGGCAGGCCTGTGCCTGTCGCGCACCCACTACGACGTCGAGATCGAGCATCTGCTGTCCAAGCTGCTCGAGGCCGAGAACACGGACGTCACGCGCATCCTGCGCCAGTTCGACATTCCCCCCGACCAGGCGCGCAAGGAACTCGACCGCGCGCTGGACACGTTCAAGACCGGCAACTCGCGCACGCCGGCGCTGTCGCCCCACCTGCCGCTGCTGCTGGAACGCGCCTGGGTATTCGCCTCGGTCGAATACGGCGAGGCCAGGATACGCAGCGGCCATCTGTTGATCGCACTGCTGGCCGACGCCGACCTCAAGCGCCTGCTGGCGCCCGCCATCAAGTCGGTGCAGGGCATCAACCTGGAATCGCTGCAGCAGAACTTCCACGCCATCGCCGCGGCGTCGGCCGAAGCGCGCGACGCGCTGGCGCTGGGCGACACCGGCGCGCCGGTCGACCAGGCGCCAGCCGCCGACGGTACCGGCGGCAAGCCCAGCGCGACCCCCAACCTGGACCGCTTCTGCATCGACCTGACGCAGCGGGCGCGCGAGGGCCACCTGGACCCGGTACTGGGCCGCGACGAGGAAATCCGGCTGATGGTGGACGTGCTGTCGCGGCGGCGCCAGAACAACCCCATCCTGACCGGCGAGCCCGGCGTGGGCAAGACCGCCGTGGTCGAGGGCCTGGCGGCCCGCATCGTGGCCGACGACGTCCCGCCCGTGCTGCGCGGCGTGACGCTGCTGTCGCTGGACCTGGGCCTGCTGCAGGCGGGCGCCAGCGTCAAGGGCGAGTTCGAGAACCGGCTCAAGGGCGTGATCGACGAGGTCAAGCGCAGCCCCAGGCCCATCGTCATGTTCATCGACGAGGCTCATACGCTGATCGGCGCGGGCGGCGCGGCCGGCCAGAACGACGCGGCCAACCTGCTCAAGCCGGCCCTGGCGCGCGGCGAGATGCGCACCATCGCCGCCACCACCTGGAGCGAATACAAGAAATACTTCGAGAAGGACGCCGCCCTGACCCGCCGCTTCCAGGTGATCAAGGTGGAAGAGCCCGCCGACGCCAAGGCCGTCGGCATGCTGCGCGGCGTGGCGGCGGCCATGGCGAAACACCATCGCGTGCGCATCCTGGACGAGGCGGTGGCCGACGCCGTGAAGCTGTCGTCCCGCTACGTGGCGGGGCGCCAGTTGCCGGACAAGGCCGTCAGCGTGCTGGACACGGCCTGCGCCAAGATCGCGGTCGGCCAGCACGCCACGCCCGCCGCGGTGGAGGATGCCCAGCGCAGGCTGGAGGCCCTGGCCACCGAGCGCGCGCAGCTGGAATCCGAGGCCGCCACCGGGCTGGATCACACGGCGCGCCTGGCGGAGATCGCGGCCGACACGGACCAGGTCCAGTCCGACCTGGACCGCCTGAAGGAAAAATGGGAGACCGAACGCAAGCTGGTGGCCGAGATCGGCACCCGCCTGGACGCCCTGGCCGGCCTGCCGGCCGACGCCCCCGAGCGCGCCGGCGCCGCGCAGGAGCTCGACCGGCTGCGCGCCGAACTGCGCACCGCGCAAGACGATGCCCCCATGGTCCATGCGCTGGTGGACGGCAGCGCCGTGGCCGAAGTGATCGCCGGCTGGACCGGCATCCCGGTGGGCCGCATGGTGGCCGACGAGATCGACGCCGTGCGCCGGCTGGACGCGCTGCTGGCCGAACGCGTGATCGGCCAGGACCACGCCCTGCAGGCCATCGCCCAGCGCGTGCGCACCTCGCGCGCCAACCTGGAGGACCCGAACAAGCCCAAGGGCGTGTTCCTGCTGGTGGGCACCAGCGGCGTGGGCAAGACCGAGACCGCCATCGCGCTGGCCGACATCCTGTACGGCGGCGAGCGCAACATGATCACCATCAACATGTCCGAGTACCAGGAGGCCCACACCGTCTCCAGCCTGAAAGGCTCGCCGCCGGGCTACGTGGGCTACGGCGAGGGCGGCGTGCTGACCGAGGCGGTCCGCCGGCGGCCCTACAGCGTCGTGCTGCTGGACGAGATCGAGAAGGCCCACCCCGACGTGCTGGAGCTGTTCTTCCAGGTGTTCGACAAGGGCAACATGGAGGACGGCGAAGGCCGCGAGATCGACTTCCGCAACACGCTGATCATCCTGACCTCGAACGCCGGCACCGACGTCATCATGCAGGCCAGCGACAACGGCCGCACCCGGCCGCCCGTGGACCAGCTGCTGGACCTGCTGCGCCCGGACCTGCAGGAGGCCTTCAAGCCCGCGTTCCTGGGCCGCTGCGCGCTCGTGCCCTACTACCCGCTGCGCGACGAGAACATGAAACGCATCGTGCGCCTGAAGCTGGACAAGATCGCCCGGCGCATACGCGCCAACCACGCGGCGGCGTTCGAATACGACGAGGCGCTGGTGGACGCGATCGCGCAGCGCTGCACCGAAGTCGATTCCGGCGCGCGCAACATCGACAACATCCTGACGGGCACCCTGCTGCCCGAGGTGGCCGACCTGGTGCTGGCCCGCATGGGGGCGGCCGAGGCGATCTCCCACATAGGCGCCGGCATCGGGGCCGACGGCGGCTTCGCCTACAGCATCCGCTGACGGCCATGGCTATCTCCACCGCCGAACGGCTGTTCGACCTCGCCACCCCGCTGGGCGACGATGCCTTGCTGGTCGAACGCTTCGAGGGGCACGAAAGGCTGTCCGAGCCCTTCCGCTTCCACCTGACGCTGGCCTCGGAACAGGAGGACATCAAGCCGTCCGCCCTGCTGGGCCAGCGCGTGACCTTGCGCATCTACACCGAGGACGGCGAACGCCACTGGAGCGGATGGGTGTCGAGCTTCGAGCGTGCCGGCGAGCCGCGCCAGAACGACGGCGACAACCACAGCACGCGCTACGTCTGCGACGTGGTGCCGTGGTTCTGGTTCCTGCAGCTGCACGAGGATTCGCGCATCTTCCAGAACCTGAGCATCCCCCGGATCGTCGAGGCCCTGTTCAAGGAATTCAGCTTCTCGGACTACGAGCTGCACCTGACCGAGGACTACCCGGACCTGGTCTATTGCACCCAGTACCGGGAGACCACCTTCAACTTCATCTCGCGGCTGCTGGAACGGGCGGGCATCCATTACTTCTTCCGCCACGAGGAAGACGCCGAGATCATGGTCCTGACCGACAACCGGGACAACAACCCCAAGCTGGAGACGGCCACGCTGCCCTTCCACCAGCAGATCCTGCTGGAAGAACGCGACGGCATCTCGTGGCTGTCGCGCCGGTTCGCCTCGCGCACCGGCCGCTACGTGTCCAACGACTACGACTTCACCAAGCCCGGCACCGACATGCGGGTCTCCATCAATTCCCTGATACGCGTGGGCAACAACGCCGAGTTCGAACGCTATCGCCATCCCGGCGGCTACGCCGAACTGGCCGACGGCGACCAGTTGACCCGGGTGGAGATCGAGGCCGAGGAAGTCGAGTACGAGACGCTGGAGGGTTCCAGCAACGTCCGCACGCTGACGCCGGGCTATGTGTTCGAGCTGGAAGACCACCCCATCGACGCGATGAACGAGGAATACCTGGTCGTGTCGGTGGAGCACAGCGGCACCAACAACCTGGGCGACCTGGGCGGCGAGGAAGCCAGCACCTACGGCAACCGGCTGTCGGTGATTCCCCACCGGGTCACGTACCGCGCGCCGCTGCGCACGCCGCGCGGCCGCGTGAACGGACCGCAGACGGCCGTGGTCGCCGGTCCCAAGAGCGAAGAGATCTACACCGACGAGTACGGCCGCATCAAGGTCCATTTCTTCTGGGACCGCCGCAGCCACCGCAACGAGAAGAGCTCGTGCTGGCTGCGCGTGGCCCAGGTCTGGGCCGGCAGGCAGTGGGGCGCGATGTTCATCCCCCGTATCGGCCAGGAGGTCATCGTCGACTTCCTGGACGGCGATCCGGACCGGCCCATCGTGGTGGGCAGCGTCTACAACGCCGACAACATGCCGCCCTACGCCCTGCCCGCGGAGCAGACCAAGTCCACCATCAAGACCATGTCGAGCAAGGGCGGCGAGGGCTTCAACGAGATCCGCTTCGAGGACAAGAAGGGCGAGGAACAGCTGTTCGTGAATGCCCAGAAGAACATGGACGTGCGCGTGGGGAACGACCGCCGCACCGCCATCGGCAACGACGACCACCTGGTGGTCGAGCGCGACCGGCTGACCGAGATCAAGCGCCACCGCCACGAGAAGATCAAGCAGGATCGCGTGGCGGAGATCGGCGGCGACGATCACCTGAAGATCACCGGCATGCAGGCCGTGGCCATCACGGGATCGCAGTCGGTGAAGGTGGACGGCGGCGTGGGCGAATCCTTCAAGAGCCACAGCGAGTCCGTCTCGCAAAGCTACTACCTGAAGGCCGGCATGAACGTGGTGCTGGAGGCCGGGGCCAAGCTGTCGCTCAAGGTCGGCGGCAGCTTCATCGACATCTCGGCGGGCGGCATCTACATCCAGGCGCCCATGGTGATGATCAACAGCGGCGGCGGCCCGGCCTCGGGCAGCGCGGCCTCGCTCGTGTCCCCCATGCAGGTGCTGCAGGCCGCGCTGGCCACGCACGCCGACCCCGGCCAGGTATTCAAGGGCGGCGGGGACGGCGACGAGCCGACGCACGACCAGACCTCGGACGAGAACAAGGACAAGACGCACTACATCGAGGTCCAGCTGCTGGACGAGGAAGGCCAGCCCGTGACGGGGGAACGCGTGAAGTTCAAGCTGCCCAACGGCAAGACCGCCACCCGCTCCACCGACCAGGAAGGCGTGGCGCGAGTGGCCCGCCTCGACCCGGGGAACTGCGAGATCAGCTTCCCCGGCCTGGACGACTCGGCCTGGGAGTAAGCCATGCCCAACTACACGGTGGCGGAGAACGACAGCATCGCCAGCATCGCCAAGGATCACGGATTCCTGTGGAAGACGATCTGGGAGCACGGCAGCAACGCCGGCCTGCGCGCCAAGCGCAAGGATCCCAACCAGCTCGTGCCGGGCGACGAGATCTTCATTCCCGACAAGGGCACGAAGTCGGTCAGCAAGCCGGTGGACGCCCGCCACACGTTCAAGCGCAAGGGCGAACCGACCAAGCTCAAGCTGCGGCTGACGGTGCTGGACGAGCCCCGCGCCAAGGAGGCCTATACCCTGGTCTTCGGCGACAAGGTGATCCATGGCGTGACCGACGGCGACGGCAAGCTGGAGCACCCCATCCCGGGCGAGACGCGCAGCGCCACGCTGACGCTGTCCGAGGGCGCCGAGGTCTACGACATCGCCATCGGTGCGTTGCGGCCGGTCAGCGACAACGCGGGCGTGCAGCGCAGGCTGGAGAACCTGGGGTTCGATTGCGGCGGCGAGAGCGGGAGCATCGGCGACGCCACCCGCGATGCACTCAAGCGCTTCCAGAGCCAGTATGGATTGGAAGCAACCGGCGAGCCGGACGATGCGACGCGCGCCAAGCTGGAAGAGCTCCATGTCTAGGAGATGCCTTCACCACGCCGGCGCCTCGACGACCGAGGAGAAATAAGCGATGGGACTACTCGAAAGCGCAGCCGGCACAGCGGCGGACAAGGCCGATAGCGTCGCCGGAAAAGACTCGACCGTAGGTGGACTGATCGACGACGTCGCCGGCAAGCTGGGCGGTGGCGCCGGCGGCGTGCCCAATGGCACGCCGTACTACTACGCCCGCGATCCGCTCAACGACAAACTCGGCCAGCCGCAAAAACTCTTCCTCAAGCCCACCGCTCAAGGCTCGGAAAGCCAATCCTCCGACGAGAACCGCGGCAGCCGCCCGATGCCCATCGAGTTCATTCACTTCGGCAAGGTCCATGGCGACATGAACGACACCTTCGCCGGCAAGGGGCCGCCAGGACACGGCATAGGCTGCCGCGACGCCCTGCTGCGCGAGACCATGCTGCTGTTCAGCTTCGTCGACGCCGCCAAGCACGTACTCGAAACCAATATGCAAGGCGCGATCGGCGGCGCCATGGAAACGGTCGGCTCGCTGCTGGGCAGCGGCCAGAAATCCGCGGCGGTCGGCCCCGAGCAATTCCTGCCGCTGCTGGTCAAGATCCAGACCGCCGGAGACAAACTGAACGTCGGATCGATCGACTATCCGACCCTGCACCAGACCGGCGTGGACCTGCACCAGGTGCGCGCCGACTTTGCCGTGCTGTGCGCCTCGGCATTCAAGCCGGGAGCCGGCGGAGGCGCGGGGCTGCCGTCGCTGCCCCTGCCCGGGCCGCTGGGGGCCGTCGGCGGGGTGGGCGGATTCATCGCCGACATCCCCAAGTACCTGTTCAAGGCCCAGGACACCTACAAGGCCATGTTCCAGGCGGCGCGCGCCGAATATGAAGCCGGCATCGAAGAAGCCTGCCGGGCCTTCTCCGTCACGGCGATACGGGACGGCCGCGAGCCCACCTTCGGCATCTGGTTCTTCGAGAAGGAAGCGCCGGACGCACAGGGCGCGGGTTCGCCCGCAGCCCCCAAGACCTACGCCGACAACCCCCTGGGCAAGGCCGAAAAAGCCATCGACGATGCCCAGGACAAGGTCGAGGAAGCGCAGGAGAAGGCCAAGGGCGCCCAGGAATCGCTGACCGACTGGCTGGAGACGGCGGGCGCCCGCACGCGCCCCGGTAGCGATGCGCTGGCCGCGGCCTTCGCCACCCTCTCGGGCGGATCGCGCTGGAACGAACCTCGCACGGATCTCAAGAACCTGAACAAGATCGTTCCCGCGCCGGCGTTGATCGCACGGGCGATCTCCGAGGGCACTGGCATCCAGCCGCTGCCCGGCTTCGTCGACACGGTGGTCCAGGAGATCGCCAAGGTCTCGGTCTCCATTCTCGAGCGCATCTACACCAATCTGCTCCTGGCCGCCGGGGACGGCGACCTTCGCGTGCTGACCGCGCTGTCCACGCGCGAAGCGCTGAGCAAGCTGATCGTGGACCTCGTGTTCAAGCTGGCGGGTTTTCCGCCGCCAGGAGACAACAAGAAAGCCGAGGGCGAGACCCAGCTGGGCAAGGTCAGCATGGGCAAACAGCAGTTGCTCAACAAGGGCGCGGAGCTGCTGCGCGATTTCCTGACCAAGCATGCCGCCCACCTGGACGTCATCATCGATTTCATCGTCGAGGAACTGAGCGGGGAATTGCAGAAGATGCGCGGGCAGGCGCTCAGCAAGGATGCCCGGACCATGGAGATCTGGCTGGGCCGGCTACCCATGCTGCTGGCCCTGCAGGTGCGCAACACCCTGTTTCCGCTGTTCAACCTGCTGCTCGATGCCTTCGGCCTGGGCGATACCGTGGGGCAGACCGTGTGGAATCCGGTGCGCGACAAGATCAAGCAGGCCACCGGCGTGGTGCAGGACGTCAAGCACACCAAGGACAATCTCCTGGAAGCCACGGAACAGGCCAGGGAAAGCGGCAAGAAGATGGACGATGCGGTCAGCCAGCTGGGCGACAACAAGTTCAACTTCCTGGATCCGGCCAACAGCGCCAAGGATATGAAGGACAAGGTCGGCAACGTCGACCGGGCACGCAAGGACGGCGTGCAGGACGTCCTGGACAAGGCCACGGGCGCGGACGAAGACAAGGCCAGGTCGCTGCTTGGCGGTGGCGACGAGGACAAGCCGCCCGCCGGCGATGCCCCCTTCAGCAACATCCGGGTGGACGACAGCGATGCCGTCCGGCCCGAGAAGCCCGCCATCGATCAGGTCGGCAAGGTCGTGCTGAGCACCGAGGCGGCATGACGCCGGGCCTGGCGGCCCGCCCCGTCAAGGCACGAGTTCGGTCACCTGCCCCGGCATGGTGATGGTGATCACCCCGCCCCAGTTGCACATGCAGGTCGAGGTGTTGTTCAGGACCGGCTGGTTGGCCAGCATGACGGTGGGCGATCCGGGCACCCAGGGACTGCTGGTCGCGGGCACGCAGGGCATGGGGGTAAGCACGCCCAGGGCGGCGGAAGTCGCCGAGGCGACCGAGGGGTTGCCCAGGCTGGCGCACATGCCGAAGGGCATGATGTTGACCATGGGCTTGTGGTCCATGATGTTGGCCGCCGGCTGGTTCGAGGACATCATCTTGTTGACGGGCAGCACCACCAGGGACGAGGGCGCCACGCCGAAACTGCATTGCAGCAGCGCCCCGTTGACGACGTGCATGGCCATGGCGGTCCTCCCGCGGCGCGCCGGAATCCGGCGCGCGGTTAAGACCCGGTGGCGATGATTTCCACGCGCCGATTCTCGGCGGCACGCGGGTCGGCCGGGTTCAGCAGTTCGGTCGGGCCCTTGCCCACCGTGCGCAGCCGCGCGGCGTCGACGCCATGGCCCACCAGGTAGGACTTGACCGAGGCGGCCCGCCGCTGCGACAGGCGCATGTTGTAGTCGGCCGACCCCACCCCGTCGGTATGGCCCGCGACGGTGAACATGCGGCCCTTGAGCTCGCTCGAGGCCAGGGCCGCGGCCAGGTTGTCGATGGACCGGCGCGAGCTTTCGGCGATCTGGTCCGAACCGAACGCGAACTGGATCTGCATGGAAATGGCGGCGGGCGCCGCCGGTGCCGGCGCTTCGGGCATCGCGGTGGCCTGGGACGAGGCGCCGGGGCGCAGCGCGCGCGTGCGCACGCCGGCGGTGGCATCGTCGCCGCCGCCGGTCTTGAGCTGGTCGATGATCTGGTTGACCGAGGGCGTCTCGGTGCCGAAGTTGCCGGACTGGGCATGCCCCGGATGCGGAATCGCGAGGGCGGCCGCGCAGGCCAGGGCCGCGGCGGCAAGGGGACCCGAGGGAAAGGCGCGGGGCCGGACGGAGGTTTTCATGGCGCGCACTCCAGGAAGATGGCAGGCGGATGCCATAGTGTGCGCAAATCCCCGGTCCGGATCGATATGCCAAGCGGCCTATCCCATCGCACGCGGGCGTGGCGCTTGCAGCGGCGCGGCGGCTGGCGGCATAGGCCCTCTGCCCTATCGCCGCGCGCGCCAGGCTTACGTAGATTGCGGATACAGCTTCCACGAATCCTCGCAACGTGTTCCGAAACTCCGCGCCGCCTCTGTTGCTGCTTCTGCGCCGGTTGGCCCTCCTATGGCTGGCCGCGCCGCTGGCCGCGTCCTGGGCGGCCGACATGACGCTCATCCTGGACGATACGATCCAGCAGTACGGCGAGTTCGCCGCGCAGATGCGCAGCGTCAACGCCGCCTCGCACCGCCTGACCCAGGGCAAGGTCGACATCCTGCCGCTGGACTCGCTGCGCCAGCTCGACGGGCAGCAGGCGGCCGCGCCGCGCTCCGGCCCCGACGACGGCGATTCCGTCCTGGCCGGCGTGCGCACGCGCAGCGCGCGCGGCTCCATGCTGCCCGACACGGGGGCCTCGGCCTCCCCGCCGCCGGCCCGCGCCGAAGGCAGCGGGCCGGGCGTGCTGGTCGCCGTGGGCCCCAGGGCGGCCCGGGCCGTGGTCCTGCGCGCCGGCAACGAACCGGTGCTGCTGGCCCTGCTGGGTCGCCTGGAGTACGAGGAGCTGCGTGCGCTGCCCGCGCTGCGCCGCCCCGATCGCGCCATAGGCGTGCTGTTGCGCGACCCGGCGGCGGCCGAACAGCTCAGCCTGATCGACGCCGTGCTGCCCGGCAAGCGCCGGGTAGGTGTCGTGACCGCACCCCAGGCCGAACCGCTGATGCGCGAACTGGCCAGCGCGGCCCTGACGTGGCCGGCCCAGCATCCGTCTCGCGGCGGCCGGCCCTGGGCCATCACCGCCGCCGACGCGCCCGATTCCCACGCGCTGACCGGCGCCTTGCAGACCGTCGTGCCCGCCAGCGACGCGCTGCTCGTACTGCCCGACCCGGTGGGGTCGACGTCCGCCGCGGCCCTGGCGCTGCTGCAATCGGCGGCCACGGCCAACCTGCCGGTCTTCGCCACCAGCGAAGCCATGGTGCGCGCAGGCGCCCTGGCGGCGCTGGTACCCGGCAACGCGCAACTGGCCGAACAGGCTCATGCCCTGACCTTGCGGCTCCGGCAGGCGCCTCCCGGCCCGCCGGTGGTCGAGGCCCCGCGGCGGCTGACCGTGCGCACCAATCCGCACGTGGCCAGGCGGCTGGGGCTGGCCCTGCCGCCCGACGACGACCTGACGGCGGCCGTGGCGCGCCGGGACTAGGGCTGCCATGCCTCCCATGCTCCCCGCCGCGCTTCGATCGGACAGCCTGCAACGCGACCTCATCCGATTGGGCGTGCTGCCGTGCGCCACCGCCGCCGTGGCGCTGACGCTGTGGTTCACCCACGAGCGCCTGGACGCGCTGGAACAGGCGTTCCGCGCCAACGGCGCGGCGATCGCGCGGCAGCTGGCCGTGGCCAGCGACCTGAGCCTGTATGCCGGCGACGTGGAGACTCTGCGCGATCTGGCCGAGAACATGGTGGCCAAGGGCATCGCCTCGCGCGTCGAGATCGGCAATGGAACGGGCATCGCCATCGCGGCGGGTCCCGAGTCGGAGAAGCTCAAGCATGCCCGCCCCTTCGCCGAGCCGGTGCGCCTGCGCGCCACGCGCGGCCTGACCGACTACCCCCGCCCCGGCGGACCGGCGCTGGACATCGGCACGGTGCGGGTATTCCTGGACGATGCCGAACACCGGAGCGCGCGCGCGGCCTCGATGCTGGCCGGCGGCCTGATAGGCGGAACGGCCCTGCTGCTGGCCTGGCTGTCGGCGCGCCACATGGCGCGCGCCGTCGCCCGGCCGCTGAAGCGGATCTCCGCGACCGTCTCATCGCTGCAAGGCGGCAAGCTGGACGCCCGCTGCGGTCCCTGTGGCCGCAATGAAATCGCCGCCCTGGCCAGCGACGTCGACCACATGGCGCAGCGCCTGCAGGACGCCTATTCGTCGCAGGAAGCGCGCATCCAGGCCGCCACCCGGGAAGCGCTCGCGCGGCTGTCGCAGGCCGAGCAGGCCACGCGTTCGCGCACGCGCTTCCTGGCCACGGCCAGCCACGACCTGCGTCAGCCGGTGCATGCGATGGGGCTGTTCATCGACGGCCTGCTGCCCACCGCCAGCCCGGCGCAGCTACCCGCCATGCAGCGCCTGCAAGAGGGCACCCAGGTCATGAGCGCGCTGCTGGATGCGCTGCTGGACATTTCCCGGCTCGACGCCAACGTGCTGTCGCCGTCCTATGCCCCGGTGCGCGTGCGCGACCTGTTCGAGCAGCTCGACGCCATGCATGGGGCGGTCGCGCGCGAGGCGGGCGTGGAGCTGGTATGGCGCGACCGGGGCCGCGCGGTCATGACCGATGCCGGCCTGGCCATGCGCGTGCTGGACAACCTGGTGCGCAACGCCGTGCGCCACAGCGAGGGCGGCCGGGTGCTGGTCGCCGCGCGGCGCGACGGCGCCGGCACGCGGATCGAGGTCCGCGACAACGGCATCGGCGTCGCGCCCATCCAGCAGTCGCGCATCTTCGAAGAGTTCTACCAGGTCGCCAACCCTCAGCGCGACCGGCGCAACGGCTTCGGCCTGGGACTGTCCATCTGCGCCCGCATCGCCCGCCTGCTGCAAACCGACATCCGCGTACGGTCCGCGCTGCGCCGCGGCAGTACGTTCTCGCTGCTGCTGCCCACGACCGATGCGCCGCCCGTGGCGCCCCAGGCTGCTTCTCCCGATGCCGCCGGCACGACCTCGCTGGACCTGGACTGTCTGCTGATCGACGACGACGAGGCCATCCTGGAGGGGACGGCCCACCTGCTGCGGCAATGGCACTGCCGCGTGGACCAGGCGCGCACCGCCGACGACGCGCTGCGCAAGCTGCGCGACGCCAGCCGGCGCTACGACGTGATCCTGTGCGACCTGCAGCTGGGCGACAGCGACGACGGGCTCGCGCTGCTGCTGCAGGCGCGGGAGCTGCGGCCGCGCGCCACTGCCATCATGATCTCGGGCACGACCACGCCGGACATCCTGCAGCGGATACGGGAAACCTCGGTCACGCTGCTGACCAAGCCGGTCGCGCCCGCCAAGCTGCGCGCGCTGCTGGGACGCTGGACACCGGCCGGGCGCGGCGCCCGGTCGGCCAGTCTCTAGGTCCCGTTCCCCCTAAAAATCCGAGCAGGCGTTGCGGCGATCGGTGGACACGCAGTTGCTCAGGTTCGGCCGCGTCCGCACCCGGGACCATTCCCGGGCCAGCACATCCCCCGCCTGCTCGACCCGGTCGCCGGCTATCGGTCCGGTGGCGAAACACATGGCCACCGGCGCCAGGTTCCGGTCGTACAGGTAGGTGGTCGGTATCTCGCGCTGGAGGTCCACGCTGGGCAGGGTATAGCTGTTCACGGTCAGCACGCCCGGCACGACGTTGATCAGATATCCCTCGGCCGAGACGAAGGGCGTGGCCGCCGTCACGGCATAGGTGCCGGCCGGGCTCGATGCATTGGCGGCCGACCCGGCCGTGCCGCTGATGCCCGCCCCGGTATCGCCCAGGATCAGGCCCTCCAGCGTATAGCCCAGGGCGGGGTTGCCGATGCCGGCCGGCCGCGACGCGCTGTCCAGCGTCACGGTCACGGTGGGCTGTTGCCGGTAGATGAAGTGGTTGTCCGCGTCGGCGACGGACGCGCCGTAGGTACGGCCGTACAGGTTGGGCAACGTACCCGAACCGGCCATGCCGCCGCGTGTCTCGCCTTCCCAGGTGTCGGCCCACACGCGCCAGCGCCCGGAGGTATCGATGCGCGCGCCGGCCGGATTCTGGAAGCGCGCCGCCGCCACCAGGTCGGCGGTGCCGCCGGTCACGTCGGCATCCAGCGTCAGGTCGCCGGACTGGGTCCGCACGACCGAGGTGTCGGCGCTTATGCCGCGCTCGGAGCCCGCCAGCAGGCCCTCGCCCGAACCCAGGGTCGGCAGCGTGACCTCGCCTATGCGCAGGGCATCGGCATCGGTATAGGCGAACGCGGCGCGCGCCCCGCCCGCCACCGTCCCGACGTGGTTCGAGGCCTGGTCCAGGCCGACGCTGCCGCCGGTGCTGCGGGCCGTCAGCGCGTCGGCGGTGATCGTTCCCGATGCGCTTTGGCCGATGTCGCCGCCCGCAAGCAGCGCGACCGTGGCGGCTTGCACGGATTGCTCCAGCGCAACGTTGCCGGCGTCCGCCTGGAGCACCATGGCCCCCGCGGCGGTCGACGCGGCGGCAACGGACAGATTGCCCGAGGTGGCCCGCACGAACGCATCGTCGGCCGTCACGCCCGCCCCGGAGACCGCCTGCGACACACCCGCCGCATCGAGGGCGCTGGCCGTCACGGCCGCCACGGCCAGGTCGCCGGCGCCTCGATAACTCAGGCTTCCGGCCGCGCTGCCCGCCAGCGCGCGCACGTCGTTGCCGCCGCCTTCGAGCAGGACGTCGCCGCCTGTCGAGCGCGCCAGCAGCGTCTCCGCCGCGATCCCGGCGGAGGTCAATTCGGTGACGTCGCCCGCGGCAAGCAGCGCCACGGCGCGGGCCCGCACGGCGGCGTCCACGGCCACGGCGCCGGCATCGGCTTGCAGGCTGGCGGTGTCGGTGGCCGTCACGTCCGAGGCAACCGTCAGGCTCCCCGTGCGCGCCGCGATCCGCACCACGCCGGCCTGCGCACCGGCCACGGTCGATGACGACAGCCCGCCCGCCGTGTCCTGGATGGCGACGGTGGCGTCGCCGACGGTCAGCGCGTTCGCATCGGCATAGCGCAATTCGGTGGCCGCGCTGCCCGCGAACACGCCGGCGTCATTGCCGGCGGCGGTCAGCGTCACCGCACCGGCCGTCGACCGGGCCGCCAGCGTGTCCGCCGTGATGCCCGCGCCGGCTTGCTGGCCGATGTCTCCGCGAGCCAGCAGGGCCACGGTTCGCGCCTGCAGCGATTGCCCGACTTGCACGCTTCCCGCGTCCGCCTGCAAGGTCAGCCCGTTGGATGCGTTCGAAGCCGCCTGGACCGACAGGTTGCCCGTGGTCGCCTGGACGATCGCATCGGTGGCCGTCAGGCCCGAAGCCGCAACGGTCTGCGGCGTGCCGCTGGCGTCCAGCGCCCCCGCCGTCACCGTTGCCACCGCCAGGTCGCCGCTGCCGCGATAGCGCAGGTCGCCCGCGGCGGATGCCGCCAACGTGCGCACGTCATTGTTCCCGGCCGCCAGTCGGACGTCGCCCGCGCTCGACCGGGCCAGCAGTGCTTCGCCTGCAATGGAGCCGGCGGCGGCTTGCGTGATGTCGCCGCTGGCCAGCAGCGCCACCGTGCGCCCCTGGACCGCGGCACCCACGCCGATCGCCCCGGTGTCGGCCTGCAGGCTGAGCAGGTCGGCGGCCGAGACGGCGGCGGCGACGTCCAGATCGCCCTTGCGAGCCGCGATCTGCGTCGTATCGGCCGAGATCCCCGACGCGGCAACGGTCTGCACGTTGCCCGCGGTGTCATGGCCCACGACGGCGGCATTCCCCAGGGTCAGGCCGTCGGCGTCCGCATACCGGAAATCGGTGGCCGCGCTGCCCGCCAGGATCCCGGCCTGGTTGCCCGCGTCCGTCAGCGTCACGCCCGCGCCGGTCGAACGGGCGACCAGCGTGCCGGCGGTGATGGCGGCCCCCGCCTGCTGGCCGACATCTCCGGCCGCCAGCAAGGCGACCGATCCGCTGTCCAGGGTCCGGTTGACCTGGACGGCGCCGGCGTCCGCCTGCAGCGTGATGGCCGTCGGCGCGGTAATCGCGGCATTGGCCGTGACGTTCCCGGCACGAGCCTGCACGATGGCGCGGTCGGCCGAAATGCCATCCAGCGCTCGGGTCTGCACGCCGTTGGTCGCGGCGTCCATGCCCAGGGCCGGCACGTTGCCGATCGTGATGCCGTCGGCATCGACGTAGCGGAAGTCGCCCGCCGCGCCGCCTGCAACCGTGGCCACGGCATTGCCCGGGTGGGTCAGCACGACGTCGCCCGTGGCCGACCGGGCCGCCAGCGCATTCGCGGTGATCGCGGCGGCGGGCGACTGGGTCACGTTCCCGCCCGCCAGCAGCGCCAGCGTGGCGGCCGTCACGTTGCCACCCAGCGCAATCGCCCCGCCTCCTTCATTCTGCAAGGTCAGGTTGCCGGAGGTCGCTACCGCGCCGTCCACCGAGATGTCGGCGGCATGCGTGTTGCTGCCGACGATGATGGTGGGCGCGTCCAGGTTCCCCATGTCGGCGTCCGACAATGAAAACCCGTTGCCGCCCGCCCCGCCCACGGAAATCCGGGTCGCGGCGTGATCGGTGGCGTTCCCCGCGGCATCGACGCCGCCCGGCCGCAGGTTGATCGACACGCCCGACCGGACCGAGGCCTCGAGCGCGATCGCATCGGCGCTGCCGTCGTTGTCGGCCCGCAGGACGACGCCTTGCTGACCGTCGATGGCGTGCGACGACAGGCTTGACGATCCGCCTTGCAGGTCGATGCCCAGGCCGCTGCCTTCGGACTGCCCCGCCACCCGTACCCGGCCCGCCTGCGCGACCAGCGAGGAACCCTCCAGGATCACACCGGCGGCGGTCGTGCCGGCCCCCTGCGCCAACCCGCGCACGTCCACGTCGCCGCTGGCGGACTGCAGATGCGCTCCTTCCATCCTGACGCCTTCCGCGCCCGCCGACGAATCGCTGCCGCCGATGCCGACGATGTCGATGTTGCCGGCCGTGGTCGTGATGATGGCGTCGTCGCTGCCACCCGACGTTATCTGCACGCCCTCGCCGTAGTTGGTGGAAACGCCGCGCACCGTGACGCTGCCGGTGGCCGCGTCGATGCGGCCGCCCTGGATGTCCACGCTGGCCACCCCGTCGCCCGCGCCCCGCAGCACGACGTTCCCGCCGGCGCCGGCATCGCTCTGGCCGACGCGCGTGTCGATGAAGCTGTCCACCAGGCGGATGGCCGGCCCGCGGTTGGAACTGGCGCTGCCGGCCACCGGGTCGCTCTGGCCATACAGGATGACCGATCCGCCGTTGGTGGTCAGCGTCGCATTCTGGAAGGCGATGGACTGGTCGCCCGACAAGGTGCCGCTGGCATTGCTGTTGAACGCCAGGTCGAGCGCGCCGGCCTCGGACACGATGCTGAACGAATCGCCGCGTATGCCGCGGTAGGCATCCAGCGCGAACTCCAGGGGCGCCGTGCCCGTCGTGCGGCGGATATCCACGCCGCTGTCTAGGGTGATGTCGCCGCCCGTGCCGCTGCCGGCCCCGGTCCCTATCCGCACGCTGGTGCCCGCATCCAGGGCGGTGTTGATGCTGAAGTCCTGGATGGTGGTATCGCTCACGGCCTCGAACGGGGTGTCCACCGGCGCCCCCGGCCCCATGCCGTGGACGATGCGGACGTCGTAGGGATCGACGATCCAGTTTCCGGCCGCGCCGGTGCCGGTTCCGGCATCGATCCGGACTCCGCTGGCATCCACGCCGCCGCCGGAAGTCTCGATCCGCCCGCCGGCCCCCGCGCCCGTGCCCCGCGCCTGGAGCGAACCATGGACGCGCAAGCCATCATCCCCCGTCAACAGCAGCTTGCCGCCGTCGCTGCTGGCGCCGGTCGCGTTCGCCTGCACGCGCGCGAAATCATCCACCGCCGCCACGGCCTCGGCCTGCACCGTCACGTCGCCGCCGCCGGTGGCGCCATCGGCCAGCAGCGCGGTCGCGCCCAGCACGCCCACGTTGCGTCCGGTGATCTCGATGCTGCCACCCCGGCCGTCCGCGCTGCTGGCATCCACTTGCAGCGTCGCGCCCACCTTGGTCGGTTCGCCCGCCAGCCAGACGTCGCTGTCGCGGCCGGCGATGCGGATGCGGCCGCCGTCCGTGGCGATGTCGGGCGCGGCCCCGCCAGGTGCCTCCAGGGCCTCCACGCTTTTTTCGATGCGCACGCCACGCGCGGCGATGGGGGTATAGGTCGCCCCCGAGGCGCCGTCGCTCTCGATGATCAAGCCGTCGCCGCCCGCGGCCCCGGTGATCAGGATGTCGCGGCCGGGCCCGGCCAGCACCCGGGCGTCGAGCAGGGACACGCCATCGACCGCCTCGATGGTGTCGTAACCCAGCACGCCGAAGATGTCGGGCGACTGGGTCAGCGCGTCCAGGTTGGAACCCTTGCCGTCGATCGTCACGTCGCCACCCGCCGACAAGGTCGTGTTGCGGATCGCCACGCCGGCTTCCGGCGTGTTCGCCGGAAGATTGTTGGCCAGCGTGGCGGCCGCCGCCGTGCCGACGATGGTGATGTCGCCCGCGGCGCTCATCGAGTGCTGCGTGCCGCCTTCGCGGCGCCCGTCTATCCGCACGCCGGCGGCCGCCACGCCGCCATGGCCGGTGATCGAGATATCGCCGCCCGCCGCTACGCCGGTACCGCTGAAGGTGACGCCTGCTCCCCCTTCCACGCCCCGGCCGGACGTCGCATCGACCGTGGTAATGCCGGTCCCGGCCGCGGCCAGCGAGCCACCCGCCGCGCAGGCGTCGTCGGCGCACAGCGATACGTCGCTCCAGCCGACGAAGATACCGTCGCGGCGGGTCTGCGCCCGGCCTTTCACGAAGGATGTACCGCCGCTCGCCTTGCCGCCGGCGACATCGCTTTGTCCGAACAGGCGCAGATCCCCGCCCCGGGTGGTGATGGTGGAGCCTTCCAGGTCGATGCTGCCGCCGCTCTCCTCGACGAAATCGCTGGCGCCCTCCAGCCGGCGCATCGCCGCCTTGCCCGAGGAATCGGCGTTGAACTCCACATTCAGCGCGCCGGCCTGCGACTCGATGCGCGATCCGTCCCACATGTCGATGTTGCGCATGGCATCCACGCGCAGCGTGGACGTGCCGCCCTGCGTCTTGACGACGCTCGCCTCGCTCTCGAACACCACGTTGCCGCTCTGCCCCCGGCCGCCGTCGAGCGCGAAGCCGGTGGCGGCCACGGTCACGTCGGTACGGTTCCCCAGCGCTTCGCCCACGGCGCCGCCCGATACCCGGCTGTCATCGCTGGCCGCGGACACCTCGGTGGCGGGCCGCGCCGCCGGCGCGGCGCCAACGATCACGTCGCCCTGCGAGGCGATCGTCCACTTGCCGTTCGCGCCGCTGCCCGCGCCGGCCGCCGAAACGTGGACCGCCCCGATCTCGACCACGCCGCCCGACGTGGTAACGGCGCCGCCCGCGCCGCTGCCCGCGGCATTCGCCGTCATGGTGCCCGCCGCGTGCAGCCCCGGGGCGTCGACGGCGATGGTCCCGCCATGGCCGGAACCCAGCGCATCCGCATGCAGCCTGCTGCCCTCGTCCATCGTGACCGCGCGCCGGCCTTCCAGCTGGATGCGCCCACCCCCGCCGTCGCCCGATGCATCCATGCGGGCCGACTGGGTACGGATACCACCGCCGTCGACGTGGATGGTGCCGCCTGTCGCCCCCGCCGCGCCCGATACGTCCAGCATGCCGCCCACGGCCACGTCGGCCTGGCCCGACGCCCCCAGGATGATCTCGCCATTGCGCGCGGTCAGCGATTGCGCGCGTATCGTGCCTTGCTGGTTGACCACGCGCTGCGCGACCTGGGTCGAATCCGCCAGCACCGCCACCCGGCCGCCGTTGGCCTGGAGCATCGCGCCGCTTTCGTTGGTGACCGCGGCCATGCTGGCACCGGCGTCCGGCGCGAAGCGGAACGTGGTCAGGCCGTCGCCCTGGAAGTCCAGCGTCACCTGGCGGGCCGATACCAGCCCCACGGTGCCGCCGTCGGCCAGGATCTTCCCTTCGCCGCCGTTGACCACCGTGGCGGCCATCAGCGCGATGGTCGATCCCGGCGCGGTCAGGGTCCCCAGGTTCGTCACGGACGCGTTGTTGGCGTCGTCGCGCTCGAACCGGAAGCGGCCCGCCATGAAATCGGCGTTACTGATGTTGAGCGTCGAGGCGACCAGGCCGCCCGTCTCCACCTTCGATCCCTGGCCGAACAGCACGCCCGCGGGATTGATCAGGAAGATCCGGCCATTGGCCGACAGCTCGCCCGAGATCCGGGACAGGTCTCCGCCCAGCACCCGGTTCAGCGCGATGCTGGAGGCGCCAGGTTGCAGGAAGCGGACCGCGTTGCCCGCGCCGATCGAGAACGAGCCCCACTCGATGATGGCGCGGTCGCTCTGCTGCTGGATGGACATGGTGTTGCCGCTCGTGACGGGCGTGAGCACGCTGCCCTGCACGGGATTGAATCCGGTCGGCATCTGGGCGCCCGCGCTGGTGCCCACCAGGGCAAGGGCCAGCGCCAGCGGACGGGGATTCCAGCGCGCCTCCGGCGCCGGGAACGCGGGCCCGCGGGCCTTGCGCGAGGAACGGGTAGCTGCACTCATGTGGTTCTCCTGGTCCCGGAGCGCGGTTCGCGCCGCCTTGGGCGCCGGTCCCCGGCCGCCCCGGGCCCTCAAAACACTTTCTGGAATTGCACGAAGATCCGGGGCTTGCGATCGCCGCCATCGGTAACCGGCGCGGCCGTGTTGCGGCGCCACGCCAGCGAGACGTTCACCATGAAATCGCCGGGCCGCGACCACACGGCGCCGATACCGAAGCCCTGCATGCTGCGGGTATTGTTGGTGTCCAGGCTGGTGGGCGAATGGAACATCCGGCCCTTGCCCACGTCGTAGAACACATAGGGCGTCAGGTCCTCGGTGGCGGACCAGCGCCACTCGACCACGCCCAGCACGCCCTCGTCCACCAGCAGTTCGCTGGACGGGAAGGCCCGCACGGCGCGCGCGCCGCCCAGCGCCAGCTTCTCGGAAGCGTCCAGGTTGCCGTTGGTCAGCTGCCCGCCCAGGGACACGTACAGGCTGTGGCGCGGCAGTACGGATTGCAGGCGCGACACCTGCCAGGTCAGCTTGGTGAAGCCGCCGTCCGTGCGGTGGCCCGCCGGCCCCTGGTCCATCGCGCGCGTCAGATCGTCCTTGATGTCCAGGCGCCCGTGGTACAGCGTGCCCGTGCTGGCCCAGTAGCCGCCGCCGAACAGTTCATCGCGCCGCTCCCAGCTCCAGCCCAGGCCCACGCCGACGACGTTCTTGCGCGCCGAATACGAGAACATGGAAAGATCGTCGCGCAGTTCCTTGTGGTCCACGCCCAGTCGCAGGAACAGGTTCTGGCCGCGCTGCCGGATGACCGGATAGTTCAACGACAGGTCGGCCACCGTGGCCCGGCCCTTCGCGCCCAGTTGCGACCAGGGCTGGCCCAGTTCATAGCGCACGCGCGAGACACCCGCGCCCAGGCGCAGGCCGTCCGTGCCCAGCGGCACCTCGTAGCCCAGCCGCCCGAAGTTCAGCGAATTGCCCTCGGACATCATGAGCCGGGCGTCCAGGTTGTCGCCCAGGCCCAGAGGACTGGCCACGCGCATGGTGCCGCCCACCCGGACCCGGCCCGATTCGCGCGTGCCGTGGTTGTCCGCGTCGAAGGCGAAGGTCACGCGCCGCGCCTGCGTCACTTCGACCACCAGGTCCGTCGTGCCGGGCTCGCTGCCCTCCTGCAGGCCGGACGACACCTTGATGCCGGGCAGATCCGACAGCAGCAGCATGGCGCGTTCGTAGCTTTGCGCGCTGACCGGCTGGCCCGGCTGCAGCGGCGCGAGGTAGGCGCGGATGCGCCCCTCGGAGATCGGCGCATCCGGCGCGACCTGGATGTCCACCTTGCCCAGCCGTCCCTCGACGACGCTGATCTCGACCCGTCCGTCGCGCACGGTCTGCACCGGCACCAGCGCCTGGGCCAGGAAGTAGCCGCGGCTGCGATACAGCTCGGTCACCTCCCGCGCCAGTGCCTCCAGGTCGGACAGCGAGACATCGCGGCCCACATACCCGGCCGCCAGCGCCTGCAATTCGTCCGCGGGTATGGCGGCGGCGCCGGTGAAGGTCACCTGCTGCAAACGGAAGCCCGCTTGCGCGGCGGGCGCGGGCGGTTCGGGCAGGCGCTGCGACGGCGCCTGCGCCAGCGGCCCGGGCGTCTGGGCCAGCGCGGCCGAGCACGCCAGCCCCATCGCCGCGGCGGCGATGCCCCGGCGATTCCATGTCTTGTCGGCACCCCGCATGCTTCAGCCCTCCACCGTCAGGCGCCAGTTCCCGATCAGGTTGAACGGCGCCCAGAAGAACGGGTGCGCCATCTTGTTGCGCTTGAGAACGGCAAGCTGGCCGGCCTGCATCGCCCGCTGGATGTCGCTGCCCTTGGCCAGCTCGGCGTACAGGGTGCTCATCAGCAGTTCCGCGGCGTCGTCGGACACCGGCCACAGCGACGCGATCAGGCTGGACGACCCGGCGGACAGGAAGGACCGCGTGAACCCCAGCACCTCGTCGCCCTGCGCGATCCGGCCCAGTCCCGACTCGCACGCCGACAGCGTGACCAGGGCCGTGTGGTTCATGTCCAGCCCCAGGATCTCGCGCGCTTCCAGGAAGCTCTGCCGGCCGTCTTCGTTGGCCAGCAGGATGCGTGAATACAGCGGGTCCACGGTATCGGCCTGCGCGTGGGCGGCCACGTGGATCAGAGGCGCGCGGGCGGCGGCTTGCTTGAACTGGGTCTTGGTGGCGGCGCTGCCCATGTAGACGTTCTTCTGCGGGAACAGCCGCGCCAGTTCCTGCACCTCGCGCTCCGCGCCCGGCAGGTCGTACTGGTCCTCGATGCGCGGATTGCCGAACGCGGTCAGGGCGGGCGAGACGCGCGGCGTCCTGCGCGCCAGCTGCACGGCGATGCTCATCGACGGCGCCACCGACATCGCGTGGCTTTCTATCAGGTAGGCGCCGTTCAGGCGCAGCGCCTGGAACGGCAGGTAGTGCAGCGGGCCGTGCGGCACGACGATCAGCCGCTGCCCGGGCGCGATGCCCAGCGGCGCGATCAGCAGTTCGCCCACCCGTGCCGCACCATCGACCGCGCCGCGCTTGCCGTTGACGATCAGGTCGCGCAAGGCATCGACCAGCTTGGCCAGGTCCTCGCGCCCGATGGGGATGGACACTTCCCGCAGTTCGGACGGCCCCACGACCCAGGCCTGCAGGCGCTCGGGCAAGGCGTGGAACTGGATCACGCGTTCGTCCGGTGCCAGTGACTGCTGCAGGCCCGACAGCGACAGCGTGGCCGTGGCCGCCTCCGGCACGCTGCCTCGTCCGCGCACCGCATCCAGCAGCGCGCGGCTGCGGCTGCGCTCGCTCAGCTCGAACGCCGCCGGCGCATTGCCCAGGTCGCTGTAGAGGCCGATCGCGCGCTCGAACACGGATTGCATGTCCGAGAATAGGCCCATTTTGAATTCGTCGCTGCGAAAGCGCGCGCGCACCGCGTCCACGCCGTCGAGCGCCTTGCCCAGCGCATCGGCCGCCGCCGGCTTGTTGCCCAGTGCGATCTCGCTGCGCGCCACGCCGTCCCAGGCCCATAGCTGGTAGTAGCCGCTGTCGGTGCCGGTCTGCCGCGTCGTGAGCGAACGGTACAGGTCCGCCGCCTCCCGCGGCCGGTTCTCGGCCAGCAGGACCCGCGCCCGCGTACGCTGCCATTGCGTGGCCAGCGCCGGATCGGACGGCTGAGCGGTGGCGTCCAGCATCTGCCGCGCCCGCGCCGCATCGCCGGTCTCGGCCAGCGCGTTGACCAGCGACACCCGAACAAGGGGAGCGTAGCGTTCCGAACTGCTGGCCAGCGCGGTTTCGTAGCTCTTGATCGCCGCGGGATAGTCGCCGCGCCGGACCTCGACGTCGCCCAGCACCTTGTGCACCGGACCGAGGACTTTCTCCGGCTCCTTGGGGGGATGCCGCAGCGCCTCGCGCGCGAAGGACTCCGCCTTGTCCAGCCGGCCCGCGTAGCTATAGGCGATC
This sequence comes from Pigmentiphaga sp. YJ18, assembly GCF_038066655.1. Lineage (NCBI taxonomy): Bacteria > Pseudomonadati > Pseudomonadota > Betaproteobacteria > Burkholderiales > Alcaligenaceae > Pigmentiphaga > Pigmentiphaga sp. YJ18. The sequence continues at coordinate 2,005,415 of NZ_JBBUKU010000001.1, read as the reverse complement.
GCCAGGTCGCGATTGGCCAGCGCGGCCAGGTTGGGATCCTTGGTGGCCTGGGCCAGGTGCAGCGCCTTGCTGGCGGCGCGCACGCTCTGCCGGAACTCGCCCTGCTCGGCCAGCGCCACCGCCTGGCTGCAATACTGATAGCCGCTGAGCTTGACCGGATCCTGCGCGTACAGGATCGCGCCGTCCTGGGTCAGCGCCAGCAGGGTATCGGCGTCGGCCAGCCGCTCCTGCGCGACCTGCCCCACCTCGGCGTCCGGCACGGGCTCCTGGGCCCATGCCGCGGAAAAGGCCAGTCCGAACGCCAGCGCGCAAACGGTTCCGCGCGCGCCGCTCCAGAACATCTCCTTCCGCATCGCCCGCCCCATGCTCTCGTGCTCCACGTTCGCAGCGGGCATCTCCCGCCATGGATATAGGAACGAAGTCTAGGTAGCGTGCGCTAACATGCCTATACGCAATAGGACATAGCGCTAAAGGGGTAAGGCCGCGTCATGCAGCTGTCACTCGATCTCGACGATCTGATGCTGTTCCAATCCGTGGTGGAAAGCGGCTCGCTCACGTCGGCCGCGCACAAGCTGGGCGTGCCGCGCGCCACGCTCAGCCGCCGCCTGATCGCGCTGGAGAAAAGCTGCGGCGCGATGCTGCTCAAACGCAATACGCGCAAGGTCTCGCCCACCGCGCTGGGCCTCGACCTGCTGCAGGAATGCGCCGACATCGCGCGTGCCCGCGACAGCATCGCGCGCAAGATCGCCCGCAGCGCCACCAGCATGTCGGGCACGCTCCACGTCGCGATGCCGATCGAATTCGGCACCGCGTGGCTGGGACAGGCGATCTCGGAATTCGCGCTGGAACACAGCGATCTGCAGATCGTCGTCGACACCACCACGCGGCCCATCGACCTGATCGGCGAAGGCGTGGACATCCTGATCGCCTTCGGCGAACCCAAGCCGTCGCGGCTGACGGTGCGCAAGCTGGGCGAGATCCGCTACGGGCTCTATTGCAGCCCCACCTATGAGGCCGGCCTGCCGCAGCCCATATCCCTGGCCACGCTGCCCGCGCTCGACTGGGTGGTGACCGAGCTGCAATCCGGGCAAAGCCTGTGGAACACCGTGCCGTCGGGCGCGGGCCGCTCCGCGCTGGGCCGGGTGCGGGCGCGCGTGAACAGCATCCGCCTGCTGCGCGAGATGGTGGCCTGCGGAACCGGCGTGGGGTTGATCCCGGAGATACTCGGCCGCGACTACGTGCCCGGCGGGCGCCTCAAGCGCATCGTGCCCGAGTGGGAACCCCGCCTGCCGCTCAACGCCTACATCGTCTCGCGCACCAGCGTGCCCCGCGCCACCCGGGCGATGCTCAAGTACCTGGCGGACGCCATCCGCAAATCGCAGGACGCCTAGGGTCTGTTCACGCCTTGCCGAAGTGCCCCGCCATCATCGCCTCGAAGGCGGCCGGGTTCTCGAGCTGGGGCAGGTGACCGGCGCCGGGTATCTCCACCCACTGGCCATGCGGCATCGCCCGCGCCTGCTCGCGCATGGCCGGCACGATGACCCCATCGGCCTCGCCCGCCGTCAGCGTTGCCCTGACCGGGCTGCGCGCCAGCCCGTCGCGATAGTCGAAGCGGCTGATCGCCCGCGCGCAATGCGCGTAGCCTTCGACCGGCGTCTTCAGGATCTGCTCGCGGACCTGCGCGACCAGGGCCGGTTCTCCCGCCAGTGTCGGCGGCGTGAACCACCGCGCCAGGGTCTCGTCCACCAGCGCCGCCATGCCCTCGCGCCGGGCGCGCGCGATCCGCTCGTCCCACAGCGCCCCGTAGTTGTCCGGCGTGCTGGACGGCGCATCGCAGGCCACCAGGCTGGCCAGCCGCGCGGCATGGCGCGTGGCCAGGTCGAAACCGATCATGGCACCCAGCGATACCCCCATGAAATGGAAGCGCGCGAAGCCCAGCGTGTCGGCCAGCCGGGTAACGGAATCGGCCAGGCCGGGCAGGGTCACCTCGCCGGCGATCGGCGCCTGTCCGTGGCCAGGCAGGTCGATGGCGATCACCCGGTACGTGCGTGCCAGCCACGCAGACTGCCGCGCCCAACTGGCCCCATCGGACATGATCGAATGGACCAGCAGCACCGCCTCGCCCGTCGACGGCCCCTGCGCCGTGTAGTAAAGGCCCGATCCCTTATCGAAACTGCCCTGCGCGTTCATCACCGCCTCTCCCCTATTGAAGTACCCAGCATCATAGACTCCTGGCGCGCGATCAGGGGACCCTGGGCTTCCGAGCGGCGCTTGACGTCCAGCCAGCGCGGATCCCGGGCGAACGCGTCCCAGGCCTGGTCGAAATCCACGCCCGACCGCCATTTCAGCAGGTAGACGAAGGTGTCAGGCGCCTCGGGCGGCGTCCAGCTCCGTTCCAGCAGCAGCCCTTGTTCGGCCAGCAGCGGCGCGGCCGAGGACAGGAAACGGTCGCGCATGGCCGCGAACTTGCCGGGCGCCGCCACATAGGTCTTCAAGGCATAGGCATGGCCATCGCCGGTCTCGACCGGCAGGGCCGCATCGCTGCCCCATTGCGTCCACGACCCGTCGTAGACCCTGACGTCGCGTTCGCCCAGCTTGTGCAATGCCAGCGCAAGCACGCAGGCCGATACGCCGGATCCGCAGGAACAGACGAAGCGCGTGTCCTTCCCCAGCCCGAGCCCATGCGCCCGCATGACCTCGGCCAGCCGGTCGTCCGGCAGGTAGGCATGCGAGACCGGGTCGAGCAGGTGTTCGTAGGGCAGGTTGACGCTGCCCGGGATGTGGCCGGCCCGCAGCCCCGGGCGCGGCTCGGGCGCCAGCCCCCGGAAGCGCTCGGCGCTGCGCGCGTCCACCACCCGGGACGAGACGTCCGCCGCGGCGGCCCGTGTCGCGGCGGTATCGGCCACCGCGTCGTGCTCGCGCATCGCGCTCCAGTCCCCTTCCCGCGCGGGCGCCGCCTGGCCCTGCTCCACCGCGCCGCCGGCCGCCCGCCACGCGGGCAAGCCGCCGTCCAGTACCGCCACCCGCTCGTGGCCATAGCCCCGGAACATCCACCATAGCCGTGGCGCGGTCCGTATGCCATGGGTGTCGTACACCACGACGAGATCCCCGGCCTGGATCCCCAGCTTGCGCATGACGGCCTCGAACTGCGCCGCCGAAGGCAGCATCGTGGGCAGGCCGGACGCCGGATCGCTGATCTCGGCCAGGTCCACGAACCGCGCGCCCGGAATGTGCGCCGCCTCGAACTCGCGGCGCGCGTCGCGCCGCTCCGTGGGCAGGTGGCTGGTGCAGTCCAGGATGGCCACTCCCGCGCCGCCCGCCAAGCGGGCCAGGTCGGAGGCGGAGATCAGTGGTCCGGTCGGCATCGGGGCCGTTTCACCTTTCTTGGCCATGCCCTATTCCACCTTGATCCCGGACTCGGCCACGAAGCCTTGCCAGCGCTTGATCTCGCTCGCCACGAAAGCCCGGAACTCCTCCGGCGTCATATCTCCGGGCGGGCTGCCCATGGCCTCGAGCTTGTCCTTCATCGCGGGCTCGTTCAGGGCCTTGCGCACCACCACCGCCATCTTCTGGACAATGGCGGGAGGTGTCCCGGCCGGTGCCAGCAGGCCCGTCCAGCCGTCCATGCCGAAACCCGGCACGCCCGACTCGGCGATGGTGGGCAGGTCGGGATTGCGGGGGTAGCGCTTGGGACTGGTGATGGCGACCGCGCGCAGCCGGCCGGACTCGATCCAGGGCTGCACGTCGGAGTAGTTGGCGAAGGTCATCTGCACGTCGCCGGCCACGGCTGCCGCGACGGCCGGCGCGCCGCCACGGTAGCGCACGTGCACCATGTCGGTCTTGGTGTCGTACTTGAAGACTTCGCCGGCGAACTGCGTCAGCCCGCCCGCGCCGCCGAAATTCAGCTTGCCGGGATACTTGCGCGCGTAGGCGATCACGTCGCCCACGGTCTTGACCGGCAGCGTGGGATGCACCGCCAGGATCAGCGGGTTGGTGTTCAGCAGCGCCACCGGCGCGAAGTCGTTCAGTCCGTGGTAGTCCACCTTGTAGATGAACTGGTTCAGGGTCTGGGGCGCGGCCAGGCCCACCAGCAGCGTATAGCCGTCGGGCTTGCTCTTGGCCACGTAGGACGTCGCCAGGCTGCCGCTGGCGCCGGGCTTGTTCTCGACGATGAACGGCTGCTTGAACGCGGCCTGCAACGCCTCGGCCGTGATGCGTGCCATCTGGTCGGCGATGCCGCCCGGGGCGTACGGCACGATCAGCCGCACGGTATGTTTCGGCCAATCCGTGTCGTCGGCGGCCTGCGACGGCGCGATACAGGCGGTCCATGCCGCGGCGGCCAGGCCGGCGGCCTTCAAGCTTTTCTTCATGGTGTGTCTCCTCCGGTGCGCAGCGCGCCCTTTATAGTGGAATGACGGTCAGCACGTCGACGCAGCGCGAGTCCAGCACGACCACGCGTTCCCGCAGGCGCGGGCCGTCGCCCTGGGCGTGGACGATGTCCAGGTACTTGCCGACCCCGTACAGCCGGGACTCGCCGGTCTCGAACGTACGATAGACGCTGAAATTGGAACGTACGCGCCAGCTGCCGTCGCCCACCACGGCGATGCGGCTCGGGCCCAGCACGTGCGTGTAGCAGTGCGGCTCGAAGATGTTGGCGGTGCGCAGCGCCGCGACGCGATCGCGCAGCATGCCGCGTCCCTCGCAATGGATGATGCCCACCGGCAGGCCGGCCGCCACGTTCTCGCGCGTGGTCAGCCGGTAGCTGCCGTCGTCGGTGAAGAAGTCCGGCCAGGACTCCAGGTCATCATCGTCCAGCGCGTGGGCGTAATCGGCCATCAGCCTGCCGATCGCGGCCTGGACGTCCTCGCCCACGGCGGGAGAAGAAGAAGTACGAATGGTGGTCTGCATGATCAGCGTTCCGTCAGAATCCCATGATGTCGCGATAGCCGTGCCAGAACCCCCTGACGGAAGCCTCGGTGGCGCGCGACGACTCGTTCGACTCGGCCACGCGGCCGCCCATCTCGATGAACGCCGCGCGTCGCCCCGACCCCACCGTGCCCCGCTGCACGAACTCGTTGATGCAGCCATCCTCCAGCGCCACCAGGCCGGCCGCGCCGGTCAGGTTGGACTGCATGATGCGCATCCTCGACTGTTCGGGCGTATCGCGCTCGTAGCCCAGGAATATCCATTTCAGCTCGGTCTTGTCCACGCCCTGGGGCACGAAGAAGCGGATGGCCAGCGAATTGAGCGTGAACTGGAACACCACGTTGGGGAACACGGTCTGGATGCTATGGGTGATGCCGTCGTCGAACTCCTCCCAGGCATCCAGCAGCTCGGGCCCTTCCAGCGCCGATTCGCCGTGCTTGGCGCCGTACTTGGCGGAGTGCACCTCGGCCGTCAGGTACTCCTTGTCGAGGTTGAAGGTGGCGCGCTTGGAATAGCTGATGTGGTGCCACTTGCGGTCGGACAGGATGATGCCGCCGTCCATGTCCAGCCGGTTGACCTTGAAGGTGGTGTAGAAGGTATGCAGCAGCGTCGCGTGATAGGAATCCCGCACGTTCTCGGCATACAGCTTCCAGTTGTTGTGGATGATCTGGCTGTGCCGGCCCAGCACCTTCAGCGGCCGGCCGAAGTTGCGCTGGATGAAGGCGCTCATGCGCGGCCCCAGGAACTCGTCCAGCGGCGGGGTTTCGTCCGACAGCGTGCCGAACACCAGCCCGCAGAAAACCTGCACGCGCACCGGTTGCAGCCGGTGCGCCTCGACGTCGAAGTCCTCGGGCATGCCGCCCTTGCCGTTGACGCCGTTCTGGAAGGCGATGGACCGCAGCCGGCCATCCAGCCGGTACGACCATGCATGGTAGACACAGGTCAGATTCTTGACCGTGTCCTTGCTTTTCAACGCGACCAGCGCGCCCTTGTGGGCGCAGCGGTTGACCATGCCGTTGACCTGGCCGTCGTGGTCGCGCGCGACGATCACCGGCGTCTCGCCCATCCAGGACGTGACGACGTCGCCGGGCTCGGGAATATCCTGTTCAATGCAAAGAAACTGCCAGACCGGACCGCGGAAGATCCGCTGCTGTTCCCTGTCGTAGACCTCCCGGTCGGAAAAGACCTGGAACGGCACCCGCGTGATGCCTTCGCTGGGCCAGCTGACCAGCGCCTCTCCTGCCTCCATCGTTTTCTCCAATACGCCTCGCGAACTTCGGGCGACGGAACGATGGTAAGGATTTGCCCAGCCGGGGCATAGCCACATGGCTGGAACTCATCATCCCATTTTTGACGCAAATCTCAATCAATTATGAGCGGGACGGCGAGACAGGCCGCCGTCCCGCCCCAGGCTAGCCGATCATTTTCGGCAGCCAGGTGGCGATGCCCGGCAGGAAGAACACCGCGCCCAGCAACAGCAGGCTCATGACCACGTAGGGCACGACCGCGATGAAAATCGTCCCCATGGAGACCGACGGCGGCGCCACGCCGCGCATGGTCATCAGCAGCAGGCCGTGCGGCGGCAGCAGCAGGCCCAGCTGCATGCAGATCAGGAACATGACGCCGAACCACACCGGATCGATGCCCAGCACACCCACGATGGGCATGAAGATGGGCAGCGTGATCATCATCATGCTGATCTGGTCGACGAAGATGCCCAGGAAGATGAGCATCAGCATCATGCCCAGCACGATCAGGCCGGTGGACAGCCCATGGCCGGTGATCAGTTCCACCAGGCCATTGCTCGCGCCCGAGAACGACAGGATCTGGGCGAAGGTCGTGGCCCCCAGGATGATGAACAGGATCATGCCCGAGATGGCGGCCGTTCCCTTGAGCGACTTGACCACCGCTTCCCAGGTCAGGCGCCGGTAGAGCGCGGCCAGCAGCATGGTGGCGAAGGAACCCAGCGCCGCGCATTCGGTGGGCGTGGCCCATCCGGCCGCCAGCGCCCCCACCACGACGCCGAAGATGGACAGCGTGGGCAGCACGTAGGCCACGAACAGATGCCACCGCGCCCAGCCGGTGCGCCGCTCGCCCGTGTCGGACGCCGGCGCCCAGGACGGCGTGATGCGCACGCGCACCACGATCCACAGCACGAAGGCCACCGACAGGATGATGCCCGGCATCACCCCGCCTATCAGCAGCTTGGAGATGGAGATGCCCGACAGCGAGCCCAGCAGCACGGTCAGCGCCGACGGCGGGATCAGCATGTCCACGGCGCCGATGGCCATGATGGGTCCGGTCGCGATGCGGGGGTGGTAGCCGCGCGACAGCATGACGGGCAGCATCAGCGAACCCAGCATGGCGGTGGTGGCGATGGTCGATCCGGAAATGGCCGAGAACACGGTCCCGGCCACCACCGCGACCACGGCCAGGCGGCCGGGCACGCGCGTGATCAGGCGCTCGATGCCGTCGATCACCTTGAGCGCGAGGCCGGTATGGAACAACACCTCGCCCATCAGCACGAACAGCGGGATGGGCGTGAGCGAGAAGGCCGCCACCGAGCTGACGCTGTTGCGGGCGAGCTGCATCAGCCCGATCTCGCCCCCCATGTACAGCCACGCACCGATGATGTTGATGGAGATGAAGGTCAGCGCCACGGGCATGCCGATGAACAGCAGCACCGTGGATCCGCCCAGCAGGATCCAGGCCGCGATCTGCCAGCTCATGATGCGCTCACCGCTTCATTGCGCGGACCCGCCTCGGCATGCAGCAGGCGATGCATGCGGAACAGCATTTCCACCGCCAACAGCAGGAACACCACCGGCAGCGGCGCCAGCATCCACCATTCCGGCGTCACCAGTGTCTTGATGTTCATCGCGCCCGACTGATAGCTGGCCCAGGCGGACTGGGCGCCGTACCAGGCGATCGCCAGGCAGCAGCCCAGGCCCAGCGCGTCGCTCAGCCATTCCAGCCCCCAGGCCAGCCGGCGTGGAATGGCCTGCAGCACGATGTCGACGCGGATGTGCTGGCCCTGGCGCAGCAGCCACGGCGCCAGGCACAGCGTGATCAGGTACAGCATGGCCTCGGACACCTCGTTGCTCCAGGCCAACCCGCGCGGCAGCCCGGCGATGGCGAGGTTGCGCAGCAGCACGTCGGCCACGATGACGAGCATCATGGCCAGCAGCAACGCGCATCCCACGGCGGCGAGCGCCGTCAGCAGCCGCCCGTAGGCGGCGGACACGCGCGCGATCATGGGCGGCTGCCGGCGGCCGGACGGGACAGCAGCGACTTGAAGCGCGCCGCCACCTCGGGACTCTGCTTGGCGGCGGTGGCCCAGCCCACCTCGTAGGCCATGTCGCGATAGCGCCGGGCGGTGGCCTGGTCGAACTTGATGGTCTGGATGCCGGCCTTGGCCTGCCGCGCCGTTTCTTCTTCGGCGTAGCGGTCCCAGAAGCCGTTCTGCGCTTCCAGGGCCAGCAACTGCTTGTTCAGGTAGGCCAGTTGCGGCGGGGTCAGCTTCTTGTAGGCCGGCAGGTTCATGATCAGCGAGACCTCGGCGTCGTAGAAGCCCGGGTCCACGCGGAACTTGGTCTTTTCCTGCCAGTTCAGGTCGAAGATGCCGCCTATGGGCCAGCCGTAGCCGTCCACCACGCCGCGCTCCAGCGCGGTGTAGACCTCGCCCGGAGGCGTGGTGATGACGTTGGCGTTCAGGGCCTGGAAGAACTCGCGGTAGACCGGCGTGATGCGGATCTTCATCCCCGTCAGGTCGGGCTTGTCGATCTTCTTGTTGATGTACAGATGGAAGGGCTGGTGTTCGACCATCCGGGCCAGGTACTGCATGTTGCCCTTCTCGTTCCAGACCTTGTTGATGGCCTCGAACGCGCCGTTCTTGCGCTGCTCGGCGACCGGGATGTCGCTCAGCTTCAGGAAGTCGGACTCGGGCAGCACGTTGGTGTAGAACGCCCCGGTGTTCAGCGCGATGTCGACCACGCCGGTCTTGACCGCGTTGCCCACCTCGAACGGGGGCATGGTCTTGGGGCCGCCCAGGAAATTGAGCTGCAGCACCCCCTTGCCTTCTTCGTTGAACTTCTTGACCCACGCCTGCAGGTGCTGCACGTAGATGCCGTTCTCGGGAAAGGCCGAGATCAGGCGCAGCGTGGTCTGCTGCGCCTGGGCGGGGCCGGCGGACATGGCCGCGCAGGCCAGGAACGCGGCGGCTGCCTTGATGAGCGGAAATTTCATGCGTTGTCTCCTGTCTTTTTTGTACCAACGAGGTGCTGCTTGATGACGCCGCCTTATCCTAGACGGTCGCGAGTTTTTCCTCCAGCGCGCGGCCACTGTCGTCCGACAGCGCCGCCTTGACCAGCGCCCGCAGGCGCACGGGGCCGTCGGCGGCCTGCCGCAGCGCCGGCAGCACCGACATGATGCGCTGGAAGTTGCCCCAGCCGCGCACGTGGGTGTCGCCGTAGCCCTTGATCAGCCGCTGCGCCCGCGCCACTTCCACCGCCAGCGCCGGCTGGCTCGCCGCCAGCGAGACGATGGTATCCATCCATCGCGCCATGCGTTCGCGTTCGACCTGGTAGCGTAGCGAGCCCCGGCGGATGCCGCGCAGCCCCGCCACCGTGTACAGCAGCAGGAAGCCGCGCAGCGAACTGGTGCGCACCACCCTGCCCTTGCGCGTGAACGGCCCGATGCAGGCGCGCGCGAAGGCGCTGCGCATCATCCATCGCCCCAGCCAGGCGGGCATGGCGTCGGCCAGTTCCTCCAGCCGGGGGTGCATGAACTCGTTGATATCCAGTTGCTGCGCCGGCGACAGCCGCACCTCGGCGGCCACGCGGGCGAAGCGCGCGCCGCGCGTCTTCAGGTCGGCCACCCGCGCCACGTCCTCGTAGGTCATCCACAGGGCCAGGTGGCGCGCGGTCTCGGACAAGACCTCCACGCTGGCGGTGCCGCGATCCGGCAGCGCCGCCAGCAGCGGTGCGAGCCGGTCCAGGTATTCGCCGGCATAGGCCACGTCCTGGTAGTCCGCCGCGCGGACCAGGCCGGCGCGCAGCACGGCGTGGCACTCGGCCGGGAATTCGCGCGCCATGCGTTCGTCCAGGGCAGCCAACCGGGGGCCGACGGCGGTCGGCAGGCTGCCCGTGGACGCGGGCGCCTCGGCCGGCGCAACGGCCGCCGCCTCGCGCCGCACGGTGGTCTCGCGCAGCACCGGCGCATCCTGGCCGGCGGCCGCGGCGAAACCCGCGGCGAAGGCTTGCAGGCTGGCCTTCACGCCCACGCCCCCGCGCCGGATCGCGTCCTCGAAAAGCTCGCGCCCGAATGGCAGCGCGCCCGTTGCCGCCAGCGCGCCATACAGCGCCGGGCTGATGGGGCTGCCGGCGTCCTCGGCCATGCGGCTGAAGTCGGCCGCCACGAAGCGCCGCGCCGCCACCTGCCCCCCCTCCAGCAGCGCGATCGAGTCGACCCGGTCGTCGCCCATCGCCGTGCGCTCGGTCATGGAATACACGCGGTGGGTGGACGCGATCAGCGTGGTGCGGTCGTCCGCGACCAGGCCTCGCTGCAGGGCGCGGCCCGCTTCCATCAGTTCGGACGCGATGACCACGTCGACCTCGCCGGGCATCGGCCCCAGCGCCATGACCGGCGCCTTGCCCGGCGGCACGTCCGCCTCGCGGAACATCTCGATGTAGTACACCGTGGCGCCGGTGCGCTGGGCCACCCCCGGCACCGAGGTGGTCTGGGCCAGGTAGCCGTTGTGCTCGGCCAGGTCCACCAGCCAGTCGGCCAGCACGCCACCGCCCTCGCCGCCCATGGCCAGCACCGCGATGGTCAGCGCGCGCGGCGCGCCCGCCTCGTTGGTATGCGTCGCGTTCATGCCGCCAACCCCTCCAGCCGACGGTCGATGCGGCGCTGCAAGGCGCCGATGACGGTCTTCCTGATCCGCGCCTTGAACCTGTCCCAGCGCCCCGGATTGTTGATGATCTCGGCCCGGTAGAACGACGGGCACAGCACGGCGGCGTGCGAGACCTCGCCGCACAGCCCGCAGCCCACGCAGCTGTCCACCACCGCCGCCACCGGATCGGTGCGCAGCGGATCGGGGTTGTCCCGTATGGTCAGCGAGGGGCAGCCGGACAACCGGATACAGGAGTGATCGCCCGTGCACGTGTCGGGATCGACGCCGAAGCGTTCGCGCACGACGCGCCGGCCTTCGCCTATGGCCTTGCGCATCAGCGGGCGCACGCGGCGCTGCTTGTTCAGCATGCATTCGCTCTGCGCCACCACCACCTTCGGACCCTTCTCACGCGTGGTCAGCGCCTCGCGCAGCGTGTCGCGCATCTGCGCCACGCTATAGGTGCGCGTCACCGTCCGCACCCATTTCACACCCACCCCGCGCACGGCGTTCTCGATGGGGTTGTTGGTGCTGCGTATCGGGTTCTCGGCCTTGGACGACAGCACGTCCTGTCCGCCGGTGGCGGCCGAATAGCCGTTGTCCACCACCAGCAGCACGTTGTCGGTCTCGTTGAACACGGCATTGCCCACGCCGCTGGTCAGCCCGTTGTGCCAGAACCCGCCGTCGCCCATGATGGAGATGGTGCGGCGGGAGGTCTCGCGCGTGTTCAGCGCCGAGGCGCCGGCCCACCCCAGGCCGTAGCCCATGGTCGTGGCGCCCAGGTTGAAGGGCGGCAGCACCGAGAACAGATGGCAGCCGATGTCGCAACTGATGTGGTGCTGGCCCAGTTCGCGCTCGACCAGCTTGATGGCGGTGAAGATGGGGCGTTCCGGGCAGCCGGTACAGAACGACGGCGGCCGGCCCTGGACCTGGTCGGCGGCCCGCTGGATGGCGAAGGCCTTGGGATTGTCCGGCATGCGCGCGGGCGTGGCCGGCCGCGCGGCGCGGGGCAGCGTCCGCCCGTCGAGCAGGCCGGGCTCGTAGCGGCGCACATATTCCGCCAGTCCCTTGAGCAGCACGCCGCCGGTATATTCCCCCGCCATCGGCAGCACGTCCTTGCCGTGGACCCGCGTATTCAGGTCGGCTCGCCGCAGGATGGCGTGGACCGCCTGCTCGATGTAGTCGGGCTGCCCCTCTTCCACGATCAGGATGCCGCGCTTGCCGGCGCAGAAGCGGACGAACTCCTCGTCCACCAGGGGATAGGTCACGTTCAGCACGTACAGCGGAATCCGCGACTGGCCGAAGGCGTCGGCCAGCCCCAGCAGCTCCAGCGCACGCAGCACGCCGTTGTACATGCCGCCCTGCATGACGATGCCGATGTCCTGGTCATCGGCGCCGAAGAATTCGTTCATGCCGTGCTGGGTGATGTAGCGCACCGCCGCCGGCCAGCGCTTGGCCACCTTTTCCTGCTCGTGCAGGTAGGAGGCCGGCGGCAGCACGATGCGGTTGACGTCGCGCGCGGGGTGCTCGATGGCGTCCTTGAGCGTGAACGCCGGGCGCTTGTTGGCCCGCGTCGTGAAACGGCCATGGACGTGGCAGGCGCGGATGCGCAGTTGCAGCATGACAGGCGTATTGCTGGCCTCGGACAACTCGAAGCCGCGCTCGACCGCGCCCACCATGCTTTCCAGGTTGGGCCGCGGATCCAGCAGCCAGACCTGCGACTTCATCGCGAAGGCATGCGAGCGCTCCTGCATGATGCTGGAGCCTTCGCCGTAGTCCTCGCCCACGATCAACAGCGCGCCGCCGGTCACGCCGCCGGAAGCCAGGTTGGCCAGCGCATCCGAGGCCACGTTGGTGCCCACGGTGGACTTGAAGGTGACGGCGCCGCGCAGCGGATAGTTGACCGAGGCCGCCAGCGTGGCGGTGGCCGTCGCCTCGGAGGCGCTGTGCTCGAAGTGGACGCCCAGCTCTTCCAGGATGTCGTTCGCGTCGGTCAGCACATCCATCAGGTGCGAGATCGGCGCCCCCTGGTATCCCGCCACGTACGACACGCCGGACTGCAGCAGGGCCTTGGTCACGGCCAGGATGCCCTCGCCGCGGAACTCCTCGCCTTCGCCCAGCTTCAGCTTGCCGACCTCGTTCGTGAACGAACGCTCCGCCATGGTCCCGTTCTCCTCTGCCTGGTGTCAGCGCACCATTCTTCTCCAGCACCCGGCCACGGGCTAATGGTTTATTCGTATATTCCACATTTGTTTGGTGAATACCTCGTAGTATCCCTATAAGGAAAATCCATGTCTGCGTCGTCGGGTCCGCCTTGATTTCCACTCTTTTCCGGTATTGATAAATCCATCTTTTGCTGCCAGCATGGCACTTGCGGTTTTGCTGCAAGGAGCGTGCTGTGAAGCAAGATCCTGGCTGGAACCAGACGGCCCGCACGGACGCCACGGGCGCCGGCATGTCCCGCCGTGGCTTCCTGAAGGCCATCGCGGTGGGCGGCGTCACGGTGTGGATAGCCCCCTTGTACAGCGCCGCGTTCGGCGCCCTGTTCGAAGAACGCATCCTGCGCGGCGCGCAGTGGAACCCGGCCGACGGCCATACCCGCTTCCGGATCGACGGCCACGAGAAAGTGGTGGGCGGCAAGGTCTTCGCCCGCGACATCCGCGCCGCCGACATGCCGCACTGGCCCAAGCAGCAGTCCCATGCCCTCATCCTTCGCGCCACGCAGGCCGACCGGACCTACGCCGGCTTCGACCTCGCGTCGCTGGGGGACGACCTCAAGCCCGACCGCGTGGTCACGGCCGAGGACCTGGCCCGCGACAAGCTGGCCTTCCCCGGCTTCTATGGCGATGACATGCTGCTGCCCGCGGGCAAGACGCCCGCCTACCTGGGGCACGCGGTCGCCATCCTGATCTTCCACGATTTCGCGCGCTACCAGCTCGCCCGCGGACGGCTGCGCGCCGCCCGGGACGTCATCCGCTACGGCGCGGCGACCGGACCGCTCGACCGCGAACCCTGGGGCGTGTTCCGGTACGTCCGCGTGGGCGGCGCATCGCCGGACGACGAGGATGCTTACTCCAGCCTGAAAGACAGTCCCCTCTTCCCCACGGAAAAGAAAACCCTGATCTGGCCCTCGACCAAGCCCGAGGACAGCCTGGACGCGCGGGGCATGCGCGCGGCCGAGCAGATCGGCGCGGAACTGGCCGCGCCGCCCGCGGACTGGCTGGTCATGAAGCGCCGCTACACGACGCAGTCGATCGACACCGCCGCGCTCGAGCCGGACAACGCGAACTGCTGGTACGACCCGGCCACCCGTTCGCTGCACATGGTGCTGGCCACGCAGTCGCCGCAGGAAGTGGCCGAGGCCGCCGCCAAGATGGTGGCCGACAGCGGCTTTCCGCTGGAACACCTGTTCGTGCATCCCTGCTACACGGTCGGGTACGGCTCGAAGGACCACTGCAACGTGCCGTTCTACGGCCTGGTCGCCGCGCTGTACGGCGACGGCCATCCGGTGCGCTTCGCGGTGGACCGCTTCGAGCACTTCCAGACCTCGCTCAAGCGCCATGCCTTCGACATGCAGTACACCATGGCGGTGGACCGCAAAACGGGCAAGCTCCAGTCCTTCCAGGGCACGTTCACGGGCAACGGCGGCGGGCGTTCGAATTTCTCGCCCTCGGTAGTCATGGTGGCCGCCACCGCCGCGCAGTCGGTCTATTACTTCCCCAAGAACGACCTGATCGCCGTGGCCGAGGCCACCCGGGCCATCGACGCCGGCTCGGCGCGCGGCTACGGCACGCTGCAAAGCATGGCCGCCACCGAGATGATGATCGACGAGATGGCCGAGGAACTCGGCATCGATCCGATCGAGTTCCGCGTCCGCAACGCGCTGCTGTCGGGCATGAAGAACACCCAGGGCGCCATCGCCGGCGGCGCGCTGCGGGTGGACGAGGTGCTCGAGCGCGCGCGGCGCCATCCGTTGTGGACCGAACGCGCCCAGCGCAAGCGCGACTACGAGGCCGCGCATCCGAACGAACGCTATGGCGTGGGCTTCGGCTGTGTGCAGAAGGACTTCGGCACCGGCGGCGAGGCCGCCTTCGTCCGCGTGGCGCTGACACCGGAAGGACGCATCGTGCTGCACCATACCGGCGTCGAGATCGGCACCGGCATGAGCACTTCGCAGGCCGTGATGTGCGCCGAATGGTTCGGCCGCCCCGCCGACGAAGTGCGCACCGCGGTCACCGACTGGTCCGACCTGCCCATGGTCGGCAACGTCGATACCTACACGGTCAAGCAGGAGGAGCAGGACCGGCTGGCCGCCGATCCGATGTGGACGCCGGTCCACGCCTCGCCCTCCAGCGCCAGCAACTCGGTCTACTTCTTCGGGCACGCCACGAAGGAAACCGCCCGCGTCGTGTTCGAGCACGGCCTGTGGCCGGCCGCGATGGCGATCTGGACTCGCGGCATCGGCGGCGGCCAGGCCGCGCCCC
The DNA here is from genome assembly GCF_038066655.1 of Pigmentiphaga sp. YJ18. Classification (NCBI taxonomy): domain Bacteria; kingdom Pseudomonadati; phylum Pseudomonadota; class Betaproteobacteria; order Burkholderiales; family Alcaligenaceae; genus Pigmentiphaga; species Pigmentiphaga sp. YJ18. Next base: position 1,990,115 of record NZ_JBBUKU010000001.1, on the reverse strand, counting down.
TGGTCGTGCGGCGCGAGGACGCCCGCTGGACCGAACGCGGCCTGACCGCGAACGGCTTGGAGCCCCTGCCGCTGGAGCGCCTGGTCAAGACCGCCTACGAAGCGAACTTCGTGACCGCTGCGGTGGGCCATACCTTCAACCGCTGGCAATGGGCCGAGGCCGACTTCGACGTGGGCGGCCAGAAGGTCCGGCGGCCGCTGGACGGCCTGGCCGTGCGCTACGGCGACGGCAGCCGCTCGCCCCAGCCCTACGACGTCATCAAGCGCTCGAACGTCTTCTATCCACCGGCCCAGCGCAACAACGCCGGCGTCACCTACTACAGCGCCAATGCCGCCCTGGCCGAGCTGGCCGTCAACCCGACCAGCGGCAAGGTGCGGCTGCTGTCGCATCACTCGGTGCTGGAATGCGGCAAGCCGGTGGTCGAGGAACTGGTATCGGGCCAGTTGCAGGGAGGCATCGCGATGGGCATCGGCCACGCGCTGCACGAGTATCTGCCGCTGTACGAGGACGGCCCCGGCAACGGCACCTGGAACTTCGACCGCTACCATCTGCCGCGCGCGCACGACGTGGCCGTCTGGAGCCAGACCGGCGACATCCTGCCGCCCATCTCCGACACCGATCCCCCCAAGGGCATCGCGGAAGTCGTCATGATCCCCATCGTCGCCGCCATCGTGAACGGCATCGCGCATGCCATCGGCCACCGCTTCACCGACCTGCCGGTCACGCCGGAAAAAATACGGGAGGTCCTGGAACCATGACGATCACGACCTCGCCCCTGACGCTGACCATCAACGGCAAGCAGGTCGGGCCCATGGACGTGCCCGACACCTTGATGATGGTCGATTTCCTGCACGAGTACCTGGGACTGACCGGCTCGCGCTTCGGCTGCGGCATCGGTGTCTGCCACGCCTGTACGGTGCTGCTGGACGGTCCCGGCGGCGCCGAGGAGATCCGCACCTGCATCACCGGCGCGCATTACTTCAACGGCAAGCGTATCCGGACCATAGAAGGCCTGGCCGAGCGCGACGGCCAGCAGAAAATCATCGCCATCACCCCCGTGCAGCAGGCCTACCTGGACCACTACAGCTTCCAGTGCGGCTACTGCACGCCCGGTTTCGTGATCGGCGCGACCGCGCTGATGGAGCGGCTCAAGGCCGATCCCGTGCGCGCCGACCAGCTGGAAGACACGATCACCGAACACCTGGGCCGCCACATCTGCCGCTGCACCGGCTACGTGCGCTACTTCGAGGCGGCCAAGGCCGTGATCCTCGCCACCCCCGGCCTGGTTACCAAGGAGAAATGACATGGCCCGCCCGTCCCCCTGGCGACGCGGTCCCATCGTCGCCCTCGTCGTCCTGGTCCTGATCGTCGCCGCCGTCGCCGCGGCGATCCTGGGCAACCGCGACGCGCCGCCCGACCGTGAGCCCCAGCAGGTCCAGGCCACGCAGGAACAATTGCAGCTGGGCCGCTACCTGGCCCGGGCCGCCGATTGCGCCGCCTGCCACCAGGTCGCCGACGGCGCCGCCTATGCCGGCGGCTTCCCTTTGCAGACGCCGTTCGGCACGCTGTACGGCACCAACATCACGCCCGACCCCGACCACGGCATCGGCCGCTGGACCGCCGACGAATTCCACCGTGCGCTGACCGAAGGCAAGGCCCCGCACGGCCGCAATCTCTACCCCGCCATGCCGTACACGGCCTACCACGACATCCCGCGCGCCGATTCCGACCTGATCTACGCCTATCTGATGAACGTGCGGCCCAGCGCCCAGCCCAACAAGAAGCCCGAAATTCCTTTCCCGCTCAACCTGCGCATCCTGATGACAGGCTGGAACCTGCTGTTCTTCGACCACGATCCGCTGCCCGCCGCCTCGCAGGGCGAATCGCAGCAATGGGTGCGCGGACGCTACCTGACCAACGTGCTGGGCCACTGCGGCGAATGCCACACCCCGCGCGGCAAGCTGGGTCAGCTGCACCGCGACGACTGGCTGCAAGGCTATACCCTGAACCGCTTCGAGGCGCCGTCCCTGACCCCGCAGGCCCTGGCCGAACGCGGCTGGACGCCGGAAGACCTGCAACGCTTCCTGCGCACCGGTCTCGCGCCCCAGGGCATCGCCGCCGACGAGATGTACCCCGTCATCCTGCACAGCACCCAGTACCTGAACGACGACGACCTGAAGGCCATGTCCACCTTCCTGCTGGGCGACTCGCCCCCCAAGCCCGTCCCCGCCCCCCAGGCCAAGCCCGACGCCGGCCCGCCCTCCCCCGGCCGCCGCGTCTACCTGAACACCTGCGCCGCCTGCCACGGCGTCGACGGCGAAGGCCACCCACCCGGCATGCCCCCCCTGGCCGCCAACAGCACCGTCCGCCTGGAAAGCCCGCGCAACCTGCTGCTCTCCATCCTGGACGGCCTGCCCGCCCAACGCCTGCCCGACGGCACCAGCATCGGCGACATGCCCGGCTTCGCTCATCGCCTGACCGACGACGAGGTCGCCCAACTGACCAACTACATGCGCACCACCTGGAGCGCCCGCGAAGGCCAGGTCACCGCCGCGGATGTAGCGAAGCTGCGCGAGGGCAAATGAAGGGGGGCAACCCCCCTTCATTTGCCTGCTGAATATTCCGTAGAATCCTCATAAGGGCCCCGGACACAGCCGTCTCAAGAACCAGAAACCCCCATGAACTTCCGCCAACTAGACCTGAATCTCCTACGCGTCCTGGTCGCCATCCACCAAACCCGCTCCGTCACCGCCGCCGGCAAACTCCTCTCCCTTTCCCAGCCCGCCACCAGCAACGCCCTGGCCCGCCTGCGCTACTTCTTCGACGACGAACTCTTCCTGCGCACCCCCCAGGGGCTGGTCCCCACCCGCATCTGCGAACAGGTCGCGCCGACCGTCGCGGCGGAATTGCGCGCCCTGGAAACCGCGGTAACGGGGCGCGAGGCTTTCGACCCCCAGCACAGCCATGTCGAATGGCGAGTCTCCATGTCGGACCTGGGCGAAATGACCTTCCTGCCCACCCTGGCCGCGGCGCTGCACACCGAAGCCCCCCACTCGCGGCTGACCAACATTTCCGTGCCCGCCAACGACGTCGCCGCCGCCCTGGAAGCGCGCGAGATCGACTTCTGCCTGGGCATCCTGCATCCCAAGCAACGCGGCATCCAGGCCGACGTGCTGTTCCACGAGCCCTACGTCGCCATCACCTCGCCGCACTGGACGCCCACGCCCAGGCACAAGGGCAAGACACTGAGCCCCGCTGAATTGGCGAGCGCATCGCTGCTGGTGGCCTCGCCCACGGCGACCTTCCACGACAGCGTCAGCGAAATGCTCACGCGCCTGAAGCTCGACGATCGCATCGCCGTGCGGGCGCGCCACTTCGGCGCGCTGCCCGAAATGGTCATGAACTCGCGCATGCTGGCCATCGTACCTACGACGTATGCGCGCAACGCCCAGCCACGCTACGGATTCAAGGTATGGACCCTGCCCTATGCGCCCGCCTACGACGTGCGCCTGCTATGGCACGCCAGCACCGCGCGCGATCCGTCGCTGCAGTGGGTACGGGCGCTGGTGCACAGGCTGTTCCGGGTGCCCGCGGCGGGCGAGGATGGCGCCGCTCCGGCCAAACGCGCGCGGCGGCGGGCGGCGCCTCAGTGATAGTCGTCTTCGCGCTGGTGCCGTACGGCAAGGATGGTGACGGAATCAGGCCCATCGATCTCGAACAGGGCTACGTAACCCATACGGCCGAAGGGAATCAGCAGTTCGCGCAGGTAGGGCGAATGCGGCGTCGCTTTTCTGCAGGTATAGGGCGAACGCTCGAGAATCTCGACGCCATCCCGGATTGCGACCAAGGCCTGGGCGGCCAGGCCCGGATCATCGGGATCCCTCTCCAGGACAAAATCATAGAGCCGCAGAAGGTCCTGCTCGGCTTCCCGCGTGAAACGGACGCGGTACATCAAGGCCGCTTGCGCCGGTCGACCTTCGCTGTCTCCAGGCGCTGCTGCAGCTTGTCCAATACGGCTTGCGACGATGCGTAGTCCCCCGACTCCCGCGCCTGATCACGCGAGGCCAAGGCCCGGGCCAGGAAAGCAGCCTGCGCCTCGCGGCGCGATACAGCCGAACGAACAGCCTGCTCGACGAAGCTGGACAAACTCTCACCGGCTTCGAGGACTCTTTCAGCAGCCTCGCGCAATTCCGGCTCTACCCGCAGGGGAGGAAGCGTGGCGGTTTTCATGGCAACTCCCAAATGCATCGCATTTGCAATACATTAGCGCAACGCAGGGCCATCGGCAAGCCAGGGGACGTATTCAATCCGCCTGGCGCACCTCGGCCCGGATGGCTTCCCGCACCCGCGCCGCCATCGCATGGCGATGGTCCTCGTCGCCGTTCTCGGCCGCGGCGGGCGGCAGGTACACGACCTGTACCGCCACGCCGGTCGAGCCCAGCACCCGCCAGGCATTGCCCATCAGCGTCTCCTCGCCCACATAGGAAGGCAAGGTACTGCGCGTGCCATGGTGGAGATAGCGCAGCGCCACCGGCAGCACCGGCACGCCAGCACGCCGGGCGGGCTCGAACAAGCCGGCGTGGAAAGGCAGCACGTCCAGGCCGTCGGAGGTCGTGCCTTCGGGAAAGAGTCCGATCAACTGGCCACGCGCGAAGCGCTCGCCCATGGCCTGGGCCACGTGGTGCAGGGCGCGCCGGTTGCCCCGTTCGATGAACACCGTACCCACGCCCGCGATCAGCCAGCCCAGCACCGGCCAGTCGCGCAGCTCGCGCTTGCCGACGAAGATGGTGCAGCGCACGCTGCTGAGCGCGTAGATGTCCAGCCACGATACGTGGTTGGCGATCAGCAGCGCCGCCCCCTCGACCGGCGGATGGCCGCTGACGTAGACCCGGACGCCGCACCACCGCAGCAGCCAGCGCGACCACCAGCAGTTGATCCGGTCACGCCGCGCCACGTCGAACCGCCGGAACACGGTAGCCAGCACGATCAGCCCGAATATCACCCACAGGGTGACGAGCAGGAACCGCAGCGAGAACCGCAGCAGGTGCGCGGCCAGGCGAAACCAGGCGCGCACGATCAGACAGCCGCCTCATACGCGACGTGGCCCGCGACGATGGTCATGCGGACCTTGCCGGGCAGCTCCATGCCCAGGAACGGCGTGTGCTTGCCCTGGCTTTGCAGGCTGTCCTCGCTGACCAGCCAGTGCGCGTCCAGGTCGACCAGGCAGAGGTCGGCCAGCGCCCCGGCGCCCAGCTGCCCGCACGAGGCCAGCACCTTGGTGCCCAGGACCCGGGCGGGCTCGCTGGTGACGCGCGCCACCGCGCGCGAGACCGGCAGGTCGGCGTCGCGGGCCCATTTCAGCGCCAGCGACAGCAGCAGCTCCAGGCCCGTGGCGCCGGGCTCGGCCTCGCCGAAGGGCAGCAGCTTGTAGTCCTCGTCCACCGGCGTGTGGTCCGAGCAGATCGCGTCGATGGTGCCGTCCGCCAGGGCGGCCTGGATGGCGTCGCGGTCGCGCTGCCCGCGCAGCGGCGGCGTCAGCCGGCAGTGCGCGTCGAAGTAGCCGATGTCCACGTCGGTCAGGTGCACGTGGTGAGCGCTGACGTCGCAGGTCACCGGCAGGCCCTCGGCGCGGGCGCGGCGCACCAGCTCGATCCCGGCGGCGCTGGAGATGCGGCACAGGTGCAGGCGCGCGCGGGTGGCGCGCTGCAGCTCGAACAGCGTATGCAGGGCGATGGTCTCGGCCTGCTCGGGAATGCCGGCCAGGCCCAGGCGCGAAGCCATGGCGCCGCTGGCGGCCACGCCCTCGCGGGCCAGCCAGGGGTCTTCCGGGCGCAGCCAGATCGCGTAGTCGAAGGTGCGGGCGTACTGCATGGCGCGCAGCAGCACGTTGGTGTCGGCGATGTGCGCATCCGCCTGCGAGAACGCCACGCAGCCGGCCTCGGTCAGCTCGGCCATCTCGGTGATGATCTCGCCCTTCAGGCCGACCGTCATCGCGCCCAGCGGGTAGACGTGCGACTGGTTCAGCTGGCGCGCGCGGTGCTTGAGCATCTCGACCAGGCCGGGCTCGTCCAGCACCGGATCGGTGTCGGGCGGCAGCACCAGGCTGGTCACGCCGCCCGCCAGCGCCGCCTGCAATTCGGACTCCAGCGTGGCGCGATGCTCGAAGCCGGGCTCGCGCAGCCGGGCCGACAGGTCCACCAGGCCGGGCAGGACCGCCAGGCCCCGCGCGTCGACCAGGCGGTTGGGCACGAAGCCCGCCGGCGCCTGGCCGATGCCGACCACGCGCCCCGCGGCGATGTAGATGTCGTTGACGGCGTCCACGCCGTTGGCCGGGTCGATCAGGCGGCCGCCCTGGATATGGATTTTCATGGGGTCAGGCTCCTGCGACGATGCTCATGACGGCCATGCGGACCGCGATGCCGAACGTGACCTGGTTCAGGATGACGGCCTGCTTGCCGTCGGCCACCGGTGAGTCGATCTCCACGCCGCGGTTCATCGGTCCGGGATGCATGACGATCGCATCGGGCTTGGCCAGCGCGAGCTTCTCCTGCGTCAGGCCGTAGTGCTTGAAGTATTCCTGCGCCGAGGGCAGCAGCGCGCCGCGCATGCGCTCGTTCTGCAGGCGCAGCATGATGATCACGTCCACGCCCTTGAGGCCTTCGGCCATGTCGGTGAACACGCGCACGCCCATCTGTTCGAGGCCGGACGGCAGCAGTGTCAGCGGGCCGATGGCCCGCACCTCGGGCACGCCCAGCGTGGTCAGCGCGTGGATGTCGGAGCGGGCCACGCGCGAATGCAGGATGTCGCCGACGATCGCCACCGTGAGCTTGGTGAAGTCCTTCTTGTAGTGGCGGATGGTGTACATGTCCAGCAGCCCCTGCGTCGGGTGCGCGTGGCGGCCGTCGCCGGCATTGATCACGTGTACGTGGGGCGCCGCGTGCTGGGCGATCAGGTGCGGCGCGCCGCTGGAGGCATGCCGCACCACGAACAGGTCGGCCTGCATGGCCGACAGGTTGTTGATGGTGTCCAGCAGCGACTCGCCCTTGCTGGCCGACGAGGCGTTGATGTTCAGGTTGTAGACGTCGGCCGACAGGCGCTTGGCCGCGATCTCGAACGTTGTGCGCGTGCGCGTGGAGTTCTCGAAGAACAGGTTGAACACGCTCTTGCCGCGCAGCAGCGGCACTTTCTTGATCTCGCGGTCGGCCAGCGGCACGAACGACTCCGCGGTGTCGAGGATCTGGTTCAGGATCGCGCGCGGCAATCCCTCCACGGTCAACAGGTGGGTGAGTTCGCCGTTGCTGTTGAGCTGCGGGTTACGCATGGTGCGGCTCCTGGGGCGGCAGGGTTTCGAAATCGATCTTGAAGGCATCGCCGGCGCGCGACAGCACGAGGCTCTGTCCCGGCGCCAGGTCGACGGTGGCCGCGGCGAAGTCGGCCGCCACGGGCAGCTCGCGCCCGCCCCGGTCCACCAGCACGGCCAGCCTGATGGAGGCCGGGCGCCCGTAGTCGAACAGTTCGTTCATGGCGGCGCGTATGGTGCGACCGGTGTAGAGCACGTCGTCGATCAGGACCAGGTGCTTGTCGTCCACGTCGAAGGCGATGTCCGAGGGCTTGACCTGGGGATGCAGGCCGATGCGCGCGAAGTCGTCGCGGTAGAAACTGATGTCCAGCTTGCCCGGCGCCTCGGGCAGGCCGAGGTCGCGGTGCAGCCGCTCGGCTATCCACGATCCCCCGGAGTGGATGCCGACCAGGTGGGTGCGGTCGGCGGGCAGCGTGTCCAGCAGCTTGCGCACGGCGTCGCGCAGCCGCGCATACAGCGCCTCGGCGTCGAGGTGGGGAGGAGTTGGATTCATGGCAGTCTCGGATCAGGGAGAACGGGGCGTATCGAAGTAGCTTTGCAGGATGATGGCGGCGGCCACCGCGTCCACGCGCAGCCCGCGGCCGGCCGCCCCCATCTCGGACTGGGCGGCCAGGCTGGTGCCGCGCTCGTCCACCAGCTCCACGGGCAGCCCGTAGCGGCCGTTCAACTGGTTGGCGAAGCGCCGGCACAGGGCCGTCATGGGCTGCTCGCCGCCGTCGGTATCCAGTGCCAGGCCCACCACCAGGCGGGACGGCTGCCATTCGCGCAGCAATTGCTCGACGCGGCCGAAGCGCGCCTCGCGCGTGGTATTGGCGATGACCTCCAGCGGGCGCGCGTGGCCGGTCAGCGTATTGCCGACGGCAACGCCGATGAACTGGGTTCCGTAGTCGAAGGCGAGCAGCGTTTCGTCAGGCATGGCCGGCTTCGCCCGCCAGCATGATCGGGGCGATGCCCAGCAGCGCCAGCGCGGCGTCGAAACGCTCGGCAGGCGGAACGTTGAAGATGACGTCGGACGACGCCGACACACTCAGCCAGGCGTTCTCGGAGATCTCGTCCTCGAGCTGGCCGGCGCCCCATCCCGCATAGCCCAGGGTGACCAGCAGCTTGCCCGGCCCCTGCCCGTCGGAAACCGCCTGCAGCACGTCGCGCGAGGTGGTCAGGGCCAGGTCGCCGACCTTGATGGAGGAGTTGTAGTCGCCCACCGGAGCATGCAGCACGAAGCCGCGGTCGGTCTGGACCGGTCCGCCGAAGAACACCGGGGTTTCCGCCTGCGGGGAATCGTCCAGCGACAGCTCGATTCGTTCGAACAGGCCCGCCAGGGTCAGGTCGGTGGGCCGGTTGATGACCAGGCCCAGCGCCCCCTTGGCGGTGTGTTCGCATACGTAGATGACGGCGCCGGCAAAGTTCGGATCGGCCATGGCGGGCATGGCGATCAGGAACTGGTTCGTGAGATCGATATTGGCGCGTTCGCTCATACCTGAATTGTAAACGCCCAGGGTGCGGGTCAGATCTCGACCATCTCAAAATCTTCCTTGCGGGCGCCGCATTCGGGACAAACCCAATTGGGCGGCACGTCTTCCCACTTGGTGCCGGGAGGAATACCCTCTTCCGGCAGGCCGGCTGCTTCGTCGTAGATCCAGCCGCAAATCAGACACATCCAGGTACGCATCGTCGTTCAATCTTACCAAGCCCCGCCCCCGCGAACCGGGAACCATCGGGCATCCATTAGAATCTCGCATCTTACCGAAACACCGTGGGCCACGCCCGGATCCCCGCCGGACGACCCCGCCTTTCGAGACTTTTCGTTGCCAGCCGCTCCCACGCCACCCCTCGTTCTGACCTTCGCCCCCTCCGACCCCAGCGCCGGCGGGGGTATCCAGGCCGACCTGCTGACCTGTGCCAGCATGGGATGCCATGCGCTGACCGTGCTGACGGGCTATACCGTGCAGGACTCGGCCGGCCTGGAGGACGGCGAAGCCGTCGCCCCCGAATGGATCGACGACCAGGCCCGCAGCCTGCTGGAGGACATGCCGGTGCGGGCCTTCAAGATCGGCGGGCTGTTCTCGGCCGAGGCGGTGGCGGCCGTGGCCGAGATCCTGGCCGACTACTCGGCCGTGCCGGTCGTGCTGCACCTGGGGGCCGACCCTCCGGACGCGGACGACGCCGAAACCGAGGACTCGGCCGAGGAAATCATGGCCGCCACCATCGAACTGCTGGTGCCCCAGGCGACCCTGGTCGTGGCCGACAGCCTGCGGCTGGAGCAACTGGTGGCGGACGGGCTGCTGGACCTGGATTCGGCCGACGAAACCGCGGCCCAGGCGCTGCTGCGCCGGGGCGCCGCCTGGGTGCTGGCGACCGGCCTGCATCAGCCCGGCGACATCGTGGTCAACACGCTGCGCGGCGGCGGCGACACCGCCGCCGAACCGGCCGGCGAATACCGCTGGCCCCGGCTGCCCGGCAATTTCCGCGGCGCCGGCCCGACCCTGTCGGCCGGCCTGGCCGCCCTGCTGGCCAGCGGCATGGACGTGCGCGACGCCACGGCCGAGGCCCAGGAATACACGTGGCAGGCGCTGGCCTCGGGCTTCCAGCCCGGCATGGGCCGGCTGCTGCCCGACCGCTTCTTCTGGGCCAAGCAGGGCGAACAGGCGGCGGCCGGCGACGCGGCCCCGCCCGACTCCACGGAACCCACGCCATGAGTCCCGATCCGGTCCCGACCCACCCCCTGCGCGGCCTGTACGGCATCACGCCCGAATGGGACGACACCGCCCGGCTGGCGGCCGCCGTGGAAACGGCCGCCCGCGGCGGGCTGCGCGCCGTGCAGTTGCGCCGCAAGCTGGCCGAACCGGCCAAGCGCCTGGAACAGGCACGCGCCTTGCGCGCCGCCTGCGACCGCCTGGACGTGCTCCTGATCATCAACGACGACTGGCGGCTGGCCATCGAGGCCGGCGCCGACGGCGTCCACCTGGGGCGCGAGGACGGCGACATCGCCCAGGCCCGCCAGGCCGGCGGACCGGCGCTGCTGATCGGCGCCTCCTGCTACGACGACATCGGGCGCGCCCGCGCCGCGCTGGCCGCGGGCGCCGACCACGTGGCCTTCGGCGCGGTGTTCGACTCTCCCACCAAGCCGGCGGCCGTGCACGCCCCGCTGTCCTGCCTGACCGAGGCGCGCAGCCTGCGGCGGCCCGACGCCAGCCGCCCTGCCATCGTCGCGATCGGCGGCATCACGCCGGCCAACGCCGGGCAGGCCGTCGCGGCGGGCGCCGACGCGCTGGCCGTCATCACCGCGCTATTCGGCGCCGACGACATCGAAGCCGCCGCGCGGGCCTTCGCCCAGGCCTGGGCCGAGGACCCCGCCGGCAATCCCACCAAGGCATGACCATGATCCGCAACGCAGAACTCTTCGAACGCGCCTGCCGCACCATTCCCGGCGGCGTCAATTCGCCGGTGCGCGCCTTCCGCTCGGTGGGCGGCACCCCGCCCTTCATCGAACGCGCCGCCGGTCCCTACACCTGGGATGCCGACAAGAAGCAGTACATCGACTACGTGGGCTCCTGGGGCCCGGCCATCCTGGGCCACGCCCATCCGGACGTGATCCGGGCCGTGCAGGAGGCCGCCGTCAACGGCCTGTCGTTCGGCGCCCCCACCGAGGCCGAGATCGAACTGGCCGAGATGCTGGTGCACCGCCTGCCCTCGATCGAGCAGGTGCGCCTGGTCAGTTCGGGCACCGAGGCCACCATGAGCGCGATCCGGCTGGCCCGTGGCTACACCGGCCGGGCCAAGATCGTCAAGTTCGAGGGCTGCTACCACGGCCATGCCGACAGCCTGCTGGTGAAGGCCGGCTCGGGCCTGCTGACCTTCGGCAACCCGACCTCGGCGGGCGTGCCGCCCGAGTTCACCTCGCACACCCTGGTGCTGGACTACAACGACATCGCCGGCGTGGAAGCCGCGTTCAAGCAGTACGGCGACGAGATCGCCTGCGTGATCGTGGAGCCGGTGGCGGGCAACATGAACCTGGTCCAGCCCGTGCCCGGCTTCCTGCAGGCGCTGCGCGACCAGTGCACCCGCTACGGCTCGGTGCTGGTCTTCGACGAGGTCATGACCGGCTTTCGCGTCGGCCCGCAGGGCGTGCAGGGCCGTACCGGGATCGTGCCCGACCTGACCACCCTGGCCAAGGTCATCGGCGGCGGCATGCCCATCGGCGCCTTCGGCGGGCGGCGCGACATCATGGCCCACATCGCCCCGCTGGGCGGGGTCTACCAGGCCGGCACGCTGTCGGGCAACCCCGTGGCCGTGGCCGCGGGCCTGACCACCCTGCGCCTGCTGGCCGAGCCGGGTTTCTACGAGAAGCTGGAAGCTCAGACCGGCAAGCTGGTGCAAGGCCTGCGCGCGGCGGCCGCCAGCGCGGGCGTGCCCTTCAGCGCCGATCACGTGGGCGGCATGTTCGGCCTGTACTTCCGCGACGCGGTGCCGACCTCGCTGGCCGAGGTCTCAGCCTCGGATACCGCCGCGTTCAACAAGTTCTTCCACGCCGCGCTGGTGCGCGGCGTGAGCTTCGCGCCGTCGGCGTTCGAGGCCGGCTTCGTCTCGATCGCCCACGACGACGACGTCATCGCCCGTACCGTCGCCATCGCCGGCGAGGCCTTCGCCGAACTCAACCCCTGATCCGACACACGGGGCGCAGGCCGCGCCCCGCCCTTTTCGCTCCGCGAGGACAGCCATGGCCGTCAATCTGCACATTCCCGCTCCCGAACTCGTCTTTCCGGTGGACGGCGTCGAAATCGGCGTCACCGAAGCCGGCATCCGCAAGGCCGACCGCCGCGACCTGACCGTCTTCAGGCTGGCCGAAGGCACCAGCGTGGCAGGCGTCTTCACGCGCAACCGCTTCCGCGCCGCGCCGGTGCAAGTTTGCGAGGAACACCTGGCGCAGTCGCTGCCCATCCGCGCCATGGTCATCAACACCGGCAACGCCAACGCGGGCACGGGCGAGCCCGGCCTGGCCGCCGCCCGCGCCACCTGCGACGCGCTGGCGAAGCTGCTGGGCCTGGACCCGCGCCAGGTCCTGCCCTTCTCGACCGGCGTGATCCTGGAACCGCTGCCGGTGGACCGCATCGAGGCCGGCCTGCCGGCCGCCGTCAAGGCGCTGGCGCCCGGCAACTGGACCGAGGCCGCGCACGGCATCATGACCACCGACACGCTGCCCAAGATCGTGTCCAGCAAGGCCAACATCGGCGGCCATCAGATCACCTTGACGGGCGTCAGCAAGGGCGCCGGCATGATCCGGCCCAATATGGCGACCATGCTGGGCTTCCTGGCCACCGACGCCGCCATCGCCCCGGCCCTGCTCAAGCGCATGGCGGGCCAGGTCGCCGACGTCTCGTTCAACCGCATCACGGTGGACGGCGACACCTCGACCAACGACTCCTTCATCATCGCCGCGACCGGCCGCGCCGGCCTGCGCGTCGAGTCCGAGTCGGACCCTCTCTATCCCGAGCTGCTGGCCACGCTGAAGGCCGCCGCGACCGAACTGGCGCAATTGATCGTGCGCGACGCCGAAGGGGCGACCAAATTCATGACCATCCGGGTCGAGGACGCCGGCAGCCAGGACGAGGCGCTCAAGGTCGCCTATTCGGTGGCGCATTCGCCGCTGGTCAAGACCGCCTTCTACGCCTCGGACCCCAACCTGGGGCGCATCCTGGCGGCCATCGGCTATGCCGGCATCGACGATCTGGACGTGGGCCGGGTCAACCTGTGGCTGGACGACGTCTGGGTGGCCAAGAACGGCGGCCGCAACCCGGACTACCGGGAAGAGGACGGCCAGCGCGTGATGAAACAGGCCGAGATCGCCGTGCGCATCTCGCTGGGCCGAGGCAAGGTGGCCGAGACGGTGTATACGTGCGATTTCTCGCATGAGTATGTGAGCATCAACGCCGACTATAGGTCGTAGAGGCCCCCTACGCCCCTCGGGCGCCCCCTCAAGGGGGCAATGCGCGAGGACCGGAAGGAAAGCCCCACCCCCTACGCCCTTCGGGCGCCCCCTCAAGGGGGCAATGCGCGAGGACCGGCAAAGCCGGATCCTCCGCATTCTGGATTAGAAGACCGTAATATCAGTCCTTAATAGATATAAGGACTGATATTGCGGTCTTTTTTGATTTTTGACAATATGTCTGCAATCTCGGTCCTTAAGTTATTTTAGGACTAATATTGCAGACATGAAACGCGACGAAACTCCGCTGCTGCCTGATGGCCGGGTGACCGAGGCACGATTGCTGGGCGAACGGATCACCCAATTGCGCCAGGGGCTGAAGCTGCGCCAGGCCGACGTCGCCGCGCGCGCGGGCGTCTCGCGCTCCACCGCCGTGCTGATCGAAAAAGGCGACCCCGGCCGCACCCTTGCACAGGTTCTGCGGTACATCCATGCGATGGCGCCGGACGTCTCGCTGTTAGCCCTGTTGTCGGGCGAGGCGCCCGCCCTGATCGCCCTTCATGCGCGCAAGCTCCCGCAACGCGTGCGCGCCGCGACCAGGAACGAGCTGCGCGACCTGGACTTTTGAGGACTGACCTTGCCCCCCCGTCGCTCCCACGACCGCGTCGCGATCTTCGCCCACATCGCCGACCGTGCCGACCACCGGCACCATTTCGTGCCTGCGGGGCTGCTGGACAAGGAACGCGCGGCTTCGGACCAGCAGGTCATGAGCTTCGCCTACGGCTTGCGCTATCTAAAACGCCCGGAGGCCTTCGATGTCGACCCTCGCGCGTTGAGCCTGGCGCGAGCGCGGGAACGTCCCGGTACACGCTGGTATCCATCGGCCGGACTGGATGAATTCGGCGGCATCCGTGACGCCGCCCCCGACGCCTGGGGCCGGCGCGTCATCGAAGCGCGGCTGAACGCCGCGCCCAACAGCCTGGACGAGTTCACCTATCTGCTTGAAGCGGGCAGCGATCGCGTGGGCGCGCTTGACGTACGCGAAGCGCTGGATGCACCGACCCGAAATCCGGCCGGGAATCTGGCGAGCCTGCCGTATCTGCTGCAAGCCGCTGCCGCCGTGGACGCGGGCGAGCCCGTCCCCGGCCATCTCATTCCGTACCTGGGCGGCGCTCCCTCGGCGGGCGGGGCACGCCCGAAGGCGTCCTTGCGCGACGAGGACGGCGTGCTGTGGCTGGCCAAATTCCCCGCGCGAAACGACGCCTACGACATGGCCGTCGTCGAAGCCGGCGCCCTGGACCTGGCTCGCGCGGCAGGCCTCACTGTGCCACCGCTGCGAGTCCTCGCCGTCGGAGCCCAGCGCGTGCTGCTGGTGCGCCGCTTCGATCGCTACTGGGCGCCGGCCGGCCAGCCCTTGCCGGTCGGCTCTCGCGGCTATGACTCCCGGCCCCAGGCCGGTTTCACCGAGGGGCGTATCCCGCAAGCCAGCGCGCTGACGATGATGGGATGTCCGGAGATGGACTCCGCGGCCAAAGGCTACAGGGATCTTGCACAGACCATACGCGAACAGGTGGCGCCTGCCTGCATCGCGGCCGACAACGAAGAATTGTTCGCCAGGATGGCACTGAACATCTTCGTCAACAACGATGACGACCATCTGCGCAATCACGCCTTCTCCTATGACGCCCAATTGTCCGGTTGGCGGCTGAGTCCGCTCTATGACGTCGTCCCGCGTCCGACGGTCGCGCGAGAGCGCCGGCTGCACCTGAGCGTGGGCCTGCAAGGAAAGCTCGCCACACTGGACAACGCCATGAGCGAGTTCGCGGCTTTCGTTCCCGACAAGCCCGCCGCGCTGGCCGTGATCCGCCGCGTATGGGGTGCCGTACGCAGTTGGAAGCAAGTATTCGAAGCGCACGGTGCCACACCTTCGCTCATCCGCACGCTGGAGCAGGCCATCCGCCCCTTGAGCGACATCGCCAGCCCGGAATTGGAACGCGAGTTGCGACGACATCCGCCCGCCCCGCCGGGCGCGCCATCGAAAAAAATGGTGCAATACCCGATGCCGTAGATGGATACCGGCCCGTGCGGCCTGCCCGCCCGGGCCGGTATCCGTCGTTCAAGAACACGATCCGGGGCCCGCGCGGCGCCGGCCGAAGATAGGAACGCCGCTGTGCCGAACGAGTCCTCCCCACCTGTCGATCTGGCCTCTTTCCTGAAACGCGCCGAGGGCGTCCTCGCCCAGCTCGAAGCCTGGTTGCCCCCCGCCCCGCCCCCCGTGGACTGGAACTCCCACGCCTTCCGCTGGCGCAAGCGCGGAACGCGGGGCTGGCTGGAGCCGGTGCGGCACATCGCGCGCATCGACATGGACGACCTGCAGCACATCGACCGCCAGAAAGAAGTGATCGACCGCAATACGGTGCAGTTCCTGGAAGGCAAGCCGGCCAACAACGTGTTGATGACCGGCGCCCGCGGCACCGGCAAGAGTTCACTGGTGAAGGCCATGCTGGCCACCTATGGCGACCGCGGGCTGCGGCTGATCGAGGTCGACAAGAGCGACCTGGGCGACCTGCAGGAGATCGTCGAGACCGTGGCCGAGCGGCCGGAGCGTTTCCTGGTCTTCGCCGACGACCTGTCGTTCGAGGAAGGCGAGGCCGGCTACAAGGCGCTCAAATCAGTGCTGGACGGCTCCATCGCCGCCTCGACCCAGAACGTGCTGATCTACGCCACGTCCAACCGGCGCCACCTGATGCCGGAATACATGCACGAGAACCTGCAGGCCAAGCATCAGAGCGACGGCGAGATCCACCCGGGCGAAACCGTCGAGGAAAAGATCTCGCTGTCCGAGCGCTTCGGCCTGTGGCTGTCCTTCTATCCGTTCAAGCAGGATGACTACCTGGATATCGTCGCGCACTGGCTGCGCGACCTGGGATGCAGCGAGGAGTCCATCGCGCGCTCGCGCACGTCGGCGCTGCAATGGACGCTGGAGCGCGGCTCGCGCTCCGGCCGGGTCGCCTGGCAATTCGCGAAAGACTGGGCCGCAAGGGATGTCCCCCCCCCTACGCGCTGACAGGAGGGCTCCCCCCTACGCGCTTGCGCGCGCCCCCCAGGGGGCGGCACTGGCGGACCGGCGGAGCCGGATCCGCTGTGCCCTGGGTATTGTTCTTGTGTGGATTGCATTTTAGGAAGGATTATGGGGTCTCTGGGTTCTGGGGTGAAAGTCGTCGATGTCGCGGTGGGGGTGATGCTGCGGCCGGACGGCAGCCTGCTGCTGGGCCAGCGGCCCGAAGGCAAGCCTTATGCGGGATGGTGGGAGCTGCCCGGGGGCAAGCTGGAGCCGGGCGAGACGATCTTGCAGGCCCTGGCGCGGGAGCTGAAGGAAGAGCTGGGCGTGACGGTGCTGGAGTCATCGACCTGGGTCACGCACGTGCACGCCTACTCGCACGCCACCGTCAGGCTGTATTTCTGCCGCGTCACGCGCTGGGAAGGCGAGCCTCGGGGGCTGGAGTCGCAGGCGCTGCAATGGGGGCGGATACGGGATGCGGGCGCGGCCGAGATACAGGCGGCGCGGCACGATCACGCGGAACGGTTGAAGGCGCTGGAAGCGCGCATCGCCGGGGGCGAACAGCCGACCGACCTGGAAGCGGCCCAGGCGCGCGCGCAGGCGCCCGAGGATGCGCTGGGACTGGCGCTGGAGCCGCGCATCGGCCCCCTGCTGCCGGCCACGCTGCCGCCGCTGCGGTGGCTGCACGTGCCCGACACCTATGCCATTACCGACATCGGCACGCCCGACAAGGTCGACGCCTTCCTGCAACGCCTGGACGCCGCGCTGGCATCGGGCCTGAAGCTGGTCCAGTTCCGTGAACCGGGCTGGCCCGGCGGCGCGGCCGGCGAAGGACTGCGCCAGGTGCTGAAGCAGGTGGCGGCGCGCGCCCGGTCGGCCGGTGCGCGGGTCCTGCTCAACAGTGCCCATCCACGCGACTGGATCGCCGATGCCGACGGCGTGCATCTGCGCGCCGCCGACATCCCGGGCCAGCGCCCCGCGCTGCCACCCGGCGCGATGCTGGGCGTATCGGCCCACGACGCCGCGGAACTGGAGCGGGCGCGCCAGCTGGACGCCGACTTCGCGGTGCTGGCCCCGGTGCTGCCCACGCGCTCGCATCCCGGCCAGCCCGGCCTGGGCTGGGAAACCTTCGGCACGCTGGCGCTGCATGCCGGCCTGCCGGTGCTCGCGCTGGGCGGACAATCCGCGGACACGCGCGCGACGGCCGTGGCGCACGGCGCGCACGGCATCGCCGGCATCAGCGGTTTCTGGGGCGGCTGATCCCGGACAGCGGGCCGGCGGCGGCCGGCCCCTCGGCATCCCGGCCGCGTCACTGCACGGTGATGCTGGCCTCCTTGATCACCTTCTCCCAGCGCGCGGCCTCGGTATCGATCAGGCGCTTGAACTCGGCGGGCGTATTGCCCACCGTGATGCCGCCGTGCGCCTGCACCTTCTCCTTGACGTCCGGCGACCGGGCGATCCGCGCGAATGCGGCGGCCAGCTTGCCGACGATCTCGGGCGACGTGCCGGCGGGCGCGACCACGCCGTTCCAGACGGTCGCCTCCAGGTCCAGGCCCTGTTCCTTCAGCGTCGGCAGCTCGGGCATGGAGGCCAGGCGCTCGCCGCTGGTCACGCCCAGACCGATCACCCGGCCCGACCGGATCGGCGCCATGCCCGAGCCGGTGAAGGCGAAATGGATGCGGCCGGCGTTCAGATCGACCTCGGCCGAGGCGGTGGACTTGTACGGCACGTGCAGGGTGTCGACTCCCGCCATGGACGCGAACAGCGCGCCCACCAGATGCGGCGACGTGCCCGACCCCGGCGACGAGTAGTTGAGCTGGCCCGGCCGGGACCTGGCCAGCGCGACCAGTTCCTTCACGTTCTTGACGCCCAGCGTGGGGCTGGCCATCAGGTAGAACGGCAGCGCCGCCACCATGGAAACCGGCGCGAAGTCGCGCTTGGGATCGTAGGTGATGTTGGGATACAAGGAAGGGTTGATCGACAGCGTGGTCACCGACGCCATCAGCAGCGTATAGCCGTCCGGCGCGGCCTTGGCGACGTAGTCGGCGCCTATCATGGTGCTGGCGCCGGCCTTGTTCTCCACGATGACCGGCTGCTTGAGTTCGCGCGCCAGCGCATCGGCGAAGATGCGCGATACCGTGTCGGCGACGCCTCCGGGCCCGTGCGGCACCACCAGCTTGATGGGCCGGTCCGGATACTCGGCATGCGCCGCCAGCGCCGGGATCGCCGCCAGCGCCATGGCCGCGGCAAGAGTCTTGATGCGTGTCTTCATGCTGTCTCCTGTTTTCATGTGCGGGACGGGCGCCGGCCTCCCGGCCCCGTCCGGCGGAAAAGGCTTATTGTCCGTTCGCTTCCAGCGGCACGTTCCAGGCGTCGTAGCCGTAGACCCAGTCCGGGTTGGTGGACTCGCGCATCCAGTTGTTGGCGCTCGACCCGGCCTGCACCGCCGACGTGCGGGGCTTGCGTACCTGCTCGAACAAGCGGAACGCCGCGTCGAGATCGCTGCCGTGGGCGGCCACGCAGCGCGCCAGCACGACCGAGTCCTCCAGCGCCATGGCCGCGCCCTGGGCCATGTAGGGCGTCATCGGATGGCAGGCGTCGCCCATCAGCACGATGTTGCCCCGTCCCCAGCTCGGCAGCGGATCACGCTGGAAGATCGCCCATTTGTGCACGTCGGGGCAGGCCGCCAGCACCGCGCGCACGTCGGGATGGAAATCGGCGTAGGCCGCACGCAGCACGTCCAGGTCGCCCTTGGCCGACCACGATTCGGGGGTCAGCCAGCCCGCGTCCTCGGGCTGGCTGGTGACGAAATAAATCTCGTCCTGGCGCCGGGTGACGTAGTAGATGACGATGTGGCGGTCCGGCCCCCACCATTTCGTGCGCGACTGGCCGATATCGAGCGCGCCCAGCCGGCTGGCCGGGAACGTCGTCCGGTAGGCGACGCGGCCGGTGAAGCGGGGCTGCTCCTCGCCCAGCAGCAGCTCGCGCACCAGGGAATGCACGCCGTCGGCGCCGATGACCGCGCGGGCACGGGCCTCGGTGCCATCCTCGAAGCGCAGCGCGACCTCGCGATCGCCCTGGTCCAGATGCACCAGCTTCTTGCCCAGCGAAATCTGCGCCTGCGGCACCTGTGCCGCCAGCGCCGCATGCAGGTCGCCCCGGTGCATGGCCAGGAAAGGCATGCCGTAGCGCTCCAGGACGGCCCCGGCCAGCGGGAACTCGTTCGTCACGGCGCCGGTGTCGTGCGCCCGGTTCAGCGACGACTTGGGCGAAAAAGCGATTTCTTCCAGTTGCGGGCGCAGCCCCAGCCCATCGAGCACCCGCATGGCATTGGGCGACATCTGGATGCCCGCGCCGATGCGCGCGAACTGCCGCGCCTGCTCGTAGACCTGTACGGCCACGCCCTGCGCGCGCAGCGCGGTCGCCGCCGCCAGTCCGCCTATACCCGCGCCGATGATCGCAACCGGCAACTCCGACTTCGTCATGAAACTCCTCCAAGGGTCCGCCATTGCGGAAGCGCCCATTATTGGAGCCGGGACATATCGAGTAAATTGCAGAACAGCTCTAGCAGCTATAGAACTTCTCTATGTGACGCGAGACAGGCATGGATATCAAGCAACTCGAGTACTTCGTCCAGGTCGTCGACGCCGGCAGCTTCACACGCGCCGCCATGGTGCTCGAAATGACCCAGCCTTCCCTGAGCCGGCAGATCCGCCTGCTGGAGGTGGAGCTGCACGAACACCTGCTCTACCGCAACGGCCGCGGCGTGGAACCGACCGAGGCCGGCAGGCGCCTGCTGGAACATGCCCGGGTCGTCCTGGCCCGTCTGGCCACCGCGCGCCAGGAAATCCACGAACTGAAGGCGGTGCCGCGGGGCAAGATCGTGGTCGGCTTTCCGCCGCGCATCGCCCACCTGCTGGCGCCCAGCCTGGTGCGCGGCTTCCGCGAACGCCTGCCCGGCGCCGCGCTGACCGTGACCGAAGGACTGAGCGTCAGCCTGCGGGAGTGGCTGCACGAAGGCCGGGTCGACGTCGCGCTGCTGTACGACCCCGCCCCGGGCGAAACGCTGGACTACGAGCCGGTATTCCAGGAGGAACTGATGCTGGTGGGATGCGTGCCCGGTCCGGGCGAACGCCTGCCGGAGTCGCTGCCGGTCGATGCGCTGGCGGACTATCCGCTGATCCTGCCCTGCGAGCCCAACACCATCCGCGCGGTGGTGGATGCGGCCTGCCGCCGGCGCGGCATCGCGCTGGACATCGTCGCCGAGGTCAACGCGGTGCACACCATGGTGGCCCTGGCCGAAAGCGGGGAAGGCTACGCGCTGCTGTCGGCCAGCGCCATCGGGCCGCAGCGCCGCGCCGGCACGCTGGCCACGGCCCGCGTGCACTCGCCGTCCATGCACAACAACCTGATCATGTGCACGGCGCGGCTCCAGCCGCTGACCCGGTTGACGCGGGAAACCATGCAACTGCTGCGGTCGCTGGGCATCCGGACGCTGCTGGAGAACTCCTAGCTCAGTTCATCGACTGCGGCGAAGGAAACAGCCGGCCCGAGGAATCCCCGCTCAGGTCGTCGGTTTCCAGGGGCGCGCCGGGTATGGCGAATTTCTCGGCCGCCCACGCTCCCAGGTCGATCTGGCGGCAGCGTTCGGAGCAGAAGGGCCGCCAGGCGTTGTCGGGGCTCCATGGAGCCGGCCTGGCGCAGGTGGGGCATTTGACTTTCTTGACCATGGCCGCATTGTAGCCAGGGGACGAGCGATGCGCCGCCCTCAGAAACTGTTGCACAACGTCAGCTGGAAGGGCACGTCGGCCGCCACCGGCTGCGGCTTCAGATCGCCTCCCTGGGACGAGAAGCGCACCGACACCATGTACTTGTTGGCGCTGACCTCGGGGAACACGCCCAGCGCCTCGTCGACATAGATGCGCAGCAGCTGGTAGGCCTTGCCGCCCAGCATCTGCTGGAAGGCGCCGCCCTCGGCCACCACCGCGACCTGCCGGCCCGATTCGCGCAGCATCTTCAGCACGATGGCCAGGCCGTCGCGTATGGGCAGGAAGGGTTCGACCCACTGGGCCAGGTCCTGGACGCGATGCTCGACGGGCTTGTGCTTCCAGGCGTGGAAGGACGGGACGTCGAATTCGCAGGCACCGCCCGGGATCGCCAGGCGGCTGCGTATGCTGGTCAGCCATTCGTTCTGCCGCAGCGGCTGGCCGGTCTTGCCCTGGGCCACGAGCGCGCCCGCGGCCTGCTCGATGCTGGACAGCATGACGTCCAGGGTCTGGCGATCGACGCCGGGATGCTCGCGCAGCGAACTCAGGGATTGGCGATAGCGCTCCAGGTCCTGGAGCAGTTCGGACTTGAGATCGGCCCGCGCCGACACATCCAGGATTTCGAACAGCGTGGTCAATGCGACGTGATGCCCGCGGGCATCCGGTTGCCGCACGAAGAAGAACAGATTGTCGAAGAGGCTTTCCAGACGCAGCAGCGTTCGGACGCGCTCGTTGAATGGGTATTCGTAAAGAACCACGTAGACCGTCCGGAATCGGAATTTCGTAGAAATATACCTGTACGGCATGGACACGGCGACACTTGCCTTGCCCGCTTCCGAACGGCGCCTTGCGCGGGCGCTTCGGAACACCTCCATTGTAGGTACGGAGCCAACGGGAAAAACACTCAACCGTAGCTCGATCACCCCCTACTTTGAAGCAGGCGGCCCCGCAATGCGGTTTCGAGTTGTGACGCCCGCCGCGTCGGCCGCTTCCAGCAGGGCTTCGTGGAAGTCGCGATGCAGCGAGGTGTCGGGCGCATCGCGATGGCGCAGGATGCCCACCATGCCCTGCCGGCGCGTGGGCAGGTCCAGCGCCACCAGTTGGCCGGCGGCCTGAAAATAGCGCAGCACGCGGCGCGACAGCGCGGTCAGCAGATGGGCCCGCTGCATCATCGCCACCAGCATCAGGATGCCGACGGCCTCGACCCGGTAGCGGGGCGCGGGCAGGCCGGCCAGCGCGAACTCGGCGTCCAGTTCGCGGCGCAGCGGATTGCCCTGGGGCGGTACCACCCAGCCGCATCCCTCCAGGTCCGCCCAGGCCAGCCCCCGGCGGCCGGCCAGCGGATGCGACGGCGGCGCGGCCACCGCGATGCTTTCGCTATAGACCGGCGTGCAGCGCAGGCGGCCGTCGATGGCATCGCCTTCCAGGCGCGTCACCACGAAGTCCAGGCGGCGCTCCAGCAGCAGCGGCAGGAGCTGGTCCAGGGTCGACTCGGTAATGGACAGACGGGTCTCGGGCCGCCGCGCCAGCAGCAGGGCCACGCTGTCGGGCAGGAGCCCGGTCGAGACCGTGGCCGTCACCCCGATGGACAACTGGCCGTCCGCGCCTTCGGCCATCAGCGCCATGGCCTGGCTGGCGCGCTCGACTTCGGCCAGCATGACGCGGGCGTGTTCGGCCATGGCCGTGCCGAAGCGCGTGGGCACGAGGCCGCGCGAATGACGCTCGAACAGCGGCACCCCCAGTTCGGCCTCCAGCTCGGCCAGCCACTTCGACAGGGCCGGCTGCGTCATGCACAGGCGTTCGGCGGTGTGGCTGAGATTGCAGGTATCGGCCAGGCTGCTCAGCACTTCGAGCTGCCGGATGCGCAGTCGCCGGGTCCAGTCCATTGCCATGAATTTTAGATATGACAGCACCGAACTTTATCATTGGAACCAAATACCTCTCCGTTCCCATAATGCAGGCACGGCGCCGACCAGACTGGCTTCAGCCAGCCCACCCCCTTCCACGGAGACATCCCATGCAACCGCTTGCGCGCCTTTTCCTCGCCCTCGTCCTCGTTGCCACCGCCCCCTGGGCGCGGGCCGCCGGCTATCCCGACCACCCGGTCAAGCTGGTCGTCAATTTCGCCGCCGGCGGACCGCTGGACCTGGTCGCCCGCTTGATCGCCGAACAGGCCGCATCGCGCCTGAAACAGCCCGTCATCGTCGAGAACCGCGCGGGCGCCGGCGGCAACATCGGCGCCGAGTACGTCGCCCGCTCGCCCAAGGACGGCTATACGGCGCTGGTCAGCGTCGACCACCTGCTGACGATCAATCCCTCGGTCTACAAGAACATGGGGCTGGATCCCTACCGCGACCTCGTGCCGGCCGGCATCTTCGGCACCACCTCGCAGGTGCTGGTGGCCCATCCCAAGCTGGGGTTGAAGGACTTCCGCGACTTCCTGGAGCGCGCCAGGAAAGAGGACCTGACCTACGCCTCGGCCGGCCTGGCCTCGCCCGGGCACCTGACCTTCGAACTGCTGAAGGCCCGGACCGGCATACGCGGCACGCACGTGCCCTACAAGGGCAATGCCCCGGCACTGTCCGACGTGGTGGCGGGACACGTGCCGCTGGCCTTCGTGGCCTCGTCCAACACGCTGCCCTATGTGCGCTCCGGCGCGCTGCAGGCCCTGGCCACGTCCGCCGCCACGCGCAACCCCCAGTTGCCGCAGGTTCCCACCGCCCAGGAACAGGGCGTGCCCGACTTCGACGTGCAGTTCAGCCAGGTGGTGCTGTTCCCCGCGGGCACGCCGGCGGCCGTGGTGAAGACGTGGGAAGGCCTGCTGCACGACATCCTGGAAAGCCCCGAGGTGCGCCGCCAGCTGGATCAGATGGCAGTAACGCCCTTCTGGGCGGACTCGGCGCGGACCACGGCCTGGCTGCACGATACGCGCACGCGCTGGGAAGCCTTGATCCGTACGCTGGACATCCAGTAAAGCCTTGGCGGGTCGCTAGCCGGTCGGTGCGGGCAGATCCAGCCAGACGCGGTGCTGGGCCAGGGTGCGTTGCGCCAACTGCCCGGGCGTGGTCTCGCCGTCGTTGACGATGACGTCGTCGGCCACCGCCAGGCGCTGGGCGCGCGTGGCCTGGGCGGCCATGATGCGGGCCACCATCTCGGGAGCCAGGCCGCTGCGGCGCTGGACGCGCCGGACCTGGGTGGCCTCGTCGCAGTCGACCACGCAGATGCGGTCCACCCGGTCCCGCCAGCGGCCGGACTCCACCAGCAGCGGCACCACGAAGACCTGGTAGAGCCCCTGGCGCCCGGCCGCCTCGCGCTCGACCTCCTGGCCGATGAGCGGGTGGATCAGCGCTTCCAGCCGCGCCTTGGCCTGGCCGTCGGAGAACACCAGGGCCCGCATCCGGGGGCGATCCATCGCGCCGTCTGGACCGATCATGTCCGGACCGAATTCGCGCCGCACGGGCTCGATGGCCAGTCCGCCCGGGGCGGTCAGCGCATGCGCGATGGCATCGGTATCGATCACGGCCGCGCCCTGCGCCTCCAGCAGATCCGCCACGGCGGTCTTGCCGGATCCGATGCCGCCCGTCAGGCCCACGCGCAGGGGCCGGACGCGGGAAGAGGAAAGTGTGCCTACCATGCCAGCAGCTTAATCCATGCATCGCCCGCGAACAGCGCGGCCACGCCCGCCGCCGCCAGGTACGGCCCGAAGGGCAGCGGCTGGCCGCGCCGCACCCGGCCGGCGATCATCAGCACTCCGGCCACCGCCACGCCTGCCAGCGAGGCCGCCACCATGACCAGCGGCAGGCTCTGCCACCCCAGCCAGGCGCCGATCGCGGCCAGCAGCTTGAAGTCGCCATAGCCCATGCCTTCCTTGCCCGTCAGCAGGCGGAACAGCCAGTACACGGACCACAGCACCCCGTAGCCCGCCATCGCGCCGATGACCGCGTCGGGCAGGAAGGCGAAGCCGCCCCACAGGTTGACGAACAGGCCCGCCCACAGCAGCGGCAGCGTCAGGTCATCCGGAAGCAGCGAGGTCTGGTGGTCGATCACGGCCAGCGCCAGGCAGACCGCGCAGAACGCCATGGCCGCCAGGCTGCTCCACGTCACGCCGAACACGGCCACGCAGGCCGCGAACAACGCCGCCGCCGCGAGTTCCACCAGCGGGTACTGCCAGGAGATGGGCGCGGCACAATGAGCGCAGCGGCCGCGCAGCACGAGCCAGCCCAGCACCGGGATGTTGTGGCGCCACGAAATGGGATGCCGGCAGGCCGGGCAGTGCGAAGCGGGATAGGCCAGGTCGAAGCGCGCCGGTTCGGGCGGGGAGTCGCCATGCAGTTCGGCGCACTGCTCCTGCCAGGCACGCTGCATCATCTGCGGCAGCCGCGCGATCACGACGTTGAGGAAGCTGCCCACCACCAGCCCCAGCACGGCGGCGGCCGTATGGGCCAGCCACGGGGTGGCCGCGAGTATCTGCACGAATGACATAGGCAAGAATGAAAACGCCGCCACGGCGGCCCCCCGCAAGCTTAACCGCCCCACGGGTCTCGCGTGGAGCGGTTGCTGCGATAAATGTCCTACCGCCGCGGCACGGCATCCATCGGCCGGCCGCATTTCCCGTCGCATGCCGGCAGACGCAACAGGTTAGACTTGCGGTAAATCTCAAGAGCCGGAGCCGTGATGATCAACCCGCCCCTTTCTTCCCGCCCCGCACCTTCCCGCCTTGCCACCCTGGCCGCCGTCCTGGTCGTGGCGGCCGGACTGGGCGCGTGCTCCATCCCCCTGCCCGACCGCGAACGCTCCGGCACCCTGACCGCCGCCGACGCGGTGATCCCGCCGCCGCCCGCCGTGAAGCAGGAACAGGCCGAACGAGGCAGGCAGGACCGGGGCGTGCCCCTGGCCCAGCCCCAGACCTTCCGCGGCGTGATCCCCTGCGCCGACTGCGCCGGCCAGCGCGTCACGCTCACGCTGCTGCCCGACTGGACCTGGCGCATGCGCCGCGTGTATTTCGGCACCCGCGACAACAAGGAACTGAGCTTCGTCAGCACCGGCCGCTGGGAACGCCTGTTCGATTCGCCCGACCAGATCCGCCTGATCGGCGACCGCAACGAAGGCGGACTCTACGAGTTCATCTCCGCCACCACGCTGCGCATGCTGGACCAGAATGGCGAACCCATCCAGTCCACGCTGAACTACGCCCTGACCCAGCAGTTCGAGGTGGATTTCATTACCGACACCTTCACGATGCGCGGCAAGGTCGTACCCAAGGACGGCCAACCCACCTTCGCCATCTGCAGCACCGGCAAGCGCTACCCGGTAGCCTCCGCCGGCCAGGCCCAGGCACTGGCCGACGCCTACGCCAAACTGCGCGTGGCGCCCGGCACCCCGGTCCTGATGTGGATAGACGGCCACATCGCCCGCAACGGCGAACCCCCGGTGGAGTCGGTGGTCGTGGACAAACTGGCCCGCGGCACCCTGGACAGCCCCTGCGAGGACTAGGGTCCCCCCCTACGCGCTGACGCGCGCCCCCCAGGGGGCCGACGGCGGGGGACCGGCGAAGCCGGATCCCCCATGTCGTGGTCTTGTGGGGCCATCTTGGTACGTCGCACGGGTGCTATCGCTGGCTGCCAGCGGTAGCTACGGTGTGACGTGCCAAGAAACAGGTACTAGACCCAGGAAACCGCGGATCTGGCTTTGCCAGTCCGCCGGTTTCGCCCCCTGGGGGGCGCGCGTAAGCGCGTAGGGGGGGTTCCTCTACCTAGCGCGTGAGATCCGGACTTCCGCGCCGCGGCGCTTCACTTCCAGGCCTTCGGACGGCAGGATCTTCAGGCCTTCCAGGCCCTTGGCGTAGCTCGATCCCTGCATCTGCATGACGCGGATCTTGTTGCGCATCACGCTGGGGTTGTGCACGGGCATGCCGAACAGCCAGACCTCGTCCAGGATGCGGGCGGAGTTGAATTCGCCGGTGTGCTGGGCGGCGGGGCCCAGGCACAGCATGTGGCCTTCGCGGCCGAAGACCGGCAGGCGGTCCAGTCCGCATTCGAAGGTCCAGCTCGTGCCGCCCTCGTAGCGCCAGCCCGTGTTCAGATCCCACCAGGCTTCCCCCTTGGGGAAATAGACGCGGATCTGGTTGCCCGGCTGCACCGCGGGCACGACCAGCAGGGCCGGGCCGAGCAGGTATTGCAGCTCGTGGGCATGCGCCTCGGGATCATCCGGGAAGGACAGCGCCATGGAACGCTGCACCGGCAGGCCGGTGCGGGCCGCGTCCTCGATCACGCCCAGCACGTAGGGAATGAGCCGGTAGCGCCACTGCATCAGCGTCTGCACGTGCTGGAAGGCTTCGTCGCCGAAATCCCAGGGCAGCAGCCCCGGCACCGCGTGGAAGCGCAGGTGCGAGCTAAACACGCCGGCCGCCAGCCAGCGCAGGTACAGCTCGGGCGTCATGGTTCCCAGCGGATGCTCGGGCGAACCGATGTCGTGGGCATGGGCCGGCAGGCCGCTGGCGCCCGAGGTCAGCGCGGCGCGCAGCGATTCGGCCAGGCCTTCCCAGGTATTGGGCACCGACACCGGCGCCTGCATGGGCAGGCGCTGGCCGGTCGGGAAGAGATCGCGGCTCCACACCACGCCTTCGGGCGGAGTCTTGTTCCAGGCCGCCGCCTCGAACAGGCAGCGCTTGGCCAGCATGGGATAGGCCGTGCGCAGCCGTGCGCCGGTATCGCCGTTGCGCGCCTCGACGCCGTCGGGAATGTCGAACTGGATGTCGCAGGACACCGCATCGACGCCCTCGTCCATGACCTGGCGGATCTTGTCGCGCCAGAAGGTCCACACGTCGCGATGGGTCAGGTCGAGCAGGCCGAAGCTGCCGCCGGCGCTGGCGGGCACGCCCGCGAACACCTGGGCGGCGCCGGACTCATCGGTCAGCAGCCAGCCCTTGTCCTCCAGCTCGGCGAACATGGGGCTTTGAGTGGGCACGCCCGGAAAGCCCGGTGCGCACACCTTCAGGTCCAGGCCCTTGAACTCGCTCAGCACCTGGCGCGGATCCGGGAAGCGGGCGGCGTCCCATTCCAGGTTCAGCTTGGCGCGGATCTCCCAGGCCGCGGGCGGGCGGAACGACACGGCGTCGACGGGCACGCCGCGGCTGCGCATCTGGCCGGCCACGGACGCGAGCTGTTCGGCGCCGGTGCCGGCCGCCTGGTGCAGCCACGCGCCCATGCTCCACAGCGTGGGCTGCCCGGCGCGGCCGGTCAGCTGGGTGTACTGGTTCAGGATCTCGGCCGGCTCGCCCACGAACAGGAACACGTCCAGCTGGGCGTCGGCGACGGTCACCACATAGCTGTCGGGCGCGAATTCGGGCAGGCCGATGTCGTGCACGACGGATTCGAGCGTATTGACGTACAGGCCCCAGCCGCGCGGGCTCCAGGCCAGCGGCAAGGCGCGCGACTCGGCCTCGTCGGAGACGACGCGCTCGGCGCGGCGATCCAGCATGATGCGGCTTTCGCCCAGGCCGTGGACGGCTTCACCGGTCGCGAGGTCGAAGCACAGGGCCCACGACGCCGGGGCCGAGGCGTCCTCGGTGCCAAGCGGGCACAGGTCCTCGTCGGCGGACGAGACCAGCACCTGCTGCCCCTTGCGGTACAGGGCCAGCCGCACGGGATTGGCGGCGATCTCGAGCACGTTGTCGCCCTGGACGATGCGCCAGCCTGACTGGCCGGCCACGTCCGCCTGTTCAACCACGGCCTCGCCTATGGCCTCGTCCCGGGCCAACAGGTCATGCAGGGCCGCGGCGCGCGTGGCCGAGCCGGAGGCCGGCTTGCCGGTCGCGGCGGGCGTGCCCATGCTCAACCGGAACACACCTGGCGCGCTGGCCTCGACCAGTACCGCCTGGCCCTGGTCTGTCGTGAAACGGACGGCAGCCGGGCTGGATGTGTTGAGAGACAGGGATTCCAGACGCTGGTAGCGGGAGGAGTCGAATTGAAGTGGCACAGGTTTCCCTCGATCGCTTTCGACAGATTGGCAATAGCAAAGACGCAACCCCTCGCGAGGCCCCGCTATCCGCCCCGAATGCGGCAGATGACCGCACTTTTTCGCCAAAACCTCTATTTTGACGGATTCGGAGAGGCAAATAAACCGTGGAAGCAGCCTTCTCCCGTCCAAGCGCGCCTCGCGGGGCTCCACGGGAGACCCGGCAAGGCCGTATCCGGGGCCATCCTTCGCCCCTGGAAGCGGCGGATCGGGACGCACGGGCCGGGCACCGCGCGCCCTCGGGCACGTCTTTTTGCTGTTAATCCTTCTATTTTCCCACGATTCGGCCCAGGATCAGCGCCAGGCGATCATTCGCAGCAAATCCCCTTCCAGCACCATGGGTTCTCCCTCCAGGGAAGCGGCCAGTATGTCGCCCCCCAGGGCGGACCAACTGAGCCCGCGCGAGGCATAGCCCGAGGCGGCCCAAAGCCCGCCGTGGACGGGCGATTCGCCTATCACCGGCAGCCTGCCGGGCAGTACGGCGCGCCAGCCGGCCCAGCCCGTGAGCGCGCCGGGATCCAGGCCGGCACCGGCCAGTTCCGGCAGCAGCCGGGCGGCCCGTTCCAGGTTGACCGCATGGCCCTCGGCCGTGGCGACGGCCTGCGCGGCCTCGTGCACATAGGTGCTGCCGGCCACGCAGGCGCCGTCCACGGCGGGCAGCACATAGCCGTCGCCCGCCACCACGCAGTGCGGCGGGCGCCAGCCGGCATCTTGCGCCGGAAGCAGCGTGATCTGCCCCGCTATGGCCTTTTGCCCGAAGAAGCCCGGCAGTTCGCCGCCAGTGGGCGCCAGGCCGCTGGCAGCCAGCAGCCGGGGAGCCTGGGCGGCATTGGCCAGCACCACGATCTCGGCCTCGGCCAGCGTGGCGCCCTGCCCATCGACCGCCCGCCACCGCCGCCCCGCGGGCACATCGGCCGGCAGCGGCTCGATGCGGGCTACGCCGGCGGCCCGGACTTCGATGCCAGGGCGGGACAGCAGCGCAGCGCCCAGCAGGCGCGGGCGTACGCGCAGTCCGCCGGGGAAATACACGCCGCCGCGCGCCGCCGGGCAGCCGGCCAGTTCGCTGGCCTCATCCCTCGTCACCGGGCGCACCCAGTCGGCTGGAAAGCCCAGTTCCTCCAGCATGGCATGCATGCCGGCCTCTTTGTCGTCCGACTTGGCCTGCTGCACGGTGCCGCAGCGGGCGACGATCCCGCCATCCATCCACGGCGTCCAGCGCGCGGCCGCGCGCAAGGCCCCGGCGCGGCTCAGGCGCGCGCGCGGGCTGTCATCCCGGGCCAGCAGCGGCGTCAGCGCGGCAGCCAGGTGGCCGGCCCCCTGCGCCGGGGCTCCCCACGCCGCGTCGAACACGGACACGCGCCAGCCGCGCAGCGCCAGCGCATGCGCCACACCAGCCCCGGCGATGCCCGCCCCCACCACCACGGCATGGCGCTCGGCGAAGGACGGTGGTTCGGCCGGCGGGTGGCGGCGCTCGAAACGCGGTGCGTAGCGCGCCACCGTCATGTGGAGCTTGCCGCCGAAGCCGTCCCGGCGCTCCACCTCGAAACCCGCCGTCTGCAAGGCCCGGCGCATCACGCCGGCGCTCGCCCAGGTCGCCGCCGTGGCGCCCGGCGCGGCCAGCCTGGCCAGCGCGCGCATCAGCGGCTCGGACCACATGCCGGGATTCAGCGTGGGCTTGAAGCCATCCAGGAAAAAGGCGTCCGCGCGCAGGACCAGCCGGGGCACGACCTGTTCGGCCAGGCCGAAGGCCAGGGTCAGCGTCACCGCCCCGCCATCCAGGTCCAGCCGGTGCAACCCCGGCAGGAGCGGCGGCCATTGCGCCAGCAACTGCGCGGCCATGTCCTGCCAATCGGCGGGCAGCCGCGCGCGCAACAGTTCCGCCAGGTCCTCGCGGGTGAACGGATGGGCCTCGACGGACACCACATGCAGCCGCCGGCTGCGCCGGGGATCGTCGCGCCAGGCCCGCCACAGCGTCAGGAAGGTCAACCCCAGCCCGAATCCCGTCTCGCACACGGTGAACCGCTCGCGTCCGCGCCATCGCTCCGGCAAACCGTTGCCCGCCAGGAACACATGGCGAGCCTGCTCCAACGCCCCCTGGGCGGCATGGTAGATGTCGCCGTAGAGCGGGCTGTAGGGCAGGCCATCCTGATCGAAGGCTGGCCGGGAAGGAGTCAAAGGAATAAACACGGCGAGGATGATACCCCCCTACGCCCTTCGGGCGCCCCCAGGGGGCGATGCGAGCGGACCGGAAGGGAAGCCCACCCCCTACCCGCTACGCGGGCCCCCTCAAGGGGGCGATGCGGGTGGACCGGCAAAGCCGGATCCACCGCATCCTGGGTCTAGTACCGTTATCTTGGGTTTGGCACGGGTGCTATCGCTGGCTGCCAGCGGTAGCAACGGTGATCCAATCCAAGAAGCGCGTACTAGACCCAGGAAACCGCGGATCTGGCTTTGCCAGTCCGCCGGTTTCGCCCCCTGGGGGGCGCGCGTAAGCGCGTAGGGGGGGTACACTTCCTCTATGAGCATCTCCGCAGCTCCCACCATGGACAAACCCGTCCCGCTGGATCTCTTCAAGGCGCTCGAAGCCGCCGTCACCGCCGCGCATGCCGGCGCCGCGATCCTGCAGGCCTATGCGCACAAGCGCTCGGAACTGGTGATCGACCTGAAGGCCCGCAACGACCTGGTCTCGCAGGCGGACCGCGAGGCCGAGATCGCCATCATCGAAGTCCTGCGCGCGCGCACGCCGCAATACGGCATCGTGGCCGAGGAAACGGGCGGATCGCCCTCGGGCCCCGCCAGCTGGTACATCGACCCGCTGGACGGCACCACCAACTTCGTCCACGCCATTCCCCACTACGCCGTCTCCATCGCGCTGGTCGCCCACGAGGGCTGCGGCATCGCCTTCGAGGAAGCCCGGTGCGAGCCGGGACCGGTGGTGGGCGTGATCTACGATCCCTGCCGCGAAGAGATGTTCACCTCGGTCCGGGGCGTGGGCGCCTGGCTCAACAGCCACCGCATCCACTGCTCGCGCACCGAAACGCTGGCCGATGCCCTGCTGGCCACGGGCTTCCCCTACAGCGACATGTCGTTCACCGAAAGCTACCTGCCCATGCTGCGCGACGCCATGCACGGCACGCGCGGCGTGCGGCGCAACGGCGCCGCGGCGCTGGACCTGGCCTGGGTGGCCTGCGGACGCTTCGACGGTTACTGGGAACTACGGCTCAAGCCGTGGGACGTCGCCGCCGGCACGCTGCTGGTGCGTGAAGCCGGCGGACAGGCCTTCGATCCGTTCGGCCAGGCCCCCTGGCCCGAACAGGGCAACATCGTCGCGGGCGGCCCCGGCGTGGCCAAGGCCCTGCACGAGCTGATCGGCCCCAATCTCAAGGCCGCCGGCGCGGCCTGAAGGCCCGACGGCCGGTCAGCGCACGATCATCAGGCCGATGCGCACCTGGGACCTGGCGCGCACGTTGTAGTCCAGCAAGGTCTCGCCGTAGCCGTTGAAGTACTGCACGTGCAGGAAGCCGTTCAGGCGGCCCAGCCCCAGCTTGCGCAGCGGGTAGGCCATGTCCAGTTGCAGCGACCCCTTCTCGTGGCCCTTGCGCACCAGCGCCGACACCATCAGGCCGTCGTCCTTGGCCCAGCGCAACTGGTAGTCGACATGGCCCCGGTAGTTGGCGATGTCCGGATTGCCCTCGCGGGTCATGTAGTACTTGATCTTGGGACCGAAGCTCAGGGTGCTGCCGTCGTCCAGGCGGTAGCGCAGCGTGGGCCGGGCATACAGGGAATTGATGGCGCGCGAGGTATCGCCGTCGCGCCCGTTGGACTCGTGCTCGAAGCCGCCGTCGAAGCCCAGCGACTTGCGGCGGTCCTGCGATTCCCAGACCCGGTCCGACAGCCAGAAGACCGCGGGACGATAGCTGCTGTCGCGGAACGGGGCCGAGTTCTCGCCCAAGTCCCACAGCGAGGTCTGGCTATAGCCCAGGTACAGGTTGTTGAGAAAGCCCGTTTCCTCGCCGTCGCGGGGCTGGAACAGCCGGAACTTCAGACTGACCTGGAAGCGCGCGTTCAGGTCGGGACGGGCGCCGAAGCTGAAATACACGGGTTCGTAGGGCGACAGTGCGCTGCGGAAGCGGCTCAGCACGTCATGCTCGTCGTTGCCCGGGCCGGCGGCCTCCGCCGGCGCCGGTCCCGACAGCGCGGTGCTGCCCAGCCCCGAGCCCGCCGACAAGCCGCTGACCGCGGCCAGCACGCCATTGTCCGGCACCTGCGGCACCGCGGCGGGCGCGCGCGGGTCGACGATGGGGCCGATCGCGCGCGAACCCACGATGACGCCCTTCTCGGCCGGCGTCGCGTCCAGCGCCAGCAGCACCGGCTCGCCTTCGATCGCAATGGCCTGCAGGCCGCGCGCCTGCTCGGGCACCACGGCCGACCAGCTCGCGCGCGAGAACTGGCCCACGGGTATCTGCAGCACGGCGGTGCCTCCGTCGAGCCGCGCGGGCGCGCGCACGACGCTGCCGGCGGCGTCGCGCCATTGCAGCACCAGTTCGCGCGGCGCATCCCAGGTCGCCGTGGCGTTGCCGTCGTTGAAGAACATGGCTTCGATGCGCACGGTCTCGCCGGGCCCGGCCTGGATGCGGTCCAGCCTGAAGGTCACGCCCGCGTCCGCCTGCAGCGGCGCGGCGGCCATCAGGGCGCAAAGGCTCGCGGGCACGAGCGCGCGGCGCACGGCGCCATGCGGCGCATGGGGACGATGGCCAGCCATCCGACCTAGCATGTGGACTCCCGGACAATGCCCGCGATGGGGCAGACGCCGCCATTGTAGGGGCATGCCGGGGATCGCCCCTTACGCGGCGGCCTCGGTGCCTGCCCGCAGTTCGCGCCGCAGGATCTTGCCCACGTTGGACTTGGGCAGCTCCGACCGGAACTCGATGTGGCGCGGCCGCTTGTAGCCGGTCAGGCGGTCGCGGCAGAAGGCCTTCAGGTCCTGCTCGGTCAGCGCCGGGTCGCGCTTGACCACGACCACCTTCACCGCCTCGCCGGAATGCTCGTCGGGCACGCCGATGGCGGCGCACTCCAGCACGCCCGGATGCTGGGACACCACGGCCTCGACCTCGTTGGGATACACGTTGAAGCCCGACACCAGGATCATGTCCTTCTTGCGGTCGACGATGCGGATGTAGCCGCGTTCGTCCATGATGCCGATGTCGCCGGTCTTGAAGAATCCGTCCGCCGTCATGACGCGGGCGGTCTCGTCCGGCATGTTCCAGTAGCCCGGCATGACCTGCGGGCCCCGCAGCGCGATCTCGCCGCGCTCGCCGATGGGCAGCGCGGCGCCGTCGTCGTCCAGGATCTCCGCCTCGGTCGAGGGCAGCGGAATGCCGATGGTGCCGGAGTATTCCTTGATGTTGATGGGCGTGCAGCAGGCCACCGGCGACGTCTCCGACAGGCCGTAGCCCTCGCACAGGGGCGACCGGGTCACCTCGCGCCAGCGGTCGGCCACCGCCTTCTGCACCGCCATGCCGCCGCCCACGCTCACGCGCAGGCCGGAGAAGTCCAGCGACCGGAACTTCTCGTTGTTCAGCAGGGCGTTGAACAGGGTGTTGACGCCGGGGAACAGCGTGAAGCGGTAGCCCGACAGCGTCCTGACCAGGTCGGGGATGTCGCGCGGGTTGGGCACCATCACGTTGAGACCGCCGGCCCGCATGCCGAGCAGGGCGCACACCGTCAGGCCGAAGATGTGATACAGCGGCAGGGCGCAGACGAAGATGTGCTGGGTGCGCGGTCCGCCCTGCGTGGCAGGCTGTTCGTCGGTCAGCAGCCAGGCATCGCACTGCAGCACGTTGGCGACGAGGTTCCGGTGCAGCAGGACGGCCCCCTTGGCCACGCCCGTCGTGCCGCCGGTGTACTGCAGGAAGGCGACGTCGTCGGGCCCGACCTCGGGGCGCGCCAGTTCCCGTGCCGCCCCTTGCGCCAGCGCGCGCCGGAAGCCGACCGCGCCCGGCAGGCTGAACGGCGGGACGAGCTTCTTCACGTAGCGCACCACGGCATTGACCAGGACGCCCTTCATGCCGTCCATCAGGTCGCCCATGGACGCCACCACGATGTGCCGGATGGCCGTGGCCGGCAGTACCTGCTGCAGGGTGTGGGCGAAGTTCTCCAGGATGACGATGGCCTCGGCGCCGCTGTCCTTGAGCTGGTGCTCCAGTTCCGGGGCGGTGTATAGAGGATTGACGTTGACCACCGTATAGCCGGCCCGCAATACCGCCGCGATGGCCACGGGGTACTGCAGGACATTGGGCATCATCAGGGCCACCCGCGCGCCGCGCGGCAGTCCGCGCGATTGCAGCCAGGCCCCCAGCTTGCGCGACATGGCGTCGATGTCGGCGTAGGCAAGCGTCTTGCCCATGCAGACGAAGGCCGGGCGTTCGGCGTACTGCTCGAACGATTCCTCCAGCAACTGGATCAGGGACCGATAGCGCCCCGGGTCGATGTCGGCGGGAATGCCCGGCGGGTAGTACGCCAGCCACGGTCTTTGCATGCACGTCTCCTGGTCTGTCTGGTCTGCGCCGCTCGGTGTCGGTCTATGGGGCCGATGAT
Organism: Pigmentiphaga sp. YJ18; assembly: GCF_038066655.1. Lineage (NCBI taxonomy): Bacteria > Pseudomonadati > Pseudomonadota > Betaproteobacteria > Burkholderiales > Alcaligenaceae > Pigmentiphaga > Pigmentiphaga sp. YJ18. The sequence goes on along the minus strand of NZ_JBBUKU010000001.1, from coordinate 1,954,392 downwards.
AGCCCAGCGGCCTGCGCGCGTTCGGTTTCCGCCATCAATCGCCGCCGGCGCTCGGCATACGGCAGCCGCGCCAACTCGCGCGCCTCGTCCAGGAACGGCGCCAGGCTGCCGTCGCGGCAGCTCTCGCAGCGGCGCGCCATGGCCAGCAGCGCGGGCACCCATTGGTGATACGCGCCCATGGCCGCGAATTGCGCGTTGTTCAGCGCCTGCGAGAACCAGGCGTCGTAGCCGGCATAGCCGTGCCACCGCTCGCGTTTCATCCGCTCGTAGCGGGACCGCAGGTCGGCAATGATCTCGGCCTTGCGGGCACGCCGCCGCTCGATCTCGTCCGGCCCCAGGCCCGCCGGGTCGGGCGTGGTGGGCGCCGGACCCTGGCGGGCGCCGGTCTCGCCGTAGGCCTGCGCCAATTGCCGGCGCGTCTCCAGCAGCAGCGCGACGAAATCGCGCCGGCGCGCATCGAAGGCCTCGTAGGCGGGCCGCAGCGACTGGTTCTGCGGTTCCCGCAGCCAGCGCTCGACGCCGATCTGCTCCACCGCGGTGGCCAGCGACTCGTTGAACGCCGTGTCGTTCCTGGCATAGACCGCCTGGTGGGTCAGCTCGTGGAAGACCAGGCGCGCGACCTCGGCCGGCGGCAGGCGGATGAAGGTGTTGACGAAGGGATCCGGATACCAGCCCAGCGTGGAATAGGCCGGCACGCCCCCCACGTGCACGTCCCAGCCCTGGGCCTTCAATTCACCGGCCATCCGCCGCGCATCGGCCTCGCTGTAGTAGCCCCGGTAGTCTATGCATCCCACCACCGGGAAGCAGGACTGCTTGAGCCGCAGGGACAGTTCCGGCGTGGCGAACACGTTCCAGACGACGTAGGGACGCTTCACGTCGGCGTATTCGGTGTAGCTGCGGTTGTCGGGCAGGCCCAGCACCTGGCTGGCATAGTGGCGGGCGTCCTGCGCGTAGCGCAAGCGCTGGCGCAAATCGGGCGACGTGGAAGAATCGGCCAGCACCTGGTCCACCGGCCGCGCCGCCTGCAGCAGCGACGAATGTCCACCTATGGATTGCGCGTAGTAGCGCAGGTCGGCGCATCCCGCCAGCGCCCCGGCCAGGACCAGGGCAACCCAGGCCGCCCGGCCCCTCGTCGTTACACTCGCCATAGACAAGCTCATTGGAGATAATGGCTATGGTAACCGCCGGACTTCGGGCACACGACACCCGGCCGGCGACGCCGGATACGGCGCGGCACATCGGCCCTTTCCGCCTTCGCGACCGCCTGGACCAGGCGCGGCGCGCTCGCACCCGCGGAGGGGCAACATTCAGGAGTTCCCCATGAATCTGCTCGAACCCATCGTCGCCTTCCAGAGCGACCTGAAGACGATCCGACGCGACCTCCACGCCCACCCCGAGCTGTGCTACGAGGAACACCGCACGTCGGACACCATCGCCCGCCTGCTGGAGGGCTGGGGCATCCCGGTCGTGCGCGGCCTGGGAGGCACCGGCCTGGTCGGCGTCCTGGAAGGCACGGACAGGAACGGCCCGGCCATCGGCCTGCGGGCCGACATGGACGCCCTGCCCCTGCAGGAACTCAACACCTTCGAACACGCCAGCGTCAACGCCGGGAAGATGCACGCCTGCGGCCACGACGGCCACTGCGCCATGCTGCTGGGCGCCGCCCGCCACCTGGCGGCGCATCGGGACTTCCCCGGCACCGTCTACCTGATCTTCCAGCCGGCCGAGGAAGGTGGCGGCGGCGGCAAGGCCATGATCGACGACGGGCTGTTCACCCGCTTTCCCATGCAGGCCGTGTTCGGCATGCACAACTGGCCCGGCATCCCGGTCGGCAGCTTCGCCGTCACGCCAGGGCCGATGATGGCCTCCAGCAACGATTTCCGCATCGTGGTCACGGGCAAGGGCACCCATGCCGCCCTGCCCCACCTGGGCGTCGATCCGGTCATGATCGCCGTGCAGCTCGCGCAATCCTTGCAGACCATCCTGACCCGCAACAAGAAGCCGATCGACACCGCGGTGCTCAGCATCACCCAGATCCACGCGGGCACGACCACCAACATCGTCCCGGACGAGGCCGAGATGGTGGGCACGGTGCGCACCTTCACCATCGAGGTCCTGGACCTGATCGAGCAGCGCATGCGCGAGATCGCCCAGGGCATGGAACTGGCCCATGGCGCCCGGATCGAGGTCGATTTCCAGCGCAAGTATCCGCCGCTGATCAACCACCCCGACGAGACCCGCTTCGTGACCGGCGTGCTGCAATCGCTGGTCGGGCCGAGCCAGGTGGACGCCGCCACCGAACCCACGATGGGCGCCGAGGACTTCGCCTTCATGCTGCAGGAGAAGCCCGGCTGCTACGTCTTCATCGGCAATGGCGACGGCGCGCACCGCGAGGCCGGCCACGGGCTGGGGCCGTGCACGCTGCACAACGGCAGCTACGACTTCAACGACGACCTGCTGCCGCTGGGGGCCAGCTTCTGGGTGAAGCTGGTCAGCGACTGGTTCGCTCGGCCTCGATCAGTATGACGCGGTAGTCGTTGACGTTGGTCAGCGTGGGGCCCGTCGTGACCAGGGTATCCAGTTCGCGGAAATAACCCCAGGCGTCGTTGGCGTCCAGCCACGGGCCGGGCGTCACGCCCCGGGCCGCCGCCCGGCGCAGGCGTTCGCTGTCCCACCAGGCGCCGGCGTTGTCCTCGCTGCCGTCGATGCCGTCGGTATCGCAGGCCAGGGCCGAGATCCTGGCTTCGCCGCACAGCTCGGCGGCCAGCGACAGCAGGAACTCGGTGCAGCGCCCGCCGCGGCCTCCGCCGCGCACCGTGACCGTGCATTCTCCCCCGGACACCAGCGCCACCGGCGCATCGAAGGGCTCGCCATGCCGCAGGACCTGGCGCGCCAGCGCGGCATAGACCTTGGCCACCTCGCGGGCTTCGCCCGTGACGGTATCGCCCAGCACCACCGCCTGGATACCCGCGCGCCGCAGGACGCGCGCGCCGGCCTGCAGGCTTTGCTGGGCGGTGGCGATGACGTGGTTCTCTACCCGCTCGAACACCGGGTCGCCGGCCTTGGGGGTTTCGGGGTGGCGTCCCGCGGCCCCGCCCTCGAGCCAGTCGAGCACCGGCGGCGGCGCCTGAACGCCGTGGCGGCGCAGGATGTCGAGCGCGTCGGCGTAGGTGCTGGGATCGGCCACCGTGGGGCCGGAGGCGATGGCGGACGGATCGTCGCCCGCGACGTCGGACACGATCAGGCCCAGGACCCGGGCCCGCGTCGACGCGGCCAGGCGCCCGCCCTGCAATTGCGACAGGTGCTTGCGCACCACGTTCATCGATTCGATGGGGGCGCCGCTGCGCAGCAGCGACTGGGTGACTTCGCGCAGCGCGGCCATGGGCACCGCCGGCACCGGCAGCGACAGCAAACTGGAGCCGCCGCCGGACACGAGCACGATCAGCAGGTCGTCGTCGCCCAGTTCCGAAGCCAGTCGCAGGATGTCGCCAGCGGCCCGTTCGCCGGCCGCGTCGGGCACCGGATGCCCGGCCTCGACGCAGGCGATGCGATCGAGCGGCATGCCGTGCCCGTAGCGGGTCACGACCAAACCTTCCAGGGGGGCGTCGGCGGGCCAGGCATCCTCGACGGCGCGGGCCATGCTGGCGGCGGCCTTGCCCGCGCCGACGACGACCGTGCGGCCCCTGGGGGGGGCCGGAAGGTGGCGGGCGGTGATGTGAAGGGGGTCGGCGGCGGCGACGGCGGCTTGAAACGATTCCAGGAGGAGCTGATGCATACGCGGGGAACGGCTGATGTCTCTTTTCGTGGTGATAGCCATTATGGCGGCCCGCCACGGCTTGGCTAGCTGGATGAAATCCCTATTCCACCCATCGCCCCGGCATGCACCACTCCCCCGCGTAGCACCTTGTTGCAACCGCCCTCAGGCGGTGGGCGCGGCTGGAATCAGCAGGCCCCGCTGTACCGCGGGACGCGCCACGAAGGCGTCCAGCACCCGCTTCACGTTGGGGAAGTCGGCGAACCCGACCAGCTCGCCCGCGCCGTAGAAGCCCACCAGGTTGCGCACCCACGGGAAGGTGGCGATGTCGGCAATGCCGTAGTCGTCGCCCAGGATCCAGGCCTTGCCGTCCAGATGGCGCTCCAGCACCCCCAGCAGGCGGCGCGACTCGGCCACGTAGCGGTCGCGCGGACGCTTGTCCTCGTAGTCCTTGCCGGCGAATTTGTGGAAGAACCCCACCTGGCCGAACATCGGGCCGATGCCGCCCATCTGGAACATCACCCACTGCATGGCCTGGTAGCGGCCGGCGGGATCCTGGGGAATGAACTTGCCCGACTTCTCGGCCAGGTAGACCAGGATGGCGCCGGACTCGAACAGCGGCAGCGGCTTGCCGCCCGGGCCATCGGGATCGAGGATGGCGGGGATCTTGTTGTTGGGGTTGAGCGACAGGAACTCCGGCGACATCTGGTCCTGGCTGTCGAACGCCACCCGGTGCGGCTCGTACGGCAGGCCGGTTTCCTCGAGCATGATCGAGGCCTTCACGCCGTTGGGGGTGGGCAGCGAATAGAGCTGGATGCGGTCCGGATGCTGCGCGGGCCATTTGCGGGTGATCGGGAAAGCGGACAGGTCCGTCATGGGGAATCCTTGCTCGATGAAAGGGTCGATCCGCCGGACTATACCAGCCGCGAATGGCGGCAATACACCGGGCCCGGACGTAGAATATTGATGAAGATCGATCAACCTTGAAGACCATGACGCACAAGGACTATCTCAGCGCCAAGGAAGCCGTGGAGCTGCTGGGCATACGCATGCAGACGCTGTATGCCTACGTCAGCAAGGGCTGGATACGCAGCGTCAAGCAGCCGGACACGCGGCAGCGTCTGTACCTGCACGAGGACGTGCTGCGGGCCAAGGCTCGCTCCAGCGCCCGCTCGGGCCACGGGGCGGTGGCCGCCTCGGCCATGAACTGGGGCGAACCCATCATCCCCACTTCGATCACCGAGATCCGGTCCGACGGCCCGCACTACCGCGGCCATTCGGCGGTGCGGCTGGCCCGCGGGCATGCCAGCTACGAGGCGGTGTGCGAACTGCTGTGGACCGGCGTCTGGCACGATGCCCCGCGCCGCTGGGAAACCGGCATCACGCCCCGGCTCCAGGAAACCTTGCTGGAGTCGCTCGCGCCGCCCAAGTCCAACAGCGGTTTGCTGGAGATCATGGCCATCGTCACGCTGCGCCTGGGCATGTCGCGCGGGTCTGTGGAGGACCGCATGCGCGGCGGCCACATGCACGAAGCGGCCCGCCAACTGATCAAGACCCTGGCCGGCTGCATGGGCCTGGTGTCGCGCCGGCGCCGCTTCCATGCCATCGCTGACGGCGCGTCCATGGCCGAGGGCCTGCTGGCGGCCCTGGACCTGCCCGCCAACCCGGCCAACCTGCAAGCCATGGAAGCCTTCCTGGTGCTGTTCGCCGACCACGAACTGTCCCCCAGCACCTTCGCCGCGCGCGTCGCGGCCTCGGGCGGGTCGACCCTGCACAGTTGCGTCGCCTCGGCCATCTGCAGTTCGGCCGGCGTGCACCTGGGCCGGATGTACGACCGGATCGAGGACTTCCTGCGCAGCGCCGACGACGCCGCCGGCCTCATGCGGCAGGCGCGCGCGCAGCACGAACGCGGTGCCAGCGTGCCGGGCTTCGGCCACCCGCTCTACCCCAAGGGCGACGAGCGCGCCGAACTGCTGATCGAACTGGCGCGCAAGCGGCCGCGCCAGAAGGCGGCGCTCGAACAGATCCATCGCTTCATCGACGACGTGCGCGGCGAGTTCGGCCTGCACCCCCGACATGAACTGGGCGGCATCGTCCTGGCCATGGCCATGGGCGTGCCGCGCCAGTCGGTGGGCACGCTGTTCACGCTGGCGCGCATGGCGGGCTGGGTCGCCCACGTGCAGGAACAGCGCCTGAGCGGCATGCTGCTGCGGCCCCGGGCCAAGTTCGTGGGTGCCGCCGGCGAACCCTGAGCCTTAGTCGCCCGACGGCCAGAACGACTCGATCTCGACCCACAGGGCGTCCGGCGCTTCCTCGGCGATGTAGTGGCCGCAGTCCAGCGCCCGGCCATCGACCTGCGAGGCCTGCCTGCGCCACAGGTCCAGCACGTCGAAATAGCGCCCCACCACCCCTTTTCCGCCCCACAGGACCCGCAGCGGACAATCCACCCGATTGCCCTGGCCGCGGTCGGCGCGGTCGTGTTCCAGGTCGATGGTGGCAGCCGCGCGATAGTCCTCGCAGATCGCGTGCGCCCAGTGCGGATGGCGCGCGCAGCGTTCGTACTCGGCCATCGCGTGGCCGGTGAAGGGAGCCAGGCCCGCATGGCGCCCGCCCATGACCGAACGCAGGTAGAAGGCCGGATCGGAACCGATCAGCTGCTCGGGGAAAGGCGCCGGCTGGATCAGCCAGAACCAGTGGTAGTAGGCCTGCGCGAAACCGCGCGTGGTGCCCTCGTACATGTCCAGCGTGGGCGCGATGTCCAGCAGCATCATGCGCTCGATCCGCTCGGCATGGTCCAGCGCCAGCCGGTGCGCGACGCGCGCCCCGCGATCGTGGGCCAGCACGCCGAAGGTCTCGCAGCCGATGCAGCGCATCACCTCCACCGCGTCCACCGCCATCGTCCGCTTGGAGAAGGCCTCGTGCCCGGCCGGCTCGTCCGCCGGCATGCCGCTGTCGCCGTAGCCGCGCAGGTCGATGGCGACGCAGGTGTAGCGGTTGGTCAGCCGGGCCCACAGCTTGTGCCACATGGCGTGGGACTGGGGATGTCCGTGCATCAGCAGCAGCGCCGGCCCGGTGCCGCCCACGCGCGCGGCGATGTCCACGCCATTGACGTGGAAATGCTGCAGCCGGTCGTTGAAGAGCGAGATTTCGGACATGGCGGCCCCTAGCTTTTCGCGACGAGTTCCGCCACCGCCTTGCCGACATCGGACGTGACCGCCTTGCCGCCCATGTCGGACGTGCGCGGACCGTCGGACAGCACGGTCTCGATGGCCGACAGGATGGCGTCGTGCGCCGCCTTGTGGCCCAGGAACTCCAGCATCAACGCGCCCGACCAGATCTGCGCGATGGGATTGGCCACGCCCTTGCCGGCGATGTCGGGCGCCGAGCCGTGCACCGGCTCGAACAGCGACGGGAAGCGGCGGTCGGGATTCAGGTTGGCCGAGGGCGCGATGCCTATCGTGCCGGTGCAGGCGGGGCCCAGGTCCGACAGGATGTCGCCGAACAGGTTGGAGGCCACCACCACATCGAACCAGTCGGGATGCAGCACGAAATTGGCGGTCAGGATGTCGATGTGGAACTTGTCCACGCGTACGTCGCCATACTTGCCCGCCATCGCCTCCACCCGCTCGTCCCAGTACGGCATGCTGATGGCGATGCCGTTGGACTTGGTGGCCGAGGTCAGGTGCTTGCGCGGCCGCGACGCCGCCAGGTCGAAGGCGAACTTCAGCACCCGGTCGACCCCGGTGCGCGTCATGACCGTTTCCTGCAGCACGACCTCGCGCTCGGTGCCTTCGAACATGCGGCCGCCCACGCTGGAATACTCGCCCTCGGTGTTCTCGCGCACCACGTAGAAATCGATGTCGCCCGGCTTGCGGTTGGCCAGCGGCGACGGCACGCCGGGCATCAGCCGCACGGGACGCAGGTTCACGTACTGGTCGAACTCGCGGCGGAACTTCAGCAGCGAGCCCCACAGCGAGACGTGGTCCGGCACCGTGGCCGGCCAGCCCACCGCGCCGAAGAAGATCGCGTCATGGCCGCCGATCTGCTCCTTCCAGTCGTCGGGCAGCATGGCGCCATGCCGGGCGTAGTACGCGCACGAGGCGAAGTCGAAACGGTCGAACGACAGCCCGATGCCGAAGCGCGACGCCGCCGCCTCCAGCACACGCAAGCCTTCTGGAACGACCTCGGTGCCGATGCCGTCGCCGGGTATTACTGCAATGCGGTGGGCCATGGATGAAACGTCCTCGTCGTGGTGGCGCCGGCACGCAAGCCTGCCGCGGAAACCGGCGCGGGATGGAATGGATCAAGTGTATCTCGCGCTTGCCCTTCATAATTGAACGAGATAAAAACCATTGTTGAACTGAAGTTAACGATGGACACCATCTCCGACCTCGCTTTCTTCTCGCTCCTGATCCGCCACGGCAGCCTGTCGGCCGCCGCCCGCGAACTGGGCCTGTCCACCCCCGCCGTCAGCAAGCGCCTGCAGCGGCTGGAGCAGCGCCTGGGCGTGCGCCTGCTCAACCGCACCACCCGCCGCATCGCGTTGACTCACGAGGGCGAACTCTACCTGCGCGAAGGCAACCGCATCCTGGCCGACGTCGAGGAACTCGAACACACGGTCGGCCGCAGCCGCGACGAACCCCGCGGCCTGCTGCGCATCAACGCCACCCTGGGCTTCGGCCGCCACCACATCGCCCCCGCCCTTTCCGACTTCCTCAAGCGCTTCCCCGCCGTCCAGGCCCAGCTCCACCTGACCGACCGCCCCGCCAGCCTGCTGGACGAATCCTTCGACGTCTGCATCCGCATCGGCGACCTGCCCGACGCCCGCCTGACCGCCCGCAAGATCGCCTCCAACCGCCGCCTGCTGTGTGCCTCGCCCATCTACCTGAAGCGCCACCCGCCACCCGCATCCCCGCGCGACCTGGCCCGCCACCCCTGCATCGTCATCCGCGAAAGCGACACCGCCTACGGCACCTGGCACCTGCGCTCGGGCACCCGCACCGAAACCGTCAAGGTCCGCGGCCCGCTCAGCGCCAACGACGGCGAAAGCGCCCTGTACTGGGCCCTGGAAGGCCACGGCATCATCATGCGTTCGGAGTGGGAGGTCGGCGCCTACCTGCGCTCGGGCAGGCTGGTGGCCGTCCTGGAAGACTGGCACACCCCCTCGGCCGACATCTTCGCGCTGTATCCCGAGCGCCAGAACCTGTCCGCCAAGACCACCGCCTTCGTGGACTTCCTGGCGGAACGCTTCGCGCACCGGCGGCGCGAGCGGGAAGAAGGATTGTCCTGGTAGGCGGAGCAGCCGTACAGGTCGCCCTCCCCTCTTACCAATCAATGCGGCAAGATCTTCGACAGGAAATGGCGCGCCCGCTCGGACCGCTGCGCCGACGGATCGAAGAACGCATCCTTGTCAGTGTCCTCCACGATCCTCCCGCCATCCATGAACACCACCCGATGCGCCACCTTCCTGGCGAACCCCATCTCGTGGGTCACCACCATCATCGTCATGCCCTCTTTGGCCAGATCCACCATCACATCCAGCACCTCGTTCACCATCTCCGGATCCAGCGCCGACGTCGGCTCGTCGAACAGCATCGCGACCGGATCCATCGACAACGCCCGCGCGATCGCCACCCGCTGCTGCTGCCCTCCCGACAACTGCCCCGGAAACTTCTCCTGCTGCGCCTTCAACCCCACCCGGTCCAGCAGCTTGCGCGCCCGTTCCACCGCCTCATCCTTCCCCCGCCCCAACACCTTCACCTGGGCCAGCGTCAGATTGTCCATGACCGACAGATGAGGAAACAGCTCGAAATGCTGGAACACCATCCCCACCTTCGATCGCAGCTTCGGCAGGTCCGTCTTCGCGTCGCCCACCGAAATGCCATCCACCACGATCTCCCCTTCCTGGAACGGCTCCAGCGCATTGACCGTCTTGATCAACGTCGACTTGCCCGACCCCGAGGGCCCGCACACCACCACCACCTCGCCCGTCGCCACCGAAGTCGAGCAATCGGCCAGCACCTGGAAAGACCCGTACCACTTGCTCACATGCTTGATCTCGATCATTCGAGATTCTCCTGAAAGTATTCCGGGCCCCGTCAGCGGACGATCGCCACCCGCTGCTGCAACCGCCGCACCAGCCTCGACGCGGCGAAGCAGATGATGAAATACACCACCGCCGCGAACACATACATCTCCACCAGACGCCCGTCGCGCTGCGCCACCTTCGACGCCGCGCCCAGGAAATCCGTGATCGACAGCACATAGACCAGCGACGTGTCCTGGAACAGCACGATCGTCTGCGTCAACAACACAGGGATCATGTTGCGGAAGGCCTGCGGCAGGATCACGCTGCCCATGGCCTGCCAGTAGTTCAGGCCCAGCGCATAGGCGGCGTAGGTCTGCCCGCGCGAAATCGACTGGATGCCGGCCCGCATGATCTCGCAGAAGAAGGCCGCCTCGAACATCGTGAAGGTGATTACCGAGGACCAGTAGGCGCCGACCTTGATCGGCGTGGACGACCCGATGATCCACGCGCCGATGTAGGGCACGAGGAAATAGAACCAGAAGATCACCAGCAGGAGCGGCAGCGAACGCATCAGGTTCACGTAGGTACCCGCCACGGCCGACAGCCAGCCGAAGCGCGACAGCCGCATCATCGCCAGCAACGTGCCGAAGACGATGCCGCCCGCCGTCGCCATCGCGGTCAGCGTCAGGGTGAAGATCATGCCCTCCTTGAACAGGTAGGGCGCCGTGCGCCAGATGACGTCGAAATCGAAATCGCCGAACATGTCCGCCCCCTTCAGTGCGAGCCGTCGCGCGCGGGCCCGATGAACCCGGGCACGGCCACACGCCGCTCGACCCAGCGCATGAAGGTGACGACCACCAGGCTGACGATCAGGTACAGCACCGTGGCCGCCGCGAAGGCTTCGAACACCTGGAAGCTGAACTCCTGCATCGACCGGGCACGGCCCGTCAACTCCAGCAGGCCGATCGTCATGGCGACCGACGAGTTCTTGATGATGTTCATGAACTCGGACGTGAGCGGCGGCAGGATCACCCGATAGGCGATGGGCAGCAGCACATGGCGATAGACCTGCGTGCCGCGCAGCCCCAGCGCCGTGGCCGCCATGCGCTGCCCGCGCGGCAGCGACTCGATGCCGGCCCGCACCTGCTCGGCCACCCGCGACGAGGTGAAGAACCCCAGGCACAGCACCGCCGGCCAGTACGCGCCCCACGGCGGCGCGATCTGCTTGATGGCGTTGCCCAGCGCCTCGGGCAGCAGTTCAGGCAACACGAAATACCACAGGAAAAGCTGCACCAGCAGCGGGATGTTGCGGAACAGCTCCACATAGGCCCCGGCCAGGCGGACGGCCCACTTGACCTGCGTGGTGCGTACCACGCCGACGATGGAGCCCAGCACGAAGGCGATCACCCATGCCGCCAGCGCCGTGGCCAGCGTCCATTGCAGGCCCGACAGCAGCGTATCCATGTAGGTACCCTGGCCGTCGGGTGACAGTTCCCAGAATATCTTCCAGTTCCAGTTGTAGTTCATCGCGGCTCCGCCGTGCTTACCCGGCCCGGCACAGCGCCGGCCCCATGGAAACAGGGGACCGCTCGGGTCCCCTGGAGTCCTGCTTGATCATCCGAGGCGCATGGCCGGCTGGCTGGCCGGCCGGCTCCGCATCAGCGATAGGCCGCTGGATCGCCCGAATCGGTCGGGTTGGCGATGACCTTCTTGAGCGCGTCGCTCATCGGCACCTTCAGGTTGACGTTGCGCGGCGGGATGGGCGAGTTGAACCACTTCTGGTAGAGCTTCTCGACCTCGCCGGATTTCATCAACGCCACGACCGCGTCGTCCACCACCTTCTTGAACGCGGGGTCGTCCTTGGGCTCGATCATGCCATAGGGCTCGACGGTATAGGCCTTGCTGCTGACCATCCACTGGTCCGGGCTCTTGGAATTGGCCACCAGTCCGTACAGCAGGATGTCGTCCATGAAGAACGCCGCGGCGCGACCGCTGTCGACCATCAGGAAGGCATCGGCATGGTCCTTGGCCGGGATGATCTGCATGCCCAGGCTTTCCTTGCCGTTGGTCTCGGTCAGCCACTTCAGGTTGCTGGTGCCGGCCGTCGACACGACGGTCTTGCCCTTGAAGTCGGAAAGATCGTTCAGTTTCGCGCTTTTCTTGGCGACGAAGCGCGTGGCCGTCACGAACGTGGTCGGCGCGAACGACACCTGCTGCTGGCGCTCGGCGTTGTTGGTGGTGGACCCGCACTCGAGGTCGACCGTGCCGTTGGCGATGAGGGGGATGCGGGTGGCCGAGGTGACCGGGGAAAGCGCGATGTTGAGCTTGGGCAGCTTCAGGTGGCTCTTGACCGCATCGGCGATCTTGTAGCAGATGTCCATCGAGTAGCCGATGGACTTCTGGTTGTCGTCCAGGTAGGAAAAGGGAATGGAGGAATCGCGATAGCCGAGCGTCAGCGTCCCCGAGTCCTTGATCTTCTTGAGCCGGCCAGTCAGGTCTTGCGCCGATACAGACGACGCGGCGACCAGGGTCAGCGCGGCGGAGAGCAGCACGAGCTTCTTCATGGAATCCCCCTTCCGTAACTAATAGCTAATGTCGGCCGAGTGTAGCAACAAATGGGGGCTCCCCCCTACACGCTTCGCGTGCCCCCCCGGGGGCGGCACTGGCGGACCGGCGAAGCCGGACCCGCTGTGCCCTGGATCGGCGGCAACTATCTTGAATCGGAGAAATTCCTTTTGACGCGATGATCGCGGGTATGCGGAAACTAAACCGCCACCTTCTTGAACCGGTAGGGCCGCGTCAACACCTCCGGCTTGAGCACCTGCTCCAGGGTTTCCGCATCCAGCAGCCCGGCTTCCAGCACCAGGTCGGCCACCGGCCGCCCCGTCCGCATGGCATCCCGCGCGATCCGCGTCGCCGCCTCGTAGCCCAGCACCGGGTTCAAGGCCGTTGCCAGCCCCGCCGAGCGCTTGACCGCCTGCGCCAGCCGCTCGCGGTTCGCCGTGATTCCCTTGACGCAGTTGTGCGTCAACGTGGTGCATGCCGCTTCCAGGTGGGAAATGCTCTTGACCAGGCTCCACGCGATGATGGGCTCGAAGGCGTTCAACTGCAGTTGGCCGCTCTCGGACGCCATCGTGATCGTCATGTCGTTGCCGATGACCTCGAACGCCACCTGATTCACGACTTCCGGAATGATGGGATTCACTTTCCCCGGCATGATCGAACTGCCCGCCGCCCGCTCCGGCAGGTTGATCTCGTTCAGCCCCGACTGCGGGCCCGACGACAACAGGCGCAGGTCGTTGCAGGTCTTGGACAGCTTGCAGGCCACCCGCTTCAGCACGCCCGACAACTGCACGAACGCGCCCGTGTCCTGCGTCGCCTCGATCATGTTCGCCGCACGCACCAGCGGCAGTCCCGTGATCTCGGCCAGGTACTGCACCGCCAGCGGACTGTAGTCCGGATCGGTATTGATGCCCGTACCGATCGCGGTCGCGCCCAGGTTCACTTCCACCATCAGCGTGCGGGCCTCGCCCAGCCGCGCCTCGTCCTCGCCCAGCATGACGGCATAGGTCAGGAACTCCTGCCCCAGCGTCATCGGCACGGCGTCCTGCAACTGCGTGCGGCCCATCTTCAGCACGTCGTCGAACTCCAGCGCCTTCGCCTCGAAGGCGCCGCGCAGCTCCGCCATCGCCACCAGCAGGCGCTGCAACGAGAAACACATGGCGATGCGCAGCGCGGTGGGATAGACGTCGTTCGTGCTTTGCGAGGCGTTCACGTCCTGGATCGGATGCAGGGCGTCGTAATGGCCCTTCTTCTCGCCCAGCAGTTCCAGCGCGCGGTTGGCGATCACCTCGTTGGCGTTCATGTTGGTCGAGGTGCCCGCCCCGCCCTGGATCACATCGACGATGAACTGGTCATGCAGCGCGCCCTCGATGATCTCCTGGCAGGCCTGGACGATCACCCCGGCCCGTTCGGCGGGCAGCACGCCCAGGTCCTGGTTGGCGCGGGCCGCCGCCAGCTTCACGCAGGCCAGCGCCCGCACCAGGTCGGCCTGGCCGCCTATGGTCGCGCCGGAAATCGGAAAATTCTCGCGGGCGCGCAGGGAATGGATGCCCCAGTAGGCATTGGCGGGAATCTCGCGCTCGCCAAGCAGGTCGTGTTCGATGCGGAAGAGGCCGGAAGCGGCATTGCTGCTCATGTTCGATGTCCATCGGAAAGGCCGCCGCACCATGCGGCGCCCGATGGAAAACACTATAGGCAGGCGCTCCGCGATAGCGCCAATGCCGTGTTCGCATTGGCCAATGTTTTTTTTGCATTGCCAGGAAAATGCCCGGGCGCGGAAAGCCTAGCGCGTTCCCGACAGGTAGCCCCACAGGGCGTCGACCAGCGGCTTGGCGGGGGCGCTGGCCGGCGCGCGCTCGCGGTAGAGCCGGATCTCCATGGTCTCGGTATAGGCCTCGCCCGCGCAGGCCAGGCGGCCCGAGGCGACCTCGCGGGTGACCGCGCTCTCGGGCAGGAAGGCCACGCCGTGGCCTTCGAGCGCCATGGCCTTCAGGCCCTCGGCCATGTCGGTTTCATAGCGCTCGTCCAGCGGCGGCCGGGGCTGGGCGCGCGCCAGGATCAGGTCGACGATGCGGCCCAGGTAGGCGTTGGGCGCGTAGGCCAGGTAGGGCACCGGGCCGCCCTCGCCCAGCACGTACTCCGGCATGCCGTCGGGCTTGCCGCGCGCATAGGGGTAGACCGCCTCGCTGCCCAGTACCAGCATGTCGTAGTGGCGCGGATCGAGCTGGACCGGCAGGCGGGGATGGTAATAGACCATGACCAGGTCGCTGCCGCCCTGGACCAGGCTGATGGCGGCGTCGTGCACGTTCAGCGCCATCAGGCGGGCCGTGAAGTCCGGCAGGCCGGCTTCGGCCCGGATGCGGCTCAGCCAGCGCGGAAAGAAGGTCAGCGACAGGGTATGGGGCACGGCGAAATCGATCACCGCCTGCGAGGCGGGACGCATGCCGCGCAGCATGGCCCGGGTCTCGTCCAGCTTGGCCAGCATGGCGATGGCCTCGGCGCGGAAGGTCTCGCCGGCGGGCGTCAGGCGGGTGGGATAGACGGCGCGGTCGACCAGATCGGTGCCGACCCAGGCCTCCAGGGCCTGGATGCGGCGCGAGAAGGCAGGCTGCGTGATGTGTCGCAGCTCGGCCGCCCGCGAAAACGAACGGGTTTCGGCCAGCGCGATGAAATCTTCGAGCCACTTGGCTTCCATGCTTGCAACCGTGGAGGAACCGGCGGAAATTGTACCGTGGGCCGGTGCCCCGCCCCGGCCGGGCATACACTTCCCGCATGGCCCCCGTGCCACCGAGTGATCTTTCCCTGGAGCCCTGCGTGACCGATTCGCTACCTTATCCTCCCCCCGCCCCCGATTCGCTGCCCGCCGGCCAGATGCCGGTGCTGCGCGTCATTCCCATGCCAGCCGACGCCAACCCGTCGGGCGACGTGTTCGGCGGCTGGATCATGGCCCAGGTCGACCTGGCCGGCTCGGTGCCCGCCCAGAGCCGCGCCAACGGCCGCGTCGCCACCGTGGCCGTGACCTCGTTCGTATTCAAGGAACCGGTGTTCGTGGGCGACCTGCTCAGCTTCTACGCCCACATCGTCAAGACGGGCCGCACTTCGATCACGGTCGCGGTCGAGGTCTACGCCGAGCGTATCCGGCTCAACTCCGAAGTCGTCAAGGTTACCGAGGCCACCCTGGTCTACGTGGCAACCGACCATCAGCGGCGCCCCCGCACCCTGCCGGACCTGCGCACCGGCTGAGCCCGTCTGGACACCCATGGCGATTAGTGGCACATTGACCACAAGGACGTCACCGCCCCAGCCCCGCCGGCACAGACCGGCCGGCCAGCCAACACGGCAGGCACGCAGGCCCTGCCCCCAAGGCCAAGGAGACTCACCATGGACATATCCGGTTCGCGCCTGATTCCAGCGTCCCAGGAACACACCTGGAACAAGCTCGTCGCTCCCGAGACCCTCAAGGTCTGTATCAGCGGATGCGAAAAAGTCGAGCGCCTCTCCGAGAACGAATACCGGATCAACCTGCGGGCCGAGGTCGGTCCCCTGTCGGCCCGCTTCCACGGGCGGCTGCAGCTGACCGATATCCAGGCCCCGAACTCCTACCACCTCACCTTCGAGGGCGAAGGCGGCATGGCCGGATCGGCCAAGGGCCACGCCGACATCCGGCTGACGCCCGAAGGCGACGGCACCCGCGTCTCGTATACCGCCCATGCCGACCTGGAAGGCAAGCTCAGCCAGCTGCGCACCGACCAGGCCGAGAAGATCGCGCGCAAGATGATGGACAATTTCTTCGCGCTGTTCTCGGTCTGCGCTTGCCGGGCGCTGGAGCGCCCCGCGCCCCGGCCGCCGCGCATGGCCAGGCCGGTGGCCGCGGGCGGCGGCGCGCATGCCCTGCACCTGCCCACGCAATGGGTCAACCGGCTGTCGTGGCTGGTGGCGGCGGGGGTCATCGCCGGGCTGGTCGTCTACCACACCTTCCTGCACTGAACGCGGGAACGCCGCGCGCCGCAACGCTCAGCGGCGCACGTTCTTCATCTTGATGCGCTGGGACAGGACCATCATCACGGCGCAGAACACGATGGCCATCACCATGCCGGCCTCGATGCCGGTATTGACCGACGTGCGGGCGATGATCAGCCCCACCAGCGCGGTGCCCACCGCGCTGCCCAGGGTGCGCATGGTCTGGATCAGCGCCGAGGCCACGCCCACGTCGCGGCGCTCGGCGATCATCTGCATGAACAGCGTCAGGTTGGGAATGATGAAACCCATGCCCACGCCGGCGAGGCCGAACGAGACGACGGCGAAGGCCATGGACGACCCGCGCTCCAGGAACATCACCCCCAGGCAGCCCACGGCCAGCAACAGCGCGCCGAACACCATCAGCCGCTGAGGCTGGCTCTGGCGCGGAAACAGGCGGCCGTTGATGACGCTGCCTATCGGTATGCAGGCCACCAGCGGCGCCAGGATCATGCCCGCCTGGGTCGGGCTCAGTCCCACCTCCACCTGCAACAGCAACGGGCCGTAGTAGATCAGGATGAACATCACCGCCCCGGTCATCACGCCGACGACGTTCAACAGGCGCGATTCCCTGCGCTCGAGCACGCGCAGAGGAAACATGGGCTGCTCCAGCCGGCGCTCGTACCGCACCAGAAGGAAAACCGACACGACGGCCACCGCCAGGAACGCCAGGCCCAGCACCGGACGCGGATCGGTGGAGAAGCCCAGTTCGAGCGCCGCCATGGGCGTGCCCACGGCCAGCGCCAGCAGCCCCCCGCCCAGCCAGTCGATGCGGGGCGGCGTGTCGTGCCTGGGCTTGAGCGGCGGGAAATACCGCCACAGCATCACGAAGGCGACCACACCCATCACCGGACTGACGAAGAAGGCCGCCCGCCAGCCGAAGGCCTCGGTGATCGCCCCGCCCAGCAGCGGCCCGATGCCGCTGGCCACCGCGAACGAGGTCGAGATCAGGGCCTGCCAGCGTACTCGCCGCATGGCGTCGGGGAACAGGTCGGCGGGCGCCGCGAAGGCGGTGGCGATCATCATGCCGCCGCCCACGCCCTGCAGGGTGCGGGCGGCGATCAGCTGCGGCATGGACTGGCTGATGCCGCACAGCACCGAGCCCAGCGACACCAGGCCCAGCGAGACGAGAATGAAATATTTGCGGCCGAACAGGTCGCCCAGGCGGCCGAAGATGGGAATGACGATGGCCGAGGCCAGCAGATACCCCGTGCCGACCCAGGCATACAGGGGCATGCCGCCCAGTTCGGCCACCACGCGCGGCAGCGTGGTGCCGACGATGGTCGAATCCAGCGCCACCAGCATCACGACCGCGCAGATTCCGATCAGCGCCAGGATCAGCTGACGCTGGTCTTCTACCGGTGAAGCAAGGTCGGAAGGCGGGTGGGGGCTGGCGTGCCCGGGCGGCGATGGCGGGTGCGGCGGGTTCTCGGACATTTGCACGTAATCATATACCGCGCCATATACCGCGCCCCGGGGTATACCCCCAAGCCCGATCCCCCTGCGCACCGGCGTGCGCCCATCCGGAACCGCATCCCGGATCAAGCCGTCCACGGGCACGCCGCTTGCTGGTACATGCGGCTGCGCACGCGGCGCCCCACTATGGAGATCGACATGGCCAAGCCATTGCAAGGACTCACCGTTGCCATCGTGGCAACCGACAATTTCGAACAGGTCGAACTGACGAGCCCGAAGGAAGCACTGGAACGCGCGGGCGCCACTGTGCACATCCTTTCCGCCCAGGCCGGCGAGATCCGGGGCATGAAGCATGACGAGAAGGCCGACCGCTTCCACGTGGAGGCGAGCTGGAACGACGCCGACCCCACCCGCTACGCCGGCGTGGTCGTGCCCGGCGGCGTCTTCAACGCGGATGTCATCCGCACCGACAAGGGCGCGCAGCGCTTCGTGCAGGCGCTGCATGACACGGGCAAGCCGGTGGCCGTCATCTGCCACGGTCCCTGGCTGCTGGTGTCGGCCGGCATGGTCGATGGCCGGCAACTGACCAGTTGGCCATCGCTGCAGGACGACATCCGCAACGCCGGCGGACAGTGGGTGGACGAAGAAGTCGTGCTGGACGGCAACCTGATCACCAGCCGCAAGCCCGACGACCTGCCGGCGTTCAACGCGAAGCTGATCGCGGCCCTGTCCAATGTCGAGAGCGCCGACACGCCCTCGGGGGCGCAGCCCACCTGATCCGGGTATGTGCCCGGCGCGGAGGCCGCCGCCAGCCCCTATACTTGCCGCGACCAGGCAGGAATAGGTGGCGTTGCCTTATGAATGTGACCCTGCGCCAGATGCGCGCGTTCGTCGAAGTCGTGCATTGCGGCGGTTTCACCGCGGCCTCGCGGCGGCTGCACCTGACCCAGTCCGCCACCAGCCTGCTGGTGCGCGAGCTAGAAGGCCAGCTGAGCCTGCAGTTGCTGGACCGGTCCACGCGCAAGCTGGCGGTCACCGAGGCCGGCGCGGAATTCCTGCAGCATGCGGAACGCATCCTGGGCGAAGTGGAACAAGCCATACGCCGGACGCAGGACCTGGTGCAGATGCGCCGCGGGCGCGTCACCGTGGCGACCACGCCGGTCATGGCGGCCACGCTGCTGCCCGATGCCATCGCCGCTTTCCAGGCCGCCCATCCCGCCATCGAAGTCCGCATGTCCGACGCGCCGGTCGACGTCATCCTGCGGCAGGTGCAGCAGGGCGAGGTCGACCTGGGCGTGGGCGTGTTCACCGGCAACGAGGTGGAACTGGACCGCAGCCTGCTGATGCGCCATCCGCTGGGCGCCATGATCCCCAGCGCGTGGCCGCTGGCGCGCCGCCGGCGGGACCTGGCGTGGGCCGACCTGGCCAGCCAGCCCATGATCGTGGTGCCGCAGTCCAGCGGCTCGCTGCCGCAGATCGACCGCGTGCTGCACCAGTCGGGCATCGCGGCCGAGCCGCGCTTCGAGGTGCACTATCTGTGGTCGGCCATCGGCCTGGTCGAGGCCGGCCTGGGCATCGCGGTGCTGCCGTCCTACGCGGGGCTGCTGGCCCGCTCGAAGCGCGCGCGCTTTCGCGTGCTGCACGACCCCATGGTGTATCGCAAGATCGAACTGGTCACGCAGCCCGGCCGCTCGCTGTCGCCGGCGGCCGCGTCCTTCCGCACCCACCTTGCGGCCCATTGCAAGGAATTCGGGGAACGGGGCTGACGCCGCGCCGGCCCGGCGGCCGGCGCGCGTTCAACGGGCGGCCAGTTCGCGCACGGACTGCGCCGCATCGCGCACGATCTGCGCAGGGTCGCAGGCGGTCCATTGCCCGTGCCGGCGCAATACGCGCCCGTCGACGATGACGGTGTCCACGTTGGCCGGCTGGGCCGAATAGACCAGCGAGAAAGCCGGATCCACCACCGGCGCCATGTTCAGGTCGGTGGTGCGAACCAGGATGACGTCGGCCCGCTTGCCCGCCTCGAGCGAACCGACGCGGTCCGCGATGCCCAGATCGCGCGCGCCGTCCAGCGTGGCCAGCCGCAGCAGGCGGCGCGCCGTGAGCGGGACCTCGGCGCCGAACCGCTGGCGATGCGACCACAGCAGGGTGCGCATGCAGGAAAAGAAATCGGCGTTGGCCGCGGCCGACGAACTGTCCACCGACAGGCTTTGCCGCACGCAGGCGCACTCCAGCTCGTGGAACTGGATCACGCCGCGCGACGCCTGGGCGTACAACACCTCGATCACCGGCGAACACGAAAACGAGACGCCGCAGGCGGCCAGCCGCGATTGTTCCTGCGGCGACACGCCCTGGGGATGCACCAGTTGCAGGTCGGGGCCCAGCAGGCCGTGCGCGTCCAGCACCGACACCACGCCGGGGCGCGCATGCATGGTGATCGGCAGGCCCAGGCGCCGCACGCCCGCGAACTCGGTGCGCACGACGTCGATGGGCACGGTGCCGCGCGGATTGGATACCGGCGTCCGCAGCGCAGCGCCCAGGTGGATCATGGGATCGCCGCTCTCGGTCCGGGCGACTTCCGCCAGACCCGCCAGGTCCATCGCGCGGTCCAGCGGCAGGTCCTGTCCCCAGCCGTAGGCCAGGCGGCCCCGTACGCCCAGGCTGCGCATGGCCGCCAGTTCCGCGCGCGCGTGGTCGGGCGTGCGGGTGTTGTGCGACCAGTTGTGCACCGTCGTGATGCCGCTGGCCAGGCCCTCGGCCAGCCCCAGCCGCACCGAGTGATAGGAGTCGTCCGGCGTGAATCGCGGCCCCATGGACAAGGTCACCGGAAAATAGCCGCGCGCTGCGTCGTCGCCGCTGATCAGCGCGCGCAGCGAACAGTTCCACAGGTGCCAGTGCGTGTCGACGAAACCCGGCATCACGATCATGCCGCGCGCATCCAGTTCCCGCGCGCCCGGTACGCTCAGCCCCCGGCCGATCGCCACCAGCGTCCCGTCGCGGACATGGACGTCGGCATCCGGCAGGTCGTCCATGCCGTCGGCCATGGTCATCACATGGCCGCCCCGTATCACCAACTCCTCGCTCGCGGGCAGGCCGGCCACGTGTCCGGCCGCCTCGCGCCATCTTGCTGACTGCATGCCCATTAGTCGGCCTTGGCTCCGGTCAGGCGGATCAGGCCTTCCTTGTGACGCATCTCGTCGCGCAGCGCGGCGGTGAACGCCGCCGGCGACGAGAACACCGGATCGAAGCCGCGCGCGGCCACGAAGCGCTGCTGGAATTCCGGGTCGGCGGCGATCGCCTTCACGTCGGCATGGATGCGCTGGATCACGGCATCGGGCGTGCCGCCGGTGGCGAAAAGGCCGAACCAGGATTCGCGCGGATCGATGTCGGCATAGCCGGCTTCCGCCAGGGTGGGCACGTTCGGCTCGGACGACAGCCGGCTGGCCCGCGCGATGGCCAGCGGCTTCATCTTGCCGGCGCGGATATGGGGCTCGGCGATGGCCGCGCCCACCATGGCCAGCTGCACCTCGCCGCCGATCAGCGCCGTCACGGCCGGCATGATGCCTTTGTAGGGTATCTGCGTGATCTGTATGCCCGTCTTGTGGCGCAGCCCCTCGAACAGCAGGTGGGGCAGGCTGCCCGAGCCCATCGAGGCGTAGTTCAGCTCGTTGGGCCTGGCCTTGGCCAGCGCCACCAGGTCGTCGAGCGAACCGGCTTGCACCGAGGGATGCGCCAGCACCATCTGCGGCAGGCTGACCAGTTGCGAGATCGGCGTCAGGTCGCGCACGGCGTCGTAGGGCAGCTTGTCATACAGGAAGGGATTGCTGGTGATGGTCGATTCGCTCGTCACCAAGAGGGTATGGCCGTCGGGCGCCGCCTTGGCGACGGCGTCGGCGCCGATGATGGAGGCCGCGCCCAGCTTGTTCTCGACGATGACCGGACGGCCCCATTTCTGCCCCAGGCGCTCGGCCAGGGCCCGGGCGATCACGTCCACGCCGCCGCCGGGCGCATAGGGCACCACGATGCGCACCGGCCGCGCCGGCCAGGCCGGCTGCTGTCCCATCGCCGGCACGGCGGCCGCGACGCCCACGGCCGCGACGCATGCCGCCAGCCACCGGCGGCGGCCCGTGGCCACCGCTGCACTTCCTTGCCTCATCACGTCTCCTTCCCGCCGGACGGCCCGGGAAGCAGGCCCGCCTTCCGATGCCCCGCGGCGACATGGCAAGCATTTCACCCGCGGCCGGCGGGACAGGCAAACGAGAAAAAGTTGTAGTCCTATCAGTTACCCATCTGAATCGCAGCCGTCCTCGCACTTACACGCTGTCATGAAAAATGCCCCCACGCTTGCCCGCTTCGCGGGCTGCGCTGCCCCCCAAGGGGGCGCTTTTTCATCTTGGGGCGGCCCGGCGATGAAAAAAGACTCAAAATCTGCAAGAATCGGGCGCTCCGCCTTCGCCGGCCGCGCCCCGCGGCCCTCTCTTGCGAGTCCCCATGGCCTACATGCTGCTCATCGTCGAACCCACCGGCCAGCGCGCCGAGCGCAGCGAGGAGGCCGGCCGCGACCTCTACGACCGCATGGTCGCCTTCGGCGCCGACCTGAAGACGCGGGGCCTGTTGCTGGCCTCCGAATCGCTGGCCTCGCAGGAAAGCGCCGTGCGAGTGCAGAAACGGGACGGTCGCGCCCGCCTGGTGGACGGGCCCTTCGCCGAAGCCAAGGAAATGATAGGCGGCTTCTTCCTGCTGGACTGCGCCACGCGCGAGGAAGCCGTGGCCATCGCGCAAACCTGCCCGGCGGCGCAATGGTGCACGGTCGAGGTGCGGGAAGTGGCGCCCTGCTACCGCTGAGCCACCCGGTTAGGTAGTTTCCCTAGGCCGGCTCCGCCATGTCGATTCCGGCCCGTCCCGATCGTCGTAGGGACAGAAGCCCACGTGCGGGCTTGCCACCACCGGAGAAACCGCCATGCGATTCATGATCATCGTCCGCGCCACCGCCGACACCGAGGCCGGCGTCATGCCCGAGGAACCCCTGCTTGCCGCGATGACCGCCTACCACGAGGAACTGGCCCGGGCCGGCGTGCTGCTGGACGCCAACGGCCTGAAGCCGTCGTCCCGGGGCTGGCGCGTGCGCTACCGCGCCGGCAAGGGCTCGGTCATCGACGGCCCGTTCGCCGAGACCAAGGAACTGATCGCCGGCTACACGCTGATCCAGGTGCGCTCGCGCGAGGAGGCCATGGAATGGGCCCGGCGCTTTCCGTCGCCCATGGGCTCCGAGGCCGATGGCGAGATCGAGGTGCGCGAGCTTTTCGAGCTGGATGACCTCGGCCCGAGCGAAGCGGTAGACCGCTTCCGCAAGCTGGAAACGGCCAGCCGATAACCCACCGCGCGTCCAACTCTTTCCAAGGAATCCGTCATGCACAAGCAGATCTTCGTCAACCTGCCCGTCGCCGACCTGCCGCGCACCCAGGCCTTCTTCGGCCAGCTCGGCTTCACCTTCAACGCCCAGTTCACCAACGAAAAGGCCGCCTGCATGGTCATCGGCGAAAACATCTACGCCATGCTGCTCACCACGGATTTTTTCCGCGGTTTCGCCAGCAAGCCGATCAGCGATGCCCGGCAAAGCACCGAAGTCCTGGTGGCCCTGACCTGCGACAGCCGGGAAGCCGTCGACGACATGGTGCGCAAGGCCCTGGCCGCCGGCGGCACGGCGCCGCGGCCTCCGCAGGACCACGGCTTCATGTACAGCCATGGCTTCGACGACCCGGACGGCCATGCATGGGAGGTCTTCTACATGGACCCGGCCACGGTCGAGCAGGGCTGAGCCTGTGACCCAGGCCGCCACCCACCGTGCCATCGAAGCCGTCTGGCGGATCGAATCGGCCCGCATCATCGCGGGCGTCGCGCGGCTGGTGCGCGACGTCGGCCTGGCCGAGGAACTGGCGCAGGACGCGCTGGTGGCCGCGCTGGAACGATGGCCCGAAGGTGGCGTGCCGGACAACCCCGGAGCCTGGCTGATGACCACCGCGAAGAACCGGGCGCTGGACCGCCTGCGCCAGGCCGCCCTGCATGCGCGCAAGCACGAGGAGTACGGCCACGAGACCGAAGTGCTGGGCGCCGGCCATGCGCCGGACCCGGCAGCCCTGGTCGAGGCGGCACGCGACGACGAAGTGGGCGACGACCTGCTGCGCCTGATCTTCACCGCCTGCCATCCCGTCCTGTCCACCGACGCCCGCGTCGCGCTGACGCTGCGCCTGCTGGGCGGCCTGACGGCCGGCGAGATCGCGCGCGCCTTCCTGGTGCCCGAGGCCACCATCGCCCAGCGCATCGTGCGCGCCAAGCGTTCGCTGTCGGCGGCCAAGGTGCCGTTCGAGGTGCCTCGCACGCAAGAGCGCGAGGCCCGGCTCGAATCGGTGCTGGAAGTGATCTACCTCATCTTCAACGAAGGCTATTCGGCCACGGCCGGCGACGACTGGATGCGGCCGGCCCTGTGCGGCGAGGCGCTGCGGCTGGCGCGCGTGCTGGCGGAGCTGGCGCCGGACGAGGGCGAGGCCCATGGCCTGTGCGCACTGCTGGAGATCCAGGCCTCGCGCCTGCCGGCCCGCACCGACGCCGACGGGCGTCCCGTGCTGCTGATGGAACAGGACCGCGCGCGCTGGGATCCGCTGCTGATACGGCGCGGCCTGGCCGCCCTGGCCCGGGCCGAGGCCCTGGACGGGGCCCACGGCCCCTATGCGCTGCAGGCCGCGCTGGCCGCCTGCCACGCCCGGGCCCGCACGCCGGACGAGACCGACTGGGAACGCATCGTGGCCTTGTACGATGCCCTGGCGCAGGTCGCTCCCTCGCCCGTGGTCGAGCTGAACCGCGCCGTGGCGGTCGGCATGGCGTTCGGTCCGGCCGCCGGGCTGGCGCTGGCGGACGCGCTGCGTTCGGAACCGGCCCTGCACAACTATCACTGGCTGCCCAGCGTGCGCGGCGACCTGCTGCACAAGCTCGGACGCCACGCCGAGGCGCGCGAGGAATTCCTGCGCGCCGCCGCCATGACCCGCAACCTGCGCGAACAGGAACTTCTATTGGCACGCGCTGCCCAAGTCCTCCCCTCCCACTGATTTTTCCATGACATCCCCCCCGTCTCTTAAAGCCACTCGCAAGGAATGGATAGGACTGGCCGTCATCGCGCTGCCCTGCATGGTCTACGCGATGGACCTGACCGTGCTCAACCTGGCCCTGCCCGCCATCAGCGCGCAGTTGAACCCGTCCAGTTCGCAGCTCTTGTGGATCATCGACATCTACGGATTCCTGGTCGCGGGCCTGCTCATCACCATGGGCACCCTGGGCGACCGCATCGGGCGGCGCAAGCTGCTGCTGATCGGTGCCGCGGCGTTTGGCGTCGCTTCGACCATCGCGGCCTTCTCCGACAGCGCGGGCATGCTGATCGCCATGCGGGCCCTGCTGGGCATCGCGGGCGCCACCCTGGCGCCATCGACCATGTCCCTGATCCGCAACATGTTCCACGATGAGCACGAGCGCCAGTTCGCGATCGGCGTCTGGATCGCCAGCTTCTCGCTCGGCAGCGCCATCGGGCCGCTGGTGGGCGGGGTGCTGCTGCAGTTCTTCTGGTGGGGATCGGTCTTCCTGGTCGCGGTGCCGGTGATGCTGCTCCTGCTGGCGCTCGGCCCGGTGCTGCTGCCGGAATACCGCGATCCGGACGCGGGCCGCATCGACCCGCCCAGCGTGGCGCAGTCCCTGTTCGCCGTGCTGGCCATGATCTACGGCCTCAAGCAGATCGCCCAGCACGGGGCGTCATGGACCGCCGGCGCCATCATCGTGGCGGGGTTCGCGGTGGGCGTGGCCTTCGTGCGGCGGCAGCGGCGCCTGCCCTATCCGCTGCTGGACCTGGACCTGTTCATGCGGCCGGCCTTCAGCGCGGCCATCGCCGCCTATGCGCTGTCCTGCCTCGCCATGTTCGGCGTCTACATCTTCATCACGCAATACCTGCAACTGGTGCTGGGCCTGGATCCGCTGCGGGCGGGCCTGGTCACCGTGCCGTGGGCGCTGGGCTTCGTCGCGGGCTCGCTGCTCGCCCCGCGCCTGGCCCGGCGCGTGCCGCCGCTGTCCATCTTCGTGGGCGGCCTGCTCGCGGCCACCGCCGGCTTCCTGATGGTGCTGCTGGCCGACCGCCCCTACGGACTCGAGGCCATCATGGCGGGCCTGATCGTGATGAGCCTGGGCATGGCGCCGGTGTTCACCATCGGCAACGAAATGATCATCACCTCGGCGCCCCCGCAGCGGGCCGGTTCGGCTTCCGCCATTTCCGAAACCAGCGCCGAATTCAGCGGCTCGCTCGGCATCGCGATATTCGGCAGCCTGGGCACGATGATCTACCGCGCCGGCCTGTCCGCGGGCATGCCGGACGGCATCCCCGCGCAGGTGGCCGAGACCGCCTCGTCGACGCTGGGCGCGGCGGTGGCGGTGGCGCCTGCCCTGCCCACGCCGCAAGCCGACGTCATGCTGGCGGTGGCGCGCGCGGCGTTCGTCGATGCGCTGCAGTTGTCGGCCGCCGTCGGCGCGGTGCTGACCCTGTGCGCGGCCCTGGCCGCGGCCTGCATCCTGCGCGGCGGATCCGCCCGCGCCGAGGCGCTGCGCGACGACGCGGCGTAGCGCGGCCGGGTCCGCCCGCCGCTCAGCCGCCGAAAGCGAGCACCAGCGCGTGCAGCGCGATCCCGATCAGTCCGCCCACCAGCGTGCCGTTGTAGCGGATGTATTGCAGGTCGGGCCCCACGCTCAGCTCCAGCGCCTGCACCAGCCGCCCTTCGTCCCACCCCTTGACGGTCTGCGCGATGTGCTCGGTGACGCCCTCGCGCAGGCGGCCCGCCAGGCTGCGCGCGCCGGTCATGACGTGCTCGTTGATCGCCTCGCGCAAGGCCGGATTGGCGGCCAGCTGGCGCCCCAGCCCCGACAGGCTCCGCTCCAGGTGCCGGGCCAGCGGCGAGTCCTGACTGTCCAGGTTGCGGCGCAGGGCGGCGTGGATCTCGACCCACAGGCCCTGCACGTACTCCTGCACCGACGGATGATCGATCAGCCTTGCCTTGATGCCGTCGATCTGTTCGCGCAGTTGCGCATCGTCGCGCAGGCGCGCCACGTAGTCCGCCACCCAGGCCTCGTAATCCTGGCGCAACGGATGCTCCGGCCGCGACAAGACTTCGTGCAGCTCGTCCAGCAGCGCGCGGGCCAATCGATCCGCCAGATTGTCCGCGATGCGGTCGACCGGCTTCACCAGATTCACGGTCCCGACAATCTTGGGCCATTCCTTGCGGGCGTATTTCACCATCAGGTGCGACACTCGCTCCTTGACGGTCTCGTCGTCCAGGTAGCCTCCCAGGCGCCGCAGGGCCTCGTCCAGCAGTTGATGGTGGCGGCCGTCGCGCGTCAGCAATCCCAGCACTTCGCCCGCCGTCGCCCCCGCATCCCAGGCGCGCAGGCGCGCGACGACGAAGGACTGGATGGCCTCGCGCACGGCCCGCTCGTCCAGCAGGTCCAGCGCCTGGGACAGCCAGGTGCGCGCCATGCCCGCCGCCATGCGCGCCTGGGCCGGCTCGCTCAGCCATGCGCCCAGCCTGCCCGCGGGATCGAACACCTGGAGTCTTGCCAGCAGGGCATCCGGCGCCAGGAAATGGTCGCGCACGAACACGGCCAGATTGTCCCCCAGGCGCGCCTGGTTGGCGGGAACGATGGCGGTATGGGGAATCGGCAGGCCCATGGGCCGCTTGAACAGCGCCACCACGGCGAACCAGTCGGCCAGCGCGCCGACCGTGGCGGCCTCGCAGAAGGCCCGCACCCAGGCCCAGGCGCCTTGTCCGCCCATGGCATGGCTAAGCCCGAAGCCCGCCAGCGACGCGGCAAGCAGCCCCAGCGCGCCCAGCTTCATGCGGCGCAGGCGGACCAGGCGGGGATCGGCGGATGGAGCGGAATTCAAGACGGCGAGGCTTGCATGGACAAGCCTCCACTTTACCCACGGGCGGCGCGCGCTTCCAGCCGCGGGCATCGCGGGCGATAAAATCTCCGGTCACGATTCGCTTCCGGAGCTCGACCGCCATGACCGTTCGCCGCATCGTCGCCAACCTCACCACCCCCGACCCTGCCCTCGCGCGGGAGTTCTACGGCAGGCTGCTGGGCCTGGACGTGGTCATGGACCACGGCTGGCTCATGACCTTCGCGTCCGGCGGCAGCCAGACACCGCAGGTCAGCGTGGCCAGCGAGGGAGGTTCGGGCACGCCCGTGCCGGCCCTGTCCATCGAGGTCGACGATGTGGACGAAGTGCTGGCGCGCGCCCGCGCGCACGGGGCCGAGATCGTCTACGGACCTTGCGACGAAGCCTGGGGCGTGCGGCGCTTCTACGTGCGCGATCCGTTCGGCAACCTGGTCAACATCCTGATGCATCGCTCGTGAGTGGCCTTTCGCGCAAGAGCGGCGCCTCGTCGCCCAACGCCCCTATGTTCTAATCTGCGGGCAGGGCCGTGCCGGCCGCCGACTCACAGGAAGCAAACCATGGCATCCCAGATCCACATCCTTTCCTCGATGGCAACCAAGCAGCTGCTTGCCGATCTCGTCGCCCAGTACCCCCAGGCGCAGGCCCAGGACGTCCTGGTGGAGTCGGTCGGCGGCGTCGATGCCGCCCGGCGCGTGCAGTCCGGCGAGGCCTTCGACGCCATCGTGCTGGCCGCCAACGTCATCGACCAGATGACCGAAGCCGGGCACATCGTGGCGGGCAGCCGCGTGGACCTGGTCGAGTCGGGCGTCTACGTGGCCGTGCGCGCCGGCGCGCCGCGGCCGGACCTCGGCTCCGAGGCCGCGGTCAAGCAGGCCGTGCTGGATGGAGGCACGATCGGCTACTCCACCGGCCCCAGCGGCGTCTACCTGTCCAAGCTGTTCGAGCGCTGGGGCATCGCCGACCAGATCAAGGACCGCACCGTCCAGTCCCAGCCGGGCGTCCCGGTGGGCACCCTGATCGCCAAGGGCGAAGTCGATCTCGGCTTCCAGCAACTGAGCGAGATGATGAACGTGCCGGGCATCGACATCGTGGGGCCCCTGCCTCCCGGCCTGCAGATCATGACCACGTTCTCCGCCGGCGTGGCGGCCACGTCCGCCCAGCCGGACACCGTACGCAAGCTGCTGGCCTTCATGGCCAGCGCCGAGGCCGCGGGGATCAAGCGCAAGAACGGCATGGAACCCCTATAGGGCGGCCATGAGCGCGGCAGCGCCCCTGTTCCGGGCCGACCGGCTGACGCTGGGCCTGGCCCTGCCCTGGGTCGACGCCGCCGAACATGCCGGCCAGCGCGAAGTCGATTTCCCCCGCCAGCTGGAACTCGCGGCACAGGCCGAGGCGGCGGACTTCGCCGCGCTCTGGGTGCGCGACGTGCCGCTGAACCATCCGGGCTATCCCGAAGCCATCGGCCATCTCGATCCCTGGACATGGCTGGGCGCCCTGGCGGGGCGAACCCGGCGCATCCACCTCGTGACCGGCGCCATCGTGATGACGCTGCGCCATCCGCTGCACGTCGCCAAGGGCGCCGTCTCGGTCGCCGCGCTGGCGCCGGGGCGCTTCGTGCTGGGACTGGGATCGGGCGACCGCCCGCCCGAATACCTGGCGTTCGGCCGGGACTCCGCCACCCGGCGCGAGGATTTCCGGGCTCGCTGGGAACAGTTGTCGGCCGCGCTGGACACTCCGCCGCGCGTCGTGCCCGATTTGCAGGACGACCCGCCCGTGGCCTTCAGCCTGCGGCCACACCCCGCTACCCCCGTGCCCATGCTGGCCGTCGGCTCGGCCGGCCAGAGCCTGGACTGGATCGCCCGCCATGCGGTGGGCTGGACCACCTACCACCGCCCGCCGGAGGTCCAGCGCGGCCGCCACGCCATGTGGCGCCAGGCGGTGGCGCGCGCCGCGCCCGGCCAGTTCCGCGCCTTCGGCGTCGCCATGCGCGTGGAACTGCTGGACCGCCCCGATGCGCCCGCCGAAACCATCGAACTGGGCTACCGCACCGGCGTGCGGGCGCTGGCCGGCATCCTCGCGCGCATGCGCGAGGCCGGCACGCATCACGTCAGCCTGAACCTGCCCGCGGGTGCCCGGCCGCTGCCGGACGTCATCGCCGAACTGGCCCCGCTGAACGCCGAATTGTCCTGAACAGCGCTCAGGACAGGCCCGTCACCGGCACCACCGCGCCATGGATGGCGCGCGCCGCCGGCGAGGCCAGGAAGCGGATCACTTCGGCCAGGTCGGCCGGCGCCACCCAGCGCGCGGGATCGGCATCCGGCATGTCGCGCCGGTTCTCCGGCGTGTCGATGATGGTGGGCATGACGCCATTGACGTTCACGCCCCGTTCGCGCAGCTCCGCGGCCATCGATTCGGTCAGCCGCATGACCGCGCTTTTCGAGGCGCAATAAGCGCCCATGCCGGCCACCCCGCGCTGGGCGGCATGGGCGGCGACGTTGACGATCCGGCCTTCGCCCCGCTCCACCATGCCGGGCACGACGGCGCGCGCGGTATGGATGATGCTGCGGGCGTTCAGGTCCAGCAGGAAATCCCAGGTGGCATCGCTGGTCTCGTGCACGGCCTCGCCCATGCGGAAACCGCCCGCGATGTTGCACAGCACGTCGATCGCGCCGTAGCGGTCGCGCGCGCGGCCCGCGGCGTCCTCGACCTGGCCGGCGTCCAGCAGGTCCACCGCCAGGGCCAGGCACGAAGCCGCATCCAGCCCCGCCAGCGGCCGCGCCTCGCGGCGGTCCAGCAGCACCAGGTTGGCGCCTTCGGCGGCGAAGGCCGCGGCAACAGCGCCGCCCAGCGTTCCGGCCGCGCCGGTAACCATCACCGTACGCCGGCCCGTGTGTGTCGATGCCATCTCAGTTCCCTTGCGCCCGCGCGGCATGGTAGGTGCCGATGCCCCGGGTCATGATGTCGTCTTCCGGCAGCAGGATGCCGGGCTCCAGTTCGGACTGCTGGCGGATGCGCTGGTAGATGGGCGCGAAATCGACCCGCGCGAGCTCCAGCAGTTCTTCCAGGTCGTGCAGCACGAAATAGGTCTCCTGGAAATCGTCGATGCGATAGTGCGTCCGCATCACGCGCTCCAGTTCGAAGCGGACCCGGTTGGGCGAGGGGTCGTCCAGCGCGAACAGGCTTTCCGCGTACGACGAGATGATGCCCGAGCCATAGATGCGCAGGCCCTCGGCCTGCTGCACCAGGCCGAACTCCACGGTGTACCAGTACACCCGCGCCAGGTTGGGCAGGACGCCCATGCGCTGGGCCCGCAGCCCGCCTTCGCCGTAGGCCTGCACGAAATCCGCCAGGATGGGATTCATCAGCATGGGCACGTGACCGAAGACATCGTGGAAGACGTCGGGCTCTTCCAGGTAGTCGAGCTGGTCGGCGCGGCGGATGAACTGCCCGGCGGGAAAGCGCCGGTTGGCCAGATGCTCGAAGAACACGTCGTCGGGCACCAGGCCGGGCACGGCCACGACCTGCCAGCCGGTGCGCCGGGACAGCACCTCGCTCAGGCGCCGGAAATCGGGAATCTGGTCCGCGCCTATGGGCAGGTCGCGCATGCCCGCCTCGAATTCGCGGCAGGCGCGGCCCGGCACCAGCCTGGACTGCCGTTCGAACAGGAATTTCCAGACCGCGTGTTCTTCCTGGGTGTAATGTTCCCAGCCCTGGTCGACGGTCCAGTCCGCCCGTTCCGGCCGGCTCCCGTCGCCGGCGGCCAGACCGTGCTTGGGCGCGGTGGATGGCTGCTTCATCCTGGCCTCTTACCTGGAGTGGGCCCGCGCGGCTTCGTCGGCATGGCGCGCCAGGTCGATGTCGCGCTGCGTCAGGCCGTTCGCGTCATGGGTGGTCAGCGTGACGTCCACCCGGTTGTAGACGTTGGACCACTCGGGATGGTGATCGTTCTTTTCCGCGTACAGGGCGATGCGCGTCATGAACGCGAAAGCCTGGCTGAAATCCTCGAACTGGAACCGGCGCCGGATGGCGCCCCGCTGCGTGTCCAGTTGCCATTCGGGCAACCGCGCCATCGCCTGCTCGATGTCCTGCGCACTCAACTTCTGCATGGCCTGCTCCTCGCGCCGGGAGATCGCACCGCCAGCCGCGCCCCGGCTATCCGCGCGGCCTGCTCTCCCCAGCAAATCTTATTCCGTTGCCTTGAAACCGGAAACCCGCATCCGGTCGCTCCACTGCCCCCGCTCGCGCTCCAACCTGGGCCCGAGCCCGGCCGTGGGCCGGGCCGGCAAGGCGTAGCCCAGGTCGGCGATCGCCTTGCGGTAGGCCAGGCTGGCCATTACCGCATCGGCCCGCGCCTGCCACTCCGCCAACCGATCGGCCGGCGTTCCCGCCTTGACGAACAGGCCGAACCAATCGACCGCCTCGAGCTGCGGCAAGCCCGCTTCGCGCGCGGTCGGCACGCCGGGCAGCTTGGCATTGCGCTGCGGCGAAGTGATCAGCACCGGGCGCAGCTTGCCCTGGGCGTGGTAGGGCACGAGCAGTTGCTCGGTCGTGATCAGCGCCGCGACCTGCCCACCCAGCACGTCGGTGACGGCATTGGCGCCCCCGCGGTAGGGCACGTGCGTAAGCGGCGTGCCGGCCTGCTTGGCCAGTTCCGCGCCCAGGAAGTGCTGCGGCGTGCCCAGGCCGGGGGTCGCATAGTTGGCCTGGTCGGCATGGCTCTTGGCCCAGGCCATGAATTCCGCCAGGGTGGCGCCCTGCGCGGCGGGCCCCAGCGCCACGCCGAAGCCATATTCGGCCAGCGCCGACACCGGTGCGAAATCCCGGACGGCATCGTAGTTGGCGGACTTCAGCACCATGGGCGTCAGCAGCAGCGAACTGGCCGGCATCACCATCAGCGTCTGGCCGTCGGCGGGCGCCGCCTGCACGGCGTCGATGGCCAGCTTGCCGGTCGCGCCGGCGCGATTCTCCACCACCACCGACACACCGGATACCTGCCGCAGGTGCTCGGCGAACACACGCGCCACGGCATCGGGCGCCCCGCCGGCGGGATAGCCCACCAGCACGCGCACGCCGGCCGGCTGCGCCTGCGCCGTGCCGGCCGCGACGGCCAGCATGGCCGCGAACAATCCGCGTAGGACTTTGGGATACTTCATGTCATGTCTCCTGCCTGTTCTGTCGATCACGCGGCGCCAGGCGCCACAAAACATTCACTTCACGCCGAAACCGGCGTGTACCCCCCTATGCCCGCTCCCGCCCGGATCGCCGCGTCTCCGCCATGGCGCCGGATCAGTTCGGCCTGCCGGGCCTTGGCGCGGCGGTCGACCTCGTCGGGATCGCAGAATTCGGCCAGGCGCTCGCGCCAGGCTTGCACCCGTCCCGGCGATTGCGCGGCGATGTCTCGCAGTTCGCCCGGATCGTCGTCCAGGTCGAACAACTGGGGCGGATGGTCGCAGTAATGGACGTACTTGGTATGAGCATCGCGCAGCATGAAGACACCGGCGCGCGAGCCGACGGTATGGTATTCGGACAGCACCGCGCGGCCGGCGGGCAGGTCCCGCAACAGCGAACGGGCCGATGGCGATATCCGTCCGGCATCGGCCGGCACGCCCACCGCGTCCAGCACCGTGTCGTAGACGTCGGTCTGGCCCACGGGCGTATGCTCGACGCGCCCGGCCGCGATGCCCGCCCCGGACAGGATCATCGGTATGCCCGCCGATTCGGCGTACATGGTGCTCTTGCCCCACAGCCCCCGGGCGCCCACGTTGTCGCCGTGGTCGCTCAAGTACATGACGCGGGTGCGGTCGTCCAGCCCGCCGGCCTTCAGCGCCTGGAGCAGCGCGCCGACCTTGGCGTCCAGGAAGCTGACCAGGCCGTAGTAGCCGGCCAGCGCCCGCCTGACGTCCGACTCGTCGCGGAAATGGACGTTGTAGCCGGTCTCGCGCGCATATTGCCGGATGAAGGGATGGGCCTCGTCGTCGATGCCGAACCGGTAGGCCTTGGGCAAGCGCAGCGGCTGCCCGGCGTAGCGGTCGAAGAAGGGCGCCGGCACGGTCAGCGGAAAATGCGGCGCGACCAGCGACACCATCAGCACCCAGGGCTTGTCCGGGGCGGGCGACGCCGCCTTGCGCCGCAGCCACTCGACCGCCGTCTCGCAGATGCGATCGTCGTAGCGGTTGTAGTCCGACTCGCCCGCGCGCGCCGAGGCCAGCATGTTCGCGCCATCGCCCAGCGAGGCGGGCGGATTGCGCAGCAGCATCTTGACCTCGCCCCGGCCGCCATGGATGTGCATGGGCAGCAGGCTCTCGGAAAAACCGTAGTCGTCGCCCGGCGCGCCGCGGTAATGGAGCTTGCCGATGGACACCACCTCGTGCCCGCGCTGGCGCAGCACGTGGTGCCAGCCGGGCACCGCGCCGTCGTAGGCGTCGACGTTGTCCCAATACCCCGCCTCGTGCACGGCCCGCCCGGTAGCCAGCGCGGCGCGGGTCGGCACACAGATGGGGCTGGCGCACACCGCGTTGGCGAAGCGCGTGCCGGACGCGGCCAGCGCGTCCAGGTGCGGGGTCGACACCTCGCCATGGCCGGCGCAGCCCATGACGCCGGGGCTGTGTTCGTCCGACAGGATGATCAGGAGATTGGAAGCCATGAAGCGGATCGTTGAACGGTGCGGGAGAGACGATGCGCGCTTTTTGTTGTGTTGTCAATGATGTTTTGACAACAAATTGGCGGCCGGCGCGCGCATCTGTCAACATGGCGCCTGTCCGTCCTACTCTCATCCCGGCCCATGCCCATGACCGCCCCCTCCCGATCCTCGTCCCGCCGGCGCGGGCCCGCGCCGGTCGATTTCGAATTGACCTCGCTGCTGGGCTTCGTCATCTTCCGCCTGTCATCCAGCCTGGGCGGCCTGGCCGAACGGGATGCGCAGGAAGTGGCCGGCCTTACCCTGCCCGAGTACCGCTGCCTGGTGGTACTGGCCACGCGCGGCGACATGGGCGTCACGCCGCTGTGCCAGGTCATGCACATCGACAAGGCCTGGGTCAGCCGCACGCTGGCCAAGCTGGCGCAGGCGGGACTGGTCAGCTCGATCCCCGACCCCGCCGATGCTCGCCGCACCATTTTCAGCGTGACGCCGCGGGGCCGGCAGACCAGCCAGGCGCTGATCGCCCAGGCCATGGACAGGCAGGCCAGGATGCTGGAAGGATTCGACGGGGACGACGTGGAGCGCTTGCTGGGACTTCTGCGCCGGATGCAGGAGAACGCCGATCGCGTGAAGGGCCAGTAGGCGGGCGCGGTTCAGGCCTCGCCGGCCGGCGTCCCGCAATCCATGCACTTCATGGGTCCCCGGCGGGGCGGAAAGATGACGCTGCTCCAGCACAGCGTCACCAGCGCCAGCGCCACCTGCGGCCAGTTCACGTCGCGCGCGAACCGCGCGCCGCCGCAGGCCTCGCACCGCGCGGCGATGGGCTGATCGAACACTTCCTGCTGATATTCCCCGCTGTTGCGGCGCGCCAGCACGGCCTGCGCGCGCGACAGCGACGATGCGGGAACCTGCACCTGCACGCCGCCCAGGGCCAGCGAAAAGGGCCAGTTGGCCCATACCTGGTGCTCGTTCTGCAGCAGCACCGGGATCCCTTCGCTTTCCAGCAGCCCGCGCGTGATGTGGGCATCCCAAGGGTTGGTATGGACTTCCAGGGTGACGAACTCGGCCATTTCACGTCCCTCCCGTCGCCACGCGGCGCCGCCCCCGGGAAGGGAAACGCCGCGCCTCGTCCTGCGCTAGACTCGCTCGAAGATCCCCGCGGCGCCCATGCCCGTGCCCACGCACATCGTGACCATGCCGTACTTCAGGTTCCTGCGCCGCAGCGCATGCACCACGGTGGAGGCACGGATCGCGCCAGTCGCCCCCAACGGGTGGCCCAGGGCTATGGCGCCGCCCATGGGATTGACCTTGGACGGATCCAGGCCCAGGTCCCGGATCACCGCCAGCGACTGCGCGGCGAACGCCTCGTTGAGCTCGATCCAGTCGAGATCCGCCAGCGACAGGCCGGCCTGCCGCAGCGCGGCGGGCACCGCTTCCTTGGGACCGATGCCCATGATCTCGGGCGGCACGCCCCGCACCGTCGCGGTCACGAAACGTGCCAGCGGCACCAGGTTGAATTCCTTCAGCGCCTTCTCGGACACCAGCACCAGCGCCCCCGCGCCGTCCGAGGTCTGGGAACTGTTGCCCGCGGTCACGCTGCCCTTGGCCGCGAACACCGGCCGCAGGCGGCCCAGCGCCTCGGCGCTGGTGTCGGCGCGCGGTCCCTCGTCCAGCGACATCATGCGCTTGCGCACCGCCACCTTCTCCGCCTCCAGGTCGGGAAAGCGCGTCACCACCTCGATGGGCGCGATCTCGTCCTTGAACTCGCCCGCCTGCTGGGCGGCCAGGGCCTTCTGGTGCGAGGCCAGCGCGAACGCGTCCTGGTCTTCCCGCGACACCTTCCACTGGGCGGCCACCTTCTCGGCGGTCAGGCCCATGCCGTAGGCGATGCCGATGTTCTCGTCGCCCTCGAACACCCGCGGGTTCAGCGACGGATTGACGCCCATCATCGGCACCATGCTCATCGACTCGGTGCCGCCGGCGATCATCACGTCGGCCTCGCCCACGCGGATCCGGTCGGCGGCCATCGCCACGGCGGTCAGCCCCGATGCGCAGAAACGGTTGACCGTGACGCCGCCCACGACTTGCGGCAGGCCGGCAAGCAGGGTCGAAATCCTGGCCACGTTCATCCCCTGCGCGCCCTCGGGCATCGCGCAGCCGATGATCGCATCCTGGATGCGCCGCGGATCCAGCCCCGGCACCTGCGCCAGCGCCGCGCGCAGCGCATGGATCAACAAATCATCCGGCCGCACCGTCCGCAACGCCCCCCGCGGCGCCTTCCCGATAGGCGTCCGCGACGCGGCAACGACATACGCATCCTGAACCTGACGTGACATCCCCATCTCCTTCAATCCTATTGGTAGCGCAATGGCGCCCCGTTATTCCACATCCCCGCCCCACCCAGGATGCGGTGGATCCGGCTCCGCCGGTCCACCCGCATCGCCCCCTGGGGGGCGCGCGTCAGCGCGTAGGGGGGGTCAATTCCTTATAGGCTTGCCGGTCTGCATCATGCCCATCAGGCGCTCCTGCGTCTTGGGTTCGCCCAGCAGCGACATGAACGTCTGGCGCTCCAGCGCCATGATCCATTGCTCGTCCACCAGCGATCCGGCCTCGATCTCGCCGCCGCACAGGATCTCGGCAATGGCATGGCCCAGGCGGTAGTCGTAGTCCGAGATGAAGCCGCCGTCGCGCATGTTCACCAGTTGCGCGCTCAGCATGGCGATGCCCTCGCTGCCGGCGGCCGCGAAGGGTTCCTTCCACGGCGCGCGCCAGCCCGTGTCGTGCAGCGACTGCGCTTCGCGGATGGCGGCGTACAGCACCTCGTGCACGTTGAAGACGATGGGGTCGTCGTCCAGCAGATAACCCATGCGCCGGGCCTCGACCGCGGACTTGGAGACCTGCGCCGTGGCGGCCTGGAAGGCATACTTCTTCAGGAAGGCCATCAGCGGCATGTCCGGCGCCAGCGCCCGCTCCTGCGCCGCACGCCGGGCCAGGTAGGTCAGGCCGCCACCACCCGGGATCAGGCCCACGCCCACCTCGACCAGGCCCAGATAGGTCTCGATATGCGCGACGCGGCGCGCGCAATACACCGACAGCTCGCAGCCGCCGCCCAGCGCCATGCCCGCCAGCGCGGCCACCGTGGGCACCTGGGCGTAGCGCAGCCGCAGCATCAGCTGCTGCAGGCGCTCTTCCTCGGGCGCAACGGCCTGCACGCCGCCGCTCATGAACAACGGCACGATGGCCTGCAGGTCGGCGCCAGCCGAGAACGGCTCGCCCGGATTCCAGACCACCAGCCCGCGATAGCTTTCCTCGGCCAGGTCGACGGCGCGCAGCAGCCCCAGCGTCACGGCGGGGCTGATGGTGTGCATCTTGGTCTTGAACGAGGCGATCAGCACGTCGTCCATGCCGCTGCGGTCCAGCGTCCACAGGCGCACGGCCTCGTCCTCGAAAACGGTCTTGCCGGTCGCCAGCGGCACGATGCCCTCGCCCGCCAGCGGCGCGCGGAAGATCTGGCGCGCATAGACCGGCAGGCCGGAACGCGGCTCGAACCTGCCCGCCACCGGATTCCACGACCCTTCCGGGGTGTGCACGCCGCCGCGCTCGGCCACCGGGCCGCTGGTCACCCAGGCCGGCAGCGGCGCGCTGGACAGCGTCTTGCCGGCGGCGATGTCGGCTTGCACCCACTGCGCGACTTGCAGCCAGCCCGCCTGCTGCCACAGCTCGAACGGCCCGACGCCATGGCCGAAGCCCCAGCGCATGGCGAAATCCACGTCGCGCGCGGTACCGGCGATGTCGGCCAGGTGCACGGCGATGTACTGGAAGGTGTCGCGCAGGATGGCCCACAGGAACTGTGCCTGCGGATGCTCGCTGTCGCGCAGCGCCTGCAGGCGCTGCCCGGCGTCCTTGTTCTTCAGGATGCGCGCGACCGCGTCGTCGGCCTTGCCCTCGGCCGGCACATACTCGCCCTTGGCCGGATCCAGCCGCAGGATAGCCTTGCCCTGCTTGCGGAAGAACCCCGCGCCGGTCTTCTGCCCCAGCGCGCCCTGCTTGATCAGCCCGGCCAGCACCGGCGGCGTGCCGTAGTGCGCGGCGAACGGATCGTCGGGCAGGTAGTCCTCCATGGTCTTGATGACATGCGCCAGCGTGTCAAGGCCGACCACGTCTCCGGTGCGGAAGGTACCCGATCTGGCGCGCCCCAGCTTGGCGCCGGTCAGGTCATCCACCACGTCGTAGGTCAGCCCGAAGCGTTCGGCCTCGATCATGGCGGACAGCAGCCCGAACACGCCCACGCGGTTGCCGATGAAGTTGGGGGTGTCCTTGGCCCGCACCACGCCCTTGCCCAGCACCGTGGTCAGGAAGGCCTCGAGATGGTCCAGGATGGCGGGCTGGGTATGCGCGGTGGGAATCAGCTCCACCAGGTGCATGTAGCGGGGCGGATTGAAGAAATGCACGCCGCAGAAACGCGGCAGCAGCGCGGGAGCCATGCCCTTGGACAGCTCGGTGATCGACAGCCCGGAGGTATTGGTGGCGAAGATGGCTTGCGGACCGATCGCCGAGGCGACCTTGGCATACAGGTCGTGCTTCCAGTCCATGCGTTCGGCGATGGCCTCGATCACGAGGTCGCATTCCTTGAGCTTGGCCAGGTCGTCTTCGTAGTTGGCGGGCTCGATCAGCGATGCCAGTTCCGGCACGGCCAGCGGGGCGGGGCTGAGCTTGCGCAGATTGTCGATGGCCTTCTGCACGATGCCGTTCTTGGGGCCTTCCTTGGCGGGCAGGTCGAACAACACCACCGGCACCTTGGCATTGACGCAGTGCGCGGCAATCTGGGCGCCCATGACTCCGGCACCCAGCACTGCGACTTTGCGAACGAGGAAATTCGACATGGTCTTCCTGGCGATAAACGGGCCGGAGCGGCCGGCCCCATCTAGGGCATGCACGGCAGCGGCCGCGCACGGACGATTCGGAACTAAGGACGCGCGCAGCCACCACGCATCATCGCGGCAACTGCCTACCCCCATAGTCTACCTCCTGAGGCTATAAGCCCTGGGGGACGCAGGGGGGGTCCACACATCTCGATGGGACTTGGTGCTATAGAGAGCCGGTTCCAGCTTGCGCAACTGCGGCAGGCCATTCGCTCCCTTGGGCTGCGCCGTGATGTACTCCAGGAACACGTCGGCATCCAGCGCGCCCACGTCCATTCGCCGCGATGCCGGCACCGCCGCCAGCGTGCCATAGCCGTCGCCGCCGCTGGCGTTGAAGCTCAGCACGAACAGCTTGTAGGTGCGGGTGGCATTGCCCAGATCCAGCGGCGCCCAGGCCCCCGTGACGCTGTCGCGCAGTTCGATGTTGGCGATGCGGCTGCCCTTGGGCCGGGTCGCATCCACGTCCCAGCGCAGCCCGCCGGTGTAGGGATAGGGCCCCGTGGCGCCGGTACCGCCATAGGTCGCCTCGATTCCGTCCTCCAGCAGATTCCTGATTTCCGTCGCGGTCACCTCCAGGCGATACATCGGGTTGCCGAAGGGCACCACCTCGATCGCGCGGCCCGCGGTGATGTCGCCGTGCAAAGGCACCCGCACGCCGCCTCCGCTCTGCAGCGTCAGGTCGGCGCCACCGTAGGCCTGCTGCGCGATTTCCAGGAAGGCCTGCGCCACCAGTTGCTGGATGTCGCCGCCGCGCCGGGTCACGTCGCCCAGCGCGTTGCAGGCCGCGTTGGAGCGGCCGTAGTCGTTCCAGCCGGCGGTCCGCGTGGGCGAGCCGCCCGGGACGCGGCGCGAGCAGAGCTCATCGGGCGCCTGCGCGACGACGGTCTTGTCGAACGCATCCACCCGCAGCTTGAACGGCTGGAGCCGCCGCGCCGCCGCGGAGTCGGGTGCCACGACCGCCAGGAAACCGCTGGCCCGCACGTCGGCCAGGATCGCCTCCCGGTCCGGCGCCCCCACCGCCGCGCCGCCGATGGTGAAATCGTCGCCGATCAGGACATGGGGCGTGCCTTCGCACCTGCTGACCTCGCCGCGGGCATCGAACTCCACGTTCAACTCCCCCACCACCCGGCCATACTCCCAGGCCTGGACCAGGCACACCGGCTTGCCCAGCTTGTCGGTCGTACGCGTGGGATAGGGGCCAGCGGGCGTCGCGCCCATCGCGTACGTGCCAGCCATCGAATCGGGGCCCAGCAGGCTATGCGAATCCCCGCCCACCAGCACGTCCACGCCATCGAGCCGGGCGACGATCTGCTTGTCGTAGCCATAGCCCGTGTGACTGAGCAGGATGATCTTGTCGATGCCCTGCCCGCGCAGCGCATCGATCTCGCGCTGGGCTGCCACCGCCTCGTCCTCGAACACCGTCCCCCTGTCCGGCCGGGAAGAAGCCTGGGTCTTGGCGGCGATCGTCAGGCCGACGATGCCTATCCGCTGGCTGTCGCGCACGATGACCGTGGACGGCGACACCACGTCCGGCGCGCGCGAGGGATGCAGCGCCGAAGCGGCGGCGAAGCGGACGTTGGCGCTCAGCACAGGCGTCTTGCAGTGGCCCGCGTGCAGCAGGTCGATGAAGCGCTTCAGGCTGCTGTCGCCCTTGTCGAACTCGTGATTGCCGAGCGCGAACGCATCGAAGCACACCGTGTTCATCATGGCGGCATCGGGTTCGCTCATCTCGCCTGCGCGGGTGAAATAGGGCGTGCCGGTCAGGGCGTCGCCCGCGTGCAGCTTCAACACATGAGGCGACCGCGCGGCCAGTTCGTCGATCGCCGCCTTGACCCGGGGAAAACCGCCGGCCGATACCGCCACGGCCTGGCGCGACCCGTCGGCCGTCTTCAACCGCAGGGTGGCCCGCGTGGCATCCAGGTGCGAATGGTGATCGTTGATGTGCAGGATGGTCAGAGCCAACGGCCGCGGCGCCGAACCGGCGGGAGCGGGAGCCTTGCCGCCCATCGGCGCACATCCCGCCGCCAGCAGCAGCGCTGCCAGTCCGAGCCAGGGGATGGGCGATCTGTCATGAAACGGTCGTGGAGCTTGCATGAAACCCATCCCTCGGCGGTTGATCGCCATCGTAGCCGCATTCGCGGCCACGGTGCGCCTAGAACAGGCCGAGCAATGCCGCCAACCCCAGACAGGCGAAGATCAGCGCCGCGATGCCGTGCACCAATCGCACGGGCAGCCGATGGGCCAGCTTGTCGCCCAGCAGCACGGCCGGCACGTTGGCGATCAACATGCCCAGGGTGGTGCCGGCCACCACGGCGTAGTAGGCCTGGAACTGCGCGACCAGCGCAACGGTCGCGACCTGCGTCTTGTCGCCCATTTCCGCCAGGAAGAACGCCACCACCGTGGTGCCGAACACGCCCAGCCTGAGCTTGCCGGTCTCGGCTTCATCGAGCTTGTCGGGAACGAGCATCCAGGCCGCCATGGCGATGAAGGACACGCCCAGTATCCAGCGCAGCGCGTCGGGGCCGATGACCTGCGTCAGCCATGCGCCGACGGCGCCGGCCAGGGCGTGATTGACGATGGTCGCGGTGAAGATGCCCAGGATGATGGGCCAGGGCCGCCGCCAGCGGGCAGCCAGGAACAGGGCGAGCAGTTGGGTCTTGTCGCCGATCTCGGCCAGGGCCACGATGCCGGTCGAGACGAGGAAGGCTTCCATGTTTGATACGCGCTCCGGGCCGGACGGTTGACCGAATGATCGTGCAACAGCCCCGGCCCACCGGAAGCTGCACGATCAAAGGTCTTGCCAAGTCCTGGACCGCCTGCGCCATGCCCGTAGGCAAGTGTGTTGACGCAGGCCCTTGCACCCGAAGGCAAGGAGGCTACTCCCCAATGACGGGCGCAAGTATAGCGCAACTGGCCCGCCGCGCGCCGTACGCCGCATAATATGCGCTGCTTCAAGATGGAATGCCCGAATGAAGAACCGCTCCTCCGACCAGGACGGCCGGAGCCCGGCCGGCTCGCTGGCGCAGGCCACCGGCGCCTGTCTCGCCGCCGCGGCGCTGCTCTCGCCGGTCGCCCACGCC
This sequence comes from Pigmentiphaga sp. YJ18, assembly GCF_038066655.1. Classification (NCBI taxonomy): domain Bacteria; kingdom Pseudomonadati; phylum Pseudomonadota; class Betaproteobacteria; order Burkholderiales; family Alcaligenaceae; genus Pigmentiphaga; species Pigmentiphaga sp. YJ18. The sequence goes on along the minus strand of NZ_JBBUKU010000001.1, from coordinate 1,911,991 downwards.
CAGGAAGACCCGCTTCCCATTCCCGTCGGCTTCGTCCACCTGACCGACGTCGCCCAGACCGTGCGGCTGGACATCCGCTATCACGGCAGCGCCAATTTCATGGGCCGGCCGGCGGCGGGCTACGACGCCCCCACCTGCATCCTGACCGAGCCCGCCGCGCGGCGCCTGCTGGCCGTGCAGCGCGAGGTCCGGCCCCAGGGCCTGACGCTCAAGATCTTCGATTGCTACCGGCCCCAGCGCGCGGTGACCGATTTCGTGGCCTGGACGCGCGACACCGCCGACCAGAAGACCAAGGCCGAATACTTCCCCGGCGTGGACAAGGCCGCGCTGCTCGAACTGGGCTATATCGCCGAGCGGTCCGGCCACAGCCGGGGCAGCACGGTAGACCTGACGCTGGCGGCGCTGGAGCCTGAAACCGCCCCGGCCCTGCCCATCCGCGGGCCGCTGCTGGCCGGCGGCGAGGTCGACATGGGAACTCCCTTCGACCTTTTTGATGTAAAGTCGCATACAGACAATCCTGATTTACCCGAGGCTGTCCGACACAATCGCCGGTTCCTCAAGGAACTCATGGCCAGGCACGGTTTTCGCAACCTGCCCGAAGAGTGGTGGCACTACACTCTGGACGAAGAACCGTATCCGGACACCTATTTCAATTTCCCCGTACGCTGACCCGCGCGCCGCGCGCACGGCGCACGCACAACAAGAAGATGCATCCCCTGGACGGACTCACCCCGCCGCGCAAGTACTGGGCCCTGGCAGCCACGATGCTGGCGATGGCGATGACCGTCCTGGAAACCACCATCACCAACGTCGCGCTGCCGTCCATCGCGCGGGACCTGGGCGTGTCCCCGGCGCAGGCCGTCTGGATCGTCAACACCTACCAGCTCGCGATCGTCGTCGCCCTGCTGCCCTTCTCGTCGCTGGGCGAGATCCTGGGCTACCGGCGGGTGTTCGGCATGGGCCTGACGGCTTTCACGATCGCCTCGGCGGGCTGCGCGATGTCGCAGTCGTTCACGATGCTCATTTCCTTCCGCGTGTTCCAGGGCCTGGGCGCGGCGGCCGTCATGAGCGTCACGCCGGCGCTGCTGCGCTTCATCTATTCGCAGAAACAGTTCGGCCGGGCCATCGGCTATAACGCGCTGGTCGTCGCGACCTCGTCCGCCGCCGGACCGATGATAGGTTCGCTGATCCTGTCGGTCGCCTCGTGGCCCTGGCTGTTCGCGGTCAACCTTCCCATCGGCCTGTTCATCCTGTCCATCGGCAGCCGCATGCTGCCCGAGACCGAACTCGCCAAGCGCCCTTTCGATGCGCTCAGCGCCACGCTTAGCGGCCTGACCTTCGGCCTGATCGTGGTGGGCGTGGACCGGCTGCTGCACGACTTCAAGACGGCGCTCGCGCTGCTGGCCTGCGGCGCGATCAGCGGACTGGCGCTGGTCCGGCGCGAACTGACCCAGGCGACGCCGCTGCTGCCACTCGACCTGCTGCGCATCCGCCCGTTCGCGTTCTCGGTCTGCGCCTCGGTCTGCGCGTTCTCGGGCCAGACCATCTCCTACATCTCGCTACCCTTCTACTTCCAGCAGACCCTGGGCCGCAGCCAGCTGGAAATGGGCATGATGATGGTGCCCTGGCCGCTGGCGGTGGCCATCGCGGCGCCCTTGGCCGGGCGCCTGTCGGAATCCGTCGCGCCCTCGATCCTGTGCTCGATAGGCGCCGGCCTGGTTGCCGGCGGACTCGTCATCATCTCGCTGCTGCCCGCCGGCACGCCCAACGGCTGGATCATGGCCTGCATGGTGGTCTGCGGCACGGGCTTCGGCATGTTCCAGACGCCCAACAACCGCGTCATGCTGACCGCGGCGCCGCGCCATCGCAGCGGCGGCGCCGGCGGACTGCAGGCCACCGCGCGCCAGTTCGGCATGGCCCTGGGCGCGGCGCTGGTGGCGCTGGCCTTCACCGCAGCGTCCTCGCATGGCCCCACCACCGGCCTCGTGCTGGCCGCCGTGTTCCTGGCCGCGGCCTCCGCGGTCAGCGCGGCCCGGCCCGGCACGCAGCTGTCAGGGTAGTTCGAGTTCAGCCAGCAGCGGCGCGTGGTCGGACAGGCGCGTCCAGGGCCGGCCGTACAGCACGCTGGCCTGCCTGACCGAAAAACCTCGCTGGTAGATCCGGTCCAGCCTCAGCCACGGAAAGATGGCGGGGAAGGTGCGGGGCGGGCGCGGCGCCATCAACTCGTTGCCCAGGCCCAGCTTGGGCGGCCCCTGGAACCCTGCCCGCAGCCGCCAGGGCGAGGCCTCTCCGCCCCGCAGCACGCGGCCCAGCATGCGGACCGAATCGCGCAGGCGCGGAAGCTCCACGTTATTGCCCCGTGGCGCGGTCGCGAATACCTCGTGCAGGCCCAGGCGTTCGACCAGGATGTCCGACAACACGTTGGTCCAGTCGTTGAAGTCGCCCGCGATCAGGATGGGGGCCGAAGCCGGCACGACCTCTTCGATGCGCGACACCAGCGCCCCGACTTGGCGCGAGCGGCTGCCCGCGAACAGCCCGAGATGGACCACGAAGCAATGCACCTCGTGTCCGCCTATGCCCACGCGCGCGTGCAGCAGGCCGCGCTGCTCCATGCGGTGATCGGAGATGTCCTGGTTCTGGTGCGACAGGATGGGAAAGCGTGACAGCAGCGCATTGCCGTGGTCGGTGTGCCGGTAGACGGCGTTGCGCCCGTAGGCGGCCTCCAGCCGCAGCGCCGCGGCCAGCATCTCGTGCTGCTCGTGCAAGGTACCGGACCTGTCGTTGCGGCCCTGGACTTCCTGGAGAAAAGCCAGATCCGCGCGCAACCCGTGCAGGCCAAGGCGCAGTTCCTGCACGGACTCGCGCTTGCCCAGGGCGGACATGCCCTTGTGAATGTTGTAGCTGACGATACGAACGACAGACATCGTGAGCATCAAGGGGTGACAAGGGATTCATTCTAGTGGATTCGCTGCGCTATCATGAATCGGCAGTTCCCCCGTTCCGGAGCGGCCGGCCGCCATGCGTGGCCACCGCGCTCCGGCATCCCCTTTTTCGCATCCAGATCCGGGAATCTTCATGAGCACCTACAAGATCGGCGTGATCATCGGCAGTCTCCGCAAGGAATCGTTCAACCGCCAGCTGGCAAAAGCGGTGACGAAGCTGTTGCCGTCACACTTCCAGACCGAGGAAATCGCCATCGGCGATCTGCCCCTGTACAACCAGGATCTCGATACCGCCCTGCCGGCGTCCGTCGTCACGTTCAAGCAGCAGGTGGAATCCGCGGACGGCCTGCTGTTCTTCACGCCGGAATACAACCGGTCGTACTCCGGCGTGCTCAAGAACGCGCTGGACTGGGGCTCGCGCCCCTGGGGCAAGAGTTCGTGGCCGGGCACGCCCGCCGGCATCATGGGCGCCTCGCCCGGCCAGGTCGGCACCGCGCTGGCTCAGGAACACCTGCGCATGGTGCTGTCGGCGCTGGATGTGCCCGTGCTGCCTCAGCCCAGCATCTTCGTGCAGTACACGGGTGGGCTGGTGGACGCCGAGGGCAAGATCACCAACGAAGCCAGCGCCAAGTTCATCCAGGGCTTCGTGGATCGCTACGTGGCCTGGGTGGAGAAGTTTCCCGCCCCTACGCGCTGAGGGGCGCCCCCTCGAGGAGGCGGCACTGGCGGACCGGAAGGGAAGCCCACCCCGTACACCCTTCGGGCGCCCCCTCGAGGGGGCGACGCTGGCGGACCGGCAAAGCCGGATCCGCGGCGTCCTGCTAACGACAGGGGGGTCAGCGGTTGGGCATGAGGGCGGCGACGGCTACGCCCAGCCAGCCTACGATCATGGCGCCGCCGCCGAAGGGGGCGGTGCCGCCCAGCAGTTTCATGCCGGCCAGCTGGCGCAGGGCCAGGTCGACAGAGAACAGCAGCGTGCCGGCGATGATGAGGGCTGCGGCGCCGATCAGGGCGGTGCGGCCGCGCTGGACGTGGGGCACCACGGCGGCCAGGCCGGTGATGGCGGCGGCATGGAGCAGCAGGAACAGCGCGGCGGTGGACAGGATGCCACCGCCCGCCAGGTGCGTGGCCATGGCGGCCAGCATGACGCCGGCGGCGCCCATCGGTGCGGCACACCCCAGCAAGACTCGAGAAGATAACAACATGCAGCGCTTCCTTGAAAAATGCCCCCACGCTTGCCGCTTCGCGGCGGCGCTGCCCCCCCAAGGGGGCGTTTTTCATCCAGGGGCGGCCCGGCGACGAAAAACCGGTCGGGCCTGGGTCGCGCCGCCTGCCGGCTACTTCGCGAACACCTGGCCGAGATCGCCAAATGCCTTGAATTCGAGCGCGTTGCCCGAAGGATCCAAAAAGAACATAGTAGCCTGTTCACCCACCTCGCCCTTGAAACGGACATGGGGTTCGATCACGAACCGGGTGCCGGCCTGGCGCAGCTTCTCGGCCAGGGCCTCCCATTCGTCCATGGGCAGGATGGCGCCGAAGTGGCGCACGGGAACGTCGTCGCCGTCGACCGCGCTGGTATGGCGCGTGCCCGCTTCACCGGGCGACAGATGGGCCACGATCTGGTGGCCATGGAAGTTGAAGTCGACCCAGGCGTCGGAACTGCGGCCCTCGGGACAGCCGAGCAGGTCGCCATAGAAGGCCCGCGCCTGCGCCAGATCGTCGACGGGGAAAGCCAGGTGGAAAAGGGGGATGCCAGCCATGAGGAACTCCGGTGCAGGCCCGCCATCCGGGCCCGGGCTATGATTGTATTGAACGAAACTTCCCATACGAAACGAAAATTTCCCGGCCTTGATATCGATTTTTTCTATTAGTTCCGCGCCGCCCCCATGGTGATCCGCTACCTGCAAACCTTCTTGGCCGCCGCCCGCGACTCGTCCTTTTCGGCCGCCGGTGCGCGCCTGGGGCTGACCCAGTCGGCCGTCAGCACCCAGATCAAGCGCTTGGAGGAAGACCTGGGCTGCCTGCTGTTCGAGCGGGCGGGCAAGTCGGTCCGCCTGAGCGAGCGCGGACGCCAGCTGCTGCCCGAGGCCGAGCACATCGTGCAGCGCTACCAGGCCATGCGCGGCGCCAGCCGGCAGCCGGCGCCAGTGGCGATCATGGTGGGCGCGATCTCCACGGCGCAGACCGGGCTGCTGCCCGGTGCGCTGCGGCGCTTCCGGCAGACCCTGCCCGCCGTGCACGTCAACGTGGTGCCGGGCATGTCCTCGCAACTCCTGGCGCAGGTGGACGAGCAGGCACTGGACCTGGCCGTGCTGATCAAGCCCAACCTGAACCTGCCGCGCCACCTGAAGTGGACGACGCTGATGCGCGAGCGCTACGTCGGCATCGCCCCTCGCGGGACCCGGGGCGACTGGCAGGCGGTGGCGGCGGCGCTGCCGTTCATCCGCTACAACCGCAAGTCGCATGGCGGGCATCTGGTGGACCAGTTCCTGCGCCGCCTCTCGAGCGGCGTGGACGAGTTCATGGAACTGGACGAACCGGCCGTCATCCTGCGCATGGTCCGCGAGGGGCTGGGCTGTGCCGTCATCCCCGGCACGCTGGTGGACGCGGCCGCCGACCGGCGGGTGCGCATCATCGAGCTGCCCGGTCCGCCCTTCTTCCGCGAGATCGGCGTGGTCGCGCATCCACGCGACGCCAACGAAGCCGTGCTGGCAGCACTGATCGAGAACATGCGGGAACAGGCGGTCGAGCTGGAAACGCGGGCCTGACGCGGCGCCTTGTTCGCCCCACGGACGCCATGCTACGGTTTTCGTACGCCCCCCGTTTCCCCGCTCCAGGAGACCGTTCATGACACGCACCTCCATCATGCCCTGCCTGGTCTATCGCGACGCCCCCGCCGCCATCGACTGGCTCTGCCAGGCCTTCGGCTTCGCCCAGCACCTGGTGGTGCCGGGCGATGGCAATACGATCGCGCACGCGCAACTCACCCTGGGAGACGGCATGATCATGCTGGGCTCCGGGACGAGCGAACTCATGCGCCAGCTGACCGCCCTGCCAGCCGACATCGGCGGCCGGCAGACCCAGACGCCCTACGTCGTCGTCGCCGATCCCGAGGCGCACTATGCCACCGCCATCAAGGCCGGCGCCCGCATCGTTCGCCCGATCCAGGAGGAGGACTACGGCGGCAAGGGCTATACGCTCGCGGATCCCGAAGGCTACGTCTGGCACTTCGGCAGCTACGACCCGTGGCAGGACTCGGAGCTGAATCCTCCGTAGCCCTTCGGTTTCAGCCCGCCACGCGGCGCGACAGGAACACCGCCAGCGCGGGCGCCACGGCAAAGGCGCCGAACAGCCACAGCGCGGCGCCCTGGGCGCCGGCCAGGCCGCCCGGGTCGGCCAGCCCGGCCGCGTTCGCCACCATGCCCGCCAGCGCCGAGGCCAGCGACATCGCATACAACTGCACCGTCGTGATCGATGCCGACGCCAGGGTTTCCTCGCCGGGCGGCGCCGCGACGAACAACCTGGTCAGCAGATGCGGCCATCCCACGCCTATGCCCAGGCCCACGCCCGCCAGCGCCAGGCAGTACAGCATCAGGCCCGGCACGCTTTCCAGCCATCCGGCGCGCGGCGTCAGGACCGCCAGCGCCACCAGTGCCGCCAGGCTGATCCACGGCCCCGCGCGCACCATCCGGTCGGCCGCGGCGCCATGCCGGCCGGCGCTGCCCACCGAACCCAGCGTCCAGCCGCCGGCCATGACGGCGGTCAGGTAGCCGGCGGCAAGCGGCGTCATGCCGTGGATGACCTGCAGGAAATACGGTACGAAGATCTCGGTCGTGATGCCGACCACCAGCAGGCTCATCAACGCGTACAGCACGCCCAGGCGGGCCGACAACGAGTACGCGCCCGTCGGCAGCAGCCGCGCGGCGGCGCGCCGGTCGATCGCCGCGATGCCTGCGGCCAGGAGGCAGCCCACCGCGACTCCGGCCAGGTTCCATAGCGCGCTCGACGTCAGGCTGCCCAGGGACACGGCCAGCACCGACACGACCAGGAGGCCTATCGTCGCGTAAGGCGGACGCATGCCGGTATCGCCCGTGGACCGCGTCCGGCCCGGCAGTTGGACGGACACGATGGCGGCCAGCACGGCGGCCACCGGAATCAGCGACCAGAAGGCCCAGCGCCAATGCCCTTCCCCGGCGAACAGCCCGCCCACCGCGGGGCCGCACAGCGTCGCCACGCCCCACATGCCCGACACCAGCCCCATCGCCCGGGGCCACAGCCGCGCCTCGAATACCTGGCGGATCAGCGCGTAGCTCAGCGCGAGCAGCACGCCGCCACCGAAGCCCTGCACGGTTCTCGCGGCCAGCAGGCTGGGCATGGAAGGGGCCAGCGCGCACCACGACGATCCCACCGCGAAGGCCGCCAGCGCCAGCAGGTAGGCACCGCGGGGCCCCAGCAGTTCCAGCAGGCGGGCCGACAGCGCCGATCCGACGATGGACGCGACGACGAACAGCGAGGTGTTCCAGGCGTAGTACTCCAGCCCGCCTATGTCGGCGATCATGCTGGGCAGGATGGTGGTCACGACGTAGACGTTGATGGCATGCAGCGCGACGCCGCCCGCCAGCGCGATGGACCGCAGCGCGTTGCGGCCGTGGAGCAGCTCGCCCCAGGAAGCGTCGGGCAAGGTCGATGCACTCATGATTTTTCTCCGGCCGCGCCCACGCCCCAGCCCAGGGCCTTGTACAAGGCCACCGCGTTCACGTAGGAAGCGGTCTCCGCTTCGGTGGCCTCCTGGCTGATCTGGTAGTAACTGCGCTGGTTCTCCAGCACGGCCAGGTATGGCCCCGCGCCGGCCCGGTAGCGCCGCGTGGCGATCTCCAGTCCCGAGCGCGCGTGCGCCGCGGACCGCGCCAGCGCCGCCAGGCGCTCCTGCTGGTGGGCCAGCCGCGTCAACGCCCCCTCGACCTCTTCCTGCGCCAGCAGCAGCGTCTGCTCGTAGCGGGCCTGCGCGCCGATCGACTGCGCCTGCGCGGCGCGCAGCCGCGCGCGGGCGCTGCCCAGCCGGAACGCCGGCCAGTCGACGGTGGGCGCGACCTCGAACGCCCGCGCGGCGCCGCCGAGGTCGCCGCCGCGCAGCGCGAAGAAGCCGATGAAGCCGCCCAGGCTCACGCGCGGATAGAGATCGGCGGTGGCCGCGCCCTCGTTTTCGGTGCTGGCGGCAAGCAGCCTTTCGGCGCGCACCACGTCGGGCCGGTTGCGGATCAGCGCGTCAACGTCACCCAGCGGCAGGCGGCCCACCAGCGGGGCCTGCCCGCCGGCATCGGCCGGTACGGCCGTCTCGCCCGGCCGCCGGCCCAGCAGCACATCCAGCCGATAGCGGGCCTCTTGGCTGGCCGCCCACAGCGGCGCGATGGCCGCCTCGCTGCGGGCCAGGTTCGCGCGCGCGTTCTCCAGGTCCTCCCGCAGTCCGCTGCCGGCGCGGACGCTGGCGTCCACCAGCCGCACCGTCTGGCGCCAGCTCTCGGCCTGGGCCCGCGCCACGTCCAGGCGTCGCTGCAAGCCCCGGTACTCGTAGTGATAGCGGGCGACGTCGGCGGCGATGGCCAGCCGCACGCGATCCAGGTCGGCCCGCGCCGCCTCGGCCTGGGCCTGGGCCGAGGCGGCCAGATGGGCCAGGCGGCCGAACAGGTCGATCTCCCACTGTGCGTCGAACCCCGCGCGGAAACTCTCGAAGGGCTTGCGCGCCGGGTCCCCCGTGGCCATGGCCTGCTGCTGGACGCCGCGGCGCCCGGCGGCCTGCGCGGTCACGGCGGGATAGCGATCCAGCTCGCGTTCGTCGTACATCGCCCGCGCGCCCTGCAGGCTGGCGTAGGCCTGGCGGACATCGTGGTTGTGTTCCAGCGCGGCGCCGATCAGGCGCTCCAGCGCGGGATCGTCAAAGAACGACCACCAGGGCGCCGTGGAGGATTCGGCGGCGAACCGGGCCTGCTCGGGGCTGGCCAGGGTGATCGTGGCGACCGGCGGCGCCTCGTAGCGGGGCCCGACGGCGCATCCGGCGATCAGTGCCGCCATCGCCAGCATGGCGGGCATGACAGGTTGCTTGTACATGCGATGCTCCTCAGTGCGCCTGCGGCGCGGCGGCACCGGCCTCGGCCAGTTCGCGCCGGCGCGCCGCGCCGGTGGCGTGGTCGCGGGCCAGCAGCGAATAGACGGTGGGCAGCACGAACAGGGTGAACAGCGTGCCCACCACCATGCCGCAGACGATGACGATGCCCAGGCCGAAGCGGCTCTGCGCGCCCGCGCCCGAGGCCCCCAGCAGCGGCAGCAGCCCGAACACCATGGCGGCCGTGGTCATCAGGATGGGCCGCAGGCGGATCTGCGCGGCGCGCAGCACCGCCTCGATGGGCGTGAGCCCTTCGGCGGCGCGCAATTCGTTGGCGAACTCCACCATCAGGATGCCGTGCTTGCTGATCAGGCCGATCAGCGTCACCAACCCGATCTGCGTATAGATGTTCAGTGTGGCCCCGCCCAGCGCGAGCGGCACCAGCGCGCCGCAGATGGACAGCGGCACGGTGATCAGGATGACCAGCGGATCGACCAGGCTCTCGTACTGGGCCGCCAGCACCAGGTAGATGACGACCAGCGCGGCGACGAAGGCCAGCGCCAGCGCATTGCCCTCCTGCTTGTACTGGCGGGCATCCGATTGCCAGTCGTGGCTGAAATCGGCAGGCAGGCTCGCCGCCACCGACTCCAGGAACGCCACCGCATCGCCCAGCGTCACGCCGGGCGCGGGAATGGCCTGGAAGGTGGCCGAGTTCTGCTGGTCGAACTGCGTCAGCTTGTTGGGTTCGACCTGCACCGACACCGCGACCACCGACGACAGCGGCACGAGGTCGCCGTCGGCGGTGCGCACGTACTGGAGCGCCAACACCTCGGGCGTGAGCCGCCGCTCGCGCGTGCTTTGCGGGATCACGTCGTACGAGCGGCCGTCCAGGCCGAAACGGTTGATGTAATTCTCGCCCACCAGCACCGCCAGCGATTCGCCGATGTCGCGCATGCCTATGCCCAGGCTGTTCGCCTTGGCTCGATCCACCTTCACCTGCACGACGGGATTGTTGTAGTCGAGGTCGCTGTCCACCACCACGAACAGGCCGCTCTGCCGGGCACGCTGCTTGATGTCCTCCATGACGTCGAACAGGGTGCGATAGTCCAGCGAGCTGCGCAGCACCATCTGCACCGGCAGCCCGCCGGTGGATCCCGGCAGCGCGGGCAGCTGGAACGCGAAGATGCTGCTGCCCTCGACGTCGTTCACGGCCGCCTGCAGGGCCGACTGGACTTCGGCGCCCGAGCGGTCGCGCTCGTCCCACGCGGACAGGTCGATGCCGCCTATGCTGGAGGCCAGCCCGTCGCTGCCGTTGATGATCCAGCGCCCCGTGGTCTCGGGCAGGCTCTTGTAGACGTCGTCCAGCTTGCGCGAGAAGTGCTCGACGTAGTCGAGGTTGGCGTACTGCGGCGACTTGACGGCGGTCAGCACGCTGGCCTGGTCCTCCACCGGCGCCAGCTCACGCTGGGGCATCGAGTACAGCACCGGCAGGCTCACGCAGACCGCCAGCGCCAGCGTGCCCGTCACCCAGCGGTGCCGCAGCGAACGTTGCAGCAGCGAGGCGTAGCCGCGCGTCAGGCCGCCGAAGAAACGCTCGGCCAGCCGCGCCATGCGCCCCTCGTTCTGCTGCGCGGGCAGCAGGAAGGAACTCATCACCGGAGACAGCGTCAACGCGATCACGCCGGACACCACCACCGAACCCGCCAGGGTGAACGCGAATTCCTTGAACAGGGCGCCGGTCAACCCGCCCATCAGGCCGATGGGCGCGTACACGGCCGCCAGGGTCAAGGTCATGGCGATGACCGGGCCCGCCACCTCGCGCGCGCCGATCAAGGCGGCCGCGGCGGGCGAGCGCCCTTCCTCGATGTGGCGGTGAACGTTCTCGACCACCACGATGGCATCGTCCACCACCAGCCCGATGGCCAGCACCATGGCAAGCAGCGTCAGCAGGTTCACGCTGAACCCGAACGCCAGCATCAGCGCCGCCGCGCCCAGCATGGACAGCGGGATGGTGGCGATCGGCACCAGCACCGTGCGCAGCGAACCCAGGCACAGGAAGATCACGGCCACCACGATGACCAGCGCCTCGATCAGCGTGTGCACGACCTCGTCGATGGAGGCCTTGATGAAGCGCGAGGTCTCGAACGCCAGCCTGGCGTGCACGCCAGGCGGCAGGGTCTTGTCGATCTCGGCCAACTGCTTGCGTATGCCATCCACGATCACCAGCGGATTGCCGGACGGCGTCGAGGCCAGGCCCACGAAGATCGCCGGCGTGCCGTCCATGGTGGCGCTGCTCTCGGTCGAGGCCGCGCCCAGTTCCACCGTGCCGACGTCGCGCAGCCGCACCAGCCCGTTGGCGTCGCTGTGGACCACCATGTCGCGGAATTCCTCGACACTGATGAGATCGGTATCAACACGCACGTTGGCGATCACGTACATGCCCTTCACCTTGCCCGGCGCCGCCTGGTAGTTGTTGCGCCGCACGGCCTCGGCCACGTCGGCCGCGGTCAGCCCCCGCCCGGCCAGCCGGTCGGGATCCAGCCACAGCCGCATCGCCAGCCGCTGGCCGCCGTAGACCGAGACCTTGGCGACGCCCTCGATGCCGGAGAACTTCGGCTCCACCACCCGGCGCACATAGTCGCTCAGGGCCGGCATCGACAGCGTGTCGCTGGCGAAGCCGACATAGGCGACGTCGGTGGACTCGCCGGCGGATCGTTCGATCACCGGATCGTAGGCCTGCTCGGGCAGCCGGTAGCGCACCTGATTGACCTTGGCCATGACCTCGGCCAGGGCCTGCGTGGAGTCGCGGTTCAACTCCATGCGCACCGTCACGATGCTGCGGCCCTGTACCGAGGACGAGGACAGATAGTCGATGCCTTCCACCGAGGACACGGCCTGGGCGATGGGCTGCGTGACGAAGCCCTGCATCAGCTCGGCGGAGGCGCCGGGATACTCGGTCGTGATGGTGACGGTGGAACTTTCCAGCAGCGGATACTGGCGGATGGGCAGCCGGCTCAGGGACAGCAGGCCCAGCAGCAGGATGAGCGCGCTGACCACCAGGGCCAGGACCGGGCGGCGGACGAAGACGTCGGTGAATGTCATGGCGGCACCCGGGTCAGATGCCGGAGACGCGCGTGGGCGCGGCGTCGCGCAGCGTATCGCCCGCGCTCAGCTCCACCGGCATGCCGTCGTTCAGCTTGAGCTGGCCCGAGGTGACCACACGGTCGTTCTCGCGCAGGCCTTCTTCGATTTCCACCAGGCCTTCGTGGCGCGTACCGACCTTGACCGCCACCCGCTTGGCCACCAACCCCTTGCCCGGCGCGTCCTGCACGACGAACACCGTATCGCCATAGGCGGTATACGTGACCGCGGTCTCGGGCACCGCCAGCACCGAGGCCGGGCCGTCCTGGCGCTCGACCCTGACGCTGGCGTACATGCCCGCTTTCAGCGCGCCTTCCGGATTGGCCAGGCTGGCCTGGACCCGCACGGTGCGCGAACGCGAGATCATGGGATCGATCGCGTTGATCGTGGCCCGAAAGCGCCTGCCCGGATAGGCGTCCACCCGCACGTCCACGGGCTGGCCGGCGCGCAGCCGCGGAACGGCCTGTTCGTCCAGCGAGAAATTGGCCCGCAGCGACGCGGCATCGACCAGCGACGCGATGGGGTCGGCGGCGTTCAGGTACTGCCCGGCGTGGACGCGGCGCAGGCCGAGCACGCCATCGAAAGGCGCGCGGACCGTTTTCTGCGCGATCAGGGCCTGGACCCGCTGTAGTTCCCCCTGCGCCATGTCCCGCGCGGCGCGGGCGTTGTCGAGCTGTTCGCGCGTGGCGGCATCCTCGTCCAGCAGCCGGGCCACGCGGGTGTGCTGGAGTTCGGCATTGCGCAGCTGCGCCTCCAGGCGCCGCGCCTCGGCCTGTTCGGGCGCGTCATTCAATTGCACCAGTACCTGCCCGGCCTTGACGCGCTGGCCCGACTCGAACGCGATGCGCGTGATGCGCCCGCCCACCTCGGTGGCCAGGAGCACCTGGCGTACCGCCTCCAGTTCGCCGACGCCCACGTAGACCTGGGGCAGCCGGGCGCGCTGCACGCTGGCGACCGCCACCTTGGGCGCGGGATAGGAGGCGGCGGGGGGAGCGTCGTCGCCGCCCGATGCGGCGACGCGCACGCCGGCCAGGACGACGGCGGCCAGTATCGCCGTGCCCACCAGGATTTTCTTGCGCATGATGCGGACCTTGAAGGAGGATGGGGCCCGTTCGGCTCCGGTCGGAGGACCGGGAAAGGCCAACGGAAACCCCGGGTTCCTCGACAACGGGACCGGCAGGGCCTATTATCAAAGAAATTTCTTGCATATTAGAGACCGTCTTTTATTTAAGCAAGAAAAACCTTGGATAATTGAATGGTATTCCCTACCGCCGATCGCATCCTGTTCTTCATCAAGACCCATGGGCCGGTCTCCACCGCCACCCTCGCCCGCAAGCTGGAGCTGACCTCCGAGGCCGCGCGCCAGCAGGTGCAGAAGCTGGTGGCGGCGGGCCTGGTCGAAGGCCGCCAGCAACCCGCGGCGGGCGCCGGCCGGCCCCGCCAGGACTGGGTCCTGACCGAGGCGGGCAATCGTCGTTTTCCCGACACGCACGCCCAGTTGACGACGCAGCTGATCGATTCGATCCGGCAGTTGTTCGGCGAGGAAGGCCTGGACCGCCTGATCGCCAAGCGCGAGGCCGAGGCCCGCGTCGCCTATGCGGCGGCCTGCGATGGCGAGGGCCTGGAGGAACGCCTGCGCCAGTTGGCGCAGGTCCGCTCCAACGAGGGCTACATGGCGCGGGTGGAGCGCGACGGCGCCGACTGGCTGCTGGTGGAAGACCACTGTCCGATCTGCGCAGCGGCACAGGCTTGCCAGGGCTTCTGCCGCTCGGAACTGCAGTTGTTCCAGGAGATCGCGGGTCAGGACACGCAGGTGGCGCGCGAGCAGCACCTGCTGGCGGGAGGCGGCCGCTGCGTGTACCGCATCCACAAGGTGTAGGAGCGGCGCGCCACTACGCCACTCTTGCCATTCGTTATCGAGCCTTGGGACGAGCTGCCCCGCGGGACTCCAACATGCGCCGTGCGCCTTCCAACTCTTTTTGCAGCACTTCGGCATCCGGCAACACCGTCCGGTAATTCGCTGCCATGACTTTGGTCGGCAATCCGTCCAGCGCGTACCGTGCCAGAGCGTGTCCCTTGTCAGCACATAGGATCAGGCCAACCGGCGGTCCCTCGCCGGGCAGGGTCCAATGCTCCGCAGCATAGTTGCAGTACATGTGCATCTGGCCCACGTCCGCGTGGGTCAGGCTGCCTAGCTTCAAATCGATGATGACGATACAACGCAACCTGCGATGAAAAAACAGCAGGTCCACCCGATGCCAGGTCTGATCGATGCGTAGCCGGCGCTGTCGACCCACGAAGGTGAATCCTTCGCCAAGTTCGAGTAGGAAGTCTTCCAACCGCTGGATCAAGGCCCCCTCGAGATCAGACTCCGAATACTCGTCCTTGAGATCCAGAAACTCCAGCATGTAGGGGTCCTTGATGGCATCGTCCGGGGTGACGATGTCCCCCGGCTTCGGTCTCATTGCCCTTGCGAGCATCGTGCCCTTGTCCTTGGACAACGCGGTGCGTTCATAGAACTGGCTACCTATCTGCCGATCAAGTTGACGTACGCTCCATCCTCCTCGCAACGCTTCGATTTCGTAGAACCGGCGGGCATGAACATCGCTGACCGATAGCAACCGAACATAGGCGGACCACGGCAACGTGAAAGTCTGCGCCAGCTCGGAGAGATCGAACATCCGAAAGGCTGGCTGAGGCCTTCCTGCAGGGCATTCATTTCCAGATTTCCGAGACAATGTCTCGGAAATGCAGGACGGAGGATACGCAAGAAAAAACCGTCGCATGTTTTCGAGGTTGTCTACGCTGAACCCACGTCCGAATCTGGCGGTCAGGTCATGGGAAAGCCTTGCGATCAACTGCTCGCCGTAACCGGCTCGCCGCCTGCCCTTCTGTTCAGCTTCGACGATCCGTCGACCAATCTCCCAGTAACTCGCGGTCATCAGCGCATTGACACTACGCGCCGCCGCATGGCGTGCAGCATCGAGCAACCCCACGATACCGCCATGGATACCGGCATAGCCGACCGGCAAGGCGGCGCCCTTTCTCCCGCCGGTAGAAAACTCCACCCCGCTCATCCGACGTCCCCCTGGGGCACTGCGCCCGGGTACGAAGATAGCGCGTGCGCGTCACCATGGCCGCATGGACTGTGAGCATCTTGTCCTGCTTGACGACAAGCTCGCACGTTCTTACAGAAGAGCTTACAGAAAAACAAAGCCCCGCCTCTTGCGAAGCGGGGCCCGGATGGCCGCGTAACGAAACCGGCGGTTTACTGCGCCGTCTTCGTCTCGGCCGCGCGCAGGCGGACGTGCAGCTCGCGCAGTTGCTTCTCGTCGACCATCGACGGCGCGCCCGTCAGCAGGCACTGGGCGCGCTGGGTCTTGGGGAAGGCGATCACGTCGCGGATGGACTCGGCGCCGGCCATCATCGTGACGATGCGGTCCAGGCCGAAGGCGATGCCGCCGTGCGGAGGCGCGCCGTACTGCAGCGCGTCCAGCAGGAAGCCGAACTTGACCTGGGCTTCCTCGGCGTCGATCTTCAGCGCGCGGAACACCTTGCTCTGCACTTCCTCGCGGTGGATACGGACCGAGCCGCCGCCGATCTCCCAGCCGTTCAGCACCATGTCGTAGGCCTTGGCCAGGCAGGCGCCGGGATCGGTCTCCAGCAGGTCCTCGTGGCCGTCCTTGGGCGAGGTGAAGGGATGGTGGGCGGCGGTGTAGCGCTGCTCTTCCTCGTCGTATTCGAACATCGGGAAGTCGACTACCCACAGCGGCTTCCAGTCGCCTTCGAGCAGGCCCTGCTTGCGGCCGAACTCGCTATGGCCGATCTTCACGCGCAGCGCGCCGATCGAGTCATTGACAATGCGGGCCTTGTCGGCGCCGAAGAACAGGATGTCGCCGTCCTGGGCGCCGCTGCGCTTGAGCAGCTCGGTCAGCGCGGCATCGTGGATGTTCTTGACGATGGGCGACTGCAGGCCTTCGCGGCCCTTGGCCAGTTCGTTGACCTTGATCCACGCCAGGCCGCGGGCACCGTAGATGCCGACGAACTGGGTATAGGCATCGATCTCGCTGCGGCTCAGTTCCGCGCCGCCCGGCACGCGCAGCGCCACGACGCGGCCGCCGGCGCTGTTGGCCGCGCTGGCGAAGACCTTGAAGTCGACGTCCTTCATGACGTCGGTCAGGTCGGTGAACTCGAGCTGGACGCGCAGGTCCGGCTTGTCGGAACCGAAGCGGCCCATGGCCTCGCTCCAGGGCATGACCGGGAACGGGTTGGCCAGTTCGACGCCCTTCACTTCCTTGAACACGTGACGGATCATGTTCTCGAAGATGTCGCGGATTTCCTGTTCGTTCAGGAATGAGGTCTCGCAATCGATCTGGGTGAATTCGGGCTGGCGGTCGGCGCGCAGGTCCTCGTCGCGGAAGCACTTGACGATCTGGTAGTAGCGGTCGAAGCCCGACACCATCAGCAGCTGCTTGAACAGCTGGGGCGATTGCGGCAGCGCGAAGAAATGGCCCGGGTTGACGCGCGAGGGCACGAGGTAGTCGCGCGCGCCCTCGGGCGTGCTCTTGGTGAGCATGGGCGTCTCGATGTCGATGAAACCCAGGCCGTCCAGGTACTTGCGCGACTCGATCGCCACGCGATAGCGCAGCATCAGGTTCTGCTGCATCTGCGGGCGGCGCAGGTCCAGCACGCGGTGCGTCAGGCGGGTGGTTTCCGACAGATTTTCGTCGTCGAGCTGGAACGGCGGCGTCACCGACGCGTTCAGGATCTCGATGTCGTGCGCCAGCACTTCGATCTCGCCCGACTTCAGCGCGGGATTGGTCGTGCCTTCGGGACGCTTGCGGACCAGGCCGGTCACGCGCACGCAGAATTCGTTGCGCAGGCGCTCGGCGATCTGGAAGGTGTCGGCGCGATCGGGATCGCAAACGACCTGGGCCAGGCCTTCGCGGTCGCGCAGGTCGATGAAGATGACGCCGCCATGGTCGCGGCGACGGTGCACCCAGCCAAACAGGGTCACGGTTTGTCCCAGGTGCTCGGTCGAGACCTGGCCGGTATAGCAGGTACGCATGGAATCTCCGTCTAAATTGGTGTGTATCGATGCAGGGCCGGGCCGCGCACGCGCGCCGGACGTCCTCGGGGACGTCAATTGCCCCGCGCCGGAGAACCCGGCGCCACCACCCCCATCGATACGATGTACTTCAAGGCCGCATCCACAGACATGCCGAGCTCGACGATATCGGCGCGCGGCACCATCAAAAAGAAGCCCGACGTCGGATTCGGCGTCGTCGGCACGTAAACGCTCACGCAATCGGCGGGCAGGTGTTCGGCCACCTCGCCGCCGGGCGTCCCGGTCAGGAAGGCCAGCGTCCACGAGCCCTCGCGCGGGTACTGCACCAGCACCGCCTTGCGGAAGGCCTGGCCGTTGGGCGCCAGCACCGTGTCGCTGACCTGCTTGACCGAGTTGTAGATGGAACGCACCAGCGGGATGCGGCCCAGCAGGCCTTCCCAGACCTCGAGCAGCTTGCGCCCCAGCAGGTTGGCCGCGCCCATGCCCGTCAGCAGCACCACCAGGATCACCACCGCCAGGCCGAAGCCCGGTATGTGGGTGCCGAACAGCGACTCCGACGTGAGCACCGACGGCACGACGGCCTCGAGCGTCGACACGACCAGGCCCAGGACCCACAAGGTGATGACCAGTGGGACCCAGATCAGCAATCCGGTGACGAAGTAGCGTTTGAACACGAAGGTTCCAGTAGGAGCGGACGGCGCCGCGCCCGGGTCAGGTCGAGGCGGGCGTGCTCGGCGCGGGCGCGGCCGGCGACGCGGCCGCGGAATCCGAGCCGGACGAAGCACTTGCCGTGGACGAACTGTTTTCCGTGGACGAGCTGCCTTCCGTGGACGACGTCGACGACGCGGCGGCCGAACCGCCAGACTTGCCGCCGCCGTTGTTGCGGAAATCGGTTACGTACCAGCCCGATCCCTTGAGCTGGAAGCCAGCCGCGGTCAGCTGTTTGGAAAACGCGGCCTGCCCGCATTGGGGGCAGTCGGTCAACGGGGCATCGGACAGCTTCTGCAACACATCCTGCTGGTGTCCGCAGGCACTGCACTTGTAGGCGTAGATAGGCATCGCCAAGACTCCTCAGGCATACCGGTTCATCCCCGCGTCCGCGGGGAACACTCAAAGAGCGGCCAAAGCTATCTGGACCGGCGGGCCGGACTTCGGGAAATTGATCAAAGCCTTGAATTTTAGCGATTTTTTGGGTATTTAGCGCGACAAGGTGGAAAAACGGCGCCGGCGGGACATTCCCGCCCCTAGACCGGCAGCAGGAAGAAGACCGCCGCGACCGCCGTGGGCAGCGCGGCGCCCAGCAGCAGCGCGAGCGGCGTGATGGTCCCGCCCGGGAAGGAACCCTTCAGGACCGCGAAACCGGCCGGATTGGGCGCGTTGGCGATGACCGTCAAGCCGCCTCCGGTGACGGCGCCCGCCACCAGCATGGTGCGCCAGGCTTCCGAAGTGCCGTCCACCAGCGATCCCAGGTAGGTCAGCGCCGCGTTGTCGGTGACGGCGGTCAGCGCGGTCGCGCCCCAGTACAGCACCAGCGGCGACATGTCGGCCAGCAGGTCCTGCAACCACCATTTCTGCAGGCCGCCCAGCACCACCAGCCCGGCCAGGAAGAAACCCACCATCAGGCCCTCCTTGATCATCAGCGGACGCTGGTATTTCCGGTAGGCCTCGGTATAGCCGATGAACAGCAGGAACAGGCCGGCGAATACCGCCGGATGATGCGCGAACAGCACGACGGCGGCCAGGAAAGCCAGATGCACGGCCGTCACGGTCACGGGTACCCGGCGCTCCTGCCCCGCTTCGCCGGAGGCGGCGGGCGCCTGGGCCCGGACCAGGCGGTGGAAGCAGAGCGTCACGATCAGCGCGTTCAGGACCACCGCGCATGCCGCGCGCCAGCCGAAATGGGCCAGCATGTAGGCGCTGTCCCAGCCGAAGGTGGATGCCACCATCAGCACCGGCGGCGCCGCGTACGAGGTCAGGACCCCGCCGATCGAGACGTTGACGAACAGCACGCCCAGGGTGAAGTACTTGAAACGGGTGTTCTCGATGCGGTGGAAGCTGGTGTCGCGCAGCATGACCGCGGCCAGCGTCATGGCCGCCGGCTCGGTGATGAACGAGCCCAGCAGCGGCACCACCGACAGGGTCAGGAAATAGACCGCGACCGACCGGCTGCCCGGCACCAGCGCGGCGACGGCGCCCACCAGTTGCGTCACCAGGTTCAGGATAGGCCGGCTGGCGGCGATGACCATGATGGCGAACACGAACAGCGGCTCGGTGAAATTGCGCGTGTCCATGTATTCGACGGCGGACGTGGCGCCCGACAGGCCGGCCATGGCCACCAACAGCACGAAGGCCCAGAACCCGAACACGGCCTCGACCTCGGACAACATGTGCCAAAGCCCGGCGTGCCGCCCGCCCTTGTGCGCCAGCGCGGCGAAGGCGGGCACCGAAAAGGTGTGGATGATCGCGATCGCGAACAGGACGGTGGCGATCAGCTCGATCGCGCTGACGGAGGCAAGAGTCATTACGTGCGGGCGTCCGGACTGACAGGGTGCCGTGGAGTGTAGCCCACCCCCTACGCCCTTCGGGGGCCCAGAATGGTGGACCCCCAGCCGCTACGCGGCAGCCCCCCCAAGGGGGCCGGGCCCCAAGAGGAGACCCAGGATGCGGTGGATCCGGCTCCGCCGGTCCACCCGCATCGCCCCCTGGGGGGCGCGCGTCAGCGCGTAGGGGGGGCTTCAAGTCCTTAGCGTGCGGATGGTCTCGTCCAGGACCTGCGCCTGGTTCTGCAGCGATTCGGCCGATGCGACCGACTGCTGCACCGCCGCCGCCGACTCCTCGGAATACTGGGCGATCTGCTCGACCCGGCTGGCGATCTGCTCGGACGCCGATTTCTGCTCCATGGCGGCGTTCGAGATGTCGGCGATGACCTCGGCGGTGCGGCCGGCGGCTTCGCGGATGCGGACCAGCACGTCGCCGGCCTGGCGCGCGCCTTCGGCGGAACGCTGCATGTCGGCATTGACCTGGCGCATGGCGTCGGCGGCCAGCGCGGTCTGCTTCTGCACCGCGGCGATGACCTGGGCGATCTGCGAGGTCGATGTCTTGGTGCGCTCGGCCAGGCCCCGGACCTCGTCCGCCACCACCGAGAAGCCGCGCCCTTCCTCGCCGGCGCGGGCCGCTTCGATGGCGGCGTTCAGCGCCAGCAGGTTGGTCTGCTCGGCGATCTCCTGGATGGTCTTGACCACCGCCGAGATCTGGCGCGACGACGCTTCCAGTTCCTGCACCACCTCGGCCGAGCTGGCGACCTGGCTGGCCATCTTCTCGATCTCGGACACCGTCTGGGTCACGACCACCGCGCCTTCCTCGGCCGCCGTGCTGGACGTGCGCGAGAAGCTGTTGGCTTCGCGGGTGTTGTCGGCGATCTGGGAAATGGACACGGTCAGTTGCTCGACCGCGGCCGCAACGCCGCTGGCCGCTTCGGACTGCACCTCGGTGCCCTTGCCGATCTGGTGCAGGGCCTGCAGCGTCTGGGTCGTGGCCGTGGCGACCTGCGATCCGGTGGAATTCATCTGCTGGGCCAGATGGGCGATGCGGGCGCGCGTGGCGTTGATGCGATCGGCCATGATGTGGATCTCGTTGCGCGAACCGCGCGGCCCCGCCGGCACGTCGCGCGTCAGGTCGCCGTCGCCCAGGCGCCCTATCCCGTCGACCACGTCGCGCACCGGCCGCAGCGCGGTGGACATCTGGTAGTAGATCAGGAGGCCGGTCAGGATGCCGCCCACGACCAGCAGCGCCACCATCAGCCCGATCTGCCGGTACTGCGCCGCCATGAAATCGGCCTTGGGTCCGGTCGCCACCAGCGTCCAGCCCCAGTTGGGCACGGTCTGGAAGGCGACCAGCATGGAGGAGTCGTCGGTGGAGCGCTTGGCTTCCTGGAAGCCGCGGTCCTGGTCGACCATGTGATAGTAGAAGGAGCGGTCGGCCTCGGCGGCCTCTTCGACCGTCTTGCCCTTGTAGAGCGGATGGACCAGGAATTCGGAGGTGCCGTTCATCCTGGGCGTCATCGCGAACATGGTGCCGTAGCCCGCCACCTGGGTCTTCTCGATGAATTCCAGGGCGCTGCCGACGTCGTCCGACAGGTCGACCTGCAGGGTGATGCCGCCGAAGATCTTGCCGGCGTCGTCCTTGAGCGGCCGCACGTGCAGCGCGTACCAGCGCTTGTTGCGGTAGACGATGTTGGTGGCGGGCTGGTGCGAATCCATGGTGGTCGCGACGAAATCGCCGGCCGGGATGGGCTGGCCGGTCATGGGCGAGCCGTCGGGCCCGCGCAGCAGCGTCGCGGCTCGGATCCACTGGTTGTTGTGGCGCACGACCAGTTCGGGCTCGGCGCCGGTGTAGCTGCGCATGCGCTGCAGGATCGCCGAATTGCCGTTCAGCACGTTCTCGCCCGCGCGCACCGTCACGACCTCGCCGGCGACGCCGGTTTCGGTCATCGTGCCGTCCGGCGACGGCAGCTCGCCCAGCATGCGCTGGAACACCAGCAACTGGCGCTCGACCCGCCCCCGGGACGATTCGAACGAGGACACGAGGCTCGAGTTGATCGAGCCGAGCGCGTCCATCATCTCGCGTTCGACCGCGTGCTTGCCCGCTTGCAGGCCCTGCCAGGCCACGACGACGGCAGTCACCAGCGAGACGACGGCGCTGACGGAAAGCGCCAGCACCAGTACCTGTTTGGCCAGCGAGCGCTGACCCAAGCCGAGAGACACAGCCATTGTTTACCCCAAACCGTTGTTGCCGGCTCGTGCCGGTCGTTTCGTGCGCACACGTTCCCTTCGCGTGGCGGGCGTTTCCGTGTTTACGGCAGGGGAGGCCGGGAATTGAGCATTTTTTGCTGGAGTATGGCGGACCGGCGCACCCGGGATATCCCGGTAGGCGGCATGGGAACGATTCCTGCGGGACGAAGCGCTCGTTCCACAAGGAGATCTTCATGTTCGCGCACAACAAACGCCTGCAATACACCGTCCGCGTCTCGGAATGCAACCCGGGGCTGGCCAACCTGATGCTGGAACAGTTCGGCGGCCCGCAAGGGGAACTCGCGGCCGCGTGTCGCTATTTCACCCAGGGGCTGGCCGAGGACGACCCCGGCCGCAAGGACATGCTGCTGGACATCGCCACCGAGGAACTGAGCCACCTGGAGGTGATCGGCACCATCGTCGCCATGCTCAACAAGGGGGCCAAGGGCAAGCTGGCCGAAGCAGCCGAGGAAACCGCCGAGCTCTACCGGTCCATCACCGGCGCGGGCAACGACTCGCACCTGACCCAGGTGCTCTATGGCGGCGGCCCGGCCCTGGTCAATTCGGGCGGCGCCCCCTGGCATGCGGGCTACATCGACTCCATAGGCGAACCGACGGCGGACCTGCGGTCGAACATCGCCGCCGAGGCGCGCGCCAAGATCATCTACGAACGGCTGATCAACCTGACCGACGACGCCGGCGTGAAGAACGCGCTGCAATTCCTGATGACTCGGGAAATCTCGCACCAGCAGTCCTTCGAGAAAGCCCTGTACGCCATCACGCCCAACTTCCCTCCCGGCAAGCTGCCGGGCGACCCGCACTTCGCCAACGTGTATTTCAATATGTCGCAGGGCGAAGGCGACATGCGCGGCTCGTGGAACGGCGACGGCCATTTCACCTACGTGTCCGAGCGCGAGGAGCAGTGCGCGGTGGATGGGGGTGACGGCCAGCCCCAGGTAACACTGGATCCGGACGAAGAAACCGCGCTGGAAGACCTTGCCGTGCGCACGGCCTCCGACCCCGACGTCGACCCCACCACCGGGGCCGAGCTGGGAGCGGAAACCGGACGTTAGCGCACGGCGGCCGGAACGGGCGAAGGCCGGTGGGCCGGATGGCCGCCGGCCCGTCCCACGCCTTCATAGTGCAGGCCGCAGGCGCGCACATAGCCGGGGTCGTACAGATTGCGGGCATCGAACACGGCCCGCGCGCGCAGGACCTGGGCCAGGCCCCGGAAATCCGGCGACTTGAATTCGCGCCACTCGGTCATCACCACCAGCGCGTCGGCCCCCTGGCACGCGGCCCGGGCGTCGTCCGCGATGGAAAAGCCATCTCGCCCCAGGGCCCGCAGCGCGTTGGCGCCGGCGACGGGGTCGTAGCCGCGCACCGTGGCGCCGCCGCGCAGCAGGCGCCCGACCAGGTCGATGGACGGTGCCTCGCGAATGTCGTCGGTGGCCGGCTTGAAGGCCAGGCCCCATACCGCGATGCGGCGGCCGGCCAGCCGGCCGCGGAAGAAGCGCTCGATCTTCTCGTACAGCAAGGCCCGCTGGCGCAGGTTCACCGCCTGCACGCTGCCCAGTATGTCGGCCGCCGCGCCGTACTCGTCGGCCAGCCGTATCAGCGCACGCACGTCCTTGGGCAGGCAGGATCCGCCGTAGCCCGCCCCGGCATACAGGAAGTCATAGCCGATGCGCGGATCCGCGCCGGTGCCCCGGCGCACCGACTCGATGTCGGCGTCCACTTTCTCGGCCAGGCAGGCCAGTTCGTTCATCAGCGAGATCCGGGCGGCCAGCATCGCGTTCGAGGCGTACTTGGTGAACTCGGCCGACCGGATGTCCATGCAGATGAGCCGGTCGTGGTTGCGGTTGTAGGGCGCATAGAGGGTGCGCAGCAAGGCACAATCATCGTCGTCGGACGTGCCGATGACGATACGGTCGGGGCGCTGGAAATCCTCGACCGCGTGCCCTTCCTTCAGGAACTCCGGATTGGAGGCTATCCGCAGTTCGCACGGCGCGCCGCGGCGCGCCAGTTCCGCCTCGACGACTTCGCGCACGCGATCGCAGGTACCCACCGGCACGGTGGACTTGACCACCACCAGCAGGTCGCGCGTGGCCGAGCGCGCGATGTCCGCGGCGGCCTGCAGCACCTGGCCGATGTCCGCCGCCCCGTCCTCGCGCGAAGGCGTGCCCACCGCGATGAACACCGCGTCGGCATCGGCCACGGCGCCCGGCAGGTCGTCGGTGAACAGCAGCCGGCCGGAGGCGGCATTGCGCGCGGCCAGCGCATCGAGTCCGGGCTCGTAGATGGGCAGGTGCCCGCCTCGGAGCTGGCGCAGCCGGGCGGCGTCGCGGTCGACGCAGTGCACCCGGTTGCCCACGTCGGCCAGGCATGCGCCGGTCACGAGCCCTACGTAGCCGGCACCGATGACGGCGAGATTCATGGCCTGCTCCTGTGAATGTCGGTCCTCCACCCCAGCAAGATCCGTTCCCCTGTCACGGATCTCAATCTCGTTACACCTGTTCCTGCGGGCCGGTGGCAAGGTAATCGCCATGAGCCATTCAAAGCGTGCCCTGACCATCGTGTCCCCGCATCTGGACGACGCCGTCTTCAGTTGCGGCGCGCTGCTCGAGCGCACGCCCGGCGCCACGGTCGTCACCGTTTTCGCCGGAACGCCCACGGACACCAGCCTGACCGACTGGGACCGCCAATGCGGTTTCCAGGATGCGGGGCAAGCCATGCGTGCCCGCCGGGCCGAGGATGCCGAGGCGCTCGCGATGCTGGGCGCCGAGCCGATGTGGCTGGATCTGCTCGATGCCCAATACGGGGGCGACTACCTCCCGCAAGACGTCGAAGGGCAACTCGCTCCCTGCCTGGGGCGCCAGCGCGGCGGCATCGTGGCCGCGCCGATGGGCCTGTTCCACTCCGACCATCACGTGGTCCACGAGGCGTGCCTGCGCCTGCACGCGCGGCATCCCGGCCTGGACTGGCTGTGCTATGAAGACGCGCTGTACCGCCGCCTTCCCGGCCTGTTGCAGGAGCGCCTGGCCTCGCTGCTGCGCTCGGGCTGGCGGCTGACGCCCCTCATCGCGCCGCCGGCGAGCGGCTTGAAAGCGCGCGCGGTGCGCGCCTACGCGAGCCAGTTGCGCGCTTTCGGCGAAGGCGGCCATGAGGACACGGAGCTGCCCGAACGTCTATGGAGGCTGGCGCGCCATGATATCGGCTGAACCCCGCATCACCGTCGTGGTCCTGACCCATGACCGGCGCGACGAAGTGCTGCGCACGGTCGGCGGGCTGAGCGCGCTGCCGGACCGGATTCGGCTGTGCGTGGTGGACAACGGCAGTTGCGACGGAACCGTGGACGCGCTGCGCGCAGCCTTTCCGGATCTGCACGTGATAGAGACGGGCGACAACCTGGGCGCCGCCGGCCGCAATCTGGGCGTGCGATGGACCCGCACGCCCTATGTGGCATTCTGCGACGACGATACCTGCTGGCAGCCGCACTCGCTGGACCTGGCCGCGGACATCCTGGACCGTCATCCCGACGTCGCCGTGCTGTGCGCGCAGGTGCAGGTGGGCACCGAAGGGCGGCCCGATCCCGCGTGCGAACGCATGGCGCGCAGCCCCCTGCCTTCGCGCGGGCTGCCGGGCAAGGCCCTGCTCGGTTTCCTGGCCGGGGCCGCTGTCATGCGGGCCTGTGCCTTCGTGGAAGCCGGGGGCTACCATCCGGCCTTCTTCATCGGCGCCGAAGAAGCGCTGATGGCCCTGGACTTCGCCGCGGCGGGCTGGCGCATGGTCTATTGCCCGCGCATCGTCACCCGCCACCACCCCTCGCCCAGGCGCGACACGCCGCTGCGGCGGCGCTTGCTGGCCCGCAACGAGATCTGGACGGCTTGGCTGCGCCTGCCCGTGGCCGAGGCCGGCCGGGAAACCCTGCGCATCCTGCGCGAACTGCGCGGCTTGGACCGGCTTGCCGTCGCCGGATCGGCCCTGGGCGGACTGCCGTGGATTCCCGGCCAACGCCGCGTCGTGCCGCCCCGGGTGCTGGCCATGCGGCGGGCACTGGCGCGCGGCATGAAGGCGGGCGGAGGCCCCGTGCCGCTGCCCGGCCGGCGCTCTGCGCCATCCTCGCGCGAACGCTAGCGCCCCTGCGCCGTCCCGGGTATGCATATTGCTGTGGGCCGCGTTCCGGCGCGACCGCGCCGCCACGGGAGTCCGTCGTCCATGGCCCAGGACCCGCACGCCAAGCCGCTCAGCCAGCAACTCGCCCGCACGCTGGGTCCGCCCATCTGGGCGGCGCGGCGGCGCGTGCTGACGGCGCTGGCGCTGCTCATCCTGGCCAAGCTGGTCATGGTGGCGGTTCCCATGGTGCTCAAGAACGTCGTGGACGAACTGAGCCAACCCACCCATCCCCTGGTATTGCCCGTCTTCCTGCTGCTGGCCTACGCGCTGCTGCGCTTCCTGGGCACCCTGTTCAATGAATTGCGCGACGTGGTGTTCTCGCCGGTGCTGCACGAGGTCGTGGCCGGCTTCAACGAACGCACCTTCGCGCACCTGCACCGCCTGGGTCCGCGTTTCCACGTCGCCCGCCAGACGGGCGCGCTGGCGCGCGACGTGGACCGTGGATCGGCCGGCATCACCTTCCTGCTCGGCACCACCTTGTTCACCGTCGTGCCCACACTGTTCGAGATCGGCGTGGTGGCCGTCGTCCTGGCAATCGGCTATGACATCTGGTTCACCGTCATCGTGGTACTGGCGCTGCTGGGCTACAGCATCTTCACCTTCGCCCTGACCGAGCGCCGGGCCGCGCTGCAACGCGAGATGAACGTCGCGGACTCCGCCACCAGCGGACGCCTGGTCGATACGCTGCTCAACTACGAGACGGTCAAGTTCTACACCAACGAACGCTACGAGCTGGTGCGCTTTCGCAAACTGCTGGAACGGTGGCGCGAAGCGGGCGTGGCCAACCAGCAGGCGCTGTCGGTACTGCACGTCGGCCAGAGCGCCATCATCGCGATGGGCGTGGCCTCGGTCATGCTGCTGGCCGGACGCGAAGTGGTCCTGGACCACATGACCGTGGGCAGCCTGGTCCTGGTCAATGCCTACATCATTCAGATCAGCCTGCCGCTCAATACGCTGGGCATGGTGTTCCGCCAATCCAAGGATGCCGTCATCAACGCCGAACGCCTGTTCGCGCTGCTCGACACCCCGCCCGAGACGGACGAGACTCGCCAGTCGACGCCGCTGGACTTCAAGCGGGGCGAGGTCCGGTTCGAGTCGGTCGATTTCGGCTACGAGCCCGGCCGGCAGATACTCTGGAACGTGGACTTCCGGATCGAACCCGGCGCTACGGTGGCGGTGGTGGGCGGCAGCGGCTCGGGCAAGTCGACGCTGGCCCGCCTGCTGTTCCGCTTCTACGAACCCGACGCCGGCCGCATCACCCTCGACGGCCAGGACCTGGCCGCCATCGACCAGAAGAGCCTGCGCGCCCACATCGGCATGGTGCCGCAGGACACGGCGCTATTCAACGAGACGGTGGCATACAACATCGCCTATGGTCAGCCCGGCGCCTCGATGGCGGAGATCATCGAGGCGGCGCGGGCGGCGCGCATCCACGAATTCATCAACGCCCTGCCCGCGCAGTACGACACGATGGTGGGCGAACGCGGCGTGAAACTGTCCGGCGGCGAGCGCCAGCGCATCGCCATCGCCCGCGCGATCCTGAAGAACCCGCCCATCCTCATCTTCGACGAGGCCACCTCGGCGCTGGACACCATGGCCGAGCGCGCCATCCAGACCGAACTCGCGCAACTGTCGCGCGACCGGACCACGCTGATCATCGCGCACCGGCTGTCCACCGTGGTCGATGCCGACGAGATCCTGGTCCTGGACCAGGGCCGCATCGTCGAACGCGGCACGCACGAAGCCCTGCTGGCCAGCCAGGGCATGTACGCCCAGATGTGGAACCTGCAACTCAAGCAGAGCGAACTGGAGCGCACCAGCCGCCAGCTCAGCCGGCAGCCCGTCAACATGGTGGCGCTGGTGGCCAGCGTGCTGGACGGCCTGCGGCCGTTGATCGAGGAACGCGCCATCGAGCTCTATACATTCATGGGCTCGCATCCCTATCGGGTCACCGGGGACCCCAGCACTTTGCAGCAAGTCGTATCCGAACTTTGCATGAACGCCATCGCCGTCAGTCCGCCCGGCGGCCGCATGGAACTGCGGCTGGACACGGCCGACGGCAACGCGCGTTTGTCCATCACCGACGGACGCGACGACGAGGCCATCGTCGCGCTGGAGTACGGCGCCGCGCCGCCCCCGCTGTCGCCGGACGGTTCGGCGGTCTTCGATCCCATGCACATCCGGGCGGTGGTCGAGGGCCAGGGCGGCAAGCTGGTAACCCACGCGGTGCGCACCGGGCGGGGCGAGACGCGGGTGCTCAGCCTGCCGTTGCGCGCGGTGGCCGAAGAAGCACCCGCCGCGCCTGGCAAGGCGGGCGCGGTGTCGCTGGACGGCATCCGCGTGATGGCGGTGGACGACCAGGCCGAAGTCCTGGAACAGATCGGCGCAGTGCTGGAAACCTATAGAGCGAAGGTACTGCCCATGGCCTCCGGCCATGCCGCCCTGTCCTACCTGGAACGCACGCCGTCGGAGCAATGGCCGGACGTGCTGCTGTGCGACCTGTCGCTGGGCGACGAGGACGGCCACCAGGTTCTGCAGGAGATCCGGAGCCTGGAATCCCGGCGTTCGGTCTCGCTGCCCGATCTCATGCCGGCCGTCGCACTGACCGGCCGCACCCAGCCCATGGACCGCATGCGCGCGCTGCTGGCGGGTTTCCAGGTGCACCTGGCCAAGCCGGTGGACCCCGACGAACTGGCCGCCACGGTCGCCACGCTGGTGCGCGACCACGCGCGGCCCGGGCCGGGCCCGGCCGCCTGAATCCTGTCCGCATTCCCACCACCAAGGAGTCTTCCCATGAACGGCAACCCCTTTCTTGCCTCGGCCCCCACGGTGTCCGCGCCCAGTTTCTACGCGGACAGACAAGCGGCCGCGCAGGCGGTCCGCATGGCGCTGCCGATGATCGAGGCCGCGATGCGCGACCCCCGCGTCGGCGAGAGCGGCTTCCTGTATCTCGTCATCATGGATCCGGCCAGCTCCCCCGGGCGGGACCAGTTCGAAGAGGCCATTCTCTACGAGCACGCCGTGGGCGACCCGCAGCAGTGGGACGCCGACTACGCCGCCTTCGCGCGCGGCAAGGCACGGATCAGCTGGCGCACGGGCATCGAGAGCCACCTGGTACAGACCGCCTACCCGCAACTGCTGCGGGAGAACGACTCCACGCTGTGGGGTACCGCGTGCCTGGACGGCTACGTGGTTGCGTCCAGCGGCGCCAATCCCTGGTACGACGAGGCCTTCGCGATGACCGTCGCCGCCTGCCTGAGGGCGATCGTCAAGGGTCGGGCGCTGACGGAGTCCCGCGGACTGGTTCTGTAGGAACCGTCGGCAAGAAGTTCACGCTCGTGTAGACCTTACTGGTGTGGCCGGAAAGCCCATGGAGACTGGAGCCGCTTCCCGGGGCCGGGAACGGAAGATGCGATGTCTGCCCCCGTAGTTGTGCTGATCAACGAAAGGGACACCACCATGCGCACCATCGCCCTCGTCAGTGAACATGCATCTCCGCTGGCGCCCCCCGGCAGCGTGGACAGCGGCGGCCAGAACATCTATGTCGCGCATCTGGCGCGCGAGCTTGCCGCCCAGGGCAACCGGGTCGACGTCTTCACCCGCCTGGACGACCCTTCGCTGCCCCGCACGCTGGCCTGGCAGCCCGGCGTACGGGTCATCCATGTTCCCGCCGGCCCCGCGCGCCCGATTCCCAAGGAGTCGCTGCTGCCGTACATGGGGCACTTTTCCGAGTTCCTGCTCCACTACTTCCGCAACAACTGGCCGATCTACGACGTCGTCCACGCCAACTTCTTCATGTCGGGCCTGGCTGCCCTGCCGGTCACGCGCGAGTTCGGCGTGCCGCTGGTCATGACCTTCCACGCGCTGGACCGGGTGCGGCGCAAGCACCAGGGCAGCGCGGACCGGTTTCCCGCGGAGCGCTACGCCATCGAACTGGAGCTCGTGCGCCGGGCCGAGAAGCTGATCGCCGAATGTCCGCAGGATCTCGAGGACCTGGTCGAGCACTATGCCGCCGACCCCACGAAGATAGACATCATTCCCTGCGGTTTCGACGCCGATGAACTCGCGCCCATGGACCGGGCCGCCGCCCGCACGTCGCTGGGGTGGGAGCCGGGGAAATTCACGCTGCTGCAGCTGGGCCGCATGGTGCCGCGCAAGGGCGTGGACAACGCCATACGCGCGCTCGCCATCCTGCGTCGCCGCCATGGCGTGGATGCCGTCCTGCGCGTGGTGGGCGGCGACGCGGTGCGTCCCGACGACCTGGCCACGCCGGAGCTGGGACGGCTGCGCGGCATCGTGGACGAGGAGGGCGTGCGCGACGCGGTGTCCTTCTGCGGGCGATGCGACCGCGATCGCCTGCCGCTGTTCTACGGCGCCTGCGATGTATTCGTCACCACGCCCTGGTACGAGCCCTTCGGCATCACGCCGGTCGAGGCCATGGCCTGCGCGAGGCCGGTGGTGGGCTCGGCGGTGGGCGGCATACGGTCCACCGTGATCGATGGCAAGACCGGCTATCTCGTCCCGCCGCGCGACCCCGAGGCGCTGGCCGAACGCCTGGCCTTCCTGGCCCGGCACGAGCAGACGGCCAGACGGCTGGGGCGCAACGGCCTGCGGCGCGCGCAGAAGATGTTCACCTGGAACTTCGTCGCCCGCGACATGCTGCGCGCCTATGCCGGCCTGACCCAGGCGCCGGCCCAGCCCCGCCGCGCACGGCGCGAGCCGATGGCCGAAGCCGCATTGGCCGCCAAATGACAGCAAGGAGAAAAGCATGACATCCCGGACACCCACGAGCATGGCAGGCAGGACGGTACTGGTGACAGGCGGCGGACAGGGACTGGGCGCGGCCATCTGCCAGGAATTGGCGGCCGATGGTGCCCACGTTCTGATCGGCGACATCGACGAAGGCAAGGCGCATGCGATGGCCCGGCGCATCGGCGCGCACACCGATGCGATCGGCTTCGACGTGGGCAACGAGAGCGACGTGCGGGCCGCCATCGACCGCGCCATCTCGCGCTTCGGGCATCTGGACGCCGTCGTCAACAATGCCGCCATCGACCTGACCGTGCCCATCGACGAACTGGGGCTGGCCGACTGGGACCGCATCCTGCGCACCAACCTGACCGGCCCCTTCCTGATATCCCGGCATGCGTGCGCCCACATGAAGGAGCGCGGACACGGGCACATCGTCAACATCGCCTCGACCGCTTCCAAGCGCGCCTGGCCCAACGCCGCCGTCTACCACGCCACCAAGTGGGGCCTCCTGGGCCTGTCGCACGCCCTGCACGCCGAACTTCGCCCCCACGGCATCAAGGTCTCGGCGGTCGTGGCCGGCGGCATGCGCACGCCCTTCCTGCTGGACCGCTTTCCCGACATCGATGCCGGCACGCTCCAGGACCCGGGCAACGTGGCGCGCACCGTGCGCTTCGTCCTGCTGCAACCCGACGAGACCGTCATCCCCGAAGTGATGGTGCTGCCGATGCGAGAAACGTCATGGCCCTGAAACCGGCGGTATTCCTGGACAAGGACGGCACCCTGCTGGTGAACGACGCCTACAACGTCGATCCGGCGCGGATGCGCTTCGACCGGGGCGTGGAAACGGGCCTGCGGCGCCTGGGAGGCACGAACGCGCCCATGGTCGTCGTCACGAACCAGCCCGGCGTCGCGCTCGGACTGTTCGAGGAAGAAGCGCTGATAGGCGTGCACCTGCAACTCGCGCGCATGTTCGAGGGCGCCCATGCCAGGCTGCACGGGTTCTACTACTGCCCCCACCTGGCGCGTGGCGTGCGCCGTCCCTATGCCCTGCCCTGCACCTGTCGCAAGCCCCAGCCCGGACTGCTGCGCCAGGCCGCGCGCGACCTCGGCCTGGACCTGGAGCGGTCCTGGTTCATCGGCGACATCCTGGACGACGTGGAGGCCGGCCGCCGCGCGGGCTGCCGCACCGTGCTGCTGAACAACGGCCATGAAACCGAATGGGTACGGGGTCCGTTCCGCGAGCCCGACTACATCGTGGATGGCTTCGAACAGGCGGCCACCATCGTGGCGGTGGCGCTGCGCGCCAGGGAGGTGGCATGAGTGCCCTCGCGCAGCGGCCGGACGACGCGCCCGTGACCTCGGGCTGGGACCGCGCCACGAACATACTCTGCGTCAGGCTGGACAACCTGGGCGACGTGCTGATGACCACGCCGGCGCTGCGCGCGCTGAAGCACTCGGCGGCCGGCCGGCGCATCACGCTGCTGTGCTCGCCGGCCGGCGCGCGCCTGGCTCCGCACCTGCCCAGCGTGGACGCGGCGATCGCCTACGACGCGCCGTGGGTGAAGAACCTGCGGACGGCCGATCCGGCCCCGGACCTGGCCATGATCGAGCAGTTGCGCGCCGGCGGCTTCGATGCGGCGGCGATCTTCACCGTGTACAGCCAGAGCGCTTTGCCCGCCGCCCTGATGTGCAGGCTGGCCGGCATCCCGCGCGTGCTTGCCCATGCCCGCGAGAACCCGTACCAGTTGCTATCGGACTGGACGAAGGACGATGTTCCCATGGATGGCGGGCGCCACGAGACCCGGCGCCAGCTCGACCTGGTGGCGTCGATCGGCGCCCGGCCGCCGGCCGAGGGACTGGAGTTCACCGTGCGGCCGGCCGACCGTGAAGCGATGCGGGGAAAACTCGCCGCCCGCGGCATCGCCGACTTGGCCTCCTGCATCGTGGTCCACCCGGGCGCCAGCGCGCCGTCCCGGCGCTATCCGCCCGAACTGTTCGCCCGCGTGGTCCGCGAGCTGTCCGCCACCGCGCCGGTCGTACTGACCGGAGACGCCGGAGAACGGCCGCTGGCCGAACACGTCGACGTCCTGGCGGGCCGGTGCGCGACCGACATGGCCGGTGAATTGAGCCTGGGGGAACTGGGTGCGCTGCTGGCCGACGCGGCTGTGCTGGTCTCGAACAACAGCGGGCCGGTGCACCTGGCGGCGGCCGTCGGCACGCCGGTGGCCGACCTGTATGCGCTGACCAATCCCCAGCACGCGCCCTGGGGCGTCGAACACCGGCTGCTGAACCGCGACGTGCCCTGCAAGTACTGCTATCGCAGCGTCTGCCCGGAAGGCCACCACGCCTGCCTGGCGGGCGTCGACCCCGCCGTCGTGGTCCAGGCCGCGCACGAACTGCTGGCCTGGCGGCGCCGCGCGTGCGCCGCCACGCAGGCCGCCTGAACACCCCTCAAGGAGCCCGCCCATGTACACACTGGGAATCAACGCGGTCTACCACGACTGCTCCGCGACGCTGGTACGCGACGGCGTGGTGCTGGCAGCGGCGGAAGAAGAGCGTTTCACCCACGTCAAGCACGGCAAGCGGCCAGTACCGTTCACGACCTGGCAACTGCCTTTCCACGCCATCGACTACTGTCTGGCGCAGGCCGGCATCGACCTCCCGCAGGTCGACCACTTCGCCTATTCGTACGACCCGTCCCTGCTGTTGCAGGAACAGGCCGTGGATGGGCACATCACGCTGCCGCTGGAGCCCTCGCGCGGCGGCAGCCCCACGGCGACGACCTCGCCCTGGGACCCGCTGTTCCTGTCGTATGTGGTCAACGCCCCCCGCCAATTGGCCGATGGCGCTCCGCATCATCTCCAGGAGCGCTTCCGCGGCGCTACGTCCAGCGACATCCAGCGGCGCTGGCATTTCGTCGAGCATCACCTGGCGCACGAAGCCAGCGCGTTCCTGGCCGCCCCCTTCGACGATGCCGCGGTCCTGACCATGGACGGCCGGGGCGAGCGCGCCACCACCAGCTACGGACACTATTCCGGCGGCGCCTACCGGCGCATCAAGCAAATCGATCTTCCCCATTCGCTGGGCCTGCTGTACGAGGAAGTCACCCGTCACCTGGGCTTCCTGCACTCCTCCGACGAATACAAGGTGATGGCTCTGGCGTCCTTCGGCGAACCACGCCACGCGGACTTCTTCGAGGAAATCATGCGCGTGGGCGACGATGGCGGCTATACCGTGTCGCCGCTATCGCTTGTGCAGCGCTTCGGCCCGGCACGGCACCGCGGCGGCCCGCTGGAAGAGCATCACTACGATCTCGCCCGGTCCTTGCAGTTCGCCCTGGAGCAGACGGTGGAGCGCATGGCGCGCTGGCTGCATCGCGAAACGGGTTCGCCCAATCTTTGCATGGCCGGCGGCGTCGCGCTGAACTGCGTCATGAATGCGCGCCTGCGCGAGCGCGGTCCCTTTCGCGAGGTCTGGGTGCAGCCGGCCGCAGGAGACTCCGGCACCTCGTTGGGCGCGGCGCTCTGGGTGGACAGCCAGCAGCGCGCGGGGCACGAGCGCCGCTGGAGCATGGAGCATGCCTTCCTGGGCCCGGAATTCGGCGACGACGAGATCGAGGCCTTCCTGCAACGTTCGAAGCTGGCCTACCGCAGGCCGGCGGACATCGCCGAGGCCACGGCGGAACTGCTGGCGCAGGACAGGATCGTGGGATGGTTCCAGGGCCGCATGGAATTCGGGCCGCGCGCCCTGGGCGCACGGTCCATCCTGGCCTCGCCCATCGATCCGGGCATGCAGTCCCGGCTCAACGAGATCAAGGACCGCGAGGACTTCCGCCCGGTGGCGCCGGTCGTCATGGAAGAACGCGCCCGGGACTGGTTCGCCACGTCGCGCCCCGGCCCCATCGTCGCCCCGTTCATGCTGTTCGTCTTCGACGTGCTGGCGGACAAGGCCGATCGCATCCCGGCCGTGCGCCACACCGATGGCACCGCGCGGGTGCAGACGGTGCGCCGCGACCAGCACCCGATGTACTACGACCTGCTCGCCGCGTTCGAGCGCCGCACGGGCGTACCCGTACTGGTGAACACCTCCTTCAACACGCGGGGCGAACCCGTCGTGTGCACGCCGCGCGACGCGATCGAATGTTTCTGGACGTCCCCGCTCGACGCACTCGCCATCGGCTCCTTCCTGTTGGAGAAATCGGCATGAGCACCCCTCCGGCCCTGCTGGTTTCGGTGGTCGTGCCGACCTACCGCCGGCCGCGCATGCTGCGGCGCTGCCTGCGGGCGCTGACCTGGCAGGACGTCGATCCCCGGCGCTTCGAGCTCCTGGTGGTCGATGACGGCCCGGATCGCGAGACCCGCCGCGTGGTCGAAACGCTGGCCCGGGAACATGCCGCGCGCGGGTTGAGCATGCGCTACCTCGACGCCGAAGGCACGCAAGGCCCCTCCGGCGCACGCAACCGGGGCTGGGAAGAGGCGCGGGCGCCCATCGTCGCCTTCACCGACGACGACACGATTCCCACGCCGTCGTGGCTGCGCCGCGGCCTGGACGCGATGACCGACGGCGTCGATGCCGTCGTCGGCCGGATACGCGTGCCGCTGCCGGACCGGCCGCGCGACCATGAGCGGGATACCGGTGGACTGGAGCACGCGGAATTCGCCACCGCCAACTGCCTGGTGCGCAAGCGGGCGCTGGTCGCCGTGGGTGGCTTCGACGAGCGGTTCACGCTGGCCTGGCGCGAGGACTCCGACCTGCAGTTCACGCTGCTGGCGCACGGGCGCCGGATCGCGCGGGCCGAGGACGCCATCGTGCTGCATCCGGTCAGGCCGGCGCCCGCCGGCGTCAGCGTGGGCCAGCAGCGCAAGGTGTTTTTCGACGCCTTGCTCTACAAGAAGCATCCGCTGCTGTACCGGGCCCGCATACGCCGCCGCCCTCCCTGGAACTACTTCGCCATCGTCGCCGCCGCGCTGGCCACCGTGGCGGGCGCCGCGGCCGATCTTCCATGGCTGGCATGGTGCGGACTGGCGGTCTGGTCGGCCCTGACCCTGCACTTCTTCCTTGCCCGGCTGCGCGGCGCCTCGCTCGCGCCGTCGCACGTGGTCGAGATGCTGGTCACATCGGTGCTGATCCCCCCGCTTTCGCTGTTCTGGAGGCTGCGCGGTGCATGGCACTTCAAGGCGAGATTCCTATGACCGGCACACCGGGCTCCCATCCCCTGTGGCAACCCGAACCCGGCAGCATCGCCGTGTTCCGCGCCCTGCAACTGGGCGACATGCTATGCGCCGTACCGGCGCTGCGAGCCTTGCGCGCACGCTTTCCCCGAGCCCGGATCACCCTGGTCGGCCTGGCGGGCGCGCGGGGATTCCAGCAACGCTTCGCCCGCCATGTCGACGAACTGGCCGTCTTTCCCGGACTGGACGGGCTGCCGGAACAGCCCGCCCGCGCGGACGCGCTGCCCGCCTTCTTCGACTGGGCCCGGGCGCAGCGCTTCGACGTCGCCCTGCAAATGCACGGCAGCGGCCGTCTGACCAACGACATCGTGCGACGCCTGGGCGCGGCGCGCATCGCCGGCTTCCAGCCCGAGCGAGAGCACGGCCTGGAACGCGACGCGTGGTGGATGCCCTGGCCTGACCACCTGCCCGAGGTCGAACGCTACCTGGCCTTGATGCGCTTCCTGGACGTACCCTGCCCGGACGCCGCGCTGGAGTTTCCGCTGACAGACGAGGACAGGCAGGCGGCTGCCCGGTTGGCCGAGCGGGAAGGACTCCGGCCGGACCGCACGGTGCTGGTCCATCCCGGCGCCCGCCTGTCCTCGCGCCGCTGGCCGGCCGAACGCTACGCGGCCGTGGCCTCGGCGGTCGCCCGGGCGGGCTTCGACGTGGCGTTGACCGGAAGCGGCGAAGAACGCGCGCTGACGCGCCGGGTCGGACGCCTGGCCGGTACCCCGCTGCGCGACCTGGCGGGCCGCACGGACCTGGGCGCGCTGGCGGCCATGCTCGAACGATGCCGCCTGCTGATCTGCAACGACACCGGCGTCTCCCATGTCGCGGCGGCGATGCGCACCCCCAGCGTGGTGATCGCCAGCGGCAGCGACGTGCACCGCTGGGCGCCGGCCGACCACGCGCGGCACGTGGTGCTCTGGCATGACGTTGCCTGCCGGCCCTGCGCCTACCCCGATTGCCCGATCGGCCATCCGTGCGCCCTCGGGATCAAGGCCTCGGACGTGATCCGCCAGGCCGAACGCATGCTTTGCAAGGAGCCCAGCCATGCCTGACACCCTCGCGCGACCATTGCGCATCCTGACCTGGCACGTACACGGCAACTATCTTTATTACCTCACCCAGGTGCCGCACGAGTTCCATGTCGTCACGCGCCCGGGCGGCGGGCCGGGCTACGCGCCGCTGGGACACGGTCTGCCCTGGGGCCGCAACGTCCACGAAGTGTCCGCAAGCAAGGTACGCGACATGCGCTTCGACTGCGTGCTGTACCAATCCAAGCAGGCCTACCTGGAGGATCGCGGGCAGTTGCTGTCGGCCGCGCAGCGCCAGCTGCCGCAGATCTATCTGGAACACGATCCGCCGCAGCTGCATCCCACCAACACGGTGCACTGGTTCCAGGAGCCTCGCGGCACCCTGGTCCACGTCACCCCGTTCAACGCCCTGATGTGGGACAGCGGTTGCACGCCCGCGCGCGTGGTCGAGCATGGCGTGCGGCTGCCCCCCGACATCGAGTATCAGGGCACGACACCGCGCGGCATCGTCGTGGTGAATCACCTGAAGCGGCGCGGCCGGCGCCTGGGGGCCGATGTCTACGACGCGCTGCGCGCCCGCGTGCCGCTGGACCTGGCCGGCATGGACGCGCAGTCGCTGGGCGGCCAGGGAGAGGTGCCCAACCTGGAGCTGCCCGCGCTCGTGGCCCGCTACCGCTTCTTCTTCAACCCCATCCGCTACACCAGCCTGGGGCTGGCGGTAATCGAGGCCATGATGGCGGGCGTGCCCGTCATCGGCCTGGCCACCACCGAGATGAGCACCGTGATCGAGAACGGCGCCAACGGCTATGTGGACACCCGCCTGGACTGCCTGGCCGATGTCATGCACGAGCTGCTGGCCGACCCCGAACTGGCCCGCGCCTGGGGCCAGGAGGCGCGCCTGAGGGCCTTGCAGCGTTTCGGCATCGACCGCTTCGTGCGCGACTGGATGGACGTCTTCGCGCAAGCGACGCGCACGACCGCGGACCTGGCCGCCCAACCCGAGGAGATGCCATCATGAGCCCGCTTCTGCCACGCCGCATCGTCGTCACAGGCGGTGCCGGCTTCCTGGGATCGCACCTGTGCACGCGGCTGATCGAAGCCGGACACGAGGTCCTGTGCGTCGACAACTTCTATACCGGCACCAAGGCCAACATCGCCCACCTGATCGGGCATCCTTCCTTCGAGCTGCTGCGCCACGACATCACCTTCCCGCTCTACATCGAGGCCGACGAGATCTACAACCTCGCCTGCCCCGCCTCGCCGGTGCACTACCAGCACGATCCCGTGCAAACCACCAAGACCTGCGTGCATGGCTCCATCAACATGCTGGGCCTGGCCAAGCGGCTGAACGCGCGCATCCTGCAGGCCTCGACCAGCGAGGTCTACGGCGATCCGAACCGCCATCCGCAGCGCGAGGACTACTGGGGCCACGTCAATCCCAACGGGATACGGGCCTGCTACGACGAAGGCAAGCGCTGCGCGGAAACGCTGTTCGCCGATTACCAGCGCCAGTATGGACTGCAGGTCAAGATCGCCCGCATCTTCAATACCTACGGCCCCCGTATGCGGCCCGACGACGGCCGGGTGGTATCCAATCTGATCATGCAGGCGCTGGCGGGCGAACCCATGACCCTCTACGGCGACGGCAGCCAGACCCGCTCGTTCTGCTACGTGGACGACCTGATCGACGGCCTGATGCGCCTGATGAACAGCCCCGACGATTTCCACGGTCCGGTGAACCTGGGCAACACGCACGAGACCACGGTGCTCGACATCGCCCGCACCATCCGGAGCCTGGCCGGCTCGGCGTCGGACATCGAACGGCGGCCGCTGCCCCAGGACGATCCGGTGCGGCGCTGCCCCGACATCGGTCTTGCCCGCCGCATGCTGGGCTGGGAACCGGGCACGCCGCTGGAAGAAGGATTGCGGCTCACTCTGGACGATTTCCGGCAACGATTCTTCCCGCAACGGCCGCCCCCCGCCGCCCAGCTTGTAACCAGCCTTGCTCATGCGGCCGCCAGCCCGCCCTAGGATCTACAATTCGCCGGCAAGCATGCCGGCGCCCTGCCGTGCAGCGCTATCCCACGCGTGGCCATATATGCCGGGAGGGGCTATGAGACTGGCCGACTTCATCGACGCGAACCTGGACCTGCTACTGAGCGACTGGCGCAATTTCGCCCGGCAACTGGACCTGCGGCGCTCGGCCGTGTCCGAGCATGCCCTGCAGACCTCGGCCCGCTCGCTGCTGCGCCAACTGGCCGCGGACCTGCGAGCCGGTTCCGACGGTTCCGCCCCCGGGGAACGTCCGGCCGGCGCCATTCGCCAGGCCCACGTCCATGCCCGCAACCGGCTGCGAGCCGGCTTCACGCTGACCGAGATGGTGTCCGAGTTCTGCGCCCTGCGCGCCAACATCCTGGAGCGCTGGGTGCGGGAAACCGGCGAGATGGGCGCCGAGGCCTGCGACGACCTGGTCCGCTTCAACCAGGCGCTGGACCAGGCCCTGAGGGAATCGATTTCCCGGTACTCGGCCGGCCTGGAACGGGCACGCGACCTGTTCGTCGGCATCCTGGCCCATGACCTCAGGACCCCGCTGGGCGCCATCGCCATGTCGGCCCAGGCCCTCATGCTGGCCGACGAGCTTCCCGACCGCTGCCGCGAGGCCGCCACGCGGATCGGCCATAGCGGCTCGCGCATGCAGCGCATGATCGACGACCTGCTGGATTTCACCCGCACCCGCCTGGGCAGTCCGCTTCCGCTGGCGCTCTCGCGCAGCGACCTGGAAGACATCTGCGCGCGAGCCCTGGACGAGATCCGGGCCGTGCATCCGGAACAGACCTTCGTGCTGGAATGCCAGGGACGGCTGGCCGGCCGCTGGGACGCCAACCGCCTCGCCCAGTTGCTGGCCAACCTGCTGGGCAACGCGGTCCAGCACGGCTATGCCGACCGCCCGGTCGCGCTGCGGGTGCGGCGGGGCGAGGACGGCGTGATCGCCGAAGTCCACAACCACGAGGCTCCCATCCCGCCCCACATGCGGCACCAGATCTTCGACCCGCTGATGCGGGGGCCGCGCCACGGCATCGAGCGGCGCCGCACGGGCCTGGGGCTGGGCCTTTACATCGCCCGGCAGATCGCGGTGGCCCACCAGGGCACGCTGACTGTCGCGTCCTCCGAATCGGGCACCACTTTCACCTTGTGGCTGCCCGACGATCCGTCCCCCGACTGACCGGCGCCAGCGGCGATCAGCTCCGGTTGTCCGTCTCCGGAGCCTCGGGCGTCTGCCGGCCCGGATCGGCGGCGGTTTCGCGGTCGACCCCGACAGGCAGCCCGATGCGAGACGGCATGCTGTTGGGATCCACCGGATGGTTGCCCACGGTGCGCTCGCGCTTGGCTCCGCCGGACTGCCCACCCCGTTCGTCGGGCGGGATACCGGCGTGCTCCTGCTTTTCGTGCTCGGGCAGTTCGGTCAGCTCGGCACCGGGATCTTCGTTGCCGGTCTCGTCCACCGCGGCTTCGGGAAGATTCGAGGGCGTGGACGCCTCGGGTTTGTCGCGCCTGGGATCGATGGGCATGGTGGCCTCCTTCGTGTCTGGCGGGCACTCAGCAATACGCGTGCCCGCCTCCGCCTCAGGCGGCCTTCCCCTTTCCCAGTATCGCTTCGTAGCACGCGGCATGGCGCGCGACCATGGCTTCGTCGGTGAAACGCGCCAGGTACCGCCGGCGGGCCGCGTCCCCCCAGGCCCGCGCCTGCGCGGGATCCCGCCAGAAACGGTCCAGGGCGCCCCCCAGTGCCAGGGCGTCGCAAGGCGGAACCACCAGGCCGGTTTCCTCGTGCCGGTTGACGTAGCTCGTGCCGGTTCCCACCTCGCACGAGATCATGGGTACCCCGTGCACCGATGCCTCGACCAGGGGCAGGCCGAAGGCCTCGTCACGGCGGCACGAAGGCAGGACGAAGCCGTATGCCGCGGCCAGCAGGTCGTGCTTGTCGTCTTCGCCCAGCGGGCCCAGGAAACGGACGTTGCGCAGGCCGGCCGCCTTGGCGTGCGCCTCGAGCGCGGACCGCTCGGGCCCGTCCCCGGCGACCGCGAGCGGGTAATCGCGTCCCTGCAGCGCATCCAGCAGATAGTGCAGGCCCTTGTAGTCGCGCAGACCGCCCAGGAACACGAAGAAACGCTGGCCGATGCGCTGCCGCCAGCGCCACACGGCCTCGGGATCGCGCGCGGGAAGGTCCTCGATGCCCGCCGGCACCACCTCGACCTTGCCGTGCAGGCCGCGCAGGATCGCGCTGCCTTCCAGGTAATTCGGCGACGTCACGATGATGCGGCGCATGCGCGCCAGGAAGGCGTCCCGCCCGAGGCGGGCCAGGGGGGCGCCGTCCGCCGCGTCGGTGTGGACCGTCGCCATGGCCGGCACCGCGACGCGGCCGAGCAGATAGGCCCATTGGGCGCAGGGCCACGGAAAGTGGAAGTGCAGCAGATCGGCCCAGGCGGCCTCGCGGCGGAACCTGGCGATGAAGGGGGGGGACCCGCCGCTGCGCCATGCGGCGTAGCGCCTGATGCGATATCCGGACAGATCGGTCTCGTCGCAGCCGCCGCGCGGCG
Organism: Pigmentiphaga sp. YJ18; assembly: GCF_038066655.1. Lineage (NCBI taxonomy): Bacteria > Pseudomonadati > Pseudomonadota > Betaproteobacteria > Burkholderiales > Alcaligenaceae > Pigmentiphaga > Pigmentiphaga sp. YJ18. Next base: position 1,870,174 of record NZ_JBBUKU010000001.1, on the reverse strand, counting down.
ACACCGTCAGCACACGGCTGTCGATCCCGTGGGTGCCGCCCTTGGAAGCGATGCTGTGGACGGCACGTTCGGTCACGCCACATCCGTCAGGAAAATAGACTCTGCAAATATGGAGCACGCGCATGGAAAAGACAGACCTTGCTCGAAGCTCGGTCCATTCTACCGGCCATGGCGGGCGGGAGTCGATGCGCCAGCGTGCGAATCCTCCCTCTGATCGGCGTTTGCCGCTTCAGGTCTTGCGCCAGTACAGCAGCGTCAGCAGCCCGATGCACGCGGCCAGCACCGCGGCCATGGTGCCGAACGCGCCGGTTACCGTGAAGGCCTCCGAGAACGAGCCGACCAGCAGATAGCCGAAAGGCATGGTGCCGTTATAGGCCATGCCGTAAAGGCCGACCAGCGCGCCGCGCACGGATTCCGGGCAGCGGCGCTGGATGGTGGCGTTGGTCGAGGTGGCCGAGAAGCTCAGGCAGAAGCCCAGCAGCACGAAGGCCACGCCGCTGACGGCGCTGCTCCAGCTGATGGACAGCAGCGCCAGCGCCACGCAGGCGATCCAGGGCGCGAACCGGAGCAGGCTGGCGGTGCGCGAGGCGATGGAGGACGACAGGACCACGGCGGCGGCCAGCGCGCCCATGCCGGCGCAGGCGAAGAAAACGCCGGTGTATCGGGCGGCGTCGTGGAAGACCCGGTCCGCCAGCAGCGGCACCAGCGTCTGGTAGCTGCCCGCCAGCAGGCCCATGCAGGCCAGGATGGACAGATACTTGGCGGTGAAGCGGTCGTCCAGCACATAGACCAGCGCATTGCGCAGGCCCCCGCGATCATGCGAAGGCGACGCGGCCGCCGCCGCGCGGCGCGGCATCGATCGCACGCACCAGGCCATGAACACCAGCGCGGCGGCATAGGTCAGGAAGGCTGCGGCCTGGCCGAACATGGGATAGATGATGGCGGCCATGCTCGGCCCCACCATGCGCCCCACGTTGTAGACCATGGTGTTCATGGCGATGGCGTTGGGCAGCAGCGCCGGGTCTTCCAGGCCGGTCAGCAGCAGCACCTGGCGGGACGGCGTCTCGATCGCGTTCAGCACGCCGGCGCACAGCGCCAGCCCCAGAATGATGGGCAGGGTCAGCCAGTGCAGCAGCGACAGCACCGCCAGGATGCAGGCCACGGTCATCGACGAATAAAGGACGCCGAGCGTCGAGCGGCGCGCGTTGGCCGCATTGACCCGCGCCCCCGCCAGGGGCGCGATCACCAGCTGCGGCCCATACAGCAGGAAATTGAGCAGGGCCAGCACGGCGGCCGATCCCGACAGGTGGTAGACGACCAGGTTGAGCGTGACGTTCTGCGTCCAGCTCCCCAGCACCGATACCCCCTGCCCCATCAGGTAGCGCCGCATCGTGGGTTCGGACAATGCGGGAAACACGCGTTCGAGCTGCAGCATGGGACGGGGCGGCGTAAGTGTGGCGGGACGACCCTGGATGTTAGCTTACGGCGCGCCGTGGAACGCATCCACCCAGACCCGCAGGGCCTCGATGGGCATGGGCCGGGCATACAGGAAGCCCTGCGCATAGTGCACGCCCTGGGCGGCAAGATAGTCGAGCTGCTCGCGCGTCTCCACGCCTTCCGCGGTCAGCTCCACCCCCAGCCGCGAAGCCAGCCCGATGATCATCTCCAGCACCGAGGCATTGATCGCATCCGTGCCGATGGCCGACACGAAGCCGCGGTCTATCTTCAGATAATCGACCGGGAACCGTTCCAGGTAGGCCAGCGAGCTGTGGCCCGTGCCGAAGTCGTCGATGGCCAGCTTCACGCCGCTGGCGCTGAGCACACCCATGTGCTCGTAGACCTGCTCGATGGGGGGCAGGGGCTCGCGCTCGGTGATCTCCAGCACGAAATCCGCCGCCCCCGAACCGACCACTTTGCGCAGCCGGGCAACGTCGTCGACGATGCCCGGCTCCACCAGATGGCTGGCGGTGACGTTCAGGCCCACGCGGAATAGCGGCCCCATCGGACAGCGGCGCAGGTCGCGCCCCACCAGCTTGAACAGGTGCCGGGTCAGCGGAATCGCCAGGCCGCTGGACTCGGCCACGGCGAAGAACAGGTCCGGGCGTACGGCCCCCTGCCCGGGACGAAACCAGCGCATCAGCGCCTCGGCGCCCGCGCACGACCCGTCGCGCAGGTCGATGACGGGCTGATAGTGGACCTCGAACTCGCCCCGCCGCATGCCGCGCCGGATCGCGGCCACCAGCGAGAACCGGTACTTCAGGAAGTGGTGGCACAGATAGCCCAGCAGCAGGGCCAGCAGCACGACGAAGGGCGCGTAGCTGCCCGCCAGGCGCTTCCGGTATTCGGCCAGCAGGGCCGCATCCGCCAGGGAGCGCACCCGGAATGGATAGATCGTCGACACCACGTCCTGCACGAAATAGGCGCCGGGAGGCGGGACACCGACCCGCCGGCCCGCCAGCCCATGCCGGCCATCCAGGGCCTCGATGCCGATCCGGTAGCGGCCGGTGCCGCCGACGGCGTCCAGCAGATCCCGCAAGTAGCGGCCATCCACCGTGACGATGACACCGTCGCCGGCCTGGTCCAGGCGGATCGCCATCACCGCGGGCCGGTCCGGGACCATGGGCGTGCCGGGGACGAAATGAAAGGACCGCCCCGGCGGCACCTCGCCCTCCGGCAGCAGTTGCGCCAGCGGCAGCGTGAAGGATTCCGTGATCGAGGAACAATAGAGCACGCGGTGCCGCACCAGGACGATGGCGCGGAAATACGGCTGGAAGGCCGCCTCGCGCAGCGTGGCGTCGGCCTCGGCACAGGACTTGCCGGCCTGCGGCGCCATCTCGGCGGCCAGCCTGTCGGCCTCGGCGAAAATGGCATCGGCCTGGCGCATCACCACTTCGGCGGCGCCGCGCGCGTCATGGCGCGCCAGCAGGCTGGCCTGCAGATAGACAAAGGGTACCGCCACTCCCAGCGGCAACGCGGCGGCGGCCGCCACCAGCAGCCACCTCAGCCACCAACGCTTGTCGTGCCGTCCCTCGGTCGTCACGCCCCCCCCTTCACGCCCGGATCATGGGTCGCATCCTACCGTGCGGGCGGCACGCCCCGCTACTGGAACGCGGTCTCCAGGAAGCTGCGCAGCTTGCGCGAATGCAGCCGCTCGGGCGGCATCTTGCTCAGGATCTCCAGCGCCCGCAGCCCGATGTCCAGGTGCTGGCCCACCTGCCGGCGATAGAAGGCGCTGGCCATTCCCGGCAGCTTCAGTTCGCCGTGCAGGGGCTTGTCCGACACGCACAGCAGGGTGCCGTAGGGCACGCGGAAGCGAAAACCGTTGGCCGCGATGGTGGCCGACTCCATGTCCAGGGCAATGGCGCGCGATTGCGAGAAGCGCTGCACCGGCTCCAGATGCTCGCGCAGCTCCCAGTTGCGATTGTCTATGGTCGCCACCGTGCCGGTGCGCATGATGCGCTTGAGCTCCCAGCCGGACAGCCCGGCCACCTCCTCCACCGCCTGCTCCAGCGCCACCTGCACCTCGGCCAGCGGCGGTATCGGCACCCAGGTCGGCAGGTCCGCATCCAGCACGTGGTCGTCGCGCACGTAGCCGTGCGCCAGCACGTAGTCGCCCAGCCGCTGCGAGGCCCGCAGCCCGGCGCAATGTCCCAGCATCAGCCAGGCATGCGGACGCAGCACCGCGATATGGTCGGTGATGGTCTTGGCGTTGGACGGCCCCACGCCGATGTTGACCAGGGTGATGCCCGAATGTCCTTCGCGCACCAGGTGATAGGCGGGCATCTGCGGCAGCCGCGACATCGGCGCCGCCGGGTCCGGCACCGGATCGCCCGCGCGGGTGACGCGGTTGCCCGGCTCGACCAGCGCGTCGTAGTGGCCCTGCGCCACCAGCGTACGCGCGCGCAGGCAGAACTCGTCCACGTAGAACTGGTAGTTGGTGAACAACACGAAATTCTGGAAATGCGAGGGTGCGGTGGCTGTGTAGTGCTGCAGGCGATGCAGCGAGTAATCGATGCGCGGCGCGGTGAACGGCGCCAGCGGCTGCGGCCCGTCCGGCGGGTGGCGATGGCTGCCGTTGACGATGGCATCGTCCGTGACCGCGAGATCGGGCGTATCGAACAGGTCCCGCAGGGGCCGCTTCAACGCCTCGATGTCCTCGCCCTCGACATAGATGCCGTCGGGAAACGCGAAATGCAGCGCGATGGGCACGTCGGATTCGCCGATCTCCACCGCGACGCCATGGTTGGCCATCAACTGGCGGAGCTGCTCGGTCAGATAGGAGCGGAACAGCTTGGGCTTGGTGACGGTGGTCTGATAGACGCCGGGCTCGGCCACGTGTCCATACGACAGGCGCGAGTCGACCTCGTCGTAGGTATCCACGCGTATCCTGATGAACGGATAGCAGGCGCGGATCCGGCCGGGCGAGGACGCCTGCGTGGCGACCACTTCGCGGAAGCTGTCGCAGAGGAAGGCGGTATTGCGCGTGTAGATGTCGATCAGGCGCTGGACGGCCGCGTCGGGATCACGGAAGGATTCGGCGGGCCAGGGAGCGGGATGGCGAAGAAGGACACTGGCGGGCGGGGTCATGATCGGCTTTGAGGAAGGGCTTGGCATAGCTTAGCCTACCGCGGCCTGGCCGGTCCGCCGCGCTCGTACTACACTAGCCCGCCTTAGCAAGGAGTCCCTCATGCTGCTCGCGGTAATCGCGATCGCCGTCGGCGCCGCCATCGGGGCGCTGCTGCGCTGGGTATTGGGGCTGGGCCTGAACGCCCTGCTGCCGGCCATGCCGCCGGGCACCCTGGCCGCCAATCTCATCGGCGCCTACATCATCGGCCTGGCCGTGGCCTATTTCGCCGGCAACCCCGCCCTGCCGCCCCATTGGCGGCTGTTGATCATCACCGGCTTCTGCGGCGGCCTGACCACCTTTTCCACCTTCTCGGCCGAACTGGTCGCCCTGATCCAGCAGCAGCGGCTGGGCTGGGTGGCCGCGACCATCCTGGTCCACGTGGGCGGCTCCGTCGCGATGACCCTGCTCGGCATCGCCACCTACGCCGGATTGCGGCAGTCCTGACCCCGCAAGGAGACACACCGTGAACGGCTTCCAACTGACCTTCTTCACCCAGCAGGACCGGCGCCACGGCGGCCAGCCCCTGGCCCACTGGCTGCTGGCTTTCGCCAAGGCGCAGGGCGCGCTGGGCGGCACCCTGGTGGCCGCCGGCGAAAGCTTCGGGCACACCGGCCGCTTCCACTCGGCACGCTTCTTCGAGCTGGCGGACCAGCCGGTCGAGGTGTCGATCGCGGTCGATGCGCCGACCTGCGACCGGCTGCTGGCGGCGCTGGCCAAGGAACCGATCGACCTGTTCTACGTGAAGCAGCCGGTGGAGTTCGGGCGGGTGGGCGCCCAGGCGCCGGCGGCGGGCTGAAACGATCGGATCATTTGCAACAAAAAACCCCGCCGGCTCGGACGGGGTTTGGCTAGGGCCTGTTCAGGCCGCCGTGCTGATGACGGCCTCGATGCGGTTGCCTTCGGGGTCGACCACGAACGCCGCGTAGTAGTCCGGACCGTAGCGCGGCCGCAGTCCCGGCGCGCCATTGTCGGCGCCCCCGTGGCGCAGGGCCGCCTCGTGGAAACGGTCGACGGCATCCCGGCTGGGCGCGGAAAAGGCGAGATGGAACCCCGGTCCCGGCACGCTCTCTCTTTTCGAGCATTGCTTGAGCGCGAACTTGTCGCCCCCTCCGGGAAGGCCGTACCCGACGGCGTGCCGGTCGGGATCGCCGTCGAAGTCCGTCCAGACACGCTCATAGCCCAGAGGCCCGAGTACCGCGTCGTAAAAACCGGCGGCGGTACGCAGGTCGGCCACGCCGAAAGAAAGATGGTGGAGCATCGAGGCGGATGGGCGTACCCGTCAGAACGGGATGTCGTCGTCCATGTCGGCGAAGTTCGGCGCCGAGCTCGACGGCGAGGCCGGACGCTGCTGGCCGCCGCCACCGCTGGCCGGGCGGTTGGACTGGCGCGGGGCCGGCGCGGAATCGCCATAGCCGCCTTCGCCACCACCGCCGCCGCCTTCGCGGCCGCCCAGCATCTGCATCTGGTCGGCGACGATCTCGGTCGTGTATTTATCGGCGCCGGTGTCCTTGTCCTGCCACTTGCGGGTCTTCAGGCGGCCCTCCACGTACACCGAACGGCCCTTCTTCAGGTATTCGCCGGCGATCTCGGCCAGGCGGTTGTAGAACACCACGCGGTGCCACTCGGTTTCCTCGCGGCGTTCGCCCGAGTTCTTGTCCTTCCATTGGGACGTGGTGGCGATGGACACGTTGCAGATCGCGGCGCCATCGGGCGTGTAGCGAACTTCGGGGTCGCGGCCCAGGTTGCCGACCAGGATGACTTTGTTGACGGATGCCATTACCACACTCCTATTGACTGTATTCACCGGCCCGCAGCGAGGCGGAGGGATTGTAGCCACCCCCGCCCGGCGCGGCCACGGGCCACAAGAAAAAAAACATCATTGGTTGAAAATGCGCCGACCGCAATACGGTCTCGTGCGTAAATGGGACAGAAAGGGCTCAGGAGGCGGGGTGGGACACCCGCTCCGGCTGCGCGGCCCGCCTGGCGGGCAGGGGCTTCATCCCCCAGGCCGCCAGCAGCCATATTACCGCCAGCCCCGCCGCAGACTGGAATACCGCCGCGGGCCCCAGGTGGGAGAGCAGCCAGCCGCCCAGCGCCCCGCCGGCGAAAAGCCCGATGGCCTGGCTCGTATTATAGAAACCCAGGGCCAGCCCCTTCAGCGACGGCGGCGCCACGCGGGACACCAGCGAAGGCTGCATGGCCTCGAGGATGTTGAACACCGAGAAGAAGGCGATCATGGCGCCGACCAGCCAGCCGTAGCGGTCCTGCGCCCACGGCAGGAACATGCACACCAGCACGAGTCCGGCAACGGCCCCCAGCAGGGTCTTGCGGTGGGTGGCGTAGCGCTCGGTGACGCCGATCACCGGCACCATCACGACGAACGAGGCCAGCACCACCGGCAGGTAGACCTTCCACAGCGTGGCCGCGTCCAGGCCGCCGGTGCGCGCCAGCGCGGCCGGCACCACCACGAACAGCGCGACCTGGATCAGGTGCAGGGTGAAGACCCCCAGGTTCAGCCGCAGCAGGTCGGGGTGCGACAGCACGCTGGACATGGATACCGGTTCGCCCCGCGGCGCCGGCGGCGCGGCCGGAACCACCCAGGCGGCCACGCCCAGCGCGGCCACGCCCAGCGCGGCGATGGTCCAGAACAGGCCGGTCAGCCCGCCCCAGCCCACCACCACCGGGGCCAGTACCAGCGACACCGCGAAGGTCAGCCCGATCGAAGCGCCTATCATGGCCATGGCCTTGGTCCGCACCTCGTCGCGCGTGGCGTCGGCCAGCCACGCCGTCACCGCCGCCGAAATCGCGCCCGAGCCCTGGATGGCCCGGCCGATCGTGATCCAGAACAGGTCGTCGGTCGTGGCGCAGACCACGCTGCCGACGACGAACAGCACCAGCCCCATCACCACCACCGGCCGCCGGCCCCAGCGGTCCGAAGCCAGCCCGAACGGAATCTGCATGAACGCCTGGGTCAACCCGTACATGCCCAGCGCCAACCCCACCCGCGCCGGATCGTTCCCCCCCGGCAAGGCCTTGGCCGCCACCGCGAACACCGGCAGCAGCAGGAACAACCCCAGCATCCGGCACATGAAAAGCGCCGCCAGCGACAAGCTCGCGCGGCGCTCGAAAGGGGTCATCCGAAATGAAGGGTTAGCCATTCGTGAAAAAACCAATTAAAGGGACTTCCCCATGCGGCACCGCAGCCTCCCCTGCCAGCCAGCGAAGCACAGGTGCCCCGCCCCAAGAAAGCCGCACTAGACCAGGGCCCGGGGGATCCGGCTCCGCCGGTCCCCCGCCGCCCGCCCCCTGGGGGGCGCGCGTCAGCGCGTACGGGGGGGTTATATTACCAAGTTGGCTTTCGCCACCGCTCGCGTAAAGGTTTGCTTGATGGATGTCATCCGCATCAGGGGTGCGCGCACCCACAATCTGAAGAACGTCTCGCTGGAATTGCCCCGCCACCAGCTTGTCGTGATCACAGGGTTATCCGGTTCGGGCAAATCTTCCCTGGCGTTCGACACCCTGTACGCGGAAGGCCAGCGGCGCTATGTGGAAAGCCTGTCCGCCTACGCCCGCCAGTTCCTGCAATTGATGGACAAGCCCGAGGTCGACCTGATCGAGGGCCTGTCGCCGGCCATCTCCATCGAACAGAAGGCCGCCAGCCACAATCCGCGATCGACCGTGGGCACGGTCACGGAAATCCATGACTACCTGCGTCTGCTGTTCGCCCGGGTGGGCACGCCCTACTGCCCCGACCACCAGTTGCCGTTGCAGGCGCAAAGCGTCAGCCAGATGGTGGACATCACGCTGGCCCTGCCGGCCGAGAGCCGGCTGGCGATCCTGGCGCCGCTGGTGCGCGACCGCAAGGGCAGCTTCGAGGACGAACTGGCCAGCCTGCAGGCCCAGGGTTTCGTGCGGGTGCGCGTGGACGGCGAGGTGCTGGACATCGACAGCGTTCCGCCGCTGAAGAAGACCGAGAAGCACAGCATAGACGTGGTGATCGACCGCCTGCGCGTGCGGCCCGATGCCCAGCAGCGGCTGGCCGAGAGCTTCGAGACGGCCATCGGCCTGGCCGAGGGGCGGGCCATCGTGCTGGAAATGGATGCCGGCACCGACGACCGCGAACGCGAGCATCTGTTCTCCAGCCGCTACGCCTGCCCGGTGTGCGGGCACAGCCTGCCGGAACTCGAGCCGCGCCTGTTCAGCTTCAATAATCCCATCGGTGCCTGCCCGAGCTGCGACGGCATCGGCCACGTGGGTTTCTTCGATCCGAAGCGGGTGGTGGCGTTTCCCGAGTTGAGCCTGGCGGGCGGCGCGATCCGCGGCTGGGACCGGCGCAACCCCTTCTACCACCAGTTGCTGACCAGCCTCGCGGCCTTCTACGACTTCGACGTCGACACGCCGTTCGAGGAACTGTCCGAGGACACCCAGCAGCGCGTGCTGTACGGCTCGGGCGAGCAGGAAATCGCCTTTACCTACGTCAACGAGAAGGGCCGCACGACCGTCCGCTCGCATCCCTTCGAGGGCGTGATCCCCAACCTCGAACGGCGCTGGAAGGAAACCGACTCGGCCACCGTGCGCGAGGAACTCGGCAAGTACCGGAACGTGCGGACCTGTCCCGACTGCGGCGGCTCGCGGCTGCGCGCCGAGGCCCGCAACGTCCGCGTGGGCGAGGACGACCAGGGGCGCGCGATCTATCAGCTGGAGGCCCTGCCGCTGTCCGACTGCCTGCACTGGTTCGAGCAGCTGGCGCTGACCGGCGCCAAGCGCGAGATCGCCGACCGCATCGTGCGCGAGATCGCGGCCCGCCTGACCTTCCTGAACAACGTCGGGCTGAGCTACCTGTCGCTGGATCGCAGCGCCGACACCATCTCGGGCGGCGAGGCCCAGCGCATCCGCCTGGCCAGCCAGATCGGCTCGGGCCTGACCGGGGTGATGTACGTGCTGGACGAGCCGTCCATCGGCCTGCACCAGCGCGACAACGACCGGCTGATCGGCACCCTGCGGCACCTGCGCAATCTCGGCAACAGCGTGATCGTGGTCGAGCACGACGAGGACATGATCCGCGAGGCCGACTGGGTCGTGGACATGGGCCCCGGCGCCGGCGAACATGGCGGGGAAGTCGTGGCGCAGGGGTCGCCGGCCGACATCGTGGCCGACCCGCAGTCGCTGACCGGCCAGTACCTGAGCGGCCAGAAGTCCATCGCCATCCCGGCCCGCCGGCCGGTGGCGGGGCAGGACGAACTGCCGTGGCTGGAACTCAAGGGCTGTTCGGGCAACAACCTGAAAGGCGTGGACCTGCGCATCCCGGCGGGCCGCCTGGTCTGCATCACCGGAGTCTCGGGCTCGGGCAAGTCGACGCTGATCAACGACACGCTGGTCAACGTGGTCTCGCGCCACCTGTACAACAGCCAGACCGAGCCCGCGCCCTACGAGGCCATCGAGGGGCTGGAGCATTTCGACAAGATCATCAGCGTCGACCAGAGCCCGATCGGCCGCACGCCGCGCAGCAACCCGGCCACCTACACCGGCCTGTTCACCCCGATACGGGAATTGTTCGCGGGCGTGCCGGAAGCCCGGGCCCGGGGCTACGATCCCGGCCGCTTCAGCTTCAACGTCAAGGGCGGCCGCTGCGAGGCCTGCCAGGGCGACGGCGTGGTCAAGGTGGAAATGCATTTCCTGCCCGACATCTACGTCCCATGCGACGTCTGCCACGGCAGCCGCTACAACCGCGAAACGCTGGAGATCCGCTACCGCGGCCGCAACATCAGCGAAGTGCTGGACCTGACGGTCGAACAGGCGCTGGAGTATTTCGAAGCCGTGCCGGCCATCGCCCGGCGGCTGCAGACGCTGATCGACGTGGGGCTGGGCTACATCCGGCTGGGGCAGAGCGCCACCACCCTGTCGGGCGGCGAAGCGCAGCGGGTCAAGCTGTCACAGGAACTGTCCAAGCGCGGCACCGGGCGCACGCTGTATATCCTGGACGAACCGACCACCGGCCTGCATTTCCACGACATCTCGCTGCTGCTGGAAGTGATCGGGCACCTGGTGGACGCCGGCAACACGGTGGTCGTGATCGAGCACAACCTGGACGTCATCAAGACCGCGGACTGGATCATCGACATGGGGCCGGAGGGGGGCGGCGGGGGCGGCAGCATCGTGGCCCAGGGCACGCCCGAGGAAATCGCGCAGGCGCCCGGCAGCCATACCGGCAGCTATCTGAAGAAATTCCTGGCTGCCGGCGCTTCGTCGGCGCCCCCCAGGGCGGCGCGCGCGCCCAGGCGCAAGGCCGGCTGACCCGGCCGGGCGGTCACTCGTCGAATTCGCAGACGGTGTACAGATTCAGCCCCGAATCGCGTATCGCCTTCGACCCGCCCAACTGGGGCAGGTCGATGACCGCGGCCGCCTCAACCACGTTGGCGCCCAGCCGCTGCAGCAGCTTCATGCCGGCCAGCATGGTGCCGCCGGTGGCGACCAGGTCGTCCACCAGCACCACCCGCTGCCCCGGGCGCACGGCGTCGGCGTGCATCTCCACCGTCGAGCTGCCGTATTCCAGGGCATAGTGCTCGGCGATGGTGTCGTAGGGCAGCTTGCCTTTCTTGCGCACGGGCACGAAACCGAGGTTCAGTTCGTGCGCGATCACGCTGCCCACGATGAATCCCCGCGCGTCGATGCCGGCCACCAGGTCCAGGCGCTGGTTCATGTAGCGGTAGACGAACAGCTCGATCAGCACGCGGAAGCTGCGGGGATCCTGCAGCAGCGGCGTGATGTCCCGGAACTGCACGCCGGGCTCGGGCCAGTCGGGCACCGTGCGTATGCGGTCTCGGATGTAGTTCGGGTCCAGGAACATGGCGGGCTCGACAGGAAGGAATCGGGGGCGACCAGGGTCGGCGCTCCCGCGGCACAGGACGCCACTGTAACGCAAAGAGCGTAAAGCAAGGATCGTGCCCTTGCTACTATACTGGTAGATCGTCGCAATTGAATGACCGTTGCCGCGCGAGGCGACGCGAGGCGCATTTTTCGCCGCCCGCCCTCCTGCGGCACCGGCGCGGACCCATCATGAACACCTCAGACAACGGCACGTCCAACGTATACGTTCCCGGCGCCTCCGGCCCCGTCGACGTCATCGACTCGGCCCGCAGCACCCTGGCGGTGGAAATCGAGGCGCTCAAGGCCCTGTCCGGGCGCCTGGACCGCACGTTCGTGCGCGCGGTCGACATCCTGCTGGCCTGCCCCGGACGCGTGGTGGTCAGCGGCATCGGCAAGTCCGGACACATCGCCCGCAAGGTCGCCGCCACGTTCGCCTCGACCGGCACGCCCGCGTTCTTCGTCCACGCTGCCGAGGCCGTGCACGGCGACCTGGGCATGATCACCGCCAACGACGTGCTGGTCACGATCTCGTATTCGGGCACCACGGCCGAACTGCTTACCATCGTGCCCGTCGTCAAGCGCCTGGGATCGCCGCTGATCGCGATCACCGGCAACGCGGATTCCGAACTGGCCCAGCTTGCCGACGTGCACCTGGATGCCAGCGTGCCGCAGGAAGCCTGCCCGCTGAACCTCGCGCCCACCGCCAGCACCACCACCGCGCTGGCGCTGGGCGACGCGCTGGCGGTAGCCTGCCTCGAGGCGCGCGGCTTCGGCCCCGAGGACTTCGCCCGCTCGCATCCGGGCGGCGCCCTGGGCCGCCGCCTGCTGACCCACGTCAGCGACGTCATGCGCACCGGCAAGGACGTGCCCATCGTGCCGATCACGGCGTCGGTTACCGAAGCCCTGGTGGAGATCACCCGCAAAAGCATGGGCATGACCGTCGTGGTCGACGGCGACCGCGTGGTCGGCATCTTCACCGACGGCGACCTGCGCCGCCTGATCGAGCGCGAAGGCGACATCCGCAACCTGACCGTGGTTGCCGGCATGACGCGCAATCCCCTTCACATCGGCCCGGACGCCCTTGCCACCGAGGCGGCCGCGCGGATGGACGACAACCGCAAGAACCAGCTGCTGGTGCTCGATGCCACCGGCCGGCTGGTCGGCGCCCTTCATACCCACGACCTGATGGCAGCAAAGGTGCTCTGAGTTCCATGGCGATTCCTCTTCCTCCCCATCCGGCCGAAGCCCTGATCCTGGCCCGCGTGCCGCAAGACGTGCGCGAACGCGTCGCCCGCCTGCGGCTGATGATTTTCGACGTCGACGGCGTCCTGACCGACGGCCGCCTGTACTACGGCGAGCACGGCGAGACCATTAAGCGCTTCCATGCGCTGGACGGCTTCGGGTTGCGCATGCTGCACGAAAGCGGCATCGAGGTCGTGTTCATGACCGGACGCGACTCGCCCACCGTCTCGCGGCGCGCCGCCGAGCTGGGCATCTCCGAGGTCCAGCAGGGCGTGCGCGACAAGAGCGCGGCCGTGACCGCGCTGGCGCAGCGCTGCAACGTCGAGCTGGACGACGTGGGATTCATGGGCGACGACATCATCGACCTGGCCGCCATGCAGCGCGTGGGCTTCGCCGCCAGCGTGGCCGAAGCGCCGACCTACGTCGCCCAGGCCGCCCACTGGGTGGCCACCCGTCCCGCGGGCGACGGCGCGGCGCGCGAATGCTGCGACCTGATCCTGGCCGCGCAGGGCCGGCTGGGCGGCTACATCACCAGCCGCACCCTCACGACCATCACCGCCGGATCCTCTGCCCAATGAAAGACCGACTCGCCTCCGGGGTATCGATCGCGCTGCTGGCCGCCCTGGTGGCCGGCACGTGGTGGGCGGCCGACTACGCCAAGCGGGCGGTGAAGGAAGATCCGCCGCGCCGGCTGACCCACGAGATCGACTCCTTCGTCGAACAGTTCGTCATGGTCCGCAGCGACGAGCAGGGCATGCCCACGACGCGGATGGAAGGCGACCGGCTCGAGCACTACCCGGACGACGATTCGTCGGAAGTCACGCAGTTCCGCGCGGTCAGCCAGCGCACCGAGCGGCCGACCATGACGGCCACTTCCCGGCACGCGCGAATGGACCAGGACGGCGCGCGCGTGACCATGCGCGGCGACGTTCAGTTGCGGCGGCTGCCCGGGCAGGGGCGCCCCGAGCTGAACATACGCAGCGAGGAAGTCACCCTGCTGCCCGACGAGGACGTCGCCTACACGGACCTGCCCGCCACCGTGGTCAACGGCACCACGCGCATACAGGGACGCGGCATGCGCTATGACAACGTCTCGCGCGAATTGAAGGTCAACGAGCAGACACGGGTGCAGATCGTGCCGGGCAGCACGCGGCCGGCCGCGCCCCCGGCCCGACAGCCATCCAAAGGATAAAAACACCGTGCCACATCATCGATTCTCCCGATACGCCGCCCAGGCCGTGCTCGCCCTGGCCGCCCTCGCCTGCGGCGCCCAGGCGCTCGCGGCCGCCGCCGACCGCAACCAGCCGACGACGGTGGATGCCGATTCGCTGCGCTACGACGACCTGAAGCAGACCAGCATCTTCACCGGCAACGTCGTGCTGACCAGGGGTTCGCTGATCCTGCGCGCCGACAGGCTCGACCTGCGCGAAGACGCCGAGGGCTATCAGTTCGGCGTCGCCACCGCCAACAGCGGCAAGCTCGTCAACGTGCGCCAGCGGCGCGAGGGCACCGACGAATACGTCGAGGGCGTGGCCGAGCGCGTCGAATACGACGGACGCGGCGAGCTGATCCATTTCATCTCGAAGGCGGTGGTCAAGCGGCTGGCCTGCGAACAGATGGTCGACGAAGTGCGCGGTCAGCGCGTGACCTACAACCAGCGCACCGACACCTATACCGCCACCGGCGGGCCGCAGGCCCCCACGCCCAACCAGCGCGTGCGCACCATCATCCAGCCGCGCGGCCAGACGGCCGCCGGCGCGCCGGCGGCGGGCTGTGGCGCCCCGGCCTCGGGCAAGGCCGCGCAATGAACGCGCCGATCATAGAAGCCGGAGCGCCGGCCGGGGCGCCGCGCGCCGAGGAGTCGACCCAGGGCGAGGGCCGCCTGCGGGCCGAGGGCCTGCGCAAATCCTATCAAGGGCGCACGGTGGTCAAGAACGTGTCGCTGCACGTGGACGGCGGCGAGGTGGTCGGACTGCTGGGCCCCAACGGCGCCGGCAAGACCACCTGCTTCTACATGATCGTCGGGCTGGTGCCGGCCGATGCCGGCACCATCGACATCGATCGCGTCTCGGCCACGAGCCTGCCCATCCACAAGCGCGCGCGGCTGGGGCTTTCCTACCTGCCGCAGGACGCCTCCGTGTTCCGCCGGCTCAACGTCGAACAGAACATCCGCGCGGTGCTGGAACTGCAGCGCAACGAACAGGGCGCGCCGCTCGGCACGAAGCAGGTGAACGAGAGCCTGGAGTCGCTGCTGGACGAATTGCAGATCGGACACATCCGCAGCAACGCCGCCATCTCGCTGTCCGGCGGCGAACGCCGCCGCGTCGAGATCGCGCGCGCGCTCGCCACCAATCCGCGCTTCATCCTGCTGGACGAACCGTTCGCCGGCGTGGACCCCATCGCCGTCATCGAGATCCAGCGCATCGTGCGCTTCCTGAAGGGACGCGGCATAGGCGTGCTCATCACCGACCACAACGTGCGCGAGACCCTGGGCATCTGCGACCGCGCCTACATCATCAGCGACGGCACGGTACTGGCCAGCGGGCACCCCGAGGAGATCGTCGGCGATCCTGCCGTGCGACGGGTCTACCTCGGAGAACACTTCCGCATGTAAGCGGTGCCCATGCTCAAACCCGGACTCCAACTTCGCACCTCCCAGCACCTGGCGCTGACGCCGGCGCTGCAGCAGTCGATCAAGCTGCTGCAGTTGTCGACGCTCGAACTCGAACACGAGATCGAGCAGATCCTGCAGGAGAACCCGCTGCTTGAACGCGAGGACGACCCTGTGGCGGCCACGCTGCGGGTCGACGCCGACGGCAGCATGCACACGACCACGCCCGCCTCGCCGGAAGCCGACGCCGAACCGGGCGGCGAGGCCGTGGAGGCGCCGTCGCCGGCCGACGCCGGCGACGCGCCGGACCTGCCCGACATGCCGGAGCTGCACCGCCCCGGCGGCGAGCACGACGACGACACCGCGCCGCAATTGGCGGCGCCCGATGCCTCGCTGCGCGAGCACCTGCTGGGCCAGCTCGCGCTGACGCAGGCCACGCCGCGCGATGCGGCGCTGGTGACGGCGCTGGTCGACGAACTGGACGACAACGGCTACCTGGACGTGTCGCTGGAAGAACTGGCCGCGCTGTTCCCGCCCGAGCTGGAAATCGACGCCGACGAACTGCGTTCGGCGCTGGGGCTGCTCCAGTCCTTCGATCCGGCCGGCGTGGGCGCCCGCAACATCTCCGAATGCCTGTGCCTGCAATTGCGCGTGCCGGACCTCGATTGCCTGCCCGAGGCCCGCGATGCCGACGTGCTGGCGCTGGCCCGCCAGATCGCCGCCCAGCACCTGCCGCTGCTGGGCGCGCGGGACTACGCCAAGCTGCGCAAGGCGCTGGGCTGCAACGACGACCAGCTGCGCGCGGCCCAGAGCCTGATCCGCCGGCTCGACCCGCGGCCCGGTTCGCGCTATTCGTCGCCCGCCGCGGACTACGTCGTGCCCGACGTGATCGTGCGCAAGGCCGGCAACCAGTGGCGCGCCATGCTCAACGGCGAAGCCATGCCGCGGCTGCGCATCAACCAGATGTACGCGCAGATCCTGAAGTCCGAGCGCAGCTCGGCCCATCCCGGGCTGTCCTCGCAGCTGCAGGAGGCGCGCTGGCTGATACGCAATGTCCAGCAACGCTTCGACACCATTCTGCGCGTGGCCCAGGCCATCGTCGACCGGCAGCAGGGTTTCCTCAACCATGGCGAAGTCGCCATGCGGCCTCTTGTATTACGCGAAATAGCAGATACACTAGGCTTGCATGAGTCGACGATCTCACGCGTCACTACGCAGAAATACATGCTCACCCCGCTGGGGACTTTCGAGTTGAAGTATTTCTTCGGCAGCCACGTCGCCACGGAGACCGGAGGAGCGGCATCGTCCACGGCGATCCGTGCGCTGATCAAGCAACTCATTGGTGCGGAGGATCCTACCCAGCCACTATCCGACAGCCAACTTGCGCAGACGCTGGGGGAGCAGGGTATCGTCGTGGCCCGCCGCACGGTGGCCAAATACCGCGAAGCGCTCAAGATTCCGCCGGTTTCCCTGCGTAAGAGCATCTAGTACGGATCGCGCCCGCGCGGCATCGCATGCCGCGCATCCATCACCGGATCGCGATGCTAGGGTTAGACCGTACTTGAAAGCCCCGGATAAAGGCTCATCTTTATAGCAACCGCTGAAAACGCATGTGCCAGCCACTTCGATTGCGTGGCGACATCCGGAACGTTCGGAGCGACGCAAGCAAAGTGGCACGCTCGTGCCACAAGCGCCCATGCCCTGCGGACATGGGCGCGGGCTCCGGGGAAGTCTCCCGGTACATTGCTTCAAGGAGGGCTTTACATGAATCTGAGCATCAGCGGACATCACCTCATCGTGACCCCTGCCATACGTGAGTACGTCCTGAACAAGCTCACGCGGGTGCTGAGGCATTTCGATCACGTCATCGATATCCAGGTGCTGCTTTCCGTGGAAAAACTGCGCCACAGCGCGGAAATCACCATGCATCTCCGAGGCAAGGACGTCCATTGCGAGGCCCAAGAAGAAAATCTATACGCGGCCATCGACGCCCTTGTCGATAAAGTCGACCGACAGGTCATCAAGTACAAGGACAAGGTCCAGCGACCTCGGGTCGAGGAAGCAATGAAGAGAATTCCCCCCCCTACGCCCTGACGGGCGCCCCCCGGGGGGCGGCACTGGCGGACCGGCGGAGCCGGATCCGCGGTGCCCCTGGATAAAACATCGGCTGGCGGGGGAAGGAGGCTTTTCCCGCCGTTGTTTCGTTTAAAGGATGAGTTCGCGTCCAGTTACCCGTGATCAGAATCGAGAAATGCCGCGCTGCGCCATGGTTTTCGAGGGACTGGGTAGGGCCCCGGGTGGGCGCTTCCTTCGTGGGACGAGGGCGTGTGATGCCAGGTCGGGATACGGACGGGTTGTTTGCGGGGCACAAAAGTGCCGCTTTTCGTGACAGAACCGGGACGCTGGCTATAATCGACGTCCATCTCCAAAAGATGTCGCCCGGTCCATCTATTGTGCGAATTTGTATCGCCCGACCGGCGCATACGTTATGAATCTGATCTCGCGGATACTCCCCCCTTCGAACGTGCTGCTTGATCTGGAAGTCACCAGCAAGAAGCGCGTTTTCGAACAAGTCGGCCTATTGTTCGAGAACAATCACGGCATCGCCCGCTCGGTGGTGTTCGACAGCCTGTTCGCGCGCGAACGGCTCGGCTCGACCGGCCTGGGTCAAGGCGTAGCCGTGCCGCACGGCCGCATCAAGGGGCTGACCGATGCGGTGGCCGCCTTCGTGCGCCTGGCTCAGCCCATCAATTTCGACGCCCCCGATGGCAAGCCCGTGCAAATGCTGGTATTCCTGCTCGTACCCGAGCAGGCCACGCAGGTGCACCTGGAAATCCTGTCCGAGCTGGCGCAGATGCTGTCCAACCGCGCGCTGCGCGAGGCCCTGGCCACCGAACCCTCGGCCAGCGCGATCCACTCGCTGCTGACCCACTGGGAACCGGCCCAGTCCGACGCCGCGGTCTGACCCGGCCGGCCCCGGTCGGCCGCCTTTTCCGTGTGCCCCATGCTTACTATCGAAAAACTGGTCGACGAAAACACCGACAAGATTTCCTTGAGCTGGCTGGCGGGGCGCTCGAACGCGAATCGCTCGCCGCTGCCCGACACCTGCCTGGCCGCCGCCGACCTGGTCGGCCACCTGAACCTCATCCACCCGTCCCGCATCCAGGTCTTCGGCCACGAGGAACTGGCGTTCTACGCCCGGCTGGAAGCCCGCCGGCGCGCCCACCACCTGGATGAACTGCTGGCCAGCGGCGTGCCGGCCATCATCATGGCCGACGGCCTGGCCGCCCCGGCCGACCTGCTGGAACACTGCGACCAGCGCAACGTGCCGCTGCTGGCCTCACCCCGCTCGGCGGCGCAGGTCATCGACCTGCTGCGCATCTACCTGGCCAAGAAGCTCGCCCCCGTCACCACCGTGCACGGCGTGTTCATGGACGTGCTCGGCATGGGCGTGCTGATCTCGGGCGAATCGGGCCTGGGCAAGAGCGAGCTGGCGCTGGAACTGATTTCGCGCGGCCACGGCCTGGTCGCCGACGACGCCGTGGAGTTCTCGCGCATCGCTCCCAACCTGATCGAGGGCCGGTGCCCGCCGCTGCTGCAGAACATGCTGGAAGTGCGCGGCCTCGGGCTGCTGGACATCCGCGCGATCTTCGGCGAGACCTCGGTGCGCCGGAAGATGAAGCTCAAGATCATCGTCCACCTGGTCCGCACCACCTCGCCCGAAGCCAATTTCGAGCGCCTTCCCCTCCAGGCCATGACCCAGGACGTGCTGGCCCTGCCCATACGCAAGGTCGTCCTGCCCGTAGCCGCCGGCCGCAACCTGGCCGTGCTGGTCGAGGCGGCGGTACGCAACGCCATCCTGCAACTGCGCGGCATCGACACCATGACCGAGTTCATGGAACGGCAGATGGACGCCATCCAGAACGGCGAACCGTAGGGTCCCCCCCTACGCCCTTCGGGCGCCCCCCAGGGGGCGAAACCGGCGGACCGGCAAAGCCGGATCCGCGGTTTCCTGGCAACCAATAGGCTGGCGTGGGTAGGGGGAAAGGGGGACAGGTTTGGGAGTGTGCGTTATTGTTCAGGCTTCGAACGAACCTCTTTTACGAGGCAAAGCCTGCTGTGTTACGTGTCGTTTTCATCACCGGTATCTCGGGCTCGGGCAAGTCCGTGGCTCTTCGTACCCTGGAGGATTTCGGCTACAACTGCGTCGATAATCTTCCTGTCCGTTTTCTTCACGATTTCATCGCGGCCGCGCACGATGAAGGGCTGCAGCGTGTCGGGGTATCCATCGATGCGCGCTCCAGCGGGGCGATCGCCAGCCTGCCGGGCACCATCAATGCGCTGCGCGCGCTGGGCACCGAGATCCGCGTGGTATTCCTGGACGCCGACACCGGTACGCTGGTGCAGCGTTATTCGGAGTCGCGCCGCCGCCATCCGCTAACCGACAAGCTTTTCCACGAAGGCGTCGCGCCCTCGGTCGAGGCCTGCATCGCGCATGAGCGCGAGCTGCTGGGACCGCTGCGCGAGCTGGGGCACGTCATCGACACCACGGGGCTGACGCCCTCGCAACTGCGGTCCTGGGTGCGCAACGTGGTGCAGGCCGATACCGTGCCGCTGGTCCTGACCTTCGAATCGTTCGCGTTCAAGGAAAGCGTGCCGCTGGACGCGGACCTGATGTTCGACGTGCGCTGCCTGCCCAACCCCCACTACGACCCGGTCCTGCGGCCGTTGACGGGGCGGGACGCCCCGGTGGCGAACTTCCTGGCGGCCATCCCCAGCGTGGGGCGCATGATCGACGACATCGCCGCCTTCATCCGCACCTGGCTGCCCGAGTACATGCAGGACACGCGCAGCTACCTGACGGTGGCCATAGGCTGTACGGGCGGCACGCACCGGTCGGTCTACGTGGTGGAACAACTGGCCGCCATGTTCGCGGGCCAGGGGCAGGTGCTGGTGCGCCACCGTGCACAAAAGCAGTTCGACCTTTATGATCCGGGCGGCGGCCCCGCCGAGGCGCCGCCGCTTGCCAGACCCCAGCATCCAGGACCCTAGACGATGAAGCAGACCGACCGGCCTCCCCTGCCTGGCGCGCGCCCCACGACCAGCCGCCCATTGCGCGGGGGGACCAAAGGTCCCCTGCTCTGGGCGGCGGTCTGCGCCACGGTGCTCCTGGCCGCCTGCGGCACCACGCCCAAGGGGCCGTCTGGTTCGCGCGGCGGCGGCTACTACAAGGACGACGGCCCGCCGTCCAATCCGCCCGCCAACCTCGACCTGGTGCCCGACCCGCTGCCGGCCGTGGAACCGCTGGCCAGCGGCGCGAACAAGCCCTACGTGATCTTCGGCAAGCGCTACGTTCCCGACACCTCCATGCAGCCCTACAAGGTGCGCGGCGTCGCGTCGTGGTACGGCCGCAAGTTCCATGGCGCGCGCACGTCGAACGGCGAGATCTACGACATGTACGCGATGACCGCGGCCCATACCACGCTGCCCATCCCCAGCTACGCCCGCGTCACGCGGGTCGGGACGGGCAAGTCGGTGATCGTGCGCGTGAACGACCGCGGCCCGTTCCACAGCGACCGCATCATCGATCTTTCCTACACCGCCGCCTACAAGCTGGGCCTGCTCTCGCAGGGCAGCGGCGAAGTCGAGGTCGAATGGCTGGGCCCGCAGGAAATCGCCAGGATCCGCAACGAGCGCGGCAGCGCTCCCATGCTGGCCGCGGCGCCCGCGCCGGTGGCCGAGGCCGAGGTGGTCGCCATCCCGGTGGCCACGCAGCCACCGGCCAGCCAGGTACGGGAACTGCCGCCGCTGGCGTCCCCCTTGCCGGCAGCAAGCCCCGCGCCCATGGCAGGCGGCGTGCAGGTCCCGCTGGCGGCCACCACGCCGGTGGTGTCGTCACCGCAATCGGGCATCTTCCTGCAAGTGGGCGCCTTCAGCGGCCAGCGCAACGCCGAGGACCTGGCATCCCGGATCCGGACCCAGTTGGGGGACCAGACCGAACCGCTGCGCATCGTGAACACCGATAGCCTGCACCGCGTGCATCTGGGCCCCTACCCCTCGCGCGAAAGCGCGCTGGCGGCCGCGCAGCGCGTGCAGGCCAGGCTGGACATCGCCCCGGTCATCGTCGTGCGCTGACCGGGCGCCACCGCTATTCCAGCTCGCCGCCCTTGGTCTCGGGCAGGAAGAAATACACGATGACCGCGGCCAGCGCGAAGAACCCGGCGGTGGCTCCCAGCGCGCTCGCGACGCCGTGGGTAGCCGAGAAAAAGCCCACCGCGGCCGGCGCCAGCGCGCTGGTGGCCCGGCCGGTGTTGTAGATGAAGCCCTGCGCGGTCGCGCGGATGCTGGTCGGGAACAGCTCGGCGAAGGTAGGCGCGAAACCGCTGTAGAACCCCGTGCCCACGAAGGCGACCAGCGGTCCGAACGCCAGCAGCACCAGGCTGGACTCGATCTGCACGTACAGCGGCACGCACACGGCCGAGAGCAGGAAGAACAGGATGAAGGCCATGCGGCGGCCGATCCGGTCGGCGATGTAGCCGAAGCAGATGAAGCCCAGTGCCGCGCCCACCTGCATGATGACGATCCAGGTCGTGGACTTGGTCAGGTCCAGGCCGGCGCCGCCCGCGCTGACGGGCGTGGCCAGATAGGTCGGAATCCACGTGAACAGGCCCCAGTAGCCGCACATGGCCGCGGCGGTGAAGGCCAGGCCGACCACCGTGCTGCGCAGGTGCTGGCCGAACAGCAGCTTCAGGGTGGCGCCGACGCCCAGGCGCTCTTTCTGGCCCGCCCAGATCTCGGGCTCGGACGCATGGCGGCGCACCCAGAATGCGAACAGCGCGGGCACCAGGCCGACCGCGAACACCCAGCGCCAGCCCAGCGTGGGCAGCACCAGCGCCGCGACGATGGCCGCCAGCGCATAGCCGGCGGCGAAAGCGCTCTGCACCCAGGCCATGACCTTGCCGCGGTGCTTGGCCGGCCACGTCTCGGTGACCAGGGCCGCGCCCGCCGACCATTCCCCGCCCACCCCCAGGCCCAGCAGGAAGCGGAAGATCAGCAGTTGCGTGACGTTTTGCGAGAAGCCGCACAAGGCCGTGCCGATGGAATAGCACGCGATGCTGAGCACCAGCGACCGCGTCCGGCCCAGCCGGTCGGCCAGGAAACCGAAGATCAGGCCGCCGAAAGCCGTGGCCAGCAGCGTCATCGAGGCGATGACGCCGGCCGCGCCGCTGTCGAAATTCAATTCGGCACGCATCTGCGTGATCACCATGGCGAACAGCATCAGATCCATGATGTCCAGCATCCAGCCTATGTAGGCCGAGCCGAACGCGCGCCATTGTTCCTTGGTACGCCCTACGTACCATTTTTCCTGGGCCACGCCGGATAGCGAGGTCGCGGAGGATGCCATGCTTCGTCTCCTTGATGTATCGATCAACGATACAAACGTATCGATAAATATTCTATCTGAATATTCACAAGCCATGCATTCATGGTTTACGATAAATGATACGAACGTATTGTTTATCGATACAAACCGGTCCGTTGCCCGGCATGGGGCCGGCCATAGCCTCAGGAGTCATCCATGCGCAGTTTCATCATCAGGCTTTACGAAGACAGCATTCCCGCCGGCCATGCGCCGGTCTACCTGCCGCGCATGCCGCGATCGGTCTACATCGTGCAGGGTGGAATCACGGTGGAATTCCTGGACGGTACCCAGCACCAGCGCCAGGAGTCCGCCTGGGTGGGCCAGGACCCGATCGCGCTGGTGGCGGGCGAGGAAGACGCCGTGCTGTGGCGCTGGGAACTGGTTTCGCCCGACGCCCCCGCGGGCACGCTGCGCAGCGCCCCCGGCGCCACGTCCACCCTCAAGCTGCAACAGGAGATCGAGCTGGACGACCAGTTCGACTGGCTGATGCGCTGCGACCGCGTCGACTTCCCGCCCGGCGGCGTGGCGCTGACGCACGTGCACCAGGGACCCGGCATACGCTGCTGCCTGAAGGGCGAGATCACCATCGAGACCCAGGGCAGGACCACGGTGCATCCGGCTGGCTCGGCATGGTTCGAACTGGGCCACGCCCCGGTCCTGGCCCCGACTACCGAGGCCACGGATACCAGTTTCATCCGCTGCTTCATCCTGCCCCAGGGATGCCGCCAGCGCAGTTCCCTGCGCTACGTCCTGCCGGAAGACGCCGGCAAGCCCAAGCGTCAGCATTATCATGTGTACGGCGAGCGCATGCTGACCCTGCCCTGAGGGGCATCTTCCCGGCCCCCGGCGGGGCGGGCATGCGTCCATCGAGAACCCACCGGCCTTGCCAAGACACGCTTCGATCCATGCATCTCCCCGCCCCGGACCTCCTGCCCCCCGACGCCACCGCCCCCACCGCGGACGACGCCCAGACCGGCCATGCGCTGCCGACCTCGGGCGACGAGGCCACGATCTCGTCGACCTCGGTCATCTCCCTGCGCATCCTGGAATTGATGGCGGCCCAGGGCACCGAATGCGGAGTCACGGAACTGGCCGAGCTGCTCGGGATGCCCAAGGCGCGCGTGCATCGCCACCTGACGGCCCTGCGCCAGCAGGGCTACGTCACGCAGAACAAGCGCACCAGCCGCTACCGCGTGGGCTGGCGCCTGTTCCTGCTGGGACGAAAACTGGTGCAGCAGTTCGACGCCGTGTCGCTGGCCAAACCCATCATGGAAGACCTGCGCAACCGCGTCGAGCAGACCATCGTCATCACCACCTTCGATCCCAACAAGGTCGTCGTGCTGGATGTCGTGCGCGGCCGCAGCGCGCTGGAGATCCTGCTCAGCCCCGGCACACAATTCCCGGGCTTCCATACCCTGGCCCAGGGCAAGGTCGTGCTGGCCTTCGGCCCGCCGTCGCTGCGCGAGGCGGTACTGTCCCAGCCCCTGGCGGCCAGCACGCCCAAGACCATCACCGATCCCGACCGCCTGCGGGCCGAGATCCAGCTCGTCCACCAGCGCGGCTGGGCCGAGGCACCCGAGGAAATCTTCACCGGCATCAATGCCCTGGCGGCGCCGATCTTCCAGGCCGACGGTTCGCTGTTCGGCGCGCTGGCCATCGTCGCCTCGATCCACTACCTGCCGGCGCGGGCCCATCCCGACACCGTGCGGGATCTGATGCAGGCGGCCGCCGCGATCTCCGCCGTCCTGGGCGCGGGCCAGGCGGGCGCGACCGGGCCGGGCTGAAACCGGGACACGCCTGTCCTACCGGCGCCCCGGTACCCGTCCGATTGGGGCATGCTGGGCACTCCGCGTTCCGGTTGCCGCCATGCCCCTTCCCGTTCCCGTCCCAGCCTGTGGCCAGGCCTTTCCGCTACGCGTCCTTCAGCGCCAGCGCGCGGGCATACAAGGCATCCCGCGGCGCACCCGTGATGCGGGATGCCACCTTGGCGCTGTCGCGCACGCTCAATACCTCCAGCAGCGCCCGCAGCACCTCGTCGGTCCGGGCATCCAGCGCGCCCGCCGCTTCCTCGGGCGCCGCCTCCACGATCAGCACGAACTCGCCCTGCGCCCGCTGGGGGTGGGCAGCCAGCCAGGCCTGGGCCTCGGCCAGCGGCACCGTGGCGATTTCCTCGAAACGCTTGGTCAGCTCGCGCGCCACGGTCAATTGCCGCGCGGCGCCGCAGACCGCCAGCAGGTCGGCCAGGGTCGCCGCCATCCGGTGCGGCGATTCGTACATGACCACCGGCGCGGGCAGCGCGCACCACTGGGCCAGCCAACGCTGCCGGGCGGCCGCCTTGGGCGGCGGAAAGCCGGCGAAGACGAACGCCGGGTTCTCGTCCGAGGTCGCGCCGCTGGCCATCAGCGCGGCGATCACGGCGCTGGCGCCGGGCACCGGCACCACCGGGTGGCCGGCCGCACGCACCTCGCGCACGATGCGCGAGCCGGGATCGCTGACGCCGGGCGCGCCCGCGTCCGACACCAGCGCCACCCGTTCGCCCGCGGCCAGCCGGCCGACGATGGCCTGGGCCGCCTGCGCCTCGTTGTGCCGGTGGGCCGCCATCAAGGGGGTGGAAATGCCCCAGGCATCCAGCAGGGGCCGGGTCATGCGCGTGTCTTCGGCGGCGATCACGTCGGCCCGCTGCAGGCAGGCCTGGGCGCGCAGGCTCAGGTCGCCCAGGTTGCCGATGGGCGTGGCCACCACGTACAGCGCCGGGGCGGGCCAGTGCTGCGCCGCCACCTTGTCCGCCAGCCGTTCCCAGGCACCCGTGGCGGGCCTGGAGGATTCGATTTCATTGTCCATGGCGCGAGAATACCGCGAGGGCGCCCGTGACGGCGGCCGACACCCAGGCCTATGCACTGGCCCATGCGGCGCAGCGGCGGGCGATACGTCGCAGCCCCCGGCCGGGCCGCAGGCAGGAAGCGGCCTTGCCGCCCCGCCGCTCGCCCGCGCAGCAGGCCGGCGACCGGGCCGAGCGCGAGGCGCTGGCGCACCTGCACGCCGCCGGGCTGGTCCTGGTGGCCCGCAACGTGGCCTGCCGCGCCGGCGAAATCGACCTGGTCATGCGCGAGGGCGCCGTCCTGGTCTTCGTCGAAGTCCGCGCGCGTGCCCGTAACCGCTACGGCGGTGCGGCGGCCAGCGTGGGCCCGGCCAAGCGGCTGCGCCTGGCGCGCACGGCCGCCTATTTCCTGCGCGCCTGCTGGAAGGGACCACCGCCCGCCTGCCGCTTCGATGTCCTGGCCTTCGAGGCCGATGCCCCGCCGCGCTGGATACGGCACGCCTTTTCGCTCGAGGCGCTGCCCGGTTTCCGGTAGCGGGCGGCCTCCCGTCGGCCGGCCAGGGAAACTATCATTGCTCCAACCGCTCCAACGCCATGGCTGTCGCCCCGCAACCGGGGCGTCACGGCCGGTTACAGCGGACACACTTGCCGGCGCGGCCGGCAAGCCGGCCGTTTCCCCTGCATGAGATAATCCCGGCATGGACCTTATCGCCCGCATATCCGCCCATTTCCGCGACGCCGTCGCGCTGTTCGAACACTGCCAGGACACCCTGTCGGCGCCTACCGCGGCGGCCGTGGATGCGCTGGTGTTCAGCCTGTCCAACAACGGCAAGATCCTGGCCTGCGGCAATGGCGGGTCGGCCGCCGATGCCCAGCACTTCGCCGCCGAGCTGGTCGGCCGCTTCGAACGCGAACGGCTGCCGCTGGGCGCCATCGCGCTCAATACCGATACTTCCATCCTGACCGCGGTCGGCAACGACTTCGGCTACGACCGGGTGTTCTCCCAGCAGGTCAACGCACTGGGCCAGCCGGGCGACGTGCTGGTGGCCATCTCCACCAGCGGCAACTCGGCCAATGTGATCGAGGCCATCGAAGCGGCCCATTCCCGCGAGCTGCGCGTCATCGCGCTGACCGGCAAGGGCGGCGGCCGGATCGGCCAGATGCTGACGGAAGACGACGTGCACCTGTGCGTGCCGCACGACCGCACCCTGCGCATCCAGGAAGTCCACATATTGCTGCTGCACGCCATGTGCGACGGCATCGACGCTCAACTGCTGGGAGATCTCTGATGTTTCGCAAACCGGCCGCTTCGGTACGCCCCCTGGTCCTGGCCCTCGTGGTCGCAAGCTCGGCATGGGCGGTATCCGCCTGCGCCCCCATCGTCCTGGGCAGCGCCTACGTCGGCACGATGGCCGCCACCGACCGCCGCACCGTGGGCATCCAGGTCGAGGACAAGAACATCGAGCTCAAGGCGTCCAGCCGGCTGTCGGGCCGCTATGGCGACAAGGGCCATATCAACGTCAACGCCTACAACCGCAAGCTCCTGCTGACCGGCGAAGTCCCCGACGAGACCGCCAAGCGCGATGCCGAGGAACAGGCGCGCGGCGTCGAGAACGTCCGCGCCCTCGTGAACGAGCTCCAGATCGGCATCCCGACCTCGCTGGCCACCCGCTCGAACGACGTCTTCATCGAAGGCAAGATCAAGGCTTCACTGGTGGACGCCAAGGATCTCTTCGCCAATTCCTTCCGCATCACGGTCGAGAACGGCGTGGCCTACCTGATGGGCCGCGTCACCGAACGCGAGGGCAAGCGCGGCGCCGAGATCGCCGCCGGCGTGAGCGGCGTCAAGAAGGTGGTCAAGGTGTTCGACTACATCACCGAAGAAGAACTGCAGGACCTGTCCAAGGTGAAGGCCGAGCAGGACCAGTCGCCGGCCACCGGCGGCTCGTCCGCCAGCCGCTGACCGGCGTCCCCGCCCGCGGCGAAGCGGGCGGGCCGCGCATCCCGGCCTATAATGGGCCGCATCGCGGGCGCGGACACACGCCGCCTTGCCCGCCACGCAACGGATCGCTCCCTATGCCGATTTCAGCCCCCTTCAACGCAACCGCCCGCGCCCAGCGCGGCGCCGCCAAGCTGGCCGCCATCCTCGTGGTCGCGCTGCTGGCCGCCGCCGGCGCCTGGTTCGCGCTGGCCCCCGCCGCCAAGGCGCCCGACACCACCTTCACCTCCATCCACGGCGACCAGTTCACCACCGAAAGCCTGCGCGGCAAGGTGGTGCTGGTCAACTTCTGGGCCACCAGCTGCGTGACCTGCGTGAAGGAAATGCCGATGATGGTCGAGACCTACAAGAAGTACGCGCCGCAGGGCTACGAAATGGTCGCGGTAGCCATGAGCTACGACCCGGCCAACTACGTGCTCAATTTCGCGCAGACCCGCGAACTGCCCTTCAAGGTCGCGCTCGACCCGATGGGCGAGATCGCACGCAGCTTCGAGGACGTCAAGCTCACGCCCACCTCGTTCCTGATCGACAAGCAGGGCCGCATCATCAAGCGCTATCTGGGCGAGCCCAACGTGGCCGAGTTCCACGCCACGATCGAGAAGGCGCTGGCCAGCTGACGCCATGAGCGCGCCCTCCCGCATCGTCCGCATCGACCACCGCTCCTGGGAC
This sequence comes from Pigmentiphaga sp. YJ18, assembly GCF_038066655.1. Lineage (NCBI taxonomy): Bacteria > Pseudomonadati > Pseudomonadota > Betaproteobacteria > Burkholderiales > Alcaligenaceae > Pigmentiphaga > Pigmentiphaga sp. YJ18. The sequence goes on along the minus strand of NZ_JBBUKU010000001.1, from coordinate 1,841,918 downwards.
GACGCACCCGGCCACGCTGGCGCGTCCACGCCCGTGGCCGAGCTGGAAGAAGGCAAGGTCCTGTATTTCCCCGAATTGCGGTTCGAATTGAGCCAGGCCGAAACCGGCCTGCTCGACCCCGCGCTGGTCGATCCCAAACGCAAGAACATCAGCCTGAACGCCACGACCGGCAAGCTGACCGGCGTAGCCGTGGAAGACGAGCGCCAGGCCGCCATCGGCGCGCTGGTGCGCCGCTATTACGAGACCACGCGCCGCTTCCTGGACCGCCTGCTGCCCGAGTACGCCTCGCACCTGCACGCCCCCACCACCAGCCTGCGCCTGCATCGCATCGGCACCTGGAAGATGTCCTGGCGCAAGGACGACACCCGCCTGCACGTCGATGCCTTCCCTTCACGGCCGGTGGGCGAACAGCGCATCCTGCGCGTCTTCAATAACATCAACCCGCACGGCGACACCCGCCTGTGGCGGGTCGGCGAAGCCTTCGACACGCTGTCGGCGCGCTATCTGCCGCAGATGCCGGCCTACCGCCCCGGCGTGGCGTGGCTGCTGCACAAGCTGCACATCACCAAGAGCCGCCGCAGCGCCTACGACCACTTCATGCTGCAATTGCACGACCGCATGAAGGCCGACTCCGGCTACCAGCGCGACGGCCAGCAGGAGAGCATCGAGTTCCCGCCGGGCAGCACCTGGATCTGCTTCTCGGACCAGACCCCGCACGCGGCCATGACGGGCCAGTTCATGCTGGAGCAGACCTACCTGCTGCCGGTGTCGGCCATGGCCCGGCCCGATATGTCGCCCCAGCGCGTGCTGGCGCGGCAGGTCGCCGCGGCGCACTAGCCCCCTTACTTCCCCGCACGGCCCTTCAGGCCTGTCCTTCGGCCTGCTGGCGCCGCTGCGCGGCCGCCTCGCGTATGCATTCGATCAGTGCCCGCACCGCGTGCGAGGGCACGGCATCGCTGCGCAGCGTCAGTCCGACCGAGGCCGAGGTGTGCTGCGTATCGCAGGCCAGCCGGACCAGGCTGCCGGCGCGCAGGTCGTGCTCGACCACACCCAGCGCGATCATCCAGACCGCGTCGGTATGGGCCACGTAGGACCGGGCGAAGGCATCGGACAGCGTCTCGATCGCCTCGCGTCCCACTCCCACGCCGTGCCGGACCATGTACGAATCGATAGTGTGGCGAATGGCCGTGCCCGGCAGCGGCACCACCATGCCGCAGGCGGCGATCTCCTCGGCCTCCACCCGGCGGGCGGGCGCCAGCGGATGCCCGGGCCGCGCGACCACCACGACCGGCTCCTCGTACAGGTGCTCGTACGACAGGCCCAGCATTTCCGAGGGCTCGGCCACGCGCCCCAGCACCAGATCCAGTTCACCCTGCTTGAGCAGCGCCAGCAGCCCCGCGTTTACGCCCGTATGCACGCTCAGCCGCACCGACGGCCACTGGCGCTTGAACAGGCTGGCCGCCTGCGGCCCGATGGTGGGCGCGACGGTAGGCAAGGTGCCGATCGCGATGACGGCCACGTCGTCCCGCACGACCGAGGACACGCGGTCCAGGCCCTCGCGCAGCGTGCGCAGGCTGCTGCCGGCATAACCCAGCAGCACACGGCCCTTGTCCGTCAGCGACGCGCCGCGCTTGCTGCGGACCACGAGCTGCGCCTGCACCACGTCCTCGAGTTCCGCCAGGGTTTTGGAGATGGCCGGCTGCGAGATGCCCAGCGCATCGGCCGCCTGCCCCATGTGGCGGCACGCGGCGATGGCGACCAGGCATTGGAGATGCCGCAGCTTGATGCGGCCCAGTCCCGTGGATATGCCGTGTTCCTGCATGCTCTCCTCCCGATCAGGTCGAATCATAACCAAAAGGAAATCAACTCTTCTTATTTTTCATTTTTCATAACCAAAATAACTAAATACACTGCGGCAAAACATCAGCATCAGGAGTGAGACCCATGCCCGTTCTTCGACCGGCCCTGCTGGCCGCCGCCATCCTTGCCGCCTCTTCCGTCGCGCACGCGCAGTCCGGCTACCCGGCCAAGCCGGTACGCGTCCTGGTCGGCTCGCCGCCGGGGGCGCCGTCGGACATGGTCGCCCGCATCCTGGCCGAGCGACTGGGCAGCCGCTTCAAGCAGACCTTCGTGGTCGAGAACCGCGCCGGCGCCAACAACGGCCTGGCCGCGCAGCAGGTGGCCAAGGCCGCGGCCGACGGCTACACGCTGCTGGTCACGCCCGACACCGTGGTCACGGTCAACCCCTTCGTCTACAAGAAGATGGATTTCGACCCGCGCACCGACCTCGTACCGGTTTCCCTGGTGGCCAACTTCAACCAGATGATGGTGTGCAATGCCGCGCTCAAGCTCACGTCCATGGAGCAACTGATCGCGCGCGCCCGGCAGACGCCGATGACCTATGCGTCCGGCGGCCAGGGCTCGCCCGGCCACCTCGCGGCCGAACTGGTCCTGAGCAAGGCCGGCGTCGCCATGACCCACGTCCCGTACAAAGGCCCGAGCCCGGCGATGACCGACGTCATGGGTGGGCAGGTCGACTGCGGCTTCCTGGCGACGCCCACGGTGCTGCCCAACGTCCAGGCCGGACGGCTGACCGCGCTGGCCGTCTCCTCGGCCCGGCCCTCGCCCATGGCGCCCACGGTGCCCACCTTGCCGCAGGTCGGCCTGCCCAACATCGACGCCTCGTTCAACCAGTACCTGATGGCCCCCAAGGACACGCCGGCCGCCGTGGTGCAGGCGCTGCAGGAAGCCGTGGCGGCGGCGCTGCAGGAAGCGCCCGTGCGCCAGCGCCTGACCTCGCTCGACCTGACCCCGGTGGGCCAGGTCGGCGCGCAAGCCGCGGAAACCTTGAAGCGCGACACGGCCAAGTGGGCCGAAGTGGTCAAGCGCATCGATATCAAGGAATAGGCTTCCCTGACTACTACACTACGGGGGCAGGCCGCCACGTAGCGGCCGCGCCGACAAGATATCCGCCTTCGGAGACCCCCATGCCCGTATTCACCCATCTGGCCGCCACCGGCATCGTTGCCACGCTTGCCCTGTCTGTCGCCGCGCCCGGCCACGCCCAGGACTATCCCAGCCGCCCCATCCGGGTCATCGTTCCCTACTCGGCCGGCGGCGGCGCGGACAATGCGGCACGGGTGATCGCGCAGCGGCTGGGCACGGCGCTGCGCACGCAGGTCGTGATCGACAACCGGCCCGGCGCCAGCGGCATGATAGGCGCGCAGGCGGTGGTCCAGGCCGCGCCTGACGGCTATACGGTGCTGTACGACGCCTCCACCTACGCGGTCAACCCCGCGCTGCGCAAGATGCCCTTCGATCCGGACAAGGATCTCGTGCCCGTGTCCCTGGCGATCACGGTGCCCAACATCCTGGTCGTCCATCCCGACGCCCCCTACAAGAGCTTCAAGGAATTCGTGGACTACGCGCGCCAGCATCCGGGCAAGGTCAGCTACGCCTCGTACGGTGCCGGCAGCCCCGCCCATCTGGTGGGCGAGCTGCTGAAGAACCAGGCCGGCATCGACATGCTGCACGTGCCCTACAAGGGCGGCGCCCCGGCCCTGGCGGACGTCATGGGCGGACAGGTGAACGCCTACTTCGCCAACGCCGCGTCGGGCCTGTCCTACGTCCAGTCCGGCCGCCTCAAGGCGCTGGCCGTCACCTCCGCCAAGCGCATGGCCGCGCTGCCCGACACGCCCACCATCGCGGAAAACGGCTTCAAGAACTTCGAAGTGCTGGAATGGAACGGCTTCTTCGTGCCCAAGGGCACGCCGGCGGCGGTGGTCGACCGCCTGGCCAAGGAGATCAAGGCGGCCGTGTCGGATCCCGATACGCGCGCCAAGCTGAACAAGCTCGGACTGGACACCGTGGGCAGCACGCCGGCCGAGTTCGCCACGTTCATCCAGGGGGAGACCCGCCGCTGGAAGGAGCTGGCGACGGCGAACAAGATCACGGTGGAGTAAGAGGAGCTTCCAGTCACCGAGGCGGACAAGCGCCCGCTGTCGGGCGTTTCATCCCCGCTTTCGCGGGGAACCACGCGTTGTAGGCCCAATCGAAACGACTCTCGATGGGCAGGGACGAGGGTCTGCCAGCCCTATCGTCTTCGGCACGACCGCACACAGCTCTTCAAAAATCGGGGAGTCTGGGTTGGCCTGATAGTGCTTTTGATTGCCAACAGCCTTGACGGTGACCAGGCGCTCTGAGCCAAGGCCGCCAACTCACGCTGAACCGCGCCGGAGCCACTGGCCACGATTCGCATCACCTCGTTGGCATAGAAACTGCATCAAGGCTGGCCGAACAGCAATCCCAACACGCGCTGTTTGGTCCGAGGGAATAGGGCATCGGCCAAGTTGGAGTTCATGGTGAAGCAAAACATACCTATATTGGGAATGAAGCCACCCAATATGGGCATTTAATTCAAGGTATTTCTACAGGCGAATTGGCTACTGCAAGAATGCCCCCTTGCCCAAGATCAGGCATTCACCCGAGTAAACCCCCACACTCCCGCGGGGAACACGTGAACCTTCAGGTCAAGAACGAATGGAGTCTGATCCGCGCATGGAGGGAATACCTGGGCATCACCCAGGCGGAGATGGCAACGCGTCTTGAAGTGCGGCAACCGACCTACGCGAGCATGGAGGCACCCAGGCCTGGCCGAGAAAAGCGACGCGCGCAAATCGCGCAGGCGCTCGGGATTTCGATCGATCAGCTCACGATTAGAGACCGCAAGATGGCTTATCGCCGTCTTGGGATTGCCGGGTAGAACGTGCGAACAGAACAGAGTGTCCCCCCTCGTCGTGGACTCTGGACACCATCCTTGCTATTCATCCAGTGCGGAATGCACGCCACACGCGCCGTCACCAGATCATTCCCAAGCCGTATTGAGCGGGGGTTTCCATGAGGGCTCCGAAAGCCCGGAGTCCCGGGCCGATGGAGGCTACAGCAAGCCGGCTTCGTTATTTGTCCAGGACTGCCCGCTCACGCAGAGAACTTCTTCTCAATACCCTACTTCTTTTTGAAGGCGCACAGCCAAAATGGAAGCGGTTTCGCCATGCAATTGATATAGGACAACATAGCTGCGTGGCCCGAAATCGATAAGCCATTCACGAAACTCCGCGTCCATGTCTTCGATCGGACGACCGACGCGCGGCTGCCTGGCAAGCATCCTCACCCCGGCGCGGATTGCTTGTACGGCACGTCGCGCGGCGCTTATATCCTTCTGCGCGAGAAAGCGATAGAGGCTCTGCACATCGTCCAGTGCCAGTGGCGTCCATATCACTCGTGGCACTTAGGTGGCTCCGCATCCTCGCCCGCTTCGAGCTTCGCCAGCCAGGCATCCCCTTCTTCAAGCGTCACGTGCAATCCGTTGGCCTGATAGTCATTCCATGCACGCATCGCATCGTGCTTGAACGCCTCGCGCTTTTCTTCGCGCTCCACGTACTGCGTGATTGCTTCGCGCATGATCCAGTGGGCCGAACGGTCCCGCTGATCTGCAAGGCGATGTATGCGAGCTTTCAAGTCGTCATTGAGCTTGATGGTCGTGGCCATGATGGAATGTATATTCGAAGGTAGTACCAATGAATACTGTAGTCTTTGTGCGAGTGTTCGTCTACGGCGTGTGGCAGTGGCTTGTGCTGACTCACGCACAGAAAGGGCGACAGACGGACAAAGGCGCAAGCGTTTTTCGGAGAAATTCAGCGTATCCTAGTCAGCTGATTTTTCTTCTCTTGTGTTTGAGCAGCATGGCTAGCCTGTCACGCGACGAACAGATCGCGGCACTGCGCCGGGATGGTCTGGTGGTGGTGCGCAATTTCCTCGATGCCGATGCGTGCGCGGCGCTGCTGCAGAGTGCGCGTGCGCAGCTCAACGCTCATATCGAGCCCATCGAGTACGAAGCGGACCTGGGCTACCCGGGCGCCCCGACCTCGCGCGAGGCCGAGGGCGGGCGGACGGTGCGGCGGCTGCTGGATGCTTGGTCACGCGACGAAGCCTATCGGCAGTACGCGACCTGTGCGCCCATCCGCGACTGGATGGCCGCCTATTTCGCGGAACCGGCCAAGCTGTCGCTGGCCCATCACAACTGCGTCATGACCAAGCATCCGCGCTACGGCACGCTCACGGGCTGGCACCGCGATTTCCGCTACTGGTCGTTCCAGCGCGACGACATGGTCTCGATCTGGCTGGCGCTGGGGGACGAAGTGGACCGCAACGGCGCGCTGCATCTGGTGCCGGGGTCTCATCGGGAAAGCTTCGATGCCTCGCGTTTCGACGAACGCAAATTCTTCCGCGACGACCTGCCGGCCAACCGGGCGATCATCGAGCGCGCCATCGTGCCGGAACTGCGTGCAGGCGACGTGATGTTCTTCCACTGCAATACCCTGCACGCGGCCGACCGCAACGCCACGGACGACGTGAAGTTCTCGGTGGTGTTCACCTACCATGCCGCCAGCAACCGCCCCCTGCCCGGTACCCGCTCGGCCGCCAAGGGCAGCATCAGCCTGGAAGGCAGCTAGCGCGCATGCGCGCGCAGTTCCTGGGCCGCCAGTTCGTCGGCCAGCGCGCTGGCCTGCAGCAGGAACGGTGAACGGTCGTCGCGGCGGCGGCTGACGATTACCGGCGAGGTGAATCCCGGGCTGTCCAGCGGCACATAGGCGATGTCTTCGCGCTGCAGGCGCTGCACCGACGCGGGCACCACGGTTACGCCCAGGCCGGCCGCGACCAGCCCGATCGCCGTCTGCAATTCGTTGGCTTCCTGGACCACGTCCAGGCCATGCCCCGCCGCCCGGAACAGGCCCAGCACATGGTCGGCATAGCTGGGCCGGGGGCGTGCCGGATACAGGATGAAGGGCTGCTTGGCCAGCTCGGCCGCCCGCACCCCGTTCCGCGTACGCCTGGCCAGCGGATGGGAGCGCGCCACCACCGCCACCAGCGGTTCGGCCATCAGTACCTTGCGCTCGATGTCGGGATCGTCGAACAGGATGCGCCCGAACCCGATGTCGATGCGCCCGGCCTTGAGCGCCTCCATCTGCTGCAATGTCGTCAGTTCCGACAGGCCCACTTCGACGTGCCGGTCCGCGCCCCGCAGGCGGCGGATCAACTCCGGCACGAATCCGTACAGCGTGGACGGCACGAAGCCCACGCCGAACCAGCGCCGCCCCTGCTGCCCAAGGCGCCGGGTGGCCTCGGTGATTTCCTGGAAGCGCGCGGTCAATTGCAGCGAGTGTTCGAGCAGGAAGCGGCCGGCCTCGGTCAATCGCAGCGATCGCCCGGTGCGCTCGAACAGAAGCACCCCGAGCTCGTCTTCCAGCGCGCGTATCTGGCGGCTGAGCGGCGGCTGCGCCATGTGCAGCTTCTCGGCGGCGCGGGTGACGTTCATTTCCTGCGCCACGGCCTGGAAATAGCGGAGTTGCCTGACGTCCATCGATACTTTTTAGGTATTGAAAACGCCAAATATAGTCTTGGACGCAGGAAAAATCGACTTCCATACTGACTTCCCGAATCACAATGAACCGGAAAAGTATGGCTTTCCCCCACATCGAGTCGATCGAGGCCATCCTGGTCGACCTGCCCACCATCCGCGCCCACCAGTTGGCGATGACGGTCATGAACGTGCAGACGCTCGTCATCGTGCGTCTGCGCTGCTCCGACGGCGTGGAAGGGTTGGGAGAAGCCACGACCATAGGCGGCCTGAGCTATGGCGAGGAAAGCCCCGAGGGCATCAAGCTCGCCATCGACACCTACCTGGCGCCGGCGCTGCGGGGGCAGGATGCCTCGAACGTGCTGGCCGCGACGCAACGCATGAACCGGGTGGCGCGCGGCAACACCTTCGCCAAGTCGGCGCTCGAGACGGCGCTGCTGGACGCGCAGGGCAAGCGGCTGGGCGTAGCGGTCTCGACGCTGCTGGGCGGCGCCGTGCGCGATACGGTGCCCGTGCTCTGGACGCTGGCCAGCGGCGATACCCGGCGCGACATCGAAGAGGCCGAATCCCTGCTGGCCGCGCGGCGGCACGATACCTTCAAGCTGAAGATCGGCCGCCGTTCCGTGGCCGAGGACGTGGCCCACGTGTGCGCCATCAAGGAGGCGCTGGGCGCGCGGGCGCGCGTGACCGTGGACGTGAACCAGGCCTGGAGCGAGTCGCAGGCGGCCACCGGCATCGCCCGGCTGGAGGCGGCCGGCGTGGACCTGGTCGAGCAGCCGTTGCCCCGCGCCCACCGGGCAGGCATGGCGCGGCTGGCGGCGCGCTTCGTCGTGCCCATCATGGCCGACGAGGCCGTCCACAGCCCCGAAGACGCCATGGACCTCGCCCGCCAGGGCGCGGCCGACGTGCTGGCCTTGAAGATTTCCAAGTCGGGCGGCCTCTACGAAGTGCTGCGCACCGCCGCCGTCGGCGATGCCGCGGGCATGGCGCTGTATGGCGGCACCATGCTGGAAGGCAGCATAGGCACGGTGGCCGCCGCGCACGCCTTCGCCACCCTGCCCCGTCTTGAATGGGGCACCGAATTGTTCGGCCCCTTGTTGCTGGTCGACGACGTCGTCCAGCAACGCCCCGCCTACCAGGAATTCTCGATGACGCTGCCCACCGGACCCGGACTGGGATTGGCGCTCGACGAAGAAAAACTCAGGCGCTATCGCCGCGATCGCTGAAGCGCCATCACCAGGAGAGTCACATGTTGTTCCTCGTCCGCATGGATGTCCGCCTGCCGCCGTCCATGCCCAAGGAAGAAGCCGACACGCTGAAAGCCACTGAAAAGGCCTATTCCCAGGATCTGCAACGACAGGGCAAATGGCCGCAGCTCTACCGCGTGGTGGGCGAATACGCCAACTACAGCATTTTCGACGTGGCCGACAACGACGAGCTGCACGCGCTGCTGTCGTCGCTGCCGCTGTTTCCCTACATGGAGATCCACGTCACGCCGCTGGCCCGCCACCCCTCGTCCATCCACTGAACGCCACCGGCGGCCCATCCGTATCTACTATTCATATCGGAGACAACGATGAAACCCCTGCACAAGACAACCGCCCTGGTCCTTGCCGCCCTGTTTGCCCTGCCGCTCGGCGCGGCCGCCGCGGGTGACAGCTATCCGGACCGCTCCGTCCGCTGGATCGTTCCCTTCCCGCCTGGCGGCGCCATGGACAACATCGCCCGCACGCTGGGCGAAGCCATGGGCAAGAGCCTGGGCCAGTCCTTCGTGATCGAGAACCGCGCGGGCGCCGGCGGCAACATCGGCGCCACCTCGGTGGCGCGCGCCAAGCCGGACGGCTACACCATCATGATCGTGGCCAACGGCATGGCGGTGAACCCCGCGCTGTATCCCGACATGGCCTATGACCCCGTCAAGGATTTCGCGCCCATTTCGCTGCTGGCCGTCGTGCCCAACGTGCTGGTGGTCAACCCCCAGCGCATCCAGGCCAAGACCGTGCCGGAAGTCATCGCGCTCGCCAAGGCGCATCCCGGCAAGTACACCTATGCCTCGGCCGGCGTGGGAACTTCCATCCACCTGGCCGGAGAACTGTTCGCCAAGATGGCCGGCGTACAGATGCTGCACGTGCCCTACAAGGGCAGCGGCCCGGCGATCGCCGACATGCTGGGCGGGCAGGTCGACTACATGTTCGACAGCATCACCTCGTCCAAGCCGCACATCGACGCCGGCAAGCTCGTCCCCATCGCGGTCACCACCAAAAAGCGGTCGGCCGCGCTGCCCAACGTACCGACAGTGGCCGAAGCCGGCCTGCCCGGCTATGAACTGACGCCGTGGTTCGCCGCCTTCGCGCCGGCGGGTACGCCGCCCGCCGTCATCGACAAGCTGAACCGGGCCATGCGCGACGCGCTCAAGACGCCCAAGGTGCAGGGCACCCTGGCCTCGATCGGCGCCGAACCCATAGGCGGATCGCCCGCCGAACTGCGCGATTATCTCGCCGCGGAAATCAAGAGCGGACGCGAGCTGATCGAATCGCGCGGGATCAGGATGGAGTAAGGCGCGGGCCCGGGGGCTGTTTCCAATGCGCATCCTCGCGCATAATGCGCCGTTCATCGAAGCGGAACCTGCGGAGACAGCCCCATGAAAATAGAAACCCTGGCGGTACACGCCGGCTACAGCCCCGAGCCCACGACCCACGCGGTGGCCGTGCCCATCTACCAGACGGTCGCCTACTCCTTCGACAGCGCGCAGCACGGCGCCGACCTGTTCGACCTGAAGGTGCCGGGCAACATCTACACCCGCATCATGAACCCCACCACCGACGTGCTGGAAAAGCGCGTGGCCGCGCTGGAAGGCGGCGTGGGCGCGCTGGCGCTGGCCTCGGGCATGGCGGCCATCACCTATGCGATACAGACCATCGCCGAAGCCGGCGACAACATCGTCGCGGCCAGCGCGCTGTACGGCGGCACCTACAACCTGTTCGCCCATACCTTCCCGCAGCAGGGCCTGGAGACACGCTTCGCCGACCCGTCCGACCCCGCCTCGTTCGCCCCGCTGATCGACGCGCGGACCAAGGCCATCTTCTGCGAATCGGTGGGCAACCCGCTGGGCAACGTCACCGACATCGCCGCGCTGGCGGACATCGCGCACGCCCACGGCATCCCGCTGATCGTGGACAACACGGTTCCCAGCCCCTATCTGTGCCGCCCGTTCGAGCACGGCGCCGACATCGTGGTGCACGCGCTGACCAAGTACATGGGCGGCCACGGCAACAGCATGGCCGGCGCGATCGTCGACAGCGGCAAGTTTCCCTGGGCCCGGCACAAGGACCGCTTCCGCCGGCTGAACGAACCCGACGTCTCGTACCACGGCGTGGTCTATACGGAAGCCCTGGGCGAGGCGGCCTTCATCGGCCGCGCGCGTGTCGTGCCGCTGCGCAACACCGGCGCCGCGCTGTCGCCCTTCAACGCCTTCCTGGTGCTGCAAGGCATCGAGACCCTGCCGCTGCGCATGGACCGCATCTGCGACAACAGCCAGGCCATCGCCCAATACCTGCAGGATCACCCGAAGGTGGGCTGGGTCAACTACGCCGGACTGTCCAGCCACCCCGACCACCATCTGGCACAGCGCTACATGGGCGGGCGCGCCTCGGGCATCCTGTCGTTCGGGTTGAAGACCGGCGGCCGCGAAGCCGGCGCCCGGGTGCTGGATGCGCTCAAGCTCTTCACGCGGCTGGTCAATATCGGCGACGCGCGCTCGCTGGCCACGCATCCCGCGTCCACCACCCACCGCCAACTGGATGCCGACGAACTGAAGAAGGCCGGTGTGAGCGAGGACATGCTGCGGCTGTCCATCGGCATCGAACATCTGGACGATCTGATCGCCGATCTGGACCAGGCGCTGGCCGCGGCCTGACCCACAAAGCAGGCAGCCGAGAGGCTGCCTGCGGCAACGGCTCAGGCCGCCGCGGGCGGCACGAAGGTCTGCCAATAACCCGGCCGCGAGGCCTGGTCGCCGTAGGAGGCCAGCCGGTCGGCCGCCACGCCCAGCAGATCGACGGCGCGCTTGCCCCGGCTCTGCACGTACGCGTCCAGCTCGCGCACGCTGCGGGCCAGCACCTCGTACCCCCCGGTGAACACCGCCGAGGTCATCTCGGTGGCGCAGGCGCCGGCCAGCAGGAACCGGGCGACGTCATGGCCGCTGCGCGCGCCGTTGGTGGCCAGCAGGGGGTAGTCCGGCCCCAGCCGCTTGCGGCTCAGCGCCAGCCAGCGCGCCGTCAGCGGCAGCGCCCAGCCGCCGCCCAGCGCCGCGGAAGTGCCCAGCACGGGCGCCTCGGTGTCGAGATCGGGCAGGAAGCCCATGAAGCGCCCCATCATCACGACCGCGTCCGCACCCGCCTGCCTGGCCGCGTCGGCCAGGGCGGCGACGTCCTCGCTCTGCCCCGTCAGCTTGATCCAAAGCGGCAGCCGCGTCGCGGCGCGCAGCGTGCGGACGATGGTGGTGATGCGTTCGCTGCTGCGTTCGAGCACAATGGCGCCGCGCGCGGCTTCCTCGCCATGGGGCGCGCCGATGTTCACTTCCAGCACCCGCAGGCCCATCTGCTCGATGGCCCGCGCATAGCGCGCGCACTGGTCGAGATCGCTCAGGATCAGGCTGGGGATGACGTAGGCGTCCTGCGCCGCGGCTTCGCGGTCCAGCGCGACCAGTTGTTCCATCCAGGGCTCGAACTCCAACTGGATCAGGCCCGAGCGGCACAACAGCTGCGCATCGGCCGGCGGCGCGAAATTCCACGGCAGCCGCTGCCAGTCGCTGCCCAGCAACGCGTAGTCGGTGCGGTCCAGCTGCTGCTTGGCCGCGGCCGATTCGTTGACGGACTTGGCGACCACGGCGCCCACGCCCGCCCGCAGGGCAGCGCGAATACCGTCGGCCGTCATGGTGTGTTCCCCCGATCCGCAGATCACGGGGTTCTTCAAGGGCAGCGACCCCACTGCCACTTCGAGTCTAGACATGGAATTCTCTCGGATTGCGGCGGGGCATGCCCCCGGCCGCTTCAATTCTTCCCGGCGCCGGCCAACTCCAGGTGCTTGTAGGAAACCCCGTTCAGGCGCTCGGTCAGCGCGGCCGCCGCCTGCTGGACCAGCTTCACCATGCCGGGCGGCGGCGGCGAAGGCACGTCCTTGCTCGCGCCGATCACGCCTATGATGCCCATCAGTTCGTCGCCCTTCTCGGCGCCCCGGAAAATGGGCGCGGCCAGCACGTTGATGCCTTCGAGCACCTCGCCGTTGGCTTCTTCGAACAGCCGCTCGCGTATCAGCGCCAGGCGCTCCAGGATGCGTGCCGGCTCGACCATGGACCGGTCGGTATAGGCCTGCAGTTCGCGCCGCAGGATCTTGCGCTGCGTGGCCGGATCGCAGTAGGCCAGCACGATCCGGCCCTGGGCCGAGCAGTGATGCGGCACGCGGTTGCCGGGCTTGACGGTGATGCAGACCTGGTTGGTCGACTCCACCGACGAGATGACCAGCGCCGAGTCCTCGGTAACCGCGGACAGCAGCGCCGTCTGGCTGGTCTGGTCGCGCAGCTGCGTCAGGTAGGGATCGGCGATCAGCCTCAGGTCGAACTGCTCGCCCGCTGCCGTTCCGTAGGACACCAGCTTGGCGCCCAGCCGGTATTTCTCGCTGACCAGGTCCTGTTCGACGATGCCGAGCTGCCGCAGGGAAGCCAGGTGCCGGTAGACGCGCGGCTTGGGTTCGTCGATGGCCAGCGCCAGCTCGGTCACACCCAGCGGGCGGCGCGCCGCGGCCAGTTGATCGAGTATCGTGAAGACGATGGCCACCGACTCCAGCAGCGCGGGGCCCGCCCCCTTGGCCGAGGTCGCGGGTGCTTCCGGTTCCGTCTTCTTTGCGGCGCTGGTCCTCATACCTCTCCTCAGATACCCATCAGGGCGGATGCGTTCGTGGAAGTCATTTTACGAACTTCCGCCTCGGTGTAGCCCAGGTCCAGGCAGGTCCGGATCACGTGGCGGAAACCGTCCACGATCCGCGGATTGCCCTGCTGGCCGAGATCCGACCCCAGTATGGTCCGGTCCACCGTGCCGGCCTCGATGATCTGGCGCAGGAACTCCGGTTCGTAGAACTTGAACTTGGAGCCGGGCACCCACATGCACATCGAATGCTCCATGTAGACGCCGTCGCGCGCCAGCACCTTCATGTCGTCGAGCGTGGCGTCCACCACATAGGTGGGATGGTTGACCAGCAGGCGCTTGACGCCCCGCTTGCGGGCCTCGTCGAACAGCGGCCAGATCTCCGAGATGTGCAGATGCCCCGCCGACAGCACCACGTCGGCCTCGGCGATCAGGTCGAGGATGTCCTTGACCTCCTCCTTGAGCCTGCCGCCGGCATCCAGCACCGTGAGCGGCACCGGATCGATCATCTTCTTCTTGGTCTGCGGGAATTTCTCGGTGAACTTGTGATCCTGCTTGTGGTGGTCGATGTGATTGGCCGACGAGAACGTCGGCATCCACACCAGGCGCGCGCCCAGCTTGATGCCATGCTCGACCGCGTGCACGTTCAGGCCGCCCACCGAGTTGTTCAGCGGCACGCCCGACAGCATGAGCACACCCAGGTTGCTGAAATGCTTGTTCAGCAGGTAGGTGACCGGGGTGGCCGAATAATAATGGTCCTTCAGCAGCACGGCCTTCAGGCCGGCCTCGGAGGCTTCCCGCATGGCCTCCAGGTGGTCCAGGTAGCGGGCCATCACCGACGGTCCGCTATGGCAATGCAGGTCGATGGCGCCCTGCACGAGGTTTTCGACCCGGGGGTCCAGCTCGGTGGCCGGTGTTGCGACGGCGGAAGTATTCATGGTTTGCACTCCAATGTTTGAAGAAAGGCCGCGCGCAGCCAGCTCTGGTCCGAGCCGATCACGAACAGGCTGACGCCGCGGGCGGCGTAGGCGGCCCGCGCGCCGGCATCGGGCAGGAAAATGCCCACGGCGACCCCGGCGGCCGCGCCGGCCTGGATCACCTTGTCGACCGCCTGCGCGACCAGCGGGTGATCGAGCTCCGTCACGCCATAGGAGACCGCCAGGTCCGCGCGCCCGATGAACAGGCAATCGACGCCGGACACGGCGGCGATCGCGGCGATGTTGTCCACGCCCGCGCGGTCCTCGATCTGGCACAGCACGCTGGCGCCGGCATCGGCCTCCTGCATGTGCCGCGCCATGGGCAGCGCGCCATATCCGCCCGAGCGCGGCGAATTGCTGTAGCCGCGCACGCCATCGGCGTAGCGGGTTCGCGCGACGATCTCGCGGGCACACTCGGCATCGACCACGTGCGGCACCAGCACGCCCGCGGCCCCCATGTCCAGCACGCGCAGCACGCTGGAGGAGCCGGGGTCGGGCAGACGCACGACCGCCGCGGTGCCGGCGGCGCGGGCAGCCAGCACGCACTGGTCCAGCTGGGCCGGATCGAACACGGCATGCTCGGCATCCAGCACGACGAAGTCCAGGCCGGCGCCGCCGGCGATCTCGACGTGCTGGTACGCGGGCGTCTTGATGAACGTCCCGCTCAGCGGCGCGCGCTCGCGCAGGCGGGCGCGGAACGCCTGGTTCGCGGTGGCCATGGTCACTCGAACTCGGCGCACTGGTACTCGACCAGGTGCTTGTAGTCTTCCCGCAGCGGCGCGAATACGTCCAGGTTCAGGACCACTTCGTCGCCCACGGGCTCGGCATAGTGCATCACGTGCGGCGGGATGCGGATCATGCTGCCCGGGCCGCCCTCGACCACTTCGTCGCCCACGTGGAAGCGCACCCGGCCCTGCACGATGATCACCAGTTGTTCGAACGTGTGGCTGTGCGGATTGGTGTCCATGCCCGGCGTGAGCCAGTTCATGACGCACATCACGTCCTCGCCGCGGAAACCGACCCGCTCCACGCCCTTGCGAACGGTCTCCCGGGACAGGTCGTTCCAGTTATGCAGATTCGCCAATGCCATACCGCCTCCTTGAGTTCGCTTCATTGCACCGTGACGCCCGCGGTTTCCAGCAGCTTGCTCCAGCGCGGGATGTCCAGCTTCAGGCGCGCCGTGACGCGGTCCGGCGTACCGCCTTCCGGCTCGGCGCCGATGTCGGTGATGCGGCGGCGGACGTCTTCCTTGGCCAGCCCCTCGTTCAGGGCGCGATTCAGCTTCTGGATGATGGCTGCCGGCGTGCCGTGCGGCGCGTTCAGCGAGAGCCAGGAACTGGCGTCGAAACCGGGATATCCCAGCTCGGCCACGGTGGGCACCGACGGCAGCATGTTGGAACGCTTGGGTGTGGTCACCGCCAGGGCGCGCAGCTTGCCCGACTTCACCAGCGGCGTGGCGGTCGGCACGATGTCCATCATCACCTGCACGTTGCCGCCGACCAGGTCGGTCAGCGCGGGCGAGCTGCCCTTGTAGGGCACGTGCATCCAGCTGACGCCGGCCACCTGCTGGAAATACTCCCCCATCAGGTGGTTGATGCTGCCGCTGCCGGCCGACCCCATGGCCAGGGGACGCGAACCGGACTTGGACAAGGCGATCAGCTCGGCCACGGTGTTGGCCTTGAGCGCGGGATTCACCACCAGGATGCCCGGCGTGCTGGCGTACCAGATCACCGGTTCCAGCCGCTCCAGCGGATCGAACTTGCGTTCCTTGAACAGTGCCGGGCTGACCGTCAGCGGCCCGGCCGCGCCGACCGCGAGCGTGTAGCCGTCGGGCGCGGCTTTCGCCACCTCCTCCATGGCCAGCAGGCCGCCCGCGCCGGGGCGGTTCTCCACGATCACGGCCTGGCCCAGGCTTTCGTTCAGCGACTGCGCCATCAGGCGGCCGACGATGTCGACCGCCCCGCCCGGGGCGAACGGAACGATCAGCCGGATGGGCTTGGTGGGATAGGTCTCGGCCACCGACACGCCACAGGCGGCCATGCAGGCAAGGAAAATGGCGCCGCCGCGCCAGGCGGGGGCGGGGAAAAGCCGCGGGAATGACATGGTGCGTCTCCTTGTTCGAGTGTGAGCGCCCCCCTGCCTGCACGGCATGGGCGCGAGATTCCGGGAACGGGGGAAAGGCGGGGAGATTGCGGACCCAGGGCCTGCTCCCGCCTCTCATTTGTTCTTTTAAAAAGAAAATAATTTCTTTGTGAGAAACATGGTAAAGAGCCGGACCAGGGGTGTCAAGCGCCCGCGCAGGCGATGGACGAAAAAAAACGAGGCCCGAAGGCCTCGTTCTCGGCAGCGGAACCGGGACGCGTCAGGCAACGCCCGCCGCGTGCGCCTGCTGGTCGGCGTGGTAGGACGAACGCACCATCGCACCCACGGCGGCATGGGTGAAACCCATGGCGTAGGCCTCGCGCTCGAACATCGCGAAGGTGTCGGGATGCACGTAGCGCAGCACCGGCAGGTGATGCTCGGAAGGCTGCAGGTACTGGCCGATGGTGATCATGTCGACGTTGTGCGCGCGCATGTCGCGCATCACCTGCAGGATCTCCTCGTCGGTCTCGCCCAGGCCCAGCATCAGGCCGGACTTGGTCGGCACGTCGGGATGCAGGGCCTTGAATTCGGCCAGCAGCTTGAGCGAATGCTCGTAGTTGGATCCCGGGCGCGCCTGCTTGTACAGGCGCGGCACGGTTTCCAGGTTGTGGTTCATCACGTCCGGCGGGCCGGCGTTCAGGATGGCCAGCGCGCGGTCCAGGCGGCCGCGGAAATCGGGCACCAGGATCTCGATGCGGGTCGAGGGCGACAGTTCGCGCGTCTTGGCGATGCATTCCACGAAATGGGCGGCGCCGCCGTCGCGCAGGTCGTCGCGGTCCACCGAGGTGATCACGACGTAGTTGAGCTTCAGCGCGGCGATGGTGCGGGCCAGGTTCAGGGGCTCGTCGGTGTCCAGCGGATCGGGACGCCCGTGGCCCACGTCACAGAACGGGCAGCGGCGGGTGCACTTGTCGCCCATGATCATGAACGTGGCCGTGCCCTTGCCGAAGCACTCCCCGATGTTCGGACACGAGGCTTCCTCGCACACCGTATGCAGGTTGTGTTCGCGCAGGATGCGCTTGATATCGTAGAAACGCGACCCCGGGGACGCCGCCTTCACGCGGATCCACTCCGGCTTCTTGAGCCGTTCCACCTGCACGACCTTGACGGGAATGCGCGAGACCTTGGATTCGGACTTCTGCTTCTGCAGCGGATCGTAGGCCGGTGCCGCCACGGGTGCGTCGGCATTGCCGCCCACGGCGGACGTTTCGGGCACAGAGCTCATCGACTGGTTCCTGTTCGGCGTGACCGGGGTAGAACCGGGGGCCGGGATTAGTAAAGACCCTTATTCTACCGCCGCCGGCGCCGGGGCGGCCAAAGCCCCTGCCGGCGCCTGGGCCGTCAGGGCCTGCTCCAGATGACGCGCCAGGCGATTGCCGGCCTCTTCCAGACTGACGCCGCAGCCGCAGGAAGCCAGGTCTATCGTCCGCAATCCCGCGTAGCCGCAAGGGTTGATCCAGGTGAAGGGCGACAGGTCCATCGCCACGTTCAGCGCCACGCCGTGATAGGTACAGCCGCGATGGACCTTGATGCCCAGCGCGGAAATCTTCGCCAGTTCCAGCGCGGCCTCGGGCGGCCGGGGCCAGTCGACGTAGACGCCGGGGGCGTCCGGCTTGCGGCGCGCATCGGGCAGGCCCAGGCCGGCCAGCATGTCGATCACCGCCTGCTCCACCCGCGCCACGTATTCCTTCACGAAGTACCCGGCCCGCTTCAGGTCCAGCAGCACGTAGGCGACCACCTGCCCCGGGCCGTGGTAAGTCACCTGCCCGCCGCGATCGCTCTTGACCACGGGCACGTCGCGCGGCGCCAGCACGTGCTCGGGCTTGCCGGCCAGGCCCAGCGTGAAGACCGGCGGATGCTCCACCAGCCAGATCTCGTCCGGCGTTTCGGGCCCACGCGCGGCCGTGAAGGCCTTCATGGCCTCCCAGGTCTGGTGGTAATCGGCGGGAGCCGGCAGCCAGCGGATCAACATGCGGCGCTACAGCACGTACTTGACCATGGGGTGCGAGGTCAGCTCGCGGTACAGGGCGTCCAGTTGCTCGCGCGAGGTGGCCCGCACGATGAAGGTCAGGCCCAGGTAATTGCCGCCCGAACTGGGTCGCTTTTCCACCGACTCGGGGTCGAATCCGGGATCGTGGCGCAGGACCACCTCGGTCAGCACCGCGACGAAATCGGGATGATGGGCGCCCATGACCTTGATCGGAAAGTCCGACGGGTATTCGATCAGCGAGTCGGGAGTTTCAGGTAAGTCTGCCATGATGCATCAAAGCCTTGCAATCGCCTCGTCGTATCCCTCGCGCAGCCGCGCATAGACCGGCCCGGGCCGGCCATCGCCGACGGGCTTGCCGTCCAGGGACACGACGGGCAGGATTTCCTTGGTGGCCGACGACAACATCAATTCGTCGGCCGCGTCGACCTCGGCCCGGGAAATCGGCCGCATCTCGAGCTGGATGCCGCGGGCCACGGCCATGTCCTCGATGAAGCCGTAGCGGATGCCTTCCAGGATGAGGTTGTCCTTCAAGGGCGCCAGCAGCCGGCCGTCCTTGACGACCCAGACGTTGCTGGACGAGCCCTCGGAAAGATGGCCGTCGCGGAACATCACCACCTCGGGCACGTCGCGATCGGCCGCGAACTGCCGCGCCAGCACGTTGCCCAGCAGCGAGGTGGACTTGATCTCGCAATGCAGCCAGCGCTCGTCCGGCATGCTGACCGTCTTCACGCCGTCCCGGCGCGCTTGCGCCGAGGGCCGCGCGAAGGGACTGCTCATGCCGAACACCGTGGGCACGACCTGCGCCGGAAAGGCATGGTCGCGCCTGGCCACGCCCCGGGTCAATTGCAGGTAGACGAGCTGGTCCTGCGCATCCGAGGCCTCGATCAGCTTGCCCACCAGGTCCTGCCACTGCCGGACCGTATGCGGATTCGGAATCCGGATCGCGGCCAGGCTGCGTTCCAGCCGGGCCAGGTGCTGCGCCATCCGGAACGGCTTGCGCCCGTACACCGGCACGACCTCGTAGATCCCGTCGCCGAAGATGAACCCCCGGTCCAACACGGATATCTTGGCCTGCGACAACGGCGTGAACTCGCCGTTCAGATAGACCCGAGGATCACCCTCGATACCAGGAATCATGGCTACCCCACGCTGAGAGCCCGGATAAACGTACTACACGACGACAATGCTACACCCCAGTGACGATGCCGCGCCAAGCCCCTCCCCCATCAGCCGGTGAGTTGCCCGGGCACAGCGGATCCGGCTCCGCCGGTCCGCCAGTGCCGCCCCCTGGGGGGCGCGCGTCAGCGCGTAGGGGGGTGCTTCAATTGAACCAGAGGCGAACCGCGTCGAACGCCCGGCCGAAGATGCCGGCCACGTCCACCGGTTCAAGCACGGTCAGCGGCACTTCGCGCACCGGCTTGTCGTTCAGGGTCAGCTTGACCGTGCCCACCTGCTGGCCGGCCTGCAGCGGCGCGACCAGCGGATCGGTCCGTTCGATCATGGACTTGACGTTGCCGGCCTGGCCGCGCGGCACGGTCACCCAGATCGCCGACGGCGAACCCAGCTTGGCCTTGCCCACGCTGCCCTTCCAGACCTTGGGCTCCACCACCGGCTGCTTGGCGTCGTAGACCTTGACGGTATCGAAGTTCTGGAAACCCCAGTTCAGCAGCTTCAGGCTTTCCTGTGCCCGGGCGTTCTCGCTCGAGGCGCCCACCAGCACCGTCAACACGCGGCGGTCACCGCGCATCGCCGAGGCGATCAGGCAGTAGCCCGCTGCATCGGTATGGCCGGTCTTCATGCCATCCACCGACGGATCCACCCACAGCAGCCGGTTGCGGTTGGGCTGGGTGATCTTGTTGTAGGTGAACTGGCGTTCCTTGTAGTAGCCGTAGTAGTCGGGATGATCCTGGATCAGCCGCTTGGCCAGCAGGGCCAGGTCGCGCACGGTGGTCACGTGCTGCGGATCGGGCAGGCCCGTGGAGTTGGTGAAGTGCGTCTCCTTCAGGCCCAGGCGCGTGGCCTCCTGGTTCATCAGCGCGACGAACGCGTCCTCGCTGCCGGCCACGGCCTCGGCCAGCGCCACGGTGGCGTCGTTGCCGGACTGCGTGATCATGCCGCGGATCAGTTCTTCGACCGTGACGGGCTTGCGCGGCTCGATGAACATGCGCGAACCGCCGGTGCGCCACGCCTTCTGCGACACGTTGACCGTCTGGGCCAGCGTCAGGCGTTTTTCCTTCAGCGCGTTGAACACCAGGTAGGCCGACATGACCTTGGTGAGCGAGGCGGGTTCGATGCGTTCACCCGAGCGCTCCTCGGCCAGGATCTGGTCGCTGGTGACGTCGATGGTCACCCAGGCGCGCGCCGCGATCGCGGGCGCCGGCACGGAAGACAGCAGGCCGACGGTCGACATCGGCGGCGCGGACGGCGTCGCGGCGGAAGTGGTGGCGGGAGGCGCGGCGGCGGCCAGGGCGGAGGAAGGCACGGCGGCCGGGAACGCGAGGAAGCAGGCGGAAGCCACGGTGGCCAGCGCGAACCGACGTCCCGGACCAAACGAGAAAAAGCGCAGTTTCATGTGGGAGGATGGTCGTGCAAGAGGGGCGTGCCGCCGGGCCTGGCGCGCGCCCCGCGATGCGGGGTGGAAAACGTGATTATAGGCACCCGGGCCGCCGGGCCGGCGACGCGGCGCCGGACACCTGATGAAACCGAATGCTACAGCTGGATGTCAGGCCGGTTCAGCCCAGGACCCGTGCCAGGTAAGCCAGCACCAGCCGCTTCACGACCACGAGGTTGCCGTGGAAGAAGTGGCCCGAGCCCGGAATGACCGTCACGGGCAGGCCTTGCGGGCGCGCCCAGTCCATGACCGATTGCAGCGGCACGGTGTCGTCCTGTTCGCCGTGCACGACCAGGGTGTCCTCCGGCACGCTGGCGACCGAGAACCGGCTGGCCGCGGTGCCCAGCAGCATCAGGCCCGCGATGTCCAGTCCGCGCTCGCTCTGCGGTCCGCAACCGGCGTGGACCTGGCTCGCCACCGCGCTGCCGAACGAGAAGCCGCCCAGCACGAAGCGGCCGCCGGCCAGCGCCGGATACCGGTCGCGGAACTGGTCCACCACGCCCAGCATGTCGGCGGCTTCGCCCTGGCCGTTGTCGAACTCGCCCGCCGACGCGCCCACGCCCCGGAAGTTGGGCCGCACCGCCGCCAGCCCGTGCTGGACGCAGGCGCGCGCGATGGTGGTGACCACCTTGTTGTCGCGCGCGCCGCCGAACAGCGGGTGCGGGTGCAGCACCAACGCCCAGCCGCGCGCGGCCTCCAGGCCGCCCTCGGGGATGTCGAGCGCGCAATCGACGGCGCCCGCGCCGCCTTCAAGAACCAGATGTTCCGTGGTGTTGGCCATGCGAACCTCAGATCCTCAGGCGTTCGACCGGCTCGCCCCGCACCAGGTGCGAGTCGATGATCTCGTCGATGTCGCTCTGGTCCACGTAGGTGTACCAGACGCCCTCGGGATAGACCACCAGTACGGGGCCTTCCTCGCAGCGGTCCAGACAGCCCGCCTTGTTGATGCGAATCTCGCCCTTGCCGGCCAGCCCCAGCTGCTTGATGCGTTTCTTGGCGTAGTCCTGCATGGCCTGCGCGCCCTGGCGCGCACAGCTGGGCCGGGGGGCATCGGCCCCGCGCTCGTTCAGGCAGAAGAAGACGTGGTGTTTGTAGTAGGACTCCATACCGGCTCGCAAAAGGGAATGGGGACAATCGGGAGGTCAGGCGGGACGCCGCCGGGCCAGGAAAAAGAGCGCCGCCAGCGGCCAGATCACCGACAGGCCGAGCGTGAGCGATTCCAGGTGCAGCCAGCCCGTGCGGGCCATCGCTGTCGTCATGTCGAAATACTGGTCGGACGGAAACAGGTTGACGATGGCCAGTTGCACGCACAGCGCCGTGATGCCCAGGCCGCGCTGCCAGGCCGGCTTCAGATAGGCCATGCCGGTCGCCAGCAGCAGCCCGGCCGCCGTGCCCGCCGCGGCCCCGGTGGTGACCCACGCGCCGGGCGCCTGCCCCGGCACGGCCAGGGGCTGCAGGGCCGCCTTCGCCAGCACGGCGCAGGCGACCAGGACGATGGGAAGGATACCGCGCGCCGGCACCGGGCGTGCCATGTACAGGAGCAGCATCGCGGCCCCCACCACGGCGGCGGCGGTGCAGACCTGTTCGGCCACGATGCGCTGCGCGGGCTCGGGCGACCACAGGAAGCCCACCACGTCCGAGGGAAGCGCCGCCCAGTCGCCCAGCAGCAGCCACAGTTCGCCGGTGCCGAACAGCATGGGCTGGCGCGGGATCTGCATGAATACCCACAGCATCGCCAGGATCAGCGCGGGACCGGCCTCGGCCCGGAACCACCGCTGGCGCCAGCGCGCCAGCGCGCCGTGGCCGATCAGCCAGGAGGCGGTGGCGGTGCCGACCAGCGCCCCCAGCAGAGCGCCGGCGGTGTTGGCCGCGAGGTCGACGTTCGAGGCGATGCGATTGGGCAGATAGGTCTGCAACGCCTCCAGTACGCCGGACAGCAGTCCGCAGCACGCCACGGCCAGGACCACGGCCAGCAGGCCCCGGCAGGCCGGATAGACGGCCCAGACGAACAGCGCGCCCACGGGCAGGTAGGCGGCGACGTTGGCGATGATCTCGGAACCGACCCAGTATTGCGGCCACGGCGCCCGCAGGTAGGCGAACGGGGGCACGCCGACGTCCACCCACCCCGAGAACGGATACAGGCTGGCATAGACGACCAGCAGAACGATGATGGACAACGCCAGCCGCGCCAGCGGCGCGCCGTGCAGGCCCGGCGGCGCGGGCACGGCGGACGAGGGGATCGGGGTGCCCTCGTGTCGCTGCGCGACATCCTCCGTGTGGGAGGGAGCACGTCCTTCGGGCGGCGTGCTCATGGGCGACGGGAGCAAAACGTAAACGACATGCCTCAAGTTTATGCGTTTTGCAGGCCCCGGCATGCGAAATCCGCCGGCTCTGCCTACAATCCGGTGTTTCCGCGTTCCACGCGCGGCCCTCGACGAAGATCCATGGTTGCACCCGACTCCGCCCTCTCCGACACCCGGCTGGCCCCTCCGGGGGAGCTTGCCGCCGGCTTGCGGCGCCAGTTGCCGGACTGGACCGTGACCTGGCTGGACGCCACGGCGTCCACCAACGCCGACCTCCAGCAATACCTGCGCCGCGGCGGCGCCGGGCCGGCGCTGCTGGGCAGCCACGAGCAGACTTCGGGACGCGGGCGGGCCGGCCGGCCCTGGCGCACGCGCGCGGGCGACGCGCTGCTTTTCTCCTGCGGCTGGCAGGCGGACATCCCGCCCGCACGCCTGCCGCCGCTGTCGCTGGTGGCCGGCGTGGCCGCGTGCGAAGCCCTGAGCGGCCTGCTGGGCAGCGGCGCCGACGACGCGCTACTGGCCCTGAAATGGCCCAACGACGTGCAATGGGGTGCCGCCAAGCTGGCGGGCATCCTGGTCGAGACCGTGGCCGTGCCGGCCTCAGGGCGCGTGGGCCTGATTCTCGGCATCGGCATCAACCTTCGAGGCGCGGCCGCGCTGTCGCAGGCCCTGGGCCGCGAAGTCGCCGACTGGGCGCAAACCGGCAGCACCGGCGATCCCGTGCGCCTGGCCGCCGCCGTGGCGCGGTCCTGGCACGACGCCATCGCCCACTATGCCGCCGAGGGCTTCGGCCCGTTCCAGGCGCGATTCGCCCGCTGGGACGCGCTGTACGGCCTGCCGGTCCGGGTCATGGACAATGGCCGCATACTGTTCGAAGGTACGGCCCGGGGTGTGGACGAAGGCGGCAAGCTGCTGGTCCAGGCCGCCGACGGCACGCGCGCCGTCACCGTGGGCGACATCTCCGTGCGGGCGGCCCAGGCATGAGCGCGCCCGCCCGGCCGCCCGAAGGGCGCGCGCCCGGATCCACGCCGCATGCGGAACGCGCGGGCACGCTGCTGATCGACGCCGGCAACACCCGCGTCAAATTCGGCTGGCGGGACGACGGCGCGGCCGCGGGACAGGCCGTGCCGCGCACGCCCCTGCAGGTCGCCTTCCGCCACGAGGAAGTGCCCGAAGCCCTCCTGCCCTGGCTGGACGAAGCGGGCCTGCGGCCCCATGCCGCGATGGGCTCGAACGTGGCCGGCGACGACAGCGAGCGCACCATCGCCGAGCTGCTGGCGCGCAACGGCTGCGCGGTGGATTGGATACGCGCCGGCCGGCGGCTGCTGGGCGTCACGAACGGCTACCGCCATCCCGAGCGCCTGGGCGCCGACCGCTGGCTCAGCCTGGTGGGGATCTGGAATCGCTGGCGCCGCCAGGCCGCCCCCGGCACCCCCGCCCCGGTGCACGTGCTGGCCCATTTCGGCACCGCCACCACCGTGGACACCCTGGATGGCGCGGGCCGCTTCGTCGGCGGCCTGATCCTGCCCGGCCGCGATCTGATGCGCCAGTCGCTGGCGGCCGGCACCGCCGGCGTGCCGCGCTCGAACGGCCAGGTCGCGCCTTTTCCCGACAACACCGGCGACGCGATCATGTCCGGCGTGGCGGCGGCCCAGGCCGGCGCCGTGGCACGCCAGTGGCTGGCCGCGCGCG
Organism: Pigmentiphaga sp. YJ18; assembly: GCF_038066655.1. Taxonomy (NCBI): domain Bacteria; kingdom Pseudomonadati; phylum Pseudomonadota; class Betaproteobacteria; order Burkholderiales; family Alcaligenaceae; genus Pigmentiphaga; species Pigmentiphaga sp. YJ18. Next base: position 1,816,865 of record NZ_JBBUKU010000001.1, on the reverse strand, counting down.
AACGCTTCCGGCAGGAACCGCTGCTGGTGGCCAGCGGCGGCGCCTGGGCCGCCATCGCCGGAGAGGTCGCCCACCTGATGCGCGCCGCCGGCTCGACGCGCCAGGTACTGGTCGTCGATAATCCCGTCCTCGACGGCCTGGCCTGCCTGGCCGAATCGGGGCTCGCCCCCTCCCCCTGACCTCTCCGGTTTTTCATGCGCAGCCTGTTCGTCGTCTTGCTCCTGGCCAACGTGGCGCTTTTCGCCCTGGATCGCGGCTGGTTCGGCCAGCCCTTTTCGGAACGCGGCCGCGACCCTGCCCGGATGCGCTCGGAACTGCGCGCCGACACGATCCAGGTGCCCCGGCTGCCCGGCATCAACGCCACCGACGAGGCGCCGCCGGCGCCCGCCGCCGAACCGGCGGAATCCGGCCAGGCGGCCCCGGCCACCGAGCCTTCGGCCAACGCCGATGCCGCGCAAGGCTCCGCGGCAGAGACCGGCGAGCCACCCCCGGCCGGCGCCATCATCCCCGCGGCCGCGCCGTCCGACGCCGCGCCGGCACCGGCAACTCCCCCTGCACCTGCCGCCGCCCCGGCCAGCCCTCCCCCACCGCGCGAACCGCTCGCCTGCGTCGAATGGGGCACGTTCAGCGAAGCCGATCTCATCATCGCCAGGAAATGGGCGAACGAACACCTGCCGGCGGCGAAACAGGGCACCCGGCGCGAAGCGGGCAAGCAGGGATGGATGGTCATCGTGCCGCCGCTGCCCAACGCCTCGGCCGCGCAGGCCGCCGCGGCCCAACTCGGCAAGAACGGAGTCAAGGACTACTTCGTGATCCAGGAAGGCGGCCCGCTCCAGCACGCCATCTCGCTGGGCGTCTTCGGCACCGAGGCCGCAGCGAAGAAACAGGCCACGGCCCTGCAAGGCCAGGGTGTGAGCAACGCCAAGGTGGTATCGCGCAGCGCCCTGGGCGGCAAGAGCTGGCTGCGCCTGGACGGCGTCGCCGCCTCCGGCCGCCGCGCCATCGAAGGAGCGCGCAGCCTGTTCGACCGCCCCTCGGTGCAAGACTGCCGCTGACGGCGCTCAGCGCGTCCGGATGCGCTGCACGAGCTTGGTGGTGGAGCGGTCGTGCTCGAAGTCGATGGCCACCGCGTCACCGCCCCAGCTGCGCACCAGTGCGGTCTCGGGCAGCGCGTCCATGTCGTAGTCCCCGCCCTTGACGATCAGGTCGGGCCGCAGTTGGCCGATCAGCTCCAGCGGCGTGTCCTGGTCGAACCACGTCACCGCGTCCACCGAGGCCAGCGCCGCCAGCAGCGCCGCGCGGTCGTCCTGGCCGTTCAGCGGCCGGTCCGGCCCCTTGCCCAGGCGGCGCGCCGAGGCATCGGTGTTGACCGCCACCACCAGCATCGCGCCCAATTGCGCGGCCGCATCCAGGTAGGTGACGTGGCCGCGGTGCAGGATGTCGAACACCCCGTTGGTGAAGACCAGCGGGCGCGGCCAGGCCGCGCGGGCGGCCACGCATTCGGCGGGACTGAGGATCTTGGATTCGAAGCGGGCTGGCACGGTCAGGCGGCGCGGGAATGGCTGAACGGCCCATTGTAGAGGGCTTCGGCGCGCGCAGGGGGCGATACACTGTGCGCGTCCATGGCCGGGACCTACCCCGGGACGAGGGAATGCGATGCGACTGCTGCTGGTCGAAGACGATCCGATGATAGGCGAGAGCGTGATGGACGTCCTGCGCGCCGAACATTACGCGGTCGACTGGGTCAAGAACGCCGCAAGCGCGGACACCGCGCTGCGCACCGAGACCTATGACCTCGTGCTGCTCGACCTGGGACTGCCCGACGGCGACGGCCTGTCCGTGCTGCGCGAATTGCGCGCGCGCAAGGTGCGCATCCCGGTCATCATCGCCACGGCGCGCGACGCCATCGGCCAGCGCATCGCCGGCCTGGATGCCGGTGCCGACGACTACGTCGTCAAGCCCTACGACGTGGACGAGATCCTGGCCCGCATCCGCGCGCTGATCCGCCGCAGCGCGGGGCGGGCCGAACCGCTGTACGAACACGGCGGCGTCGTCCTCGATCCCGCCACGCACACCGCCACCGTCGATGGCCAGCCCGTCACGCTTACCGCCAAGGAATGGGCGGTACTCGAACCGCTGCTGGCGCGGCCGGGCCTCATCCTGTCGCGCGCCCAGCTGGAGGAAAAGCTCTACAGCTGGAAGGACGAGATCAGCAGCAACGCGGTCGAGGTCTACATCCACGGCCTGCGCAAGAAACTCGGCACACAGTTCATCCAGACCGTGCGCGGCGTCGGCTACGTCATCCCCAAATCATGAAACTCCTGCCCGGCCACTCTCTGCGCGCCCGCCTGCTGGCCTTCCTGCTGGCCGCGATCTTCCTGGCCGCGCTGGTGCAAGGCGCCATCGCCTATCGCGGCGCGCTGGTCCAGACCGACGAGATCTTCGACTACCAGTTGCAGCGCACCGCGCTGGCGCTCGGCAACGGCAACCCGCTGTTCAGCACCGGGCCGGAAGGCGGGCTGCTGGACGATCCGGCCGCGCGCGACCTCATCATCCAGATCTGGACGCCGGACGGCGTGCGCCTGTTCCGCTCCACGCCCAAACTCGTGCTGCCCGACCGCGTCATCCTGGGCTTCTCCACCGTCGAGGCCGACGGCGCCACCTACCGCATGTACTCGATGGAAGCGCCGCTGCAGATCATCCAGGTCGCCCAGGACGTACGCGTGCGCACCGGCACGGCGCGCACGCTCGCGCTGCGCACCATCTGGCCCATCGCGGCCATGGCGCCGCTGCTGATGCTGGTCGTCTGGTGGGTCATCAGCCTGTCGCTCGGCCCGGTGGACCGGACGCGCCGCCAGGTCGCCTCGCGCCAGGCCGACGACCTGTCGCCCGTCAGCGAGGCCGGCCTGCCCGACGAGGTGCGGCCCCTGGTCCATGAACTCAACCTGCTGCTCGGACGTGTCCGCCAGGCCTTCGACGCGCAGAAGCAATTCGTGGGCGACGCCGCGCACGAACTGCGCTCGCCGCTGGCCGCGCTCAAGCTGCAACTGCAATCGCTGCGCCGCGCCGAAGACGACGCCACGCGCCAGGTGGCGGTGACCCGGCTGTCGGCCGGCATAGACCGCGCCACCCGGCTGGTCGAACAACTGCTGTCGCTGGCGCGCCAGGAAGCGCAGGGGCCGGCGCTCGCGACACTCGACCTGGGCGACGTCGTGCGCACCGCGCTGGCCGACATCCTGCCCCAGGCCCACGCGCGCGGCGTGGACATCGGCATGGAAGGCGCCACCAGCGCGCGCATCGCGGGCCAGGACGAAGCCCTGGTCCTGCTGGTGCGCAACCTGCTGGAGAACGCCGTCAAATACGCGCCCGCATCCGGACGCGTCGACATCCGGCTCGCGGCCGGCCCGCAGGGCGTCACGCTGGACGTGGACGACGACGGCCCCGGCATCCCCGTGGTCGAACGCGGCCGCGTCTTCGACCGCTTCTACCGCGCCCAGACCGCCGACACCCCCGGCAGCGGCCTGGGCCTGGCCATCGTCAAGGCCATCGCCGACCGCCACCACGCCACGATAGAACTCCTGGACTCCCCCCTGGGCGGCCTGCGCGTGAGGGTGCTGTTTCCCGTCGCCCCATAGCAACTCAAAGGATGCCGCGATACGTCGCCAGCGCCTTCGCGGTCTGCACCAATCCCTGCCGGAGCAGGATGTCCAGGTAACGGTCGACATCGATAGAGGGATGAACAAGCTGCGCGCGCTGACGCTGCGCGGCAGACACTACCGCGGCCGCATCGAGATCGAACAGATTGTCGATGAACTCGTCCGGAATGGCACGATCCATCAAGTCAGAGGTTCGATCCAATTGCGCGCGCGTCAGATCCTGCCGATTAAGCAGCAGGTTGCGCTTCCATTCCTCGTGGATCTCGCGACTCCATCGCGCCCGAAACCGACCTGATAACCCCAACCACATCAGGAAGTCTCTCAACGGCGCGGGATAAAGCACGCATGCATCGTAGATGACCGTGAAGGGGAAATGCCTCATTCATACCCCATCTTCAACTCCTGCGACTGCCGCGCAAGTTCGCCCATGGCCTGCTCGGCGGCGAGATCACGCGTCTCCTTGTACCGCATCAGATCGGCAAACCGCACGCGGCGATGCTTGCCCGTCCGGTGAAAAGGCAACGCGCCATCCTCCAATAGCTTGACCAGATGCGGGCGCGAAACATTGAGCATGTCCGCGGCCTCCTGGGTGGTCAGTTCGGCGTGAACAGGCACGACCCTCACCGCATTGCCATCGGCCAGTTCGGCCAGTATGTCCACCAGCAGGCGCAGCGCTGAGGTAGGCAGCTCGACCTGATGAGCCTGGTTCTTATCGTCGAAGATTTGAATCCGCTGCGTTTCGACACGCGTCGCCAGATAGGCAGCCAGTGCACGCTGACCTTGCACGGCGGCCTGAACTTCCCGCTCGACGGGCAGCATCATCTTGGACGGAGCGGTGGCCATGGCAAAACTCCCGGACGAAGAAACATTCCTCATATTAATCGAAACAATCGAAAAACGAAACAAACGAAAATCCGTCTGTCCTCCGACAGCAAACCCCGACCAGAGCAAGAACACTGCCCCCACTAGACCCAGGATGCGGTGGATCCGGCTCCGCCGGTCAGGGAAGCCCACCCCCAAGCGGCCTTTGGCCGCTCCCCCTCAAGGGGCGGCGCTGGCGGACCGGCAAAGCCGGATCCTCGGCGCCCTGGGTCTAGTACCTGTTTCTTGGTACGCCACATCGTTGCTCCCGCTGGCAGCCAGCGATAGCAACCGTGCTGCACCCCAAGACAGCGGTACTAGACCCAGGATGCGGTGGATCCGGCTCCGCCGGTCCACCCGCATCGCCCCCTGGGGGGCGCGCGAAGCGCGTAGGGGGGGACTTAAGTTCCCTTTAAGACAAGCGCTCCACCATGACGCCATGTTCCATTACCTGGCAGAGGAGCCCACCATGAACACCCGCAAGTTCTCCGCTTCGCACCTGGCCGTCGCCCTGGTTGCCGCCGGCGTGTTCGGCGCCGCCGGCGCCACGGCGTTCCAGCGCACCGCCACGGCGCAGGCCGTGCCGGTCTCCGCCGCAAGCACGCAGGCGGCCGCGCCCGTGGGCGCGGTGACGCCCCCCGATTTCTCGCAGATCACCCAGCGCTACGGCCCGGCCGTGGTCAACATCAGCGTGACCGGCACCACCAAGGTCTCGGACGACGACGGCGATCCGTTCGCGCAGTTCTTCCGCGGCTTCCCCGGCTATCCCGGCGGCGGTGGCGGCTCGCACAGCGTGCCGATGCGCGGCCAGGGCTCCGGCTTCATCGTCAGCCCCGACGGCATCATCCTGACCAACGCCCACGTGGTGAAGGACGCCAAGGAAGTCACCGTCAAGCTGACCGACCGGCGCGAATTCCGCGCCAAGGTACTGGGCTCGGACCCCCAGACCGACGTTGCCGTGCTGAAGATCGACGCGCGCAACCTGCCGGTCGTGGTCGTGGGCAATCCCAGCGACCTGCGCGTGGGCGAATGGGTGCTGGCCATCGGCTCGCCCTATGGCCTGGAGAACACGGTAACGGCCGGCGTGGTCAGCGCCAAGGGCCGCTCGCTGCCCAATGACGGCTCGGTGCCGTTCATCCAGACCGACGTCGCCGTCAACCCTGGCAACTCGGGCGGGCCGCTGTTCAATTCGCGCGGCGAAGTGGTCGGCATCAACTCGCAGATCTACAGCCAGACCGGCGGCTACCAGGGACTGTCGTTCGCGATCCCGATCGACGTGGCCGCCAAGGTCAAGGACCAGATCGTGGCGCACGGCGAAGTCCACCATGCCCGCCTGGGCGTCACCATCCAGGAAGTCAACCAGGCGCTGGCCGACTCGTTCAAGCTGGACTCGCCCACCGGCGCGCTGGTCGCCAGCGTGGAAAAGGGCAGCCCCGCGGACAAGGCCGGCCTGAAGTCCGGCGACATCATCCGCAAGATCGACGGCAAGCCCGTGGTGGCCTCGGGCGACCTGCCCGCGGTGATCAGCCTGGCCACGCCGGGACAGGACGTCAAGCTGGAAGTCTGGCGCAACGGCTCGCCGCACGACATCGTCGCCAAGCTGGGCAGCGCCAAGGCCGAAGCCACGGCCAGCGCCGATACGCGCGGCGGCGCGGCGCACGGCCGGCTGGGGCTGGCGCTGCGTCCGCTCACGCCGCAGGAACGGATGGCCGTGGGCGACAATGGCGGGCTGGTGGTCGAGCAGGTGGGCGGCCCGGCCGAACAGGCCGGCATCGAACCCGGGGACCTGCTGCTGTCGCTGAACGGCGTCCCGGTGCAGAGCGTCGACCAGGTGCGCTCGCTGATCGCGAAGTCGGGCAAGAACGTGGCGCTGCTCGTGCAGCGCGGCGACGCCAAGATCTTCGTGCCGGTGCAGCTGGGCTGAAGACCCACGGGCCGGGATCCCGCCGGCACCCTGGCCGCCGCTCAGCCGGTGGCCAGCTCCTTGCGGTAGCGGTTCAGGTCCTGCACGGTCGCGAAGCTGCGGCCGAGCAGGGTCGACATGGTGTGCAGGATGCGATCGGCCACCTTGCCCTCCCACTCGCGGTCGAACTGGATCTGGTCGTCCAGCCAGCGGTCGAGCCAGCCCGGCTCGGGCAGCCGGGATTGCACGGTGTCGTTGGGGAACAGGCTCTTGTTGACGTGCAGATTGGTCGGATGCAGCGCCTGCGACGTGCGCTTGGCCGACGCCATCAGCACACCTATCTTGGCGAAGGCGGCACGCGCCTGGTCGGCCAGTTCCTTGCCGCGCTCGGTCAGCGCCCGCCTCATGTAGCGCAGGTAGGCCCCCGCATGGCGGGCCTCGTCCTGCGCGATGAGCTTGTAGATGGCCTTGATGACCGGCTCGCTGTGCCATTGCGCCGCGCGGCGGTACCAATGGTTGAGCCGGATCTCGCCGCAGAAGTGCAGCGTCAGGGTCTCGAGCGCGGGCGCGGCGTCGAACTCGAAGCGCACGTGGTGCAGTTCGTCCTCGGTCGGCAGCATGTCGGGACGAAAGCGCTTCAGGTATTCCTGCAGCACCAGCGAATGCTTCTGCTCTTCATAGAACCAGATCGACATGAACGCGCTGAAGTCGCTGTCCTCGCGGTTGTCCCGCAGGAACATCTCGGTGGCCGGCAGCGCCGACCACTCGGTGATCGCGTTCATCTTGATCGTATGCGCCTGCTCGTCGGTCAGCAGACTGGCGTCGAACTGGTCCCACGGCACGTCCTTTCCCATGTCCCAGCGCACGGACTCCAGGGATTTGAATAGTTCCGGGTACAGCATGATGGGGCCCTTGTATGGAAGCCGGCAGCTTGAGCGTTCCAAGTCGCCGGAAGGTCGGCGAACGATATAGCGGGAGTCTTACCCCCGCATGACACATTCCTTCCAGATCCGGCCGGGCATGGCGCGGGACGCGCCTGTAACAGAACTTACAGGACCGGATGCAGCGCGGGCCGCGCGCGCGCCCGCACCACTTGGGGAAGCAGGCTGCCGGCCCAGATGCCGACGAATCCCGCCAGCAGTCCTGCCAATTGTGGCGGAAATTCCTCCGCGGCAAAAGCCCTGACCAGCAGCCAGGCGGCCACCCCCATCACCGACGACAGCAGCGCGCCCTGCGTGGTCGCGCGCCGCCAGTACAGGCCCATCAGCAGGGGCACGAACGCCCCCACCAGCGTCACGGTATAGGCGCCCGCCACCATCTCGTAGATGCTGTCGGAGGTACTGAGCGCGAAAGCCAGCACGCACAGTCCGAACAGCACCACCGACACGCGCATCGCGCGCAGGAAATGCTTGTCGGACATGCCCGGCAGGAAATGGCGCAGGATGTTCTCGGCGAAGGTGGTCGAAGGCGCCAGCAGCGTGGCCGAGGCGGTCGACATGATGGCCGACAGCAGCGCGCCGAAGAAGAACACCTGCGCCACCGCGGGCATGCGCTCGAGGATGAAGGTGGGCAGGATCTTCTGGGGATCCTCCTGCAGCAGCGTCCCGACCGTATCGGGCATCACGCTGAAGGCGGCCACGCCTATGTACATGGGGATGCAGGCGAACATCAGGTAGAGCAGCCCGCCGATGACGGGGCCGCGCCGGGCGGTCCCCACGTCCTTGGACGACATCACGCGCTGGTAGACGTCCTGCTGGGGAATGGAGCCCAGCATCATCGTGACCAGCGCCGCGAAGAAGAACAGCACGTCGTGCGCCGTGGCCGGCGGCAGGAAATTGAGCAGGTCGCGGCTGGTCGCCTCGTGCACGACCACGCCCACGCCGCCGGCCAGGTCGGTGGCGAAATAGGCGATGGTGAAGAGCCCGGCCACGATCACGATCATCTGGAAGAAATCGGTCAGCGCGACCGACCACATGCCGCCGAACAGGGTGTAGGTCATCACGATCAGCGTACCGATGATCATGCCGCCGGTCTGCGAGAACACGCCCGGATCGAGCATGTGGAACACCAGCCCCAGCGCCTTGACCTGCGCCGCCACCCACCCCAGGTACGAAATGATGATCGCCAGGCTCATGAGGACCTCGACGATGGGGCCGTAGCGTTCGCGGTAGTAGTCGCCCAGCGTCAGCAGATTGTGCCGGTAGAGCCGCGCGGCGAAGAACACGCCCACCAGCACCAGGCACATCGACGCGCCGAAGGGATCCTCGACCACGCCGCCCAGCCCTTCCCGCACGAACACGGCCGACACGCCCAGCACCGCCTCGGAGCCGAACCAGGTGGCGAAGGTCGTGGCGACCACGATGAACAGGGGCAGCGACCTGCCGGCCACCGCATAGTCGGTGGAGTTCGACACCCGGCGGGCGGCGACCACGCCGATGCAGATGGAAACCAGCAGGTAGAGCAAGACGAACCAGAACACCATGATGCCGAGCCCACCCGGGAAAAAAAGCCAAAACCGCGCGAGTATCGCACAGCGGGCCAGGGCTTTCCAGGCCCGTCAGGGCTGGCGTATCGGTGGGTGGAGCGGGGCGCTGCGGCCGGTCAGAAGCACAGGTACAGGCCCAGGAGGCCGAGCCCCGTGAAGAACCCCCGGCGGAACGCCGCGGGGCTGATGCGGTGGCGCAGATACTGGCCCGCCCACATGCCCGCCATGGCCGGTACCAGGGCCACCAGGGACGCCGCCATCTGCTGGTAGCCCAGGGCGCCGCCGCGCGCCAGCGCCACGGCCAGCGCCAGCGTCGAGACCGTGAAGGCCATGCCCAGCGCCTGCACCAGTTCATCCTTGGCCAGGCCCAGCGCCTGCAGGTAGGGCACGGCGGGAATCACGAACACGCCCGTGGCGGCGGTGACCGCGCCGGTCGCCAGGCCGGACAGCGCGCCCAGCCAGCGCTCGGCGCCGGGCGGCACGCGCAGCTGGAAGGCCATCAGGCCGAAGGCCGCGTACAGCACCAGGGCCACGCCCAGCGCCCGGACCGCCCAGGGCTGCGACCCCGTGCCGGCCAGCGCCGCCGTCAGCCAGGTGCCGGCCACCACGCCCGCCAGCAGGGGCCACAGCCGCCTGGCCAGGTGCACGAAGCGCCCGCCGGCGGCCAGTTGCCAGACGTTGGTCACCAAGGATGGCACCACGAGCAGCGCCGCGGCCTGCGCCGGGACCATGGCCAGGCCCAGCAGCCCCATGGCGACGGTGGGCAGCCCCAGGCCGATGACGCCCTTCACGGCGCCGGCCACGAAGAAGGTACCGAGGATGAGAAGGATCAGCGGCCAGCTGGCCGCGGAGTACATCGAGAGCAAGGAGTCCATGACGCCATGCTGCCGCAAGGCGCGCCGGCTGGAAATGCGGATTACGCGGATCCAGCCTTCGGAAAATCCGGAGCCAGGAACAAGGCTAGCGGGCGACCGCCCACAGGGCCACGGCCACGCCCACCGCCAGCACGCCGGCGATCACAGCCATCAGGCGATTGGTCTGCTGCTGGGCGGCCCGCAGGCGCTGCAGTTCGGCCAGGGTATCGGCGGAACGATCCGGGCGGGCCAATTGATGATGCACCAGGCGCGGCAGTTCGGGCAGCATCTGCGCCCACTGCTGCGACTCGCGCCGCAGGTTGTTGCGCAGCGCCGCCCAGCCGACGCGCTCGTGCATCCAGCGTTCCAGGTAGGGCTTGGCCGTCTTCCACAGGTCCAGCGACGGATCCAGTTCGCGGCCCAGGCCTTCGACGTTGAGCAGCGTTTTCTGCAGCAGCACCAGTTGCGGCTGGATCTCGACGTGGAAGCGGCGCGAGGTCTGGAACAGGCGCAGCAGCACCTGCCCCAGCGAGATCTCGGCCAGCGGCCGGTCGAAATAAGGCTCGCAGCAGGCCCGGATCGCGCCCTCGAGTTCTTCCTCGCGCGTGCCGGGCGGCACCCAGCCGGACTCGATGTGCAGGCGGGCCACCTGGCGGTAGTCGCGCCGGAAGAAGGCCAGGAAGTTCTGCGCCAGGTAGTTCTTGTCGAACTCGGACAGCGAACCGACGATGCCGAAGTCGAGCGCGATGTAGCGCCCCAGCGTGCGCGGGTCGTCCGACACGTAGATGTTGCCCGGATGCATGTCCGCGTGGAAGAAGCCGTCCGCGAACATCTGGGTGAAGCAGATCTCCACGCCGTCCCGCGCCAGCTTCTTCAGGTCCACGCCGGCCTCGACCAGCCGCTCGGCGTGATTGACGGGGATGCCGCGCATGCGCTCCATCGTGAAGATGGACGACGAGCAGTAGTCCCACATCACTTCCGGCACGATCAGCAGGTCGCCGCGAGGGCCGTCGGGGGCGAAGTTGCGGCGCAGCTGGCTGCAGTTGGCCGCCTCGCGCAGCAGGTCGAGTTCGTCGTGCAGGTACTTGTCGAACTCGGCCACCACCTCGCGCGGCTTCAGGCGCCGTCCGTCGGCCGAGATCCTTTCGATCAGCGTGGCCGCCGCCCGCAGCAGCCGCAGGTCCTTGTCGATCACCGGCGCCATGTTGGGCCGCAGCACCTTCACGGCCACGTCGCGGCCATCCTTGAGCACCGCGCAATGCACCTGCGCGATCGAGGCCGAGGCCACCGGCTCGCGCTCGAAGCTGGCGAACAGTTCGTCCGGATGGCGGCCCAGCTCCTTGCGGATGCTGGCGATCGCCACCTCGGACGGGAACGGCGGCACGCGGTCCTGCAGGCGCGCCAGTTCGTCGGCGATGTCCGCCGGGATCAGGTCGCGCCGGGTCGACAGCACCTGGCCGAACTTGACGAAGATGGGGCCCAGCGTCTCCAGCGCCAGGCGCAGCCGCTCGCCGCGCGGCGCGTGCAGCTTGCGGCCCAGCCGCATCACGACCAGCAGGCGCTCGGTCCAGGGATGCCGGATGCCGGAGATCACGAGTTCGTCCAGGCCGTAGCGGAAGCTGACGAACATGATGCGGATCAGGCGCAGGAAGGTGAACATGGCCTAGCCCTCCGCGCCCGGACGGGTTTCGAGCCGGGCCAGTCGCGTCCGCAGGTGCTCGACCCGCTTGCCCGCGCGCTCGGCGTCGTCGCGCAGGCGCCGCACCTCGCCTCCCCAGGCTTGCAGCGCATGCGAGGACGCCACCGCCCCGCTTTCCTCGGTCAGGTACTCCGCCACGTTCTCGGCCAGCCGCCACGCGCTGGCGCGCAATCCGCCCGCCACACCCCGCGCCGTCCGGACCAGGCGGGCGGCGGGTATGTCGCCGACAATCCCGGCCAGGTCCTCTTCCACGTCCCAGCGCAGGTCCCGCGCCAGGTCTCCCAGCACGTGGGCCAGCGCCGCGTCGCCCTCGATGCGCACCGCCCCCATCCGGCGGGCGGCATCGCCCGACAGCAGTTCCGGCAGCCTGCCGCCATCGACGGTCAGGGTCACGTCGGGCACCGCATCCACGGCGGCGGCCTCGACCAGGCCGTGCGGGGTGATCGTCAGCGTCATGCGCAGGGAACCGGCGGCCAGGCGGGCCGTCTTGCCGGCATGCTGGCGCAGCCGCTCGCGGGCCCAGGGCTCGCGCAACAGCAGCGTGTCGAGCGCCCGGATGGCGGCGGCGGAAGGGTACGGCAGGGACACGGGCATAGGATGCAAGGCGGAAACCAGTAAGGAGAACCGACCGGCAATCCGGCCTTCCAATGAAAAACGCCCGTCCGAGGACGGGCGTTCCACGGGGTTCGACCCCGCAAGTTTACCGGTTGTGTTCCTGCACCGGGATCTGCTGCACGCCGGCCAGCAGCCAGCCGCCGTCGTTGGGCTTGAACAGGTTCCAGACTTCCTCGAAGCGGAAGGCCTCGGTGCCCGGTGCCTCGCGCAGCATGCCGGAGAACCGGACACTGGCCAGATGGCCGTCGGAGACGGTTTCGATGCCCAGCAGTTCCGCGTTCAACAGCACCACCTCGGTCACGTTCTGCCCCTCGCGCTGGCCGATCTGCTGGCTGAGTTCGGCCAGCAGATCGTCGGTGACCAGGTCGCGCAGCTCGTTCACGTCGCCGCGGTCCCAGACGCCTTGCAACTGCACGAAGTAGTTCTTCGCATGGCTGAGGAAATTCGCGGTGTCGAAATCGCTGGGGATGCCCCACTCGCCGGTGGGCGCAGGGCCCGCGGCGGCCACGGATGCGGCAGGAGCGGCGGCGGGTGCCGCCGATTCGCGCGCCATGGTGGCGGGCGGCTCGTTACGCTGCTGGAAGCGGCTGTTGCCCGCGCCCTGGAGCGCCGGCTGCTGACCGACGCCGCGCAGCCGGCGAACGATGAACAGCACGGCGAAGACGGCCAGCGCGATGAGCAGCAGGCTGCCGATGAGCTCGGCCGCGGCCGCGCCCAGGCCCAGATGCGACAGCAGGGCCGCCAGGCCCAGGCCGGCGGCGATGCCGGCGATGGGGCCCAGCCAGCGCGACATGCCGCTGCGCGCGGCGGTGGCGCCCGCAGCGGCCCCCGCGGCGGCAGGAGCCGCCGACGGCGCGGCCTGCTGGTTCTGCTGGGGAGTGCGCGCCGGCGGCGTGGCCTGCCGCTGCGTCAGGTTGCTGGACTGGCGGCCCATGCTGCCGCCCCCGCCCAGGCGCTTGGCCAGGGCGTCATGCGAGACGCCCAGCATCGCCACCGTCGAGACGGCGATGACCAGAGCCGGGATGAACCTGGAAAAAAATCGTCGGGACATTGTGTGGATTCTCCTGTAATCAATGTCGTGGCGCCGCCGTGCCGGCCCCGGTACCGGGTCTGCCGGCCAGCGTGGGCGCCATTGCTGCCAGGTGGGGATGCCCGGCGCCGCGACGCCCCCGCAGACGGGCGGTCGTAGCAGCCTTTCCTGACAATAAGCTGAAATTTAACGGACTACGGCGCAAATCGCCAGTCGGAACGCCCCGGATTCGCGAGGGAATTTGCAACAAGGGAGGCTACAGCCGCACGCCCTCGTGCAGGGCGACCACCCCGGCGGTCAGATTGAAATATTGGACACGCGCCAGGCCCGCCTGTTCCAGCATTCCGGCCAGGGTGTCCTGGTCCGGGTGCATGCGGATGGATTCGGCCAGGTAGCGGTAGCTGGCCTCGTCCTGGGCGACCTTGCGCCCCAGCCAGGGCAGGATGTTGAACGAATACCAGTCGTAGGCCGCCCGCAGCGGCCTGGCGACCCGGGAGAACTCCAGCACCAGCAGCTTGCCGCCGGGGCGCAGCACCCGCGCCATCTCGGCCAGGGCCCGGTCCTTGTGGGTCATGTTGCGCAGCCCGAACGCCACCGAGACCCGATCGAAATAGCCGTCCGGAAAGGGCAGCTTCTCGGCGTCGCAGACGGCGGTCGGCAGCATCAGCCCGGCATCCAGCATCCGGTCCCGTCCCACGCGCAGCATGGAATCGTTGATGTCGGTCAGCCAGACCTCGCCGGTGGGCCCGGCGCGCCGGGCGAAGGCCTTGGCCAGGTCGCCGGTGCCGCCGGCGATGTCCAGCACCTTCATGCCCGGGCGCACGCCGGCGCGGGCCACGGTGAATACCTTCCAGGCCCGGTGCATGCCGCCGGACATCAGGTCGTTCATGACGTCGTAGCGCGCGGCCACCGAATGGAAGACCTCGGCCACCTTGCGTGCCTTGTCGGTCTCGGCCACCTGCTGGAAGCCGAAATGGGTCGTGCCCGGCGGCGTGTCGCCGGCCGGCGCGGAGGAGTGCTGCTTATCGCTCATTGCTTACCTTCACGGCGTACTTCGGTTGTCGCCATCCCGTCCCGCGGCTCGGGATCCCGCGAGGCCCCCGCCGCCTCCAGCGCGGCGAGATACTCCGCCCACAGGCGGTCCTGGTCGCGGCCCAGTGCATACAGGATGTCCCACGAATAGATTCCGGTCGAATGCCCGTCGGAGAACCGGGGCTGGACCGCGTAGTTGCCCACCGGTTCGAGCGAGACGAGATCCACGTCGCGCTTGCCCACCTGCAGCGTCTCCTGGCCCGGCCCGTGGCCCCGGACCTCGGCCGAAGGGCTGTAGACGCGCAGCAGCTCGAAAGGCAGCCGGAAACTGCTGCCGTCGTCGAAGGCGACCTCCAGCATCCTGGACTGCCTGTGCACGACGATATTGGTGGGGAGAGGGGTATTCTTGTCCAGGCCTGCCATAGTGTTCTCGCGTAGGGACTCCATGGTAGCCGATGGGGGCCGCGGCCGCGCCGGGGCGTCCGCGGGCGCCGGATCATGTCACATACCTGAAACAATACCGCCATACTATGGACATGCTTCAGCAACCCAACCGGCATATCCATGTCCAGCACTATTTTAGTCGTCGAAGACGAACCGGCCATCCAGGAGCTGGTCTCGGTCAACCTGTCCTTCGCGGGCCACAAGGTCCTGCGCGCGGCTGACGCCGAACAGGCCCAGACCTTGATCCGGGCCGAACTCCCCGACCTGATCCTGCTCGATTGGATGCTGCCCGGCACCTCGGGCGTATCGCTGGCCCGCAAGCTGCGGACCGAGGAGCGCACCAAGGCCGTTCCCATCATCATGCTTACCGCCAAGGGCGCCGAGCAGGACAAGGTCGACGGCCTGGAGGCCGGCGCCGATGACTACATCACCAAGCCGTTCTCGCCCAAGGAACTGATGGCCCGCATCAAGGCCGTCCTGCGGCGCCGCGCGCCCCAGTTGACCGACGACCTGATCGACGTCGCCGGACTGCGGCTGGATCCGGTCACCCACCGGCTCAACGGCAACGGCGTGACCCTGAACATCGGCCCCACCGAGTTCCGCCTGCTGCACTTCTTCATGACCCACCCCGAGCGCGTGTTCTCGCGTTCGCAGCTGCTGGACCAGGTGTGGGGCGACCACGTGTTCGTCGAAGAACGCACGGTGGACGTGCACATCCGGCGCCTGCGCAAGGCCCTGGAGCCCAGCAAGCACGACGGGCACGTGGAGACCGTGCGCGGCAGCGGCTACCGCTTCACCGCCCATCCTGTAGGCCAATAACCCCCACGCGCCGACGCGCGCCCGGCATGGTGAGCCCCCAGCCGCTATGCGGCAGCCCCCCCGAGGGGGCCGGGGCCCGCCTTGGGGCGGCCCGGCGCCGGGCCCCGCAGGGCTCTACTGAAGGACCGGCGGAGCCGGATCCGCCGTGCCCTGGAAAATTCACAAAAAAACCATAAAAGACGGCAGGGTCCGGGCTCCGGGCAATGCGACAATTCGCTCCATGGTCTGGATACGCAACCTCATCGTCGTCCTCTTGTGGGCCGGCCTGGCGGCCCTCACGCGGCCGATCACGGGCAGCTTCGGCTGGGCCGTCTTCAGTTTCGGCCTGGGCACGCTGCTGGTCTGGCATATCTGGCAGCTCTCGCGCGTCACGCGCTGGACCAACGACCTGCAACGGCCGCCGCCGCCCTCGGCCGGTTCGTGGGACGAGGCCCTGGCCCGCATCTACCGGCACCTGCGCAACCAGGAACGCCAGCTCGCGATGCTGGAAGGGAACGTACAGGGCTTCTTCGCCGCCGCCCAGGCCCTGCCCGACGGACTGGTCACGCTGGACAAGGAATTCCATATCGACTGGTGCAACCGCATCGCGCGCCAGCACCTGGGCCTGCGCCTGCCGGCCGACCGCGGCCAGAGCCTGTTGAACCTGGTGCGGGCCCCCGAGTTCGTGAACTACGCCCGCCAGGAGGACTGGCCCGCGCCGCGCCTGGTGCGCAGCCCCGGCGGCGGCGATCGCCTGCTGATGGTGCAGCTCATCTCGTACAACAAGCACCAGCGCATGCTGCTGACGCGCGACGTGACGCAGATCGAGCGGCTGGAGACCACCCGCCGCGATTTCGTCGCCAACGTCTCGCACGAGTTGCGCACGCCGCTGACGGTGCTGTCGGGCTTCCTGGAAACGCTGCGCGACATGCCCGCGGAAGCGCTGAGCGACGAGCAGCGCGAACAGTACATGAAGCTGATGCTGGACCAGGCCCAGCGCATGCAGGCCATCGTGGCCGACCTGCTGACCCTGTCCACCCTGGAATCCTCGCCCACCACCGATCCGCAGCCGGTGAACATGCCGGCGCTGATCGAGACGGCCCTGAGCCAGGCGCGCGCCCTGTCGGGCGGCCGCCACGAGATCGTCGGCGAGATCGACGAAGGCCTGGATGTCCTGGGCACCGGCACCGAACTCGCGTCGGCCATCTCCAACCTGCTGATCAACGCCGTGCGCTACACGCCCGAGGGCGGCCACATCACGGTGCGCTGGCGGCGCGAAGCCGATGGCGATGCCCGCTATTCCGTGAAGGACACCGGCATAGGCATCGCCTCGCATCACCTGCCCCGCCTGACCGAGCGCTTCTACCGCGTGGACCGCAGCCGTTCGCGCGAATCGGGCGGCACGGGGCTGGGGCTGGCGATCACCAAGCACATCGCCATGCGGCACGACGCCGAACTGGAAATCGCCAGCGAGCTGGGCCAAGGCAGCACCTTCGCGCTGCATTTCCCCGACAGCCGGGTGGCGTAGGCCAGGCGCCGCCAGGGCCTTCAGTCGGCCTGCGCGCCCGACACCTTCACCGCCTCGGCCCACATCGCGATCTCGCGCTCCACGAAGGCACGGAACGCGACGGGGGAGCTGGGCACGAACTCGGTCAGGTTGTTGGCCGGCACCCTGGGATGCAAGACGATCGCGTTCGGGAACTGCGTGGCCTGGGCATGCGCCCAGGCGGGCTCGGCGGCGGCTATTCGGCCAGCGTGGTCAGGCGCTTTTCCAGCGCGCGCATTTCTTCGTAGCCCATCAGCTTCATGATGTCCTCGATGCCTACCAGCAGGTCGGGACGATCGACGGGCTCGCCGCTTTCCATCACACCGCGCATGGCCTGCAGCGCATGCTGCATGGCATGGATGGCGGCGGCCGGCAGCATGCGCGGCAGGCTGATGCGCTTGACGCCCAGCGCCTTCAGGCGCGGCAGCGGGATCAGCGGCGTGGTGGGCCGGCTGCGTATGCCGAATCCCATGTTGACGGTGACCGGAATGCCGGCGGCATCGACGATGCGCTTGATGTCGTCTTCGGTACGCACCGCGTCGGGGAACAGCATGTCGGCGCCCGCCGCCGCATAGGCCTTGGCCCGGCGCACCGCGCCCTCGATGCCCTCGATGGCCAGCGCGTCGGTGCGGGCGATGATGACGAAGTCATCGTCGCGGCGCGCCAGGCAGGCGGCCTCGATCTTCTTGACCATCTCGGCCTGGCTGACCACGTCCTTGCCGGGCATGTGGCCGCAGCGCTTGGGGCTGACCTGGTCCTCGAGGTTGATGCCGGCCACGCCGGCTTCCTCGAACATCCGCACCGTATGGAACACGTTCACCGGGTTGCCGTAGCCGTTGTCGGCGTCCGCCGTCAGCGGAATGGACACCGAGCGCGCCAGGTTGCGGCAATGGTTGACGTTCTCGGTCAATCCCATGACCCCGATGTCGGCGATGCCCAGCAGCGCGTTCGAGACGGCGGCCCCGCTGGTGCAGGCGGTCTTGAACCCGGCGGCCTCTACCAGCCGTATGCTGTACCCGTCGTACACCCCGGGCGAGACGATGAATTCCTCGTTCTTGAGCAACTCCCGGAACTTGCGGGGACTGTTCATGCGATGACTCCGAAATGGTCAGTGTTTCAGGTGCCCGTCCCGGCCGCCCGTCCTCGCCGTCCCGGGGCGACGTCGGTGTCGTCCCGGTCCGCGAGATGGGTGAACAGGTGCCGGGCCGCGCGTTCGATATGCGAGCGCATCAGCGACTCCGCCAGTTCCGCATCGCGCGACTTGATCGCGCGCAGGATCTGCCAGTGCTCGGCATAGGCGTCCTCCTTGCGTTCGAGCACGGTCCCGGAATGCCGGCGGTACACGCGCAGCAGGTGATAAAGGTCTTCGCACAGCGCGTGGATGATGCGGTTGTTGCCGCTAGCCCGCACGATGCGCTCGTGGAAATCGAATACCCGAGGTCCGGACGACTCGCCCCGGTCCTTGCGCAGCTGGCGCTGCCGGTCCTGCTCCAGCTCCGCCAGCAGTTGCGCCACCTCCTCGTCGCTCATGCGCTGGGTGGCCAGGCTGCAGGCCACGCCCTCCAGCGCCATCCGCATCTGGAACAGCTCCAGCGCGGACTCGGCGGACAGCGACACGACCCGCGCCTTCTGGTAGGGCTCGCGGGTGACCAACTGGATGCCCTGCAGGCGGCGCACCGCCTCGCGCACCGGCCCACGGCTCACGCCGAATTCCTGGGCCAGCGCCACTTCGTTGATGACGCTGCCGGGCGCCAGCCGGCCCTGGTAGATCGCGTCCAGCACCTGCTGGAATACCGCGTCGGCCAGGGGCCCCTGGGCGTCCTCCCTGTTGATGAAGGTCTCGGCTGATTCGTCCATAGTGTCGACAGATTATCAAAACGGTTTTAAAAGTGTCAACTCTTTTGCGTGATTCGGGTTTGCATGAAAAGCACCCTCGAGCATAAGCCGATGCCTGCATGAAAAGCCTTATATCAAGAAAATTCGAGCTTTGAAATGAACCAAAGCAAGCGGCCGCCTCCATTTCCCCAACCACTCTTCCACGCCAAAGTGTTGACATTTAACAAACGGTGCTCATAAGATTCATACCATAGCAAAGCCGCACGCATTTTCGCCGCCTCCGTCCATGACCCGCACCTTCTCCTTCCGATCCGGTTCGCTGTTCATCGCCGATCTCGCCGCCATGGCGCAGGCGGCGGGCAAGCCGCTGGCCGACTATCCCTACGTCGTGCGCGTGCTGCTGGAGAACCTGGCGCGCAACCGCGCATGGGGCCGGCAGGTCGCCCAGGCCGACCTGCGCGCGCTGCTCGACTGGCAGGCGCATATCGGCGCCGACCTGCCGCTGCACGTGGCGCGCGTGATCCTGCCCGACTCCAGCGGCCTGCCGGTGCTGCAGGACCTGGCGGCCCTGCGCGATGCCGTCGCGGCCCGTGGTGGCGACGTCGCCACCGTGGACACGCGCGTGCCGGTGGACCTGATCGTCGACCACTCGCTGCAGGTCGACCACTGGGGCGGCGGCGACGCGGCCGAGCGCAACCTCGCCCGCGAGTTCCAGCGCAACGCCGAACGCTACCGCTTCCTGAAATGGGCCCAGCAGGCCTATGCCGGCCTGCGCGTCTTCCCGCCGGGCACGGGCATCATCCACCAAGTCAACCTGGAACACATCGCGCCAGTGGTCTGCCGCGCCGAACGGCCCGACGGCACCTGGGCGCATCCGGACTTCGTCATCGGCGGCGACTCCCACACGCCCATGGTCAACGCGCTGGGCGTGCTGGGCTGGGGCGTGGGCGGCATCGACGCCGAAGCCGCGCTGCTCGGCCAGGCCTACACCTTCCCCATCCCCCGCGTGGTGGGCGTACGCCTGTCCGGCCGCATTCCGCCCTCGGCGCTGACCACCGACGCCGCGCTGCTCATTACCGAAACACTGCGCCGGGTGGGCGTCACCGCCTGCGCGGTGGAGTTCTTCGGCCCCGCGGTGGCCGGCCTCACGGTGCCCGAACGCGCCACCATCGCCAACATGGCCCCCGAGTACGGCGCCACCTGCGGCTACTTCCCCATCGACGGCCAGACCCTGGCCTACCTGCGCACCACCGGCCGTCCCGAGGAACAGGTTGCCCTGGTCGAGGCCTATACGCGGGCCAACCACCTGTTCCGGGACGCCGGCGACGCCTCTCCCGTCTACAGCCAGATCGTCGAGATCGATCTGGACACCGTGCTGCCCGGCATGGCGGGACCGCGCCGGCCGCAGGACCGCCTGCCGCTGGCGCGCATCACCGAAGACTTCCGGGCCCGCCTGCCGCGCCCCTTGGCCGACGGGGGCTTCGGCGCCGCGCCGGCCCCCGGCGCAGGCGCCATGGACCACGGCAGCATCGCGCTGGCCGCCATCACCTCGTGCACCAACACCTCCAACCCCGCCGTCATGCTGGCGGCCGGCATCGTCGCCCGCAAGGCGGCCGCGCGCGGGCTCCAGCCACCGGCCTGGGTCAAGCGCTCGCTGGCTCCCGGCTCGCGCACCGTCACGCGCTACCTGGAAGAGGCCGGCCTGCTGGCGCCCCTGGCCGCGCTGGGCTTCCACCTGATCGGCTACGGCTGCACCACCTGCGGCGGCAAGTCCGGACCGCTCGTTCCCGAGGCCGCGCGCGAAATCGAACAGCGCGGGCTGGTCGCCGCGGCCGTGCTGTCGGGCAACCGCAATTTCGAAGGCCGCATCCACAAGCTGATCCGCGCCAACTACATCGGCGCGCCGCCGCTGGTGGTCCTGTACGCGCTGGCCGGCCGCATCGACATCGACCTGACGCGCGAGCCCGTCGCCATCGACCCCGCCGGCGTGCCGGTCTACCTGCGCGACCTGTGGCCGACGCCCGAGGAAATCGCCCAGGCCATGCCCGCCGCCACCCGCCGCGAGATCTTCGTCGACACCTACGAAGCGCGCGCCGCCGGCGGCTCGCTGTGGGACACGCTGGACGCTCCCCGCGGACCGCTCTTCCCCTGGGACCGGCAGTCGCACTACCTGGTCGAACCGCCCTTCTTCCGCCAGGCCCGCGCCGCGAGCGGCCTCGGCCAGTTCGAACGCGGCCTGCAAGGCGCACGCGTGCTGGCCGCCTTCGGCGACTCGCTCACCACCGACCACATCTCCCCCGGCGGCGAGATCCCCGCCGACACCCCCGCCGGCCGCTACCTGATCGAGGCCGGCGTGGCGCCCGCCGACTTCAACACCTATGTGGCGCGGCGCGGCAACCACGAGATCATGGCCCGCGCCACCTTCGCCAACATCCGCATCAAGAACCTGCTGGTGCCCGGCACCGAGGGCGGCGTCACGGTCCACTTTCCCGACCACGCGCCCTGCACCATCTTCGATGCGGCCCGCGCCTACCGCGAGGACGGCATCGCCACGGTGATCCTGGCCGGCAAGGAATACGGCACGGGCAGCAGCCGCGACTGGGCCGCCAAGGGTTCCGCGCTGCTGGGCGTGAAGGCCGTGCTGGCCGAGTCCTTCGAACGCATCCACCGCGCCAACCTGGTGGGCATGGGCGTGCTGCCCCTGGCCTTCCTGCCCGGGCAGGGATGGCGCCAGCTGGGCCTGACCGGCGCCGAAAGCTTCGGTTTCCAGGGGCTTATCCCCGGCATCATGGACGGCGCCCCCATCACGGTCGAGGCCACCGGCCCGGACGGCGTCATCCGCTTCCAGGTGCAGGCCCAGGTCCTGACCCAGGCCGAGCGCCAGCTGATGCAGGAAGGCGGCATCCCGGCCAGCGTCCTCCAGGCCTGCCTGGACCCCGTAGGCACCACCCCGGATTTCAACGAGGAAACGCAACCATGAATCTGGACCTCGTCCTGGCCAACGCCAGGATCCTGCTGCCGCAGCGCGGCCTGACCCCCGGCCAGATCGGCATCAGCCAGGGGCGCATCGCCGTCATCGCCGAACCCGGCGCGCAACTGGCGGCCGATGAAACGATCGACTGCCAGGGCCTGTGCGTGCTGCCGGGCGTCATCGATCCGCACGTGCACTTCGGCTTCGGCTCGCCCGAGACCGACTTCGAGACCGAGTCGCGCACCGCCGCCCTGGGCGGCACCACCTCGGTCCTGTCCTTCCACCGCTCGCGCGACATCCGCGAATCGTTCCAGGCGGCCCACGACCGGGCCCTGGCGCAAAGCTGTATCGACTTCGGCTTCCACTTCGGCCTGACCAGCCACCTGCACGTCGAGACGCTGAAGGAAATCTCCGAACGTTTCGGCGTCTCGTCCTACAAGCTCTACATGATGTACAAGGGCGCCGCCGGCCTGGCCCAGGGCTTCACCGACATCGACGACGGCCTCCTGTTCGCCGCGCTGCGCGAGACCGCGCGCATCCCGGGCGCGATCCTGGGCGTGCACTGCGAGAACGTGGAAGTGATCCCGCTGCTGCGCGATCCGCTGCGCGCCGCCGGCCGCGACGACCTGAAGGCCTGGAACGAGCAGAGCCCCGACTTCCTGGAGGCCGAGAACGTGCACCGCGTGTGCTATTTCGCGTCCAAGACCGGCGCCGCCGTCAACATCGTCCACCTGAGCAGCGGCGAGGCCCTGGACGAGGTCCGGCGCCATCGGCGCAACCGCAACGCCCCGCCCATCCACGTCGAGACCTGCCCGCACTATCTGTTCCTGACGGACGAGAGCCCCGCCGGCCCCTATGCCAAGGTCAATCCGCCCGTGCGCGGCCAGGCCGACGTCGACGCCATGTGGGAAGGCGTGCTGGACGGCTCGGTCACCACCATCGGTTCGGACCACGTGCCGCGCAAGCGCAGCACCAAGGACAAGGACATCTGGGCCGCCAGCAACGGCTTTCCCGGCACCGGCATGATCCTGCCCATCCTGCTGCACGAGGGCTACCACCGCCGCGGCGTGCCGCTGGAACGGCTGATGGAGGTCGCCTCGGCCAACTCGGCCCGGCACTACAACATGCCGGCCAAGGGCGGCATCGAGGTCGGCAAGGATGCCGACCTGCTGGTGGTCGACCTGGACCTGGAAAAAACCGTGGACCCGGCCACGCTCGAATCCTACGCCGACTATTCGCCCTACGAGGGCATGACGCTCAAGGGCTGGCCGGTGCGCACGCTGGTGCGCGGCCGCACCGTGGCCCTGGACGGCAAGATCACCGATGACGCCCGCCGCCAGCCCGGCGGCCGCTACCTCCGGCGCCTTTGATACTCCCCAAGGAAACGACATGAGCCAAACCAAACGCATCTGGGACGACTTCCTGACCGAACGCGACCAGCAGGTCCTTGCCGTGGCCGGCTACGGCAAGCGCGGCGGCTTCGGCACGCGCCCCGCCCTGTTCATCATCGACGTCCAGTACAACTTCTGCGGCGACACCCCGCAGGAGATCCTGGACGGCCTCAAGCAGTACCGCACCCACTGCGGCAAGGAAGCCTGGGACGCCGTCGCGCACATGGTGCCGCTGCTCGAACTTGCGCGCGAGAAGAACATCCCCGTGTTCTACACGGAAAGCGCGCGCCGCCCCGACCTGCTCGACAGCGGCGTGCAGGTCGGCAAAAACCATCGCGGCGGGGAAAAAACCGTGCTGGCGGATACCCACGCCACCCGGACCGTCGAGGCGCTGGCACCGCGCCCGCAGGACATCCGCATCACCAAGACCAAGCCATCGTGCTTTTTCGGCACGACCTTCATGAGCCACCTGAACTTCCTGGACGTCGACACGCTGATCCTGGTCGGCTGCACCTCGTCGGGCTGCCTGCGCGCCACCGCCGTGGACGCCTACTCGTACAACTTCAAGGTGATCATTCCCGAAGAGACGGCATTCGACCGTTTCCAGGCCAGCCACGCCATCAACCTGTTCGACCTGAACTGCAAGTACGCCGACGTGATTCCCTCGGCCGAAGTGCGCGACTACCTGGCCGCGCTGCCGGTGCGCCAGGGCGGCGGCTCGGCCGGCTGAGCGTCCCGCGCATGCCGTCCGCCACGCCCGCCGCGCCGATCCCGGTCTATCTCTTGACCGGGTTCCTGGGCAGCGGCAAGACCACCCTGCTCGCCGGGCTGGTGCGCAGCCCGGCGTTCGCCGACACCGCCGTGGTCATCAACGAGTTCGGCGAGATCGGCCTGGACCATGTGCTGGTCGGCCAGTCCAGCGAAGACGACATCGTGCTCCTGGACTCCGGATGCCTGTGCTGCGCCAGCAACAACGCGCTGCAGGAAACGCTGGAGTCGCTGTACTACCGGCGCCTGCGCGGCGAGATCCCGGCGTTCTCGCGCATCGTGGTCGAGACCTCGGGGCTGGCCGAGCCGGGCCCGCTGATCAACGCCCTGGCATCCGACGCCTCCATCGCCCGCCACGTGCGGCTGGCCGGCGTGATCACCACCATCGACGCCGCCCACGGCGCGGCCACGCTGGAAGAATACGAGACCGCCGCCACGCAGCTCGCGGTGGCCGACCTCGTGGTCCTGACCAAGACCGACACGGTCGCGCCCGAGGCCGCATCGGCCCTGGCCGGGCAACTGCGCCGGCAGGCGCCCGGAGCTCCGGTCCTGCACGCGAATCGCGACGGCCTGCGGGAACCGACCGACCTCTTCCAGGCGGCGGACCGCCGGGCCGCGGTGCCGGGCCCGCCCGAGCAGGAACGCCCGCAGGCCTGGACGCGGCTCGCCCACGTCCTGCGCTACGGCATCGCCTCGCACCTGATCCGGGCCGATGGTCCGGTCGGCTGGGAACGCTACGCCGCCTGGGTCGCCTTCATGCAATCCCGGCTGGGCGAACGGCTGCTGCGCGTCAAGGGCATCCTGCGCATGGAAGACGGCGCGCACTACGCCATCCATGGCGTGCGCCACGTCTTCAGCCCGCCCCAGTTGCTGGACGGCCAGGTGCCCGACGACCTGTCCGGCGTGCTGGTGGTCATCACCCGCGACGCCGACGAGGAAGACCTCGCACGGGCCGCCGCCGCGCTCGACGGCGGCGCCTGACCCACCCCTTCATTTCCAGACTTCGATTCCATGCCACGTCCCGACACCCAGGCCTACGCCCAGCAGTTCCCCAAGCTCCCGCCCACCGCCGCCGACGCGCAGGGCCACCTGGTCTACACCCAGTTCATCGACGGCGGGTTCACCGGCGCCGCTGGCGCCCGCCTGGCCACCAGCGACCCGGTCACCGGACGCCAATGGGCCAGCATCGCCCGCGGCACCGCGCAGGACGTGGACACGGCCGTGCAAGCCGCCCATCGCGCCTTCACCCGGGGCGCGTGGCCGGCCATGAACGCCAGCCAACGCGGCGCGCTGCTGCGCCGCATCGGCGACCTGGTCACCGAACACGCGGAATGGCTGGCGCACGTGGAACAGCGCGACAACGGCAAGCTCAGCGCGGAGCTGTCCATGCAGATGCGCTACATGGCCAACTACTACTATTACTACGGCGGCCTGGCCGACAAGATGGAAGGTACGGTCATCCCGACCGACAAGCCGGGCGTCTTCAACTACACCGTCTACGAACCGCTGGGCGTGGTCGCCTGCATCACGCCCTGGAACTCGCCCCTGCCGCTGGCCAGCATGAAGATCGCGCCCGCCCTGGCGGCCGGCAACACGGTGGTGCTCAAGCCCTCGGAATTCACCTCGGCCTCGCTGCTCGAACTGATGAAGCTGTTCCAGCTCGCCGGCGTGCCCGAGGGCGTCGTCAACGTCGTGACCGGGCTGGGCGCCGAGGTCGGGGCCGCGCTGGTGGACCATCCGCTGGTACAGCGCATCGCCTTCACCGGCGGCCCCGAGGCCGGCCAGCGCATCAACGAGCAGGCCGCCTCGCGCATGAAGCGCGTGACGCTGGAGCTGGGCGGCAAGTCGCCCAACATCGTGTTCGACGACGCCGACTTCGAACAGGCCCTGAAGGGCGCCGTGGCCGGCATTTTCGCCGCCTCGGGCCAGACCTGCGTGGCCGGCTCGCGCCTGCTCCTCCAGGACGGCATCCACGACCGCTTCCTGGAACGCCTGGTCGAGATCGCCGGCAGCGCCCGCTTCGGCCACCCCGCCGATGCACAGACCCAGGTGGCGCCCATCTCCACCGCGCCGCAGCTCGACAAGATCGAATCCTATGTGCAGGTCGCGCTGGCCGACGGCGCCCGGCTGGTGGCGGGCGGCAAGCGCGCCCACGTGCCGGAGTGCCCCGAGGGGCTGTTCTTCCAGCCCACCATCTTCGCGGACGTGGACAACCGCATGCGCATCGCCCAGGAAGAAGTGTTCGGCCCCATTCTGTCGGTCATCCGCTTCCAGGACGAAGACGAGGCCGTGGCCATCGCCAACGACGTCGACTTCGGCCTGGCGGCCGGCGTCTGGACCACCTCCATGCCGCGTGCGCTGCGCATGGCGGGCAAGGTGCGGGCCGGCACGGTCTGGGTCAACAACTACCGCTCGACCAGCGTCACCTCGCCGTTCGGCGGCTTCAAGATGAGCGGCGTCGGGCGCGAATGCGGCATTGCCGGCATGCGCGAGTACATGGAGATCAAGAGCGTCTGGCTGTCCATGGAAACCGACATCCCCAACCCCTTCGTGCGGCGCTGAACCGGCTCCCGGCGGCGGAAAGGCAAATTGGCTATGATGGCGCGAGCCCCCAGCGACCTACCCGGCATGACGGCATGCGCCGCCGTGCCGCCCCATCGTGACCAGAACCGACTCCACCCGCTCCCGGAAAAGCGAGGACGCCGCCGCCTCGCATCGCATCGCCGACTACGTCCCGCTCTACTACCGGGTCTATACCCTGCTGCTCCAGCACATCCGGGACCATGGCTACGACGAACACACGCCGCTGCCGACCGAGGCCGAGTTCGCCGAACGCTTCCAGGTCTCGCGTGTGACCCTGCGCAAGGCGATGAACATCCTGGAGGCCGACGGCCTGATCACGCGCCAGCGCGGCCGGGGGACCTTCGCCCGCAAGCCCGTCCGCCCGCCCGGCAAGACCGGCTTCAGCGGCCTGATCGAGAACATCGTCCACTTCCAGGAGACGACCAAGGTCAGGCTGCTGGCGTTCGAGCGCGTCGGGTTGCCGACCAACATCGCGCCGCTACTGGACCGGCAGCAGGGCGAGCCGGGCCTGCGTATCGTGCGCGTGCGCAGCGACGCCACCTCGCCCTTCTCGCATATCACCTGCTACCTGCCGGAACCCGAGGCCAGCCTGCTCAAACGCAGCGACTTGCGCAACACGCCGGTGTCCATCCTGCTCGAGCGCCAGGGCGTGAAGGCCACCCAGGCCGAGCAGTGGATCAGCGCCACGCTGGCCGACAAGGATACGGCGCAGGCGCTGCAGGTCGAGATGGGCAGCGCGCTGATCAGCCTGACGCGGGTCTACCGCGATACCGCCGGGCGGCCCATCGAGATCCTGCACGAACTCTACCGGCCCGATCGCTACGAGTACCGCGTGAACCTGTCGCGCATCGAACAGGGCGACGCCCCGCGCTGGTCGGAAGTCCCGGACTGACCCGGGCGGCGCCGTCGCGCGCGCCGCCCCCTCCCCTGATCCCGCCGATACGCCCGTCGCCGGCCTGAGCCGTCGCGCCCTGATCCGTATCCCCGACAATACCCATAAAAGTATTATGTATGATACAAAATACTTTTAAACCGGCTCGATGCCAGCGCCGGTCGCCTCATCGACAGAAGGATTCCATGCAGCAACCTCACCACGTCATCGTTGCCGGCGCCGGGCCGGTGGGCCTGACCGCCGCGCTGATCATCGCGCGCGCCGGCCTGCGCGTCACGCTCCTGGAAAAGCGCGACCGGCTCAACGAAGCCTCGAAGGCCTCGACCTTCCACGCGCCCACCCTGGCGGTGCTGGACCACCTGGGCGTGCTGTCCGCCATGCTGGAACAGGGGCAGGACGTCACGCACATCCAGTACCGCAGCACCGAACAAGGCATCCTGGGCGAAATCGCCCTGGCCGAACTGAAGAACGACACCGACTATCCGTATCGCCTGCACCTGGAACAGTCGCGCATCACGCCGCTGCTGCTGGCGCAACTGCGCGAACATCCGCATGCCGACGTCCGGTTCGGCACCGCCTTCCTGGACGCGGCCTCGGACGCCGGCGGCGTCACCGTGCGCGTGCAAGGCCCCGAGGGTGTCCAGACTCTGCGCGCCGACTACCTGCTCGGCACCGACGGCGCGCGCAGCCAAGTGCGGGAGTCCATGGGCCTGCCGTTCGACCCGACCCCCTATCCCGGCTGCGTGTTGCGGGTGCTGGCCGACGAAAGCCTGGAACGCATCCTGCCCGGCCTGCGGCCCATCAGCTACCTCGTCAACGGTGACGCCTCGGCCAGCTTCCTGCGCATGCCCGACTGCTGGCGCATCATCCTGCGCGTGCCGCCCGACGTGGACGAGGCCCGCGCCCAGTCGCGCGCCTGGATACTGGAACGGCTCCAGCAACTGGTGCCCGGGCTGAAGGAGCTGCCCAACATCGTCGGCCAGGACGTGTATTCGGCCAGCAAGTTCGTGGCCGGCACGTACCGCGCGGGGCGCATCTACCTGGCCGGCGACGCCGCCCACCTCAGCAACACCCGCGGCGGCATGAACATGAACTGCGGCCTGCACGACGCCTACTTCATGGCCACCGCCCTGGTCGAGGGCCTGCGCAAGGACGACCAGGCCGTCGTCGATGCGGCCGCCGACCGGCGCCACCAGGTCGCCGCCGACTCCCTGCTGCCGCGCACCGATGCCATGGTGACCGGGCAGGCCACCTGGCTCGACAACGTCAAGGGACTGCTGGGCGACCCCGTCCAGCGTCTCGCCTTCCTGCGCCGGACCGCCATGCTGGACATGGCCCCCGAACTGGCGCGCCGCATCGATCCCGTTTCCGCCGCCGCATGAGACCCGCCATGACCGATCTCCCTCTCGTCAGCCGCCCCCAATGGCGCGTCGGCGCCCTGGTGCCGCCCGCCAACCCCACCGTGGAAGTCGAATACCCGGCGCTGCTGCCGTCCGCCGCCGCGCTGCACGCGATGCGCCTGCCCGTGGTGGCCGGCGATCTCGATACTCGCAACCTGGCCTATCTGGACAGCTATGCGTCCTGCCTGCAAGGCTTCGGCTCGCTCAGGCTCGACGGTGCCGTCATCGCCCTGACTGGCTCGCAGTACCGCATCGGCCACCAGGAAGACCTGCGCCGCTGCGCGCAACTGTCCGAACAGTTCGGCATGCCCGTGGAAACCGCCAGCTTCGCGCTGGCGCGCGCGCTGCGCCACCTGGGCATCACGCGCATCAGCATGGTGTCGCCCTATCCCGACTGGCTGACCGAACTGGCCATCGCCTACTGGCGCGGCGCGGGCGTGCAGGTGGACCACGTCGAACACTTCGCCGACGAACTGGTCGCCTACAAGGTCTCGCCGGCCGAGGTCGCCCAGCGGCTGGCCTCGGTGCAGGCGCATCCCGACGGCGCCGTGCTGCTGTCGGGCACGGGCATGCCCACCATCGAATCGATCATCCAGGCGACCGGCAAACAGGTCCCTATCCTGTCGTCCAACCTGTGCAGCATCTGGAGCATCAGCCGGACGCTGGGAATCCCCCATCCCGACTGGATGACGCGGGCCTTCCCCTGGCTGTGCAAGGCCTGACCCGAATCGTCCGACTCCGTCCCATCATTTCATCGAGGATATCCGCCATGACCTCCGTTCGCCTCGTCGCCCTGCTGGCCACCCTGGCCGGTACCGCCAGCCTGCCCTCCGCCCCCGCCTTCGCCCAGAACGGCGCCTATCCCAACAAGCCCGTCCGCGTCATCGTCCCGTTCCCGGCCGGCGGCACCACCGACGTGGTGGCCCGCCTGATCGGCGCGCAGGTCGGCGAAGCCTGGGGCCAGTCCGTGGTGATCGACAACATGGCCGGCGCCTCGGGCCTGATCGGCACCGCCGCGGGCGTGCGCGCCGCGCCCGACGGCTACGTCCTGACGCTGGGCAACAACCAGACCCATTCGACCAACGCCTCGCTGTTCCCCAAGATCCAGTTCGATCTGAGCAAGGACGTCCAGCCCATCGCCCTGCTTACCCGCACGCGCCACGCCATCGTCGTGCCCGCCTCCTCGCCGTACAAGACGCTGGCCGAACTCATCCAGGGCGGGCGCGGCAAACCGGTGAACTACGCATCCTCCAGCCCCGGCTCGTCCTCGCACCTGGTATCCGAGACCTTGTGCTCGAGCATGAAGATGCGTTGCACGCACATCCCCTACAAGGGCGCCGCGCCGGCCGTGACCGACCTGATCGCCGGCCACGTGGATTTCATGACCGCGAGCTACGCCAGCGCCATCGCCTACATCAAGGCCGGCAAGCTGCGCGCGCTGGCCATCTCGGGCGATACCCGCGAGGCGCAGGCCCCCGACGTCCCCACGCTGCACGAACTCGGCTACGAGACGCTGTCGGCCGACAGCTGGATCGGGCTGTACGCCCCCGCCGGCACGCCGCGCGCGGTCCTGACCAAGTGGAGCGACGAGCTGGCGCGTGTCATGGCCCAGCCCGACATCCAGCAGAAGCTGGCCGGCGCGGGCTTCGAACCCTGGTTCAAGCCCCTGGCGCAGGTCGAGGAGTTCCACCGCAACGAGATCGCCCGCTGGCGCAAGATGGTGCAGACGGCCGGCGTCACGCTGGAGTAGCGCCATGGCTGCGCGCGCCGGATCCCCGCCGCCACGGATGTCGCGCCTGTGCCTGGGCATGATGTCCTACGGCGATCCCGCCTGGGCGCCCTGGGTCGTCGGGCTGGACACGGCGCGGGCCCTGTTTCGCCAGGGCCTGGAGAACGGCATCGAGTGCTTCGATACCGCCAACTACTACTCGGACGGGGAAAGCGAACGCATCCTGGGCCGGCTGGTGCGCGAACACGGCGGCCGACACCGCCTGACACTCGCCACCAAGGTGGGCCTGCCGGTGGCCGATGGCCGGGGCCTGTCGGCGGCGCAGATCGCCCGGCAGGCCGAGGCCTCGCTCAGGCGCCTGGACACGGACTACATCGACCTTTATCAGGTCCACAGCTGGGACGAAACGGTACCCATCGAGGAAACGCTGGGTGCCCTCGAGGCCCTGGTCGACGCGGGCAAGATCCGCGCGTACGGCTGCTCCAACCTGGACCACTCGCAGATCGCCCAGGCGGCGCGGGCCGCCTCCCTCCTGGGCGCGCGCGGCTACGCCAGCGCGCAGTTGCAGTTGAACCTGCTCTACCAGGAAGAGCTGCGCGCCACCCTGCCGGCCTGCGCCGAACACGGCCTGGACATCCTGGCCTACAGCCCGCTGGCGCGCGGCTACCTGGCCGACGCGGCGGCGGGCGACGCCGAAGCCGCCGCCCGCCTGTCCACCGACGCCAAGGGGCAGCGCCTGTACGGCGGGCCGCGCGGCGCCCGGGTCCGCGCCGAGCAGTTGCGCATCGCCGCCGAACTGGGCGCCGAACCCGCGGCCGTCGCGCTGGCGTGGGTGCTGGCCCAGCCCGGCGTGCGTTCGGTCATCGTCGGCGCGTCGCGAAGTTCGCACCTGGACGCGGCGCTGCGCGGGCGCGACCTGCGCCTGCCCCCCCAGGCCCTGGACCGGCTGGCCGCGGCCTACGAACCGCGCGACTACCTGCGGGTGCGCCTGAACCCCTGACGCCCGTAGGTTCAAGGCCGTCCGCCGGCGGACCAGGCGTTACCATAGGGACGTCAGCATTTCAGCCGGAGCTGCTCCCCATGGCACAAATCGTCTTGCTCGAGAACATCCATCCCAGCGCGGTCGAAGTCTTTACCGCCGCGGGCTACAGCGACATCGCCACCCACGCCGGCGCCCTGCCGCCCGACGCGCTGCGCGATGCCCTGCGGGGCGCCAGCGTGGTCGGTATCCGCTCGCGCACCCACCTGGATGCGGGCATCATCGACAGCCTGCCCGACCTGCGCGTCATCGGCTGCTTCTGCATAGGCACCAACCAGGTCGACCTCGCCACCGCAATGGAACATGGCGTGCCGGTCTTCAACGCGCCGTTCTCCAACACCCGCTCGGTGGCCGAACTGGTGCTGGCCGAGGCCATCCTGCTGCTGCGCCGCATCCCCGAGAAGAACCTGCGCGTGCATCAGGGCCACTGGGACAAGAGCGCGACCGGCGCCTACGAGGCACGCGGCAAGACCCTGGGTATCATCGGCTACGGCAACATCGGCTCGCAGGTCGGCATCCTGGCCGAGGCGCTGGGCATGCGCGTCATCTTCCACGACGTCGAGGCCAAGCTGCCGCTGGGCAATGCCCGCGCCTATCCCGACCTGTCCGCGCTGCTGGCCGAGTCCGACGTGGTAACCCTGCACGTGCCCGGCGGCCGCTCCACGGAGAACATCATCAACGAGGCCACGCTGTCGCAGATGAAGCGCGGCGCCATCCTGATCAACGCCTCGCGCGGCACCGTGGTCGACATCGATGCGTTGCGGGCCGCGCTGGATGCCGGCCTGCTGCGCGGCGCGGCGCTGGACGTCTTCCCGGTCGAGCCCAAGAGCGTGGACGAACCGCTCAAAAGCCCGCTGATCGGCCTGCCCAACGTCATCCTGACGCCGCACATCGGCGGCAGCACGGTCGAATCGCAGGAGAACATCGGCAAGGAAGTGGCCGAGAAGCTGGTGCGCTTCATCCAGGGCGGCACGACCAAGGGGGCGGTGAACTTCCCCGAATTGTCCCACCAGGACATGGCGGGCACCTCGCGCATCCTGCACGTGCACCGCAACGAACCGGGCGCGCTGGCCCTGCTGAACGCGGTCTTCGCCGAACGCAAGATCAACATCTGCAGCCAGCAACTGCAGACCAAGGGACCGATCGGCTACGTGCTGACCGACATCGGCAACCAGGCGGACGCGGCGCTGATGGATGCGCTGCGCGCGCTGCCGATGACGGTGCGCTGCGACCTGCTATAGCGCAGGGGCGAAGCGCACCGACAGCCGCTCCTGCAGGCGGCGGTGGAACTCGGGCACGCGCTGCGCCGCAGCCCGGGCCAGTTCGCGGAACGCCTCGGGCTCGGCGCCGGGCGCGACGCGGGGCGCGGCCCAGATCGCATCGGGAAAATGGCGGTCGCCGCGCCAGCGGGGAATGACGTGCCAATGCAGGTGCGGCACCATGTTCCCCAGTGCGGCCAGGTTGACCTTGTCCGGCCGCATGTGATCGCGCATGACCGCCTCCACCTCCAGCACCACCCGCATCACGTGCAGCCGGTCCTCGTCGTCCAGGTCGGTCATCTCCGCCGCGTGGGTGCGCCAGATCACGCGCACATAGCCGGGATAGTCCGCATCGTCGACGGCGATCACGCGCAGACGATCGTCCCGCCACAAGGCCGGCGCACCGTCGGTGGCGCAAAGGGGGCAGGAATCGGCAGGAGAACTCATCTGGGGAAGACCTTGGTGGCTATGACGAACCGCCCTGGCGCGACTGCGCCTGGCTGATGAAATGCTGCAAGGCCTGCAGGCCGTTCTCGTCCAGGCCGTCCAGGGTGCAGCCCATGTGGTGGCCCTGCTCGGGCTCGCGGCGCGGTGTGACGTGCATCACCTTCAGGTCCACCGGAAGCCGGATCGCGGGACTCAATACCAGCGTCGCGCGCGGCAATTGCGTGCCCACCGGGAAAGGCCGGCTACCGGGCGGCAGCAGCAAGCCGACCCCGGTCATGCTGATATCGATCACTTCCAGTTCGATGGGAGCGTCGGCCGGATCGCGGCGCGCCCGCACCACCGGAGCGGGACGCCCGGCCGGACGAACGCGGAAATACGAGCGCCGCTGGAAACGGTACAACTCCAGCGGCAGCAGGCAGGCCAGCCGGCCGCCGTCGGCGCCGGGCAGCCATTGCAGGTTGTGGACACGGAACTGGATCTTGACGTGATCCAGGTAGCCGACGGCCACTTTCCACGGCGAAGCAAGCAGGTGTTCCAGGCAGGTGTCGCCGGGGGTACCCGACAGCCACAGCAGGCGCCTGCCGCGGTCCACCCCGGCGATGGCCGACAGGCAGGACACGCCGTCGGCGGCAGCCAGGGCCACGATTTCGGACTGCTCGGCCATGCGTCCGAGCAGGGTCAGGATTTCCAGCGGCTGCGAGATCCGGAAGTCCTCGAGCGAGTCGTCGCCGGCGGGCTCGGGCGTCAGAGGCAGCAGCGGGTGCTCCCTCATGGCTCGCCCTTCCGTGCGTGCGCGCCCGTTCCCAATGCCACGCCTACAACAGGACCCGCTCGATGCCGCCGTCGTTGGCGCGCCTGACGTAGTCCTCCATCCACTGCTGCCCCAGGACGTGGCGGGCGATCTCGACCACGATGTAGTCCGCGTCCAGGCTCGCGTCGTCGTTGTAGCGGCTGAGCCCCTGCAGGCACGACGGACAGGAGGTCAGCACCTTGACGTCGCCCTGGAAGCCGTCGGCGCGCAGCTTGTCGGCGCCCTTGCGCAGTTCCTCTTCCTTGCGGAAGCGGATCTGCGTGGAGATGTCGGGACGGGTCACCGCCAGCGTGCCGGACTCGCCGCAGCAGCGATCGCTCTTGTCCACGCCCTCGCCCACCAGCGCCCGCACCGTCTTCATCGGATCCTGGAGCTTCATGGGCGTATGGCAGGGGTCGTGGTACATGTACCGCGCGCCGGTCACGCCCTCGAGCTTGACGCCCTTCTCCAGCAGGTATTCGTGGATGTCGATCAGGCGGCAGCCGGGGAAGATCTTCTCGAATTCGTAGCCGGCCAGCTGGTCGTAGCAGGTCCCGCAACTGACCACGACGGTCTTGATGTCGAGGTAGTTGAGCGTGTTCGACATCCGGTGGAACAACACCCGGTTGTCGGTGATGATCTTCTGCGCCTTGTCGTCCATGCCGTTGCCGCGCTGCGGGTAGCCGCAGCACAGGTAGCCCGGCGGCAGCACGGTCTGCACGCCGGCATGCCACAGCATGGCCTGGGTCGCCAGGCCCACCTGCGAGAACAGGCGCTCGGATCCGCAGCCCGGGAAATAGAACACCGCCTCGGTATCGGCCGAGGTGGCGCGCGGGTTGCGGATGATGGGGATGTACTTGGCGTCCTCGATGTCCAGCAGCTTGCGCGCGCCCTGCTTGGGCAGGTTGCCGGGCATCTTCTTGTTGACGAAGTGCACCACCTGTTCCCGCATGGACGGCTTGCCCACCGTGGCCGGCGGATGCTCGGTCTGCTTGCGCGCGAACTTGGCCAGCACGTCGTGGGCCAGTCGCTGGGCCTTGTAGCCGACGTCGACCATGGCCTTGCGCGTGGCGTTGATGGTGCGCGGGTCCTTGGCGTTCAGGAAGAACATGGCCGCGGCCGTGCCGGGGTTGAACGACTTGCGGCCCATGCGGCGCAGCAGGCTGCGCATGTTCATGGACACGTCGCCGAAATCGATGTCCACCGGACAGGGTTTCTCGCACTTGTGGCACACCGTGCAGTGGTCGGCCACGTCTTCGAACTCTTCCCAGTGCTTGATGCTGATGCCGCGCCGCGTCTGTTCTTCGTACAGGAAGGCCTCGACCAGCAGCGAGGTCGCCAGGATCTTGTTGCGCGGGGAATAGAGCAGGTTGGCGCGCGGCACGTGGGTCGCGCACACGGGCTTGCACTTGCCGCAGCGCAGGCAGTCCTTGATGGCGTGCGAGATCGCGCCGATGTCGCTCTGCTGCATGATCAGCGACTCGTGCCCCAGCAGGTTGAAGCTGGGCGTGTAGGCGTGCCGCAGGTCGCCGCCGGGCATCAGCTTGCCGGCGTTGAAGCGGTTGTGCGGATCGATGCGGCGCTTGTAATCCTGGAACGGAGCCAGCTCGGCTTCGGACAGGAATTCGTATTTGGTGATGCCGATGCCGTGCTCGCCCGAGATCACTCCGTCCAGGTTGCGCGCGACGTCCATGATGCGCGCGACGGCCTCGTTGGCCTCCTGCAGCATCTCGTAGTTGTCGGAGTTGACGGGGATGTTGGTGTGCACGTTGCCGTCGCCCGCATGCATGTGCAGCGCGACGAACACCCGGCCCTTGAGTTCCTTGTCGTGAATTTCCTGGGCGCGGACCAGGATGGGCGCGCAGGCCTGGCCGGAGAAGATGCGCGACAGCGGCGCCTTCAGCTCGGCCTTCCAGGACACGCGCACCGTACGGTCCTGCACCACGTCGAACACGCGGGCCGTGGGCTGGACCTGCAGCCGTTCCTGCAAGGCCGGCAGCAGCTGCCCCAGCCCGATGCGGGCGAACTCGCCCAGCGTATCGGCCAGCGGCAGGTCCATGCTGCGCAGGATCCAGTTCCAGCGGTCGCGCACCGCCTCCAGCAGTTCCAGCGCCTGCACGGCGCGGTCGCCCAGGATTTCCTCGCGCGAGAGCTTCTCGCCCTCGCCGTCCTCGCTCTTGCCCACCGGCAGCTCGCCGTCGAAGAACTCGGCCAGCCGGTCGATCAGCCGCAGCTTGTTGCGGGTCGACAGCTCGATGTTGATGCGCTCGATCTCGTCCGTGTACTCGCCCATGCGCGGCAGCGGAATCACCACGTCTTCGTTGATCTTGAAGGCGTTGGTGTGGCGCGCGATGGCGGCCGTGCGCGAACGGTCGAGCCAGAATTTCTTGCGGGCCTCGGCGCTGACCGCCACGAAGCCTTCGCCGTGGCGGGTATTGGCCAGCCGCACGACTTCGCTGGCAGCCACGGCCACGGCATCCTCGTCGTCGCCGACGATGTCGCCGATCAGGACCATCTTGGGCAGCGTGCCGCGCTTGCTCTTGGTGGCATAGCCCACCGCGCGCAGATAGCGCTCGTCCAGGTGCTCCAGGCCGGCCAGGATGGCGCCGCGCGCCCGCCCTTCGCCGTCCAGGTAGCCCTTGACCTCGACGATGGACGGAATGGCGTCACGCGCCTGCCCGAAGAACTCCATGCAGACCGTGCGCACGTGCTTGGGCATGCGGTGCAGCACCCAGCGCGCCGACGTGATCAGGCCGTCGGTACCTTCCTTCTGCACGCCCGGCAGGCCGGCCAGGAACTTGTCGGTCACGTCCTTGCCCAGGCCTTCCTTGCGGAACACGCGGCCGTGGATGTCCAGCGTCTCGGTACGCAGCAGGTGTTCGCCCGGCTTGCCCGCGCCGTCGAACCACTTCAGCTCGAAGCGTGCCACCGCCACGTCGTGGATCTTGCCCAGGTTGTGCTCGAGGCGCGTGACCTCCAGCCAGTTGCCCTCGGGGTCGACCATGCGCCACCAGGCCAGGTTGTCCAGCGCCGTGCCCCACAGCACCGCCTTCTTGCCGCCGGCGTTCATGGCGACGTTGCCGCCCACGCAGGAGGCCTCGGCCGAGGTGGGATCCACGGCGAACACGAAACCGGCCTTGTCGGCCGCGTCAGCCACCCGCTTGGTGACCACGCCCGCGCCGGTGAACACCGTGGCGACCTCGCGGTCCACGCCAGGCAGCGGCCCGACGGTGACTTCGCCCAGGGTCTCGAGCTTCTCGGTATTGATGACGGCGGACTTCCAGGTCAGCGGCACCGCGCCGCCGGTATAGCCCGTGCCGCCCCCCCGCGGGATGATGGTCAGGCCCAGCTCGATACAGCCACGCACCAGCGCGGCGATCTCGTCCTCGCTGTCGGGCGTCAGCACCACGAACGGGAATTCCACCCGCCAGTCGGTGGCGTCGGTGACGTGCGAGACCCGGGACAGCCCGTCGAACTTGATGTTGTCGCGCGCCGTCGTGCGGCCCAGCACCTTCTGCACCCGGCGGCGCAGTTCGGCGGTCTCGTTGAACTCCTGCTCGAAGGCCCGCACGGCGCTGCGCGCCATGTCCAGCAGCCGGCCCACCTTGCCGTCGCGCTCGGCGTCGTCGGGTTCGCGCCGGCGCTCGACCTCGCGCAGCCGGTGGTTCAGCGCCTCGACCAGCAGGCCGCGGCGCTTGGGATTGTCCAGCAGGTCATCCTGCAGGTAGGGATTGCGGCGCACCACCCAGATGTCGCCCAGCACCTCGTACAGCATGCGCGCCGACCGGCCGGTGCGGCGCTCGCCCCGCAGGTCGCACAGCATTTCCCAAGCCTGCGAGCCCAGCAGCCGCTGCACGATTTCCCGGTCGGAAAACGACGTGTAGTTGTACGGAATCTCCCGCAGGCGAGTGGGTGCGTGCGCGGGGGCGAGGGCGATGGGCAGAGGGGCGTTCATGGTGGGGGCTGTACTTCATCCCGAGGGTAGCCGATCATTCTAGCCGATTGCCCCGCCCCCTCGCTGGGGACGCCCCCTTTTCCCGACCCGTGAAAAGGGTCATATCTCGCGGGAATTGCATTCAACGCGAGGGATTTCCGCCCTAGGAAGCGGCTCCCAGGCGCCGCGCCCAGCCCGCCTCGGAAAACCCCACGCTGGCCACCCCGTCCGCCGTCACCAGCACCGGCCGCTTCACCAGCGTCGGATGCTCGGCCACCAGCGCCAGCCACTGCGCCTCGCCAGCGGGCTGCTTGCGGTCCTCCGGCAGGTTGCGCCAGGTCGTGGACGACCGGTTCACCAGCTTCTCCCAGCCCCCCACCTGCCCCGCCCAGTCCCGCAGCGCGTCCGCGCCCACCGGATGCTCCCGGTAGTCGATGAAATCGGCCTCCAGCCCCTGGGCGGCCAGCCATTTACGCGCCTTGCGGCAGGTATCGCAATTGTTCAGTCCGTAGACCCGCGTCGTCATAGTCCAGATCCTTTTCTTGCTACTTGTCGGGGAACACCCACAGCAGCGCGGCGGTCATCGTGGCGTAGCGCCCGAACTTGCCGATGGCCATATAGACCACGCAGGCCCGGAAATCCAGCCGCAGCCACCCCGCCACCGCGCACAGCGGATCCCCCACCAGGGGCACCCACGACAGCAGCAGCGTCTTGGCGCCGAACCGCTCTATCCAGGCGTGGGCATAGGCGTGCCAGCGATCCTTCCGCGAGGGCGCATGCGCCTCGCCGCCGTCCGGCTCCGCCTCGTGTTCGTGGGGATGCCGGGCCTCGCGCCGCGCCTTGATGCGCTCCACCGCCCGCTTGGCCCCCACCCCCATCCAATAGCTGATCATCCCCCCCGCGGTATTGCCCGCGGTCGCCACCAGCACCGCCACCCAGAACATCTGCGGGGCCAGCTTCACATAGCCGAATACCGCCGGCTCGGATCCCATGGGCAGCAGCGTGGCGGAAACCAGGCTGACCGTGAAAATGGCCGACAGCCCCACTTCCGGCAGGGCCAGGGTGTGGAGCAGCCATTGAACGGAGGATTCCAGCCATTGATGCATGGCGAGAGTTTAGACCACCCCGTACCCGCTTACGCGGCGCCCTGGAGGCACCCCCAACGCCGGCGCTTTCGAAGGGACAAAGCGCCCCTTGAGCCATCTGTGTCAAACTAAAGGACTACGGTTTTTCCACCAACCCCTGACGCAGCATCATGGCCACCGACTATCTCAAGCGCATTCTTACCGCCAAAGTCTACGACGTCGCTATCGAGACCTCCCTCGAAGCCGCTCCCCAGATTTCGGCGCGAATTGCGAACACGGTGCTGCTCAAAAGGGAAGACACCCAGCCCGTCTTCAGCTTCAAGCTGCGGGGTGCCTACAACAAGATGGCCAACCTGCCGCCCAAGGCGCTCGAACGCGGCGTCATCGCCGCCTCCGCGGGCAACCACGCCCAGGGCGTCGCGCTGGCCGCCCAGCGCATGGGCTGCCGGGCCGTCATCGTCATGCCGGTCACGACCCCCCAGCTCAAGATCGACGCGGTCAAGGCCCGCAACGCCGAAGTCGTCCTGCACGGGGAAAGCTTCACCGACGCCTACAACCACGCCAAGCAGCTGGAAGCGAAGGAAAAACTCACCTTCGTCCATCCCTTCGACGATCCCGACGTCATCGCCGGCCAGGGCACCATAGGCATGGAGATCCTGCGCCAGCACCCCGGCCCCATCGACGCCATCTTCGTCGCCATCGGCGGCGGCGGCCTGATCTCCGGCGTGGCCGCCTACGTCAAGCAGCTGCGCCCCGAGATCCGCATCATCGGCGTGCAGACCGTCGACTCCGACGCCATGGTCCAGAGCGTGCGGAAAGGCCGCCGCGTCACCCTGCCCGACGTCGGCCTGTTCTCCGACGGCACCGCCGTCAAGCTCGTGGGCGAGGAAACCTACCGCCTCACCCGCAAATACGTGGACGACTTCGTCGTGGTCGACACCGACGCCATCTGCGCCGCGATCAAGGACGTGTTCGAGGAAACCCGCAACGTGCTGGAGCCCGCGGGCGCGCTGGCCCTGGCCGGCCTCAAGAAATACGCCGCCCAGCACCGCATGAAGGGCAAGACCCTGGTGGCCATCGCCTGCGGCGCCAACATGAACTTCGACCGGCTGCGCTTCGTGGCCGAGCGCGCCGACGTGGGCGAGGCGCGCGAAGCCGTGTTCGCGGTGACCATGCCCGAGGAACGCGGCAGCTTCCGCCGCTTCTGCGAACTGGTCGGCAACCGCAACGTGACCGAGTTCAACTACCGGATGGCCGACTCGGAAAAGGCCCACGTCTTCGTCGGCCTGCAGACCGCGTCGGCCGGCGAATCGGCCAAGATCGCCGCCAACTTCCGGCGCAACGGCTTCACCGCCATCGACCTCACGCACGACGAACTGGCCAAGACCCACCTGCGCCACATGATCGGAGGCAGCGGCCCCCAGGCCAATCACGAACTGCTGTACCGCTTCGAGTTCCCCGAGCGGCCCGGCGCGCTGATGCGCTTCCTGAACTCCATGTCGCCCAACTGGAACATCAGCCTGTTCCACTACCGCAACCAGGGCGGCGACTACGGACAGATCGTCGTGGGGCTGCAAGTGCCGCCGTCCGACAAGAGGACCTTCGCGGCCTTCCTGGCGGAACTGGGCTACCGGCACTGGGACGAATCGGAAAACCCGGCCTACAAGCTGTTCCTGCGCTAGGCCCCGTTCACGCCAGTTCGAAAACGATATCCTGCGCGCCTTCCCACAGCGTCTTCACGCCCAGCGCGCGCAGGTTCTCCCTGCCCTCGACCACGGTCAGGAAATGGTTGCCAGCAAGCTGGCCCATCTTGCTGGCGAACATGCAGCTGCCATAGGCCAGGATGATTTCGGTCTCGCTGTAGCCGCCCGGATAGAACAGGATGTCCCCCACCGATGGATGGCTGGTGTGGTTCTCGAACCCCACGCCCAGCTTGAACTCGCCCAGCGGAATCCAGCAGCCCTCGCCGCTCCAGCGCACGTGGATGATCTTCTGCGTATAGGGCAGCAGCTTCATGAAAGCAGCCACCGTCTCCGGGGCATCCGGGTTGGTCTCGGCAATGAACTCGTATTCGGCGGCGCGTATGCGGATTCTTGTCATGATTGTCTGCGAAGGGTGAAGGCCGGTGACCGGCCCGGGGTGATGAAAAAAACCGGCCAGGCCGCCTCAGTTTAATCAAATGGACGGCCGCGTCAGGCCGCGGGCGCGGGATCGGGATCGCCGATCCATTTCGTCACGGTCGGCGCCTTCCAGGCCGCCAGCCCGTCGAGCAGCGCGCCCGGGTCGGCCTCGATCACGATCATGTCGCGGTGCTCGGCCTTCATGAAGCCCTCCTGCACCGCGTGCGTCAGCATGGCCCGCATGGGTTCGTAGAAACCGCGCACGTTCAGTACCCCGCACGCCTTGGTGTGGTCCCCGAGCTGCGTCAGCGTGGCGGCCTCGAATAACTCCTCGTAAGTCCCCAGGCCGCCGGGCATCGCGATGAAGGCGTCCGCCAGATCCGCCATGCGCGCCTTGCGCGCCCGCATGTCCGCCACGATCTCGTGCGAGGTCAGCCCCGGATGCAGATGGCCGCGGTCGTGCAGCCGGCGATTGATGACACCCACCGCCTGGCCGCCGGCCTCCAGCACCGTGTCGGCCATGATGCCCATCAGGCCCTTGTGAGTGCCGCCGTACACCAGCGTCAGGCCGCGGGCCGCGATCTGCGCGCCCAGCTGCCGCGCAGCCTGGGCGTACTCGTCCGAGAAACCGAAATTCGAGCCGCAGAAGACCGCGACCCGGCCGAGGGCAAGCGCTGTGGTGTCCATGAAAAAATCCCGGTGCCGAAGCGTGGAAGTGTAAACGCAATGCCGGGCCGCCCGATGGAGTCACCACCCTGTAACGCGAAGCACGCAGGATGGCAGCGCTCCACATTCGAGCCTTCACCCATCCGCACTCCGAGAACAATGAGCGAACACACCTACCCCGTCATCCCCCTGGACTTCTCCCTGCGCCGAGCCTTCCTGCTCAAGACCTTCCGCACCGCCGGCGCGGTCAGCCTGACGGGCTTCCTGGCAGCCTGTGGCGGCGACGGCGACGACGCCTCCAACCCCGCGCCGGTCGACCCCAAGCCCCCCGTCGATCCCGAACCGCCCGTCGAGAAGTTCAACCCCTTCGCCAAATTCACCGAGCTGCAACCCGCCGACGCCAACGGCGTGATGCTGCCCAAGGGCTTCTCCTCGCGCATCGTCGCGCGCAGCGGCAAGGCGCCGGTCAGCGGCGGCAGCTTCCTGTGGCATGCCGCGCCCGACGGCGGCGCCTGCTATGCCACCGACGACGGCGGCTGGATCTACGTCAGCAACGCCGAAATGACCGCCCCGCTGGGCGGCGTCAGCGCGCTCAAGTTCGACAAGACCGGCAAGGTCATCGACGCCTACCCCATCCTCAAAAGCACCTCGGGCAACTGCGCCGGCGGCCCCACGCCCTGGAACACCTGGCTGTCGTGCGAAGAATTCGAACTCACCCAGCAGATCGCCGGCCTGGTCTGGGAATGCGACCCCTACCACCCCTGGTCCGACGCCAACCCGCCCCGCGCCTGGCCCGCCCTGGGCAGATACGCGCATGAAGCGGTCTGCGTCGACCCGTCCAACCGCATGCTGTACCTGACCGAGGATGCCAGCGGCGGGCGGATCTACCGCTACGTCTGCGACTCGACCGACTGGCCCGCCGGCGCCGAACGCCCCGTCAAGTTCGAGTCCGGCCAGCTGCAAGTGCTGCGCATCGACGCCCTGCCCCGCGACGCCGACTCCGCCGACGCCGCCTACGCCGACCTGATCGGCTTCGGCAAGACGCCGGTGTCCATCACCTGGGAACCCGTGGCCTTCCCCGACCAGGGCCAGAAGAACATCCGCGACACCCTGCGCAAGGGCGGCATCCTGCCCCCGGGCAATTACTTCCAGAAGGCCGAAGGCATCTGGTTCTTCAACGGCATCGTGTTCTTCGTCACGTCCCGCAACAGCCGCATCTGGGCCTACGACACCGCCCACCGCACCCTCGAAGTCATCTTCGACGGCAAGCTCGGCCCGGCCGAAACCCACAGCATCGACGAACCGGACAACATCACCATCACCTCTTTCGGCGAAATGCTGGTGGCCGAGGACGCGGGCAACCTGGAGATCGGCGTGCTGCGCGACGACGGCACGTCGCAGGCCGTGATGCGGCTGGTCGGCCACGACGACAGCGAGATCACCGGCCCCGCCGTCTCGCCCGACGGCACCCGGCTCTACTTCAGCTCGCAGCGCGGCACGGCGGGCAAGTCGGAGGAAGGGATCACGTTCGAGGTGTTGTTGCCGACGAAGCTGGTGGTGTAGCCAGGCAGCGAGGGGCATGAGCTCATGCCCCGCTTGGGCGGGGAGCACTTGAACGAACCCATTCGGCGGCTGAGCTCGAACGGTTCATCCCGCTCTCGCGGGGAACACTAGCCATCAAGCTGATCGAGCGAAATCCCGAGCGCTTGGGCAATGCGGGCCCGGGTCGCCTTGCGCGGCCGGGCATCGGGGCCTTCCATGTTCGCGTAGGTCGGTTGCCGCACCTCAAGACGTGCGGCCATTTCCGCCTGGGTGATCCCAAGGTACTCCCGCCACGCCCGGATCAGGCTCCATCCGTTCTTGACCTGAAGGCTGATCACCTCATGGGGCACCGCCTCCCCCGCGGGGATGCGCGGCTTATTGCCAGTCAGCGCAATGTATTCGTCGTAGGGAAGCACAACGAAGGCCGGCCGGCCGTCGCTAGTGTTGATGATGGTGTGGTTCCTGCTCATCGCGTTCTCCGCCGGGCTATTGCCCGGATGGGGTGTCAGTACGTCTGGTCGTCGCGCTTCTTCACCTCTTGCACTTCGACGATTCGGATTTCATGATCCGCGTCGAATAGCACTCGATACTTACCGACGCGCAGGCGGTAACCGTACTGGTGCTTCGTGAGGGCTTTCACATTCTGGGCGTTGGGCAAGTCCACCAACGTGGACACGGCATCAACAATCGCTTCGCGGGCCTTCTGCGTACCGACCGTTGCCAGCTGCTTGCGAGCCTTCTTCATCCAGTTGATGGTGTACATCTGTGCCTTATCGAATATAGGTTATTTTATAGGAAAACCTATATAAAATCCACGACTCGGGGGATCGCGCAGCAGGTAGCGCGCCGGGCTCATGCGTGAGCGCGAAACATGATTCGTCCCTGCTCCTGCGGGGAACACTTGGCCAGTTGCTCGGCCCCGGTCTGATAGGTCGGATCATCCCCGCTCCCGCGGGGAACACCTGGTGTTGCGTTCAGCCAGCGCCGCATCGACCGGTTCATCCCCGCTCCCGCGGGGAACACTACTTCACCGGGTCTTTGATGGCGGCGAGTTCCGGTTCATCCCCGCTCCCGCGGGG
This sequence comes from Pigmentiphaga sp. YJ18, assembly GCF_038066655.1. Classification (NCBI taxonomy): domain Bacteria; kingdom Pseudomonadati; phylum Pseudomonadota; class Betaproteobacteria; order Burkholderiales; family Alcaligenaceae; genus Pigmentiphaga; species Pigmentiphaga sp. YJ18. Next base: position 1,772,411 of record NZ_JBBUKU010000001.1, on the reverse strand, counting down.
AACACCGGGCCGTGTTGCGCGGGCGCGCGATGATGGCCGGTTCATCCCCGCTCCCGCGGGGAACACGGACAGACGCCGAGATCGCAGGCGACCGAGCACGGTTCATCCCCGCTCCCGCGGGGAACACGGCACCCACCTGGTCTGCGATCCGTTCTTTCCCGGTTCATCCCCGCTCCCGCGGGGAACACGCCGCCGCGTCGCGCGCTGTCAGGGTCAGCGCCGGTTCATCCCCGCTCCCGCGGGGAACACCCTATCTGTGGGGTGTTCGACGGATGGTCCTGCGGTTCATCCCCGCTCCCGCGGGGAACACAGCTGCACGCCCAGGTTGCGGGCCACCCAATCCGGTTCATCCCCGCTCCCGCGGGGAACACATGGCTACTGGACCCGGGCACAACTGGAGCGACGGTTCATCCCCGCTCCCGCGGGGAACACGTCGGTCGCGGGTAGGCGGCGCGCTCCCCGATCGGCTCATCCCCGCTCCCGCGGGGAACACATGGAGCCGTTCCCATTAGAACTAAGCTCGGACGGTTCATCCCCGCGCCCGCGGGGAACACATGACGAATTGACCGCCAATTGAGAGTGTCATAGGTTCATCCCCGCGCCCGCGGGGAACACACGGCTGCGGGGGCTCCCACCCGGCGCTGCCACGGTTCATCCCCGCGCCCGCGGGGAACACCATAGGTTCCGGCCCTAACCATTGGTCGTCCACGGTTCATCCCCGCGCCCGCGGGGAACACTCCAAACATAACCGCTTGTTTTCAAAAGAAAAAACCACCCAGCAAAAATCCACCAACTTTTTAAAGAGCCGATCACCCGCCGAAAAACAAGAACGACGCCCCACTTCACACGGCCAAGCGGATTCCAACCACATCGACGCCAGCAACGCCCCTTCCAGCCCCCTACTCGTCGCTTACCAGAAACAACCGCCGATGCTCCTTGATCGCGTACCGGTCGGTCATCCCCGCGATGTAGTCGGCAATGGCCCGCGGCTGATCCACATTGGCCCGTGCCTGGTACTGCGGCGGCAGCAGGCGCGGGTCTTCCAGGAAGGCGATGAACAGGTCGCGCAGCACGCGCTTGGCCTTGGTGGTCATGCGCAGCACGCGGTAATGGCGATACAGGTTGTCGCGCAGGAACACCTTGAGTTCGTCGGCCTCGGCCTTCACTGCGGGGCTGAAGCCGGCCAGGGGCGGCGCGCGGCGCACGTCGTCGATGGTGGCGGGCTGGTGTTGGGCGATGCGCGCGGCGGTGGTGTCGGTCAGGTCGATGATCAGGGTATTGATCATGCGCCGCACGGTCTCGGTAATGGCGCGCCGCTCGGGCAGGCCCGGATAGCGCTGCACGACCTCGGCATGATGGCGGTTGAAGATGCCGACCTGCCGCATCTGTTCGAGCGAGACCAGGCCGGAGCGCAGGCCGTCGTCGATGTCGTGGTTGTTGTAGGCGATCTCGTCCGACAGGTTGGTCAGTTGCGCTTCCAGCGAAGGCTGGGTGCGGTTCAGGAAGCGCTCGCCCACGTCTCCCAGCCGGGCGGCCCGGGTCAGCGAGCAGTGCTTGAGGATGCCCTCGCGGGTCTCGAAGCACAGGTTCAGGCCGTTGAAGTCGCCGTAGCGCTCCTCCAGTTCGTCCACCACGCGCAGGCTTTGCAGGTTGTGCTCGAAGCCTCCGGCCTCGGGCGCGAACTCCTGCATGCAGGCGTGCAGCACGTCCTGCCCGGCATGGCCGAAGGGGGTGTGGCCCAGGTCATGGGCCAGGGAAATGGCTTCGACCAGGTCTTCGTTCAAGCCCAGGTTGCGCGCGATGGAGCGCGCGATCTGCGCCACCTCCAGGCTGTGCGTGAGGCGGGTCCGGAACAGGTCGCCCTCGTGGTTCACGAAGACCTGGGTCTTGTACTCCAGCCGCCGGAAGGCGTTGGAATGGATGATGCGATCGCGGTCGCGCTGGAATTCGGAACGCCCCTGGGGCGGGGCTTCGGGGTGGCGCCGGCCGCGGGTGGCGGCCGGGTCGGCGGCGTAGGGAGCGAGGACTTGGGGCATGACGTCGGGGCTCCTCCGGAGTGGGTGGGGTCAGGCGAGCGTGGCTGGTTGCTCACCCGCTGTTTTGGCGACGGTCCGGTCCAGGACCTGTCGGACCAGTCCGGCCTCGGCCGGGGTCCGTACCGCTTCCCCCAGCCTGGGCAAAAGGATGAAGCGGATCTGGCCGGCTTCGGTCTTCTTGTCGCCCTGCATCAGGTCGAACCAGCGGTCGGCTCCCAGGTCGGGCGCAAAGACGGGGCAGCCGATGGCCAGCACCAGGCCGCGGATGCGTTCGGCGTCGGACTGCGGCAGCCCGGTGGCGCGCGCGGACAGTTCGGCCGCCTGCACCATGCCGCAGCCGACGGCCTCGCCGTGCAGCCAGGCGCCGAAGCCCAGCCCGGCCTCGATGGCGTGGGCGAAGGTGTGGCCGAAGTTCAGGATGGCGCGCAGGCCGGTTTCCCGTTCGTCCTGCGAGACGACGTAGGCCTTGAGTTCGCACGAGCGGGCGATGGCGACGGCCAGCGCGCCCGGCTCGAGCGCGCGCAGGTCCTGGGCGTGGGTCTCGCACCAGGCGAAGAAGTCGGCATCCAGGATGGCGCCGTACTTGATGACCTCGGCCAGCCCGGCGGACACTTCGCGCGCCGGCAGCGTGGACAGCACGTCGGTGTCGATTTCCACGGCGATCGGCTGGTAGAACGCGCCGATCATGTTCTTGCCGATGGGATGGTTGACGGCGGTCTTGCCGCCCACCGACGAATCGACCTGCGACAGCAGCGTGGTGGGGACCTGGATGAAGCGGATGCCGCGCATGTAGACCGCGGCGGCGAAGCCGGCGACGTCGCCGATCACGCCGCCGCCCAGCGCGACGATCACGGCCTTGCGGTCGCAGTGCCGGGCCAGCATGGCGTCGAAGATCAGGTTCAGGGTCTGCCAATCCTTGTATTGCTCGCCATCGGGCAGTTCGATGCGCAGGATGGGCCGGCCGGTGGCCGCCAGGGCCTGCTCGGCGCGCTCGGCGTACAGCGCCGCCACGGTGGGGTTGGTGACCACGACCAGGGTGGTGGCGTCGGCCGGCACGGCCTCGGCCAGGCGATCGAGGCGGCCGGGAGCGATCCGTATGGGATAGCTTCCGCCCGGCGTCTCGACACGGACTTCTTTCATAGACACTCCAGCGGGGGCAGGTCGTCGGCGGGCGGCCGGACCTGCTTGTTGCAGGTTGCGAGCATGGGCACGATGCGGCCGACCAGCCGCGACACCGACACCTTGCCGGTGTCGACGACGAGATCGGCGATTTCCTCGTACAGCGGTTCGCGCTGGCGCAGCAGCTCGGTGATGCGGCCCAGCGGGTCGGCCGTCTGCAGCAGCGGCCGGTTGCGGTCGTAGCGGGTGCGCTGGTAGAGCTCCTCGGCCCTGGCCCGCAGGTAGACGACCGTGCCGCGCTGCTGGAGCATGCGGCGGTTGTCCTCGGCCAGCACGGCGCCGCCACCGGTGGCCAGAACCACTCCGGAAATCCGGCTGCACTCGTCCAGCGCGTGGGTTTCACGGCGCCGGAAGCCGGTCTCGCCTTCCAGCTCGAAAATGGTGGGAACGCGGACCCCGCAGCGCTCTTCCAGCACCAGGTCCACGTCCAGGAACTGGCGCGACAGCGCCCGGGCCAGGCCGCGGCCGATCGTGGTTTTGCCCGCCCCCATCATGCCGACGAGGAATACGGGCGGCACGAATACCGTGCCTGCCGGCCCCGTGGCGGCGGCCGCGCATGAATCGTAAGAGACCTGATCCACTAGCTCGTGAGGCCGAAGCCACAGAAAGATATCGATATAAGATGCATTATCCCGCAAGAGGGCCGGAAGCGGAAAATCGACCCGGGGCGTCCGGCACACCAACTGTTACAGGAACGCCCCGGCCGCCGGACGGTCTATAAGCCGATCCGTTTCGATGTTCCTATAATGGGTCTCGTCCTCGCACGAGAAGCTGCTTCCTCATGTCCCGTATTCTCCTGAAGGTCGCCGGCGTTCTGGCCGGGCTGGCCGTTTGTGGCGCCCTCCTGGTGGGGCTGGCGCTGGCCCTCGCCTACCCGAACCTGCCCGACCTCGATGCCCTGACCGACTACCACCCCAAGATGCCGCTGCGCATCTACACCGCGGATAACGCCCTGATCGGCGAATTCGGCGAGGAAAGACGCAACGTGGTGCGCATCCGCGATGTGCCCGACGTGCTGAAATCGGCGATCTTGTCGGCAGAAGACGACCGTTTCTACCAACATGGCGGCATAGACTGGTCCGGCGTCATGCGCGCGGCCCTGACCAACATGGTGAACCTGTCCAAGAGCCAGGGGGCCAGCACGATCACCATGCAGGTGGCGCGGAACTTCTACCTGTCGTCGGAAAAGACCTGGACCCGCAAGCTCTACGAGATCCTGCTGACCTTCAAGATCGAGGCCAACCTGACCAAGGACCAGATCCTGGAGCTCTACATCAACCAGATCTACCTGGGCCAGCGCGCCTACGGCTTCGCCTCGGCGGCCCGCATCTACTACGGCAAGCCGCTGTCGGAAATCACCGCCGCCGAGGCGGCGATGCTGGCCGGCATCCCCAAGGCCCCGTCGCGCTACAACCCCGTGGTCAACCCGACCCGCGCCAAGCTGCGCCAGCAATACGTGCTGCAGCGCATGCTCGGCCTGGGCTACCTGACCGAACCCGAATACCGCGCCGCCCTGGACGAAAAGCAGCAGGTCCGCCAACTGGGCGGGGAATTCGGCGTGCGCGCCGAATACGTGGCCGAGCTGGCGCGCCAGCTGGTCTACGACATCTATAAGGAAGAGACCTACACCCGCGGCCTGAACGTCTACACGACCGTGAACCGCGACATGCAGGACGCCGCCTACGATTCCCTGCGCGACGGCGTGCTGGATTACGAGCGCCGCCACGGCTACCGGGGCCCCGAGGCCTTCGTCGACCTGCCCGGCGGCATCGACAACAACCCCGAGAAGCTGAACGAAGCCGTCGACGACGCCCTGAACGACTACCCCGACAGCGACACCCTGCTGTCCGCCGTGGTCCTGGCCGCCGATGCCAGCAAGGTCCGCGTGGCCCGCAGCTCGGGCGAGATCATCGACATCACCGGCAAGGGGCTCAAGTTCGTCCAGCCGGCGCTGTCGGCCAAGGCCCAGCCCTCGGTGCGCATCCGCCGCGGCGCCATCGTCCGCATCCTGAAAACCGGAAACGACTGGGAAATCCTGCAGACGCCCCAGGTCCAGGCGGCCTTCGTCTCCACCGACCCGCAGAACGGCGCCATCCGCGCCATGGTCGGCGGCTTCGATTTCCACAGCGGCAAGTTCAACCGCGTCACCCAGGCCTGGCGCCAGCCCGGCTCCAGCTTCAAGCCCTTCATCTACGCGGCCTCGCTGGAACGGGGCCTGACCCCCGCCACCATCATCTCCGACGACCCCTTCGTGCTCGAAGCCTCGGCCACCGGCTCGCAGCGCTGGGAACCCAAGAACTACGACGGCAAGAACGAACCGCCCATGACCATGCGCCAGGGGCTGGCCAAGTCCAAGAACATGGTGTCGATCCGCGTGCTGCAAAGCATCGGCCCGCAGTACGCCCAGGACTACATCACCCGATTCGGCTTCGACGCCGCGCGCCACCCCGCCTACCTGACCATGGCGCTGGGCGCGGGTTCGGTCACGCCGCTGCAAATGGCCGGCGCCTATTCCGTGTTCGCCAACGGCGGCTATCGCGTCACCCCCTACCTGATCGACAAGGTCACCGACAGCACCGGCCGCGTCCTGATGCAGGCCCGCCCGACCAAGGCCGGCGACGAATCGCTGCGCGCCATCGACGCCCGCACCGCCTACATCGCCGACTCCATGCTGCGCGACGTCGTCCGCACCGGCACCGCCCGCGCCGCCCTGTCGCTCAAGCGCCAGGACGTGGCGGGCAAGACCGGCACCACCAACAACTCGGTGGACGCCTGGTTCGCCGGCTACACCCCCGGCCTGGTCGGCGTGGCCTGGCTGGGCTACGACCAGCCACGCTCGCTGGGCGTGCGCGAAACCGGCGGCGGCGCCGCCATGCCCATCTGGCTGAAATACATGCAGCGCGCGCTGAAGGAAATCCCCCAGCGCGAACAGCCCATGCCGTCCGGCATCATCGTGCAGAACGGCGACTACTACTTCGCCGAATTCCCGCCTGGCCAGGCCGTCGCCTCCGTCGGCCTGCCGCCCCCCTCCACCGATCCCATGTCGCGGCTGATCGACAGCCTGGGCAACCTGATCAACGGCAATGGCGGCAACTCGGGCAGCAACAGCGGTGGGGGCAACACCCGCCAGGAATACCTACCCTGACCGCCTCTATACCCGCCCGCACGCCGCGGGCGGCCGGCGCCACGAGACGCCCCGGAGCTGGCCGTGTTCGGAAGTCACCGAACCGGCAGTTCCTCGACCACGACTTCCTCCCCCGACTGCTCGGAACAAATCCGCGACAACGCCCGCGCCAATTCCTCTCCTGACCGCGTATCCAGCCACTTTCCGTCCTTCAGGCGATAATGGAACCCGCCGCTGCGCGCCGCCACCCACATTTCCTGCATCGGCGCCTGGCTATTGACCACCGCCTGGCTGCGATCCGCGAAGGTCAGCGTCAGCACATTGCCGCTGCGCGTCGCCTCGATGTCGATGTCGCGCTGCTCGAACCACACGTCGGCCTGACGCTCGATGGAATCCAGGATGGCGTCGGCCAAGGCAAGAAACTCGCTTTCGTTCATAATTTCGACTATGTCCGACATGAAACCCACGCGTCCCGCGCGCGCCGCATGCCCAGACCCTTCGTTGGTTGCTGATACCGGCATTGTAGCCAGCGGCGCCCGGCCGGCCTCGCGCCGCCTGGCCCCCCTGCTGGCGGCCCTGCCGCTCGCGCTGCTGGCCGCCTGCGGCATCAAGGGCCCGCTCTACCTGCCCGCCACGCCGCCGCCCACGGCGCCCGCACCGGCCGCGCAACCGGCCCCGGCCCCCGCGCCGGCATCCAAGACCACGGGCGACGTCGACGATATTTCCCGGCGCAACGAATCCATCTCGCATACCCCCCTGACACAATGACCACCCCCGCTTCCCTGCCCACCCCGGTCGGCAGCCCCCACTTCGCCTATCGCGACGGCGTGCTCCATGCCGAAGGCGTCTCCGTGGCCCATCTGGCCGACACGCTCGGCACGCCGCTTTACGTCTATTCGCGCGCCGCGCTGCATGCCGCCTACGATGCCTACCGGCTCGGCATCGGCGCGCGCGACGTGCTGGTCTGCTACGGCATGAAGGCCAACTCCAACCTGGCGGTGCTGCGCGAGTTCGCGCGCATGGGGGCCGGTTTCGACATCGTGTCCGCGGGCGAGCTGCAGCGCGTGCTGGCGGTGGGCGGCGATCCGGCCAAGGTCGTCTTCTCGGGCGTAGGCAAGCAGGCCGCCGAAATGCGCCTGGCGCTGGAAGCCGGCGTCAAGTGTTTCAACGTCGAATCCGTGCCCGAACTGCATCGCCTGTCCCAGGTCGCGCATGCAATGGGCAAGCGCGCACGGGTCTCGCTGCGCGTGAACCCCGACGTCGATCCCAAGACCCACCCCTACATCTCGACCGGCCTCAAGGAAAACAAGTTCGGCATCGCCATCGACGACGCCCCCGCCGCTTACCGGACCGCGGCCGCGCTGCCCGGCATCGAGATCGTGGGCGTCGATTGCCACATCGGCTCGCAAATCACCGAGACCGCGCCCTTCCTGGACGCGCTGGACAAGCTGCTCGACCTGCTGGACAAGCTGGCCGCCGACGGCATCCAGGTCGAGCACCTGGACCTGGGCGGCGGCCTGGGCATCCGCTATGCCGACGAAACCGCTCTCGCCCCGGCCGACCTGCTGTCCCGCGTGTTCGAACGCATCGACGCGCGCGGCTACGGCTCGCGCCAGATCGTGCTGGAACCCGGCCGCTCGCTGGTCGGCAACGCCGGCCTGCTGGTGACGCGGGTGGAATACCTCAAGCCCACGGAAGCAAAGAACTTCCTGATCGTCGACGCGGCCATGAACGACCTGATCCGCCCGACGCTGTACGAGGCCTATCACGGCGTGCTGGCGGTGACGCCGCGTGCCGGCGAAACGGCCGGCCGCTACGACGTGGTCGGGCCGGTGTGCGAAAGCGGCGACTGGCTGGCCAAGGACCGCGACCTGGCCGTGCGCGAAGGCGATTACCTGGCCGTGGAATCGGCGGGCGCCTATGGCATGGTCATGGCCAGCAACTACAACACCCGTCCCCGCGCCGCCGAAGTCATGGTGGACGGCGACCACTACCACGTCGTGCGCGCGCGCGAGACCGTCGCGCAGTTGCTGTCGCTGGAATCGACCCTGGGCTGACCGGACCTCGTCCGCGCGGGGTCATTCCCCGCGCGGTCCCGCGCAGGCCGCACGCAGCGCATCGGCAAGCTGGCGAGCCTGCGCCGTGGGCGAGCGGTGGACGTGCAGCAGTACCTGGGTACGGGCATCGCATTCGGCCAGCGCGACCAGGCGCACCTCGGCCCGCGTCTCGGCCGCCATGTCGGCCGGCACCAGCGCGACGCCGAACCCCAGTTCCACCAGCCGCAGCAGGGTCGCCTTGCGGGACACCGCCTGGGCTGCCTCGGGAAAGAACCCGGCCTGCCGGCACAATTCCACCACCCGATAGCTCAATCCGCCCCGATGGGGATGCGGCAGCGACACGAAGCGTTCGCCGCGCAAGGCGTGCAGCGGCACCGCCTCGCGCTCCGCCAGCGGGTGCCCGGCCGGCACGGCCAGCACCAGCGCCTCGTCGTACAGGACTTCCGTCAGGACGTCGGGCAACTGCCGCAGCACCGGCGCGCGGGCCAGCCCCAGGTCGGCGCGGCCGTCCTGGATGTCCTGCGCCTGCTGCTCGGACGACGCGGTCGAAATGGACAGGCTGACGCCGGGTTGGCGCGACAGATGGCGCCGCAGCGGCGCCAGCAGCGCCCGCCCCAGCGGCACGGAGCTCGAATGCAGCAGCGCCACGCTGCCCTGCACGCCGCGCTCGGCCTGGCGGGCCCGACTGGCCATCTCGCCCAGCTCCCCCAGCATGCGCACCGCGTCCTCGTGGAAGGCCCTTCCCGCCGCCGTCATTTCCACCTGCCGCGTGGTGCGCGCCAGCAGCGCCACGCCCACCTCTTCCTCCAGCAGCTTGATCTGCCGGCTCAGCGCCGACTGCGCGACGTGCAGCCGCTCGGCCGCCTCGCTGAAGCTGCCGGCCTCGACGATCGCCACGTAGTATCCAAGCTGCCTGACCGAGAACATTTATCGCGCGATGAGATGGATGAGGCCTGATTTTAGAATTGGACCGCCGAGCGCCCAGGGCCCAGACTGCTGCCGTCGACCCGATCGAGCCACGCCGTGGATGCCCTCCTGTCCCTGCTTCCCGTTACCCCGTCCCAGTTCGCGCTGATGTTCGCAGGCGTGGCCGCGGCCTACGTCATCTTCGGCATGGCGGGTTTCGGCACCGCGCTGGTCGCCGGCCCGCTGCTGGCCAACTTCGTGCCGGTCGCCACCATCGTACCGCTCCTGGCCCTGCTGGACTTCGCCGCGGCCACCACCAGCGTGGCGCGCGACGTCCGCCACGCATCGGTGGGCGAGCTGCGGCGGCTGGTACCGGCGATGGTACTGGGCAGCCTGCTGGGCGCCGTCGTCCTGCTGCGCAGCCGGCCGGACGCCCTGCTCCTGCTGCTGGGCATCTTCGCCATCGCCTATGCGCTGTATTCCCTGAGCGGCTTTCGGCCGCACCGGGCGCTGCCGCCGCGGTCGGCCTATGCCTTCGGCACGGTGGGCGGCGTGTTCTCCGCGCTGTTCGGCAGCGGCGGTTTCATCTATGCCATCTACCTGGCCGGCCGCCTGCGCGACAAGAACGACATCCGCGTCACGCAAAGCACTCTGATCGGCCTCGCCACCTTCACCCGCGCCGTGTTCTTTCTGGTGGCCGGCGTCTATGCCGACACCGGCCTGCTGGCCAGCGCGCTGCTGCTGGCGCCCGCCATGCTGCTGGGCACCTGGGCGGGGCGGCGCATCACGCTGGCGCTCAGCCGCGAGGCCTTCCTGCGTCTGGTGGCGCTGGTCGTGCTGGCCTCGGGAGCGGTCCTGGTGCTGCGCTACTTCGCGTCGTGATCACCGGCGAGATCAGCCCAGCGCGCCGGCGATCTTGCGCTCCTGCTCCTCGCGCACGGCCGAGCCGAACAACTGCTCGAACCATCCGTCCCTGGCCAGCTTGAGCACCAGGCTGTTGTCCACGACCTTGCCCAGGTCCAGCTTGCGCACCGCCGGCGTCTGCTCCGCCAGCCGGTCGACCGTCGCCTGGATGGCCGCCTTGGAAATCAGCGGCACGCGGTCCAGCACGTTGCGCTTGACGTAGATGTCGTAGACCCGGCTGATGTCCGCTTCGCTCTCGGGTTGGTCGAACGCCTTGAAGGTCGCCACGGCGAAGGCCTTGTCGTCGTAGAAGCGCTTGATCGCCTCGGCATGGGCGCGGATCAGTCCCTCGGCGCGGCCCCGCTGTTCGGCCAGGTAGCTGCGCTTATGGAGGAAGGCGGTGCTGACGTAGATGTCCTCGTGGTCCGGCAGTTCGGTCAGCACCTTCAGGCCCTGGGTTTCCAGCTTGAAGTACGACGGCGCCGTCAGCAGCCCGGCGTCCACCTGTCCGCCCAGCAGCATGCTCGCGCGCGATGCGGCATCGGTGCCGGTCGACACCCATTGCACGTCGCCGGGCGCGAGGCCGTACTTGCGCAGCAGTTCGACGGTATAGAAGTACGGCGGATCGCCCAGGCGGCCGACGCTGATGCGCTTGCCCTTCAGATCCTTGACGCTGCCGATCCCGCCGCGCGCGACCAGCGCGAAGTTCCCCTTGTTGAGCATGCTGTGCGTCATGACCATGCTGGGATCGCGCACCAGCGCGGGGATGACCTGGTCCAGCCCGGAATTGATGCCCTGCGCCTCGCCGCTGACCAGCATGGCGACGCCGGCCGGATGCACGCCGAACACCAGGTTGGCATCGATGCCGTATTTCTCGTAGAGCCCGGCGCGCTTGGCGATCCACATCGGCCAGGTGGCGCCGCTGCGGGTGGGGTAAGCCAGCGTCATTTTCGCGGGCTTGTCGGCCGCCGCGCCCAGCGCCGACCAGCCGAGCATGGCCGCGCCGCCGGCGCCGGCCATGAAACGGCGCCGGCCGGGCAACGAGGGGATGTCGTTCCGTTCACTCATCGTCTCGCTCCTTTGCTTGCAAGCCTAGCGTCCGCCCACGTGCTCGGGCCGCCAACGCTGGAACCGGCGCTGGATGCGTTCGGCGCCCCAGGTGATGACCATGCCGGCGAAGGCGGTGACGAGCACGCCCACCATGAGCGTGTCGGTGGCGAACATCTGTCCGGCGTAGGCGATCATGAAGCCTATGCCTTCGTTGCCCGCGGACAGCTCGGCGATGATGACGCCGATCAGCCCATGCGCCACGCCCTGCCGCACGCCGGTCAGGATGAACGGCACCGAATAGGGCAGCGCCACGGTGGTGAAGATCTGGCGATCCGTCGCGCAGAAGGCGCGCGCGGCGCGCAACAGATCGGGGTCGATGTTGCGCACGCCCGCCAGCGTGTTGACCATGATGGGCAGCATGGCCGACAGGAACACCACGAAAATCTTCGAGCCGCTGCCTATGCCGAACCAGATGATGATCAGCGGATACAGCGCGATGCGCGGCGTCGCATACAACGCGTTGATCAGCGGATCGAACATCATCAGCGCGCGCCGGTACCAGCCCAGCAGGATGCCCAGCGGCACGCCCACTAAGAAGGCCAGCGCCAAGCCGATCAGGTAGTTCTTGCCGCTGTACAGCGCGTTGGCGGCCAGTTGCCCGTCGGCGCACAGCTCGACGAACTTGCGCGCGATGGCCGACGGCCCGCTGAAGAACAAAGGCGAGATCCAGCCCATCTGCCAGCAGAACTCCCAGATGGCGATCAGCGCCGCCAGGGTGGACAGGCCGAGGATCGCGGCTTCGTGCCGCTTGTAGAAACCGACCTTGCGCGCCGCCGGACGGCTGACCGGCAGCGATGGGGCGATGCTTGCCATGTTGTCTCCTGGTGTCATTCCGCGCGGATCACGTTGATGCGGTCGGCCTCTTCCTCGATCAGCTTCCAGATGTCGTCCGACATCCGCAGGAAATCGGCCCCGCGCTTGAGCGAGAGTTCGCGCGGACGGGGGAAGTCCACGCGGAACTCCCGCTTGATCCGGCCCGGCCGCGTTCCCATCACGACCACGCGGTCGGCCAGATACACGGCTTCGTCGATCTGGTGCGTGATGAACAGCACCGTCTTGCGCGAACGCGCCCAGATGTTCAACAGCTCGGACTGCATGAACTCCCGCGTCTGCGCATCCAGCGCGGCGAAGGGCTCGTCCATCAACAGCACGTCGGGATCGGTAGCCAGCGCGCGCGCCAGGTTCACGCGCTGCTGCATGCCGCCGGACAGTTCGGACGGATAGCGTTCCTCGAAGCCCGACAGGCCCACCATCCTGATGAACTGTTCGGTGCGGGCATCCATCGTGGCGCGGTCGAAGCGGCGCTGCATTTCCATGCCGTAACGGACATTTCCCCGCACGGTGCGCCATGGCAGCAGGCTGGCGGACTGGAACACCATCGAGCGCCCCACGCCGGGACCGTTGACCAGTTCGCCGTTGATGCGCATGGTCCCTTCCTGGTAGCGCAGCAGGCCCGCCACGATGTTCAGCAAGGTGGTCTTGCCGCAGCCGCTGGGGCCGACGATGCAGACGAACTCCCCTTCGCGCACGTCCAGCGACACATCGTCGAAGGCCAGGAATTCCGTCTGGTTGCGCTCGACCCAGTAACGATAGGTCATGTGATCGATCGCCAGTTTCGACCGGCTTGTGGCCGCGTGTCGCTGGACCTGCGCCGCTACCGCGTTCATACCGTCTCCTTCGTGGATCACGCCCTGCCTATTCTTATGAATATAATATAGTTATATTGTTCTCATCGGCCTAGGGATTTCCACGGGAGCGGCGCGCGACAGCGCCTCCCTTACGGGATGAACGTTCAACGGACGCAAGGTTTCAGCCGCGCGTCGGCGCGCGCCATGCCGCGGCGGCGCCTACCCGCGCCAGCCGCCGGGTCATCGCCTTGCGCGCGCCCTCGGCATCGCCGTTGGCGATCAGGGCGTACAGGCGGACGTTGTCGGCGATCACCCGTTCGGCGATCTCTTTCTTGTTCGACATCGAGTAGGCCGGCTGCAGGACGTGGCGCAGCGCGCGAAAGTGGGCCGAGAGCCCACGGTTGTGCGCGGCCTCGACGATCGCGGCGTGGAAATCCATCGCGCTCGCCGCGAAGGCTGCGGGGTCGTCGATGCGATCGGGCATGCCATCCAGGATGGCCTGCATGCGCGCCAGGTCGTCGCGCGTGGCCCGGGCCGCGGCCAGGCCCGCGGCATGGATCTCGACCGCCGCCTGGGTCTCCAGCATCTCTTCCCGGGAAATGCTGATCAGCTTGAGCTGGATCGCCAGCGCATCGGCGAAGCGGTCGAGCTTGCCGTTGGCGATCCACGCCCCGCCATGCTTGCCGGGGCGGATCGCCACCACGCCCAGGGCCGCCAGCGACTTGAGCGCATCGCGCGCCGCCATGCGGCTGACTCCATAGCGTTCGGCCAGCGAAGCCTCGGTGCCCAGGAAATCGCCGCTCTTGAGTTCATCCGCGAACAAGGCCTCGCGGATGTGCGACACGATGCGCCAGGACAGCGTCTCGGGCGGCGTGGCCGCATGGGCGACGCCAGCCGCGCGCCGGGGTTCGGCGGCCGGATCCTGGCCGGCGCCCGAAGTTGGAATTTTCATGAAAGAGATCATAGCCATAAGTTCGCCCCACCTTAAAGATATTATTTTTATGAAGCGAATTCTTGATGTTCTCCAATGATAATTTAGCCAATCTCTAACAAATCTCTCTTTTCATCAATCGTTATTATGATATTTTATTGATCGAGCTGCTGGCACTTCGGCAGCCGTTGCATCATTCCCGCCATCAAAGGAGACACACCATGGGCAAGTTTTTGATCGGGCCGCACATGCGGTTGCAGGAGTGGGTTGCCGAGGAAAAAGGCTATTTCGCCGACGAAGGCCTGGACTACGAGTTCGTCGCCAAGGGCGGCTCGAAGAACCTGTCGGTGAAATCGGCGGTGGAGTTGCCGCGCGACCAGATCCGCGGCGCCTACCAGACCATCGAGGAAGGCCGCACCTGCGACGTATCCAGCGCCTGCCACTGGACGGTCAACATGGCCGCCGCCGCGGGACACGGCAAGCTGTGGGCGGACGCCTACTCGGTCGCCTCCGCCGGCATCTACGTTCCCGAGGATTCGCCCATCCGCCAGCCGGAGGACCTGGCGGGCGTGCCCATCACCGTGGGCTATCAGTCGGGCAGCCACTACGCGACGCTGCAGGCGCTGGAGGCGGTCCTGCCGCGCGATCAGATCAAGCTGCATTTCGGCGGCATGCTGATGCACCGCCTGGATCTCCTGGTCGATCGCCAGGTTCCCGCCGCCACGATGTTCAATGCGCCGATGTACTTCGCCGAACAGCTCGGCTTTCGCAAGGTCATCGACTGCACGTTCATGATCGCCTCGGTCGTGCCCGGCGATGCCGCCACCGAGGACATCGCCAAGTACTTCCGCGCGCTCCAGCGCGCGCAGCAGGACATCGACCTGCGCTTCGAACGCTACACGCACTACTACAAGCGCGAAATGCCCGAGAAGTACCGCGACCGGATGGATACCCGCCTGTACGGCCCGGGCGAACGCCTCGTCTTCCTGCCCTACACACAGCAGATCTTCGAAGAGACCCAGCAATGGGTGAACGACTGGCAGATCTTCGACGACAAGCCCGAGCAGCGCATGGGCTACGGCGACTCGGTGTTGCACGCCTGAACACGCGGGCGCCGCCTGGCGCCCCGCCTGCGTTTGCGAGCGAAAGTAAAAAAACAACTAAAAAATTTTACTAACCTCAAAAACACGCATATACTTTTATTGTCATATTAAAAGTAAAGGCGGATCGTCACACGCGATCCGCTCCGCCCCCTACCCCCCGGGGCGTATCCAGACCTCAGTTCCAGCAAGACCCGCTGCATCCGCAACCCGACCGCCCCGATCGCGGGGAGTCCGCTCGCGCGTGCCGGCAGGACCGGTTGCAGCCACGAACCGCGCGCCCCCGACCCGGGCCGCCATCGCTTCGATTCATACGTCATTTCCGGAGGAGACATCCATGAGCGCATTCTTCGACAACCTGGGCCAGTCCGGCCTGGGCACGACCCGCCGCGAATTCCTGGTGAAGGCCCTGGCCGCGGGCGGCAGCGGCTTGCTGCTGGCGACCATGAACGCGTGGGGCGCGGGCATCGCCTCGACCGCCGGCGCCCCGCCGGTGCTGCAAGGCGGCGGCCGCGGCAAGAAAGTGGTCATCCTGGGAGCGGGCCTGGCCGGCATGACCGCCGCCCTGGAATTGGGCAAGGCGGGCTACCAGTGCGAGGTGATCGAGGCGCGCAGCTACGCCGGCGGGCGCTGCCAGACGGCACGCCGCGGCTTCACGCTGAGCGAACTGGGCGGCGAGACCCAGGTCTGCGATTTCGACGAAGGGCAATACATCAACCACGGTCCGTGGCGCATCCCCTTCTGCCATCGCTCCACGCTGCATTACGCCGCCGAGCTGGGCGTGCCGCTGGAGCTCTACAACAACGACAACGACGCCGCCTACATCTATTACGAGAACGCCGGCCCGCTGTCGGGCAAGCGGCTGCGCCGCTTCGAGGTCAAGGCGGACATGCGGGGCAACGTGGACGAACTGCTGGCCAAGTCCATCCGCAACGGCCAGATGGACCAGACGCTGAGCGCCGAGGACAAGACCCTGCTGCTGGAGTACCTGGTCAACGAAGGCTATCTCAACCGCGACGACCTGACTTATCGCGGCACCAACGGCCGCGGCTACAAGATCTACCCCGGAGCCGGCAACCAACCCGGCGTGGAATCAGATCCGCTGGGCTTCGGCGACCTGCTGAAGTCCAAGCTGGGCCGCATCTACCGCTCCGTCAACGACATCATGAGCCAGTCCACCATGCTGCAGGCGGTGGGCGGCATGGACCAGATCGCCAAGGCCTTCGAGCGCAAGGTGGGCCATCTCATCCGCTACGGCACCGAGGTCACGCAGATCCGCAACGGCAAGGACAAGGTCACGGTCCAGTGCAAGGACCTCAAGACCGGCGCCCTGCGCACCCTGGAGGCGGACTTCTGCCTGTGCACCATTCCCATGTCCGTGCTC
The DNA here is from genome assembly GCF_038066655.1 of Pigmentiphaga sp. YJ18. Taxonomy (NCBI): domain Bacteria; kingdom Pseudomonadati; phylum Pseudomonadota; class Betaproteobacteria; order Burkholderiales; family Alcaligenaceae; genus Pigmentiphaga; species Pigmentiphaga sp. YJ18. The sequence continues at coordinate 1,756,053 of NZ_JBBUKU010000001.1, read as the reverse complement.
AAGCAGATGGATACCGACTTCTCCACCGAGTTCAAGCAGGCCATGCAGGGCAATGCCTACATGCCCACTGGCAAGATGGGCCTGCAATTCAATCGCCGCTTCTGGGAACTCGACCACCAGATCTACGGCGGCCACATCGGCAACGACATCAAGAACATCGGCATCATCTCGCTGCCCTCCACGCAGTGGCAGGGGCCGAAGGGAACGATGCTGGGCTACTACAACTTCGGCGCCACGGCCGCCGAGGTCAGCGCGCTGTCGCACAAGGAACGGACCGAACTCGCGCTGGCCGCGGGCGAGAAGATCTTCCCCGGCGACTATCGCAAGCATTTCGCCAAGTCGTTCTCGGTCGCGTGGCATCGCGTGCAGTACAGCCTGGGCGGCTTCTCCACCTGGTCGGGCGAATCGCGCAAGACCGCCTTCCCGCGCCTGCTCGAGGGTGAAGGCCGGACCCTGCTGGCGGGCGAGCACATGAGCTACCTGGGCGGCTGGATGGCCGGCGCGATCGAATCCTCGTGGCAGCAGATCGAACGCATGCACGCGCGCAACGCCGCCTGACCCCATACCAAGGAAACCGACACATGATGCTCAAGCCGCTCATCGCGCTGTTCGCGCTGGCCATTCCCTACGCCGCGCAGGCCCAGGAATCGGGCGCGTCGCTTTATCAGAAGAACTGCCTGGCCTGCCATCAGGCCAAGGGGCAAGGCATCCCCGGTGCCTTCCCCGCGCTGGCCGGCAGCGCCTTCGTCGCCGGCGACCGGACCGAACTGCTGGCGACCATCCTGAAGGGCCGGGGCGGCATGCCCGCCTTCGCCGGATCGATGAACGACGAGCAGATCGCCGCCGTGGCCACCTATCTGCGCGACGACTGGAACGGCAAGGCCGGCCCGGTGCAGTCCGCCCAGGTCGCCGCCGTGCGCAAGGGTGGCAATGCCGTGCAGTACAGCCAGTCGCAGGCCCGCCCCAACAACTGATCCCACCCCCGACGACAACAAGGAAACCCCATGTCTTTCACCGCTCGCGCCGCGCTCATGATTCTTCCCTCCGCCCTCCTGCTTGCACAAGGCGCCCAGGCCCAGGACATCGTGCGCCATGCCTCGTCCAACCCGAACGCGCCGATGTCCTCGGCGGTCCAGATCCCGCCATCGGCCACCACCTACTACCTGAGCGGCCAGGTCCCCGCCGCCGTCAATCCCAACGCGCCGCGCGAATCGCGCGAAGCGTTCGGCGACACCGAGACCCAGACCATCAGCGTGCTCGAACGCATCGAGGCCGCCTTGAAGCCCCTGGGCCTGGGCATGAAGGACGTCGTCAAGATGCAGGTGTTCCTGGTGGCCGATCCGCAGAAGAACAACAAGATGGATTTCCGCGGCTTCATGGCCGGCTACGGCAAGTTCTTCGGCAAGACCCAGCCCAACCTGCCCGCCCGTTCGGTGATGGAGGTGGCGCGCCTGGCCAATGACGGCTGGCTGGTCGAGATCGAGGTCATCGCCGCCAAGGCCCCCTGAATCCACGCCACGCACACCGGACGCGCCTCGTAGGCCACGACGCCCGCTGACGCGGGACGCGTCCGGCGATACGGATACACCACGCAGTCCGGACATCGGCGCATCGCCGCCGAGGGGGGAGCTCGCGCCCGAAAAAGCGCGAATCCGGAACAACGACATAAAACGAGGAGCAGACCATGTACCAGAGGATACTCGTCGCGGGGGCCGCGGCACTTCTGTCCACGCAGGTCCACGCGCAGTCCAGCGTGACCATCTACGGCGTCGCCGACGTCAGCATCCGGTATCTCACCCATGCCGACCGCGCCACCGGGCGCAGCAAGCTGTCCATGGAGAACGGCGCCGTCTCGAACAGCCGCTGGGGATTCCGCGGCGTGGAGGACCTGGGCAACGGCCTGTCCGCCCTCTTCAACCTGGAAGGCGGCATGAACCTGGACGACGGCACCCAGTCGACCGCCGGCAGGATCTTCAACCGGCAGTCGTTCATGGGCCTGAGCAGCCGCACCGCGGGCACGCTGACCTTCGGCCTGCAGAACAACCCGCTGTTCGACTTCATGGTCGGCCCCTACGACCCCATGACCCTGGGCAACTACAGCCAGAACTCCTGGATGGGCACGGTGTTCAGCGTGGCCGGCCGGCGCGGCAAGGACAACTCGATCAAGTACACGAACACCTTCGGCGATTTCCGGGTCGCTGCGTTCTACGGCATGGGCGAACAGCCCGACAACCACCGCAAGAACGAGGCCTGGAGCGGCACGGTGTCCTATACGAAAGGTCCGTTCAGCACCGGCGGCGGCTTCGTCCTGACGCATGACGCCCTGGGCAACAAGCAGACCGTCTACAACCTGAACCTGCGCTACAAGCTCGGGCCCGCCACGCTGTTCCTGGGCCACTTCAACAGCAAGGACCACACGGGCTTCGTCGACGCGTTCCTGAACGGCGGCGCCACGCCCAGCGCCACGGCTCCGCGCCGCGACAACGCCTGGTTCACGGGCCTTACCTACGACGTCATGCCATCGCTCAAGCTGACCAGCGCGTTCTACTACGACCGCAGCAAGAACGTGCGCGCGGTCCAGGGGGACGCCGGCGAGGGCACGCGCTATGCGCTGGTGCTGCTGGCCGACTACTACCTGTCGCGGCGCACGACGCTGTACGCCACCGTCGACTACAACAAGGTCAAGGATGCGGCACGCGTCGACATCCCCGGCGGGAACAGTCAGACCGGTGTCGCGATCGGCCTGCGCCACCGTTTCTGATAGACATCGTGACGGGGTCCAGTAAACTCGCGAAGATCGAGCACACCCACCTAGGAACGATGTCGACTCGCGCCACCGACCGCCGTGCAGCACCATCCCGCAAGGCGGCCGAACCCTCGCGCCGCCGGACCGCGTCGAAGGACCAACCGGCGGCGCGGGACAAGGCCAAGGATGCCGTCCCGGTGGACGAGACCTTCGTCTGGATAGGCGGGCAGATCCGCAGCCTGCGCAAGGCGCGCAACCTTTCGCTGGACGAGCTCAGCCGCGCGACCGGCTTTTCCATCGGCTATCTCAGCCAGATGGAGCGCGGCCTGGCCAAGACCTCGATCGGTTTCCTGAAGAAGGTCAGCCTCGCGCTGGACGTGCCGCTGGGCTGGTTCTTTCCCAGCGGCCAGCCCAGCGACCCCACCGACCGCGGCGTGGTCGTCCGCGCCTCGCGCCGGCGCCAGCTGACCTCGAACGCCGGCGTGTCCGACTTCCTGCTGTCGGCCAATCTGGATGGCCAGCTCAAGCTGTTCTATTCGGTGCTGGAACCCGGCGCGCGCAGCGGCGACGCCTATGCGCACCAGGGCGAGGAAGGCGGCTACGTGGTCAGCGGCAGCCTGGACCTGTGGGTGGGGGACGATCACTTCGTCGTCAACGCGGGCGACAGCTTCAGCTATCCCAGCACGACGCCGCACCGCCACGCCAACCACGGACGCGATGCCGTGGTCATCATCTGGGCCGTCTCCGGCGGTTCGGGCAAAGGGTAGAAAAAAGCGGGGGCCATGCGCCCCCGCTTGCGGATCACAGGAACTTGGTCGGCCAGATGATCGTGCGCCACATGTGCGCCACCGGGCTGCCGTCGAAGCCCAGGCCTTCCTTGGGCTGCTTGAAGTTGCGGCCGATGATGTCGATGAAGTCGTCCATGCTGACCACCGCGTTCGGATCGAACGAATAGATGTCGTTCAGCGTGATCAGCCGGCTCGTCATGTACCACTTGTGGTTGCGCGCCTCCTGGTAGGCCTGCTCCACATAAGGCTCGGGCCGGTAGTCTTCGCCGAAGTAGCGGATGTAGGCATCGGGATAGGCATAGCCCACGGACTCGTCGGGGAAGAAGCGCAGCGCCTGGTGGTAGCGGATGGCCCAGCTCACTTCCTCGTCCACGTAGGGTTCGAGCAATTGCGCGCCCCAGTAGCCGTGGTCGACGCGGATGAAGCCGGACACGGCGATGTCGTGCAGCAGACAGGCCAGCACGACCTTCTCGCTGTGCCCGCCCTTGAGCGCATGGGTGGCGCTTTGCAGCAGGTGGTTGGCCGGCGCGAAGCGGTACTTGAAGAAGTCCAGCAGCGTAGGGTTCTCCGGCATCCTGGGCAGGCGCGGATCGTCGCCCATCATGAAATGCTTGGGCTTGCCCTGGTCGCGCGCCGCCCCCTGCGGCATGATGGGTTGTCTCGGGTCTTTTTCACCCGAAGTGAACAGCACGGACTTCACCACCTTGCGATCGAGTTCCTCGATCATCTGGTGTTCGAGCGCGTCCGCGCGCTGGGACAAGGTCATTGCCATGATTGCGTCCTTAGCAGGTACTGGATTTCCGCGCCGCGGCCCTTGTATGACGATGGCCTCAGCTAATTAGCATACAGTATGCGTCTTAACGAAAAGTGTCAAGACTGGGCAAGCCCGGCATGGGTGCGAAGGCAGTCTGCTAAGATTCCAGCCCGTCGCGCGACGCACGCCACGCATTCATCCGAGATCGCCGCATGTCGAGCCCCCTGCCCCATCCAGCCGCCTTCCCGCCCAACGGTGCCGACCTCGGCGCGCCCGCGGGCAAGACGGGCAGGATCCTGCAGATCCTGCAGGCGCGCTTCGCCAGCGGGCACTACCGCTTCGGCGAAAAGCTCTCGGTGGTGGACCTGGCCCACGAGTTCGGCGTCAGCCGCCAGCCCATCATGACGTCCATGCGCGACCTGGCCGGCGACGGCTTCGTCATCATCACGCCCCAGGTCGGCTGCGAAGCCGCCGCGCCCGACCGCAACGAGATCCAGGATTTCTTCTCGGTCTTCGCGAAGATGGAAGGACGCATGGCGGGCATGGCCGCCGAACGCCACGACGACGCCGACATGGTCCAGCTGCGCGCCGCCCAGGCCAGCTTCGAACAGTCACCCACCGGCGGCGGCCATTGGAACCTGGACAGCGTCAGCCATTTCCACAGCGTCATCCGCCACATGGCCCGCACGCCGGCCCTGGCCAACCGCATCGGCAAGTTCTGGCACATGGCCAACTACATCCTGCGCAACGGCCAGCGCGACTATCCCGAATCCGTGCGCACCGTTGGCAACCGCGAACGCGCCGGCATCGTGGCCGCCATCGCCGAACGCGACGCGCAGGGTGCCGAACGCGCCATGGAACTGCACGTGCTGGGCAAACCGCACCGCGTCGGCCTGCTCTGATCCCCGCTTCCCCTCCGGCCGCCTGACGGCCTTTCCTTGCGCCCACCGCGGCGGGTGCGCACACAGCTGAGCTCCGTCGCAGCCCTGGTTCAGCGGTTTCGCCCCAATTGACATACTAGAATCTTAGTTATAGAGTGCGGCCATAGACCTGCCACGGAGGCCCGGTGAAGCTACTGATCGTCGACCACTATTTCAGCCAGGCGTACGCCCAGGCCCTGCAATCCCGGTTTCCCGGCCTGGAGATCGCGCACGGCCGCAGCTTCGCTGAAGTTGCCGCCGCGCACGACAGCGCCGAAGCGGTGTTCGCGCTGGGCCATCTGTTCAACGACGCGCTGGTCTCGCGAATGGCCTCGCTGCGGTGGATCCAGGCGCTTACCACCGGCACGGACGCGATACAGGCGCTGTCGGTGCTGCCGCCCGGCGTAACGGTAACGTCGGCCCGCGGCATCCACGCCCCGCAGATGTCGGAAATGGCGTTCATCCACATGCTGGCGCTGGCCCACCAGTTGCCCCGGATGCTGCGCAACCAGGCGGACAGCCGCTGGGAGCGGTGGCCGCAGTCGCTGCTGTACCGCAAGCGCGTGCTGATCCTGGGCGTGGGCGTCATCGCCGAGGGCCTGGCCCGGCGCTGCAAGGCCTTCGACATGGAAGTGGTCGGCGTCTCCGGCACGCCCCGCGCCGTCCCCCACTTCGATCGCGTGGCGCCGCGCGCCGACCTGCACGCCGAGCTGGCGCAGGCCGACTACGTGGTCAGCCTGCTGCCGGCCGGCCCCGAGACCGACGGCTCGATCGGCGCCGCGTTCTTCCGCGCCATGCGTCCCTCGGCCTGCTTCGTCAACATGTCGCGCGGCAGCGTGGTGGACGAGGCCGCGCTGCTGGATGCGCTGCGGTCGGGCACCATCGCCGGCGCCGGGTTGGACGCCTTCGCCGTCGAGCCCCTGCCCGCCAGCCATCCGTTCTGGCTCGAGCCCCGGATCCTGATTTCCCCCAAGCACGGCGGCACCACCGACATCTATGTCGAGCAGGTGATGCCCATCCTTGAACACAACGTGGCCTGCTACCTGGACGGCCGACTGGACGACATGAAGAACATCGTCCTGCGCGGCGCCACCCCGGCGGCCCTTCACTCCCTGGAAGCACGATGAGCCATCCCCTTCCCGACTCGCCCGAGCAGCGGGTCCTGCACCCCATCCCCACGCGCGAGCTGGAGCGCCGCTGGCGCGCGGTCCGCGAGCGCATGGACGAACTCGGCATCGACGCGCTGGTCATGCAGAACTCCAACGACTGGCTGGGCGGCTATGTGAAATGGTTCACCGACCGTCCCGCCACCAACGCCTATCCGCGCGCCATCGTGTTCCCCCGAGACGGCCGCATGGTGTCGGTCGAGCAGGGCCCGACCGGCGGCATCCGCGAGGTCCCGCCCGACGACGTGGTCGACCGCGGCGTCGAGAAGATCGTGTTCACGCCCAGCTATGCGTCCATCCACTACACCGGGACCTATGACGCGGAACTGGTGCAGGCGGAACTGCGCCGCCGCGGCTACAAGACCGTGGGCCTGGTCGGCACGGCCTGCATGTACCACGACTTCTGCGCCCACCTGAAGCAGACGGCGGGCTCGGTGCGCTTCGTCGACGCCACCGACATGGTCGATCACATCAAGGCCATCAAGAGCGCCGACGAGATCGAGGCCATCGGCCGCATGGCGGCCATGCAGGACGAGGTGCTGCAGGCCCTGGCCCGGCACATCCGCCCCGGCATGAAGGACTTCGAGGTCGCCGCCTACGCCCAGTACGCGGGCCAGCTGCGCGGCAGCGAGCAGGGGCTGTTCATCGGCTCGTCCTCGCCCGCCGGCCGCGCCGCGATGTACAAGCCGCGCCACCTGCAGGGCCGCGAAATGCGCGAAGGCGATTCCTTCACCCTGCTGATCGAGAACAACGGACCCGGCGGCTACTACGGCGAACTCGCCCGCACCTTCGTGCTGGGCAAGGCCTCGCAGGAACTGCTGGACACCATGGCCCTGCTGGTCGAGGCCCAGCGCCACACGCTGGACCACCTGAAGCCCGGCGCGATGCCCGCCGACATCCTGGCCGCCCACAACGCCTTCATGCGGGCCCGCGGCATGCGCGAGGAAACACGCCTGTATGCCCACGGCCAGGGCTACGACATGGTCGAGCGGCCGCTGATACGCGAGGACGAGACCATGCCCATCGCCGCCGGCATGAACATCGTGGTCCACCCCGGCCATGCCACCCCCAGCGTCTTCACCACCGTCTGCGACAACTACATCATCGGCGCCGACGGCCCCGGGGAATGCCTGCACAAGACGCCCAAGACCATCATCGAACTCTGAGCCCACCCGCCGCGCAGCCCGCGCGGCGCTTCGCGCACTTCCCCTGCCCTTCCCCATCTGGAGGCACGCCATGCAACGCAACGGATCGACCCCTTTCCGCCTTCCCGCGCGATACATCCTCGCGCCCACCCTGACCGCCGCCACGGCGCTCGCGCTGGCCGCCCCCGCGGCCCACGCGCAACGCTACCCGGAGCGTCCGGTGCAGGTCATCGTGCCCTACGCGCCCGGCGGCAGCGTGGACGTGATCGCGCGCTCCCTGGCGCAGAAGCTGACCGAGCGCATGGGCCAGACGGTGTTCATCGAGAACCGCGCCGGCGCCGGCGGCACGATAGGCGTGAGCGCGGTGACGCGCGCCAAGCCCGACGGCTATACGCTGCTGCTGACCTCGCTGGGCGCGGTGACCGTGACGGTACATCTGACCAAGGCCGGCTACGATCCGCTGAAGGATCTCGCGCCCATCTCGCTACTGGCGACCAGCGGCCTCGTGCTCTCGGTCAAGGAAGACTCCCCCATCCGGTCGGTGCGCGACCTGATCGCCGCGGCGAAGGCCAAGCCGGGCACCATCAATTATTCCGTGACCGGCGTGGGCAGCCAGACCTTCCTGGCGGGCGAACTGCTCAAGCGTTCGCTGAACCTGGACATGGTCCCCGTGCAGTACAAGGGAGGCGGCCCCGCCGCGGCGGCCGTGGCGGCGGGCGAGGTACAGGCGGGCATCACCGACTCCGGCCCCATCCAGCCGCTGCTCCAGTCGAAGCGGGTGCGCGTGCTGGCCGTGACCGGCAGCCAGCGGGCCTCGGCCATGCCCGACGTGCCGACGATGGAAGAAGCCGGCGTGCCGGGCTTCAAGATCGACTCGGCCATCGCGCTGTTCGCGCCGGCGGGCACCCCGCCCGAGATCGTCGACAAGCTCAATGCCGAAGTCGCCGCCGCGTTGAAATCGCCCGACCTGGTCGACCGCGTCCATGCCGCCTCGCACGACCCGAAGCCGAACAGCCCGGCCGAGATGAAGGCCATGCTCAAGTCGGAGTTCGACCGCTGGGGCGCGATGGTGCGCGAGGCCGGCGTCAAGCTGGAATAGCGCCATGAGCGGACTCGAGCTCAGTTTCGCGGCGGGTCCGTACGACCGCCTGCAAGGACTGTACGACGGCAGCGTGGCGATCGACGGCGTGCGCATCGTGCCGCACGTCCGCCAGCGTCCGGTGGACATCTTCAGCCCCATGATCGAGCACGGCGCCTTCGACATCGCCGAGATGTCGCTCACGCACTGCTATGCCCTGACCGCGCAGCGCCGCGCCAACTTCGTCACGCTGCCGGTGTTCCCGTCGCGCATGTTCCGCCACGGCTTCATCTTCGTGAACGAGGCGGCCGGCATCCGCTCGCCCGCCGACCTGGCGGGCAAGCGCATAGGCGTGCAGGGCCACCAGATGACGGCCGCGGTCTGGATACGGGGACTGCTGCGCGACGGCCATGGCGTCGACCTGGCGGACGTCGAATGGTACGAAGGGGGCGTGAACGAATACGGCGTCGCCGGCGGCGACATCATGGAACTGCGGCCCAGCCACCCCCTGCGATGGCAGCGCATCCCGGCCACCACCTGCCTGTCGGACATGCTGGCCGAGGGCAGCATCGATGCGCTCATCGGCGCCTTCATCCCGCGCTCGTACGGCAAGCACCCCGCCGTGCAGCGCCTGTTCCCGGACTACAAGCGCGCGGAAGCCGCCTATCACGCGAAGACCGGCGTGTTCCCCATCATGCATGCCCTGGTGCTGCGGCGCGACCGCCACGAGGCGCATCCGTGGCTGGCTCCGGCGCTGGTGCGGGCCTGCGAGCAGGCCAAGGACCAGGCCTGGCAGCGGCTGCGTTTCAGCGGCGCGCTGGCCGCCACGCTGCCCTGGCTGATGGACCACGTCGAAGAGACCGTGGCCGCGTTCGGCGCGGACCCATGGCCTTATGGCGTGGAACCCAACCTCGCGACGCTGGACGCCTTCTCCGCCATGCTGCATGACGATGGCTACCTGGATCGCGCGTTGCCGCCGGACGAGGTGTTCGCGCCACTGCCCCACCCGCGGGCGTAGCGGAACATAGCCCGCGCCCGTGAAAAGCCTTAGCATGGAGGCTTCGCAGCCAATAATTAATTAACCGCTTATGAAATTGGTCAGCGGCCGCCGGGGCACCCCCGCAGCCCAAACCAGGCGCAAGGCCGGGCAGAAAGGCCCCGGCCGCCCCGAGGGCACCAGCGTCGTCCGGGACGACATTCTTGACGCAGCGGAAGAACTCTTCTCCAACCTGGGCTACGCGGGCACCACTCTGCGGGAGATCGCCGACCAGGCCAAGGTCACGCAGGCACTGATCAACTACTACTTCGGTTCGAAGTACGGCCTGTACGAAGCCGTGTTCATGCGCCGTAGCCAGATCATTTCGCAGCAGCGCCTGGAAAACCTGGCGCAACTGCAGGCCAAACCGGGCCGGCCCAAGGTACGCGATGTCGTACAGGCTTTCCTGATGCCGACGCTGGCCTTCCGCTCGACGCCCGAGGGCCGGTCGTTCCTGCGCCTGCAGGCCCGCCTGCACACCGAACCGCCGCAGATTTCCTACAAGCTGCGCACCGACGCCTACGGCAACTCCACGCGGCTCTATGTGGAAGCGGTGCGCAAGGCCCTGCCCAACCTGCCCGAGCTGGACGCTTACTGGCGCGTCACCCTGATGGTGGGCACGTATCTTTATGCGTTCTCGGATACCCACCGCATGGAAGAAATGGCGCCCGCCGGCCTGTACGACCCTGACGACACCAACAGCCTGATCGACCAGGTCACCCGCTTCGTGACCGGCGGCATGCAGGCGCCCTAGCGGCTGGCCGATACCTCGGCCAGCCGTTCCTCGATCAGCCGCCCCTCGACCACCACGTCGCGGCCATCCAGCGCCACCGTGCAGCGGCGCAGCGGGATGTCCATGTGGCAGGCGGTGCTGCGGGACCCGCCCACCTCGTTGTTGGGCCCGAGCGAGAACAGGAAGTTGCCGGCATAGGCGCGCGCATCCATGCCTATCGTGGCCTCGCGATCGTACAGGCCCAGCGTGGACCAGCGCGCGCGGTTCTGCGCGCCCCAGCCGATGTGCGACATGGCATAGGCTTCCGGGTCGTTGAAGGACTCCATGTAGTCGCGAAGCAATTCGGCATCCATGCCGCCCGTGATGGAGGTGACGTAGCCGTCCGCCACCTCCATCACGATGGGATCGTTCACGTACGACTTCATCGGCAGCAAGATGTCGCCCTTGTCCACCACGATGCGGCCGCGCGTGGCCCGCTCGTTCGGCCAGGTCAGCGCGAAGCCGCTGGGCCAGTGGTCCCAGCGGCCCGGCTCGTCGACGAAACCGTATTCCTTGACCACCGGGAACTCGCCCAGCGGACACACCAGGTTGGTGCCCGCCGCCGACGTCACCCGCATCTCGCGCGAGCGTTCCAGCAACGCCCCGCAGGCCAGCACGCGCGCGCGGTCGGCCTCGGTGGGGACCATGCGCAGCAGGATCTCGGGCGGCTCGACCGCCAGCAGGATCTTGCCGCCGCCTTGCAGGATGTCGTGCTGCTCGGGCGAGAAAAGCAGCGTCATCAGGTCGACGACGAGGTCGCTGGCCTTGAGCGCGGCGATGGCCGCGCGGTTGCCGCTCAGGGGCGTGGTACCGAGATAGGCCAGCGAATCGCGGCTGAGCGATTTCTCGCCATTGACCGGCGCCAGGTCCAGCCGGTTCACCCGCGCGCCCAGCAGGCCGGCCGCCGTCACCGCGCAGCGCAGGGTCTGGGGATGGGTCACGCCCTCGGTGGTCAAAACCGTAACGGTGTCACCGCGCTTCAGGCGCGACAGCGTAAGCACCTGGGTCCATGCCTGGATCAAATCGGAATCGCTGACAGCCATAGCCTGCTCCTCGCTAAACGGGGGTTCCCAGAAAAGTGCCGAAGCCCTGGAAGAAGCCTTCTTCGTCGTCCCAGGGGATCATGTGTCCGGCCTGCGGCACGGTGCGCACTTCCAGCCGGGGCACCAGGCCCCGGATCTCGTCGATGTCGCCCGCCTCGATGACGCCGCCCTTGCCCGCGACCATCAGCAGCGCGGGCACCGCGATCGCCGGCAGGTCGGCATGCATGTCGTGCGTGCCGAAGGCGTGGTAGGCGCACACGATGGCGTCCTCGTCGCAGGTATGCAGCCATTCGGCCCGCAGGCGCAGTTGCGCCTCGGTCCAGGTGGGCGAGAAAGGCTTGAGCTTTTCCCAGTCGGCGCCCTGACGCATGAGCCGGATGGAGTCCACGTACCAGTCGATCCTGGCGGGATAGGGCCGGCGGCCCGGCCCCGACACGGGCGGGTCCACCATGACGAGGCGCGCGAGCCCTTGCGCGTGATGCGCCGCCACGATGGCGCCTATGCGCGCGCCCATCGAATGCCCGACCAGGAAATAGTCCGCCAGGCCCAACGCCTGCGCGAAGGCGCCCACGTCGGCCGCGCAAGCCTCCAGGCTGTAGTCCATGCCCGTCGCGGTCTCGGACAGGCCGCGTCCCCTGACGTCGAGCACGTAGGTGTCGAACTGCCGCCCCAGCCGCTCGGCCACGAAGGCCCAGGTCACCGCGGGACTGGTGATGCCGGGCACCAGCACCAGGGGCCGGCCCTTGCCGCCGAAGCGCAGGTAATGCTGGCGTATGCCATTGGCGTGCACGTTGGCGCCGTACAGAAATGTGCTGGCCGCGTAATGGTGGAATGTCATGGATATCCTCCGCCTCTCACGCCGCCAGCGCCTGCCGGCCGAAACGCTGCGCGCACGTGGTCGCGTCATAGATGTAGACCCAGTTGGCCTGGATGCCCACCGCATTGGGATTCATCAGTTCGCGCCACCGGTACAGCAGGTCGCGCTTGAACTGCGCCCAGGGCGACGGCAGGTGGTAGGTCTTGCCGCGCTCGCGGGCCTCCAGCTGCACGCGGCTGGTGCGCGGCCGGCGCTCGGCCTCGTAGGCCTGCAACGCCGCGCCGATGTCGCGGCCGTAGTGCTCCAGCGCCGCGCCCAGCACGTAGCCGTCCTCGATGGCCATGGCCGCGCCCTGCGAAAGAAAGGGCAGCATGGGATGCGCGGCGTCGCCCAGCAGCGTGACGCGGCCCTTGGACCAGGCCTGCATCGGGTCGCGGTCGAACAGCCCCCACTTGTAGACGTCCTGGGTCCGGCTGAACAGCTCGATCACGTCGGGATGCCAGCCCTCATAGGCCTTGGTGAGTTCTTCCCGGCTGCTGCGCACGTTCCAGGATTCCTCCACCCAGTTGCGCGATTCGTTCACGGCCACGATGTTCACCGCCGCGCCGCCATTGACGTAATAGGTGACCAGGTGCCCGTGCGGCCCCATCCAGAACGCCGCGTCCGGGCTGACGAACTTCAGCGGATGGCGATCCACCGGCACCAGCGCCCGCCAGCACATGTGGCCGGTGAACTGCGCCGACTCCGTGCCGAACAAGGCGTCGCGGACCACCGAGCGCACGCCGTCGGCGCCCACGATCAGGTCGGCCTCGTATTCGCTGCCGTCGCTCAGGGTCGCCACCGCGGTGTCGCCTTCGGTGCGGACACCGGTGCAGTGGGTGCCCAGCGTCGCGCCCTTGCCGGCGGCCAGGTGCTGCGACAGGATGGCGTGCAGGTCGGCGCGATGGACGTGATAGAACTCGGCGCCGTAGATCTGCGGGCAGCTTTCCTTCAACGGCGTGCGGAACAGCTCCCGCCCCGAGCGCCAGTTGCGGCCGACCATGGCCTGCGGCAGGAAGCCCACCCGCTGCAGGTCATCGGCCAGGCCCAGCGCCTTGAGCACCTTGACCGCGTTGGGCGTGACCTGCACGCCGGCGCCCACCTCGCCGAAGGCCGACGCCCGCTCGAACACATGATTCTCGATGCCGCGCAGCGCCAAGGCGCGCGACAGCGCCACGCCCCCGATCCCGCCACCCACGATGCCTACGCGCAAAGGACGACTCATACGGCTTCTCCTTTTTTCCTTCCTGCGGAAACCGGCGGCCCGTCGGTTCCCAATAAATAATTAAACAGAAAATTAATAATAGACAGGACGGAGCCTGGGCCCCGTCCCGCGCCTAGCCGCCCAGATAGGCGGTCAACAGTTCCGGATCCTCCAGCAAGCCCGATGACTCGCGCTCCGCCACGACCCGGCCGGTCTCGAACACGTAGGCGCGCGACGCGGCGGTCAGCGCGTTGTGCACGTTCTGTTCGACCAGGAGGACGGTCACGCCCTGCCGGCTGATCTCGCGCACCACGTCGAATACCTCGTCGGCCATCTTGGGGCTGAGCCCCAGGCTGGGCTCGTCCAGCAGCAACAGCACGGGCTCGGACATCAGGGCCCGGCCGATCGCCAGCATCTGCTGCTCGCCGCCGCTGAGCGTGCCCGCCAGTTGCTGGTGGCGCTCCTTCAGTCGCGGAAAACGTTCGTACACCTTGGCCACGCGTTGCAGCACCGTGGCCGACGAGCGGCACAGATAGGCGCCGAGCACGAGGTTTTCATACACCGTCATCGAAGGCCAGACATGGCGCTCCTCCGGGCTCTGGGCGATGCCCAGCCCGACGATGCGGTCCGGCGCCATGCCGCCGATGTCGCGCCCGTTGAAGCGGATGCTGCCGCGCGTGGGCTTGAGCAGTCCCGAGATGGCGCGCAGCGTCGTGCTCTTGCCCGCCCCGTTGGCGCCGATCAGCGCCACGGTTTCGCCCGGCTGCACGCGCAGGCTCACGCCATGCAGCGCGGCGGTCTTGCCATAGCCGACGTGAAGATTGTCCAGCTCCAGCAGTGGAGCGGATGAAGCCTGAACGGTACTCATGCCGCGCGCCCTCCCCCAAGATAGGCCTCGATCACGCGCGGGTCGCGCTGCACGTCCGCCGGCACGCCCTCGGCCAATTTCTCGCCGAAGTGCATGACGACCACGCGGTCCGATACGCTCATGACCAGCCCCATGTTGTGCTCGACGATCAGGATGGACCGCACCTGCGTGCCCCGCAGCCTTTTCAGGATGCACCCCAGTTCCATGGCCTCCTGGCTGTTGAGCCCCGCGGCCGGCTCATCCAGCATCAGGATGTCCGGCTTGGCCGCCAGCGCCAGGCCGACTTCCAGCAAGCGCAGCTCGCCGCAGGACAGCAGGTAGGCTGGCGCGTTCATGCGCTCGCCCAGCCCCATGATGTGAACGATGCGCTCGGCCTCCTCGCGCGCCGCGTGTTCGGCGGCGCGGACCGCGCGGCCCGGGAAGAAGGTCTGCAACAGGCCCTGGCGCGCGCTCAGGTAGTGGCCGGCCAGGATGTTCTCGAACACCGACAGCGACTTCAGGATGTTCGTCTTCTGGAAACTGCGGACGATGCCCTTCCTGGCCATCTGGTAGGGCTTGGCGCCGGTCAGGTTCTCGCCCTTGACGTGGACCTCGCCCGAGGTGGGCGCGTAGAACCCGGTGATCAGGTTGAAGCAGGTCGTCTTGCCGGCGCCGTTGGGCCCGATCAGGCCGACGATCTCGCCGGCCCCGACCTGGAAGCTGATGTCCTTGACCGCCTTGATGCCGCCGAAGGTCTTGCACAGCCCGCGCACGTCCAGCATGGGGGCGTGGCCTATTGCATGCACAGTTGTCATTTCGGTTTCCCAAGGCGCCACGCGCCGCTTACACCGGATAGAATGGCGCCCCCCCGGTCCAGGGCACAGCGGATCTGGCTCCGCCAGTCCGCCGGTGCCGCCCCCTGGGGAGCGCGCGACAGCGCGTAGGGGGGAGTCCTCATCTCTCGGCGGGTCGTCAGGAATCCCATCAGGCCGCGCGGCAGGAACAGCACGATGGCCATCACCGCCAGGCCGAACAGCGACAGCCGCAGTTCCTTGGCCTCGCGCAGGTATTCCTCCAGGAAGGTCACCAGCAGCGCGCCGATCAGCGGTCCGATCAGAGTCCCCTTGCCGCCGACCAGCACCATGATGATCATGCTGACCATGAAGGCGAAGCGGAAGACTTCCGGCCCGACGAACGAGATGTAGTGCGCGTAGAACCCGCCCGCCATGCCGGCCAGGAAGGCGCCCAGCACGAACGCCAGCATGGCGTAGCGGAACGGCCGGATGCCGATGGACTGCGCGACGTAGCGGTTCTCGCGCACGGCCACCGCGGCGCGGCCCGCATTGGAATAGACGAAGCGATACGCCAGGTAGAGCGAGACCGCCAGCACGGCCCAGGCCAGGTAGAAAAAGAACTGCTTGGTCGCCAGGTTGCCGGCCTGGGCCAGCCACGCCGGCTGCGGCACCCCGGCGATGCCCATCGGACCGTTGGTGAAGGCGACCCAGTTGTCCGCCACCAGCCGCAGCACTTCGGCGAACGACAGCGTCACGATGACGAAGAACGGCCCTTGCAGCCGCAGCGTGATGCTGCCGATGAGCAGGCCCATGGCCGCCGCCAGCACGCCGGCGGCGGGAATCGTGGCCCACATCGGCCAGCCCAGCTGGGTGGACAGCAGCGCCGCGGCATACGCGCCCGTCCCCAGGAAGGCCGTATGGCCGAGCGAGAACTCGCCCACATAGCCCACGACCAGGTTCAGGCTGGTGGCCAGCACCGCATAGAACAGCACCATGATGGCCACATGCAACAGGTACTGGTCGTGGACCACCAGCGGCAGCAGCCCCGCCCCCAGCAGCGCGACCAAAATCGCGTTACGTTCGAACTGCATCTCAACTCCCCATGACGTATGCAAATGCTCTGCCCGATCCAGGGCGCCGCGGATCCGGCTTTGCCGGTCCGCCAGCGCCGCCCCCTGGGGGGCGCCCGAAGGGCGTAGGGGGGGTCATCTAGGCTCTCTCGGCGCGTTTGGAGAACAGGCCATAGGGCCGGAACACCAGGGTAAGGATCACGATGACGAAACCGATGATGTCGACCCAGCCGGTAGCAACGTAGCCGCCCCACAGCGCCTCGGCCACGCCCAGCACCAGTCCGCCGACGATGGCGCCGGCGAAGCTGCCCATGCCCCCCAGGATCACCACCACGAAGGCCTTCATGCTGACCAGCCCGCCCACCGACACCTGCGCCGAGTAGATGGACCCCAGCAGCATCCCCGCCAGCGAGGCGATGACCGTTCCCAGCGCGAAGGTGCAGGCATAGACGTTCGCCGTCCTGATCCCCGCCAGCTGCGCGGCCATCGGATCCTGGAACGTCGCCCGCATCGCGCGGCCCAGGCGGGTCTTCTGGATCAGCAGGTAGGCGGCCACGATCAGCACCGCGCACACCGCGACGGCGAACAGCCGGATCTTGGTGACCACGATGGGCCCCAGGAACACCGGCCCGCTGGACACCGGCCCTTCCACCTTCAGCGGCGCGGTGCCCACCACCAGCAGCGCGGTATTGGCCAGGAAGATGGACAGGCCGATGGTCAGCAGGATGCCCGGCTCTTCGCCCTGGCCGCGGATGCGCTCGATCAGCACGCGGTCGACCAGCCAGCCGAACACGCCCATGATCAGGGCCACCAATGCCAGGCCTGTCAGGAAATCCAGGCCCAGGGCGGTGGTCACCCACCAGCCCAGCACGCCCCCGAGCATGTACAACTCGCCGTGGGCGAAGTTGACCACGCGCATCAGGCCGAGGATAAGCGTGAGCCCCAGCGCCGAGAGCGCATAGAAGGAACCGATCACCAATCCGTTGGCCAGGAACTGTGGCAGCAAATCCATGGTTTCTCCCGACTCGGCGCGCGAATCAGGGCCGCTCGGTGGGGGACTGCGCCACCACCTTGGGTTCGCGGTTCTGGATCTGTACCAGCACGACCTCGAAGCCGTAGCCCTCGCCCTTCTCGGTGAACTTGAAATGGCCGTTGGGCGCGGCGTAGTCGGTCTTGCGCAGTGCATCGCGGATGGCGTCGGGCTTCGTGTTGCCCGCCCGCGCGATGGCCTCCATCACGATGTTCAGCGCGTTGTAGCCGGCGGCGCCGTACTTGCCGGGCTTTTCCTTGTAGGCGGCGCTGTAGTACTGGACGAAGGCCTGGTTGCGCTCGCCCGGCATGCTGGAGGCATAGGGCACGGCCGCGTAGATGCCTTCCGAGGCATCGCCCGTCAGGCCGATGAAGTCGGACGTCGCCCAAGACCCGACGCCGAAGATCTTGGTCTGGATGCCGAACTCCTTGAACTGCTTGACCAGGATGGAGCCGTCCTGGGTTTCTGCGGCGACGAAGACGCCGTCGGGCTTGGCCGCGCGCAGCTTGGTCAACAAGGTGTAGAAGTCGGTGGCGCCGTGGTCGAAGTATTCCTTCATCACGGTCTTGACCCCGAGCGCGGACAGGTCCTTGGAGAAATCCTCCACGCCGCCGCGGCCCCAGTCGTCGTTGACGCCGATGTAGGCCACCGTTTTCAGTTGCAGCTTCTGCGCCAGGATCTTGCTGAAGGTCCTGGACATCAGGCGGTCGGTCTCGGCCGAGCGGAAGAAGTACTGGAGCCCCTTCTCGGTCAGGTCCGCCTTGGACGACACCCCGGTCAGCATGGGCAGCTTGTACTTCTCGGCCACGGGCATGACCGCCGCCGTGGCCGAACTGCAGAAGGCGCCCGTCAGCGCCACGACCTTGTCGCGCACGATCAGTTTCTCGGCGGCGTTCACCGAGTTGGCGGGACGGCATTGCCCGTCCTCGATGACCAGCTCGATCTTCCTGCCCAGCACGCCGCCGGCGGCGTTGCGGCGTTCGACCGCCAGCTTGGCGCCGTTGACGTAGGTCAGTCCGTTGTAGGCAACCGAACCCGTCAGGGGCTGGATGACGCCGATCTTGATGGTTTCCTGCGCCCACGCCGCGGGAGCTGCCCCGCCCATGGTTCCCGCCAGCAACAGTGCCCAAGACAGCTTACGCATAGCGACCTCTCGCAAAGGTTTCGATTGAGAATTGCCTACCGCCCGCGATTAATTAAACAAGTAATTAATTTATGGATGAATTAGGGTTTACGGCAATCGGGATGAGACCATCGCTTCGTAAGCATGAAAAGTGCCAGCGCGCCTGCCCGGCCAGCACGCCCGCCGGAAGCCAGCGCGGTGCGCGCCCCGCACCAGCGGCGGGGCGCGCGCACCGGCATGGCGCAGGCGGCGAGACAGGGCTACTCCAGCTTGGCGCCCGACGTCTTCACCATCCGCTCGACCACGGGCGCCAGCAGCTCGTACTCCTTGCGGGCATCTTCACCCGAGTTGCCGATCGCATCCATGCCGTAGGCCTGGATGCGCGCCTGCATCTCGGGTGTCGCGATCGCGGCGCGCGCTTCCTGTTCCAGCCGCCTGGATACCGCCTCGGGCGTGCCCGCCGGCGCCAGCATCGCGAACCATCCCATGGGCTTGAACTCGGTATCCTTCATACCCGCTTCCGCCATGGTGGGCACGCTGGGAAGCTCCTTGGGCCGCTGATCGGCAATCACGGCGATAGCGCGCAGCCGACCGGTCTGCAAATGCGGCACGACCGGCCCCAGAGTCGTGAATCCCCACGACACCCTGCCCCCCACCAGTTCCTGGATCAGCGGCACCTCGCCCTTGAAAGGCACGTGCGTCATGTCCAGGCCACGCGAATGGCTCAGATAGGAAGCGACCAGGTGGCCCGAAGTGCCCACGCCGAATGAACCGTAGTTGACCTTGCCGCGGTTCTGCGCGGCCCACTCCATGAACTCCTTCATATTGCGCACCGGTATCTCGTGGTTGACCACCAGGACCAGTTGACCGCTGGAGATCTGCGTGATGAAACGCAGGTCGCGGTTCACGTCGTAGGGAACCTTGTCGAATATGTAGGGCAGCGTCAGGACCGGCGTCGAGTTCGTGACCAGCAGGGTGTAGCCGTCGGGCTTGGCGCGCGCCACCACATTGGTGCCCAGCATGCCAGATGCGCCCGGCTTGTTCTCGACGATGAACGTCGCGCCCAGCCGGCGTCCCATTTCCTCGCCCAGGGTGCGCGCCAGCGCATCGGCGGCGCCGCCCGCCGGCTGCGGCACGACAAGGGTGATCGGCCGGCCGGGAAAAGGCTCGGCCGCTTGCAGCGTTCCACACGCCAATGCTGCCGCCAGCAAGAGCAAGGGCTTGATCATATGAAGGTCTCCTGATTTCAGTGGGCGACCGCCGGCAATTCGGCGCCGGCAATCTCCTTGCCGAATTCGAAATCGCCGGGCCGACGCCAGGTCTTCAGCGGTTTGCCGTCGCGCAACGCGCGCATCTCGCGCGCCCACATGCGGCGCAATACCGCGATGGCCTTGTCCGACTGCCCAAGATGCTCGGCGCCACGGTCCGCGATCACACCCTGCCCACCCAGCGCGACCGTGTCCTGGATAATCGGCAGCAGCGGATGGTTCTGGTCCACCTCGTCGAGCGTTATTTCGCAACGCATGACGCGCGCGGCGATCTCGGCTGGATCCTCCACTTCGCCCAGATCGGGCAAGGCTGCGTTGAAGGTGCCGACGCGGTTGACCATGGCGCTGAAGGTCGTCGTATCGTCCATCGGCACGCGCCAGGCGAGCAGGATGGACATCTTCGTGCGGTCCTGCGGAATGGGAACCTCGCGTAGCAGGACATTCGGCATGAAACCGTAGCCGACGCGCTTGCGGCCATCCTGGCGCGTGGAAACAACCACCAGCCCATGTTCGGTTTCTTCCGCGGCGACTTTGGGGATCTGGTCCAGACCGTACTTCGCCATCAAATGCTTGTGAGTGAAGAACACATGCGCTTCGTCGTGATCGTTCTCCACCCGCTGGAAGAAGTTGTAGTCGAGTACGACCGCCTGGGTCAGCAGCGTGCCTCGGCTGTCGTCCTCCAGCTCGGGGAAGCGGGGAAACTCCGGCGGTTCTCCTTCCCCGACATAACAGAAGATCAGGCCCAGATACTCCCGGACCGGATAGCTGCGCAGCGACAAGCTGCGCGCATAGGCCTCGCTCTCGGCGGGAAACTCCTCCCCCCTTCCTTCTGCATCGAACTTCCAGCCATGGTAGCGGCAGCGCATGCCGTTGCCTTCGACCCAGCCGTAGGCCAGGCTCGTCCCCCGGTGGGGGCACCGATCCTGCGTCATGCGCGGTTGACCGTCCTCGCCGCGGTAGAGCGTGTAATGCGTGCCCAGCAGCTTGACGCGCATCGCGCGGCCAGCCACGCACTTTCCAGCCAGGGCGACCGGCTGCCAGAAGCGCGCCACCAGGCGACCGGCGAGCGCGCCGCCTTCGACCCGGGCGAAGTCGACATCGGGGTACAGACTCATGATGGAGTTCCTCGAAAACGTCGGATTCGTTACCTTAAATACTATGCTTTCATAGTAATGGTAAATTTGGCGCAAAGAATCCACAATGCTTATTTCGTTCGCCCCGCACTAGTATTTCCCCCAACGTCCAGCCATGAACAAATCAACGAGCAGCAAGCCCTCCCCCGGGAAAATCGCCACCCAGTCATCCGAAGACAGCGTCGGCTACCAGCTCAGCGCCACCTACCGCGTGCTCAACCGCGCGCTGCAGGCGCAGGTCGCCCGGCTGGACGTTCCCGCGGGAACCTGGATATTCCTGCGCACGATCTGGGAAGAGGACGGACTGACGCAACGCGAGGTCGGTCGGCGGGTAGGCATCATGGAAGCCGCGGCGGGCTCGGCCTTGAACAAGCTGGAGAACCGCGGCCTGATCCGGCGCGTGCGCAACGCCGACGACCGGCGCAAGATCAACATCTACCTGACCGAGCGCGGCCGCGCGCTGGGACACGAACTGATGCCCAAGGCGGACGAGTTGACAGCCCGGATGGTGGAAGGATTCGAGCACTTCGAGGTGGCGCAGTTGTGCAGCTACCTGATGCGGGTCAGGCAGAACCTGCGTGCGGTCGAATCGTCGGCGGACATCAAGAACGAAGGCACCGAAAATACTATTGATTCATAGTATTTCGGTGCATCGCTCGCGGCCCATCAGGTTTTCATCTTGTAGCCGGTGCGGAAGATCCAGGCCACGATGCCCAGGCACACCAGCAGGAACACCAGCGTCATGCCCAGGCTGACCACGACGTTGACGTCGGACTGGCCATAGAAGCTCCAGCGGAATCCGCTGATGAGGTAGACCACGGGGTTGGCCAGCGTGATCTTCTGCCAGATCGGCGGCAGCATGCTGATGGAGTAGAACGCGCCGCCCAGGAAGGTCAGCGGCGTGACGACCATGAGCGGGATGATCTGCAGCTTCTGGAAGTCGTCGGCCCACAGGCCGATGATGAAGCCGAACAGACTGAAGGTGACGGCGGTCAACACCAGGAAGCCCACCATCCAGACGGGATGCTCGATGTGATACGGCACGAAAAGGCGGGCTGTGACCAGGATCAGGAGGCCCAGCATCATCGACTTGGTGGCCGCCGCCCCGACGTAGCCGACCACGGCCTCGACGGGCGACACCGGCGCCGACAGAAGCTCGTAGATGGTGCCTGTCCACTTGGGCAGGTAGATCCCGAACGACGCATTGGAAATGCTCTCGTTCAACAGCGACATCATGATCAGGCCGGGGATGATGAAGGCCCCGTAGCTGACGCCGCCGATCTCGCCCATGCGCGAACCGATGGCGGTGCCGAACACGATGAAGTAGAGCGAGGTGGACAGTACCGGCGAGGCGATGCTCTGGGTCAGCGTGCGGAAGGTGCGCGCCATCTCGAACCGGTAGATCGCCCGGATCGCGTAGAAATTGATCATGCTTGCTCCCGCACCAGGCTCACGAAAATATCCTCCAGCGAACTCTCGCTGGAATGCAGGTCCTTGAAATCGATGCCCTGCTCGTTCAGGGCCCGCATCAGCGAGGCGATGCCGGTGGCCTCGCCCTGCGTATCGAAGGTGTAGACCAGGGCGTTGCCGCCGTCGGCCAGTTCCAGCGCGTAGCCGGCCAGCGCCGGCGGCAGCGCCTGGAGCGGCGCCTGCAATTGCAGCGTCAGCTGCTTCTTGCCCAGCTTGCGCATCAGCGCCCGCTTTTCCTCGACCAGCACCAGTTCGCCCTTGTTGATGACGCCGATGCGATCGGCCATGTCTTCGGCTTCCTCGATGTAGTGGGTGGTCAGGATGATGGTCATGCCTTCGTCGCGCAGGCGGCGCACCATCTTCCACATGTCCCGCCGAAGCTCGACGTCCACGCCCGCGGTCGGCTCGTCCAGGAACAGCACCTTGGGTTCGTGGGCCAGGGCCTTGGCGATCAGCACGCGCCGCTTCATGCCGCCGGACAGCGTCATGATCTTGGCATTGCGCTTGTCCCACAGCGACAGGTCGCGCAGGATGCTTTCGATGCGCGCCGGATTGGCCGGGTGGCCGAACAGGCCGCGGCTGAAGCTGACGGTGGCCCACACCGACTCGAACGCGTCGGTGGCGAGTTCCTGCGGCACCAGGCCGATGCGGGTGCGCGCCGCGCGGTAGTCAAGGACGATGTCGTGGCCGTCCACCAGCACGGTGCCGGCGGTCGGGCGCGACAGTCCACAGACGATGCTGATCAAGGTGGTCTTGCCGGCGCCGTTGGGGCCGAGCAGGGCGAAGATCTCGCCCCTGCGTATCTGCAGGTCCACGCCCTTGAGCGCGTGGAAGCCATTGGCGTAGGTCTTGGCGAGGCCCGAGATGGAAACGATCGCGGGCGCCTCGCCGGGAAGCGGGGGGCGGGTCGAGACTGGCTGCATGGCGTGATGAGCGCGCCGCGGGGGAATGGGAGGGGAACGGCACGGTCCCGGCGGCGGAAGTCGAGTGTATAGGATAGGTCCGGACGCGTCCTCAAGCCTGTTCCGCCAGCAGGGACATTTCCCGACGGGCCGACCCGTTATCATCCTGTTTTCGCGGCCGGCAATCCGCCCGCCGCCGCACGACCGGAGCATTCCCCATGAACCATCCCCCGGAAAACGTCAGCATGGCGCTGTTCTGCGACTTCGAGAACGTGGCCCTGGGCGTGCGCGACGCCAAGTACGAGCGCTTCGACATCAAGCTGGTGCTCGAACGCCTGCTGCTCAAGGGCAGCATCGTGGTCAAGAAGGCCTATTGCGACTGGGACCGCTACAAGGGCTTCAAGGCCACCATGCACGAGGCCAACTTCGAGCTGATCGACATTCCGCACGTGCGCCAGTCCGGCAAGAACTCGGCCGACATCCGCATGGTGGTCGACGCGCTGGACCTCTGTTACACCAAGTCGCACGTCAACACCTTCGTGATCATCAGCGGCGACTCCGACTTCTCGCCGCTGGTCTCCAAGCTGCGCGAGAACGCCAAGCAGGTCATCGGCCTGGGCGTCAAGCAGTCCACCTCGGACCTGCTGATCGCCAATTGCGACGAATTCATCTTCTACGACGACCTGGTCCGCGAGACGCACCAGGCCGCCCGGCGCGAGCCGCGCGGCACGCAGCCGGCCAGCCGCCGTCCGCACGACGAAGACAAGTCGCGCAAGGACGAACTGGAAGCCCGGCGCGAGAAAGGCATCGCGCTGGCGGTCGAGACCTTCGACGCGCTGCTGGCCGAGCGCGGCGACACCGGCAAGATCTGGGCCTCGGTGCTGAAAGAGGCCATCAAGCGGCGGCGGCCCGACTTCAACGAGTCCTATTACGGCTTCCGCGCCTTCGGCAACCTGCTGGAAGCGGCCCAGTCACGCGGGCTGCTGGAGTTCGGCCGCGACGACAAGTCCGGCGCCTATGTGTATCGCGCCAACGGCGAAGCCGCGCCGGTCGAGCCGGCGGCGCCCAGGCCGGCGGCAGTGCCCGCCCCGGCTCCCGCCGTCGAACCCGCCGAGGCGCCCGCAGCCGAGACACCGGCCCCCCGGGCGGACAAGCGGCGCAACACCCGCGGCGCCGGCAAGAGCGCTTCCCGCCGCGGACGGCCCGAGGCCGAGGCGGCCGGGGAAACGGCGCGGCAGGAATCCGCCGCCCTGCCGCTGTTTGCCGCCGAACCGGCCGCACGGTCCGAACCCGAGGCCCAGCCCGCGCCGGTCGCGGCGCCGCCCGAGCCGGTCCAGCTGCCCGCCGTTGAAACCGCCAGCGCCGGCCCCGATGCTGCCGGTACGGCCGACGCCACGGCCAGCGCGCCGGCCAAGAAGGCTGCACGCAAGACCGCCCGCAAGACGCCCGCGCGTCCCCGCGCGCGCAAGACCGCGGCGAAGGCTCAGGAGGGCTGAGCGCCTGGACGACCGCCGAAGGCGCGCGCCAGCGTCAGCACTTCGCCGGTCGCCACCGGCTCATAGCCCGGCAGCGCTTCCAGGCGCCGTATGAAGCCCGGCGCCTTCAGAATGGCCAGGACATCGTCCAGCCGCCGGGCGTCCAGCGCCGACTGCTCCACCGCGAAGAAGTAGCGCTCGGTCACCAGTGGCACGAAATCCAGCCCGAAGCGCCGGGCCGCGGTCTCGATGCCGAAACCGACGTCGGCCATGCCGCTGGCGATGTAGGCGGCCACGGCCGCGTGCGTGAACTCGGTGCTGTCGAAGCCGTTGATGGCTTGCTGCGGCACCTGGTCGCGCGCCAGCATCAGCTCCAGCAACATGCGCGTGCCCGACCCCGCCTGCCGGTTGACGAAGCGCACGCCCGGCCGCGCGAGGTCGCCCAGCGCCCGGATGCGCTTGGGATTGCCCGGCGCCACGCACAGCCCCTGCACCCGCAGCGCGAGCTGGACCAGCACGTGCTTGCGCGGATCCAGCCATTGCAGGTACTGGCGCACCGCGTCCTGCTCGAACGGCCCGATGGGCACGTGGAAACCGGCCAGGTCGCATTCGCCGCGGGCCAGCGCGGCCACCGCCTCGGTGCTGTTGCGGTAGCGCAGCTCCACCGGCATCTGCGCGGTGTTGATCCAGTCCACCAGCGCCGCCACGGCGAAACCGTGGCTGGCGTACAGCCGCAGCGGCGAGCGCTCGGGCGCCACGGCCTTGCGGATCTCGGCCTCGAGTTCCGAGGCCAGGCTGTCCAGCGTGGGCGACAGGCGGGCACGGATGCGGTCCTCGGCCAGCAGCAGGACCGTGCCCAGGTGGCTGAGCCGCGTGCCCTTCCCCGGCCGCTTCTCCAGCAGCGGCGTGCCGAACAACTGCTCGGCGCTGCGCAGCAGGCCCCATACGTGACGGTAGGACAGCCCTTCCAGGCGCCCCGCCGCCGCGATCGAGCCCGACTCGCGGATGCTGGCCAGCAGGCGCAGCAACAGGGACGTATCCACCGCGGATGAGGACTCGGCCCCCGTCCCCTGGATGTGCCAGCCGGGTTGAATCGCGATCTTGAACATTTATGTAATCCTGAACATATTTTTCGCGGGAAGTTTCTTTGTTAGAGTGGGTCGCGTAGCAAGACATATGTTCTGAATTTCATATATTAGCCGTTTCCGCCCACCGCGACGCACGGCATGGAACCCCATGGACCAGAAAGTCATCCCCATCGTCGCGGCGGCGCCCACGCGCGAACGCAGGCGCCAGCAACCCAAGGGCCGGCGCGTCGATCCCGCCGCGCTGGCCGAGGTGCGCGCACTACTGGGGGACGCGCCGCGCCGGCGCGACCTGCTGATCGAACACCTGCATCGCGTGAACGACCGCTACGGCCAGCTGGGTACCCGCCACCTGGCGGCGCTGGCCCAGGAACTGCGCATGGCGCAGGCCGAGGTCTATGAGGTGGCCTCCTTCTACCACCACTTCGACGTGGTGCGCGACGACGGCCAGGCCGAATCGGGCACCGCGCCTCTGACCGTGCGGGTGTGCGGCAGCCTGTCCTGTGAACTGGCGGGCGCCGGACCGCTGCTGGAACGCCTGCCGCAACTGCTGGGCACCGGCGTGCGGGTCGTGCCGGCGCCGTGCCTGGGGCGCTGCGAACAGGCCCCCGTGGCGATGGTCGGCCAGCGCCCTGTTTCCCGTGCGACGCCCGAAGCGGTACAGGCGGCCGTTGCCAGCGGCGACACCCGCGACCTACCCGGCGCCTACATCGACTACGCCGGCTATGTCGCGCAGGGCGGCTATCGCGTGCTGCGCGAATGCGCCTCCGGCCAGCGCGACGTGGAGTCCGTGCTCAAGGCCATGGAGGACTCGGGCCTGCGCGGCCTGGGTGGCGCCGGCTTCCCGGCCGGCCGCAAGTGGCGCGCGGTGCGCGCGGAACCCGCGCCGCGCCTGATGGCGGTCAACGTGGACGAGGGCGAGCCCGGCACCTTCAAGGACCGCTACTATCTGGAACGCGATCCGCATCGCCACCTGGAAGGGCTGCTGATCGCGGCCTGGGCCGTCGAGGCGCAGGCCGTCTACATCTACCTGCGCGACGAATACCACGGCTGCCGCGCCATCCTGCAAGCGGAGCTGGACCGCCTGCGCAATGATCCGCCCGTTCCCGGCCTGCCCCGCATCGAATTGCGGCGGGGCGCCGGCGCCTACATCTGCGGCGAGGAATCGGCCATGATCGAGTCCATCGAGGGCAAGCGGGGCATGCCCAGGCTGCGTCCGCCCTATGTCGCGCAGGTCGGCCTGTTCGGCCGCCCCACGCTCGAGCACAACTTCGAGACGCTGCACTGGGTGCGCGACATCCTCGAACGCGGCGGCGCCTGGTTCGCCTCGCAAGGCCGGCGCGGGCGCAAGGGTCTGCGCTCGTTCTCGGTGTCGGGACGCGTACGCCAGCCCGGCGTCCACCTGGCGCCGGCCGGCATCACCATCCAGGAACTGATCGACGAATACTGCGGCGGCATGCAGGATGGCCACGATTTCTACGCCTACCTGCCGGGCGGCGCGTCGGGCGGCATCCTGCCGGCGTCGATGAACGACATCCCGCTGGATTTCGACACGCTGCAACCCTACGGCTGCTTCATCGGCTCGGCGGCGGTCATGGTCCTGTCCCATCGCGACACCGCCGTGGGCGCGGCGCGCAACATGATGGGCTTCTTCAAGGACGAATCCTGCGGCCAGTGCACGCCCTGTCGCGTGGGTACGGCCAAGGCGCTGGAGCTGATCCGCCAGCCCGACTGGGACATCCCGCTGCTGGAGGAACTGTCCGCCGTCATGCGCGACGCCTCGATATGCGGACTGGGCCAGGCCGCCCCCAATCCCGTGGACTGCGTCATCAAATACTTTTCAGAAGAACTGCATCCCGGGCCGTCTGGCCGTGCCACGGACAATTGACATGAATGCCATCAATCGCCGCGAACTCGGCCTCTCTGCCGTTACCGTGAACTTCCGCCTGAACGGGCAGGAGGTCAGCGCCGCCGACAACGAAACCCTGATCCAGGTCGCCGACCGCCTGGGCATCGAGATTCCCCGCCTGTGCCATGCCGACGGCCTGGAGCCGGCCGGCAACTGCCGCTCGTGCGTGGTCGAGATCGCCGGCGAGCGCGTGCTGGCGCCGTCGTGCTGCCGCACGCCGCGCGACGGCATGGAGGTCACGACCGACAGCGAGCGCGCGGTGCGCGCGCAGAAGATGGTGCTCGAGCTGTTGCAGGCCGACATGCCCGAGACCTCGTACACGCGCGACAACGAAGTGGACCTCTGGGCCCGCAAGCTGGGCGTGGGCAAGCCGCGCTTCGCGCCGCGCGCGCCGGTGGCCGCCGACACCTCGCACCCGGCCATCGCCGTCAACCTGGACGCCTGCATCCAGTGCACGCGCTGCCTGCGCGCCTGCCGCGACGAACAGGTCAACGACGTGATCGGGCTGGCCCATCGGGGCGACCATGCCAGGATCGTGTTCGACATGGACGACGCCATGGGCGCCTCGACCTGTGTGGCCTGCGGCGAATGCGTGCAGGCCTGCCCCACCGGCGCGCTGATGCCCGCGCGCGAGGTGGCGCTACAGGTGCCGGACAAGGCGGTCGATTCGGTCTGCCCCTATTGCGGCGTGGGCTGCCAGCTGACCTACCACGTCAAGGACAACCGCATCCTGTACGTCGAGGGCCGCGACGGCCCGGCCAACCACGAGCGCCTGTGCGTGAAGGGCCGCTACGGCTTCGACTACGCCCATCATCCCCATCGCCTGACCCGGCCGCTGATCCGCCGCGCGGACGCGCCCAAGCGCGGCGACGCGGTCATGGACCCGGACCGCGTCATGGAGGTGTTCCGCGAAGCGACGTGGGAGGAGGCGCTGGACCGGGTGGGCGAGCAACTGCGGTCGATCCGCGACACGCACGGCAAGCGTGCGCTGGCCGGCTTCGGTTCGGCCAAGGGTAGCAACGAGGAAGCCTATCTGTTCCAGAAGCTGGTGCGCACGGGTTTCGGCAGCAACAACGTCGATCACTGCACGCGGCTGTGCCATGCTTCGTCGGTGGCGGCGCTGCTGGAGGGCATAGGCTCGGGCGCGGTGTCCAATCCCGTGATGGACGTGGGCAAGGCCGAGGTGGTGATCGTGATCGGCGCCAACCCCACGGTCAACCACCCGGTGGCGGCGAGCTGGATCAAGAACGCGGTGAAGAACGGCACCAGGCTGATCGTGGCCGATCCGCGCCGCTCGGACCTCGCGCGGCTGGCGCACCGCTTCCTGCAGTTCAAGCCGGACACCGACGTGGCGATGCTGAACGCGATGATGCACGTGATCGTCCATGAAGGCCTGGTGGACGAGGACTTCATCGCCAGCCGCACCATCGGCTACGACGAGCTGCGCAGGAACGTGGAAGGCTACAGCCCCGAGAGCATGGCGCCGATCTGCGGCATACCCGCGGACACGCTGCGCGAGGTGGCGCGGCTGTACGCGACGTCCAAGGGATCGATGATTCTGTGGGGCATGGGAGTCTCGCAGCACGTGCACGGTACGGACAACGCACGCTGCCTGATCGCGCTGGCGCTGATGACCGGCCAGATCGGCCGCCCGGGCACCGGCCTGCATCCGCTGCGCGGCCAGAACAACGTGCAGGGGGCGTCGGACGCGGGACTGATTCCGATGATGTATCCGGACTACCAGCGCGTGGACAACGCGGACGCGCGACGCAAGTTCGAACAGTTGTGGGGCATGCCGCTGGATCCGCAGCCGGGGCTGACGGTGGTGGAGGTGATGCACGCGATCAAGGCCGGCACGGTGCGGGGCATGTATGTGATGGGCGAGAATCCGGCGATGTCGGATCCGGATGCCAATCACGCGCGCGAGGCACTGGCGGCGCTGGACCATCTGGTGGTGCAGGATATCTTCCTGACCGAGACCGCCTATCTGGCCGACGTCATCCTGCCGGCCTCGGCGTTTCCGGAGAAGACGGGAACGTTCACGAATACGGACCGGGTGGTGCAGATGGGCCGGCAGGCCCTGGATCCGCCGGGCGACGCGCGCCAGGACCTGTGGATCATCCAGCAACTGGCGGCGCGCATGGGGCTGGACTGGCGCTATCGCGACGTGTCGGAGGTGTTCGACGAGATGCGTCATTCGATGCCGAGCATAGGCGGCATCACGTGGGACCGCCTGCAGGCGGAGCATGCGGTGACATATCCGTGCCTGGTGGAGGGCGACGCGGGCGATCCCGTGGTGTTCACCAGCACGTTCCCGACGGAGACGGGGCGCGCGCGTTTCGTGCCTGCCGACATCATTCCGGCGAATGAGCGGCCGGATGAGGAGTATCCGCGGGTGTTGATCACCGGGCGGCAACTGGAGCACTGGCATACGGGAAGCATGACGCGTCGGGCGTCGGTGCTGGATGCGATCGAGCCGGATCCGGTGGCGTTGGTGCATCCGCTGGACCTGGAAGAGATCGGGGTGCGGCCGGGGGATGTGATCACGCTGGAGTCGCGGCGCGGGGAAGTGTCGTTGTATGCGCGGGCGGAGGAAGGAACGCCGCGGGGGGCGGTGTTCGTGCCGTTCTGTTATTACGAGGCGGCGATCAACAAGCTGACGAATGCGGCGCTGGATCCGTTCGGGAAGATTCCGGAGTTCAAGTATTGCGCGATACGGATCCGGGCGGGAGGGATGGAGCCGGTGCAGAGCAGTTATGGAGGTGGGCAGATATTGGGGTTGGGTGCTTGAGCCGGCCGTTGGTGAAAAGGGTCACAACAAGCCCCGGTCAACCTTGGACACTTCCGGCGCGATCCGAATCAGTCGTTCGGCTTGAGTGACCACGAACTGGGCAATGTCCTGTACCCGTCCGCGTTCGTCTCCAAGATACACCGCATCCCGGGCCAGGCCAGGCGCCAGCCTCCTGGCTTGCCTCGCCATGGAAGTCAGTTCCCGAGCGAACAATGAAAGCGGGCGGCCATACACCGCCCCTCCCCCCACCGCCAACAACCTCACAGCGGATTGCTGTCCTGGTAGATGATCTTCGACTCCGTGAAGTCGTTCAGCGCCTCATGCCCATGCAGGCGCCCCAGTCCGCTGCGGCGATAGCCGCCGGTTTCCGCTTCGGCCATCAGCTTGTTGTGATCGTTGATCCACACCGTGCCCCGGCGCAGCTTGCGGGCGACGCGCTGGGCGCGGGCGCCATCGCGGGTCCAGACGCTGGAGGACAGGCCATAGACGGTGTGGTTGGCGCGGGCGACGGCTTCGGCTTCGTCGTGGAATTTCTCCAGGACGACGAAGGGGCCGAAGATTTCCTGCTGGACGAAGAAGGCGCCGGTGTCGCCGTGGGCGACCAGGGATGGCGTCAGGAAGGCACCGTGCGGGTGCTGGCTGTCCAGCGTGGAGCCCTCCAGCAGGACCTCGTCGGCCTCGTTCATGGCGCGGTGGATCTGGGACTGGACGCGGTCGCGCGAGGCGCGGTCGATCAGGGGGCCGAGATGCTGGCCGGGTAGCCAGCCGGGGCCGGTCTTCAGGGCGGCCAGGGCGTCGCGCAGGTGGATGCGGGCGGCGTCGTAGGCGTTGGCGTGGACCAGCACGCGGCGGGCCGCGGTGCATTGCTGCCCGGAGATGATGGTGGCGGCATCGGCGATCTTGCGCATGACCTCGGGAATGGGCGCGTCGTCGAAGACGATGCAGCTGGCCTTGTCGCCCAGTTCCAGCGACAGTTTCTTCATGGTGGGCGCGGCCGAGGCATAGATGCGCTGGCCGGTCTCGTTCGAGCCGGTGAAGCTGATGACGTCGACGTCGTCGGACTGGCAGATCAGTTGCGACACGTCGATGCCGTCCTCGACCACCATGTTGACCACGCCCGGCGGCAGGCCGGGGATCCTGATCAGTTCCTTCAGCATCTCGCAGGTGACCAGCGCGGTCTGCCAGGCGGGCTTGATGACCGTGGTGCATCCCGCCGCCAGCGCGGGGGCCAGGCTGCGCACCAGCAGCAGCGCGGGAGCGTTCCAGGGCACGATGATGCCGGCCACGCCTGCCGGTTCGCGCAGCAGAGTCGACAGGACGCCGCGGCTGACCTCCTGGGCATTGCCGGCGATGTAGCGCGCCAGGCCGGCGTAGTAGTTGATTTCCGAGATGGCGCCGTGCATTTCGCCGGTGGACTGGGCAATGACCTTGCCGTTCTCCATCGTCAGCAGCATCGCCAGTTCCTGGGCGCGCGGGGCGAGGTTGCGCGCCCATTGCAGCAGCACATCCTGCCGCAGGCGGGGCGAGCTCGCCCAGGCCGACTCCTCGAAGGCCTGGCGGGCCGCGCCGATGGCGGCGCGCGCGGTGGCGGCGTCGGCCGTGGCGACGGTACCGACGGTCTCGCCGTTGGCGGGGTTGATGTTGTCCAGGACCGGCGCCGCGCCGGATTCCTGCAGATTGCCGGCGATGATCAGGCCGGAGTGATGTCGGGTCGTCATGGTTGCTCCATGTGGGACAGGGCCGCGTTGCGCGGCTCGAAAGGGGGATTGGGTCGCGATCCGGGCGCCAGGCACGACGCATCGATATCGCGGATGTCGGCGCGGCCGATCAGCGCCAGGTCGCGGTCCAGTTCGGCGTGCAGCAGGCCGATCGCCCGCCGCACGCCGGCGGCGGCGCCCACGGATGCCGCGTACAGGAACGGCCGGCCGATCAGCACGAAATCGGCGCCCAGGGCCAGCGCCTTGACGACGTCGGTCCCGCGGCGGAAACCGCCGTCCACGATCAGCTTGGCGCCGCCTCGCAGCGCCGCGATCCGGGGCAGCATGCGCAACGGGGACACCGCGCTGTCCAGCTGCCTGCCGCCGTGGTTGGACAGGATCATGCCGTCCACGCCGGCATCCAGCGCGGCGCGGGCGTCGTCCTCGTGGAGGATGCCCTTGACCAGCAGCCTGCCCCGCCACCGGCGCCGGATATACCGCAGGTTGTCCCAGGTCAGGCGATCCCGGCCGACGCGGAATCCGGGGCTGGGCGGGGCCACGATGGGGCCGCCGCGATCGGCGCCGAAGTTCTCGAAGCGCGGGATGCCGTCACGCAGCAGCGTGCGCAGCACCACGCTCGCCATCCACCGCGGATGCGCCAGCACGTCGCCCAGCAACCGCGGGCCGGGCGTGACCGGAATGCCGAAGCCCTGCCGCAGGTCGTTCTCGCGGTTCGCCGCGACGGGCACGTCGGCGGTCACGACCAGCACCTCGATGCCGGCGCGTTCCAGGCGCTGGAGCAGGCCGTCGATCCGCCCGGAGTCCCCCGGCAGATAGGCCTGGTACCACGCCCCGGGCGACCGCGCCGCGATGGTTTCCAGCGGCACGGACGAGGCCGCGCTCAGCACGAACGGGACCTGCTCGGCGGCGGCCGCCTCGGCCAGGGCCAGGTCGGCCCGATACGCGAACAGGGCCGCACCGCCCATGGGCGCGATGCCGAAGGGCGCGCGGTACTCGCGGCCCCACAGCTCGCAGCGCGTGGACCTGGCGCCGACGTCGACCAGGACGCGGGGCACCAGTTCCAGCCGGGACAGGGCCTCGGCGTTGGCGCGCACGGAACGTTCGTCCTCCGCGCCGTGCGCGGCGAAGCCATAGATGCTGCGCGGCAGCCTTCTCCTGGCCTCGCGTTCGAAGTCGGCAAGCGCGAGCATCGGGCCGCCCTACTCCACCTTGACGCCGGCCCGCCGGACCGCTTCCGTCCATCGGCCGGCCTCGCCGCTCACGAAGCGGGCGAACTCGGCGCGCGACTGCGGCACGGGTTTCTCGCTCCCCCAACCTTCCCACATGCGCTGGATGTCCGGGTCGGCCAGCGCCCGGTTCAGCAGGTCGGCCATGGCATCGGCGATGCGCGGCGGCGTCGCCGACGGCGCGAACACGCCGTACCAGGTACCGAGCACCATCCGGTCCAGCCCCAGCTCCTTGACGGAGGGAACGTCGGGAAACAACGGCGAGCGGCGGTCGGACGTGACGGCGAGGGCTTTCAGCCGGCCCTCGCGCACGAAGGTGGAGGCGGCCGGCATGGTATCGAACAGGACGTCGATCTGCCCGCCCACGAGGTCCTTGAGCGCCGGCGCGCTGCCCTTGTAGGGAATGGCGACCATATGGATGCCGGCGCTCTGCGCGAAGGTGATGCCGGCCAGGTGCTGGAGATTGCCGAGGCTGCCCACGCCGTAGCTGATGCCCTGGGGGGTGCCGCGCGCCTTGGCCACGAACGCGTCCAGGGTATCGACGCCGGTCCCGGCCTTGACCACCACCAGATTGGGCATGGTGGCGAACCGCCCGATGGGCAGGAAGTCCGGCCCGGTCAGGGGATAGGACAGCGACGGCGTCAGCGCCAGCCGGGTCAGCTCGTGGACGCTGCCGAGCAGGAAGACAGTCCCGTCCGCGGGCGCGTGCGCCACGAATTCCCGTGCCAGCACGCCGGCGCCGCCGCTGCGGTTGTCGACGATGAAGGTCTGCCCCGACAAGCGGCTCATGGCGGCGGCCAGCGGCCGCACCATCTGGTCCATCGATCCCCCGGGCGAGGCCGGCACGACCAGCCGCACCGGCTGTGCCGTCCAGGCCTCTCCCCCCGTCGCGGCCGTGGCTGCCGCCAGCCCCAGGACGATGCTTCCCCCCAGCCTTATCCAAGCCATGCTGTCTCCCCTAGTCGAAATGATGAGCGGCACCCCGCCCCGGGGCGCCGCCGTTCATGCGCGAAACAGATCGAGCATCTCGGCGCCGGGCTCGAAGCCCAGGCCGGGCGTATCCGGAAGGTCGAGCCAGCCGGAGGCGGGCTCGGGAAAGCCGGTGAAAAGGCGGCGCATCAGCGCGACCGTGGGCAGGTGCCACTCGACCTTGCCGCCGTTGGCCAGCCCCGCGTGCAGGTGCATGTTGTGCAGAGGAAAGGCGCCGCCGTTGGTGATCGGGACGTTGAACGCGCTGGCGAGTCCCGCGATGCTGACACATTGCGTGTAGCCGCCGCCGATCACCACATTGGGCTGGATGAAATCCACCGCGCCGTGGACCAGCATGTCGCGGAAGCGGAAGGCGAGCCCTTCGTTCTGCCCCGCCGCCACCGCGATGCCGCAGCGGCGGCGCAGGTCCGCCATGGCGGGAATGTCGTTCTGCGTGACCGGCTCCTCGAAGAAGGCGATGCGGCAATCGGACAGGTTCATCGCCAGGCGCTGCGCATGGAAGGCGTCGAGGCTGCAATTGGCATCGATGTAGATCTGCGCGTCCGCGCCCGCGGCCTCGCGCACGGTACGCACCCGGCGTTCGTCCTCGGCGATGACCTCGTCCAGCGAAGGGCCGCCGCGATCGCGCCGCTGCAGTGCCTGGTGGCCGACGACCATCTTCAGGTGCTGGTAGCCCTGGGCCCGGAGCGTGCCAGCCGCCTGGCCGAGCGCGTCGCGGTCCAGGAAATCGAAGCCGAAGGTCGCATAGACGGGCACGCGCGCGCGGGCGCCGCCCAGCAGCCGCCATACCGGCTGCGCCAGCGCCTTGCCCTTGATGTCCCACAAGGCGATATCCACGGCCGCCATGGCGTGGGCGGCGTGGCCGGTCTGCCCCCGGGGG
This sequence comes from Pigmentiphaga sp. YJ18, assembly GCF_038066655.1. Lineage (NCBI taxonomy): Bacteria > Pseudomonadati > Pseudomonadota > Betaproteobacteria > Burkholderiales > Alcaligenaceae > Pigmentiphaga > Pigmentiphaga sp. YJ18. Next base: position 1,720,834 of record NZ_JBBUKU010000001.1, on the reverse strand, counting down.
GACAGCAGCCAGTACAGGCGGTCCCACAGCGCCTCGTGGTTCATGGGGTCCTCGCCGACCAGCGCCGGCGCGGCCACGTCGTTCACGGCCGCGGCCACGACCCGTTCGTTGGTGATGGACGTCAGCCCGTGGCCGCACAGCCCGGTGGAGGTTTCCACCCGCACCAGGCAGGCGCGGATTTCCTGCTCGACGGGCGCGGTCCCGGCGATGCCGACCTGCACGGGCCATTTGATCGGCACCGCGGCGACTCGTGTGATCTTCATGTCCGCTCCCGTGTGCCCTACTCGACCTTGATGTCGTTGTCCCGCGCCACCTTGGTCCAGAGCGGCACCTCCTTCTCGATCAGGCGGCGGAACTCGTCGGAGGTGCTGGCCTGGGCCGAGCAGCCGAGGGCGGACATCTTCTTGCTCACCTCGGGCAGGGCGACCACGCGCGCGATCTCCCGCTGCAATACCTGGACCACATCCGCCGGCGTGCCGGTCGGCGCCAGCAGGCCCGCCCACAACTCGACATCCAGGTCCACCCCCGCCTCCCGCATGGTCGGGACCTCGGGCAGGAAGCCGGCCCGCTGCGGAGAGGTCACGGCCAGCGCCCGCACGCGCTTGCCCTGCAAGCCCGTCATGGCCGGCGCCGGATCGGTGATGGCCATGGTGACGTTGCCCGCCATGACCGCCTGAATCGACTCGTTGCTGCCCTTGTAGGGGATGTGCGCGAAGCGCGCGCCGGTCTTGCCGTTGAACAGTTCGGTCACGAGCTGGAACGAGGCGGCGCTGGAGCCGTAGTTCGCCTTGTCCGGATGCTGCTTCGAATAGGCCACCAGATCGCTCACGGACTTGATCGGCAGCGAGGCATCCGATACCAGCACCAGCGGGAACTTCGCCGTCAGCGAGATGGGGGTGAAGTCCTCGACCTTGTAGGGCAGCTTGGCGTACAGGGCCGGATTGAACGAGATGGGGCCGCTGGCCCCCCAGAACAGCGTGTAGCCGTCGGGCTTGGCCTTGGCCACGTAGGCCGCGCCCACGATGGAGGCCACGCCGGGCCGGTTCTCGACGATCACGGGCTGCTTGAGCCCCTTGGTCATTTCCTCGGCCACGATCCGCGCCAGGACATCGTTGCCCCCGCCCGCCGCGTAGCCGATGATGATCGTGATGGGACGCGCGGGATAGGACGGCTGCGCGTGCGCGGCCGGCAGGCCGAGCGGCGAGATGGCCAGCGCCAGCGCGGCCAGGTTCAGGATGCGGCGTACTTGCATGGTGTCTCCTTCCATGGGACTCGTGCGTTCCCTCGTTTCCGGCCACGGGCGGCAGTTGCCGCCCGCGCCGCTAGATCCCGCCGATGCGCACGTGCAGCACGGCGGCCCGGCCTTCATCGACGGCGCGCAGGCAGCGGGCGATCGCGGCCGGCACGTCGTCGGGGTCCTCCACCATCTCGCCATGGCCGCCGAAGGCCTGGGCGACCAGTTCGAAGCGGCGCGTCTCGCCATGCAGGCGCGCGTGGAACTCGTCCGTATCGGCCGCCGTGCCATCCGGATGCACGCGCAGCACGGCCTCCTTCACCGCCTGCCAGCCGCCGTTGTCCAGCACCACGGTCAGGATGGGCAGCCGGTAGCGCTGCGCGACGTCGTAGACCGAGGTGGGCGTGCCGAAGTGGAAGCCGCCGTCGCCGACCATCTGCACCACGCGCGCATCCGGCCGCGCCAGCTTGACGCCCAGCGCCATGCCGCCGCTGTAGCCCAGGCCGCCTCCGGCCGTGCCCAGCAGCGTCAGCGGCCGGGTCCGGCGGATGTGGCCCAGCACCGCGGGCGCGTTGCGGATGGCTTCGTTGATGACCACGTCGTCCTGGGACAGCGCCGCGCTCAACTGCGCGCACAGGTAGGCGGGCGAGATCGCGCCACGCGCGCCACGCTTGCCCGCGGCCTGGGACAGGCCCTCGGCACGGGCCTGGGCCTGCGCCCGATAGCCGTCCAGGCGCGCACGCACCCGCTCGTGGAAATCCTGCCCGGCCCGGGCCCGGACGATGTCGATAACCTGACGCAGCACCGTGGCGCAATCGGCCTGCACCCGCATGTCGGTCGCGAATCCCCACATGGGGAAATCCTTCTTGATCGGATCGACGTCGACATGCAGCCAGCGCATGCCGGGCCGTTCGGCCACGTACTTGGGCAGCCAGGGCACGTCCACGTCCAGCAGCAGGCCCAGGTCGGCATCGGCCTGCGCCGCGCCGGGATCGAAGCCGCCGAAGCACGGCGAATCGCGCGAGATGCCCAGGTAGCTGGGCGCGAATTCGAAGACGCGGATGCCGCACAGCAGGGCCAGCTCCTCCAGCGCCTCGACCGCCTCGGCCTTGCGGCCGAGATAGGCGGTGACGGCCATGGGCCGCTCGGCACTCATCAAGGCCTCGGCGATCTGCGCGGCGCGCGCCTCGTCGATGCCGCCGGCGGCCACGGGGCCATAGCGATCCTGGCCGAAGGCCTGCACCTGCTCCTCGGCCCATTCCTGGGTCAGCGCCTCGCGCGGCAGCGTCAGGTAGACCGGGCCCGGCGGATCGCTCTGCATGACCGAGTGGCCGCGACGCACCACCTCGCGGGCATTGATGCCGGTCGACAGCGAGTATTCCCATTTGACGTAGGGGCGCACCAGGCTGGCCATGTCGAACGGGTCCTGCACGAAGTGCACATAGTTGTCGCGCGATCCCGGCAGCTCGCCGCGCACGGTGCCCGGCGCCCGCCCCGCCATCAGCATGACCGGCAGCCGCGAGCGGAACATGTTGTGCATACCCATGGCGGCGTTGGCCGTGCCGGCGTCCACGTGGACCATCACCGCCTGCCCCTGCCCGGTCATCGCCGCGTAGCCGGCGGCCATGTGGATCGCGACGTTCTCGTGCGGACAAAGCATGAAGCGGGGGTGCTTGCGCCCCTGCTCGCGCCAGCGCGCGAGTTCCTCGATGACGGAGGCGTGGTCGGTGCCCAGGTTGGAAAACACGTACTCGATGCCGAGGTCGGTGAGTCCCTGGAGCAAGTAGTGGGCGCTGCTGTACATGGGGTCTCCTGTAGGGGTTCGCCCATCTTAGGAATGGCAGTGAAATCCGTAAAATGAAATGAGCTGATGTCTGACATGCACCAGAGGTATATCTTCTCCATGGCCAAACGTCTTTCGCACCAGGTCGACCTGAACCTGCTCGAGCTGTTCCTGGCGGTGTACGGCAGCCGCAACCTCACCACCGCCGGCCGGGAACTGGGACTGAGCCAGCCCGCGATGAGCCGCGCCCTCGCCCGCCTGCGCGACGCCTATGGCGACCCGCTGTTCGTGCGCCAGCCGCACGGCCTGCTTCCCACGCCCTTCGCCGACAGCCTGAATTCGTCGCTGCACCAGGCCCTGGACATCGTGCGCTGGACGCTGCACACGCCGGCCTTCGTCCCGGCCAACGAACGGCGCGTGTTCACCCTGGCGATGTCCGACGTCAGCGAGCAGGTGTTCCTGCCCGGCCTGGCCCGGCGGGTGGCGGAACAGGCGCCCGGCGTGCACCTGCGCACCAGCCAGTTGCAGGGCAAGGCGCTGCGCGACGCCATGGCGGACGGCAGCGTGGACCTGGCCATCGGCCACCTGCGGCTGGACCCGGAAGGCCTGCAGGCCGACCGCCTGTTCTCCGCCCGCTATGCCTGCATCGCCCGCAGCGACCACCCCGCCATAGGCAGCCGGATGACCATGGCGAACTTCCGCCAGCTCGGCCATGTGATCTCGGAAGGTTCGATGACGGGCCATGCGCACGTGCTGGAAGGCATCCTTGCCTCGCGCAAGGTGGGCGCATCCGTCGCCCTGCGCGTGGGCCACTTCCTGTCGATCGGCCGCATCGTCGCCCAGACCGACTACATCGCCACCATCCCGCGCACCCTGGCCGCCACCTTCGAGACCGCCTGGGGCGTCAGGATGTACGCACCGCCGATGCGGCTTCCCGCCTACGACGTGTCGCAGTTCTGGCACGAGCGCTATGCGCGCGAGCCCGGGCTGGTCTGGCTGCGGACCGTGCTCCGCGACTTGTTCGGCCGGCTCCCGCCGGCGCAGGCGGCTCTGTAACCGGACTCGACATCCCGGACGGCCCGTTGCTATGTTGCCTGTCCATGGACACACACGATACGGACCCCGCCAGCCGTAGCGATGGCGGCTACGGCTGGGTCATCGTCGCCGCGGGCGCGTTGATCACCTGCGTGGCGGCCGGCGCCATGTTCTCGCTGGCGGTCTACCTCCAGCCCATCTCGGCCGACACCGGCTGGTCGCGCGCCGGCATCTCGGCGGCGATGACGCTCGATTTCCTGGTGATGGGCGTCGCCGCCTTCGGCTGGGGCACGCTGAGCGACCGCTACGGCACGCGCCCCGTGGTGCTGGCCGCGTCGCTGCTGCTGGGCCTGGGCCTGCTGCTGGCCAGCCGCGCCACCTCGTTGCCGGCCTTCCAGCTCGGCTATGGCGTGCTGGTGGGCGTGGCGGGCGGCGCGTTCTTCGCCCCGCTGATGGCCCTGGCCACGACCTGGTTCGAACGCCACCGGGCGCTGGCGGTCTCGCTGGTATCGGCGGGCATGGGGGTCGCCCCCATGACGGTCTCGCCGCTGGCGAGCTGGCTCATCCTGGAATACGGCTGGCGCACGGCGATGGCCACGACAGGCATCGCCGCCCTGCTGCTCCTGATTCCCGCCGCCCTGCTCATCCGCCAGCCGCCCGCCGCGCGGCTGGCCCGGCAGGCCCAGCCCGAAGCGGCCGGCCCCGGCCTGTCGGTGCGACAGGCCCTGCGATCGGCGCCCTTCATCGCGCTGGCGTTGACCTTCTTCCTGTGCTGCGCCGCCCATTCCGGCCCGATCTTCCACGTGGTCAGCTTCGCCACGTTCTGCGGCATCGCGCCCATGGCGGCCGTGACCATCTACAGCGTGGAAGGACTGGCGGGACTGGGAGGACGGCTGCTGCTGGGCGCGCTGGCCGACAGGCTGGGCACCAAGCGCGTGCTGATAGCCGGCCTGCTGCTGCAGGCCGTGGTGATAGGCGTCTATTCGCAGGCCCGCCTGATCGGCGAGTTCTACGGCCTGTCCATCCTGCTGGGCGCCGCCTACGGCGGTGTGATGCCGCTGTACGCGGTGCTGGCGCGGGACTACTTCGGCCCGCGCATCATGGGCAGCATCTTCGGCGCCGCGGTCATGGCCTCGAGCCTGGGCATGGCCTTCGGACCGCTGGCCGGAGGCTGGATCTTCGACCATTTCAACGACTATGCCTGGCTGTACCTGGGCTCGGCCGCGGTCGGCCTAGGCGCGGTCGCGATGGCCTTCGCCTTCCCGCCATCGCCGGCCAGGGCAGCGCTTCAGACGGACTGAATCGCGGCTTTTCCCTCCCGCCAAAAGGTTACTATATGTGTCAAATTATTAGTAACCTGAATCGACGAGGGGAGTGGAATGATACGCAGTGTTGGTGCGATGGTTGTCGCGATAGTGCTTTCTGGCTGCGCCATGAATGCGCCGCAGTATTCGGCCCGCATGGATAATGTGATCAAGCTGAAGGATGCGGAGTTCCGGGACGCCAAGGTGGCGGACTTCAGCAGCCTGGCCGCCAAGGACAATGCCAACCCGATTTCCCTGCGCGCCGATCGCCTCGAGTCGCCTTACGGCAAGTCCTATTCCGCCTACCTGACCGAGGCCATCAAGCAGGAGCTCACGCTCGCGGGCAAGTACTCGCAGGCCTCGAACGTGGAAATCTCGGGTGAACTCCAGAAGAACGACCTGAACGCGGGATCGTTCACCACCGGTGACGGCCTCATCGCCGCGCGCGTGGTGGTCAGGAAGGGTGGGCAGGTCGCGTACGACCAGGTCAAGTCCGCCACGATCACCTGGCCTTCCTCCTTCGTGGGTGCCGTTGCAATCCCCGCCGCCGCGCAGTCCTATCCCAAGCTCGTGCAAACGCTGCTGGACACGCTGTTCAGCGACAAGGCGTTCCTGGACGCGCTCAAGTAATCGACACGGAGTTTCCGCATGAATCTCATCAAGCGCCTGGGCGCGCTGGCGGCGGTCCTGGTCCTGGCCGGCTGCGCCCATCCCATATCGATCGCGCCCGACGTCGCCAAGCTCGCCCCCAGCGAAAGCGGGCGGCGGATCGAGGCCCGCGTGGCCTACCACATTCCCGATTCGCTACAGGATAAGGACGTCATCACGGCGGGCGGAGGCGGAGACAAGGTCCAGTACAAGCCGTACAAGGACATGGAAGCCGCTTTCTATGTGATGCTGGGCAACGTCTTCGCGCAGGTCACCAAGACGAAGGCCGTCCCCCCAGCCGCCACGGAGAACGTCAGCTACGTGATCACGCCCGAGATACTGACTGCCTCGTCTTCCGAAAGCCTGCTCACCTGGCCACCGACGCGCTTCCAGACCCAGTTGACCTGCGTCGTCACGGATGCCGCGGGCAACCCGGTGACCACGGTCAGCGTAATGGGAGAAGGACTCGCAGAATTCGACGAGTTCAAGACCAACTTCAATCTTGCGGCGCAGCGGTCGACGGAAAGCGCCCTGCTGAAAATGCGGGACGCCTTGCTGGCCGATGCAACGCTGAAGAAATAGTCTGGAAACCCGGCCCCTCAGGCTGGGTACATCGGCTTGTTGTCGTTCAGGTTCAGCCAGCCCTTCACGATGCGGTAGATGTACCAGATGAAGGCCACGAACCACACGACCCAGCCGATGAAGGCCCATACCGTCAGCGCTCCCACGATGGCCCACAGCACGGAGAACCAGAACGTGCGGATCTGCCAGCGGAAGTGGCTGTCCAGCCAGGTGCCCGCCATGTCGCCCTTCTTGACGTAGTTGATGATGATCGCGACGATGCTGCTCAGGCCGATCAGGATGGCCAGCGCGTACAGCGCATAGACCACGGTGGTGAGGTTCTTGGCGGATTGAAGCTTGGCGGTGTCGACCGTGACGTCGTTCATGATGCACCTCTTGTTGTTGTGGGTAGCGGGCATCGGGAACCGCATGGTCGGGCGGCCCGCGCCGCCTGCTGCAGTCACGGCCTGGCGGCACGCCGGCGCACCAGGCGCCATCCCATCAACCCCGCGAAGACCACAGTGTAGAGAAACACCGCCGAAAAATCATTCTTGCCGGCCTTCTGCCACCAATAGTGCAACAGCACGAGCACGCCGATCAGGTAGACCAGCCGGTGCAGCGACTGCCAGCGCGAGCCCAGGCGCCGCATCCAGCCGCGCGTGGACGTGGCCGCGAGCACGCACAATCCCAGGAAGCCGGCGAACCCCATCGTGATGAACGGACGCTTGGCCACGTCGCGCGCGATGGACATCAGATCGAACCACTGGTCCCACCAGATGTAGGTGGTGAAATGCAGGCAGGCGTAGAAGAAAGCGAACAGCCCGCACATGCGGCGCACCCGCAGCAGGGCCGGCTGGCCCAGCAGGACGCGCAAAGGGCTGATCGCCAGCGTGACCAGCAGCGCCACCAGGGTCCAGGTGCCCGAGGAACGGGTCAGGAACTCCACGGGATTGGCCGTCAGCGCATCCGTCGCCCCCAGCCAGATCCAGCGCGCCAGCGGCAGCAGCGCGACGACGAACAGCAGGACCTTGAAGCGCCCCACGGCCAGCCCGAACACGCGCGGCTCGGACGGCGCTGCCCGGGTGGCGGTACGCGGCGGCGCGACGGGCATGTCCGCCATCTCAGTAGTCGCGGGCCAGGTCCATGCCGGCGTACAAGCTGGCGACCTGGTCGCCGTAGCCGTTGAACATCAAGGTCTTGCGCTTGGGCGAAAACAGGCCGTCCTCGCCGATGCGGCGCTCGGACGCCTGGCTCCAGCGCGGATGGGGCACGTTGGGATTGACGTTGGCGTAGAAGCCGTATTCCTGCGGCGCGGCCTTGACCCAGCTGGTGGCGGGCTGTTTTTCCACGAAGCGTATCTTCACCAGCGACTTGCCCGACTTGAAACCGTATTTCCAGGGCACCACCACGCGCACGGGGGCGCCGTTCTGGTTGGGCAGCGTTTCGCCGTAGACGCCGAAGGTGAGCAGAGTCAGCGGCTGCATGGCCTCGTCCATGCGCAGCGCCTCGACATAGGGCCAGTCGAGCACGCGCGCGCGCAGGCCGGGCATGGTGTCGGGCTGCACGGCGGTGACGAATTCGACGAAGCGGGCATTGCCGGTGGGTTCGACCCGGCGGATCAGCGCCGCCAGCGAATACCCGGTCCAGGGAATCACCATGGACCAGCCCTCGACGCAACGCAGCCGGTAGACCCGCTCTTCCAGCGGCGCCAGCTTGCGCAGGTCGTCCAGGGACAGCACCTGCGGCTTCTTGACCTCGCCCTCGATCGCGACGGTCCAGGGCGAGGTGCGGAAACGCCCCGCGTGGTCCGAGGGATCGCCCTTGTCGGTGCCGAATTCGTAGAAATTATTGTAGGTGGTGACGTCCTTCTGCGAGGTCGGCTTGTCCATCACCACGAACGCGCCATTGCGCTGCGCCGCCAGCTTCACGCCCGTCGTCTGCGCGAACGCCTGCCGGTCGCTCCACCCCGCCAGCCCCAGCGCCGACGCGGCCAGCCCCGCCTGCAACATCCACCGCCGCCGCTCGCGATAGACCGCCTCGGGCGTGATCTCGGAAGGCAAAACATCGGCAGGCCTGCGTATCAGCATGACGGTCTCCAGTCCGTATAAAGCCCACCCCGTACCCGCTTACGCGGGCCCCCTCAAGGGGGCGACGCGGGTGGACCGGCAAAGCCGGATCCACCGCATCCTGGGTCTAGGACCGCTATCTTGGGGTGTGGTTCCGTTGCTATCGCTGGCTGCCAGCGGTAGCAACCGTGAGCCAATGTCAGAGCTCTCCATAGGAGTGCAGTCCCGACAGGAACATGTTCACGCCCAGGAAGGCGAAACCCGTTACCAGCAGGCCCACCAGGGCCCAGTAGGCGGCGCCGTTGCCGCGCAGGCCCTTGATCAGCCGCATGTGCAGCCAGGCCGCGTAGTTCAGCCAGACGATCAGCGCCCAGGTCTCCTTGGGATCCCACTGCCAATAGGCACCCCAGGCGTCGGCCGCCCACAGCGCGCCCAGCACCGTGGCGACGGTGAAGAACGCGAAGCCCACGGCGATGGCCTTGTACATGATGTCGTCCAGCACCTCGAGCGCGGGCAGGCGCTCGGCCAGCTGGCGGCGGCCCAGCAGGATGCCGCCGACGATCAGCGCGGCCACGCCGGCGTAGGTCATCCAGTAAGCCGGCATGCCGGTCTGGCGGAAGATCAGCGGCTCGACCGCCAGCAGCACGCCCAGGATGAACAGCGGCGCCAGCTTCACCCACGAGGAGGTCTTGCCGTGCGCCTTGACCAGGTAGGCGAAGGCAACCATGGCGGCCAGCGAGAACGTACCGTAGCCGATGAAGTTGGCGGGCACGTGCAGCTTCATCCACCAGCTTTGCAGGGCCGGCACCAGCGGCTGGATCTGCTGCGCGCCACGGTCGAAGGTGTACCAGACCAGGAAGGCGACGGCCGAGGCGATGACCAGCAGTACGAAGCCGCCCAGGCTGCGCGTGTCGTATTTGCGCTCGTAGTACAGGTAGAACAGCGCCGTGATCAGCGAGAAAAGAATGAAGACTTCGTACAGGTTGCTGACGGGGATGTAGCCGATGTCCGGGCTGAGCAGGTAGCTTTCGTGCCAGCGCACCAGGAGGCCCGTCAGGCCGGCGAACACCGCGCTCCAGGTCAGCGCCGTCCCCAGCCAGGCTGCCGTGCCGCTGCGGGCGATCAGGCCTATCCAGTAGCATCCGGTGGCGATGACGAACAGCGCGCACATCCACAGGATGGCGGACTGCGAGGACAGCAGATATTTCAGGAAGAAGGCCTGGTCGGCCCGCGCGAGGTCGCCCTGGTAAAGGGTGACGGCCAGGCCGCCGCTGATGGCCACCGCGATCATCAGCGCGCGCAGCGGACGCCACAGCCAGGCCAGCCAGGCCAGCACGACCGCCGTGCCGGCCAGGATGGCCTTGTCGTAGTAGTTCATGATCCCGCCTACCCGCTGGAACGCGAAGGCGGCGCCCGCCGCCAGCAGCGCGGCGAAGGCGATGTCGGTCCAGTCGAGCCCCCGGGGCCCGTCCATGCCCCGGCGGGGAGTCCGGACGGCGCCGTCGCGGGCGGATGAGGTCAGTTCCATTAGCTACCCTTTCTGCTGCGGCGGCAAGGCGGCGATATCCGCCTTGAGCCGTTCGAATTCCTGGTTGAAATCCAGCGTGCGCCGCTGGGAAGTCATGGCCATCATGGTGTGCGCACCCTGTCCGTCCTGCCCCGGCTTGACCCACAGCCAGACGCGGCGCTCGCGGATGTAGAACATCGAGAATACGCCCAGGATCAGCAGCACGCAGCCCAGGTATACCGCATTTTTGCCGGGGGTCCGGCTCAATTGGAACACGCTGGCCTGGACGTGATGGAAATCCTTCAGGCTGAGCACGACCGGCGCCGGATACAGAAACAGGTCCGACATCGCGCCCACGGCCGCCTGGGTCCAGGCCGCGGCCTCGGCGCCCTCGGGGCCGCTGGTGGGCAGCGCGGGCAGCCCCGCGCGCTCGCGCTCGACCGCGCGCAGCTCGCCCATCGCGCCGCCCAGCAGCTTGACCACGACGTCGGCCGCGCGCTGCTGTTCGCCGGACGACACGTTGGTTTCCAGGAAACGGGCGATGGATTGCAGGCCGCCGTCGGCGAAGGTGTCCAGCGCCCGCTCGGCCGAAGCCTGCAACTGGGCGGTCAGTTCGCTGTCGGCGGCGCTGCCCGCGGCCAGCCGGTTGGCGTGGGCAAAGCGGCGCGCGGCCAGCGCGCGGGCCTGCGGATCCTGCAGGATGGCGCGCAGGCCCAGGAATTCCTTCAGGGAATTGTCGGCGTCGGCCGGCATGCGCACGTAGCGGAAATCATCGTCGGGGTTGGTGCGCACCCCGGACAGGAAGACCTTCACGCCATCGACGTCGACCGGCAGCATGTAATTGTGGAATTCGTGCGCCTGGCCGCTGGCGTCGCGCAGCTTGTACTGCACGCTGGGGCCGACGTTGCGGAAATCCTCGTTCTGGCCCACCCGGGCGGCACTGCCGGACACCGCCGCGACGTGCTCGCGCAAGGCCTTGGGCTCGGCCGCGCCCACGCGGCCGTTGGCGAAGTTCTCGACGTTGATGGGGCGGAAACCGCTGAACTCGACGGTCAGGTCCTTCAGCGCGTCGCTGGCGGGGGCGCCGTCGGCCACCAGTTGCGCCGTGCCGCCGACCTTGCCCGACACCGGGAAGGTATAGGGCTGGCCGCCGCGCAGTGCGTAACCGGTCAGCTCCAGGGTACTGCCGCCGTCGTCGAAGCTGGACTGGTAGACCGTCACGCCCTTGTAGCGCAGCGGTTCATTGACCTTGATGGTGGCGGGGAAGTGTTCGCCGGTCTCGTTGTCGGTGACCTCGACCTCGCTCGCGAACAGGCGCGGCATGCCCGTGGAATAGTATTCGACGATGAATTTCTTCAGCTCCAGCGTGAACGGCAGGGGCTGGACCAGCGCGCCGTCGTCCACCATGACGATGCCGTTGCGGGCCTTGCCGCCCTCGGGCACCAGCACGCTGCTGCGGAAACTGGGGTTGCCCAGGCCCAGGCGCCCGGAGGCGGGCACGTCGGCGATGGCCATGTTCTCGAACAGGGGCTTCTTGCCGGCCAGCCAGATCTGCAGCCGTATCGGCAGCTCGCTGTCGAGCAGGCCGCCTATGCAGACGATGACGATGGCCGTATGGGCGAAGATGTAGCCCAGCCGGTTGCCGCTGCCCCGCTTGGCCGCCAGCAGCGTGGCCGGGCCCTCGGTCCGGGCGCGCACCGCATAGCCCTGGCGTTTGAGCAGCTCGGCCAGCGAGCCGGCCAGTTGGGCCGGTGCCGCCGGCGACGCGAACTCGGCTCGGTGATGGAAGGATCGCAGGCTGCTTTCGCGCACGTGTTCGCGGAACGAACGCATGTCGCGCACCATCTTGGGCGCGGTGCGGAGGATGCAGAGGCTGGTGGAGACCACCAGGAAACCCATGATGAGCAGGAACCACCACGCGTTGTAGACGTGGTAGAGCGAGAAGGTCTCGAACACCTCGAACCAGAACTGCCCGAACTGGTTGACGTAGTTGTTCGACGGCTGGTTCTGCACCAGCACCGTCCCGACGATGCTGGCCAGGCAGATGAAGACCAGCAGGCTGACGGCGAACCGCATCGAAGCCAGCAGTTCTAGCAGATCGGCGCCGAGGCCGCGCGAGGCCGGGCGGGAAGCGGAGGAAGTGGCGGTGGTCATGATGGGTGCTGCGGACCTCGGTTCGGACAGGTCGGTTGCCGCTGAAAACCTGCCAAATCATGCAAAAGCAAAGGGGCGGAAGATCCGCCCCTTCAATGACCGCGATCGACAGCAGTGGTTCCGGGCGCGGATCAGCGCAGGCCGGCGATGTAGTCGGCCACGGCCTTGATTTCGGCGTCGGTCATCTTGTTGGCGATCTGCGCCATCGGCACGTTATTGTGCCGCGCGCCGCTGCGGAAGGCCACGAGCTGGGCCTCGGTGTACTCGCCGAACTGGCCGCCCACGCGCGGATATTGCGAGGGAATGCCGGCGCCGTTGGCGCTGTGGCAGGAGGCGCAGGCCGGAACGCCCTTGCTGGCGATGCCGGCGCGGAAGATGCGCTGGCCGAGTTCGACGGTGTCCTTGCTCTTGGCCACGGCGGGCTTGAGGGTCTGGGCGCCGAGGTAGGCCGAGATGTTGCGCATGTCCTCGTCGGTCAGGCCGGCGGCGTTGACGTTCATGACGGCATTGACGCGCTCGGGCGTCTTGGCGCCTTCCTTGACCTTGAAATTGACGAGCTGCTTGTAGATGTAGTCGGGATGCTGGCCGGCCAGCTTGGGATTGGCGGCGCCGGCGCTATTGCCGCCGGGGCCATGGCAACTGGCACAGGAAATGATGTTGCGGGCCGCGTCGCCGTTGGTGAACAACTGCTCGCCCTTGGCCGCGTCGACCTTGGGACGGGGTTGGGCATCGGCGGCCAGGGACGGCAGAGCCATCGTCGCACCCAGGATTGCACCGCTCGCGACAAGCATCAGGGACAGCACACGCTTCATGAAAACCTCGACCTAAATTCCACAATCAGGCTACGGATACGCGACTCACGGATGCCCTGCTCCTGCTGCTCCAGCCGACGTGCGGCAGGAATTCTCCTGCAGGTGTCTCCGCGGGGCCCACCTACCCCCCACCTACTCCGTTTATCGATTCGTCCCGGCTCGCGCCGGAGGTGATCGTTCTTCTACTGCGAGTTTTGTTCTACTGCAAACCTGGTTCGCCCCCGCTCCCGCGGGGAACGCATAGGCAAGCCCAACGGCGCTTTCCTATGTTAAGTAACCGCTTATTATAGCAACTACAACGTAGCCCATAGAAAACTATTCGGGAAGGACCATCATGGCTGTCTACCAGCTCGGCGCCGACGCGCCCCGCATTCCGGACTCGGCATACGTGGCCGAGCAGGCCACCGTCATCGGCAAGGCCAGGCTGGGCGAGAACGCCAGCGTCTGGCCGGGCGCGGTGATCCGGGCCGACAACGACGACATCGTCCTGGGCGACTCCAGCAACATCCAGGAAGGCGCGGTGCTGCACACCGACCCGGGGCTCAAGCTCACCATCGGCGACTACGTGACCGTCGGGCACCAGGCCATGCTGCACGGCTGTACCATCGGCGACGGCTCGCTGATCGGCATCCAGGCCGTGGTGCTGAACCGCGCGGTCATCGGCAAGAACTGCCTGGTGGGCGCGGGCGCCATCGTGACCGAGGGCAAGGAGTTCCCCGACCGTTCGCTGATCCTGGGCGCGCCCGCCAAGGTCGTGCGCCAGCTGACCGACGAGGACATCGCCCGCATCCGGGCCGGCGTGGAAAGCTACGTGAAGCGGCAGCAGTTGTTCAAGAAGGAATTGAAGCGGGTCGGCTGACGGGCGACCGCGCCGCGGGGCCGGCCGTACAATAGCGGGTTATTGCTTAACTTCGCCGGCCGGCGACGCCCTGTGTCCATTCTCCATCGCGCCCATTTCACGACGTCCGCCGCCCGGCTCGACCAGTTGCCCCCGCCCGGGGCGCCGGAGGTCTGCTTCGTCGGCCGCTCCAACGCCGGCAAGTCGTCGGCGATCAACGTGCTGACCCAGCAAAGGCGCCTGGCCTTCTCCAGCAAGACGCCGGGCCGCACCCGGCTGATCAACATGTTCGGCCTGCCCGACCCGCTCGAGCCCGAGCGCGACCTGGGGTTCCTGGTCGACCTGCCCGGCTACGGCTATGCCTCGGTGGCCCGGGAAGACCGCTCGCAGTGGGCCCAGGTGCTGGGCGGCTACCTGCGCAACCGGTCCTCGCTGGCCGGCGTCGTGCTGCTGGTGGACATCCGCCGCGGCGTGACCGACCTGGACCGCAACCTGATCGACTGGATCGCGCCGTCCGGCAAGCCGGTACTGGCCTTGCTGACCAAGGCCGACAAATTTCCCTACGGCCAGCGCATCAAGGCCCAGTTCGCCGTCAAGAAGGAACTGGCCGCCATCGGCGCGCTGCACACCGTGCCGTTTTCCTCGACCCACCGCCTCGGCCTGGACGAAGCGACCGCCCACATCGAGGGCTGGCTGATGCCCCAGGTCGCGGCATGACGCCCGCGGGGACGCAATGGTATCTTGCGATGGCAGGGGGTCCGTCCCTCGCCGCGCAGCATTGACAGGACGACAACCGCAATGAGCCAACACGAAGTATTCGCCGATTTTCCCGCCGGACGCCCCCGCCGCCTGAGGCGCGACGACTTCACCCGCCGCCTGGTGCGCGAGAACCGGCTGTCGGCCGACGATCTCATCTATCCCGTGTTCGTGGCCGAGGGCAAGGGGCTGCGCCAGCCGGTGCCGTCGCTGCCGGGCGTGGAACGCTACAGCCTGGACACGCTGCTGCCGGTGGCCGAGGAATGCGTCGAGCTCGGGATCCCGGTCCTGGCGTTGTTCCCCGTGATCGCGCCTGAACTGAAGACGCCGGACGGCATCGCCGCGACGCGGCCCGACGGCCTGATCCCGCGCGTGGTGGCCGAACTCAAGAAGCGCCTGCCTGAGCTGGGCATCCTGACCGACGTCGCGCTCGACCCCTACACCAGCCACGGGCAGGACGGCCTGATCGACGAGTCCGGCTACGTGCTGAACGAGCCCACCGTCGAGATCCTGGTCAAGCAGGCCCTGGCGCAGGCCGAGGCCGGCGTGGACATCGTCGCGCCCAGCGACATGATGGACGGACGCATCGGCGCCGTGCGCCAGGCGCTGGAAGGCAACGGCCACATCCACACCCGCATCATGGCCTACTCGGCCAAGTACGCCAGCGCGTTCTACGGCCCCTTCCGCGACGCGGTCGGCTCGGCCTCGAACCTGGGCAAGTCCAACAAGGCCGCCTACCAGATGGACCCGGGCAACATCGACGAGGCCCTGCGCGAGGTCGCGCTGGACCTGCGCGAGGGCGCGGACATGGTCATGGTCAAGCCCGGCATGCCCTACCTGGACGTGCTGCGGCGGGTCAAGGACACCTTCCGCGTCCCCACCTTCGCCTACCAGGTCAGCGGCGAATACGCGATGATCAAGGCGGCCAGCGCCAACGGCTGGCTGGACGAGGACAAGGTCGTGATGGAAGCCCTGCTGGCGTTCAAGCGCGCCGGCGCCGACGGCATCCTGACCTATTTCGCGCTCGACGCCGCCCGCAAGCTGAAAGGCTGAAGCCATGGACGTCCTCTGGATCTCGGAAAACGGAGGGCCCCGTCCACATAACGCGGCGCAACTGGCCGCCAGCAAGGGCTACCTGTGGATAGACGCGGGGGCCGAGGACCTGGCGGCCAACCCCGACGCCTGGCGCGACGAGATCGCGCGGCTGACCGGCGTGCAGTTGCACGACCTGCACCTGCAGGATGCCGCCAACCCGGTCCACCCCTCGTACTTCGACAACACGACCACCTACGAGATGGTGGTGTTCCGGCGCATCGTGACCGACGCGCCGGCAGCCGAGCCGCGCCCCGCGGCCAACGGCAAGACGGGCATCCCGCTGCTGGCCAGCCTGCGCACGCAGCCGGTGTCGTTCTTCGTGCTCGGGCAGGCGCTGATCACCGTCCGCCACGGCTATAGCGCCACCTGCCAGGAAATGAAGCGCCGCCTGGCCGAACAGCGCGGCGAGGTCCCGGCCGAGGGGCGGCGCGACCGCGCGCCCAGCAGCATCGGCCCGCTGGGCCGCGTCCCGTCGGGCCCCGCCGAACTGATGCTGCGGCTGCTGAACGGCATGGTCGACAAGTACCTGGCGCTGCGCCAGCCCCTGACCTTGCAGCTCGATCGCTGGCAGCGCGAACTGCTCAATCCCAACGGCCGTTTCCGCAACTGGCTGGCGCTGCTCGATGCCCGCATCGTGCTGCGGCGCCTGGAGAACATCTGCGAGGAACAGTACGACGCGCTGTCCGAGCTGCGCGACGCGGCCATGGACCGCAGCGAGGATGCCTGGGGCTCCGGCGCCTTCGACCAGCGGCGCGATGCGCTGCTGGTCCGCATCAACGACGTCATGGAACATGTGAACCGCGTGTTGAGCCACGCGCGGCGCATGGAATCGTCGGTGGAAACCGCCGTGCAGTTGCACTTCTCCGCCACGGCCCACCGGACCAACGAGATCATGCGCATCCTGACCGTGGTCACGGTCATCTTCATGCCGCTCACGCTCATCACCGGCATCTTCGGCATGAACGTGGACCACCTGCCCTTCGTCCACGACAGCGGATCGTTCTGGTGGATCATGGTCGGCATGGTGCTGCTGGCGCTGCTTCTGTGGAGCTGGTTCTCGGCGCGCCGCTTCCTGGAAATGCGGCCCTACCGGGTGGCGGAGGCACTGGCGCGCAAGGCGGGACTGCGGGCCGGCAAGGACGATCCGGACACCACCGACAGGCTTTGAGCCATGCCACCCCGCCTGTCGCTCCTGGAGTGTTCCCAGTCGATCGCCGCGCGCCTGTATGAAGGCATCGCGGCCCCCGACCAATGGCAGGCCGGGCTGGGCCTGCTGGCCGCCAAGGTGGGCGGCCAGGCTTTCCATCAGGTGACGGTGGACCTGCGCGACGGCAGCGTGCCGGACCGCGTGATCTGCGACGCCGCGCCGCTGCACAAGTTCGACGAATACGCCGAGCACTACGTCCAGGGCGACGAACGGCTGGCGCTTTTCGCGCACCTGCGGGAAGGCAGCTTCATCCTGGACCATGAGCACCTGGACAGCCGGCAGATGTCGCGCTCCGCGGTCTACGCGGACTTCCTGCGAAGCGTGGACCTGCGCCATACCCTGTGCATCCTGCAACGCGACGACGGCCAGACGCGCGACTATCTGGGCATCATGCGCCCGGCGGACCACCGCCCCTATGGGGATCGCGAACGCGCCTTGCTGGAACTCGTCATGCCCGACATGGTTCGCGCGGCACGGCTGCGCGCGCGCATGAGGCAGTTGCAGCGCGAGGCGCTGGTCGGCCGCGCCGCCCTGGACGGCCTGCCACGAGGCGTGGCGGTCGTCGATGCCCGTGGCCGGATCGAATACGCCAATGCGCGCGCCGAACGATACCTACGCACGTCGCCATGGCTGGCGCCTAAAGGCGGCATCCTGGGCATGCGGGACGCCGCCACCCAGCGGCGCTTGCAGGCCGCGCTAAGCCAGGCCTGCTCGACCGCCAGGAAGGCGGACCTGTTCTCCACCGGCGGGCCGCTGCCGGTCTGGATCACCGTCCTGCCGCTGGACACCCTGCACCTGTTGGCCGGACTGCGCGACACGCCGCTGGCCCTGGTCATATTCTCCGTACCCACCGACCGCCTGCCGCTGGACACCCAGCTCATCGTCCGGGCGCTGGGCATCACGCCGGCGGAGGCACGCCTGGCCCTGGCGCTGGCCACCGGCCAGACCATCAAGGAGTACGCCGCCGCGCAGGCCGTCTCGCCGGAAACCGCGCGCAGCCACCTGAAGAACCTGTTCCGCAAGACCGGCTGCCGGCGACAGGTCGAGCTGGTGCAGTTGATCCGGACGCTGGCCTGAACCCCACCCGGGGCCGACTCAGCGCGCGGCCGTCGCCAGCACGTCGTCCAGCACGCGGGCGAAGCGCTCCGCCCCCTGGAAGCCGATCACCCGCTGCGGCAGCGGCGCGCCGCCCGGCGCGAAGAACACGATGCCGGGCGGGCCGAACAGCCGGAAGCGCTTGAGTAGCTCGCGGTCGTCGGCGTTGTTGGCGGTCACGTCCGCCTGCACGAGACGCATGCCCGCCAGCCGCTGCACGACCTCGGGACGGGGAAAGGTCAGTGCCTCCATTTCCTTGCACGACACGCACCAGTCGGCATAGAAATCCAGCATCACCGGGCGGTCGGACGCCGCCAGCAGCGCATCCAGCTCTGCCACCGAGCGCACGCGCTCGAATGACGCCGCGGCGCCGGGCCGCGACGAGGCGCCGCCGGGAGGACGCCACAAGCCGTCCCCGTCCTGCGCCGGCGCGGGCCCCGGCACAGGCGGCGCGAGGACGGGAACCGGGCCCGCGCCGCCCGACGCGGCCAGATGGCCCAGCGGCTGCCACGGATCCCGGCCGCCGCTGGCCACGCCCACGGCCTGCAGGACGCCGATCAGCGCGAACAGGATGCCCACACCCTTGAGCACGCGGCGGCCCGTGCCCGCGTCGGCGGGCAGGGCATCGAAGGCGTGCAGCAGGGTGGCGGCCAGGATGGCCAGCACCGCCCAGCCCGACATCTGCACCCAGCCCGGCAGGACGGGCCAGAGCATCCACCACGCCACGGCCAGCAGCAGCATGCCGAAGAAGCGCTTCACACCGTCCATCCAGACTCCCGCCTTGGGCAACAACGCGCCGGCCGAGGCCCCCGCCGCCAACAGCGGCACGCCCATGCCCCAGGCCAGCGCGAACAGCGCCACGCCGCCCAGCAGCACGTCGCCCGTCTGCGAGACATACAGCAGCGCGCCCGCCAGCGGCGCGGCCACGCACGGCCCGACGATCAGCGCGGACACGGCGCCCATCGCCAGCGCTCCGGTGGCGCGGCCGCCGGGCAGGCGCGAGACGCGGTCCGACAGGGAAGTCTGCCAACTGGACGGCAATTGCAGCGTGAACACGTCGAACATGGCCAGGGCCAGCACGGCCAGCAGCGCGGCGAACACGCCCAGCACCCAGGGCGTCTGCAAGGTGGCCGCCAGGCTGACGCCGCTCAGCGCCGCCAGCAGGCCGACAGCGGTGTAGACCACCGACATGCCCAGCACATAGGCCGCGGCCAGCCCCAGCCCGCGCAGGCGGGGCCGGGCATGGCCGGCGGCGTCGCCGACCACGATGGCCGACAGGATGGGCACCATGGGCAGCACGCAGGGCGTGAGCGACAACAGGATGCCCAGGCCCAGGAAGATCAGCGCCGTGCGGGCCAGGCCGCTGCCGGCCAGCATGTCGGCCAGGCCCACGTCGTCGGCGCCGGCGAACGCCGACCAGCGCAGGCCGGTCCCCGCCCCGCCCTCGACCTGCGGCAGGCCGCCGGGCGCCGAGGCGGCCACGACGCGCACCTTGTGTTCGGCCGGCGGATAGCACAGGCCGGCGTCGGCGCAGCCCTGACTGGTGACGGCCAGCGCGAAGGCCGTGCCGGTGGGGATCGTCAGTCGGGCCGCCACCTTGTCGCGGTAGGTCTCGACCTCCTTGTCGAAGGTCTGGTCGAACTTGACCTGTCCGGGCGGCAACTGGGGCTCGCCCAACGCGACTTCCGGCGGATCCGCGACGAACCGGAACTGCTCGCGGTACATGTAGTAGCCGGGCGCGATCGCCCAGGACAGCTCGATGGCGTCGGGCGCCACGGCGCGCGCGGAAAAACGGAAGGCCTGCTCGGGCGGCAGGAAATCCTCCGCCGGCGCGGAACGCGGCAGGAGCGCGGCGCAGGCCCACACGAGGCAGGCCAGGAGCCAGTGGGCGCGCGGGCCGACCGCCCGCAAACGGAATATGGACATCAGTTCTTCGTTTCCTGCCGGACCCAATCCAGATAGGCCGGCAATCCTTCGGTCACGGGCACGGCGATGATCTCGGGCACCTCGTAGGGGTGCAGCCGGGCGATCGTCTCCTGCACGGCCCTCTGGCGGGCCGCCGTGGTCTTGATGAACAGCGGAATCTCGTCGGCGGACTCCACCTCCCCCTTCCACCGGTAGATGGACAACACCGGCGCGCCGACGTTCACGCAGGCGGCCACCCCGTCTTCGACGAGGCGGCGGGCGATGTCCCGGGCGGTATCGGCATCGGGGGCATTGCAGAATACCAGCACCACTTGGCGGGCGGCCTCGGACGGCGACGACATGGCGGTCTCCAGGATTTCAGCGCAGCAGGCGGCGGCGCATCAGCGCGGTGGCCAGCCAGATGGCGACGGCCGCGGTCAGCGCCAGCTGCAGCACCTGTTCCCAGGGCTGGTCGGGCATCCGGCCCAGCACCAGCGGCCTGACCAGCTCGATGGCCGGGGCCAGGGGCAGCAGCCGGGCCGCCTGCACCAGCGCCTCGGGCAGTTGCGACACGGGAAAGAACACGCCGGACAGGAACACCATGGGCGTCACGCCCAGCGTGAAGTAATACATGAAGAAATCGAAGCCCCTGGCCAGCGCCGACATGACCAGCGCCAGCGCCGAGAAGGTCACCCCCAGCAGCACCAGCGCCGGCGGGATCCACAGCAGCGTGACGGCGCGCGAGATGTCCAGCGCCACCACCACCAGCAGGATCGCCAGCCCGCTCTTCATGCTCTTGGCCGCGGCCCACAGGATCTCGGCGAACACCACGTCGTCCAGCGACAGCGGCGTGTTCAGCATCGCATCCCAGGAACGCTGGATGTGCAGCCGGGAAAAGGCGCTGTAGGTCGCCTCGAAGGTGGCCGCGTACAGCGCCCCCATGCAGATCGAACCGGCGGCCAGGAACGTCACGTACGGCACGCCATCGATACCCGGCAGCAGGCTGCCCAGGCCATAGCCCAGCGCCAGCAGCGCCACCATCGGATCCATGACGTCGCCCAGCACCGTGGTCAACGCCGTCTTGCGCCAGACCAGGAAATTGCGCCGCAGCACCGGCACGCACCCCCGCCCCGGCCGAGGCAGCCCCCAGATCCCCAATCGCGAAACATCCATCGCCCATTCACTCATATCATCTCAGCCCTCAATCCAGGGCACAGCGGATCCGGCTCCGCCGGTCCGCCAGTGCCGCCCCCTGGGGGGCGCGCGTCAGCGCGTACGGGGGGGCCCTATCATTCTCTTAAATCGCGGCCGGCCAGCCTTAGAAAGAGGTCTTCCAGATTGGCCGGTCGGTGCAGATAGCGCACCCGGCCTCCCTCGCGCAGCAGCGCCAGCACGCGATCCGGTTCGGCCGTATAACAATAGACCGTCTCGCCGCTGACCTCGACGCGGTCCGGCATGGCGGCGCGATGGCGCGCCAGCCAATCCCGGGCCCCTTCCCCGAACACCTCCACCACCTCGGGTTCGACATGACGCGCGATCAGGTCCTGGGGCGCCCCTTCGGCAATCATCCGGCCCCGGTCCAGCAGGCCCAGCCGATCGCACAGGCGCTCGGCCTCGTCCATGAAATGCGTGGTCAGCAGAATGGTCTTGCCCTGCGCCAGCAGCGTCTTCAGGCGCTCCCAGATCAGGTGGCGCGCCTGCGGGTCCAGCCCGGTCGTGGGTTCGTCCATCACGATCAGGTCGGGATCGTTGACCAGCGCCCGCGCCAGCGTCAGGCGCCGCTTCATGCCGCCCGACAGCTCGTTGATGCGCGCCGTGCGCTTGGCGGCCAGCGAGGCGAATTCCAGCAGACCGGGGATGCGGCGGCGGATCTCGCCGTCGGCCAGGCCGAAATAGCGGCCGAACACGAGCAGGTTTTCCTCGACGGTGAAATCGGGATCGAGATTGTCGATCTGCGGCACCACGCCTATGCGCGCCCGGGCCTGGCGCGCCCGCGCCGGCACCGGGTAATCCAGCAGCCGGATCGAGCCGCCGTCCACCGGCGTCAGGCCCAGGATCGACCGCAGGGTGGTGGTCTTGCCCGCGCCGTTAGGCCCCAGCAAGCCATAGCACTCGCCGCGCGCGATCTCGAAGGACAAGGCGTCCACGATCGCGCGGCCGCCGTAGCGCTTGTCCAGCCGCTCGACCCGCAGCGCGGGTCCGGGGGATGCCAGGGGCCTGGCCCCCGCGTGCAGCGAATTGGTGGTCATGCGCCGATAGTACCCGCAGCCCGCCCGCGCCGGCTGCGACATCCGCGCGCAGGGTTTTCCTGATGTGGACGGATCGATGAAAGTGATTGCCCGCTTCGCATGTTGCGTAACATGATGTAACCACCCGTTCAACCACATGACTACCATGGGCATTGCTCCCTCCCAGGAAACCTACGACGCCCTCGTCGGACTCTGCTATGAAAGCGTGCTGGACAGCGCCCGATGGCCGGCGCTGCTCGACGCGTTGGCCGCCGCCAGCGGCAGGCAGTTCGGCGCGATCGCCATCAACCATCCCGGCGAAGCCGCGGCTACCGTCACGCTGGCGGCTCGGTGCGATCCCGCCGCCATCCAGGCCTACAACGTCCACTATGGCGCCATCGACCCGATGCGCGAGCTGATCGCGGCAACGGACGACGGGCGGTGGAACCACGACCGCCGCGAGCTGCCCGCCGAAACGCTCGACCACCACCCCTACTACCAGGAATTCCAGCGGGTCCAGGGCATGGACGACCGCGCCTCGATCCGGCTGAACGGCCAGGGCGCCTGCGTCTACGTCGCGCTGCTGACCGCCATCGGCGTGCGGCCCGATCCCTGCCAGGACGACCTGCTGGCGCGCATCGCGCCGCACCTGCAGCGCGCCGGCACGCTGTACGACACGCTGACCGGGCTGCGCGACGGCCTGGCGCTGCGCGACCAGGTGCTGGACAGCCTGCCCACGCCGCTGTGGCTGCTCGATGAAGGACGGCGGGTGGCCTACCGCAATGCCGCGGCCCAACGGCATGCCGCGCTACCCGATGGCGCGCTGTGCGAACACAACGGCCAGATCCGCCCCCGCCATGCCGCCGCCAGCCGGCTCGAAACGGCCATCCTGCAAGCCACGGGACATTCCGGATCGCGCCGTGCCTCGCGCATCGCGCCGCCCACCGCCGGTGGTCCGGACGTCGTGGTCACGCCGCTGTCCGAGGACCACCCCGACAATCCGCTGCAACGCCCGCTGGTCGCGGTCAGCGTGGTCGATCCCGAGCAACAGAATCTCCGCGTGAACGACCTTTTCCAGTTCAGCCGGGCCGAGGCGCGCCTGGCAACCAAGCTGCAGGAAGGGCTGAGCTTGGCCGAATACGCCGAACGCCACGGCATCGCGCTCAGCACCGCGCGCACGCAGCTGCGCGCGCTGTTCACGAAGACCGGCACGCACCGCCAGGGCGAGCTGGTAAGCCTGTTGCTGCGGCTCGCGCGGCATTGACGCGCGCCTGCGCGATACCCGGGATGGCACTGGCGCAAGGCCCATGCTATCCTGCTTCGCACCAGGAGAACGAAGCGGCTTGCCGCTTCTACCGAAGGCGTATCCCCTGAAACGCTCAGGTCACGAGACTGGCAACCAAACAACTGGAGAGCGTCGCGCCCTGAACCGGCGCGGCCGCCGAAGGGGCAAGCGGCGCCGACCGGCGCGCGCGAATCTCTCAGGCAAAAGGACAGTAGGGGCAAGCGGCAGATATCTGCCGCTTGCCCCTGTTTTTTTCCCGAGAGCCTGCAATGAAAGTCATCGTCATGGGCGCCGGCATCACCGGCGTCACGTCGGCCTGGTATCTCGCCAAGGCCGGGCACGAGGTCTTCGTCCTGGAACGCAACGCGGGCGCCGCGCGCGAAACCAGCTTCGGCAACGGCGGCCAGATCTCCGTCAGCCACGCCGAACCCTGGGCCAACCCGTCCGCGCCGCTGAAACTGCTGCGCTGGCTGGGCCGCGAGGACGCCCCCCTGCTGTTCCGCCTGCGCGCCGATCCCGACCAATGGAAATGGGGCCTGCAATTCCTGCGCGAATGCACCTCGGCGCGATCGCGGCACAACATGATCCAGATCCTGAACCTGGGGACCTACAGCCGCTCCAGCCTGCAGGAACTGCGCGCCGAGACCGGCATCCGCTACGACCACCTGCAACGCGGCATCCTGCATTTCTACACCAGCCAGAAAGAGTTCGACGCCGCACTCGAACCGGCCCGCATCATGCGCGAGATGGGCTGCGAGCGGCAGGTGATCGACCGCGACGAAGTCGTGCGCCTCGAACCCGCGCTGGCGCAGATCGCCCCCCGCCTGGCGGGCGCCACCTACACCAGCGCCGACGAATCGGGCGACGTGCACCTGTTCACCACCCGCCTGGCCGAACTGTGCGCGCAGCGCGGCGTGAACTTCCGCTACGGCGTGCGCGTGCAGGCGCTGCGCACCGAGGCGGGGTCCATGACCGGCGTCGAGATCGCCAGCGAGACCGGCGGCTATGAAACCGTGACGGGCGACGCCTACGTGCTGGCGCTGGGCAGCTTCAGCCCGCAACTGGCGCGGCAGGCCGGCGTCCCCTTGTCCATCTATCCGGCCAAGGGCTATTCGGCCACCCTGCCCGTACTCGACCCCGCGCTGGCGCCCGAGGTCAGCCTGACCGACGACGAATACAAGCTGGTGTTTTCGCGCCTGGGCGACCGCCTGCGCGTGGCCGGCACCGCCGAACTGAACGGCTACGGGCTGGCGCTGAACCCCGTGCGCTGCGAGGCGCTGGTCAAGCGCACGCTGGAGATCTTTCCCGGCATGAGCCGGCCTGAGCTGGCGCAGTACTGGGCCGGACTGCGGCCGGCCACGCCGGGCAACGTGCCCTACATCGGCGCCTCGAAGGTGCGCGGCCTGTACCTGAACACCGGCCACGGCACCCTGGGCTGGACGCATGGCTGCGGTTCGGGCCGCGCGGTGGCCGAGATCATCGACGGCCGCCAGCCCGAGGTGGACTTCGCCTTCACCGGCCGCGAAGCGATGCAGCCGGCACCCCGGCTGGCGGCGGCCTGACGCGGGTCAGGCCGGGACGGTTTCGCCCGCGGGGAACGGGCGCGACGCCGGCGCCCCGCGCCTGTCGCGCGCCAGCGGCGGCCGGCCCAGGATATGGTCCGCCGCCTTTTCCGCCATCATGATGATGGGGGCGTTGGTCGGCCCCCGCACCACGCGCGGCATGGCCGATCCATCCACCACGCGCAGGCCGTCCACGCCACGCACCCGCAACTGCGCGTCGAGCACGGCGTCGGGATCGGCATCGCTGCCCATCCGGCAGGTGCCCACCGGGTGGTGCAGGGTGATGGCCGTGCGCCGGATGAAGGCGTCGATGTCGGCATCGCTCGTGGCCTGCGGACCGGGCGCCAGTTCCTCGGCCCGGAACGGCGCGAGCGGCGGCTGTTCGCCGATGGCCCGCATGATGCGTACCATCTGGCGCACGGCGCGCCGGTCGTAATCAGTGGACAGGAAGTTCTGGCGGATCACGGCGGGGGCCGTGGGATCGCCGCTCGCCAACGAGACACTGCCCCGGCTCTCGGGCGTGATGAAGACCCCCTTGATGGCGAACGCATCGACGTAGGGCTTGAGCAGCGGACCGAAATGCGGGCCGGCGTCCATGGGCGCGGCGGCCAGCAGCAATTGCAGGTCGGGCAGCGGCAGCTCGGGATGGCTGCGCACCAAACCCACGGCCGCAGCGGGCACCTTGCTGGACAGGCCCGAGCCGAACATCCAGGTCCGCAGCAGGTCGAAGCCGATGCGGTCCAGCCGCAGCGCGCGGTGCAGGGGTCCCGTTTCCTTGCGCCGCCAGCGGACGTCGCACACCACATGGTCCTGCAGATTGCGCCCCACGCCGGGCAGGTCGATCCGGGTCGCGATGCCGTGCCGTCCCAGCTCCGAGGCGTCGCCGATACCCGACAGCATCAAGAGCTGCGGCGAGTTGATCACGCCGCCCGCCAGCAGCACTTCGCGTTCGCACCGCACCTGCTCGCGGCGGCCGCCGCGCTGGACTTCGACGCCCACGGCGCGGCCCTGCTCCATCAGCACCTTCGTGGTCAACGCGCCGGTCCACACCGTGACGTTGCCGCGCGCCACCGCCGGCTTCAGGTAGGCCGACGCCGCGCTCCAGCGGCGGCCGCGGCGGATGGTCGCCTGCATGGGGCCGAAGCCTTCGATGCTGGCGCCGTTGTAGTCGTCGTTGCGTCCATGGCCGGCCAGGTCCGTGGCGCGCAGGAAGGCGTCCACCAGCGGGTCCTCGTAGTGCAGGCGCGTCACCGTCAGCGGGCCGTCGCCGCCGCGCAGATCGCTGGCACCTTCCTCCCACGACTCGCTGCGGCGGAAATACGGCAGCACGTCGTCATAGGACCACCCTTCCAGCCCCAGGCCGCGCGCCCAATGGTCGTAGTCCTCGCGGGCGCCGCGCGCATAGGCCATGCCGTTGATCGAGGTCGAGCCGCCCAGCACCTTGCCGCGCGCACATTCGATGCGGCGGCCGTCCATGCCGGGCTCGGGCTCGGTGAAATAGCCCCAGTCGTACATCCGGTGCTTGAGGATCA
This sequence comes from Pigmentiphaga sp. YJ18, assembly GCF_038066655.1. NCBI lineage: Bacteria > Pseudomonadati > Pseudomonadota > Betaproteobacteria > Burkholderiales > Alcaligenaceae > Pigmentiphaga > Pigmentiphaga sp. YJ18. The sequence goes on along the minus strand of NZ_JBBUKU010000001.1, from coordinate 1,694,227 downwards.
GGCCCCAAGTCAGCGGAATCCGGATCACGGGCGAACGGTCGGGGCCGCCGGCCTCCAGCACCAGTATCTTCAGCGCCGGGTCGGCACCCAGCCGGTAGGCCAGCGTGCACCCCGCGGAGCCCGCGCCCACGATGATGTAGTCGTAGTTGTTCATGTCATTTTCCAAGCCGCCAGCGCATGTCGATCCAGGGCGCCGCGGATCCGGCTCCGCCGGTCCGCCAGCGCCGCCCCCTGGGGGCGCCCGAAGGGCGTAGGGGGGGACTAGTTCAGTTTCAGGTTGACGTTCTTGGTGTAGGTGAACTCCAGGAGTTCCTCGAAGCACTCCTCGCGGCCGATGCCCGACTGCTTCACGCCGCCGAACGGCGCGCCGATGAAGTGCTGGCTGGTGTTGTTGATCCAGACATAGCCGGTATGGATGCGGCGGGCCGCGCGGTGCGCGGTCTCGAGATCGCGCGTCCAGATCGAACCGGTCAGGCCGAAGTCCACGGCGTTGACGTCGGCCCACATCGCGTCCTCGTCGGACCAGCGGAACACCGACATGATGGGACCGAACACTTCCTCGCGCGCCAGCCTCATGTCCGGCCGCATGTCGGCGAAGATGGTGGGCTCGAAGAAGAAACCGTCGCGCAGCGCGGGATCGTCGGGCCGCCGGCCGCCGGCCACCAGCCGGCCGCCTTCGTCCAGCGCGGACTGCACGAAGCCTTGCACCTTCTCGAGCTGCGCCCGGCTGACCAGCGATCCCATGGTCGTGGCCGGGTCCGTCGGAATGCCCGGCCGGTGCCGCCGGGGCAGCAGTTCGGCCACGCGCGCCAGGACTTCGTCGTGGATGCTTTCATGCAGGAACACCCGGCTGGTGGAGCCGCAGCTCTGGCCCGACCACGTGAAGTTCATGCCGCCCACGATGCCGTCCACCAGCTTGTCCAGGTCCGCGTCGGGATAGGCCACCAGCGCATTCTTGCCGCCCAGCTCCAGCAGCACCGGCTTCAATCCGTCGGCCGCCGTCTTCATGACGGACTTGCCCGTGGGCACACCGCCGATCAGCGTGATCTTGCGCACCAGCGGGTGCTCGGCCAGCGCCTGCCCGCATTCCCGGCTGCCGCACAGGAAGTTGACCACGCCCTTGGGGAACACGTGGCCGATCAGTTCGGCCAGGCGAATGATGGACAGCGGCGCCTGGTCGGGCGACTTGACCACGACCGTGTTGCCCGCCGCCAGCGGCGCGGCCAGGCGCATGGCGGCGAACATCAGCGGATGGTTGTAGGCGACGATGCGCGCCACCACGCCCAGCGGCTCGCGCACGGTGTAGTCGAGGTAGCCGGGCCCCATGGGCAGGGTCTCGCCCTTGACCTCGGTGGCCAGGCCGGCGAAATACTCCAGGCTGTCGGCCGCGAAGCCCGCGTCCTTGGCCAGGATGGACACCGGATTGCCATTGTTCAGCGCATCCAGCAGCGCCAGCTCCTGCGCATGGGTCCGCAGGATGTCCGCCGCCCGGCGCAGCATGCGGCCGCGCTCCATCGGCGGCGTGGCGGCCCAGGCGGGAAAGGCGTCCTGGGCCGCCCGCACCGCGGCGTCGACGTCGCGCGCATCGGCAACCGGCGCATCGGCCAGCCGCTCGTCATACGCGGGATTGATGGTCGGCGCGTAGACGCCGGCCAGGGGCTCGTGCCAGGCTCCCCCATAGAAAAGCTGGCGGTGGGTCGGCAGGATGCCGGCGGGAATCTCGTGTGCGCGCATGGCGTCTCCGGTGTATCAGTGCATGTGGGTATTCATCGCGCCGTTCGCCTCAAGTCCGAAGACGGACAGCGGCGGCGCGCAGCGCTTCGTAGTCCTTGCGGGCATCGGCCGACAACTCCTTCATCGCGGCCGGAATCACCGCGTCCAGGTAGGCCTTGGCGTCGGCCGACGGCAGCTCGATCATCTCGCCGCCGCCCTTCTCCCAGATCGCCCGGGCCTCGGCCACGCGCGCGTGCACGCGCGGACCGATCTCGACATCGGTCTTGCGCGCGGCCTGGCGCAGCGGCTGCTCCAGCGGACCGGCCGATTTCAGGAAGGTGGGGCTGGCCAGCCCGACGATGGCGATGTAGGTGGACGGCAGCAGCGTCTGCGACTTGGCGACGTCGAAGTATTTCAGCGCCGAGGGAATGGGCGTGCCGGAATAGACGCCATCCAGCGTGCCGTTCTGGAACGCGGGCAGCACCTCGCCCAGCGACATCGACACCGGATTGGCGCCCAGTTGCCGCAGTTGCGCGATCAGGATCGAGGAACCGGGCACGCGGATCTTCTGCCCGGCCAGGTCCGACAGCTTGCGGATGGGCTTGCGCGAGACGATGCTGCACTGGGAATGCACGAGCGTGGTCAGCACCTCGACGCCCTTCTTCGAGGCGATGGACGCAAGCCGAGCCTTGACCTCGGGATCGGCCAGCACCTTCATGCCATGATCGATGCTGTCGAACACGCCGGGCACGGCCAGCGCGCCGAAGCGCGCGTCCAGGCCCTCGTACATGCCCGAGGCGTTCAGCGCCATCTCGACGGTGCCCATGCTCACGCCTTCGATCGTGCGCTGCGCGGTACCGAGCTGGCTGGCCGGGTACACCTGGCCCTTGACCTTGCTCTGCGTGGCCGCCTCCAGGTTGACCTTGTAGGCGTTCAGCCAGTCGACGCCCAGGTCGTCGGACGTGGTGGTGGTGAGCTTCATGACCAGGTTCTGCGCGCGGGCGGTGGGCAGGAGCGCGAGCGCTCCCAGGCCGGCCAGATGCGCCAGGCATAGACGGCGATTCATGGTGATGTCTCCAGTGGTGGGTGGCCGGCGGACGGCCTTCAGTTCAACAGCAAGCGCATGCCCCAGAGGGATATGTCCGGGATGTAGGTGATCAACCCCAGCGCGATCAGGTAAATGACGACGAACGGCACGATGCCGCGGTAGATGCTTTCCAGCGGCAGCTTGAGCACGCTCTGCGCGACGAAGATGTTGATGCCGAAGGGCGGATGGAACAGGCCGATGGACAGGTTCACCGTGATGATGATCCCGAAGTGCACCGGGTCCACGCCGATGGCGGTGACCAGCGGCATCAGCAGCGGCGACAGCAGCAGGATGGCCGACAGCGGATCGATGAAGCAGCCTACCGCCAGCAGCAGCACGTTGATCGCCAGCAGCAGCGACCAGCCCGGCAGGTGCAGGTCGGTCAGCCACTGCACCAGCGCGGCGGGCACCTGGTGCACCGTCAGCAGCCAGCCGAACACGTTGGCGCAGGCCACGATGATCAGGATCTGCCCGGTGAACACCGCCGTCGTGCCGGCGCTGGCCAGGATGTCGCGCCACGACAGTTCGCGGTAGAAGTAGCGCGCCACGACGATGGCGTACAGGCAGGCCACCGCGGCCGCTTCGGTGGGAGAGAACACGCCGCCGTAGATGCCGCCCAGGATGATGACGGGCGCGCCCAGCGCCCCCAGGCCGCGCGCCGCGGCGCGGCCGAAGGCCGCCCACGAGAAGCGATCGCCGCCGCCGATGCGATGGCGGCGGGCATACCACATGACGTAGGCGCAAAGCATGCCGGCCAGCAGCAGCCCGGGCAGCACGCCCGCCGCGTACAGCCGGGGAACCGACTGCTGCGCGGCCGCGCCGTAGACGATCATCGGGATGCTGGGCGGGATGATGATGTCGATGGCCCCCACCGCCGTCAGCAGCCCCGCCGAGAACTTCTCGGGATAGCCATTGCGCCGCAGCGCGGGCAGCATCACGCGCCCGATGGTGGCCACGGTGGCCGCGCTCACGCCCGAGATCGCGCCGAACAGCGCCGAGGAGCCGACGGTGGTCACCGCCAGGCTGCCGCGCACCGAACCCACGCCGGCGTTGACGAAGTTCACCAGCCGGTCCGCGACCGAACCCCGCCCCATCAGCTCGCCGGCGAAGATGAAGAACGGAATCGCCAGCAGCGCATAGGCATCGATGGCGCCGAAGAGATTCTGGTGCAAGGCCGTGAGCGGCACGTCCATGAAGAACAGCAGCGCCACGCTGACCGACGCCAGCAGCACGAGGAAAATGGGAAAGCCCAGCAGGAGCAGGCCCAGGGGCAGGAAACCGAGCGCGAAACTCATGACAACGCCTCCTCGGCGGCATCCACCGGATCGGGCTGGCGCAGGCCGCCGCCGGCCACGCGCAGCACCACGTCGAACAGGCCGACGACCACCATGGCAGCGAACGCCACCGCCACCAGCGAATGCGGGATCCACATCGGGATGTGGCCGTTCTCGCTCACGCTGCCGATCTGGTAGATGCGCCAGGCGTATTCCGACGAGATGAAGCAGACGAAGCCGCACAGCGCCACCGCCGCCAGCGCCTCGAAGGTGGACAGGAAGCGCCGCAGCTCCTCCGGGAAGTAGCGGTTCAGCACATCCATGCGCAAATGCTGTCCCCGCACCGCCGCCACCGCCGAACCGAAGAAGGCCAGCCCGGCCATCAGGTAGACCTGCAGTTCGTCGGCGCCGGTGATCGAACGGCCGAACACGTAGCGCGCCACCACGTTGGCGACGTTGATCGCGACCGCGGCCAGCAGCGCGCTGGCCAGGGCGCGCTCCAGGCTGGTGGCGGCGCGCTCCAGGCCGCGCAGGATGCGCCGCGCGCCGCCGGGCTGGGTACTGGACATGATGTCTCCTCTCGTTGTGGGGAGAGATCCTAGGTTGACGCCAACCATTCGTCTAATTCAAATATTTACCTTATTACATAGCCGTTCAACTATGGATTGAATCTCCATGGCTCGCTTCGATCCCTACCTCACCTTGCAGAAGCTGGAAGTCTTCTGCGTCGTGGCCGAATTGCAGAGCGTGACGCGCGCCGCGGACTACCTGTTCGTTACCCAACCGGTCGTCACCTCGCACATCCGCAGCCTGGAAGAAAAACTGGGCACCACGCTGATCCGCCGCGAAGGCCGCGGCATCGCGCTGACCGCCACCGGCCAGCGCGTCTACAAATGGGCGCAGGAAGTCGTCACCCGCACGCGCGAACTGGAGCGGGAACTGGGCGGCTCGACCGATCTCGCGCCGGGCCAGGTGGTGGTCGGCTCGTCCATGAGCGTGGGCACCTATCTGCTGAGCCAGTTGATCTGCGACTTCCAGGTGCTGCGCCCCGACGGCCAGGTCCATGTGTCGATCTCGAACCCACAGGTGGCGCTGGAGGCCACGCGCACCGGCGCCTGCGACTTCGCCGTTCTCATCATCGCTCCCACGCAGAACCTGGATGGCCTGGCGGTGCGCCCGCTGTGGGACGAGGACCTGCTGCTGGTCAGCGCCCCGGACAGCCGCTGGGTGGGCGACGAGGCGCGGCGCGAGGACATCTCGCGTCTGCCCTTCATCAGCACCGCGAACAGCACCGTCATGCAGCAGCTGGAGGAAGGACAACTGCGCGCCAACGGCATCCCATCGCGGCGCATCGTGCTCAACCTGGGCCATCCGGAAGCGCAGAAGGAAGCCGTGCGGCGCGACCTGGGCGTGTGCTTCTTCTCCAAGACGGCGGTGGAACGCGACCTGGCTCGTGGCGAACTGCGCTGCGTGCGCACGCCCGGCCTCGCGCTCACGCTGCCGCTCTACCTGGCCAGCCGCGAGGACAAGGAATTCTCGGAGTTCCAGCTGGCGCTGAAACGGCATATCGAAAAAGCCCGGCCGCCTGGCCTCAAGCCTTTCCAGGGCAATCCCATGGAGGGATGATTTGTTTTATATATAAGACGTCGGTTTATTAATAAAACATTCATGATCTAGATCAAGGCCTCGGCCGGCCATCCTTCCTAGACTGGCAGTTCCCGTTTCCCCCATGCCGCAAGCAGGAGCTGCCCCATGAACGATTCCGTCGACACCTTGATCGATGCCGCCAAACCCACCCTCCGGCGCCCCGAGGGCATGAGCTTCGGCGACTGGATGAATTCGCGCTGTGTCCAGCGCTCCACCCGCAAGTACGACTGGAACGCCCTGAAATTCCAGGCCGACCACGACCCCAAGTACGGCCGCGCGCAGATGCGCTACCTCGGCACCGGGGCCACCGGCGTCGCCAGCGATTCCAATACCGTGCCAGCGGTGCATTTCACCTTCTCGACCATGATCATCCCCGCCGGCCACATCGGCCCGCTGCACCTGCACGAGGACACCGAGGAAGTCTTCTTCGTGCTGCGCGGCAAGGTCCGCATCATGTGCGAATCGAAGGAAGGCGAATACTGGGAGATCGAGGCCGGCGAACGCGACCTGATCTCGGTCCCGCCCGGCGTCTACCGAGGCGAGGTCAATATCGGCGACGAAGAAGCGCTGATGTGCGTGATGCTGGGCTCGCCCAGGCCGCAGACGCCGACCTACAAGCCGGACGATCCGCTGTCGCGGGTCAAGCGCTAGGCTCCGCGCCGGCGCCGCGGCGGAGCCTGCGGCGGGACCTCCAGGCGCGGCAAGTCCGCGGCCGTGGCCCGCAACAACCCCCGCAGCCAGGAAATGGCCGGATCCCGCTCCTGGTACTTATGCCATTGCAGATTCTCCGCGAAACGGGGAATCGCAATCGGACAAGGCACCACCCGCAGCGCAAAGCGCGCCGCCATGTGGCGCGCCAGCCGGGTCGGCAGGGTCGCGATGCGCGGCGTGCCGACCAACAGCTCCGGCACCAGCGTGAAGTTGGGCGCGATCACGTCCTGGCGGCGCTCGCGCCGGCCCCGCGACAGCATCTTCGCGTCGTAGGTGATCCGCCGCCCGCCTCCCCATTCGACACCCACATGCGTCGCATCGAAATACGCCTCGCTCGATAGATCGAAGTCCGGCGCGAAATGCGCCTCGCACACCAGGCAGGAGAACGTATCCTCGAACAGCGGTTCGGCCGGGTGCCCCGCCACCACCGCGAACTCCGGCGCGATCAGCAGCTCGATCCCGCCGCTGTCCAGGTGCTCGGGCGTCTGGGGGCTGATCGCCCGCAGGTCGAACTGCATCAGCGGCGCCAGCCGGGCCGCGCGCCGCACCACTTCGGCCAGCAGCACCGTGATCACGTAGTCCGAGGATTCGATCGTGAAGCGGCGCGTGGCCGTGGCGGGATCGAAGGTGGGCCGGGCGCGCGTCACGGTCTGGATCTGCAGCAGCACGTCGCGCACCGGCTTGACCAGTTGCTCGGCCAGCGGAGTCGGCACCAGGGTCTTGCCCACCGGCACCAGCAGCTCGTCGTCGAAATACTCGCGCAGCCGCCCCAGCGCCAGGCTGGTCGCGGGCTGGCTCAGGAAGATGCGCTCGGCGGCGCGGCTCACGCTGCGGGTGGCCAGCAGGGCGTCGAGCACCACCAGCAGGTTCAGGTCCAGCTTGTTGAAGCGCATGGCGCATCCATTTACCAAACAAATGGTTAGAATTTAAACAATTAACTTTACGTCTGTCGATGGGCTCGCCACCATGCGAGGCATGCGGCTTGAAGCCGCCATGACGAGAAAGCTGGAGACAGACAATGCAGTGGGATGTGATCGTGGTCGGTGGCGGCCCGTCGGGGTTGACCATGGCCGCCGAACTGGCCGGCTCGGGAGCGAAGACGCTGGTCCTGGAACGGCGCACCGAGGGCGTGCAGTCGCGCGCCGGCACCCTGCTGCCGCGCGTGCTGGAACTGTTCGACGCGCGCGGCATCGCCGACCGCTTCATCCGGCGCACGCGCGACATCAGCCCCTACCCGTTCCGCCCCTCTCACATCTGGGCGGGCTTCCACCCCATCGAATGGCATTACCTGGAGACCCGCTACGGTTTCACGCTGGGCCTGCCGCAGAACCTGACCGAGGAAATCCTGTGGACCTGGGCCGAGGAAAGCGGCGCCGAGATACGGCGCGGCGCCGAGGTCCGGGCCGTGCGGCAGTCGGCGGACGGAGTCGAGGTCGACGCAGGCAGCGAAGACGGCACCATGACGACCCTGCGCGCCCGCTATCTGGTCGGCGCCGACGGCGGCCGCAGTGTCGTGCGCGGCCAGGCCGGCCTGCCCTTCGACGGCCGCGGCGGTTCGTTCCGCGGCATCGTGATCGACGCCGAACTGGACGCGCCCTGGCCCGGCGGCCGTGTCAACGTCGACAACGAGATGGGCTGGGTGCGCGGCTACGCCTTCGGCGACGGCATCACTCGCTTCAATATCGTGCACCGCGACCGGCGGCATGCATCCAAGGATGAACCCGTCACGCTGGAAGAGGCCCTGCAATGCATACGCGACGTGCACGGCACCGACTACGGCATCCGCGGCCACCGCTGGGCCTCGCGCTTCGACGACCAGATGCGCGCCGTGCCCACGCTGCGCAGCGGCCGCGTCTTCCTGGTGGGCGAGTCGGCGCGCATCCATTACCCCGCCAGCGGCGTGGGCATGAACTTCTGTCTGCAGGACGCCTTCAACCTGGGCTGGAAGCTGGCCCACGTCGTGCAGGGCCATAGCGACGCCGCGATCCTGGACAGCTATGACGCGGAACGCCTGCCGGTCATGCACGACCTGCTCGACAGCGTCGCGGCCCAGTGTGCGCTGCAATTCAATTTCGAACCCGAGGGCGTCGCGCTGAAGCGGCGCATGCAGCGCGAGTACATTCCGCTGCCCGACGTGCAGCGCAAGCTGGTGCGCGAACTGTGCGGCCTGACCCGGCCCTATCCCGCGCCGACGGGCAGCCATCCGCTGGCCGGGCAGCACGCGCCGGACATCGACCTGATCGGACTGGACGGCCAGTCGGTCCGCCTGGCCGAGCTGCTGCGCGAGCGGCGCTTCGTGCTGCTGGACCTGGAAGGCTACAGCAACCAATACGCCGGCCTGCCGCTGGAGGGCCTGCCCGTGCGCTGCGTGCAGGCCCGCCTGGGCCGCGCGCCCGCCGCGCTGGCCGACGTCAAGGGAATGCTGGTGCGGCCGGACGGCTACATCGCCTGGGCCGGCACCTCCGTGCAACAGGCCGGCGAAGCGCGCGCCGAACTGGCCCGCTGGCTGCGCGGGGCCCGGGCATGACCCGCCGCACGCTCATCCGCCAGGGCTGGATCGTCAGCGTCGATCCCCAGGTGGGCGACCTGCGCCAGGGCGACCTGCTGATCGAGGACGGCCGCATCGCCGCGATCGCCCCGCGACTGACGGTGGAGGATGCCGAACAGATCGACGCCCGCGGCATGATCGTCCTGCCCGGCTTCGTCGACACGCACCGCCATACCTGGCAGACCTGCGTGCGCCACCGCTACGCCGATATCGATCCGCAGATCTATTTCGCCGAGATGCTGGGCGCCAAGGGCGCGGCCTTCCGCGCCGAAGACGTCTACACGGGCACGCTGCTGGGCGCGGTCTCGGCGCTGGACGGCGGCATCACGACGATGATGGACTGGTCGCACGTGCAGAACAGCCCCGAGCACAGCGACGCCGCCGTCCAGGCGCTGCGCGACGCCGGCCTGCGCGCCGTGTTCGGCCACGGCTGGCCGCTGGTCGAGGGCGCGAGCTGGATGTTCGACAGCCAGCGCGGCCATCCGCAGGACATCCGCCGGCTGCGGCGCGATTTCTTTTCCTCGGACGACCAGTTGCTGACGCTGGCCATGGCGGCGCGCGGCCCGGAAATGGCCCGCCGGGAGATCTGGCTGGACGACCTGCGCTTGGCGCGCGAACTGGGCCTGCGCTCCAGCATCCACATGGGCGCCTACGCGCGCAATGCGCCGATACGCGCGATCGCGCAGATGCAGGCCGAGGGCGCGCTGGGTCCGGACCTGACCTTCGTGCACTGCTGCTTCTGCGGCCGCGACGAGATCGCGATGATGGCCGATGCCGGCGTCACCGCATCGCTGGGCGTGCATTGCGAGATGAACGCCCAGGGCATCGGCGACATCCCCTTCGACCGCCTGCTGGCCGCCGGCATCCGGCCCAGCCTGAGCGGCGATACCGAAACCAAATGCTCGGGCGACATGTTCACCCAGATGCGCCACGCCTTCGCCTACTACCGTTCGTGGATGGGCGGCGGCCATTCCCGCGAGCCGGATGCGCCCGCCACGCTGACGCTGCGCGACGTGCTGGAATTCGCCACGCTGGCCGGCGCGCGCGCCACCGGCCTGGACCACAAGACCGGCTCGCTCACTCCCGGCAAAGAAGCCGACATCGTGCTGATCCGCGGCGACGACCTGAACCTGACGCCGGTGTCGGACGCCGTGGGCGCCGTCGTGCTGGCGGCCCACCCGGGCAATGTCGACACCGTCTTCGTGGCCGGCCGCGCCGTCAAGCGCGCCGGGCAATTGCTGCACGTCGACGTCGAGGCCCTGCGGCGGCGCGCCCGGGCCTCGCAGGCGCACGTGCTGGAGCTGCCGGCATGACGGCCGCTCCAGCCGTTCCGCTGGACGCGGACCTGGCCCGCATCGTGGCCGCCCTGCGCGCACAGGACGCGCCGCCGCCCTTCGCCGGCAGTGCGCCCGAGGCGCGCCGGCGCATGACGCGCGCCATCCTGGCCGCGCGCGAGCGTCATGGCCTGCCCGAAGTGGGCGCCGTGCGCGACCTGACCGAAGCCCCGGTGCCCGGCCGCGTCTATCGTCCCGCCACCTCGGGTCCGCATGCCACCGTGGTTTTCTTCCACGGCGGCGGCTTCGTGCTGGGCAGCGTCGAGCTGATGGACGACATCGCGCGCAAGCTGTGCCGCGACCTGGATGCCGTGGTCGTCTCGGTGGACTATCGGCTGGCGCCCGAACATCCCTACCCGGCCGCGCACGACGACGCCCTGGCCGCCACGCGCTGGGTGCAGGCGCATGCCCGCGAACTGGGCGGCGACCCGGCCCGCGTGGCGGTGGCCGGCGAAAGCGCGGGCGCCAACCTGGCCGCCAGCGCCGCCCTGCTGTGCCGCGACGCCGGCCAGCCGCTGGCGGCGCAACTGCTGGTCGTGCCCGGCCTGGACATGGCCCGCGACACGCGGAGCCTGGACGCGGACGGCCGCGACTACCCCATGCTTTCCCCGGCCGACCTGCGCGACATCGCCCGCCTGTACATGGGCGATCGCACCGGGGAAGCCGCCGGATTTCCGCCTTCGCCCCTGCGCGCCACCGACCTGGGCCGGCTGCCGCCCGCCGTCATCGCGGTGGCCGGGCACGACCCGCTGCAAGGCGAAGGCCTGGCCTACGCCGACCGGCTGCGCGGCGCCGGCGTGCCCGTCACGCTGCTGCGCCACGACGACATGTTCCACCCTTTCCTGGGCTTCTTCGAAGCCTCGGCCGCGGCACGCCGCGCCAACGATGAACTCTGCCGGGCGTTCCGCGCCTGCCTGGCATCCCTTCCCCAGGCCGGGGCCATGCCCCCCGGCCATATAGCCCCTCAAGAGGACCCACGATGAGACACGCCAAGCAACTGATCGCCGGAGCGCTGGCCGCGCTGCTCGGCCTGGCCTGCCCGCTGCAGGCGGGCGCGCAGCAGCCCTACCCCAACAAGCCCATCCACGTGGTGTTTCCCTATCCCACCGGATCGCCCATCGATGCCATCGGCCGCCTGATCGCCGACCGGGCCGGCAAGCTGCTGGGCCAGCCGCTGGTGTTCGAGAACCGCGGGGGCGCCAACGGCATCGTCGGCACCAGCTATGCCGCCCGCATGGCACCCGACGGCTACAACATCCACCTGACCACCACCTCGGCCCTGCTGCTCAATAGCTACCTGCGCAAGGACCTGCCCTACGAGCCGCTCAAGAGCTTCACGCCCATCACCGCCGTGGCCGACCTGCCCGTCGCGCTGATGGTCAACGCCAAGGTGCCGGCCAACACCACGCGCGAATTCGTCGACTACCTGAAGCGCAATCCCGGCAAGCTCAATTTCGCCAGCGTCGGCAACGGCTCGTTCAACCACCTGCTGGGCGAACAGTTCAAGGCTGCCGCCGGCGTCGACATGCTGCACGTGCCCTACCAGGGCGCGGGGCAGATCGCCATGGAGCTGCTGGCCGGCCGGCTCGACGCCACCATCCTGAGCGTGGGCAGCCTGCTCGGGCAATGGAAGGCAGGACAGATCAAGGTGCTGGCCTTCATGACGCCCAAGCGCCACCCGCTGCACCCCGACGTACCCGCCATCACCGAAGACTTTCCCGACTTCCGCCCCTTCGGCAACTGGATGGGGTTCGTCGCGCCCGCGGGCACGCCCGCGCCCATCGTCGCCAAACTGGCGGACACCTTCAAGGCCGTGCTCCAGCAGCCCGACGTGCGTGCCAAGATCGAGGAACAGCACTGGAGCGTGATCGGCAGCAGCCCCGAAGCCTTCGCCGCGTCGCTGCGCGACGACACCGCCATCCTGCGCGCGGCCGTCGACATGGCGGGCGTCAAGCCGGAATAGGAGCACGCCGATGCGCGCCTCTGCCCTGACGACCCACCTCGAACGCCGCGCCGCCGTGCATTCGGTGGACTGCTTCGTGTACTCGGTGCCCGACCTGGCCGAGGCCGAGCACTTCTATCTGGCGTTCGGCCTGGACGCGCGGCGCCGCGCCGACCATCTCGAACTGCGCACGCACGGCCATCCCCACGTCTGGAGCCGCGTCCACGAGGAAGGCACGGCCAAGCGCCTGCAATACGTGCGCTACGGTATCCACGCGCGGGACCTGGACGAGATGCACCGGCGCATCGAGGCCTCGGGCCTGCGGACCACCCCGCACGAGCTGTCGGACGGCCAGGGCCTGTGGCTGCGCGATCCGGACGGCACGCCGCTGCAACTGGTGGTGGCGGACAAGGTCTCGCCCGCCGCCAAGAGCCAGTCCACCCCCGTCGTCCCGGTCCCGCCAGGCCAGGGCGCCGCGCCGGCCCGCAGCCGCGTGCAGCCGGTGCGGCCGCGCCACCTGTCGCACGTCCTGTTCTTCACGCCCGACGTCACGCGCATGGTGGACTTCTGCCGGACCGTCCTGGGCCTGCGCGTGTCGGACCATTCCGGCGACCTCATTGCCTTCATGCACGGCATCCACGGCAGCGACCACCACCTCGTGGCCTTCGCCAAGTCGCACGCGCGCGGCCTGCACCACTCGAGCTGGGACGTCGGTAGCCTGGACGAGGTCGGCCGCGGCTCCGAACAGATGCGCATCGCCGGCTACCAACAGGGATGGGGCGTCGGCCGGCACGTGCTGGGCTCGAACTATTTCTACTATGTGCGCGACCCCTGGGGCAGTTGGGCCGAATACTCGTACGATATCGACTACGTCCCGGCCGGACTGGACTGGCCCGCCGCCGACCATCCCCCCGAGGACTCGCTCTACGTCTGGGGTCCGCCCCTGCCGGCCGACTTCATCACCAACCAGGAATACCCCGGCTGACGGGGCAACGAGGCAAACCATGAGACTGATCGCCTTCAAGAACCAGGCCGGAGCGCCCACGCTGGGCGCCCGCATCGGCAACGACGTGGTCGACCTGACCGCGCGCGGCCTGCCCGCCACGCTGGACGAACTGCTGCGCGACCCCGGCGGCCTGGATGCCGCCCGCGCGGCCGCCGACGCGCCGGGCGAACGCCTGGCCCTGGCCGGCCTCGCCCTGCTGCCGCCGCTGCAGCAGCCCGCCAAGGCCTTCGCCATCGGCCTGAACTACGTGGACCACGCCGCCGAAAGCAACTTCGCGCCGCCCGCGCATCCGGTGCTGTTCCAGCGCTTCCCCTCGTCCTGGGTGGCCCACGGCGTCGCCATCGAACGCCCCCGCGTCTCGGTGCAGTTCGACTACGAGGCCGAACTGGTCGCGGTGATCGGCAAGGGCGGCCGCTACATTCCCAAGGAGCGCGCGCTCGAGCACGTGGCGGGTTATTCGCTGTTCAACGAAGGCTCGATCCGCGACTACCAGTTCCGCTCCAACCAGTGGCTGTGGGGCAAGAACTTCGACCGCACCGGAGGCTTCGGCCCGGAATTCGTCACCGCCGACGAACTGCCCCCCGGCGCCGCCGGCCTGCAGATCCAGTGCCGCTTGAACGGCCAGGTCATGCAGGACGCCAACACCCGCGACATGATCTTCGACGTCGCCACCCTGGTGGCCGCCTGCTCGGACGGCATGGCGCTGCAACCGGGCGACATGATCATCACCGGCACCCCGTCGGGCGTGGGCCTGGCGCGCAAGCCGCCGGTGTGGCTCAAGCCCGGCGACGTGTGCGAGATCGAGGTGGAAGGCGTGGGTGTGCTGCGCAACCCGGTGATCGACGAGGCCTGAGGCCTGGCGACCACCGAGCCAGTCCCGGCGGCTAGGCCAGGTAGCGCTTGAACCAGGCGATCGTCCTGTCCCAGGCCAGCCTGGCCGCCGCCTCGTCGTAGCGCGGCGTGGAATCGTTGTGGAAGCCGTGGCTCGTGCCCGGATAGACGTGGGCCTCGTAGGTCTTGCCAGCCCCCTTCAGGGCCGCCTCGTAGGCCGGCCAGCCGTCGTTGATGCCCTTGTCGTTCTCGGCGTAGTGCAGCAGCAGCGGCGCCTTGATGCGCAGCACGTCCGCCGCGCTCGCCTGCCTGCCGTAGAAGGGCACGGCCGCGGCCAGTTCGGGATACGCCACGGCGGCGGCATTGGCCACGCCGCCTCCGTAGCAAAAGCCGGTGATCCCCACCTTGCCGGTCGTCCTGTCGCCCTGCATCAGGAACTCGACCGCGGCGAAGAAATCGTTCATGAGCTTGGCCGGATCGACCTGACGCTGCAGGTCCCGCCCCTTGTCGTCATTGCCCGGATACCCGCCCACCGAACTCAGGCCGTCGGGCGCCAGCGCCAGGAAGCCCGCCTTGGCCAGCCGGCGCGCGACGTCCTCGATATAGGGGTTCAGGCCACGGTTCTCGTGCACCACGACCACGCCCGGCACCTTGCCCGCGGCCTTCGCCGGCCGCACCAGGTAGCCGCGCACCGTGCCGTGGCCCTTGGGTGACGGATAGCCGACGTATTCGGCGACGATGTCCGGATCGGTGAAGGACACCTGCTCGGCCAGCGCATAATCCGGGCTGAGCGAAGCCAGCAGCCCGGCGGCGGTCAGCCCGCCCACCGCGTACCTGGCCGCCCGGTCCAGGAACTCCCGCCGGGAGATCCTGCCATGGACGTAGTAGTCGTACAGCTCCAGCAGTCGAGGGTCGAAGTCCTGCGCAGTCAGACGAGCCATGGCATGCCCTTTTCGGTAAGGTCCGCGAGTGCGGACAACATACACCGGACGAAAAAAAACTGCGAGACAAGCTCGCAGTTTTCATTCAACCAGACATCGGACCGGGCGCCAGCCCGGCCCCGCCTTGCTTACTCGGCGTCGGCGGCTTCTTCGGCTTCCGGCGCGCGGTCGACCAGCTCCATGTAGGCCATGGGAGCGTTGTCGCCCTGGCGGAAACCCATCTTCAGGATGCGGGTGTAACCACCGTTGCGCTCCTTGAAGCGGGGGCCGATTTCGGCGAACAGCTTGACGACCAGGTCGCGATCGCGCAGGCGGGCGAACGCCAGGCGCTTGTTGGCCAGGGTCGGTTCCTTGCCCAGGGTGATCAGCGGCTCGACGATGCGGCGCAGTTCCTTGGCCTTGGGCAGGGTGGTCTTGATGGCTTCGTGCGTGAGCAGCGAGACAGCCATGTTGCGGAACATGGCCAGACGGTGGCTGCTGGTGCGGTTCAGTTTACGGAGACCGTGACGGTGACGCATGATGACTTCCTTTATGAATCTAAGAGCGGCTGTGCCGCGAGGTTTCCAGCTCTTCTATCGGCAAAGCGCCGCGGGCCGGTGGAAAAATTGTTGGTACTACAACTACGTAACGAAAGAAGCTCCGCTACCCAAGGCACAGCGGATCCGGCTCCGCCGGTCCGCCAGTGCCGCCCCCTGGGGGGCGCCCGTAGGGCGTAGCGGGGGGGGCCCTCTACGGCCGCTCGAGGCCGAGAGGCGGCCAGTTCTCGAGCTTCATGCCCAGGGTCAGGCCGCGGGCAGCCAGGACTTCCTTGATCTCGTTGAGCGACTTGCGACCCAGGTTCGGGGTCTTCAGCAGTTCGTTCTCGGTACGCTGGATCAGGTCGCCGATGTAGTAGATGTTCTCGGCCTTCAGGCAGTTGGCCGAGCGGACGGTCAGTTCGAGGTCGTCGACCGGGCGCAGCAGGATCGGGTCGATCTGCGGCGTGCCACGGGCGGGCGCTTCGATGGTTTCCGTCGAGCCTTCCAGCGCGGCGAACACCGACAGCTGGTCCATCAGGATGCGGGCCGACTGGCGCACGGCCTCCTCGGGCGAGATCACGCCGTTGGTCTCGATGTCGAGGACCAGCTTGTCCAGGTCGGTACGCTGCTCGACGCGGGCGCTTTCGACGGTGTAGCTGACGCGGCGGATCGGGCTGTACGAGGCGTCCAGCACGATGCGGCCCACGGTGCGGGCATGGTCATCGGCGAAGCTGCGCAGGTTGCCCGGCACGTAGCCGCGGCCCTTCTCCACCTTCAGTTGCATTTCCAGACGGCCGTTGTCCGTCAGGTTGGCAATGACGTGGTTGGGGTTGATGATCTCGACGTCGTGCGAGAGTTCGATATCGGCGGCCGTGACCACGCCGGGGCCTTGCTTGCGCAGGGTCAGGACGACTTCGTCGCGGTTGTGCAGCTTGAACACCACACCCTTGAGGTTCAGCAGGATGTCGACCACGTCTTCGCGCACGCCATCGATGGCCGAGTATTCGTGCACGACACCGGTGATCTGCACTTCGGTCGGCGCGTAGCCCGCCATCGACGACAGCAGGATGCGGCGCAGCGCATTGCCCAGGGTATGACCGTAGCCGCGTTCGAACGGCTCCATGATCACCTTGGCATGATTCGAGCCGATGGTCTCGACGTCGATATTGCGCGGTTTCAGAAATGCGGCATTCGCCATGAATCTTCCTTATTCCTTATCAATACCCTCGGCTCGTTACACCGATAAGGCTGGGGGAAAAATAGGCCCACCCCTACGCGCTCCGCGCGCCCCTCAAAGGGCGGCACTGGCGGACCGGCAAAGCCGGATCCGCTGTGCCCAGGGATGGGAAAGCCGGCACCTAGAGCCGGCTTCAGTTATTAGCGCGAATAGAGTTCCACGACCATGGATTCGTTGATGTCGCGGGCGACATCGGCGCGATCCGGGGCCTGCTTGAACGTGCCTTCCAGCTTGGTCGCGTCGACGCTGACCCACTGCGGCATGCCCTGGCTGGAGGCCAGTTGCAGCGCTTCCTGGATACGGGCCTGCTTCTTGGCCTTCTCACGGATGGTGATCACGTCGCCGGCCTTGACGATGATGGACGGCACGTTGGCGGTGTGGCCGTTCAGCATCAGCGCCTTGTGGCTGACCAACTGGCGCGCTTCCGCGCGGGTCGAGCCGAAGCCCATGCGATAGACCACGTTGTCCAGGCGCGACTCGAGCAGCTGGATCAGGTTTTCGCCGGTGTTGCCCTTGCGGCGCTCGGCTTCTTCGAAGTACTTGCGGAACTGCTTTTCCAGAATGCCGTACATGCGCTTGAGCTTTTGCTTCTCGCGCAGCTGCAGACCGTAGTCCGAGGTACGGGCACCCGAGGTGCGGCCATGCTGGCCGGGCTTGCTCTCGAGCTTGCACTTGGAATCCAGCGAACGGCGGGCGCTCTTCAGGAAGAGGTCCGTGCCTTCGCGGCGGGAAAGCTTACATTTGGGGCCAATATAACGTGCCACGATGTATCCTTTTCTCTGTCAGGCCATGTACACGCATGGCGAGGAGTTTGCCTTGGTCATTTACGTTCGATGAACCAGAACGCGGCAAACGGTGGTCTTACTCGGCGCACCCGACCCATGCCGGCTGCGCCCCCATAAAACAATAAAAACTACGTACCGCAAACAGCAAAGCCCTTTATTCTACCGCGCTTTGCCCGAAGCTCCCACAGCGAGCGGCCCAAAGGGCCGCAAAGCGAAAGACCCAGGGCACAGCGGATCCGGCTCCGCCGGTCCGCCAGTGCCGCCCCCTTGAGGGGGCCCGCGCAGCGGGTAGGGGGTGGGCTTAGATCCTTCTGCGCTTCGGCGGACGGCAGCCGTTGTGCGGCACCGGCGTGATGTCGGCGATGCTGGAGATCTTGATGCCCAGGGCGTTCAGGGCGCGAACCGACGATTCGCGGCCGGGACCGGGGCCCTTGATACGCACTTCCAGCGTCTTGATGCCGTATTCCATCGCCACGCGACCGGCGGACTCCGCCGCGACCTGGGCCGCGAACGGGGTGGACTTGCGCGAGCCCTTGAAGCCGGCGCCGCCCGACGTCGCCCACGACAGGGCATTGCCCTGGCGATCGGTGATCGTGATGATGGTGTTGTTGAAGGACGCGTGAACGTGCGCGATGCCGTCCGAGACGTTCTTCTTGACTTTCTTGCGAACGCGCTGGGCGCCGCTGTTCGGGGATTTCGCCATTTCTGGATCCTTGACTGGGTGTCAGCCGATTACTTTTTGAGCGACGCGGCGGCGCGACGCGGACCCTTGCGGGTGCGGGCGTTCGTACGGGTACGCTGGCCACGCACGGGCAGGCCGCGCTTGTGGCGGAAGCCACGGTACGAGCCGAGGTCGATCAGACGCTTGATCGACAGTTGGATTTCACGACGCAGATCGCCTTCGACGGTGAAGGTGTTGATCTGTT
This sequence comes from Pigmentiphaga sp. YJ18, assembly GCF_038066655.1. Classification (NCBI taxonomy): domain Bacteria; kingdom Pseudomonadati; phylum Pseudomonadota; class Betaproteobacteria; order Burkholderiales; family Alcaligenaceae; genus Pigmentiphaga; species Pigmentiphaga sp. YJ18. Next base: position 1,675,727 of record NZ_JBBUKU010000001.1, on the reverse strand, counting down.
CGCGAATCCGCTCGAGTTCGGCGTCGTTCAGATCCTTGACCTTCTTGTTGCTCGGCACGCCGGCCACTTCGCAAATTTTGCGAGCGCGCGAACGGCCGATGCCGAAGATAGCCGTCAGACCGATTTCGGTGTGCTGATGCGGCGGAATGTTGATGCCAGCAATACGGGCCATAACGTTTCCTTGAATACCTTTAGCGTAGAACCGAGCCTAGGCTCAGCCCTGACGTTGCTTGTGGCGCGGGTCGGTGCAGATGATCCGCACCACGCCCTTGCGCTTGATGACCTTGCAGTTCCGGCAAATTGCTTTGACCGATGCCATTACTTTCATGATTGACTCCTAATTCTTACCCGGTAAGCCCCAGGCTTACTTCGAGCGGAACACGATTCTTGCTCGCGATAGATCGTATGGCGTCAGTTCGACCGTCACACGATCCCCCGGCAGGATACGGATGTAATTCATCCGCATTTTTCCCGAGATATGTCCCAGCACGACATGGCCATTCTCGAGCTTGACACGAAACGTCGCGTTGGGCAGGTTTTCCACGACCTCGCCCTGCATCTGAATAACGTCGTCTTTGGACATTTTCTCGTTACCGCACCGGTAGATTTCCGCCCTTGAAGTTCGCCTTCTTGAGCAGCGAATCATATTGGTGCGACATCACGTAAGCCTGCACCTGGGCCATGAAATCCATCGTGACCACAACGATAATCAGCAAAGACGTACCACCGAAGTAGAACGGCACGTTCCACCTCAAGACCAGGAACTCCGGCAGCAGGCACACCAACGTGATGTAGATGGCGCCACTGAAAGTCAGGCGCATCAGGATCTTGTCGATGTACCGCGCGGTCTGCTCGCCCGGACGGATACCCGGGACGAACGCGCCGCTCTTCTTCAGGTTGTCGGCGGTCTCGCGGCTGTTGAACACGAGCGCCGTGTAGAAGAAGCAGAAGAACACGATCGCAATGGCATACAGCGTGATGTACAGCGGCTGTCCGGGCGACAACGCGGCGGCCAGGTCCTTCAGCCAGCGCAGGCCGTCACCGCTCGAGAACCAGCTGACCACCGTAGCCGGGAACAGGATGATCGACGACGCGAAGATCGGCGGAATCACCCCTGCCATGTTCAGCTTCAGCGGCAGATGCGAGCTTTGTCCGCCATACACCCGGTTGCCCACCTGGCGCTTGGCGTAGTTGACGACGATCTTGCGCTGTCCGCGTTCCACGAACACCACGAAAGCCGTCACCAGCACCACCAGCACGACGATGAACAACGCCGACAGGACAGCCATCGCACCCGTGTTGACCAGCTCGAACAGCCCGGCCAACGCATGAGGCAGGCCGGCCGCGATACCCGAGAAGATCAGGATCGAGATGCCGTTGCCCAGGCCCCGCTCGGTGATCTGTTCACCGAGCCACATCAGGAACATCGTTCCCGTGACGAGCGAGATCATCGTGGTGGCCCGGAACATCAGGCCAGGATCGATGACCAGCCCGGGCTGCGACTCCAGCGCGACCGAAATGCCGACCGACTGCACCAGCGCCAGCGCCAGCGTACCGTAGCGCGTGTACTGCGTAATCTTGCGCCGCCCGGCCTCGCCTTCCTTCTTGATCGCTTCCAACGACGGCACGATGACCGTCATCAGCTGCATGATGATCGACGCCGAGATGTACGGCATGATCCCCAATGCAAAGATCGAGAAACGCGAAAGCGCACCGCCCGAGAACATGTTGAACAGGCCCAGAATCCCGCCCTGGTTCTGATGGAACAGGGAGGTCAACTGGACCGGATCGATCCCGGGAACAGGGATGTGCGTACCGATCCGGTACACCACCAGGGCGAGCAACAGGAAGACCAGCCGGCGTTTCAGGTCGCCGTACTTGCTGCCGGTCTTGCCCAGTGCGTTCGCATTAGCCAAAGCTCAGTCCTCGGTTATCAGACCAGGGAGCCGCCGGCGGCTTCGATCGCCGCCTTGGCACCGGCCGTCGCCGTCATGCCCTTGAGCACCACCTTGCGGGAGAGCTCGCCGGTCTTGATGACCTTGACGTAGCGGACCTGCTGGCCGACCACGCCGGCCTGCTTGAGCGCCTGCACGTCGATTTCGTCGACCGGCAGGGCTTGCAGTTCGGACAGGCGGACCTGCGCATACAGGTGCTGATCCAGCGACTTGAAGCCACGCTTGGGCAGCCGGCGCTGCAGCGGCATCTGGCCGCCTTCGAAGCCAACCTTGTGGAAGCCACCCGAACGGGACTTCTGACCCTTGTGGCCGCGGCCGGCGGTCTTGCCGAGGCCGGAACCGATACCACGACCGACACGGCGCTTGGCGTGCTTGGCGCCTTCGGCGGGCTTGAGCGTATTGAGTTGCATGCTAGACCTCTCAGGCTTCCGACACGGTGATCAGATACGACACCTTGCGGATCATGCCGCGCACTTCGGGCGTGTCGACCAGGACGCGCGAGCTGTTCAGCTGGCGCAGTCCCAGGCCACGGATCGTGGCGCGGTGCGATTCGGGCGTTCCGATAGGGGAACGCACGAGCGTCACTTTGACGTTTTTCTTCGTCGTCATGGCTTACCCCAGGATCTCTTCGACCGACTTGCCGCGCTTGGCGGCGACGTCGGCCGGAGTCGAGCTTGCGCTCAGACCGTTGAGCGTCGCGCGCACCAGGTTGTACGGGTTGGTCGAGCCGAGGCTCTTGGCCACCACGTTACGAACACCCAGCACGTCGAAAATCGCGCGCATCGGACCACCGGCGATCACGCCGGTACCTTCGACGGCGGGCGAGATCAGAACGGTCGAGGCGCCGTGCTTGCCGACCACATTGTGGTACAGGGTGCCGTTCTTCAGGGGCACCTTGACCATCTTGCGGCGGGCTTCTTCCATTGCCTTCTGGACCGCGACCGGGACTTCCCGGGCCTTGCCCTTGCCCATGCCGACGCGACCGTCGCCATCGCCGACCACCGTCAGCGCTGCGAAACCGAGGATACGACCGCCCTTCACGACTTTCGTGACGCGGTTGACGGCAATCATCTTCTCGCGAAGACCGTCGTCGCGTTCCTCAGCCGCTGCATTCTTACCTTGCATCTTGGCCATGTAATCCTCGCTTAAAACTTCAGGCCGGCTTCACGCGCGGCATCAGCCAGGGCCTTGACGCGGCCGTGGTAGCGGAAACCGCTGCGATCGAACGCGACGGTCTCGATACCGGCGGCCTTGGCCTTCTCGGCCACGCGCTTGCCCACCAGGGTTGCTGCGGCCACGTTGCCGCCCTTGCCCGAATCTCCCGCCAGTTGCTGGCGGATTTCGGGTTCGACGGTCGAGGCACTGACCAGCACCTTATCGCCTTCAGGCGAAATGATGTTTGCGTAGATGTGCAGGTTGGTGCGGAACACCGACAGGCGATGCACACGCAACTCGGCGATCTTCCGGCGGGTAGGTACCGCACGACGCAAACGAGCTTGCTTCTTGTCCATGATTCGTCCTTGCCCGCCTTATTTCTTCTTGGTCTCTTTGATGATGACCCGTTCGTCCGCATAGCGCACGCCCTTGCCCTTGTAGGGCTCGGGGGAGCGGTAGGCGCGGATTTCAGCGGCCACCTGACCAACCTGCTGCTTGTTGGCGCCCTTGACGATCACTTCCGTCTGGGTGGGGCACTCGACTTTCACGCCGGCAGGCATCTGGTGCACGACATCGTGCGAGAAACCGAGCTGCAGCTTGACGGCATCGCCTTGCGCCTGGGCCCGATAGCCCACGCCGACCAGGGTCAGCTTGCGCTCGAAGCCCTTGCTCACGCCGGTCACCATGTTGTTGACCAAGGCCCGGATGGTACCGGACATGGCCTTGGCTTCGCGGCTGTCATTGGCGGCGACGAAAGTCAGCTTGCCGGCGTCTTGCGCGATCGTGACCTGACCGGTCAGGGCCTGGACCAGCGTGCCCAGGGGACCCTTGACAGTGATCTGGTCGGCAGCGATCGTGGCTTCGACGCCCTTGGGCAGCTCGACGGGATATTTTGCTATACGCGACATGTCGGCTCCTTACGCCACGTAGCAGAGGACCTCGCCGCCCACGCCGTTGGCGCGCGCCTTGCGATCGGTCATCACGCCACGAGAGGTGGACACGATGGTCACGCCCAGGCCGTTCATGACCTGGGGAATGGAATGACGGCCCTTGTAGATACGCAGGCCAGGCTTCGAGACGCGTTCGATGCGCTCGATGACCGGACGGCCGGCGTAGTACTTCAGGGAGATTTCGAGTTCGGGTTTGCCATCGTTGGCCTTGACCTCGAAACCGTCGATATAGCCCTCGTCCTTCAGCACGGTGGCAATCGCCACCTTCAGCTTCGAGGAGGGCATGGACACGGACGCCTTATCTACGCGCTGCGCATTGCGGATGCGCGTCAGCATATCGGCGATCGGATCGCTCATGCTCATGAATGACTCTCCTACCAGCTGGCCTTGGTCATGCCCGGAACTTCGCCGCGCATAGCCATCTCGCGCAGTTTGTTACGAGCCAGACCGAACTTGCGAAACACGCCACGGGGGCGACCGGTCACCGCGCAACGGTTGCGCTGGCGGGTGGGGTTGGCGTTACGGGGCAGCTGCTGAATCTTCAGGCGAGCCTGGTAACGTTCTTCGTCCGACTTGGACGCATCGTCGACGATAGCCTGGAGCGCGGCGCGCTTGGCGGCATACTTGGCCGCCAGCTTGACACGCTTGATATCGCGGTTGATGAGTGAAAGCTTAGCCACTATTTCACCCCTTAATTACGGAACGGGAAGCGGAAGGCCGACAGCAGCGCCTTGGCTTCTTCATCGGTCTTGGCCGTGGTCGTGATGCTGATGTTCAGCCCACGAAGCGTGTCGATCTTGTCGTACTCGATCTCGGGGAAGATGATCTGTTCTTTCACACCGATGTTGTAGTTGCCGCGACCGTCGAAAGCACGGCCGGACACGCCACGGAAATCGCGCACGCGCGGCAGCGCTACGCTGATCAGGCGATCAAGGAATTCGTACATGCGGGCGCCACGCAGGGTCACCATGCAGCCGATCGGGTAGTTCTCGCGGATCTTGAAACCAGCGATAGCCTTGCGCGACTTGGTCACGACGGGCTTCTGGCCAGCGATCTTGGTCAGGTCGCCGGTGGCGTGCTCGATGACTTTCTTGTCAGCGACCGCTTCCGAGACACCCATGTTCAGGGTGATCTTGGTGATGCGGGGCACTTCCATCACGGACTTGTACGAGAACTGCTTGGTCAGGTCGGCAACGACCTTCTCGCGGTAGATGTCTTGAAGACGGGCCATTGTGTTTGCTCCCGCTTACGCTTTCGTCGCAATGGCTTCGCCATTGGAACGGAAAACGCGCACATTCTTGCCGTCGACTTTCTTCACGCTCACCCGATCGGCCTTGCCGGAGGTGGGGTTGAAAATCGCCACGTTGGACACGTGGATGGGCATGGTCTTGTCGATGATGCCGCCGGGCTGGTTGGCCATCGGATTCGGCTTCACATTCTTCTTGACGACGTTGATGCCTTCGACCAGGACGCGGTCTTCGGCAACGCTCAGCACGACGCCGCGCTTCGCCTTGTCCTTGCCGGTCAGGACGATGACTTCGTCACCTTTGCGGATCTTGTTCATCGCGGCACCTTTACAGCACTTCGGGCGCCAGCGACACGATCTTCATGAAACGCTCGGTACGCAGTTCACGCGTAACGGGTCCGAAGATGCGAGTGCCGATGGGCTCGAGCTTGGCGTTGAGCAACACGGCGGCATTGCCACCGAAACGGATCAGCGAACCGTCCTTGCGACGGACGCCCTTGGCGGTACGAACCACCACGGCGTTGTAGATTTCGCCCTTTTTCACGCGACCGCGGGGGGCCGCATCCTTGACGCTCACTTTGATGACGTCGCCGATGCCGGCATAGCGGCGCTTGGAGCCGCCGAGCACCTTGATGCACATAACCGAGCGCGCACCGGTGTTGTCGGCCACGTCCAACGTGGTCTGCATTTGAATCATGGTTTACCCTGTTCCAACTTAACCCGAAATGCCCGGCGCGAGCGCCAAACCTTCCGATCAGTTTTGGTCCCGTCAGGCGGCAATGCGACTTGCGCACCCTGGGTTGAAATTCTGAAGCGGACACCGCAAGAACGCGGTGCCAGGCCAGTTACTACCCACCCCGGACTCCCGCCCCCCGCCACGCGCACGGCTGGCAAAAAGGCACGAACCCATAGGTAAGCCTGCCATCATACCCGGCAAGCAACCACTTAGCAAGCCTTTTGTCGGGATATCCCCCACACCCCCGCCCCTCTCAGCCACCGCCTTCCGCACCCTCCCGCGGCGGGGTCCGTTCGGCGTATCGCAGGTCGACGCTGGCCTGCAGGAAATCCAGCACCGCCCGGGTGCGGGGCGGCAGCCGGCCAGGCTTGCCCATGTAGATGGCATGGATGGGTTCGAGGTCGCCCGTATTGCAGGACTCCAGCACGGGCACCAGGCGGCCGGCCCGCAGGTCGTCCCAGGCATGGTAGACCGACAGGCGGGCCAGCCCGGCGCCGTCCAGGGCCAGCCGGCGCATCACCTCGCCGTCGTTGACCCGGACGATCTCGCCGATCTCGACCTCGATCCGCCGCCCGTCCACCTCGAAAGGCCAGCGCGGCACCTCGCGCCGGTAGTTCCAGCCCAGGCGCAGATGGGTGCGCAGGTCGTCGGGATGCCGGGGGACGCCGTGGGCGGCAAGATAGCCCGGACTGCCGACGACGACCTGGCGGGTGCGGCCCAGGAGCCGCGCCACCACGTCCGAGGCGGGCAGCCGCCCCCAGCGGATCGCGATGTCGACCCCCGCTTCCAGCAGGTCCACGACCTGGTCGGTGAAGCTCAGGTCCAGCCGCAGCCCGGGATGCGCCGCCAGCAACCGCGGAATCAGCGGCCCCAGCAGCGTCTGCCCGGTCGACGTGCTGGCGGTGATCCGCACCAGCCCGCGGGGTTCGGCCTGCCCCGCCACCGAGGTTTCCAGTTCGTCCAGGTCGGCCAGCACGCGCTTGCCCTGCTCATAGTATTGGGTGCCTTCGGCCGTCAGCAGCACCCGCCGGGTGCTGCGTTGCAGGAGCTGCACGCCCAGCCGTGCCTCCAGCCGGGACATGACCTTGCTCACGGCCGAGGGCGAGACCCCCAGCCGGCGCGCCGCCGCCGACAGGCTGCCGCGTTCGGCCACCAGCACGAAGGTCTCCAGCTCGCCCGACCGATTGGCCTCCCCCGGGGCCGGCTCGGTGCGGTTGCGGACGGCCTTGTCGGATGTCGGCACAGCTTTTCCTTATAGGAACAAATGTCGTTCCATTATTCCATCTACACAAGGATCACGCCCACCCCCACAGTGTCGCTGTCGAACGAAATCCGCATACAGGACGCAACCATGCCGCTCTCTTTAATGGCGCTAGCCGCCGGTGCCTTCGGCATCGGCACCACGGAATTCATCATCATGGGCCTGCTGACCCAGGTCAGCACGGACCTGGGTATCTCCCTTCCCACGGCGGGCACGCTGATCTCGGGCTACGCGATCGGCGTCGCCGTGGGCGCGCCCGTGCTGACGCTGCTGACGCGGACCTGGCCCCGCAAGCGGCTGCTGCTGTCGCTGATGCTCATCTTCATCGCCGGCAACGTCGCGGCCGCGGCGGCGCCCGGCTATGGCTGGCTGATGGCCGCCCGCATGCTGACCTCGCTCACGCACGGCACCTTCTTCGGCGTGGGCGCCGTGGTCGCGACCGGCCTGGTTCCGGCCCACAAGCGGGCCTCGGCCATCGCGCTGATGTTCTCGGGCCTGACGCTGGCCACCCTGCTGGGCGTTCCCGCCGGCGCCTGGATCGGCCAGCACTTCGGCTGGCGCTCGGCCTTCGTCGCGGTGGCCGTGGTGGGCCTGGCCGCCTACGCCATCCTGGCCCTGTTCGTCCCGCGCGATCAGGGCCGTCCGCAGCCCTCGCCGCTGGGCCAGGAACTGGCCGTGCTGGGCCGCGTCCAGGTCTGGGCGGGCCTGGGCATCACCGTGTTCGGCTTTGCCGGCGTGTTCGCGCTCTATACCTATATCGAGCCGCTGCTCAAGCAGGTCACCGGCATGAGCGACAACCTGGTCGCGGTCACGCTGCTGCTGTTCGGCGCGGGCCTGGCCGCCGGCAATCTGCTGGGCGGACGCATGGCCGATCGCGGCGTCATGCGGGCGCTGCTGCTGACCACCGCCGGACTGATGGCGGCGCTGGCGCTCGGCCCCTGGGCCTTCGGCCAGCCCCTGATGGCCATGGCCTACACCATCGTGCTGGGCACCGTGGCCTTCGCCACCGTCGCCCCGATGCAGATGCGGGTGCTGCAGCAGGCCGGCCCCGCCGGCGCCACGCTGGTCTCCAGCCTGAACATCGCCGCCTTCAACCTGGGCAATGCCCTGGGTGCCTGGGTGGGCGGCCTGACCCTGTCGGGCCTGGGCCTGGTGTCCGTGGGCTGGGCCGGCGCCGCGCTCACGGGCGTGGGCCTGCTGCTGGCGCTGTGGAGCGGCCGGATGTCGGTCTCGGCGCCGGCCCTCGGCCAGCCGCAGCAGTGCGCCTGAAGCATGCCCGTCAAGGATGCCGCGACAGCACGGTCAGGACGGGCCGCTCGCCGTCCGCCTTGCCGGTGATGGGCGGCCGGGGCAGCCGGGCCTCGCCGGGCTCGATCACGAAGTGGTGGTCCATCGAATACCACCTGCCCCGCAGTTCGGGGTCGGGCGCGGGCTCGGCGGCGCTGTCGTGCAGTACGTATCGCCCCACCAGCGCCTGCGTGACGCCGAACTGCACGTCGGTCTCCAGGTTGGGATCGTCGCTGGAATAGACCTGCGAGAACTGGGTCTTGAAGCCGGGCTTGTGGATCATGAAGTGGATGTGGGCCGGGCGCATGTTGTGCCGGCCCTGGGCCTGGATCAGCTCGCCCACGGGCCCGGTCACCGGGATCGGATAGCCGGCGGGCTTGATGCTGCGGAACGCGATGCGGCCGTCGCCGTCGGTGGTGAACTTGCCGCGCAGGTTCATGTCGCCCTGCGATGGGTCCTGGTTCTCGTAGAAGCCCTCGGTCGAACTGTGCCAGACGTCGACCTCGGCGCCCTGGACCGGCCGGCCCTCGCGGTCGCGCACCCAGGCCTGGACGAATACCGGATCGCCCGGTGTGGGGGACCGCACGATGGAGCCGCCGTTGGGCGTCTGCGGCGAGCCCATGCGCCAGAACGGCCCCATCAGATTGGCGGTGGTCTCGGTCTGTCCGTTGTCGCCGTTGTTGAGCAGGCAGACCAGCGAAGACAGCCCCAGCGAACCGGCGGCCAGCACCACCTCGTTGTGCGAGGCGGTGGTCGCCTGCCCCAGCCGCGCGATCACGCCGCACAGCTGGTGGAACTCCGCCTCGGTCAGCCGCGCCTCGCGCGCGAAGGCATGCAGATGGCGGATACCCGCCGACAGGATTTCGCGGAAACGCGCATCGGGCGCGCGGGCGGCCTCGGCCAGCACCGCGCGGGTGACGTCTTCCTGGTTCTTGATGATCATGGTGGGTCCGTCGGGAAACTCGGCTTGCGGACCCTCCAGATTACCGCGCCGGCAGCTGATAGCTCCAGGTCTCGGTCAGCGCTCGCTTGCCCTCGACCAGCGCGGCCCGCATCTCGACCGGCCGTTTCGGATCCTTGACCTTGACCCGCAGCGTCAGGCGCCAGCCCTGGATGGCGGGGTTGCGCTGCAGGACGTTTTCCATCAGCTCGGCGTTGTCGCCCACGCTGACTTCGGCCCCCACCGGGGCGTCGGGCGAGAGCCGCGCCAGCACCGGCCCCTCGAAGTCGACGATCAGGGCCGTGCTGCCGTCCAGGTGGCGGATCAGGTTGGCCTGGCGGATCTCGCCGTCGGTACGCAGGGTCTGCTTGACCCAGCCCACGTCCTTCTTGATCAGCGCGGGCTCGTCCATCGTCCAGTGGATGCGGTAATCGTGGCGCATGGGCTGGCCCTTGGGCGGCAGCACGTCGGGCGTCCAGAACGCGACGATGTTGTCATTGGTCTCGTCCGCCGTCGGGATCTCGACCAGCTCCACCTTGCCCGGCCCCCAGTTCCCCTTGGGCTCTATCCAGGCGCTGGGGCGCAGGTCGTAGCGGTCGGCCAGGTCCTCGTAGCGCGAGAACTCGTGCCCCCGCTGCAGCAGGCCGAAGCCCTTGGGATCGGCCACCTGGAAGGAACTGACCGACAGCGTGGGCGGGTTGTTCAGGGGGCGCCACAGCCACTCGCCGCTGCCGGTGTGGATAGCCAGGCCGTTGGAGTCGTGCAGCGCCGGACGGAAGTTGTTGCCCCGCACGCCCTGGTTCGGGCCGTACAGGAACATGCTGGTCAGCGGCGCGACGCCCAGCTTGTTGATCTGGCCGCGCAGGAACACGCGCGACTCGACATCCAGCACGGCATCCTCGCCCGGACGCAGCACGAAGCGATAGGCGCCGGTGGCGCGCGGCGAATCCATCAGGGCGTAGATCACCAGGAAGCGGTCCTGGGGCTTGGGCCGCTCGATCCAGAACTCGCGAAAGCGCGGGAATTCCTCGGCCATGCCGTCCTTCCACGCGGTGTCCAGCGCCAGTCCGCGCGCCGACAGGCCGTACACCTGGCCCTTGCCGATCACGCGGAAATAGCTCGCGCCCAGCATGCTCATGATCTCGTCGTGCACGCCGTCGCGATTGATGGGATAGAGCACGCGAAAGCCCGCGTAGCCCAGGTTGCGCGTCGTGTCCGCATCGAAGGACATGCCGCCGAAATCGAACTTGGCGGGGTCGTACTTGATCTCGTGGACCTGGCCGTCGACCACCTCGTTGATGCCGACCGGTGTGGAGAAATGCATGCCCTGGTGGTAGAACGCCAGCCTGAACGGCGTGTCGCGGTCGTGCCACTCGAACTGGTCGCGGCGCGGCTGGATGCGCAGATAGTCGGCGAACTGCATCTTGCTGAAGGCCGGCGGCAGGTTGCTGACCGGTGCCTGGTAGGCCCGGTCGGCGAGCGTCCTGGCGCGCGCCGTCACGTCGTCGAGCGAAAAGGCGTGTGCCGCGGCCGCGCCCAGCAAGGACAACAAGACCGTGGCGATCCCGAGCGAGACAGGCGCGAACCTGTTGCGCGCGAAGGTGGCTACGTCTGCAAAACCCACTAGTTTCTCCCTGGAACGATGTGGTCGATGAAACCCCGAGTCGGGTTACGACCGCCGCAAGGCCCGATGATTCCTTGATCCCGGCAGCCCGGACGGACGCGGTTGTAACAAGCCGTCTGGCGCGTCACCGCCCGCGCGCCCCGCCGCCACGCGGCGCGGGCGAAACGGAAAGTATCACAGCCAGGCGCCGCGCCAGGGCGCGCGGGCGCAGAATCGCGCCGTGCACCCGTACAATCGGACGACCCCGCCCCATGGAGGACGACCACTTGGCGCCAAGCTCTTCCCACCGATTCCGCCTTCCCCGCAATCTTTCCCTCGCCCGCCCCCCGCGCGGGACCGCCGGCGCCGCAGGCAGGTCGATGGCAAGACGGCTCGCCCTGGGCCTGTGCGGCTTCCTGCTCGCCTGCGGCGCCCACGCCGCGGCCAATCCGGCTCTGCTGAACGACAAGGAGGCCTTCATCGCCGACCTGATGTCGCAGATGACGCTGGACGAGAAGATCGGCCAACTGCGCCTGATCAGCATAGGCCCCGACATGCCGCGCGAGAAGATCGCCAAGGAAATCGCCGCCGGCCGCATCGGCGGCACGTTCAACTCGGTGGTCCACGTCGACAACCGCATGATGCAGGATGCCGCGGCCAGGAACAGCCGGCTCCGGATCCCGCTGTTCTTCGCCTACGACGTCGTGCACGGCCACCGGACCATCTTCCCCATCGGCCTGGGCCTGGCGTCGAGCTGGGACATGGGCGGTATCGAACGCGCCGCGCGCGTGTCCGCCATCGAGGCCGCCGCCGACAGCCTGGACATGACTTTCGCTCCCATGGTGGACATCTCGCGCGATCCGCGCTGGGGCCGCACCTCGGAAGGTTTCGGCGAAGACCCCTACCTCGTCTCGCGCATCGCGCGGGCCACCGTCAAGGGCTACCAGGGCCCGTCGCCGGCGCGCGCCGACAGCATCATGGCCAGCGTCAAGCACTTCGCGCTGTACGGCGCGGTCGAAGGCGGCCGCGACTACAACGTGGTCGACATGAGCCCGCTGCGCATGTACCAGGACTACCTGCCCCCCTACCGCGCGGCCATCGACGCCGGCGCCGGCGGCGTGATGGTGGCGCTGAACTCCATCAACGGCATCCCCGCCAGCGCCAACACCTGGCTGCTGCAGGACCTGCTGCGCAAGGATTGGGGCTTTCGCGGCATCGCCATCAGCGACCACGGCGCCATCACCGAACTGGTCCGCCATGGCGTGGCGCGCGACGACCGCGAAGCCGCGCGGCTAGCCATCAAGGCGGGCGTGGACATGAGCATGGCCGATACGCTGTATCTCCAGGAACTGCCGGGCCTGGTGAAGTCGGGCGAGGTCACCGTGGCCGAGATCGACCGCTCGGTGCGCAACGTGCTGAGCGCCAAGTACGACATGGGCCTGTTCCACGATCCCTACCTGCGCATCGGCGCCGCGGCCGACGATCCGCCCGATCTTTATGCCGAAAGCCGCATGCACCGCGCCGACGCGCGCGAGGTGGCGCGCAAGTCGCTGGTCCTGCTGGAGAACCGCAACCGGACGCTGCCCCTGGGCAGGACGGCCACCGTCGCGCTGGTGGGCCCGCTGGCCGATTCGCCGCTGGACATGATGGGCAGCTGGTCGGCGGCCGGCAAGAGCGAGTCGTCGGTCACGCTGCGACGAGGCATGGAAGAAGCGATGCGCGGCCAGGGCCGCCTGCTGTACGCGCGCGGAGCCAACGTCACCGACGATGCGCGCATGGTCGACTACCTGAACTTCCTGAACTGGGACCACAAGGAAGTTTTCCAGGACCCGCGGCCGCCCGCCGACATGATCGCCGAGGCCGTCCGCATCGCCCGGCAAGCCGACGTCATCGTCGCCGCGGTGGGCGAATCGCGCGGCATGTCGCACGAATCGTCCAGCCGCACCCGCCTGGACATCCCCGCCAGCCAGCGCGCGCTGCTGCATGCGCTCAAGGCCACGGGCAAGCCGCTGGTGCTGGTGCTGATGAACGGCCGGCCGCTGGACCTGCAATGGGAAAGCGCCAACGCCGACGCCCTACTCGAGACCTGGTACAGCGGCTCCGAGGGCGGCCACGCCATCGCCGACGTCGTGTTCGGCGACTACAACCCGGCCGGCAAGCTGCCCATCTCCTTCCCCCGCTCGATCGGCCAGATCCCGACCTACTACAACCATCCCCGCGTGGGCCGGCCCTTCGTCGAAGGCAAGCCGGGCAACTACACCTCGCAGTACTTCGAGGAAAAGAACGGACCGCTCTACCCGTTCGGGTACGGCCTGAGCTACACCGATTTCAGCCTGTCGGACGTCGTGCTGGACGGCGCCACGATGGCCCGGGGCGGCAAGCTCGGAGCCCAGGTCAACCTGAAGAACACCGGCACGCGGCGCGGCGAGACGGTGGTGCAGCTATACATCCACGACGCGGCCGCCTCGGTCGTGCGGCCGGTGAAGGAACTGCGGGATTTCCAGCGCGTCGCGCTGGACCCGGGCGAGATGCGCACCGTGCGCTTCGAGATCGACGAGGACGACCTGAAGTTCTACGATGCCCGCCTCCAGTACGTCGCGGAATCCGGAGACTTCGAGGTCCAGATCGGACTGGACTCCCAGGACGTCAAGCGCGCAGGCTTCGCGCTGCGCTGACGCAGGCGAGCCGCCCCGCCGGGCGGCCGCCCGCTAGTCGGGCTTGATCTGGTGGGCGTCGATGACCTGCTTCCACTTGGCGCGTTCCTTGGCCGCGTAGGCGCCGAAGGCATCGCCCGACAGCGCCAGCGGCGCGCCCCCCAAGGCCTTGATGCGCTCATCCACCTCCGGATCCTTCAGCGCCGCGGCGACGGCGGCGGCCAGCCGGTCCACCACGGGGCCCGGCGTCGCGGCCGGCGCAAACAGGCCGAACCAGCCGGTGGCCTCGAAACCCGCGATGCCGCTCTCGGCCACCGTGGGCACGTCGGGCACCAGGCTGCTGCGCGCGGCGCCCGTGACCGCCAGGGGCTTGAGCCGGCCGCCCTGGATCATGGGCAGCAAGGTGTTGATGTCGCCCGACATGAACTGCACCACGCCGCTGGCGACGTCGTTCATCGCCGGCGAAGCGCCCTTGTAGGGAATGTGGACCATCTCCACCTTGGCCATCGTCTTGAGCAGCTCTCCCACCAGATGGTTGGTCGTGCCCGTGCCGGGCGAGGCGAAGTTGATGGCCCCGGGCTTGCGCCGGGCCAGCTCCACCAGCCCCTTCACGTCATCGGCCGGCAGGTTGCGGTTCGCCACCAGCATGAACGGCACCGCGGCCACCGCCGCCACCGGGCGCAGGTCGCGCGCGGGGTCGTAGGGAAGCTTGGGATCCAGGCTGGGACTGATGGCGATGGGGCCATTGCTGCCCAGCAAGAGGGTATAGCCGTCGGCCGGTGCCCGCACCACGGCCAGCGACCCCAGCGCCCCGGCCGCGCCCGGCCGGTTCTCGACGATGACCGGCTGTCCCAGCTGCTTGCCGAGCGACTGCGCCACCGCGCGGGCCACGGCATCCGTGCCGCCCGCCGGCGCGAACGGCACCACCAGCTTGACCGGGGCCGAGGGAAAAGGCTGAGCAAGCGCCATGGACCACGGCGCCGCCAGCAGCAGCGGCGCAAGAATACGCAAGCGATGCATGAAAGTCTCCTGTTCTTGTCCTGGGACGGCCCACGCGGCCGTCCCGATGGTCGCGGTCAGTCGTAGCGCTTGCGGAACAAGGGGCGCAGTTCGGAAATGGGCGCCTTGGACACGATCAGCTCCCGCATCTGGTCCTCGGCGCCGCCGACCTTCTCGGCTTCGTCGATCAACGGTTCGATGAACTGGGCCGGCACCACGCAGATGCCCGAATCGTCGGCCACGATCAGGTCGCCCGGATAGACCACGACGTCGTGCACGCGCACCGGTCCGTTGATCTCCATGGCCTCCATCCTGAACTTGCCGGTGATGGGCGTCACGCCCGCGGCCCAGACCGGATAGTCGATCTCGCGGATGGCCGGCAGGTCGCGCACCGCGCCGTTGACGATCGCGCCCGCGAACCCGTGAGTCTTGGCCACCAGCGCCGATTGCCCGCCCATGTTCGAGACGTTCAGATCACCGCCGAAGTCGGCCACCAGCACGTCGCCCGGCTCGGACAGGTAGTAGATCTCGCGCGTGGACATCTTGATGGGCTCCTTGTCCAGATAGCCCTGAGTGGGCGTCTTGCGCTCGGGCATGGAGCGCAGGGTGACGGCGTGGCCCACGATCTTCCTGCCGCTTTGCAGCGGTTTGATGTGCGAGGCGGCCACCACGCCGCTCACCCCGAAGCCGTCCAGCAGGTCGGACACGGTGGTGGTCAGGTCCGGCAGCGCCAGGTAACGCTCCACGACCGCCCGCGAAACGCGCGGAAATTTGATGCGGGTGATGCGCTCGACCGGCACCTGGCCCCAGATCCGGCCCTGGCTCCGGTATTCCTCGTAATCCTTCAGCACTTCCTCTCGGCTCATGACGTTTCCTTTCGTCGGATAATTTTTTCGCATAATAAGAGAAATAAATTTTTCCGTCAAAAAGAGAATTTCTTATTTTCCCGGATTCGCAGAGAAGTGCCATGTTGTGCGATCATAGGAAAATCCCGATTCCACCCGTGCCGATGCCTGCCCGCTCCTCCACTTCAACCGTGCCCCCTTCCACCCCGGCCGATGCCACACCCCCGCCGGCCACCGGCGAAAGCGCGGTGGGCCGCCTGTTGAACATTCTCGATCTCTTCACGGCCGACAACCTGCAGGTCCAGGTGGACGACGTGGCGGCGCGGCTGGGCGTGGGGCGCTCCACCTGTTATCGGTATCTGCAGGAATTGAGCGACCGCGGGCTGCTGGCGCAGCGGGGCAAGGGCCGCTATTCGCTGGGCTCGCGCATCGTCGAGCTCGAAAGGCTGCTGCAGCAGTCGGACCCCCTGCTGAATGCCGGCAAATCGGTCATGGCCGGCATGGCGGACATCTGCGACAACCGCGCGCTGCTGCTCTGTACCCTGTACAACGATCGCGTGCTGTGCACCCACCAGGTCGGCTCCAGCCACATCACCCACGACGGGGAACGCATGCCGCTGTATCGCGGCCGTGGGTCCGCCTTCCCCTTGTTCCAGGGCGCGGGCTCGCAAGCCATCCTGGCCAACCTGGCCCCGCACCAGATCCGCGCCTTGTATCTGGCCAAGCAGGCCGAGATCGCCGAATCGGGGCTGGGCCAGGACTGGCAGGAATTCCGCGGCGCCCTGGCAACCATCCGCAAGCAGGGCTACGTGGCCACGGTAGGCAGGCGCAATCCGCGCATCCTGGCGCTGGCCGTTCCGGTGCGCCATGCCGACGGGCAGGTAACGGGCAGCTTGCTGCTGCTGTCCGCCCATACCGAAGCCGAACGCGCCCAGGCGCTGGCGCTCGTGCCCCGCTTGCAGGCCGATGCGGCGCGCATAGGCGAACTCGAACAACGCCTGTCCAACGGCGACGCGCCCCCGCCGGCCGGCTGAGCCATCCGAGCTCCAAAACAAAAAAGCCGCGGAGTTGCCTCCACGGCTTTTTTTCGCCGGGCATCTTGCGATGCCCGTCTAGCCTGCGCGGATCAGATGATGCGTGCGGCTTCGACCAGACGGACCACCGACCAGGCCTTGGTCTTGGAAACCGGACGGGTTTCCGAGATCTCGACCAGATCACCGGTCTTGTACTGGTTGGTTTCGTCGTGAGCGTGGTACTTGGCGGACCGGACGACGATCTTGCCGTACAGCGGGTGCTTGACCCGCCGCTCGACCATCACGGTTACCGTCTTGTTCATCTTGTCGCTGACCACACGACCGGTCAGCGTACGCTTCAGCTTGGTTTCGCTCATGATTACTTCCCGGCTTTCTCGCGCAGCACGGTACGGACGCGCGCGATGTCGCGACGCACCTTGCCGAGCTGGCTGGTGTTGGAAAGCTGCTGGGTAGCCAGTTGCATACGCAGACTGAACTGAGCCCTAAGCAGACCCTCGAGCTCCTTGCCGAGCTCGCCGGCGTCTTTCGAACGGAGTTCGCTTGCCTTCATTGCTATCTCCTTACGTTCCGAGATGACGCGTCACGAAGACGGTCGAGATCGGAAGCTTGGCAGCCGCCAGGCGGAACGCCTCGCGCGCCAGTTCTTCGTTGACGCCTTCCATTTCATACAGCACCTTGCCGGGCTGGATCTCGGCGACCCAGTACTCCGGGTTACCCTTGCCGTTACCCATCCGGACTTCGGCGGGCTTTTGCGAGATCGGCTTGTCCGGGAAGACGCGGATCCAGATACGGCCGCCACGCTTGATGTGGCGGGTGATGGCACGACGGGCCGACTCGATCTGGCGAGCGGTCAGGCGACCACGACCCGTGGCCTTCAGACCGAATTCGCCGAACGAAACGTTGGCGCCGCGCGTAGCCAGGCCGGTATTGCGGCCCTTTTGTTCCTTGCGGTATTTCCTGCGCGATGGCTGCAGCATGCTTATTCTCCGTCTTTGGCAGGCGCGGCCGCATCAGCAGCAGCAGCCGGCTTGCGCGGCGCACGCCGGGCACCGCCCTCGGGCGCGGCAGCAGCTGCTGCCTCGCCTTCGGGCCGGCGGCCGCCGCGACCACGACCGGCGCCGGGGCGATTGCCCGGACGGTCGTTACGCGGGCCGCGGCGCGGCTTGCGCTCTTCGTCCTTGGTTGCTTCAGGGGCGGCGGCCAGCTCGGCCGAGCCCAGCGTGTCGCCCTTGTAGACCCACACCTTGATACCGATCAGACCATAGGTCGTACCGGCTTCGGACGTGCCGTAGTCGATGTTGGCGCGCAGGGTGTGCAGCGGCACACGGCCTTCGCGATACCATTCCGTACGGGCGATCTCGATACCGTTCAGGCGACCGGCGCTCATGATCTTGATGCCCTGGGCACCCAGGCGCATGGCGTTCTGCATGGCGCGCTTCATCGCCCGGCGGAACATGATGCGCTTTTCGAGCTGCTGGGCGATCGAATCGGCGATCAGCTGGGCGTCGACTTCCGGCTTGCGGATTTCTTCGATGTTGACGTGCACGGGCACGCCCATCAGACGCTGCAGATCGGCCTTCAGGATCTCGATGTCCTCGCCCTTCTTGCCGATCACGACACCCGGACGAGCCGAGTAGACCGTGACGCGCGCGTTCTTGGCAGGACGCTCGATGATCACGCGACCCACCGAAGCGCCTTTCAGCTTCTTCTTCAGGTATTCGCGGACCTTGATGTCTTCCGCCAGCATGCCGGCGTAGGCGCTTCCGCTGGCGTACCAGCGGGAAGACCAGTTACGGCTGACCGAGAGACGGAACCCGGTCGGGTGAATTTTCTGTCCCATCGTGGCTCCTTAGCTGCCGACCTTGACCACGATGTGGCAGGTCTGCTTCTCGATCTTGACGCCTCGGCCCTTGGCGCGGGCGTCGAAACGCTTGAGCGACGCACCTTTGTCGACGTAGATGGTTTTCACCTTCAGCTCGTCGATATCGGCACCGTCGTTGTGCTCGGCATTCGCGATGGCGGATTCGACCGCCTTCTTGATGATGCCGGCGGACTTCTTGGGCGTGAACGTCAGAATGTTGATGGCCTGGGCCACCGACTTGCCGCGGATCATATCCGCGACCAGACGGGCCTTCTGGGCCGACACGCGTACGCCACGAACAATCGCAGTGGTTTCCATCGCGCTTACCTCTTGGCCTTCTTGTCCGCAGCGTGGCCCTTGAACGTACGGGTCAGCGCGAACTCGCCGAGTTTGTGACCGACCATGTTCTCGTTGACATACACGGGAACATGCTGGCGACCATTGTGAACCGCGATCGTCAGACCGATGAACTCGGGCAGGATCGTGGAACGACGCGACCAGGTCTTGATCGGGCGCTTGTCTTTTCCGGCCGTGGCCGACTCAACCTTCTTCAGAAGGTGCAGGTCGACAAACGGGCCTTTCTTAATCGAACGTGACATGGCTCGCCTCGCTTACTTCTTCTTGCGCCGCTGGACGATCATATTGCTCGTCCGCTTGTTGCGGCGGGTCTTGAAACCCTTGGACGGAGTGCCCCAGGGGCTGACCGGCTCACGGGCTTCGCCAGTACGGCCTTCACCACCACCGTGCGGGTGGTCGATCGGGTTCATGGCAACACCGCGAACGGTGGGGCGAATGCCGCGCCAACGGGTGGCACCGGCCTTGCCGATCTGGCGCAGGCCATGCTCTTCGTTGCTGACTTCGCCGATGGTCGCACGGCACTCGATGTGCACCTTGCGGACTTCGCCCGAACGCAGGCGAACCTGGGCGTAGGTACCTTCACGGGCCAGCAGCACGGCCGATCCACCCGCCGAGCGCACCATCTGGGCACCCTTGCCGGGGATCATTTCCACGCAGTGGATGGTGCTACCGACCGGGATGTTGCGGATCGGCAGGGTATTGCCAGCGCGGATGGGCGCTTCGCTACCAGACACCAGCGTGGCGCCGACTTCAAGACCGCGCGGGGCGATGATGTAGCGACGTTCGCCGTCGGCGTAGCACAACAGAGCGATGTGCGCCGTACGGTTGGGATCGTATTCGATGCGCTCGACCTTGGCCGGGATGCCGTCCTTGGTGCGCTTGAAATCGACCACACGGTAATGCTGCTTGTGACCACCGCCGCGATGACGCGTGGTGATATGGCCGTTGTTGTTGCGGCCGGCATTCTGCATCTGCTTTTCGAGCAGACTGTCGAGCGGGCGACCTTTGTGCAGGTGGGGGTGAACCACCTTCACCATCGCGCGGCGACCGGCGGAAGTCGGCTTCAGCTTGACGAGGGGCATTTACTTCACCTCCTGCGCAAAGTCGATTTCCTGACCCGGCTTCAGCGACACGTACGCCTTGCGCTCGTTGCGACGGCGACCGATGAAGCGGCCAAAGCGCTTGACTTTGCCCTTGGTATTGAGAACCTGCACGGACTCGACCTGCACCTTGAAGAGCAGTTCGACGGCAGCCTTGATTTCCGGCTTGGTGGCGTCTTGCAGGACGCGGAAAGCCACTTGCTGGTTCTTGTCGGCGATGAACGTGCTCTTTTCAGAGACGATCGGGGCCAGCAGAACCTGGAGCAGACGGTCGTTGCTCATCCCAGCATCTCCTCGAGCTGAGCGATCGCGGGCTTGGTGATCAACACTTTGTTGTAGTGGATCAGCGACAGCGGATCGGCATAACGGGACTCGACCACCGCCACGTGCGGCAGATTGCGCGTGGCCAGATAGAGGTTTTCGTCAACCGTATCGGTAATGATGAGGACCGAGTTCAAGCCCAGGCTCTTGAGCTTGTCGGCGGCCACCTTGGTCTTGGGCGAATCGACCACGAAGTTCTCGACGATCGCGATCCGGTCTTCGCGGGCCAGCTGCGACAAGATCGACCGCACACCGGCGCGGTACATCTTCTTGTTCACTTTCTGGCTGAAGTTTTCTTCAGGCGAATTCGGGAAAATGCGACCACCCCCACGCCACAGCGGCGACGAGGTCATACCGGCGCGAGCGCGGCCGGTACCCTTCTGGCGCCAGGGCTTCTTGGTGGAGTGCTTGACTTCCGTGCGATCCTTCTGGGCGCGGTTGCCGCTGCGGGCGTTGGCCTGGTAGGCGACAACGACCTGGTGCACCAGCGCTTCGTTGAATTCGCGGCCGAAGACCGTATCGGGGGCGCTGACGGTCGCAGCGACCTGGCCCTGGTCATTCAGGAGCTTGAGATCTGCCATGTTCAGGCTCCTTTCACAGCGGGACGAACGACGATGTTCGCGCCGGCATGGCCCGGGACGGCGCCACGGACCAGCAGCAGGCCGCGTTCGGCGTCCACGCGGATCACGTCGAGGTTCTGCACGGTGCGGGTGACGTCGCCGTAGTGGCCGGCCATCTTCTTGCCCGGAAACACGCGGCCCGGATCCTGCGCCATACCAATGGAGCCGGCCGAGTTGTGCGACACCGAGTTACCGTGCGAAGCGCGGTTCGACGAGAAATTGTGACGCTTGATCGCGCCCGAGAAGCCCTTACCGATGGTCGTGCCCGTCACGTCGACCTTCTGGCCGACCGTGAAGACCGATTCCACGGTGATGACTGCGCCCGGAGCGAACTCGGCCGCTTTGGCCGGATCAAGGCGGAATTCTTTGAGCACGCTGCCCGCTTCGGCACCCGCTTTCGCGAAGTGGCCGGTAAGGGGCTTGGTGACGCGCGAAGCACGGCGCGTACCGAACGTGACCTGAACGGCGGCATAACCGTCCGTTTGCGGGGATTTGACCTGGGTCACACGGTTGTTCGACACGTCCAGCACGGTCACGGGGATGGATTCGCCATCGTCCGTGAAAATGCGGGTCATGCCAACCTTGCGACCCACCAGGCCGAGCCGGAATGCGGCTGGCGTGGAGGCCGTCGATTGGGTCGACATCGTTTTCTCCATTCCCGACTACGATTGGCCGGGGCTAAAAATGGCGTCACACCGAGGTGCGGCGCCGGACAGCAACGCCAGAGGCGCTGCGCCAACATTGATGCGATGAGGATTGCTGGCGGCACGATCCGGGAAAAATGCCGGGGAACCCCCCGCCGGAATAAATACGTGCCAAAAGCCCATGGGGTTTACCCACGGGCTAGCCGGCTAGTATAGCCTGCGCCCGGCAGCCTTTTCAAGCCCCGGGCGCAAATACCACGTCACTGCAAAGCGATTTCCACATCCACGCCAGCCGGCAGGTCCAGGCGCATCAACGCGTCCACGGTCTTGTCGGTGGGATCCACGATGTCCATCAGGCGCTGATGGGTGCGGATCTCGAACTGGTCGCGCGACGTCTTGTTGACGTGCGGCGAACGCAGCAGATCGTAGCGGCGGATACGGGTCGGCAGGGGAACCGGACCACGGACCACGGCACCCGTGCGCTTGGCGGTTTCGACGATCTCGGCGGCCGACTGGTCGATGAGCTTGTAATCGAACGCCTTGAGGCGGATGCGAATCTTCTGCTTTTTCATGAAATATCCTAAAGAGCGATGTTGGACCCCCCCCTACGCGCTTACGCGCGCCCCCCTGGGGGGCGACGCTGGCGGACCGGCAGAGCCGGATCCGCGGCGTCCTGGGTGGGGCCGTTTTTTTAAGGGAGACCCTTAAAATCAAGCAATAATTTTAGCGACCACGCCGGCGCCGACGGTACGACCGCCTTCACGGATGGCGAAGCGCAGGCCTTCTTCCATGGCGATGGGAGCCAGCAGCTTGACCGTGATCGACACGTTGTCGCCCGGCAGCACCATTTCCTTGTCCTTGGGCAGCTCGATCGTGCCCGTCACGTCCGTCGTGCGGAAGTAGAACTGGGGACGATAGCCGTTGAAGAACGGCGTGTGACGGCCGCCTTCTTCCTTCGACAGCACGTACACCTCGGCCGAGAACTCCGTGTGCGGCGTGATCGAACCGGGCTTGGCCAGAACCTGGCCCCGCTCGACGTCTTCACGCTTGGTGCCGCGCAGCAGAATACCGACGTTGTCGCCCGCCTGGCCCTGATCCAGCAGCTTGCGGAACATTTCCACGCCCGTGCACGTCGTCTTGACCGTGTCCTTGATACCGACGATTTCGATTTCCTCGCCGACCTTGACGATGCCCCGCTCGATACGACCCGTCACCACCGTGCCGCGACCCGAGATCGAGAACACGTCTTCCACCGGCATCAGGAACGCGCCATCGACCGCCCGCTCGGGCGTCGGAATGTACGAGTCCAGCGCTGCCGCCAGTTGCAGAATGGCCGGCTCGCCCAGTTCGCCCTTGTCGCCTTCCAGCGCCAGACGGGCCGAACCCTTCACGATCGGCGTATCGTCGCCCGGGAAGTCGTACTTCGAGAGCAGCTCGCGAACTTCCATTTCCACCAGTTCCAGCAGCTCGGCGTCGTCAACCAGGTCCGCCTTGTTCAGGAACACGATGATGTACGGCACGCCAACCTGGCGCGACAGCAGGATGTGCTCGCGCGTCTGCGGCATCGGGCCGTCAGCGGCCGACACCACCAGGATCGCGCCGTCCATCTGCGCCGCACCCGTGATCATGTTCTTCACGTAGTCCGCGTGGCCCGGGCAATCAACGTGCGCGTAGTGCCGCGTCTGCGTCTCGTATTCCACGTGCGCCGTGTTGATCGTGATACCACGCGCCTTCTCTTCCGGCGCCGCGTCGATCTGGTCGTACGCCTTCGCCTCGCCGCCGAACTGCTTCGACAGCACCGTCGTGATCGCCGCCGTCAGCGTCGTCTTGCCGTGGTCAACGTGACCGATCGTGCCCACGTTCACGTGCGGCTTGGTACGCTCAAACTTGCCTTTTGCCATGTTCTCTCTTCCTGCAGTTTGCCTGGAGATTTAACGATTACTTGCCTGTCGCCAATTACTTGGCGCGGGCGCTGATGATTGCGTCGGCGACGTTCTTCGGCGCTTCCGCGTAGTGCTTGAATTCCATCGTGTACGTCGCACGACCCTGGGTCGCGGAACGCAGCGCGGTGGAATAACCGAACATCTCGGCCAGGGGAACCTCGGCCTTGATGACCTTGCCGCCGCCGACCATGTCGTCCATGCCCTGGACCATGCCGCGCCGCGAGGACAGATCGCCCATCACGGTACCGGCGTAGTCTTCCGGCGTCTCGACTTCCACGGCCATCATGGGCTCGAGCAGCACGGGGTTGGCCTTGCGCATGCCGTCCTTGAAGGCCATCGAGGCGGCCATCTTGAACGCGTTTTCGTTCGAGTCCACGTCGTGGTACGAACCGAAGAACAGCGTGACCTTGACGTCCACCACCGGATAACCGGCCATCACGCCCGCCTGCAGGGTGTCGATACAACCCTTTTCCACGGCCGGGATGAATTCACGGGGCACCACGCCGCCCTTGATCGCGTCGACGAACTCGAAGCCCTTGCCGGCTTCCTGCGGCTCGACCTTCAGCACCACGTGGCCGTACTGGCCGCGACCGCCCGACTGCTTGACGAACTTGCCTTCGGATTCTTCGCAGACCTTGCGTATGGTTTCGCGGTAGGCCACCTGGGGCTTGCCGACGTTGGCGTCCACGCCGAATTCGCGCTTCATGCGGTCGACCAGGATTTCCAGGTGGAGCTCGCCCATGCCGGCAATGATGGTCTGGCCCGATTCTTCATCGGTACGCACGCGGAACGACGGATCCTCGGCGGCCAGGCGGTTCAGGGCGATGCCCATCTTTTCCTGGTCGGCCTTGGTCTTGGGTTCGACGGCCTGCGCGATCACGGGCTCGGGGAACTCCATCTTTTCCAGCGTGACGATCGATTCCGGATCGCACAGCGTTTCGCCGGTCGTGACGTCCTTCAGGCCCACGGCCGCGGCGATGTCGCCCGCCAGCACTTCCTTGATTTCTTCACGCTGGTTGGCGTGCATCTGCAGAATACGGCCGACGCGCTCTTTCTTGCCCTTGATCGCGTTGTAGACGGTGTCGCCGGAGTTCAGCACGCCCGAGTACACGCGGATGAAGGTCAACTGGCCGACGAACGGATCCGTCATCAGCTTGAACGCCAGCGCCGAAAACTTTTCCTTGTCGTCGGCCTTGCGGACCACCGGCTGGTCGTTCTCGTCGGTACCGTCGACCGGGGGGATGTCGACCGGCGAGGGCAGATAGTCGATGACCGCGTCCAGCATGGCCTGCACGCCCTTGTTCTTGAAGGCGGTGCCGCACAGCATGGGCTGGATCTCGCCGGCGATGGTGCGCTGGCGGATGGCGGACTTGATCTCGGCTTCCGACAGTTCACCGGATTCCAGGTACTTGTTCATCAGCTCTTCGGACGACTCGGCAGCCGCCTCGACCAGCTTCTCGTGCCATTCGCTGCAGGTATCGGCCAGCTCGGCGGGGATGTCGCCGTATTCGAACTTGGTGCCCTGGCTGGCGTCATCCCACAGGATGGCCTTCATCTTGACCAGGTCGACCACGCCCTTGAACGAGTCTTCGGCGCCGATCGGCACTTGCAGCGGGATCGGGTTGGCCTTCAGGCGCAGACGCATCTGCTCGTAGACCTTGAAGAAGTTCGCGCCGGTACGGTCCATCTTGTTGACGAACGCGAGACGGGGCACGCCGTACTTGTTGGCCTGGCGCCAGACGGTTTCCGACTGGGGCTGCACGCCGCCCACGGCGCAATACACCATGCAGGCGCCGTCGAGCACGCGCATGGAGCGCTCGACTTCAATCGTGAAGTCCACGTGCCCCGGGGTGTCGATGATGTTGAAGCGATGCTCGGGATAATTGCCCGCCATGCCCTTCCAGAAGCAGGTGGTGGCAGCCGAGGTGATCGTGATGCCGCGTTCCTGCTCCTGCTCCATCCAGTCCATCGTGGCGGCGCCGTCGTGCACTTCGCCAAGCTTGTGGTTGACGCCCGTATAGAACAGGATACGTTCGGTGGTAGTGGTCTTCCCTGCGTCGATGTGCGCAGAGATGCCGATGTTGCGGTAGCGCTCGATCGGGGTCTTGCGGGCCATGATCGGATTTCCTTGGTGACTGGACTGGTTGGCCCACGGCGATCAGCCGCGGGCCATTTGAGAAACGAAGAGTGCTGCTTACCAGCGGAAGTGGCTGAATGCCTTGTTGGCTTCGGCCATCTTGTGCGTGTCGTCGCGCTTCTTGACCGCGCCGCCGCGGCCTTCGGATGCGTCCATCAGCTCGCCGGCCAGGCGCAGGTCCATGGACTTCTCGCCACGCTTCTTGGCGGCCTCGCGAACCCAACGCATAGCCAAGGCCAGGCGGCGCACGGGGCGCACTTCAACCGGCACTTGGTAGTTGGCGCCGCCGACCCGGCGGCTCTTGACCTCGACGATGGGCTTGACGTTGCCGATCGCCTGACCGAACACCTCGATGGGGTCCTTGCCGGTCTTGGTCTGGATTTGTTCGAGGGCGCCGTAAACGATCCGCTCTGCAACGGCCTTCTTGCCGGAGAGCATGACGACGTTCATGAATTTGGCGAGTTCAACGCTGCCGAACTTGGGATCGGGCAGGATTTCACGCTTGGGTACTTCGCGACGACGAGGCATTTCTACTTCCTATGTCTTCAGTTGAACCGCGGGCTTTCGCCTACGGCCGTGGCCTGTCATGTTGGGCTTGCGCCCCGACGGGCCCCTTACTCGCGCCGCCCCTGCGAATCAGGACGCGGCAACGCAACGGGTAAAGCGGCAAGACCCGGAGATCAGGCCTTCTTGGGGCGCTTGGCGCCGTACTTCGAGCGGGACTGCTTGCGATCCTTCACGCCTTGCAG